>CAWKHN010000010.1:0-315002 GCA_963849495.1 uncultured Chloroflexia bacterium | reverse complement strand
GGACGATGTCGAGGCGCGCGTCGGTGACGGCGCCCCGCCCGGCCGCCCGTACTCCCCTCGGCGGGCCTGGGCGCTCGTCCTGCTCGCGGACGGTGTCGCTCCGACCGGGCTGGACCCGGTCACGCTGTCCAAGCTGCGCGCGGTACTCCGCGGCCGCAGCCTCTGGGCGCTCCGGTCCCGGCTCGGGTCCCGCGCCGAGCGGCGGGACATGCGTGCCCACAGCTCGGATCTCGCGCGCCTGGAATTGGAGGAGGCCGTGGTATTGACCGGCGCCCGCCACGCCGCCGAGGCGGGTTTTGGCCTCGTCGCGCCCGACGCGCCGGTCGAGCTCTACCTCGATGCCGCGACGGCGGACCGTCTGGTCGCCCGCTACTCCCTCCGCCCTTCCGATCGGCCCAACGTCAGGCTCCACGTCCTCCCGCCCGGGGTCCGGCCCTGGCTCGACGGGCGGGTCGCGCCACGGATGGCCGTGGCGCTCGACCTCGCCGAGGACCGCGACCCGCGCGCGCAGGCTGTCGCGCGCCAGGCGCTGGAGCAGCGGTGACCGTCAACGTGCTTCCCGGTAGCGACGCCGAGGCCAGGCTTTGGGCAACCGCGCTCGAGGTCGCAGCGATCTTCGCGGACGTCCCGTGGGTGCTCGTCGGAGCCCAGATGGTCATGCTGCTCGAGCGCGAGGGCGGCCGCGCCTCGGGTCGCACGACGGGCGACGTCGACGCGATGGTGGACGTCCGGGTTCTCGCGGGCGGAACGCGCGCGGCCGCGGCGCGCCTCGTGGCCGCCGGCTTCGCCCCGCATGGCGGGGAGCACCCCTACCGATTCCTCCGCGGCGCCGAGCAGGTCGACCTGCTTGCCCCCGACCACCTGGGACGTCGGGTCGATCTCACCACCATCCCACCCGGGACGACGACCGAGATCCCAGGTGGCAGCCGGGCGCTCGCGACGCGGCGCGCCCTCGACGCGAGGGTCGTGGGCGTCGGAGCGGGGACGCTGCCGGTACCGTCGCTCGCTGGCGCGATCGTCCTCAAGGTGCGCGCCTGGGAGGACCGGCAGGCGACGCGGGACGCCGAGGATCTGGTGCGCCTCCTCGCGCTCGTGGGGGATGTCGAGGCCGCTATTGCCGAGCTCAAGCCCGCCGAGCGGCGGTCACTGGGACGGGTAGGCCCGCTTGCCGACGACGGAGCCCGGGTCTGGCAGGCCGCCGCCGATCCAGATGAGGCCCGCGCAGCCTTCGCGCGCCTTGCTGGCTGAGGGGATGGCTGCGCCGGCGCTCAGCCCCGGTCGACGAAAGTGGCTCCGTCGGGCCAAGCCCCGTTCCTGGTCGCAGATCCCGGGGAGCGCCCGACGTTGTCGCCCGCGTCGGCCCACGGCTCGGCTTCGAGACCCAGGGAGACTGCGCGACGCAGATTGCGCTGCGGCACGTTGGAATCACGCAACGAGTCGGATCGGAAGCCGCCACGTCACCGGGACATCAAGGTCGGTCGTGGAGGTTTGTCTCCTCTCGCCCCGACCAGACTGACCTTCTTTCACGCGGACGACGCCAGGCCCAAAGGCCGCGTCCCATCCGCGGGCCCTCGCTTGGGCGGTCAGCGCGAACGTGAAGTCGTTCGCCCCCAGGACGTCGATCCGTTCGAACACGGCCTCCGCGATCGCATGGCGTCCGGCATCCGAGGTCTTTGCCCACAGGTCCGGCAGCGATTCGAGATAGGCGCGCGCCTCGGCGGCCGTGGGGACGCGTGACGGGCGGATCACTGCCGCCTGAGCCTCCGCGTCGAGTCTGGCCATCGACGCCTCGAGGCGGCCGAGGTCGCGGTCCTTCGCGAACCGCAGGGCTGCCTGCTCGCGCTCCCGCTTGATGCGCGCCAATGCCAGCTCGTCCGCGCCCTCCGGGTCCGGTCGCGTCGCCTGCGCGACCGTGTCGGTCTTGAGCCTTGCCGACAGGGCGACGTGCTCGAAGGCCCGGCCGATCACCCGCTCGTATACGTCGACCTTGTAGGACTCGCCCCGCACCCGGGGGTCGATCGTCGCTCCGTCGCGTTGGACCTTGCGCGGGGCGGCCGCCCGGAACGCCGCGCAGGCGTCGGTGTGCCGGTACCGCCCGACATGGCCGATGAGGTGACGGCCGCAGGCCGCGCAGGCCAGCAGGCCGGCGAGCCCGTACTGGCGGCGGGTGAGCGATCCACGGTGCCTTCGGCTGTACCGCGCCCGGAGCGACTGGACGTGCTCCCAGGTTGCAGGATCGATGAGCGCCCCGAGGGCCGACTCCTCCCCCGACCAGAGCCGGCCGACGTAGAAGGGGTTGGTCAACACCTCGGCGACGTGCTTGAGAGCGAGCCCTGTCGCCGCGCCGACCTCGCGGTCGGTGAGGCCGGCCGACGCGAGCTCGTAGACGCGGCGGACGACGGCGAACGAGGCCTCGTCCACAGTGATCGTTCGACCCTCGCGGACCGTTCCGAACGGCGCCTTGTTGCCGCCCGGGACGCCGAGCCGCCGGCGCTTCGCGGCGTAGCCCTCCCGGATCCGCTTCGCGAGCCGTCGGCTGTAGGCCTCGGCCTCGACCGCTTCGCGGGCCCAGCGCTCCCACTCGTCCTCGTCCGACGAGAGGACGCGCTCGTCGGCGAACAGGATCACCGCTCCCCGGGCGTGGAGGTCGTGGCGGGCATTGACCGCGGTCCGGAGGTCCCGGGCGAAGCGGGACACGTAGCCGACGACGAGGACCTCCCAGTCCTCGCCGGCGCCGGCGAGCATCTCCGCCCACTGGCCGGTCGCCGCGATCGTCCGCCCGGAGTGGGCAACCTGCCAGGCGCCGCCCGTGTCGAGGAGACCCCAGCGCTCGATGGCGCGGGTCTGCTGCTCCAGCTGGGCGTCCGGCCCGAAGTTGTCCGCCTGACCCGCAGTCGACTCGCGGATCCAACGCGCAGCACGGCGGCCGCGGAGGTCCTCGAGCGTGCGGGGCAGGGCGCGGGCGGTCATGCCGCATCGGCCTCGCGCTTCGGCTTCATGGCGACGACAGTTGCTCTGATGGGCCGCGAAGGCAAGCGCGACTGCTCCGCCTCGAGGCGCACGGCCTCACGGATCGCAAACGCCAGCGCGGCGGCGATCGGATCGGTCCGGCGCGGAGCGGGCCGCTCGGCCATTAGCGCCAACAACCGCGAGAACCACGAGAACCACACAGGGGTCGCGCGCAGTCCCCTACACGTCCGCGCCAAGCCAATAACCACGTAAGCCGCACAGCTTCCATGGAGCGCTAGACCCCCTTCGCTTGCGCGGGCGCCAGCGCGGTTGTCGTGGTTGTTGTGGTTCTTCCGGCGAGGCGGATCACGGTCGCCGGCCGCTTCGAGGTGGCGAGCCGCGTCTTCGTCCGCTCCGCGATCCCCAGGGACTCGAGGAGCGCGACCGCGGACTCGAGATCGGCGGCGCTCCGGACGCCCAGCGCCCGCTTCGCGTCCTCCCACTTGAGCGGCCCATCGGCGAGCTGCAGCCGAAGCGCGTCAGCGTGGCGGTCGCCGGTCGAGGTGCCAAAGACGCTCGCCACGGATCGCACCGCGTAGTCCCACAGGGCCCGCGCGGCTTGGAGGTGCGGGACGTCGATGACCGACGAGCGGTCGAGCAGCGCGTACACGAGCGCGAGGCGAACGATCTGCGCCTCGGTCCGCGCCGTCATGGCGGCCAGGAGCCCGTACGGTCGGTGCATCGTCAGCTCGAGGTAGAGCTCCTCCCAGGCGTCGCACGCGTCGAGTGACCAGGGCACTTCGCCCGGTGTCTGGGCCTCGGCGATCGCCGCGCCGACCGCGGCGAACAGCGCGGGATCGACGTACTCGACGGGCGAGGTCGGGAAGGGAACGAGCCGCGTCCGCCGCACCGCGAGCCAGATGAAGCGGTTGCCGAAGCCGTTCGCCGCATCGGTGCCGCTGAGCTTCGCTCGCAGCTCGACCGGCGTCACATGGGCCACGATGCCGACGTGGTGGCTATGGACGATCGATTGCTCGCGCGCGAGGATCCGGCCCATCGGGACCCCGTCCCAAGCGTCGCGAACCATGGGCGAAAGCGTCGAGCCCTCCCGGGCCATGACCGTGAGCAGCCGGCCGAACTCGCTCTCCATGACCAGGGCCCGGGGCTCGCCCTGCTTCTCGTTCGCCTTGAGGTAGCCGACGAGCCCCTCGCCCGAGCCGAGGCCAGCGACGATCAGCTGGTTCCACTCGGGATACGCCCGGTTCATCACCTCGCGGGCGATCGAGCCAGCGGTGCCCTTGCGCCCGGTGCTGCTGTCGCCGACGAGAACGACGAACAGGTTCGGTGCCTGGGCGCTGCCCTGATAGATGTAGCGCAGGTTGCCCATGGCGGCGCCCGCCGAGGCGAGGAGCGTGCCGAGCACGCCGACCGGGTCGGCCTCGGTGTGCGGGGCGACGGCGCGCACGATCTCGCCCAGCGGCCCGTGGTAGACGGCGTCGTCGGGTGGCTCCGGCCAGTCGGTGGCCGCCGGCTCGGCTGGTGCCGCCGCCGCTGCGGCCATGATCGCGGCGTCCGCCTCGGGATCGGCCATGGGCTCGCCCAGGCGCTCCTGGGTGCCCCGCCACGCGCGCTCGAAGCGGGACCTGATGCCGTCCTCCGTCAGCGGCTCAGCGAAACGCGGGGCGAGCACGTTTCGGACGCCCGTGAGGATCTCCTCCTTGGCGAGGCCGCGCATGTAGCGCGACGCCAGGTAGTCGCGGATGGCGTCGTAGCGGGCGCCTGCGTAGCCGGGCTCGGGCAGCTCGTACCCGCCGATGGCGGTGATCACGTCCTCGGCCGGCCTCGCGCCCTCCACCGCCGCGCGCGCCCATGCCGCGGGCAGGACCGCGATGTCCGTGAACGGCCCGGCCGGCTCGTACACCGCGCCCGAGGCGTGGACTGAGCGCGGGCCGATGACGTAGCCGGCACCTGCACCGCTCCCCCAGCGCGTGACGTAGCCGAACAGCTGGCCGATCGGTCGCGGCAGGCCGTCGGGCCAGCGCAGGAACACGTGCTGCCCGTGGGCGGTGTTCGTGCGCAGCGTGGGCGGCAGGGGCCCCAGGCGTGACTCGAGCTCGGCGAGCCGCGCGACCCCATCGCCGTCGACGTCGAGCACGAACACGCCGTCGGGGCACACGAGGCCGTAGTTGGGCTCCGACCCTGCCGACAGCAAGGTCCGGATGCGCTCGTGGTCCCGCGTGTGCTCGAGGAAACCCTGGCGGCCGATCGGGTGCTTCCCGGCGCTGGCGCAGGTAGCGCCCTTGGGGCACCGACACGTCCCGTCGATGTTGGGGCTCCAGACGCTGCACACCCCGAACTCCCGGTCCGCAAACCAGGTGGCGGCCCTGATGCGCGCCTCGGCCGTCGGACGCGGGGCGACGGTGGCGGTCATCGCGGCCACTCAGCGCCTGCGCGAGGCGAGCTCACCGCTCGCGGGCGGGATCGGCGAGGTAAGCCTCGAGGTCCGCGGGCCGGACGCGCACGGCCCGGCCGATGCGCACCGAGCGCAGCGCGCCCGAGTCGATGAGCTTCCAGGCCATCGATCGGCTCACGGATAACCGCTTGGCGACCGCCTCGATCCTGAGCAGATGCCCTTGCGCCTCGTCCACCGCGTCCACGGGCTTCCCTTGCATCGACACTTGTGGCATCCTCCGTGTCATCGCGTCCATGCACATTGCTGGTGACGCTCAGAACAGTCTAGAGGCGCGGCATGTCCACGGCAACGACGAAGGTATCGATGACACGCCCGAAGGATGTGCACTCGTGACAGTCCGTCCGCGCTTCGCCGGCGACGGTCGGCTCCGCCTGCCGGTCGATGTGGAGGTCCTTGGCGGCGACAGCGACGACGGGAACCCGGGCGACGTCATCGGCGACTTCGCCGACAACCTCTACGACCCGTTCGGTCGAGTGGCGAGCGACCTGCTCCTCGCCGAGGAGTTCGCCAGGGTCGACCTGACTCAGCCGGAGCCGGCTCGCGCGTGGTACGCGGCACACGGCGTGCTCGATCTCGCGCACTTCTACACCGAGGACACATTCGCGGTGAGCCACCATGTGCGGGAGGCCCCCGGCTTCCACGATGCGCAGGTCGACGTGCTCCGCCAGCAGGAGAACGTCCGCTGGCACCTCGCAGCACTGGCCCGTCTGAGCGACGAGCGGGAGCGCGCCGATCCTCCGCGCGGCGGATGGGAGCCGCACGAGGGCTGGGACCCGACGTGGGCGCAACCGGCCCTTCAGGGTCCAACCGGCGAGGTGCTGTGGCTCGGTGAGGGCTCGAACCGTGAGGGCACGCCCATCCTGTTGATCCCGACCTCCGGCTGGTACGACGTGTGGGACGACTACAAGAGGCAGGTCGGCCCGCCGTCGGGGCGGTCGAGTACGGGCCGGCTCAGCGCCGACTGGTGGGGGCTCGTCGAGCTCGAGCGCCGCCTGCTGGAGCCGTACGTCCGCAAGGCCGCCGAGTACGAGGTCGAGATGCGGCGCGCTGGGGACGATGGGAACTTGGCGCCTGAGGGTCAGGACCGGCGTGACCACCCCCCTGGCCCGCTAACTGTCCGGGAGCGCCGCTGGTGGAGCTCGCTGCTCGCGCCCGTCTACCTCCAGCTGCTCGAAGGCCTGCGCCGCGTCACCGAGGGCCAGCGCGGCGCAGGACTCTGCCGCGAGTGCGGTCAGCCGTTCCTCACTCTGGATGCGCGCCGCTCGAGCTTCTGCACCGACCGTGAGCGGTTCCGCTTCTCGCAGCGGGAGCGACGGAAGCGGCTCGGCACATCCGCGATCGATCCCAGATCCTACACTCCAAGCGACGGAGGCGCGTGAGGTCGTTGGCACTTCTGCTTGAAGAGACGAATCGAGTCCGAGCCGACCAATCCCTCGGCACGATTGTCTCGGTGCGCGTCCGGTCTGCCGTCAAGGAGCTCGTCACCGCTGGCGGCCATGTTCTCGTGGTACCGCGCTTCGCCATCGCGGGCGTGGACGAAGACGTCCGAGCTGACGGGCGGGGCACCTACATCGCCACTCGAAACGGCAAGGCGCGCCTAACGCCCGCCTACAGCCGGACGGACACAATCGCGTTCGGTGGCCGGCAGTCTCGCGTGCGCGTGAAGGAGATGGACCAAGAGGACGAGCTCCGGTCGTACCTCCACCTTTCCGACCTGCATTACCGCGGCGAGCGCGGATTCGGGCGCAAAGCCGTCCTCGTTGTTGTCGCTGCGGACGCGGACCTACCCACAGTTCTCGGCTACATCGAGATCACCACGGGCTTCTTGATGAACAGTCCGCGCACCCGCGTATTGGCCAGCCCGTACCGCGAAGGCCGCATCTCCTGGACCGGCTGGGGAGCAGATGAGATGAGCTCCCTGACCTCCCTGATCGCCCGGGTCTCGCGGGTGGTGGTCCACCCCGAGCTCCGCGGTCAGGGGCTAGGGTCGATCCTGCTCCGTCATGCGATGCGGTTTGCCCGCGCCCACTTCCACGCTGGCGGCTACCGCCCGTTGTTTCTGGAAATGACTGCGGACATGGCGAAGTTCGTGCCGTTCGCTGAGTCTGGCGGGCTGACCTTCATCGGCTTTACGGAGGGCAATCTCCACCGAGTCGCTAAGGACATGCGATATCTCCAGTCCCGGCGCGACCTCCTAGAGATGCCAGTCGACTCGCTCAAGGCGCGGGGGATCATGCAAGCCCAGCGCAGCTACGCCGCGCGGAGCGCTGGTCTTCCTGAGGGCAGAACGCTAGATGAGGTAACGATCGCCGCGGCACAGGAAGCTGGTCTGGACGCCGAGACGTACGCTGACTTTCATGGAGTCATTCGGCTGCCGAAGCCTACGTATCTCGCAGGACTCACTGTTCCGGCCAGCCGCTGGGTGGCGGCTCGCGTCGCGAAGCTCGGGATCCCGGACCCTGTGCGTCACGTACCCGCCGTGACGTCGCCGATAACGGCGCCGATTGAGATTGAGCACTTGACCGTCGCCTTCGACAGCGCGGTCGAGCGGACCGGCAGGACGACGGCCATTCAGGAGGCCTTCGGGATCAAGCCCGAAGCGTTTCGCTCGAGGATCATCACCGACCTCTCGATGACGATCTGGCCAGGACAGATCTGTCTCGTCTTTGGCCCATCTGGCTCAGGCAAGAGCACTCTGCTCAATATCCTTGCGGGAGCTGCCCTGCCTGTCACGGCAGCCGTGGCTGGTTCCGTCACGATTCCGCCGGATGCAAGCATCGGGCGATTCGAGGACCTCCCAAGCGACATGCCGCTGGTCGAGACGCTGGCTCCCGGACAAGCGGTCGGGGCCGCGATTCACGCGCTGAACCGCGCGGGCTTGAGCGACGCAAAACTGTACTTGAGACGCTATTCCGAATTGAGCAACGGTCAGAAGTACCGGGCGATGCTCGCGTCGCTCGTCGCATCCGACTCAAACGTGTGGGTTGCCGACGAGTTTCTGGCGACGCTTGACCCCACCACCGCCCGCATCGTCGCCGGCAATGTGGCCGAGCATGTCCGGTCGCTGGGCGTGACGCTCATTGTTGGAGCACCGCATTTCAGCTACTTCCTCAGAGCGCTTGCGCCTGACACCGTCATTGAGCTGCGCTCGGGCTGGGAGAGCCGAGTACGGTCCGGCGAGGAGTTCGCTGAGGCGCACTTCCCGCGACGGGGCAGGGCAAGGTAGGGAGCGAGGGGGTCCCTTGGGGGGAGCGGACGCGACCATCACAACCGAGCTCGAGGTTGCGATTCAGGCGCTGGCTGATGCCGCCCTGTCCGAGCGCCCACTGATCGAGCAGCTGTGGTCGAACGGCAGGCTCCAGCCGAACCCTGCCCGCCCGGTCGACATGGTGGATGAGCTAGTTGCCCGCCTTGCGTCTCTCTCAGTTGCTCGCGAGATTGGGTGCATCCTGATCCTGCCTGCGGATTTCGCTCCAATCCGATCACCCGTTTCGCTCCAATCCGATCAGTCGTTTCGGAGGTTTCCGATCACCCGCCGGTGAGGCCGTCGGCGCGCTGACGTGAGGGCACCAAGGTCCGTCATCGTGGCTCGGACGATCAGCCGTTCGAGGACCGATGCCGGTGCCACGCCCCCGTTCCGCCATGCGCAAGATCCGCGAGATCCTCCGCCTCGCCCTCGGCGAGGGCCTGAGCCGCCGCACGACCGCGGCGGCGACCGGCCTGCCCTATACCACCGTGTCCGATCACCTGGGCCGCGCCGCGGCGGCCGGACTCGGCTGGCCGCTGCCCGACGACATGGACGACGCACAGCTCGAGGCCCGCCTGTTCGCGCGGGCCGAGCCGCCGCCATCGGCGAGCCGGCCGCTGCCCGACTGGCCGACGGTCCACCGCGAGCTGCGCCGGAAGGGCGTGACCCTCCAGCTGCTGCACATGGAGTACAAGGAGCGCGAGCCCTCGGGCTACCAGTACACCCAGTTCTGCCGCCACTACCACGCCTGGGCGCGCCATCTCGACCTGGTCATGCGCCAGGAGCACCGGGCCGGCGAGAAGCTGTTCGTCGACTTCGCCGGGCAGACCATCCCGATCACCGATCCGGCGACCGGCGAGATCACGCAGGCCCAGCTGTTCGTGGCGGTGCTCGGCGCGTCGAGCTACACGTACGCCGAGGCGACACCCAGTCAGGAGCTGCCCCACTGGATCGCCGCCCACGTCGCGGCGTTCTCCTTCCTCGGCGGCTGTCCAGCGCTGATCGTGCCCGACAACCTCCGCTCGGGCGTCACAAGAGCCCACCGCTACGAGCCCGACATCAACCCGACCTATGCCGAGATGGCCGCCCATTACGGGTGTGCCGTCATTCCGGCTCGGCCCCGGAAACCAAGGGACAAGGCGAAGGCCGAGCAGGGCGTCCTGCTCACTGAACGCTGGGTGCTCGCGGCCCTCCGTCACCGCACGTTCTTCTCCATCGCGGAGGCGAACGCCGCGATCCGCGAGCGGCTCGCCTGGCTCAACGCGCGACCGTTCAAGAAGTTGCCGGGGAGCCGGGCGAGCCTGTTCGCGGAGCTCGACCGCCCCGCCCTGCGGCCGCTGCCCACCGCTCCCTATGAGTTCGCGGTCTGGAAGACCGCCACGGTGAACGTGGACTACCACGTCGAGGTCGACCGCCACTGGTACTCGGTGCCCTATCAGCTCGTCGGCGCAAGCTGCGACATCCGCGTCACGGCCGCGACCGTGGAGGTCCTCCATCACGGCCGGCGAGTGGCGAGCCACCGACGGTCGGGCGACCAGCGGCACTTCACCACCGACGCCGCCCACATGCCCGAGGCCCACCGCCGCCACGCCGAGTGGACCCCGAGCCGGATCGTCCGCTGGGCCGAGCAGACCGGGCCCGCCACCGCGGCTCTCGCGGCCGGGATCATGGCCTCCCGGCCCCACCCCGAGCAGGGCTTCCGCTCGTGCCTCGGGATCATGCGCCTGGGGCGCCGCTACGGGGGCGCGCGCCTCGAGGCGGCCGCAGCCAGGGCGCTCGCCATCCGCGCCCTCTCGTACCGCAGCGTCGAGTCGATCCTCAAGAGCGGCCTCGACGGCCTGCCCCCGCCCGGCGCGGAGCCGGCCACCACCATCGGCGACCACGCCAACGTGCGCGGCGCCCGCTACTACGAGTGAGGAGGAGATCACCTGCCATGCTCATCACCCCCACGATCGACAAGTTGCACGCCCTCGCCCTCACGGGCATGGCCCGCGCGCTCACCGACCAGCTCGAGCGCCCCGACTACGCCGACTTGGGCTTCGAGGAGCGCCTGGGGCTGCTCGTCGACCGGGAAGTGCAGGACCGCGAGAACCGGCGGCTCGCCCGGCACCTGAAGGCCGCCCGCCTGCGCAGCGACGCGGTCATCGAGGACCTCGACCTGCGCGGCCCGCGGGGGCTCGACCGCTCGACCGTGCTCGGCCTCGCCGAGGGCCACTGGGTGACCGCCCACCGCAACGTGCTCGTGACCGGGCCGACCGGGGTGGGCAAGACGTTCCTCGCCTGCGCGCTCGCCCACGCCGCCATCCGCCGGGGTCACACCGCGCTCTACCTGCGGGTGCCGCGCCTGCTCGACGAGCTGGTGCTCGCGCGGGCGGACGGCCGCCTGCCGCGGCTCATGGCCGCCTGGGCGAAGGTGGACGTCCTGGTCCTCGACGACCTCGGCCTCCAGCCGGTGCCGGCTTCACGGGCGGCCGACCTGCTGGAGGTGATCGAGGACCGGCACGGCCTCCGCTCGACCATCGTGACGAGCCAGCTGCCGGTCGGCCACTGGCACGAGGCGCTCGGCGAGCCCACCGTCGCCGACGCGATCCTCGACCGCCTGGTCCACAACGCCTATCGGCTGGAGCTCAGGGGCGACTCGCGCCGCCGGGCGGCGAGGGCTGCTGATGACCCGGCCGGGGTCGCACCGGCCCCGGACGCGACGACACCGCCGGGCGCCCCGGGCGCCGTGCCAGACTATCCGCAGACCACCGAGAGGAGGTGACCCACAGGGGGTGAGCCAGCCCTCGCGTCGGCCGCTCCGCGGCCTCCGACCGGGGGTGATCGAAAACCCCGGAATGGGCGATCGGATTCAGCGGAATGCGCACCTGCCGTCGGCCCAGCCAGATCGAGGACCGCTCCTCCTGGCGACGGCCCTCATC
The DNA here is from genome assembly GCA_963849495.1 of uncultured Chloroflexia bacterium. Taxonomy (GTDB): domain Bacteria; phylum Chloroflexota; class Limnocylindria; order Limnocylindrales; family CSP1-4; genus CAIXZV01. The sequence continues at coordinate 303,412 of CAWKHN010000010.1, read as the reverse complement.
ACTTACTGGTGGCAAGGTCGGCTGGGCCCGAACGCGAGGTCAATTCCACGACCCGTGCTGTATGTCGGGGGCTCGGCAGGCGTTCGTACCTCACTAGAGCGGACGGTCTTTCGCGGTGGTGAGATCACACTTGGTGAGTTCTTTGGCCAGAACGACCAGAGTGGGTCCAGGACTGGTCGCACGGGCAGGGCAACGCCCGTGAGGGCGGGTCTTCCTGAGGTTGTTGTGGCCTATGCTCCGCCGGACCCCGCTGGGCTTGTCCGTCGGCACCGTCCTGCCTGGGTTGCAGTCGATCTCACCGGCGGCCGGGACGCGACATGGTTGCCCGCTCTTGCCAAGCAGTGCTCCGAGTCTGGCCTGCCAATCCTGGCCTGGACAGACAACCCGGTCGCACCTGAACTCCAAGTGCTCGCGGGAAGAGCTCGGATCGTCTCGATTCCACCCGCACGGTTCATGTCGGACGGTTCCTATCGGCTGCTCCGGACGGAGATCCGTCCGCTGGTAATGAAAGGAGAGGAGCCGGACCGCATCGCCAGCCTGTTCGGGCAGGCAGGTAGAGACCTTGTTGCAGCCCTCAGGGCAGCCCCCTCCTCACGGCTCGTCGGGGATGCGGTGCGCGCCCACTGGTCGCTTCTTCGCAATCTCGAGTACCTGCCGTGCCCCCTTGACTTCTGGGAGGCTAACGTCAGCGGCCACTGGGGACTCCGGCGGATCGCCGACCTCCGGTCGAGCTGCGACCGGTTCGCTCAGGCGGTCCGCGCGAGCTACGGGCCGGCGAGCGAGCCCCTGGGGCGCGCGGGCGCCGCGCTCTCAGAGGCGATTGACGTCATGGGCGCAGGGAACCCGCGCTGGGAAACCGCGGTGGCTCTCTGTGTAGACGGAGCGCCCGTCGGGGACGCGATCGAGATCAACTTCGTTTCGCGCGGTCGACGTTCGCTGTTCTCCGAGGCGCTCTTGGCGAGGTTCGGGTTTACCGAGAGCGATCTTGGATCGGTACGTGTTTCGCTGGGGTCAGTGTCCACGGGTCGCGACCACGATCCGGAGGCTCGTCGACGTGTGATCTTCGCCGGCGGTGTGTCGACCGCGGACTCGAGGGTCCTGCGCTACCTCCTCGCGTGTGATGTCGCTGAGATCCTGGTCTACGAATTGGGGCTTCGCAGGCTTCTGTCCGTTGGGCGCGAGATGTCAGAGGCGGGTTCGACCGAGAAGTTCCAAGATGCGCTGAGAGCGATTACTGGGAGCCAAGTCGATCTGCCAAACCGGCCGGCACGGATCTCTCTTGGTGAGGTCACGGCGGTGGAGCGCGAAGGGCTGCGTCGCGATGCTCCAACCATTCCCCTTGTGGATGGCGTTCTCGGGGCAGGTGAGGAGCTGGCGAGGCTGCTCGGTGAGGGCCAGGACTCGGCCGAGGAGAGCACTCCGGCCGAGGCGCGTGACACCGAGGCGCCCGTCGTGGTTGATGCCGTCGTGTCGGTCGACTACGCGGACGGTTGGCACGCCGACTATGAGCTAGACCAGACGGTGATGGTCGTAGAGAGGAGCGGCCTCGGAGTGCGGCGCGTCGATCGACCGGCCAGGGATCTCGCCGTAGGCGACGAGGTCATCGCTATCCACGGGCAACAGCGCCAGAGTCTCTATGAACTCCTCATTGCTCGGCTCCACCGCAATCCGGGTATCGAGCTGCATCTCGCTCTGCTTGACAGATGGCAGGACGAGGTCGATGCGGGCTATGCGGGTTGGTCCGGTCGGGGAAGGACCTTCGAGGACCTCCTCCGTGCCATGCAGGCGAAGGGCAGCGACATCACCTCCGTCTCGGGCGTCAGGCTGTGGGTCACTGGGCGGACGCTTGCGCCCCAAGATGCCGCAGATGTCCGCCGTCTTGGGGAGGTACTGGAGCGACCCTTCGTCGTGGCCAACTTCGTCAGGATCTCGAACGCGGCTTCCCGCCTGAGGGGCTTGCACCGCGGGCTCGCGCTTCGGCTCGACCACTGGTTGGAGGATGAGGCGACGAGGGAGGGGGCCGGAGCAGACGCGCTAATCGATGCGGACGCTGGCATTCGGTTCTCGGACTTCCGCGGATCTCTGCTGCATCTCAATGTGACGGCCGTCAGGATCGAAACGGGTATCTTCCTCCCGTATCGCCTGGGACTCGTAGAGCGGGGGACACCTGGTGGTTGACATCTCAGCGCTCAGCACCGAAGCGGCCCTCGCCGACCATTTGGTAGCGGCCGTACTCGAGGCGAGCAGCGGAGCGTCCTCGCAAGAGTGCGTTGGCAATCTGCCCCGCGACACCTACTTCATCGGGAACCTCCGGAACGAGGATCCGCACAGCCCACAGCCTTCCCGGATCAACGCCGAGCTGTTGGGGAAGCTGTCGCCGACCGCCTGTGGCCTTGAAATCAAGGTCCAAGTGGAGGCGTCTGTTGCTGCGATCGATGTCGATGCTAAGTGGGCGGTTTACTACCGAGTCATGCCCGACCGATCAGAACAGCTTCGCTACCAGACCGGCCTGAGCGAGGGCGTGGAAGTCTCCGCAGAGGCCGAGCCAGGCGACGAGGACGAGTCCGGGCAAGTGGTCCTGCTTGATGAGGAAGGCGTGACGCCCGGTGATGGCCCAGACACGCCCACGCCCCCGACGACAGGCAGACGTCGATCGTCATCTGAGTCGCTTCTACCGAAATGGCGCAAGATCCCGTGCGCCGCGAGCGCACCCGTCGCCCTGTCCTTCGACGGCTCAGGGTGGACAGCTGACACTCAGGCGCTCGACCGTGTGGGAATGATCACGTCAAGTGGCCCCACTGTGATCATCAGAACTGGCCCCACCCCCGACCGTTGAACTGACCGCTGGTCGGGTTGATGTTCAGGCCGCTGGCGGTCCCTCCTTGCGCTTGGTCTGGCTGGTCCGCAGGCGGTAGGACGAGGAGCCCGTCTCGAGGATGTGGGCCCGGAACGTGAGCCGGTCGACGACCGCCGCCGCGAGGCGCGGGTCGGTGAACGTCTGGCCCCACTCGGAGAACGGGGCGTTGGATGCGACCGCGATACTCGCCCGCTCGTCGCGCTCGGTGAGCACCTGGAACAGCAGCTCTGCACCCCGCCGGTCGAGGTGCAGGTAGCCGAGCTCGTCCAGACAGAGCAGGTCGATCCGCCCGTAACGGCCGATGACCTTGGACAGCTCCCGCTCGTCCTCGGCCTCGACGAGCTCGTTGACCAGGGCGGCCGCGGTCACGTAGCGGACCCGGAGCCCCGCCTCGCAGGCCGCGATCCCGAGACCGATCAGCAGGTGCGTCTTGCCGGTCCCGCTGTCGCCCAGGAGCACGACGGGCTCGCCGGCGCTGATCCAGGCACCGGTGGTCAGGGTGCCCAGGACTGCGGGCTCGATCGCCGGCGTCGCCCCGAGGTCGAACTCCGCCAGCCGCTTGACGCGCGGGAACCGGGCCTCGGCGATCCGGCGCTCGCGCCTCCGGCTCTCCCGGTCGTCGACCTCGGCGCTCAGGAGCTCGGCAAGGTACGCGCGGTGCGTGAGCCGGTCCCGGACGGCCGCGGCGGCGAGCTCGTCGGCCGATGCCCGGACGGTCGGCAGGTGCAGCACTCTCGTGGCGACGTCGATCGCGACCCCCGCCGCCTCCTCGGTCAGGCCCCTCATCGCCCGGTCCCCGCGAGCAGGCCGTCGTACACCGTGAGCACCGGGGCATCGCGGTCAAACCGTCGCAGGCCCGGTCGCTCGACCGCGGATCCGGTCGGCCCCCGGCCCTCGGTGATCCGGCGGGCCTCGATCGCGACCAGGGCGGGATCGGCCGACCCGATCCGGTTCGCGGTGTCGAGCGCGGCGTGGACGGCGATGAACGGCAGCCCCCGGTGGAGCAGGAGCACCTCGATCAGCGCCCGGGTGCCGCCGGCGTCACCGAACTTGCGACGCGCCCGCTTCCAGAACTGCTCGTGCGCTGCGGTCAGCACACCGGTCTCCCGAGCCTGGCGGGTGGCGAGCGCGCCCGGCATTGCACCCGGCTTGCGCGCGAGGATCTCGAGGTAGTGGTCGAGCACCAGGGTCTGGGAGCCGCGGACGGTGCTCCGCTCGTGGCGGGCGACGACCGAGCCTGCGTCGGCGACCTCGATCGCGGTGCCACCGATCCGCGCTTGGAGCGTCCGCCCGGCGAACCGCGCTGGCACCGAGTAGAAGCACTGGCGGACGCACACCCGGGCCTTGGCATCGACCTTGGCCGGGGTGACCCGCGCGAAGTCGAAGGGCTCGCCGGGCAGCGGGCGCAGGGCGGCCCGGTCGGCCTCACCCATGGCGCCGACGGTCTGCCGCCGCGCGCCGATGTGGCGGGCGAGGTCGCGGCGGTCGGCCTCCTCGAGCCGGCGGTTGAGATCGGCGAGGCTCTTCACCCGCGGGATCGGGACGAAGAACCGCCGCCGCTGGCGGCCCACCTCGCCCTCGATCCCGCCCTTCTCGTGGGCGCCCCGCTCGCCCGGCTCGCAGTAGCTCGAGTCGAACCCGTAGTGGGAGCGGAGGGCGATGAAGCGCTCGGTCTCGATCCGGTCCCGTCCCCGCAGGACCCGGGCGACCAGCGCCCTGGCGTTGTCATACCGGATTCGGACGGGTACGCCGCCCAGGCGCGCGAACGCGGTCACGTGGCCCTCGAGGAACGCCTCCTGACCCTCCGAGCCGAAGGCGACGTGGACCGCGACGCCCGAGTGGGACAGGCGCAGCTCGAACACCGCCACCTGGGTCCGCTCGCCGGCGATGAACACGTCCGACAGGCCGAAGTCGACCTGGGCCTCCTCGCCCGGCTCGTGGTGGGCGACGATCGCGACGTCGACGTGATCGAGGTGCAGCTCGCGGCGGCAGGCGCGGACGTACCGGCGGACGGTGGACTCGGCGACGTCGGCGCCGTGCTCGTCGACGAGTCGCTCCCAGACCCGGCGCGCGGTGTGGCGCTGCTTTCGTGGTGCCGCCTGGTCCTCGGTCAGCCAGCCGCGGACCGTGGCGGCGTGGGGACCGATCGCCGGCTGGGCGCGGGACTCGACGGGCTTGCGCGGCGGCGGGACCGCCGACGCCAGCGCCTGGCGGACCACACGCCGGTGCACCCCGTGGCGGCGCGCCAGCTCGCGGATCGACACCCCTTCCTCCCGGTGCTCACGACGGATACGCTCGAACTGCTCCACCCTCGACAACTCCTCTGACCCTCGCTTCGGCGGCCTGGCAAGACCAGCCGAGCGTAGGGAGTGATGGGGTCGGGGGTGGGGCCATTTCTGATGATCAAACTGGCCGAAAGTGGGGCCAGTTCAGGTGATCATGCCCAACCGTGCCATCAGTGATGAGCTCGAGCGCGCCGCGAAAGTAGCCGGAGCAGACCCGGCTCGACTTCGAGTAGAACGGAATCCGGCCGATCCTGTCGGACTCCCGAAGGACGCAGCCGGGACTGACGTCGCGTATCGGCAGTTCGCTGCCGGCCTCCGCGTCGAACTGGGGCCAACGTGGGCGATCGACCCCGACGTGTCCGTCGTCCGCTGGCGGCCTGACGCGGGCGAGATCGACGTGCGTATCGAGCTTGCGAACTCAACACCCGGACTCTACACGGCAAAGGGCAAGCAAAGCTTGAACTTGGAGCCGTACGTCTTTGACGTCGTCATCACGGTGACTGTCACCACAGGGGAGCCGCGGCCATTCGAGTTGCTTCTCGCCCCGCGCGGCTTCCGGACCGACCGGCGGCTATGGGGCCGGGGACACAACGTCGGCGTCGAGGCCGAACCGGCGGCGAGGCGTTATGTGACCGTTGCCGCCCCCACCTTTCGGCAGCCTCGGTACGTGACGAAGACGATGGAGCAAGCGGAGTTTGCAGCCCTTGCGGCCGATCCACTCCCGCCGCTCAAGCAAATCGAAGACGCGATGATCGCGTACCTCAAGGTCTGGGAGTCTGCGTTGGCGGAGTATCGCAAGCGCCCGGACTGGACGGAGGACTTCGGAAGGGAGTTCGAAGCAGACCGGCAGGTCTACCGTGACGAGATCCGAAGGTTCCGCGACGGACGCCACCTCATCGCAAACGACAAGGACGTGCGCCTGGCTTTTCGCCTGACCAACGAGACGTTCCAGCGCGGCAGGAACCGCTCCTGGCGCCTCTTTCAGCTCGTCTTCCTGGTTAGTCAGATCCCAGGGATTGCCAGTCTCAAGACGGGCGTCGGATCTGACGAGCGAGCCAAGGTCGACATCATCTACTACCCAACCGGTGGCGGCAAGACCGAGGCCTACCTGGGCACGCTGGTCTTTCACGCGTTCTTCGATCGGCTACGCGGTAAGCCCGCTGGCGTTACCGGTTGGATCCGGTTCCCGTTGCGCCTCCTCACGCTCCAGCAAACACAGCGACTGGCTGATGTCCTCCTACTCGCTGACCTAATCCGTCGCGACCACGCCGACGCCCGCCTCTCTGGGCCTACCGTTGAAGGGTTCTCCGTCGGCTATTTCGTCGGCGATGAAGGGTCCCCGAATGAGATCGTCGATCCATCAACCGTTTCTGACGCCGAGGCTGGCAAACACGGACCGCATTGGGCGACTGCAAACGATCAAGTCGCAAGGCAGACGTGGAAGCGCGTTGCCTGGTGCCCTGCCTGTCGCACGCGCTCCGTGGTCGTCGATTTCGACGCGGCCAAGGTGCGTCTTTACCACCGGTGCACAAATGAGGGGTGTGCGTTTCCGGGTGGCGTGCTGCCAATCTTCATCACGGACAACGAGATCTTCCGCTACCTACCGACGGTGCTCGTCGGGACGATCGACAAGCTGGCCACGCTAGGAAATCAGCGGAAGCTCGCGATGGTGTTCGGGCGCCTCGAAGGCAAGTGCCCCGAGCACGGCTACTACTTCAACAAGTGCACCCAAAAGGGGTGTCGGGTCGCACGCCTACTGCCTGGTCGAGTGTCTGGGATCACAGGACCGACGCTGTTAGTCCAAGACGAGCTTCACCTGCTCCGCGAAGGGCTTGGCACCTTCGACAGCCATTACGAAACTTTCACACAGGAGCTGACGCGGAGATTCGGCAATCCGGAACTCAAGCTGATCGCGTCATCCGCCACCATCGAGGCATTCGAGCGCCAAGTCGAACATCTCTATGGAAGACCCGGGCAGGGACGGGTATTTCCTGGGGCGGGACCGAGACTCGGGGAGTCCTTCTACGCGGAGACGATCGAGGTACCGCAACGGCTCTACGTCGGGGTGCTGCCACACAACAAGACCCTCCTCAACAGCGTTTTGGAACTGCTCGAGGCCTATTGCGCCGCGGCCAACGTTCTTCGAGTTCAGTCCACGGGTTCGCCTCCCTTCGGGGGTCCGGTCTCGCCAGGCACGGCGGAATGGGATGCCCTACTAGACCTGTACGGGACCTCGCTGACCTACTTCCTGGCCAAGCGCGATTTGGATGCGGCAAGCAACGACATCAGCGCCGACGTGAGTCCCAACCTGCAGGCGAAGGGGCTGCCCGGGATCACGCAGTTCCAATTGAGCAGTGAGACACGAACGGACGAGGTGGAACAGACACTCGACCATCTGCAGACCCGCGGCGCCTTGACCGACATCGACGCTGTGCTCGCCACGAACATGGTCAGCCACGGGGTCGACGTCGACCGGTTCAATGCCATGTTCTTTCACGGTATGCCGCGGCAGACCTCCGAGTACATCCAGGCCTCGAGTCGCGTGGGCCGCGCCCACTGCGGCATCTGTTTCGTCGTCATGCATCCCGCACGAGAGCGAGACCAGAGCCATTACGAGTACTTCGCCAAGTACCACGAGTTCCTGGGCCAGCTCGTGGAGCCCGTAGCTATCAATCGCCACGCGGTCTTTGCCATGGACCGAACGATCCCAGGGTTGTTCATGGCAGAACTGCTCCAGTACGTCGCGACGTCTGGCACGGAGAATCCCGGCAGGTTCTATCAGCTCGACTTCGTGAAGACCAAGATCTCACGCGGCGAGATTTCCGCCGGCACGATGGCCCCGATGCTCCAGGCGGCCTACGGGCCGGGCACAGCTGCCGAGGTCCAGCAACGAGTCGACCGCCTAGTCGACCAGATCGTTCAGGCTGCCGGGCTATCGATGGTCTCAGAGGCCCTTATCCCGCAGCCGCTTCGCAGCCTCAGGGAAGTAGACGAGAGCGTGGACATCGAGCTCGATAGCGATGCCACCTCCTGGTCGATGCGGGGGTAGGGACATGGGCAAGAGAATCCCTCGCGGCAAGAACCAAGTACTCCTCGGGCTTCTCCCGGGGCGGACCATGGACGTCAAGTCCGCGATAGTTCGTATCCACCGTGTCTCAGGCACGAACCGAACCGACCTTAGCCTTTCGACGGTCTTGGGCAGGGTCTATGAAGAAGCCCGCGAATGGCCGGTCGAGTTGCGCCCGGGCTTTCGGGACGGAATGGTCTCGAGCTCCGACTTCATTCTGATCGACCCGAAGCATGCGGATGCCCAGCTGTTCCCCCTCGTCTTCTGGTGCCAGAACCGAAGCTGCGGCTCGATCGTTGACAAGACAGGCCGGTCTGACCTGCCGCCCACTCAGTGCCCCAAGTGCCACTCAGGCGTCCTCAGGCAGCTGCGGTGGGTCCAGTACCACCGGTGCGGGGATCTCCGCCCCCTCCGCCCGCCGATTGACTGTCGAGCTTGCCATGGTAGGGACTGGCGCTTGGACCTACGTGGCAGCGAGCGCCTGGGCTCATTCCGCTGGGTCTGCGCCAACCCTCGCTGCAAGCAGGCCACGCCGGTCTTCGCAGGAAGATGCCCCGCCTGTGCTTGGAAGAACCCAGCTGAGCAGCAGGCCAACATTGATGTCCACCGGGCCAGCCGGGTCTACTACACGCACACGACGACCCTACTGAACGTCCCGAATCGAACCTATGAAGCACTCCTCAACAACCCGGGCCGGGGCGCCTTGATCGCCGCGAAGTTTCTGGAGCTGCCTGAAGCGGCCGGGATGCGATTGTCAGACATGGCACGACCGGCCGGAGCCCCGACGCAGGTCTCACAGCCCGCCCTCAATCTCGATGAGATCTTCGCCGGAGGTCCGGACCCTGACGAAATCCGGCGGCGGCTCGAGGCTCAACAGGCTCGTGCGTTGGCACCCACGACACCAACGCAGTGGGACGCGGTGGTCGAGGATTCGAGTGGGATCCCGCTCGACGTGTGGGATGGAGCCGCCCCTCGGCTGCTAGACGCTCTGCTGCCCCGGGAAGAGGGGCGCTACCGCGATCGGTGGGGGATGGGCGCTTCCGCAGCCGCCTCCACCGACCCGATGCCGGTGGAAGTAGGGCTTGAGAAGGTCTCGCTCCTTTCCGACTTCCCAATCCTCACGGCCGCTTACGGGTACTCCCGGGCAGATCCAACACCGGGCGAAGCTCAACTCAATGCCTTTCCTCCGGACAGCGATCTCGGCGGGAAGAAGCCGATATTCGTCGACCAGATTGGTGCTGATGCCATCGTCCTTACCCTCGACCGAAAGAGAGTGCTGCGGTGGCTTGATGCCAATCGGGTCGCGGTTGCGCTCCCGGGGGGGACCGACGACGCCGCGCGAACGAAGGGCTACTTTGTCGACCTCTTCACCGGTGTGGAGTTGCGAGCAACTGTCCCTGGAGCGTTGCCCGCGGCCCGAATGACCTTCGGTTTGCTCCACACGCTGAGTCATCTAGCCATTCGGCAGGCCGGCGTACTCTCGGGTCTTGAGCGCACGAGTCTTGCCGAGTATCTGCTGCCCCAAGCGATGTCCACAGCTGTCTTCTGTAGCCATCGCTTTGGCGCGACGATCGGTGCGTTGACTGCCCTGTTTGAGGACGCCCTCGGGCAGTGGCTGGGGCTAATTCGGGACTCCTCGAAGTGTGTCTACGACCCCGTCTGCCGTGAGTCCACGGGCAGTTGCCACGCATGCAGTCACCTATATGGAAGACTGTCTGGGCGGACGCGCTCGAGGTCAGGTCCGGTGCGACGATGGTCACCCTGATATGCGCGGGTCGGCCGGGCCGTTGCCGCATGACAGTGAGTCGTCACCGAGGTGCCTCGGACTAGCAGCGCGAGTCTGGATCGCATAGGTGATCTCGAGGGGTCTCGGCTCATCCTGTCGCTCTCGACCACGCCCTGCCCGTCCCCCTTGGTTGTCAGGCGGCGGGGGTCATCGGGACCAGCTGTCCGGTCGCCCAGACGAAGCCCGCCAGCTCGCGGGCGACCGCGATGATGGCCTTGTTGGTGCCGATCCGCCCCGCCAGATGGCGGTAGCGAGCATGGAGCCGGGCCTGGGCCCGCCGGTCGAGCTCGACGACCGCCGGCGAGACCCCACGTTGCCGTGCGCGCAGGGAGGTGCTCACGTTGGGGCGATAGCGCGCGTTGTGGGCGGCCTGGCCCAGCACGTGGCGGATGAGGCGATTGCCCGTCTTGGTGATGTGGCCGCGGTGCCGCGAGGCGCCACTCGAATGCTCGGAGGGGACGAGACCGACGTAGGCCATGAACTGGCGGGCCGTGGGGAAGCGGCGCAGGTCGCCGGCCTCGGCGACGATGGTCACCGCGGTCAGGAAGCCGATGCCTCGGATGGCCTGGAGGGCCGCCAGCAGCTCGGCGTGCGGGCTCGTCGCGGCGCACTGCGCGAGGGCGGTCTCGAGGCGCCGGACGCGCTCGGCCGCCTCGCGCACGACCGCGTGGTAGTGCTCGATCACCACCCCGTCGGCGGCATGCTCGAAGGTGAGCCCCGCCAGCCAGGCGTCATGGGCACGGCTCCAGGCCCGCACCCCGACCGGCGGGTGGATGGCGCGGCGGAGCAGGAACTTGCCCAGGCGGTGCTTGGCGCGCAGCAGGTCCACCTTGGCATCGTCGCGAGCCCGGACCAGGTCGCGCAGGGCCTCGTGGGCCTCGTCGGGCACCCAGACCGGCGTGAGGTCGCCGCTGCGCAGCAGCCGGGCCAGCTTGGCCGCATCGCGCTGGTCGGTCTTGATCCGGTCACCGGGCTTGACGGGAATGAGCGAGGGCGCCACGACTACGCACGCGATGCCCATGGCGGTCAGCTGGCGATGAAGGGCATACCCCGTGGGGCCCGCCTCGTAGGCGACCTGCAGGTGGAGGTCCGGCTCGCCGAGCCGCTGCATCAGCCGTCGCACCGCGGACGGGTCGTTGGCGATCTGGCTGTGGTCCTCCGGATCGCCGAAGGCGTCTGCAACCGCGACCGCGATCGTCGCCTTGTGGACATCGAGCCCGACGAAGCGGGTACGCTCATTCATGGACCGGCCTCCCGTATGTGGCTCTGTGCGGGCAAGCTTGAGCGACCCGCGCAATCCACGATGGTGCGCGAGTGCCGGTCCTTCCATGTTGACTTGCCGAGACGAGCTGCCGGTTCTTCAACCTGAACCTGAGCCGGGCATTTCTGTTCGGAGGACCGGACGCTCAGCTGGGAATGATCACGTCAAGTGGCCCCACCGTGATCATCAGAACTGGCCCCACCCCCGACCGCTGTATTGACCTTCGATCGGGTCGGTGATCAGGCCGCTGGCGATCCCTCCTTCCGCTTCGCCTGGCTGGTCCGCAGGCGGTACGACGAGGAGCCTGTCTCGAGGATGTGGGCCCGGAACGTGAGCCGGTCGACGACCGCCGCGGCGAGCCGCGGGTCGGTGAACGTCTGGCCCCACTCGCTGAACGGCGCGTTGGAGGCGACCGCGATCGAGGCCCGCTCGTCGCGCTCGGTGAGCACCTGGAACAGGAGCTCGGCACCCCGCCGGTCGAGGTGCAGGTATCCGAGCTCATCGAGACACAGCAGGTCCAGCCGCCCGTACTTGCCGACCACCCGGCTCAGGTCGCGCTCGTCCTCGGCCTCGACGAGCTCGTTGACGAGGGCCGCCGCGGTCACGTAGCGGACCCGCAGCCCCTGCTCGCAGGCGGCGATCCCGAGCCCGATCAGGAGATGCGTCTTGCCGGTGCCGCTGTCGCCCAGCAGGACGACCGGCTCGCCGGCGCGGATCCAGGCTCCGGTCGCCAGCGTCCCGAGCACCGCGGGCTCGATCGTCGGTGTCGCCCCGAGGTCGAACTCGGCGAGATGCTTGATCCTGTGGGAACCGCGCCTCGGCGATCCGGCGTTCCCGGCGGCGTGCCTCGCGGTCCTCGACCTCGGCGGCCAGGAGCTCGGCGAGGTACGCCCGGTGGGTGAGGTGGTCCCGGACCGCCGCGGCGGCGAGCTCGTCGGCCGACGTCCGGACCGTGGGCAGGTGGAGCACCCGAGTGGCAACCCCGATCGCGACCCCCGCCGCCTCCTCGGTCAGGCCCCTCATCGGACCGTCCCCGCGAGCAGCCCGTCGTACACGGTGAGCACGGGGGCGTCGCGGTCGAAGCGGCGCAGCGCCGGGCGCTCGACCGCCGACCCGGTGGGGCCTCGCCCTTCCGCGATCCGGCGGGCCTCGATGGCGACCAGGGCGGGATCGGCGGAGCCCACCCGGTTCGCCACATCGAGCGCCGCGTGGACGGCGACGAAGGGGAAGCGACTCGATGGAGCAGGAGGACCTCGATCAGCGCCCGGGTGCCGCCGCTGTCACCGAACTTGCGACGCGCCCGCTTCCAGAACGCCTCGTGGGCGGCGGTCAGCACGCGTTGCTCGCGCGCCTGGGCGAGCGCCAGCGAGGACGCCATCGCGCCGGGCTTGCGGACGAGGATCTCGAGGTAATGGTCGAGCAGGAGGGTCTGGCTGCCCCGGACCGTGCTCCGCTCGTGGCGGGCGACGACCGAGCCCGCATCGGTGACCTCGATCGCGGTACCCCCGATGCGGGCGGTCAGGGTTCGGCCGGCGAACCGCGCCGGCACGGAGTAGAAGCACTGGCGGACGCACACCCGCGATCGGGCGTCGACCTTGACCGGGGTGACCCGCGCGAAGTCGAAGGGCTCGCCGGGCAGCGGCCGGAGCGCCGCCCGGTCTGCCTCGCCGTCCTGGCCGACCGTCTGTCGGCGGGCCCCGATGTGGCGGGCGAGGTCCGCCCGGTCGGCCGCCTCGAGCTTCCGGTTGAGCTCGGCGAGACTCTTCACCTTGGGCACGGGCACGAAGAAGCGCCGGCGTTGCCGGCCGACCTCGCCCTCGATGCCGCCCTTCTCGTGGGCACCCCGCTCGCCCGGGATGCAGAAGAACGAGTCGAAGCCGTAATGGCTGCGCAGCGCGATGAACCGCTCGGTCTCGTCCCGGTTGCGACCCCGCAGGACCCGGGCGACCAGCGCTCGCGCGTTGTCGTACCGGATCCGGGCGGGCACGCCGCCGAGCCTCGCGAACGCGGTGACGTGGCCCTCGAGGAACGCTTCCTGGCCCTCGGAGCCGAAGGCGACGTGGACCGCCGCCCCCGAGTGGGACAGGCGCAGCTCGAACACCGCCACCTGGGTGCGCACCCCTGCGATGAACACGTCGGCGAGGCCGAAGTCGACCTGGGCCTCGTCGCCCGGGTGGTGGAGCGCGACGATCGCGACGTCCACGTGGTCGAGATGCAGCTCGCGCCGGCATTCGCGAACGTACCGGCGGACGGTCACCTCCGACATGGTCGCGCCCTGCTCGTCGACCAGGCGCTCCCAGATCCGCCGCGCCGTGTGGCGCTGCTTGCGGGGCGCGTCCTGGTCCTCGGTCAGCCAGCGGCGGATGACCTCCGCATGGGCGCCGATCGCCGGCTTCGTCCGCGGGTACGGCTGCCGGGGCGGCGGCACCGCGGACTCAAGGGCCTGCCGGACCGCGCGCCGATGCACGCCATGGCGGCGCGCCAGCTCGCGGATCGACACCCCTTCCTCCCGGTGCTCACGACGGATACGCTCGAACTGCTCCACCCTCGACAACTCCCTCTCCCGGACGCTGCGGACCTTCGACAGTCAGCGAGCGTACGGGTCTGCGATGGGGTCGGGGGTGGGGCCAGTTCTGGTGATCACAAGGCCCGAAAGTGGGGCCAGTTCTGGTGATCATGCCCACTCAGCTGCCGAGTCGACGTCGGCTATCTCGATTCCTCCCTCGACTAGCCCGTGAGACCGGAGGCGGACGGCCAAGTTCAACTGGTTCTGACGCTCCCTAGTTCGGGCGGCGATGTCCTCTACGGGCGCAGTACGCGAATGACGATGGGCGTTCTCGTGGAGCTGTTCACAGGGGCACGAACGTCTGTCGTGCTCGGCGCCCCGTTCATGCAGTGGGGTCACGGACTGTCCGAGGGTCCGGTGGCCGTTGCGGCGAACGCGGCGCTCCAACGAGGGGTGACTCTGGATGTGCTCGGTACCGAAGCCGGTCTCGGCTCACTAGACGTTCGCAAGCTCGGCCGCGGAGCAACGGCGTCGCTCCGGATCTGGGTGCCATCTCTTGCTGGGGGCGACGCCTCTCGCCTTGGTTTCCACGCGAAGTTCTGCCTGGCTGACGCGACCGCCGCGTACATCGGCAGTGCGAACTTCACTGGGCCAGGACTTGAAACGCAGCTTGAGATGGGAGTGCTCGTTCATGGCGCGATCGCTCAACAGGTGCGGGAAGTCTGGGCGCTGGCGTGTGAGTCGGGGTTCGTTCAGCTGCGCCACCAGGTGCCTTAGAGTCGGTGCGACCCAACGGAGTGTTGGGCCGAAGGCGGTGCCGCTCGGTGTCGATCCACGAGGTCTCGTACGTTCCCTCCTCAATCCACACCAACGACGCCCGAGCACCTTCGCACACCAGTTTGCGGAGTAGCCGGGTGCGGTAAGGGCTCGCACGACTCTCGGCTTGAGCGCCAAAGCCCGCAACAGGCGACGGCATTTGGAGGGGCTTCTAGGCCTCCGGGCAATCAAGATTGGAGCCGCGCATGGGCAGAACGGTTGACGCGCTCGGCGAGAAGCAGGTCGCGACGTTGGAGTGGATCCGGGACGGCTGTCCGGCCGTCGATGAGGAGACCGAGGTCAGCCGCAAGATCAGCGCCGCGTCGCTCAAGAGTCGCGGCCTCGCGAACGTCAAGAGCGCCGCCGCCACATGGAAGGCGTCGATCACGCCAGCAGGGCGCGCGTGGCTTGAGAGGCACCCCACGGCGGTGGCCGATGCCGTCGGCGGCTCGGAGGGCCTGATCGCCCGCGTGCTCGCAGCGGACGGACGCCTGTCCATCGGCGGCGACGCCGAGGCCAGCGCCGCATACGAGGAGCTGGTGCGTCACAGCCGCCACGCCGCGAGCCGACCGAGGGGCTGGAGGCTCGAGGTGAAGAACGCCGGCTCCTGGTCCCACCCCGCCTACGAGGTCGTGCTCGTCCGGCACTTCGAGGACCTCGTCGAGGAGCGCCCGGTGCCAGTGCCCGAGCGCGTCGCACGCTACCACCCCGCCGTCAGGGCGTACCTCGACGACCGGGACTGGCTGGCGGTCAGTCGGGAGCACCTTTCGCGCGCCGGCCAGATCCTCCAGGCGATCGCCGACGAGGCGCCCCGGCGGGGCGTGGAGGTCGTCTCGCTTCGGTCGTCCGGGCTGCCCCCGGTGGGCGACGCCTACGGCAGGCGCGATCCTGGCCGCTCCTGCCTGACGCTGCGCGCGCCTGCGGGGACCTACGCCGTCCGCATCCAGGAGGTCTCGGCACCGAGCAAGACGCCCGTGCCGCGGCGCCCTTGGGCCCAGCGATCGACCCGCGCAGCCTGGCTCGACAACCGCCAGTTCGAGTTCGTGAGTACCGGGGTCCTCGAGATGATCGTCGACGGCCCGGGGATGGGGTACAGCGGCGGCTACCGGATCCGCGACTCGGCCACGATGACGCTCGACGAGCGGCTGCCCCGCGTCTTCCGGCGGATCGAGCTGCACCGGCTCGAGGCGGAGCACGAGGCGCAGGAGCGGGAAAGGGCGGCCGCCGAGCGACGGCACCGGTGGGAGGCCGCGATGGCCGCGGCCAAGACGAGGTACGACGAGCGGGCCCGCTGGGAGGCGTTCGAGGCGTCGTCGGACGCCTGGCATGCGATCGGGCGCCACCGCGCGTTCCTCGCGGCCGCCCGGGAGGCCGCAGCCGGGGTCGACGCCCCGCGCCGCGACGAGCTCCTGGCGCACCTCGACTTCGCCGAACGCAGGCTCGACGCGGCTGACCCGGTGCACAACCCTGACCTTCTGAAGCCACAGGTCGAGGAGCCCGAGCCGGACGACCTCAAGCCCTACCTCGATGGCTGGAGCCCACACGGGCCAGACGCGCTCCGTTGGTAGTGGCTGGCTGGGCGGCGGTGCCATGGACACGATGCGCGTCAGCTGGCATCGGCTTCGCACGGGCTGACGATCGACCCAGGGGGCGAACCGCTTGGAGCTCTGCGCACGTCCGGGCGCGCAGCGACGTGGTGGAAGGTCCGCTGAGGCCCTGGTCGTCGTGCCACCGGAGCTGGCACGCTGTTGAGTACCCTGTGGCCGGAGGGATGTGTCGTGGATGACTCGGCGGGACTCAAGCGCCGCTTCGATGCGGCGATGCTGGAGATCTGCCACGGCGCTGCGAGGCTCGGCTACCGCCCGACGCGCTTCCTCGACATGGTGCAGACCTACGGCGGGGTCGAGACCGCGCACCGGCTGCTCGCTACTGAGAAGGTCCAGGACGGGCTGGGCGAGCTGTTCCTGCTCGGACGGCTCGACCTGACGGTCGAGCACCACGTCCTGCTCCCGGAATACGCGGCGCTGTTCAGCGACGAGGAACGACGGGCGGCGCGCGCACGACTCGGGCAGGAACCGTCCGGAGGAACCTCGTGACGGATCGGCCGGACGACGTCACCGTGGCCCCAGGCGGCGCAAAGGCGCCCGCGCCAGAGGGAGCACCGTCCGTGGCGCAGCGTCACGCGCTGTCCGCCGAGTCGGCGCCTGCGCTGCTCGCCCTCTACTCGGCGATCGTCGAGGAACTCCATGGGCGCGGCCTTGTCCGGAGCACCAACAACCCCGTCGGCGACTACGCCGAGTATCTGACGGCGCGCGCGTTTGGCGTCTCCTTGGCCGGCAACTCGTCGATCGGGTACGACGCGGTCAGCGACGACGGCATCCGCTACCAGGTAAAGAGCCGGCGTCTGACACCGCGCAACTCGTCGCGCCAGTTGAGCGCCATCCGCGGCCTCGAGCCAGGGGCGGACCCGTTCGACCTCCTGGTCGGGATCCTGTTCTCCGCGGACTTCGAAGTCCTCCGCGCTGCCCTTGTCCCGGTGGACGTCGTGCGACAGCTGGCGGTCAGGAACGACTACGTCAATGCCTGGCGCCTGATGCTCCGCGACTCGGTGTGGGCGATGCCCGGCGTCGAGGACGTCACTTACCGCATCCGAGCGGCCGCCGACGCGCCGCCGCTGCCCCGTCCGGTGCCCGCGCCCAGACGTCGATCATCAGGCGGGGCCCCTCGCCCACCGTCACCGGCAACGCCGGTCGGACCGCGGCAGCTCAAGCCGAAGGCCGACCCGCTGGAGGTCCGCGCGTACTTCGCCTCGACTGGCCTCAGTCGGCGGGAGCTCGGGGGGATCGTCGGGACCGGGGTCGGCGTGATCGCGACGGTCCAGAACCCGAACGGCGACCGGTGGAGCGTCGAGCGCTTCGAGCGCGCGCGGGTGCAAATCTCCGCGTATCTCGCCGAACGCAAAAGGAGCCGAGGATGAGCCGTGACAGTCGCACCCTGAGCCTCGGAGGCGCCTCGTGACGCGGTGGTTCCTCCAAGATGACGCGGGCTACATCGCCTGGCTGGAGGCGCACGACGAGGGGTACGTCCTCAACACGTACGCCCACCTAGCGGCCGGCTACCTAGTCGTGCACCGGGCGAGCTGCCGGCTGATCAATCGCGAGCTCGCCGCCGGCAGGCGCTGGACGGCGCAGTACGGCAAGGCGTGCGCCGACTCGGTTGATGAGCTGCTCGCTTGGACGAAGGAGCGGACGTCCGGGACCCCCCACGGCTGCGGATCGTGCCGGCCGGATGTGCCCGAGGGGCCGGAATCGACCGGCGCCGCCGCCCATCGCTCTGGTGGTAGCCGGGCGATCAATCAGGCAGCGCCGGACCTCAAGCTCGGCGGCGACCCGATCACCGTCACCATCCGCCGCGTGGACGGTGGCCCGCCCCTCGTCATCCATGGGGCGCAGTGGGTCGCGGAGTTGTTCTTCCGCCTCGACCGCAGCGCGGTCGGGCCGAAGTCCTACGACGCCCGGGCTGCGTCCTGCCCGAAGGACCGCTTCGAGCAGGCGGACCTGCGGGCGGTCAACGGCAGCATGGCCACGCGCATGCCCGAGAAGTGGTGGATCGGGCTGCTCGACGGCGTCCCGCGCCCGTGGCTGACCGCGATCGACCCCTCCTGGAGACTTCTCGCCCTCTCGGATGCCGAGTGGGAGGAAGGGCACGTCGCGGACCGCCTGGGGACGGCGCTCGGGGAGATGGTCGGCGATCACCGAGGGCTGTCGGTGGCGACGAAGCTGCTCCACCTCAAGCGGCCGGCGCTGGTGCCGATCCTCGACAGTCTCGTCGTCGACCAGCTGGGCGGCCGCGGTACGACGGCCACCAAGCTCATCGAGCACATGCGGGTCGAGGGCCGCCTGAACCTCGACGGCCTGCGGACGATCCAGGATGGGCTCGCCACAATAATCGGCGCCGACGGCCAGCCGATCGAGCGATCGCTGGTCCGCATTCTCGACGTGCTCCTCTGGGCGACCCATCCGGCCTCAGCCCTCTACCCGGTCCTCGGCCGCTGGCAATCTGAGTTCCGCTACGTCGGGCAGCCGAGCCAGGCAAAGTGAGAATCTCGAAGGCGAGCCTGCGCGTCCTCGCGGGATACGCGGAGACGTTCGAGTCGCACGGCCCGATCGGCCGCTTACAGGGCGGCGAGACGGATGCCGCCGGGATGATCCACCTGGGCTGGTACGAGTACGAGCCCGAGGTCGACAGCTTCCTGGAGAACATGTACGCGGCCAAACTCGTGCGGCCGGTCGACTGGATGCGCTGGGCCGGAACGCCCGAGGCGCAGCGGCTGATCGCGGACCCCTCGGCCATCGCCGGCGCCTCGCACGACGACCTGATTTACCTGCTGACGACGATCCTCCGGGGCGAGCGGTTCAGCGACGGCGAGATCGCCAGCGCGTACGAGCGCGGCACTCTACTCGCCATCGCGCAGCGGGCGCAGGTGCTGCTCGACGGCGAGCCGGGCAAGGGATGACGCGCGCGCCTATGGCCGGCGAGGACCAGTCCTCGCCCCGTCAGTGCGTCGAGGCGTCCCGGGCGTGGCAGCGGGGCGCGCGATGACCGAACGCAGAGACCGGCCCTACATCGTCCAGTTCCCGCATCCGGGCAGCGAGCACCGCCCGCGTGACGAGGACATGGATTGGAACCGGGGCCAGCACCACCGCAAGTTCCTCAAGGCAACCGGCACGTACCTCAATCCAGGTGACGTCCAGCGGGGGCCAGTCACGCTCTGGGGTGAGTGGGAGCCGCAGTCGCGGGTGGTCGAGTCGTACCCACCAGGCCTCCGCGACGGACCGCGCTGGTTGCACGAGCCCTGGTGGGAGGTCCCGCGTCACCGTCGGCTGCTCCAGAACACCGACCCCCTGGTCTTCGGCGACCGCTTCCGGTACAGCAACTGTCGCCAGAGCCGGAACGCCGCCCTCCGGCGCCTCCCGCCCGGGTCGCTCGTCCTGTTCGGGTCGGCTCTTCGAGGGGCGTTCGTCCTCGACACCGTGTTCGTCGTCGCTCGCCAAGGAGTTGACTACGTCCGCGGAGCGCCGGACCACCTTGATGTGCCGGACTGGGTGCGGTCGGTGGTGTTCGATCCGCTGCGCGCCACCGAGGACCGCGGCCACGAGGCCCTCCGGCTGTACGAGGGCGCCCGGCACGCCGACGACCCGGGCTCACCCTATAGCTTCGTACCGTGCCGGCCGTATGTGCCCGGCGGCGGTGCCTTCGCCCGGCCGGCGATAGAGCTCGACCGCCGGTGGCTCACGCAGCGGCTGGCGATGGGGGCCAAGGCAACCGAGGCGACACCCGATGAAATTCGGAGCGTGTGGGCTGCGGTCGTTGACCAGGTCGTTGCCGCGGGGCTGTGCCTCGGCGTCGAGCTCGATGTGCCGCCATCATCGGAGGCAAGGGAGGGGATCGCGTGACCATTGACGGAGCCTCGGTCGGCGCGCCAAGCCCCGGCCTGCAGCTGCTTCTGGAGCGACTGTGGCGCCAGGAGATCACCCACGAGCACGTGCTCGCGGAGTTGTTCCACAACACCGATCTCGCACGGGCCCTCGGGCTCTGGGCGCACGAATCGCGGCCGGGGGTGGTGATCGAACCCGAGCGCGGGATCTTCGATCTTGCGCTGCTCGACGGAGCAGGCACGGCGGGGATGTACATCGAGTTGAAGTTCGCCGCCGCGTCGGGTTGGGACCAGCGCAAGCGCCAGCGGGAATTCGCCGAGGCGGCTGGTGCCGAGCGCGCGTACGTCCTGCTAGGGACCTCGTTCTTCGAGATCGATCGCGAGCCTGGGGTCTTGTATCTCGGGGTACCGGAGCTCCTCGCGGGTCTTGTGATCACCGCAGCCGATGGCGCGCTTGGTGAGCTGCAGGCGGCTTACGCCGAGCGACTTGCCCAGGATGCGGCGGTCTGGTCGGGGACGCACGATCCGGCGAGCGGGAGCCACGTCGCGATCCTCCGCCTATACCAGGCGATCGCCGATGTCTGGCCGGTCGACGTCCACCCGTATAGGGCGACAAACCGGGGCGGGCCCGACTGGATCCTCAACGGCGACGCGTGGACCACGCTGCCTCTCGCCGGTTGGGAGCAGGCCCGCTTCTATTGGGAGATTGCCGGCAGTCGGGTGCGGTTCAAACTCCAGTGGGATGGGCCAGACGGGGATCGACGGCGCGCTCGCGACACCTACGAGCGGGCCCTGCTCGAGGCCAGCCGCGCCGTCGGCATCCCGATCGAGCCGACCCGGCGCGTCAGCGGCCACTACATGAGCGCGGCGCAGCTCCCATACCTGGTCCGCGAGTATGTCGTCGTAGACGGCGCGTTGTCAGCCGAGCGGGCGCGGCGCCTCTACGACGACGCGACCGCGATCTTCCAAGCGGCGCTCGAGCGGGTGCCGCCGCTGTCCGTGGCCTAGTTGCGACCGCGCGGGCTGCTCGGTGGCGTCGCTTGGTTGCCGTGTGCGTGACACGGAGCTAGCAAGCAGCACGTTCGTGGAACGCTTGGTCGAGAGGACCATCTACCCATTGCCGGCTCGCTCGCGTCAGGGCGAACCTTGCGGGTGCGTCCCATACAAAGCCGTGAGAGATGCAGGGGGTAGCCCATGACCGAGACGGCGGTTCCGGATACGACCGAGGCCTGGCGACTGCGGGGCCAGGAAGACGCGCCCATTGCCTTGCGGGCGATCGCACGGAGCATGTTCCAGTACGGCAAGGGAACGCCCGGCTACGCGTGCGCCTCAGCGATCATCGAGGCCTACGCTCGCGACCTGAAGCGTATTGGGCCGGATGCCGTCCAGGTGACGCACTCTGAGCAGCGCCTCCGACTCCTCACCCAGTTGATGAGCGACGCGAACCAGGACGAGTGGATGCAGGCGTTCCTTCGGGCCCCGGAGTCCTACATGTCGGACTACTCGGTTGGCTTTTTGAACGCCCTCAACAACGAAGTGGCGAACTGGGCCGCCAGCCCATGGAAGCCCGGGACACACCCCGACCTCGTTGCTGAAGAGGAGAAGTGGAACGTGGCCCTGCGCATGGGGGATCTCCTGCTGGAGAAGCCCAAGTCTGGGTGGAAGCGGCTCCTTGGCAATTAGCGTCTCGGCCTAGACGTCACCAATTGCGACGGCATCGCCAGAAGCGGTGGCTTGGCCTGCCACCACCAGGAGGAGTGAGTGGGAGTCCTAGACAAGTTCCGGCGTCGTGAGCCACCGACGATGGCGTGGTGGGACCGCATAGCACCAGTCGTCAAGGCGACTGAGGACCAAGCCCTCGAGGACGCAACGGACGACGCCATTACGTATGTCGAGGAGGACCTCGGGCTCACAGGCGACCCACACGTCGCGCTCAAGGCATCGATCGCCATCGTCGGTCTCGCGCAGTCCAAGCCGCTCCCGCCCTTTCTTGCGCCAAGTCCTTTCACAGGAGATGTGACGGGAGCGTTCGTGCGGGAACTCCTGTCGGCTGCGGACTGCGATGATCTGGCAACTGGCCCCGAGAAGGAGATCATCGCAACGACGCTTGCCGCCCACTATGACGCCTACCGGCGCATGGTGGCTGGGAGCGTCCTCTACCGAGTCGTCGCCGGTACCTACCCTGATTCCGCCCCAAGCCAGCGGTCGTACGAGGCGCTCGCGACCGCTGGCGTCCTGCCTCCTACTTGGGACCAGCGAGTGGCGCGACTCCAGACATCCTGAGGAGTCGCCATCGATCCGGATCGACCTGTCGAGCCTAGGGCTGCGGCAGCTTGATCCTGTCGATCGACTTGAGAGTCGCGTCGATGAGGCTGCTCGTCGACTTCGCGCCCGCCAGCCGCTTCACTTGGATGAGACCGCTCACCCGCATGAGGTCCCACCCGGCTCCCCGGATCGGGGCCCATGTCGGCGCGCCCGTCGGCGGGAAGTCGCGCGCTGCTGTGCGCATGATCGTCGCCGCCAGTTCGGCCAAGGGTGCGGAGGCCTCGCGAGCTCCGGCCCAGTTCTTGGCGCCAATGAGCTTTCGGACCTTCGCGAGTTGCGCACGCGCATCCGCCAAGGACTCGCGGAGGGCGGTCGAACTTGCCTCGAGGTCGGGGAGTGACGCGCTGCACGGCTCGAAGGCGATGGCGAGCGCGGGCCGCCACTTTGGCATGGCTTCCTCTGGCTTGAGGGCTTGGATCACCTCGATCTCGGAGGCGATCGATGCCAGGAGCGTGAAGGACGACCCATGCTCCTGCCGGCAGTCGGAAACGGAACCCATGTCGACGCCGTCGTAATCGCGGTACAGCTCGCCGATACGGGTCGCCTCGGCGGCCAAGGGCTTCGAGGTGCCGTCGTCGTACTGGATCAACCAGTCGAGGTCGCACGCACCGACCGTGTAGCACGGCTGCACGTGGTCGATGTAGGCCTGCGTCCACCAATTGAAGCCAACCTCGAACGGCCGCTGGGTGGGCCGCGGTGTGGCCCTTGGGGAGGGCGAGGAAGTCGGGGAAGCTGAGGCTGCCGCCGCGATCGGGCTTGCTTGCGGGCCTCCCGCTGTGATGCCTGTCGCCTGGATCGCCAGGAACCCGCCACCTCCGACCACCGCGAGTCCGAACACCGCCGCGACGGCAGGCCAGACACGGTCGTAGAGCGCCTGGCGACCCTGCAGGCGTACGGGAACGACCTCCCGAAGTCGATGCTCCAAGTTGGCACGCACCACCACCGGGTCCAGCCGCTGCAGCGAGATGGGAGGGAGTCCGTTCACGACGCCGGCGCTCGTCCTGGTCGACACTGCCGCGTCGACCGCAGGTCGATCGCGATCGACTTGGATGGATCCTTCCCTCATCGCCTTGCTGGCTACATCGTCGGCAAGCTGGGTCTCGTGTCCGCATTGACCGCAGACGAGCACGTGATCTGAGCCCAGCCGGACGAGCAGAAGCGAGAACACGTGGAACCATCGCACCCGCCGAGCGACCGCATGAGCGGCAAGCGCTCGGCAACTGGCGCATTCGTCCAGTTTCATGCCCAGCGGGATGATCCGGCTTGTTCGCCCGATGACGTTCACAAGAGGGGCAGCTCCCACACGCGGTGGCTCACGGGATATTCAGCCTCTGGCCGGTATGGATGTTGGAGGGGTCGATCCCAGGGTTGGCGGCGGCGATGGCGCGCCAGCGCCCGGGGTTGCCGTATGTGCGGGCCGCGATCGACCAGAGCGTGTCGCCGCGCTGGACGAACGCGAATCGGGGGCGAGGGAAGGTCACGCCGTCGAGGTCAACTTTGACACCTGGGAGCGCCCGGTCGATCGCCGTCTTCAGTTGCGAAAGGGCACCGGCGTCAGCGACCGGCCCGGAGATCCGGACCGTGTCGCCGATCAACTCCACAGCCAGTCGTTCGCCCCCCGGGATCGTGGCGGCCGCCAGCGCAGCCCGGACAAGCCGCGATGGATCGGGGCTCGCCACCGGCGGCGCACTCTCCGAGGGTGCGGGCGATGCCGTGGGTCCAGGAGTCGGCGAGGACGGGGCACCCGCGGTGGCGATCGGTGAGGCGATTGCCACAGAGCTCGGGGCCGCTGCGGGGCTGGTCCCCTCCGGTCCGGCCGCGGCACGGCTGATCAGACCGCCTCCGAGCGCCCCGACGACCATCAGCACGACCGCAGCGCCCGCAAGGGCGCCCCAGCGTCTCGTCTGATCCAAGCGTGGGCGGTGCGCGACCGGCTGTACGGCGAGCGCGGCGGCGCGGGCCTGGAGATCCACGCGGCGCGGCGCGATCGCGAGGGCGGCATTGACCTGCTCCAGCGCGAGGTCGGGCCTTCCCGCTGCCTCGAGGGCTTCTGCCGCGGCCTCATGGAACCTCTCGGTTTGAGGGATCAGCGACGACGCCTCGGAGACGAGTGCGGCAGCGGTGCCCGGGTCGGAACAGTGGCTGGCCTCCTCGAGCAGCGAGGCGGCCAGGGCGTTGAGGGACCGGAGCGGCGCGACGGACGACCCGCAATCAGGGCACGTGTCGCCCTGCGGGATCCATCGTTGATCAACGGGGCACTGGACCGGCCACGTACCTACGTCGATCGCTGAGCGCGTCGCGCTGCCGGCCTCTGTCATTGCCTATACTTGGCGAGGAGGTTGGCGTCGGCCCCCGGGAGCTCATGGTCCGGGAGTTGAACCCTGGACATCACCTCGTTCAGGGAAGCGAACGCGAGCTGCACGTCGTCTACGCTGCCCATGCTGATCGCCTGGCGGACGTCTTCGATGCCGGCCTGCAGATCGCGCCGGGCATCGAGGTCGTCGGTCACTGCCGCCATCACCGCTGCGAGCGCCAGGGTGGGGGCGATCGGCAGGTTGTCCTGGATGTGGGCTTCGGCCTCTTCCCGGATGCGGTCGGCCTCGGCGGCATCGCCGGCCTTCTCGGCCTGCTCTAGCCGATCGGCAATGTGTTCGAGTTCGACGCTGGCGTCCCGCAGCTCCTCGACGAATGCCTGTGCACCTGGGTTGTGCGAGGCCCCTGGGAGGATGTCCGCGCCCGACGCCAGCAGCCGATACCATCCGGCCCGACCCCCACTCCCCTCGTCGCCGTCGGCGGCGCCCGCATCCGATGTCGCCGGCTCGAGGTCCGCGAAGTCGACGCGCTTGGTGGCGAAGAGCCGACCCTGGATCTCTACCTCGGCCGCGGCGGCACGATCGCCATCGAGGACGAGTCGCACGTTGACACGGTCGCCAGCCACGAGGTCGGTCGGGGGATCGACGACACGGAAGTGCGCGATCGGCGTCGGATCACGGCCAGCATCGTCAGCCGCCTGGCCCACGGGCAGCTCGATGTCCTGGCCCGTGCGCTGAGCGGCGAACTCAACCCATGCGGACGGTGTGGCGGCCTGCTTCCTGCTCGGAAAGACCGGCGTTCCCCGGTCAACCATCGTGTGCCAGCCACCGCCCGCGGTCTTGAGCATCAGGGCGTGCGACAGCACCTCGACAGGCGCCGAAGGCCGAGCGATCCGCGTCGAGCAAGCTGGGTTCGGGCACGTCTCATCGCTGTCCGCGAAGATCGCGCCACAAGCCGGACAGTCGTGGTCGGGGCGATCTCCATCCGCCCCGCAGCCGAGGCACTGGGTGACGGTTGCGTCGTTCGTCCTTCCGCATTCCGTGCACGTCCACGGGAGCAGCATCCGAGTCTGCTGAGCCGCACCGACGCCGACAACGAGCATCGGGCTCACGGAGTTGCGGATCTCGGCCCCAGGGAACATCGAGCGGAGCCGCTCGAGGACCCCTGCCAGCTTCGTGGAACCGCCGACGACCACGACGTCATGGATGTCCGCGTGGCCGAGCTTGGCAGCCGCGAGCGCGCGCTCGACCACCTCGAACGTCCGGTCGATCTTCGGGTCGGCAAACCGGGCCAGGACATCGCGGGTCAACGTCCAAGTTGGGCTCAGCATCGTGCCGTCGTCCCGCAGGATGAGCGCTGGCTTGGTCAGGCTCTTGGAAGGGGCGCTGCCGGCGAGTTTCTCCTTCGCGTCACGGGCGGCCACCCGGAGCGTCCACTGCACCGCGGTCAGCGGATACGGCCCCGAGTCCGAGACCCCAGTCCCGTCGAGGACCGACACGCCGAGCTCGGTGCGCATCTCGCGATCCCAGTAGCGCGCGATCTCGAAGTCGATGTCATCGCCGCCAAGGAAGTTGTCGCCGTCGACGGCCAGCACCTGGAGGGGTGCTCCAGGAGCCGACATCAGGATCGAGACATCGAAGGTCCCGCCGCCGAAGTCGTAGACGAGAACATGGCGGATGCCGTCAATCGCGTCGTCGTCGCCCAGCGCATAGGCGAGCGCCGCGGCGGTTGGCTCGGGCATCACGTGCTGCACGCTGAGGCCCGCAATCCGTCCAGCCGTGCGGGTGGCAACGATCGATGGGTCGCGGAAGTAGGCCGGGACGGTGATGACGGCATGCCCCACGGCCTCGCCAAGCGTGTGCTCGGCATCCTCCTTGAGGCTGCGCAGCACCTGCGCGGACACCTGCTCAGGTGTGAGCACGAGACCGTCGAGGTCGATCCCGATCTCGCCCGGGTGGTCGGGGTGCTCGACTACGGGGAACTGGAATCGGCGGTCGGCCAGCATCCGCTCGACCTCCGCGTCGTGGAACCGTCGACCGATCAGGCGCTTGACCGAGTGCGCCACCACGGAGGCACGCGCCGAAGCGATGGCGTCCACCTCGTGGCCGACGGTGAATGTGCCCCCCTCGTGCAGGACGAGCGACGGCGTCCAGTCGCGATCGTCATTCCGCGTGGGAACGACTTGGGGCTTTCCTCGTGAGATCGTCGCGACGACGGAGTTGGTGGTCCCCAGGTCGATTCCGATGGCACGCGTCATGCTTGCTCCTTCACGATCTCGACGCCGGCGCGTCGGACGACCCGGTCACCGCCCCGGTAGCCAGACCTGATCACCGCCGTGATCGTCCCGGCTCGGAGGCCCGGCCTCTCGCTTGTGGCGATCACCTCACATGTGTGGCCGTCGACGTCGCTGCCCACGGCAGGCCGGAACGCGACGAGGTCGTGCGCACCGAGCAACTCGTGGATCTGTGCCACGACGGCCTGGAGACCGGCCGCCTGGTCCGGCGGAACGCTTCGTTGCATCCGCTCGATCCCGTCAGCGACCTCCATCACCTCGCGCAGCATCGTTTCGGTCGCGCGTCGATGATCGCGTTCCATAGTCCGGATCTCGTCCCGCGCGTCAGCGAGCGATTGCATCAACTGCCCGGTCGCTGCCGCCACGCTAAGGTTGGTCACGGCTCAAGGTGTCCCGGCAGAGCTGGCAGGACCTGGTCGACGAGGTCGGCGCGCGATGGACGTCGTGCGCTGGAGGCGAGGTCCCGATCGATCCAGTCGGCCACGGTGGCGAGCGCGCGCAGCAGGATCTCGGCTGCGGGATCATCTGCCCCCACTGTCCCAGCCGCACGAGCCCGGCGAGCGGCCTGCGACATCGACGGAGCGAGAATCTCTGCGGCTGCGCGCTCGGCGGGATCCCGCAAGGCGTCCATGGCCGCCCTTGCCTGAGGAACCGGGACTCCGCGGGCCACGGCGCCGGCGAATGCAGCGGACACGGACGACGCGTCGAACTCGTCGAACAGCTGCAGTGTCTCGAACGGGTCGCTCATCAGTAGCCTCGCACGACGCGTCGAGCCGCGAGGGCGTCGGTGTTGTTGGGGTTGATCGCGAGGGAGACGGCGATTGCCTGGGCGGCGGCACCGCGGTTGTGCTGCTTGCCCCACAGGATCGCGCCTGCGCGGAGGGCGACCATGGATGCTATCTCCGCGAGCTGCGCATCAGCCATGTAGAGGTCTGTTGCCCGGTCCACGTCTGCGACAGCCTGCGTGGGACGTGACTCCACCGTCTCCATGCCTCGGACAACCAGTGCACCAGCCAGCGATCGCTTCACAGCCGGGTGACCTGGGTCGATCGCATATGCACGTTCGAGGTCGGGAACGTCGAGCGCGGCACTGCCGGGACGCGCCGACGTCCGAGCAAGGAGGAGCTCCACGACCATGGTTCCCACCGAGGGCAGCCCTGGCAGGGCCTTGAGCAGCCGGTCAGCGTCACGGAGGACGTCATCGACCGATACGTCGCGACGGTCGCGCACGATGGCCGTTGCGACACGATCGAGCAAGTCAGTGTCGACACGCCTGAGCTCCGCGCCCGGGATCGCTGCCAGTTCACCAAGTGCGTCGACTGGTCGGCCCGCTGCTAGGAGACGATCCGCGATCGCCGCAGCGATGTCGGCGAGGAGGGCTCCGTCAGAAGCCACACTCGCCACGCATGCGTGTCGCGCCGCCTCGGGTCGTCCTGCCGCGAGCAGGAGCGCCGCGTTCGCGGGTTCCGCGCGGTACAGCCGGGCAACCCCCTTCGGCAATCTGGTTGGCAGTGGCAGGCCGGCAAGCTCGCGCAGCACCGGCCCGATTGCGCGACGGCGCGTGGTCTCGGGGAACACTTCGAGCGTATCGGTCTCGATGCGGAAAGCCTCGTCCGCCGTCAGTTCATCAGGATCGGGAAGCAGGTCGGCGACCGCTGCTGTCATGCGCCTGGCAGCCGCTTCGGCGGCGTCTTGGCTCCAGGCGCCTCGGACCACGCCGTTCGCGAGGGCGGCGCACGCGACAACGGACGCTCGCCGCCGGGTCGCCGCGTCGAGGTCCGCGCAACTCGCGACGGCAGTCGCCAGCGCCGGTAGGTCGGGCAGCGCTTGAGGCAGGGAAGTCCCCAGCGCCTCAGCCGTGATGGCGTTGGACCCCACGGCCTGGGCGAAGGTCGAACCGGTGGCGAGCAGGGCTGCGAGGACGGGGAGGCGCTGCTCGTGGGGAAGCGCAGCGATGTCGTCGCGGGCCGGGGGCGCGTACCCGTTGCGGGCCGCGAGCCACGTGATTGGGTTCGTCCGCCGCGGCAGGGGGACGACGTCCCGGTGCCCCCGGGCCCAGGCCTCCCAGCCGGCCCCCGGGTCCGCGCGCCGGCCATTAGGGATCATGGCGAGCGAGTCCAGGAGCTCGACGGGTTGCGCGTCCGGCGTCGTCGCGGCCAGCATCGCTGCCGCGTGCTTCGTCCCGCTGGCGACCGCGCCCAGCACCTGGTTGAGTCGCTCGATCCTCGGCTCGGCGAGCTGGCGCCCGGGCACACCGCCAGCCTCCCGCACGGATCGGAGGGTGTCGCGATGGGCGGCTACCACAGCGTTGTGCCGGTCGTCCTCGGTCTCGGGGTCCGTCGCTGGATGCGGTGCTGAGCCTCCCGCATAGGCGAACCAGCCCGTGCCCACATGAAGTCCCGCCAGAGAAGGCGGCTGGCCGACCTTGCTGGGGTCCGCCAGGACGTCGGTCTCCCACGCGCGGAGCGGCTGCCCTGCACGCCTCCAAGACGTGGTCGCGTCGCGATAGCGGCCCTCGGCCTCGGCGACAAGCGCTGCGACCGTTGGGTCGGACTCGCTGAAGTGACGGATCACATCCCGGTTGGCATCAGGGATGGCCGAGCCGGCCAGGAGCAACGTGAGCGACGAACGCAGTGCGAGCTCGTGCTCAGGTGGCAGCATGCTGAGCACGGCCGCGTGATCCCCAAGGTCGTGCTCAACGCGGGCTCGAGCGTCCAGGAGCCTCTCGCCCGGGCCCTCAAGCGCCCTCTCCGCTTCCGCCCGGGCACCAAGTTGCCACGCGCGCCCGTGGGCGGCGATTCGGAGGGCGGTGCCGTCTGCGTGCCCGTTTGCGCGAGTAGCCCAACGGACCGTCTCGGCCGCATTGCCTGCGGCGTTGATGACGCCGAGTGCTGCCTCCAGCCCGATTGTGTGATCGCAGGATCCCCTTCCGCACCCGCCGAAGCGGTCGACCATCGCTCTGGCCCGCAGGCCCGAGAGACCTGCCTCCTCATCGGAGATCACGGGCACCAGGGGGAGGAGTGGGTCCGCGAGCGGCGAGATCGCGAATGCGTCGCGCATGGCAGGCTTGGCGGCCTCCATGTCGTGACGGCGCCACGCCGCATACGAGCGCAGGGCGAAGCCGTAGGCGATGCGCTGGCTATCGGGTGCCCTGAACCAGGGTCGGGGTCCGAGGTCTCGAAGACGCTTGTGCGCCCGGTCAGGATCCGTGTCGACCAGCGAGTCCGCCTCACTGACGATCGCCGCCACGCGTTCCACCGAGGGATGCCTTCGGAGGAGGTCGATGACGGTCACGCTTGGGCTCCCATCGACGCGTGCGCCGGCCCAGCGGCGAGGCCCGACAGGAGCTCGCCGGCATCGGCTGGCCGGATGCGCCGGTCGGGCGAGCACGCCTTAGCGAGTACCGCTCCGAAGCTCACTCCAGACCGGCGCTCAATCCAGCGGAGCACCAGGCCAAGGGCGAACACGTCGGCCTTGGGAGAGGCGACCCCGAAGTCGAGCAGCTCAGGCGCAGTCCAGACCAGCTCGTGGCCACCGCGCGAGAAGCCGCCCGTCCTCCGGAACCTCGCCAGCCCAAAGTCCGCAACTGCCACGGACCGATCACCGCGCACCAGGAGGTTCCCTGGATGCAGGTCGAGATGGATGACGCCGGAGGCGTGAACAGTTGCCATGCTTTCCACCGCCGCACGACCCAGGTCGTAGGCGCGCTCTGGGGCCGTGCCGGCGCGGACGGCAGGAACGAGGGATCCACGCGGAACCAGCTCCATCACGATCCCGATGCCCACTGGGGCCGACAGGACGTCGAACACAACGACAGCTGCGGGTGCTGCCGCGCTAGCAACTCTCGCCTCTCGAAGCAGTTCCTCAGTCGGCGGGCGATCGCCAGCGGCCATCGGCACGAGCTTGATCGCGACGTCGCGCTGCAACACCGTGTCGCGGGCGCTCACCACTCGGCCGAAGGCACCGGCGCCGAGGTCGGCGATGACACGATAGCGGGTACCGAGAAGGGCATCCTCGAGTTCGAGCGTGTTGGGTGGTGGCGTGGGCACGCTTCCCCCTGCAAGTTCCGTGCTTCGCGAGCTTAAGGCGCTCGGCGCAGCGTTACACGCCCCCTGGGTGCTCCCCAATAGGAAGATCGGCCTGTTCGTGCAGGCCGCCCAGGACCAGGAAGCCGGCAGGCCGGTCGCCTGCCGGGCCGCGAGGTGATGGGCCGAGGTTGCTTGACTGCGGTGAGGGGGCCGATCCTTGCATCACCCAGTGACAGGTTGCCCGTCACAACTTGTTGCTGCGTAACGGCCGACACGGCAATGGTCTGCTCGCCTCGGATCGCCCACGCTGTGGAGGCATCGGTCAGCCCCGGCGGTTGAACGGCGACCGCAATGCGTCGACCACGTTGGCCAGGCGGTCGGCGATCCCGCCGAGCACGCGCACCCAGGCAGGCCCGTCCAGCGCCTTGAGGTATCCCGGAGGCGGTCCCGCAGCGGTCATGAG
Organism: uncultured Chloroflexia bacterium; assembly: GCA_963849495.1. Taxonomy (GTDB): domain Bacteria; phylum Chloroflexota; class Limnocylindria; order Limnocylindrales; family CSP1-4; genus CAIXZV01. Next base: position 271,975 of record CAWKHN010000010.1, on the reverse strand, counting down.
GAGGAGCATGTCCTCCTTCGCCTCCTCCTCCGTCCGAGAGTTCGCATACGAGAGGGCCAGCGCTTCCATGATGGCCGCGCGCTCTGGATCGCCACCACCAGTCGGTCGCCTGCCAGCGACAGCCTCCAAGAAGGTCTGGCGGGCGATGCGCCAGAGGGCGGGCTCGCGTTCGAGCGGCGCCCAGTTGCCGGCACTCGCTGAGAGGCTGGCGGTCCACCGCTGCAGTGCACCGGACCGAGCCAGTTCGACGAGGGCTTCGGGATCGTCAGGTTGCATTGGACGAGTATCGAGGCACCGGTCGCCGAACGATTGCCCACCTTGGATCCCGGCCTGCTGCACCTTCGGGTGGACGCGCCAGTTACCGGGGTTCGGGAGCAGCTGCTCGGCGACTCCATCGCCGTATCCGACGACGCGTTTGCGCCAGGTGCTGGCGGGGGCCGGGGCGGTGCCGCCGGTGCTGGTGGCTACCTGCTGGCTCTTCGCGCCGCGTCGGCCAAGGTGGGCGCCCACGGGTGGCCGTGAGCGAGGTCGCGGGGCCGGATCAGACCCCGCAAGCGCCTCGGGCGCGGTGCGTCGGGCACTCTAGCGCCCTGTGGCACCCGTGGGCGAAGACGCAAGGGACGTGGATGGTGGGCGTCGCACCAACGGCGCGGCCTGCCTCGCCCGCCGAGGTACGGGAGCTCGGCGCCGCAGGCCTGGCAGTGGCGCGACGGGGCGAGGCTCGCGCGGAGGGCCAGCGTCGCGGAAGCGGCCATCGCCTCGAGGGCGTCGGCGGTCATGCGGCACCCCACTGGCGAAAACCCGCCACAATTCGCGAAACCCGGCCGTGCGCACACACTCGCCGGGCGCGGTCTACGGGCAACGGCGTCCCCACATGGGCTACCCCACCCCAGTCGATCGACGCACCCTTGCTCGAGTTGCACGAGCGGCAGAGCACGGAGCAGTTCGCGACATCGAACGGCGCACCGCCAGCGGCGAGCGGCACGACGTGATCGACGGTCAGGTCGCGGGCTGGATGAGGGTCGCGCGCGTAGCCAGGGCACCAATTGCCGTGCCCGCCACGCCAGGCGCGGAGCACGCGAGCGCTGAGCCGCTGCCAGGCCCGCGTGCTGTACAAGGCGTTGTGCCGGCTCCGGTTGGACTGGCGGGCGTGCTCGGTACAGCGACTACCCGCGCGGCTGGTGACGACACCACAGACCGTGCACAGCTTCACCCGGGAATTGTCTGCAGCGCAGTGGGTGCGGTCTCTTCGCCTCGGGTGCTACGACTGCGAGGTGAGTGTCGAGAGTGCTCCTGCCCTGACGTCGCGTGCGGATTGGTGTGGTTGGGTGGGACTAAGGAGCCATGGCCCGGCGAAGTCGCTGTGGTGCAGCCTTTGCGTGCTCCTCGCCGCTACCCATCATCTTTGCTCGGCCGACGGGGGATCCGCGAGGCGGGCCGGCAGGATCAGGAGTCATCGCGAGTGATGAACGTCGTTCGCAGCGGCCCAGTGCGCGAGCCACACCAAGACTTCACCACCGGTGCGCCGTGCGTCGTCCCAGCCGCGTGCGATGCCCAAGGGGCCCGAACCGGGCGTGCGTGCCCAAACACGGCCGTGCAGTGGCAGGACGTTGAGAACCCCAACCTGCTTCTCCACGCCCACGTCTGCCAGGAGCACATGGCGCTCCGGGGAACCTCGGCAGATCTCCAGCCGAGCGGATCTCACTCGGTGCTGTATCGGACTCTCGTCCACCCGCTGTCGTTCCTGCTCGTGGGCGCGATTGTCGTGACGAAGGTGCTGGGAATCTGGTGAGCACTTCTGCTCTCACAGATGCGATCTCAGGCGTTCGCGACGGGAGCGCCTGGAATGGCGACGCGAAGGCGCACATGGCTGCCCTCGACGCCCTCGTCACGGGCCAGGTGCCCTTGGACGAGGCAGCGCGGGTTCCCGAACCGATCCGTGCCTACGTCGCACGGAAGCTGGGCGGGGTGAACCCGCTGGAGAACGTCCCCAGCGACGCACTCGGTGACACCGACGAAGCGGCAGCGGAACGCTGTCGGCGGCTCCTCACTGACTGGGCGAGGGAGGCGGGAATCGACCGAGTTCGGTGGATCATGAAGGTCGAGGGCAACATGGAGGCCGACGTCGTGGCCCATGCCGCCCACGAGGCGGAAGACCTCCTCCGCCTGATGGTGCTCATCCGCCACAAGCACCGCAACGAGCCCGAGTGGGATCCCGGCACGCCCGACGAGTTCGCCGGAGGGATGCTCATGCGCCAGGTCCAGGACCTGTCGATGGGCTACCGGACTCGCGGCATGCTCGGCTCCAGCTGGAAGGAGTACTCGAGGCTCAGTGCCGCGACGCAAGGCAAGTTCGAAGGCCTGGTCATGCGCATGGTCGCGATCTCGCACGCCCGGAGGTCGGCGCAGGTGGCGGCCGAGACCAGGCGCGAGGCCAACGGCCGGCCGAGCGTTGCGACCCAGTCCGAGTCGGCGAGGCCCTCGGCGAATACGACCGCGTCGCCAGCCGACACCGATTCCGAATCGTCGACTCCGCTCAGCCGGGACCAAGGCGCCGCGAAGGCGTGGCTGCTGGCCGACTGGTTCGTACGGGACTTCGCGCCGGTCTGGATGACCTCCCTCGGGCCCGACGATCCCGCCGTGATCCTGCGGGGCGCCCCCGAGCTGAAGACGCCAGAGGACCTGCCTGAAGCCCAGCGGCGGATCGACCGGGTGGGCGTGATGATGAACGGGGTCACCGAGACCGTCGGCGGCACAGCAGCGGAGCGGGACCTCGCGGCCGACATCACCACGGAGTGCATCGGCGGACTCACCGACTACACGAACCTGGTGACGGCCCAGGGCGGCGAAGCGCTCGGCTCAATTGCGTACCAGGCCCTCAAGCTCGCGGGAATCGCCGGGACGAACTACCTCGTCGCCGGCATCCACTCGGCCCCGCCGATGTTCCGGAACGATCCCGCCGCGCTGCGAGCGGCCCTCCGTCAGGCGCTCCAGCCGACGGTGGACGCGTCGAACGCAGCCATTCGCGAGCTCGGTGAGCGCCTCGACGCGGCGGCCCGCCACGGCGAGGCGGCGGCCACCGCACGCCCCGTTGAGCAGGAGGACCCAACGCAGGCCGGCGACGCCGTCGGTCCCACTTCGATCGCCGGTCGGTCCTACGCCGAGGTGATCGCAAGCGTGAAGAGCGGCCTGACAGGCGACTTCAAGCACGACGGCACCCTCATCACGTCAGTTGCTCAAGCCACCGGAGACCACCCCCAGGGGACGGAGATCCGGCGCGAGCTGGGGCGCATGCTCGCGCAGATCGCGCCCGACGACCTCAAAGACAAGATGAGCCGGACCACCGAGGCCTACGAGAGCGCGTTTGAACCCGGGCTCGCCGAGGCCAAGGCACGCATCGCTGCGGGCGACCTTGCGGCAGCCCGCGTGGCGCTCGAGGAGCTGATCGGCCGGTACGGGAGCGGCACCGGCCTCTTCCGGGACGACAACCTCACCGAGTATCGCCACTTCGCTAACGACTTCGAGGCGGCGCTGTACGTGCACCTGTACCCGTCCACCAAGCACCTGCGCAAGCTGCCGCAGGACCGTGCAACGCTCTACTCGGTCTATGGCGCCCTGTTGATCGACCTCAAGGACCTCCACGCCGCCGAGGCGGCGTTCGGGGCAGCGCTCCTGGTGAACCCGGTGAGCACGTATGCGCTGTTCGAGCTGGGCGAGGTCATGAAGCTCTCGGGCCGGCTGCAGGAGTTGCGGGCGCTGACGCTGCGGGCGCTGGAGGTTGCCTACACCGACGGTGACCTCGGACGCGCCTACCGGAACCTTGGCTACCTCGCCGTTGAGGACGAGGACTACGAGCTCGCCGTGGCGTGCTACTGCACGAGCCTCGGATTCGACCCAGAGCGCGCGCAGGCCGCCCAGTCAGAGCTCTTCTACATCCAGCAGGTCTCGGGGAAGACGCTTGCTCTTCCAGACCCGGCGACGGCCGAGGCCATTCTCGCGAGGAACGGCATCCAGGCCGGACCGAGCCAGCTCGTCACGCAACTCATGGAGGCAGCCTCGTGACACAGGTCCAGGGATCGAAGTACCTCTACACAGCCGGTTCCGATCGAAAGGCGTACCTCCCCGATGGTCGCTCTCTGGAGGTCGTGGTCACGACCGAGGATGAGAGCATCGCGGTCCTTACCGACTACGACCATTGGTATGTCGCGACGCTGCGCCCCACCGGCGTGGTCAACATGCCGGCCGCGACCATCGTCAAGGTTCATGGCGGGAAGCCCTACGCGTACAGGGACGCCGAGAAGCTCGCCGCCAGCCGCGTCCGGTAAGGCACGCGGGACCATAGCCATGGGTTGATCGAGCAGCCGAACTGCGAAGCGCTCAGCCGGGCTCCAGCCCGTCCACCACCAGCCACCCCTCCGCCCGCCCGCGGTAGATCAGCTGCTCGGTCGTCAGGCCTGACCGCGCCCGCAGGTCGGCCAGGTGCCGCTTCGCCGTGCTCGGCCTCACGCCAACCCGCGCGGCCGCATCAGCCACCGACCCACCGGCCGCCACGAAGGCTGCGAGGACGTCGACCTGGCGGGCGGTCGGCGTCCGCGGGAGCGTGCCCCGCAGGTACCCGTCCCTCACTGCGGGACGGCCGACACCGGGCTCACCCGGCTGCGCGTGATGAGTCCGAGGACCACCGCGGTGACCGCGAGGATCGCGCCGATCTGGTCGGGCGCGAGGTTGAGGCCGAACGGGACGACCAGGGCCAGTGCCGCCTGGACGAGGGCCAGGACCATCGCAGGCTCACGTCCGAGCAGAGTGCCGGGCTCGCTGTCCATCAGTCCCCCATCACTTCACGCGCACGACGTCACCGGGATGGATCAGCCTCGGGTTGGCGCGGTACTTGGCGTTCTCGGGGAAGGCGAGGAGGGCCGCGAGGGTCAGCTTGTGCGCGGCGGCGATCTCGCTGAGCGTGTCGCCTGACTTCACCGTGACGGTGGTGATCGGCGGCCGCAGGATCGCGTTGGCTCTCGCGATGACGCGCTTGACCCGCTGCTCACGAGTGGCCGGCGGCCAGGGGTCGCCGCGGCGGCTCACGCTATTGATGTCGGCGTGGACGACGACCGTGCTTCGATTGATGGGCAGACCCGTCCCCTTATGCGCCGCGGCCACGAGCTGGGCTGTGCTCTCGAACTGGGCGTCGGTGTACGGCTCGGTCCCGGCCCCCGAGCACTCGATCGACTCGTGCACCCACTCGTTCATGTTCACGCCCGACGCGACCGCGGCGGCGATCGTCGGGAGCTTGGTGTTGGGATGCGCGACGTCGCCCGGGCTCCATGCCGCGTACTTCACGGGGTCGATCGCGCGGACGATCGTGCCGTCGCGGTCGATGTAGGCGGTGGCCGACGGGCCATGGGAGCCTGCGCGGTTGGCGTAGTTGCGTTCCTGGATCGCCGTCGCCTTGGCGTTCGCCGTCTGGTGGAGGCAGGCGAGGATCGTCGGCTTCCGACGTCGCCGGGCACCGCGGGTCGGAAGCCGTAGGCCTTGTTGGTCAGCAGGGCCGTGGTCGTCGTCACCTCACGCCTCGCCAGACCGCGGACGCCTCGAGGCCCAGGAGCGCCAGGATCGCGCCGAGGAGGGGCAGGAGGATCCCTGGCGAGATGTCGTAGTCGGGGACGGCGACGTCAAGGACGAGGAGCAGGACCAGGACGATCGTGAGCGCGGCAGCCGCGCCGATCCGGGCCGAGCTGTAGACATCGGCCCGGCGCTGGTCCGCATCGTCACGGAGCTCATCGCCCATGCCGGCGCAGTCGGTCGATCCACGCATCGACGAGGATCGGGAGCACGAAGCGGTCGAGGGCGCCGCCCATGACGACGCCGGCGAGGAAGGCCAGGACGAGCTCGACCCCGCTCATCGGCCCGCCGAGAAAGAGGTGACGGCGCGGACGTACCCGGTGGGGGGAACCGGGAGTCGATGTGGATCGGACCAGCGCACCGTCATGCGCTTAGGGTCACCGCGAAGGACCCTGGTGCCTAGCTGGCCGATTGGGCCATGGCTGACGGGCTGCTCGCGAGCCAATCGAGCCGCACTCTAGCGGTCCAGCGACTTGGACTGTCTATCCTGTGTTGCATGAAGAGCCTCGCATGGCTTCGCAGCCGGGCCTTCCCACGTGAGGTGCCGGATGCCTACCCCCTGGACGAGCGTGCCGCCCGCCTGTTCGCGGCCGACTGCGCTGAGCACGTCCTGCCCATCTTCGACGCGGAGTTCTCAGACGCAGCCCCCCGGGAAGCCCTCCGGCAGGTCATCAGAGACATCCGCCGCCACGCCGACGGCGAGACGACCAAGGCCCAGCTCACGGCAGAGGGAGAGGCGATGGCGCACGCCGTGATGCAGGGGGTCGCGGCGGCCTTGGACCGTGAGCAGGAGAGGCAGCCATACGGGGTGCCCGGAAGACTTATCGCGGGGAATATGGCGGCCTTCTACGTGGCATCCGCGGTGCGGACCGCCGCGAGACTCGGGTCGCCGGAGGCCATCGCGACTGAGACGGCGAGGCATGCAGTCGAGGCCGCCGCCAACCATGCTGCGGCGTCGAGCGAGGCGTGGAGCGGGACCTGGAAGTGGGAGGGGCACGCAGCCGCGACGGCGGTAGAGGAGAGCGGTGGCCCAGACAGCCTCAACGCCTATGCGGCCGCGCTGCGCACGGCACGGAATGAGGCGCTGGAGGCGGGCAGGATCGCCGAGCGCGACTGGCAACGCGACCGCTTCGCAGACTACTCCGACCGGTCAGCGTCCACGGGGCGCTCGGGGCCCCCGATGGGCGCGCGGCCGCTCACGTGAGTGATTCCTTGGCCCTCGAGCCGCTTCAGCGGCGCTCCTACGAGGCGGCCGCCCTGGTGCGGCTGCATCCGGCGGCCCTTCGGCACGAACACAAGCAGCTGCTCTACCGGATCGCGTGTCCGCCAGGCGCCGTCCACGCCGGCACGCTCGAGTACAGCCGGTGGCCGGCGTTACCCCTCCCCGACGAGGTCGACCCGGCCCGCGCTGCCCGCCTGGTCGTGGTTCGCGACGGCTTCTACGACTACCACCCGGTCCTCGATCCGGGTGCCGGCGTCGAGTGGCACGTCAACTTCGCCGATCCGAACCTCTTCTACGCCTATGGCTCGGCGCTGTTCGCCCAGGACGAGATCCAGGTCGCCGAGCACCCCGTCCTCGGGTCGCTCCGCGAGGCGCTCGTCGCGGACGGCCAGCCGACGACGACGACCGAGAACGAGCGGCCGACGCCGGTGCTCGTCATGGGGGCCGAGCGACGCCTGCACATCCGGACCGCCCCGGAGGCCGGGGCCGGCGGCCCGAGCTGGCTCTACGGCATGGCGTTCGGGAGGGCGACCGCGGACGCCGTCCGCGAGGCGACGACGCCGGTCGATCCTCCGACGATCTCCAACGTCATCGCGATCCGCGCCCCGAATGGCGGCAGTGGCCGCTACCGGCGCGAGCAGATCGAGTTCGCGCTCGGCACGGCCTACACCGGGTTCCAGGCCGCGGTCCTTGAGTCCTGGCGAACGTCCGGCCCCGATGCCCTGGTCGCCATCCACTCCGGCTTCTGGGGATGCGGGGCGTTCGGCGGCAACCGGGTCATGATGACGCTGCTCCAGGTCCTTGCGGCTGACATGGCGGGCGTCGCTCGACTCGTGTTCCACGTCGGCGACCCGGGCGGGCGGACCAGCATTGACCGGGCGCTGGCCCTCGCGCCCGGGCTTGCCATCACGAATAGCGTGGCCGAGCTGATCGCGCGGGTCGAGGCGCTTGGCCTTGCCTGGGGCGTCAGCGACGGCAACTGAGCAGACGCGCCTTGGGGCCCGACGTCGTCCGCGTGGACGAGGGTTGGCCTGTCCGGGCGAGGGGAGTGGAGCCAGGAATGGTCGCTATTCCTCCGCCTGGCTCATCCCTTTGGCCTCCGGCAGCCGCGGCGCGAGGATCCACACGAGCTGCGCGGTGGACACGGCGCCGGTCTTGGATCGCGCGTTCGCCAGGTGGTGCTTCACGGTCGAGTGCGACAGGCCCAGGCGGTGGGCGGCCGCCTTCTCTGATCCGGCGACGAGGACCGCGGCGACAACCCCGACCTCACGTTCGTGGCGCGTTCGGCGTGGCGGTGGGATGGCCGATGCGTCATGCGCTTCGGAGCCAGTCGTACGGCTCTGGCGGCTCGGCGAGCCGCATGGTGATCGGAAGGTCGTTGGTGGCGGGGCAACCCCTCTCACCCCGCGGAAGCCGCCACGTCACCGGGACATCAAGGTCGGTCGTGGAGGTTTGTCTCCTCTCGCCCCGACCATCCGTACTAAACGCCCTGCCCGCGTTTAGCAGCAGCGGCAGGGAGCCGAACGCGTCCGACCAGCCGTGAGCATCGGCCTCCGGCGTCGGATGGATCGTGACCGCCTGGACCCCCAGGCCTCGGCCTTCTTGAACAGCGCCTCCGTCAGGAGACGCCGCCCTGAGTCGTCCGCCGCCGCCCAGAGGGCAGGAAGGTCGTGGAGCCAGGCGACGGCCTCGGCCGCCGAGACGACCTTCGTGGATGCCTTGGCGCTGGCCTCCTCCGCATCGAGGTCCGCCATCGCCTGCTCGAGGGCGTAGATGTCGCGGTCGCGTCGGTAGGCGGCCAGCGCTGCCTCGCGGTCGCGCTCGATCCGAGCGATGGTGAACGTCGTGTCGGGGTGGATGTCGAGCGCCGCGACGACCTGCGTCATCGTGATCGCCCCGACCCGGGTACGGTCAAGGATCTGTGGGACGAGGTCGTCGAACACCTCGACCGTGTAGCTCTCGCCCTTGACGCGACCATCGCCCGGGCGGCCGTCGGGTGGACAACTCCGGGCGGCCGCGCGGATGCGGCAGTTGCCCGTCCACATGCGGCAGTTGCCCGTCTTGACATCTGGCACACGGGGCGGGATCGTTGGCGTCGCCGTGCAGGGCGCAGGTGACTCGGTCGGTCTCGGGTCGGGGCGCCATCGGGAAGGGGTAGACGCCACGGCCACCACATAGACGCCTCGGCGGCCGCCGGCGCACGCCGATGCGGATCCTGGTTCCGGCATCTTGGGGGACCCAACATGCGGAAACGTCTTGCGGCGTCGGTCATTGCCGCGCTTCTCACGATCGCCCTGGCAGGTGGGGCACAGGCGACGACGAGCGCCAATCTCTCACCCTCCAGCCAGACGCACGCCCACGGCGTGCAGTCGACCTGGTCCGGCAGCTGGAGCGGCACCGCCCCGTTCGGGGTGACCCTCTACCACGGCGACGGGACGACTGAGTCGTTAGTCAACACTTATTCGACCTCTTACAGCAACTTCAAGCACGCGTTCTATCCGTGCACCACGACCACCTTCACCCAGCACCTGCGGGTGAGTGACCAGGTGGGGCCGCTCAACTCCAACTACACGACCGCGACCGAGTCCGGCGGCTATCCCTGCTGAGCGGAGCGCACGCGTGAGCAAGCTGCTCGCGACGCTGCCGGGCGACGACGGCCTGCCTTCGCCCATCCGGCGGCTCGCCCGCGACCGGTTGGGCTCGCTCGTCCTGGTCGTGGTGACGGCGCTCGCCGTGGTGGCCGCGCAGACGACGGTCGCGTCCAACGTGCGGCTCACCGGCGCCGTGGACGCCAACTGGCGGGGCGCGTACGACATCCTCGTCCGCCCCGCTGGCGCGGTCTTGCCCCTCGAGCAGACCAATGGCCTCGTCGAGCCCAACTTCCTCTCGTACGCGGGCCGGGGCGGGATCACGCTCGCGCAGCTTGCCCAGGTCCGCGCGGTGCCCGGAGTCGAGGTCGCGGCGCCCATCGCGGTGGCGGGGTACCTCAGCTATACGCTCTCGCAGCCGACCCTGTACACCGACACGCTGCCCCTCCGCCCGACCGTGTTCGAGCTCACCTTCCGGCTGGTCACGGACGACGGGCTCCACGACGTCGTGCTGGAGCAGCAGACCGCCGACCTGCTGGCCGACTCGCGGGACAGCGCCGAGAAGACCAAAGAGGTGGGCGTCCACCTCGGCGAGTTCGGGTACCCCGACGGCTCGGTCGCGTGGGGCGGCGCGTTCACCGAGCGGCTGCCCCCGATCCGGAGCCCGCTGATCGCGGTCGACCCGGTCGCCGAGCAGGCGCTGCTCGGGCCGGGCACCCTCTCGCTCGACCGGTTCGGCCTGATCGCCGACCGGGCGCACCTGACCGCGGGCAGTGTGGACCCGGCCCTGATTCCGCCCGAGTTCGCCCTATCGCAGCTCCAGTACAAGCAGGGCGACCAGTACGACCCGCAGAGCCCGGTCGTGCCGGTGGTCGCGAACCGCGGGCTGCTGGCGGCTCTGCGCGCCGAGCTCACGGTGGTCCAGGTCGGCCACAGCATCGACGCGATCCCGGACCTCGGCGAGGGTCACGACGGGGCGACCATCGCCGCCGCCGAGAAGCTCGCGGGCACCACGCGGACCACGATCGGCACCACGACCCGTGACCTGTCCGCCGCCCTGCGCCCGTTCGAGCCCGCGGACTACACGGTCCTGTGGCCAGGATCGGGCCCGCAGGACGGCGGCCACTACTCCACCGCGGTCCCCCAGGCGTACGACACGACGCTTGTCAGCCGCCCCGGGTACACCGTGATCTCGCCGCGCCCGGGCTCGGGCGCTCCCACCTACCGGGTCACCCCGCTCGGCCCCGTGGACCCCGACGGGCAGCCCGCGGGCACGATCAAGCTCCAGCCCGGCGTCGACCCGTCGTCGGTCCGGATCGGCGTCGAGGCCGGGTACCGCAAGCTCGTCACGCAGCAGCTGCCGGTGGCCCAGGGCTTCCTGTCCCAGACCCCCTACGACCAGCCGTTCCACTTCGCGCCCATCGGCTCGTTCGACCTGTCGGCGCTCGCGCTGCCCGACAACCCGCTCGACTACGTCCCCCTGGGCGCCTACGACCCGCCGACGACGACGCTCGTGGCCGGGCCCGACGGCACCGCGCTCACCTCGCCCGTCGCCGTCCACCCGACGCTCAACCCGGCGGGCTTCATCGACGTGCCGCCGCTCGCGATCACCGACCTCGCTGGCGCTACCCTGCTGCGGGGGGATGCGCCGATCGACGCGATCCGGGTCCGGGTGGCGGGCCTCGCGGGCTTCGACGCCCTCGCGCGCGAGCGGGTCGAGCGGGTCGCGGACGCGATCCGCGCCCTGGGGCTCGACGTCCAGATCGTGGCCGGGTCGTCGCCCCAGGCGGTCGAGCTGTACGTCCCGCGCTACTTCGTCGACCAGGCGCCCGCGGCCGACCTCGGCTACGTCGCCCAGGACTGGACGACGCTCGGCGCCGCTCAGCGGGTCGAGACGGGCCTGGGCGACGCGAACGCGATCCTGCTCGGCGCCGCCCTCGCCGCGGCGCTGCTGCTCGCGGCCGCGCTCGAGGTGGCCCGGGTGGCCGCCCGCACGCGCGAGGTGGCGGTCCTGCGCGCCTGCGGCTGGCCGCGCGGCCGGGTCCGCCGCTGGCTCGTCGACGAGGCGCTGCTCGCGGGCGCCCTGGCCGCGCTGGTCGCGGTCGGCGCGTGGCGGCTCGCGGACGGGGCGGCGCTCGCCCTGGCGGCCGGGCTCGCCCTGGCAGCGGTGCTGCCGGGCAGCGCCCTCATCGCCGCACAGGTCGCGCTGCGGGCCTCGGACCCAGGCGGCCGCCAGCGGGGCGACACCTGGACGGGGGTGCCGCGACGCGGCCCGCTCCGCGTCCGCGGGCCGGTCACGCTCGGGCTGCGGAGCGCGCTCGCGCGCCCGGCGCGCTCGGTCGTGCTGGTGGCGGCGCTCGGGGTCGCCTCCGCGGGGCTCGCGGTGGGCGCGGTGACCGTCGCCGACACGGCCGCCCGGGTGGGGCCCACCCGGCTCGCGGCCGCCCTCTCGGAGGACCTGCGGCCGGCCCAGCTCGCCCTGCTCGCGCTCACCGTCGGGGGCTCGCTGCTCGCGACCGCGCTGCTGCTGCGCGCCGACGTTGCCGACCGCCGGCGCGAGCTCCTGGGCCTCGCGGCGGCCGGCTGGCCGCAGGCCCGGATCGCGCGCAGCCTGCGGGCGCAGCGCGCGGTGACCGCGGCCGCCGCGGCCGCGGCGGCCGCGGTGCTCGCCGCGGCGGCCGCAGGCCCGGTCGCGCTCCAGGCGGGCACGCTGCCCGCGACGGTCGCCGCCCTGCTCGCCGCATCGGTGGCCGCCTGGGGCGGCCTGCTCGCGCCGGTGCCCGGCGCGCGCGCGTCGTCCCCGCTCGGGGAGGATGGCCCGTGACGCCGCCGGTCGTCGAGCTCGACGGCGTCGCCTTCGCCTACCCGGGCCACGACGGGGCGGGTCCGGTCGTCGTGGTCGAGGCCTTCAGCCTGCGCCTCGACGAGGGCGAGTTCCTGTGCCTCGCCGGGCGCTCGGGCTCGGGCAAGACGACACTGCTCCACATCGCCGCGGGGCTCCTGGCACCCGCCGCGGGCGCCGTCCGCTGGCGCGAGGAGGACGTCGCGGGCCTGCCCGAGCCCGAGGCCGCCGCGCGGCGGCGGTCGCTGTTCGGGATCGTGCTCCAGGGCGGGGGGCTGATCGAGACCCTGACCGCCGAGGAGAACGTTGCTCTGCCGGGCCTGCCGGCGGGGACCCCGCGCGGTGGTGCCCGGGCACGCGCGGTGGAGGCGCTCGAGCGGGTCGGGCTCGAGCGGCGGGGTGCCCACTTCCCCTCCCAGCTCTCGGGCGGCGAGCAGCAGCGGGTGGGCGTGGCCCGCGCCCTCTACGCGGAGCCCGCGGTCCTGATCGCCGACGAGCCGACGGCGAACCTCGACCGCGCCTCGGCCGACCGGATCGTCGAGCTCCTCGCGTCGCTCCATGTGGACGGCCAGACGCTGCTGGTGGCCTCGCACGACGAGCGCCTGATCGGGGCGGCAGAGCGGGTCGTCCGGCTCCGGTGAGGGGGCGGTCCGCGTCCGTCAGGGACGGTGCCGGGGTGTGGTCGGGTCGATCACGACGAGCCGGCACGGTGCCTGCCATGACCCCGTGGGGGTCGGCAACCCCAATTCGATCACGCAGCGAGCCCGTGGTACTCGTGGACGATCCCGTGGGGGTCGGAAACCCCGATTCGATCACGCCGCGGCGCTGTAGGACTCGTGGATCAGTGCGCTGGTGTCACTTCTTGCCCGCCTCGGCCGTGGAGCGGACGAGGTCTCCGAGGGCCAAGCCCGGGCCGGGGCGCGGGCTTGGGCGTGCGACATCCGCCGACCAGTTCGGGACGCCGGCTCAGGTCCTGGGTCGAATCTCGACGAAGCCCGCCGCGCTGAAGTCGCCGTCGAATGCCAGCGCTTCCCCGAGGCGCTCTCGTCGCATCACCGCGAAGCTCGTCGCATCGACGAACGAGTAGACCCGCTCATCGTGGCGTCGAAGCCACGCCCGCGCCTCGCGCTCGATCGCCTCCTCGACGTGCACGACGGTGAGCCAGTCCGCGGACTCGACCGCGTCGAGGAACGCGACGGCCGATGGGTGCCCGTCGCGACGGCGCAGGAACGTCCACGTCTCGCCGACAACGTGGTTCGTCGTGAGGAGTGCCTGGCCGGGCGACCACAGGCGGACCGCGTCCCCGTGGTTCGCATCACGCCGGAGCCGGAGCGCGACCCAGTAGGAGGTGTCGACGAACCTCACGAGCCGTACACGACGTCGTCGACGGGTGCCGGCGCAGCATCGCTGCCGCCGATCCAGTCATGGAACGGATCGGTCGGGGGTTCTGGCTCGCCGATCGAGCGTCGGACGGCGTCCCGGATGAGGGCCGCCTTGGACGTGTGGGTTCGGCGTGCCCGGATGGCGAGCGCGTCGTCCAGGTCCTCGTCGATGTAGATCTGCAGTCGCTTCATTGCGAGAGTATACATCTAGCCATAACGTATACACCACCCCGTGCCTCGGCCTGCGCGGCTCCCAACGGTTGGCCTCGACGGTCACGCCTGGTGGTCGCGCACCCGGTTCGCGACTTGCGTGACTGTCCGCTGGTCGTGCGCGTTGTCGATCTACCACGCACGTGGTAGCATGAATACCATGAAGACAACCATCGACAAGGCAGGACGCCTCGTCATTCCGCGCCAACTCAGGGACCGGATCGGGCTCGCCGGCGGGGGTGACGTGGAGGTCGAGCTCGACGGGGCCGCGATCCGGATCGAGCCGGTCGGCGGCAGCGGCCTGTGCGAGGACCGCGGCCTGCTCCTCATCCCGGCCTCCGGAACGCCACTGACCACTGCGGCCGTGCGAGAGATGATCGACGCCGACCGGCATGGACGCTGAGCCGGCCGAGCTCCTCCTGCTCGACACGACCGCGGCGGTCGCCCTCGTCGTCGAGGACCACGAGGCACATGCCGAGACCCTCGAGGCTGTCCGCGGCCGTCGCCTGGGCCTCGCGGGCCACGCCTGGTTTGAGACCTACTCGGTTCTCACGCGCCTGCCCGGCGGACGACGCCGGTCGCCGGCCGACGTCGCCGCCCTGCTCGCCCACGACTTCCCGGCGACGGCGTTTCTCGCTGACAAGGCCGCGGCCGCGCTCGGTCCCGAGCTGGCCCGCTTGAGCATCTCGGGTGGCGCCGTCTACGACGCGCTCGTCGGTGCGGCCGCCCGCCAGCATGGCCGATCGCTCGTGTCCGGCGATGCGCGGGCGCGACCTGTCTACGAGTCGCTCGGCGTGCGCGTCCTGCCGATCGGCTGAGCGTCGCCGGGCCGCACCCGGCAGCGCTCGACGAACGAGGTCCGGACCAACATCTGCGACGATCCGCACCGGCAGTTGGACAGTCTCGGCTCGACTCCTCTCGCCCTGATCGATTACGGATCTGAGCGTGCGCCGCTAGCCGTTCACGGATGGCTCGCCGTGACTTCAAAGAGTTGCCATTCACCCGGCACCCCGCGCAGTGCGTGTTGTCCCGCGTCCTGCATCTCCACATCGGGAAGTGCGGAGGCCAGGTCTGCGGAGACGAGGATGTCTCCCGCCCCGGCCGTTCCCATCACGCGCGCGGCCGCGTGGACCGCCAGCCCGCTCACCTGTTCGCCACGCATCTCCACGTCCCCCAGGTGCAGGCCCGTTCGGACCCGGAGACCGAGCCTCCCCACGCGGTCACGCATTGCCACGGCGCAGCGAATTGCGTTGCCTGGCCGATCGAAGACGGCGAAGAAGGCGTCGCCGGCGGTGTTGACCTCGCGGCCACGGTATTTCGCCAGTTCCTGGCGTACCGCTGCCCTGTATGCCTCGAGGACCTCCCGCCAGCGCTCGTCGCCCAGGCTGACGATCGCCTGGGTGGATTCCACGATGTCGGTAAAGAGAAGGGTCAGCCGGCTGCGCGCTGGCAGCGCTCGGTCGACGATCGGCCGCAGCCGATGGCGCACCGGAGCGAAGGCCAGCCCGGCGGCCAGGCCCACCGCGGCCGCCATCAGATTGGAGCCCTGACCGAACCATGCCTGCAGTGCGTTCTGCGCCACCACGTTTGCCGCGCCGAACACCACGAGCAGCACCAGGCTGACGGCCCCGTAGAGGACAGTTCGGTTCAGGAACAGATCAAGGTCGTAGAGTCGATAGCGCAGCATGGCCACTGCGAAGCCGAGCGGCATGGCGATCCCGAAGCCGGCAACCGTGGTGACCGTCACCATCACGTTGACCTGGTCGAGTGGGACGATCAGCAGCGCACCCGCATTGAGGCCCACGTTCAGGAACACCGCGAAGGCCGTCGCCCATGCGATCCAGCGCAGCTGCAGCGCCTCCTCGCCCTGCGACCGCCTGAGCCGGAGAACGATGGCCACGCCGGCGGCCGCCACGACGCCCAGGCCGGCAAGGTAGAGGCTGATGCCAAGCGGCGACAGGGCCAGGCCCTCGAGCGCCGGCACGCCGGTCGGGTTGGGGGCGCCGGGCATGGTACGGAGCTCGAGCCCGCGCGGGTCCAGGACCGTTGCGATCACCAGGAGCAGGGTGACGGCCACCGCCGACCGCATCACCCACCACCAGCGCTGCGACAGCAGCCGTCCATTCGGAAGAAGCAGCAGGGCCATCGGTGCCAGCCCAGCCGGGTAGACCAGGGTGAGCACAACGCAGCCGAACCACGGGATCCATGCCGTGAAGGGTGCCTGCGGGTTGGTGTCGATGGCGTAGCGTGTGAACTGCGTGGTCGCGCCGTTCAACCCCATGGCCAGCGCCATCACCAGGAAGATCCAGCCCGTGGCGTTCCGGGCCTGGCGCGACGCGACCAGGGCCCCGAGGATGCCGTAGCCGATGGGCAGGACGATCTCGGCCGCGCTTGTCTGGTCGAGCGTCTGGATCGACGCGCGGTTGATGAACGCGAGCAGGGCGGTCCCGGCCGCGGCCAGCAGCGTAAGGACGCAGATCGACCACGCGAGGAGACGGACGCTCACACGGGGATGCTAACGGACGCGCTCCGCGTAGAGGGGAACCGCAGTTCATCGGGTGGCGCCGCGGGGGTTGAGGACGGAGACCCACCGGGCTGGGCGGCAAGTGAGGCCGCAGCCGTGTGCAGTGCGGCGACTTGACGGGCCCGAATTCGGCGGGCTACAGTTAACCATGTGGTGAACCTTCTCTGGCGACCATGGACGACCTGAGCCGGGTGTTCGACGCTCTGGCCAACGAGCACAGGCGCGAGGTCATCCGGCTGCTTGCTCTTCAGCCCCGCTCGATCAGCCAGCTGGCGGAGCTCCGCGGTCTGTCGCTGCCGGCGATCCACAAACACGTCCGTGTGCTCGAGGAGGCTGCGATGGTCAGCCGACGCAAGCTGGGGCGGACGAACTACCTGGCGCTCGAGCGGGAGCCGCTCAGCCGTCTGCAGGCCTGGACGGGCCAGTTCCAGCCATGGTGGGGCACCGATGGGGAGACGCTGGAGAACTACGTCGACGCCCTCCGTCGGGAGTCGCGTTCGAGTGAGGAGCCATCGTGAAGAAGTTCATATTCCTGGCTCACGGCGAGATGGAGCAGACGCCGGAGTCCCAGCGTGCGCATCGGGCGTGGTGGTCGTCGATTTAGGGCCACGTTGTGGACTCGGGCAACCCCTTGTTCAATGGACGGAACGTCACGCGGCACCGGACGGTGACAGAGCTCACCGCCGACCAGTCGCCGGCGCTCGGCTACTCCATCGTGCAGGCGGAGTCGATCGAGGAAGCGGTCGCATTGCTGGCCGACTGCCCGATGGACATGTGGGTCTACGAGGCGATGCCGATGTGACGTCGCGCCCGAGATGACCCGTCTCGAGCACCTCGTCGCTGGGCTGAGGCCGACCTCGCCCTGCTCATCCCGCTGCCAGCAACCTGGCTACTCCTCTGGCTTGGCCACACCCTCGACCTCCGACAGCCGCGGAGCCAGGATGCACATGAGCTCGACGCGCTGATCGCAGCGACGTCGATCGCCAACGGCCGTTCGCTCTACGCCTGCAACCCCGACGACTTCGCCGGGATCGCCGGCCTGGTGCTGCACCGGGTGCCAATTCCGGATCCCCGTTAGCCGCCCCCCGATGAGGTCGGCTCTGCGGGGTCAAAGCCGCTGCCCCGCCGGCAGCGGCCCAAGGCAGCCTTGCGACGCACGACGGAGCCGGGCTCAGCCTGCCGACCGCCGCGACGCCTTCTCGAGCCGTGCCATCCTAGAACGCGTGACTGACCCCCTCGCTGCCGACGAGACGCGTATCGATCGCTGGTTGTGTGCGGTGCGCCTCGTGAAGACCCGCCCGCTCGCGACCCGGGTGTGCGAGAGCAGCCACGTCCTCGTGAATGGATTGCCGGCGAAGCCGTCGACGAAGGTTCGCGCGGGCGATCGGGTCGAGGCACTCATCGCCGATCGCAAGCGCATCGTCGAGGTCATGCGGCCGATCGAGTCGCGTGTCGGGGCCGCCGTCGCCGCGACCTGTTACGTGGACCACAGCCCGCCGGTCGTGCCGAAGGCCGGGTCAGAGATCATGCCCATGCGTGGGGAGGGCCGGCCCAGCAAGCGTCTCCGGCGCGAGTTCGAGCGCCTGCGCAGGGCCGCCGACGCCTGAGCCCGCGGGGGATCCCAGGCCCGGCGATCGGCGCTGACCCGGCAGCGCGGTTCTCTTCGGCGTTTGGGCCATGTCCCGCCCCCGTCGAGCGAACTCGAACAGAACCTCAGACGGTGATGACGACCTTCCCTCGAGCGTGTCCTTGCTGCAGGTATCGGAGCGCTTCGGGAACGTCTGCCAGCGGATACCTCCGATCGATCACCGGCCGGATCTTCCCGGCCTCGATGAACTCCTTCAGGAGGACCACGTCTTCCTTCCTGAAGAGCTTCCACCCCAGCATGAGACCCATCGTCCTGCTCCCGGCCAGCGAGATCAGCGGACCGAGCAGCAGGGCGCCCAGGATGCGGCTCGTGGGACCGCCGACCATGACGTAGACGCCTTTGGGCCTGAGCGCGCGCCGGCATTCCAGGATCGAGCGGTTGCCCGCAATGTCGACGATCCAGTCGTACCGCTGCCCGCCCTGGGTGTAGTCCTCGCGGGTGTAGTCGATGACCTGATCGGCACCGAGCCCGCGCACCACGTCCATCTTGGCGGTGCTGCAGACGCCGGTCACGTGGGCTCCGAAGGCCTTCGCGATCTGGACGGCGAAGGGGCCCACGTTGCCTGACGCACCGTTGATCAGCACCCTGGATCCCGGCCCGATCCGTTCCCCTCGCTTGAGGCCCTGGACAGCCAGGATGGCCGCCTGCGGGATGGTCGCCGCCTCCTCGAAGGTCAGGCCCGCGGGCTTGTGCGCCCAGGCGTGCTCCGGGGCGCACGCGTACTCGGCGAAGGCCCCGTAGCCGAACGCGGTCAGGTCCCCGAACACCTCGTCACCCGGCTGGAACGCCGTCACGTCGGGGCCCACGGCCTCCACCTGCCCGGCCACATCCAACCCCAGGCCGCGGTTCCTCGGCGTGCGAAGCCCGGTGCCCATGCGCGTGAGGAAGGGCTTGCCCAGCAGGTAATCGAGGTCGGCCTGGTTCAGGGATGACGCCCGGGTACGGACCAGGACCTCGTCGTCCTTCGGGACGGGCTTCTCGACTTCGTTGAGTTCCAGGATGTCGGGCGGACCGTACCTGTCTCGGCGGATCACCTTCATCTAGCCCTCAGCGCCCGGCAACTTGGCTCCGATGGCAGCACCGATGGCGATCCCCACCCCGATGCCAACGCCGACGTTGCCGATGGCGCCCCCGATGGCAGCGCCGATCCCGGCGCCGAGGGCGATGCACGCCCCCTGGTTCAATCGCTTCTTCTGCACGTCTTCATCCTCCCTATCTGTTCTGTGTCGGCCTCACACGGTGATGGCGACCTTGCCTCGCGCGTGTCCCGCTCCAACGTGATCGATCGCCTGCGCTGCCTCGCTCAGGGGGTAGGCACGGTCGATGACCGGCGTGATCTTCCCAGCTTCGATCAACTCCTTGAGGACGACGAGATCCTTGAGCTTCGGGGACACGAGGAACGGCCGGAGCGATTGGCTCACGAAGCACGACACCACGAGCGAGCTGATCACGCGACCCCCACCCGCGAACCAGCGGTTGTCGAACGATCCGCCATTCGGCACGAGCGTTCCCGTTGAGGTAAGCGCGTGTCGCAGGCGGGTCAGCGACTCGTTTCCCACGTTGTCGAGGATGAAGTCATACCGCTGGCCGGTCTGCGTGAAGTCCTCTCGCGTGTAGTCGATCACATGATCGGCACCGATCGACCGGACCATGTCCAGGTTCCGCGTGCTGCAGACGCCGGTTACATCAGCCCCGAGTGACTTCGCAATCTGCACCGCGAAGGTGCCGATCCCCCCAGAAGCTCCGTTGATCAGGGCCTTCTGGCCTGCTCGCACCCGGCCGAGCCGGAGCGCCTGCAGGGCAACGAGGCCGGCCATGGGAACGGCCGCGGCCTCCTCGAAGCTGAGATTGGCCGGCTTGCGCGCCAGCGCCTCCTCGGACGCGGCCGCATAGTCGGCAAACGAGCCGGTGCACCAGCCGAAGACCTCGTCGCCTGCCCGGAACCGCGTCACGCCGCTGCCGACGGCCTCGACCTGTCCCGCCACGTCCGAACCTCGAACAGCGTGCTTGGGCTCACGCAGCCCATATGCCGGGCGGGCAACGTACGGCAGGCCGCGCATGACCGCCCAGTCGGCCGGGTTGACGCCGGCGGCGCGAACGCGAACCAGGACGTCGTGGTCACCGAGCTCCGGCTTGTCGATCTCCCTGAGTTCCATGACCTCGGCCGAGCCGTACTCGTCCTGAACCAATGCCTTCATCGGGACGCTTCTCCTGTTACTGTACGGTGTAATATCGTCTCGAACCTTACGGTGTAATAATCGCCCTGTCAAACCCCCCAACCCCTGAAGACAACCCTTGGCGACGAGGAAACCCAATGACGACGCGGACCACCACGCGAGCGCGGCACCGCGCACACCTGAGCCGAGAACGGGTGCTGGACGCGGCCCTCAAGCTCGCCGATGCGGGCGGGCTCGAGTCGATGAGCATGCGCCGACTGGGTCATGAGCTCGGGGTCGAGGCGATGGCCATCTACTACCACTTCGCCAACAAGGAACGGATCCTCGACGGAATCGTGGATCTCGTGTTCGGCGAGATCGAGCTGCCTCCCGCGGGCGACGCCGACTGGAAGACAGCGATGCGCCGGCGGGCAATCTCGCTGCGCGACGTTCTGCTGCGTCACCGCTGGGCCATCGGCCTGATGGAGTCGCGGCTGAACGCGGGGCCGGCGAACCTGCGCCACCACGACGCGGTGATCGGCTGTCTGCGGGCAGGAGGCTTCTCGATGGACGAGACCGCGCACGCGTACTCGCTGCTGGACGCGTACATCTATGGCTTCGCGCTCACGAAGATGAACCTGCCCTTCGAGGGCCCGGAGGATGTGGCCGATATTGCGCAAACGATGCTCGCGCCGTTTCCACAGGACGAGTATCCAAACCTCGTCGCGTTCATCACGGACCACGCAATGCAGCCCGGCTATGACTTCGGAGACGAATTCGAGCATGGGCTCGACCTGATCCTCGATGGACTCGAGGGGCAGCGGGGTCCGGTCTGACTCCTGGGCGCCGATGCGGGCAGTCACTCCCAGCGGAACGTGCGGCTGGCGATCGCCCCGAAGGCGACGGCAACAGCTGCCAGCACGGCCAGCGGCAGGAGCTGCGGAGTTGCACCCACCCATGCGTCCTGGAGCCCCTGAACACCGGGTGGCGTGAACTCGCCGATCCGGATGAGCAGGTCGGGCAGGATCGCCCGCGGAACGTAGACGCCGCCCAGCAGCAGCACGACCATGAACGCCGGGACCCCGACGGCTGTGGCGACACCGGCCGACGGGGCGACAGCAGCCAGCAGCAGCCCGATCGCCAGGAGGCCCGCCATCCCGACGGCGAACGCGGCCACGAAGCCGGCCGGATCTGCCGGGATCCGGATGTCGAAGGCGAGGTAGCCGACCACGATCAGCAGCACCACGCCGATGGTGGACGTCACCGAGTAGACGACGAGCTGGGCGATCAACAGCCGTCGCGGGTGGACCGGCGTCGTGGAGAAGCGACGCAGGATGCCTCGTTCACGGTAGTTCGTCAGGCGGACCGGCAGGATCTGGAGGGCGAGGATCGCCATGGCGATCACGACAAGCGACGGGGCGAACACGTCGATGAACCGCAGGCCCCCGAACACCGGATCCGGGCGGTGAGGCGCGAGGATCACGCCGAAGACCAACAGGATCGCCGTGGGCAGGAAGATCGACAGGATCCAGCTGATCGGGTCGCGCAGGAGGAGCCTCGTCTCGGCGACGATCAGGGCGCGCATCCCGTTCATGCCACTTCCTTTGCCGGGCGGGCGGTCAGGGCAAGGTACGCATCGTCGAGGTTGGCCTGCTCGACCCGGAGGTCATTGGCCACGACCCCGTGTTGTGCCAGGGCCAGGGTGACGGCATGGATGAGGTTCCCGATGCCGGTGACGACGACGACCGGACCCGTCCGCTTGACGTCGTTCACCTCTGGCAGGTCGGTCAGCAGCCCGTCCTCGATCGGCGCCGACGGGCGGAAGCGGAGGGTCTGCTCGGCGTCGAGGCGCGAGATGATCCCGGCGGGCGTGTCGATCGCCACGATCCGGCCACGGTCGATGATCGCGACGCGGTCCGCGAGACGCTCGGCCTCCTCCATGAAGTGGGTGACGAGGAGCACCGTGACGCCCCGGTCGCGGATCGACTCGATCACCTGCCATGTCTCGCGGCGAGCCTGTGGGTCGAGGCCGGTCGTCAGCTCGTCGAGGATCGCGACCTTCGGCCTGCCGACGAGGGCCAGGGCGATCGAGAGGCGCTGCTTCTGGCCGCCGGACAGGTTGCGGTACTGTGTCTGGCGCTTCTCGGTCAGCCCGAGGTCGTCGATCAGCCGCGCCGGATCCTCCGGATCGGCGTAGAACGACGCGAACAGCCCGACCGCCTCGGCCGCGGTCATGCGCTCGGGCAGCTCGCTCTCCTGGAGCTGCACACCGACGAGCGGTCGCAGACGGTCACGATCCTGCTGCGGGTCGAGGCCGAGGACACTGATCGTCCCGCCGTCGGGCTTGCGCAACCCGGCGACGGATTCGACGGTCGTCGTCTTGCCCGCGCCGTTTGGGCCGAGGATGCCGAAGATCTCGCCCTCCTCGACGGCGAACGACACCCCGTCGACGGCCACATGGCTGCCGTACTGTTTCCTGAGCTCGCTGACTTCGACGACATTCATGCTCGGGCCCCTACGTGCTCGCTGTGGACGAATGCCTTCATCGCGATGCCTCCGCGCTGCGGCCGGCAGGCGCGCTCGCTCGGCCGTCGGCGACGACGGATGCCGCCACGGGCGGCGTCCTGACCCCCTTCACCAGCAGCCACGCGATGAAGGTCACCTCGCCCAGCACGCCCAGCACGGCCGAGACGGGCAGGAAGGCCGGTTCGATGTCGGGCACGAGGAAGTAGGCGAACATGTCCGCGAGGTACCCGAAGCAGGCGAGCACCAGCAGATAGCCCAGCACCTTGGGGAAGTACCCCGATTGCACGACAAGGTAGCCAAGCGGCAGCAGCCACAAGGCAAAGAACATCTGAGAGAGGACGAAGCCGTCGTGCTGCAGACCGGTGAACAGCATCGCGAGCGCATCGGCGCCGCGCGGCCCAAGGGCGGTCGTGAAGCTGGCATCCGTCGCGATCGACAGCGCGGCGACATGGAGGACCAGATTCAGCGCCTGCATCGCGACGCTGACCCCGACGAAGGCCACCATGACGACCGCCGCCAACCGGTGAACGCGGTGGAGCAGGGCGAACAGGGCGATCGCGGTCAGCAGGAAGAACGTCGCCTGGAGCAAGTCGGCAACGATGCCGATGCGGAACAGCGTCTCCGATGCGCGGATGTTGGCAGCCGTCGCCGCGGCATCGCCTGACACCACGATGGTGCTGCGAGCGTACCCTGCGACGCCTGCCGCGACGGCAACCATGAGATAGACCAGCCCCGCGACGCGGGCAAGGGTCCTGGGCGATTGCATTGAGGTGCCTCATCCTGTTCGTTGGGCCGCGGGCCGTTTGCTGCGTGCGGTGCAACTCGCCATTCGGGCGATCCGCAACGCGACGAGTGGCACCGACGGATGGGAAGGGCCAACCCTGCCAGCCGGTGATCCGGACCGGCGTCACCCGAACGGGTGATTTGGGCGATCAGGACGCGTGGACTCGAGCCGTTCCGGTGGTCGAAAGGCCGCGCAGTGCCTCTGGTCACGCGGCCGGGTGCATGCCAATCGCGGGTGTCTGTGGCCGCGTGAAAGCCGATCTGATCGAGGAGAGGACTAGATCCGCGGCCGTCGAGTTGATGGATGTCCCCGGCGGATCGAGAACGGAGGCTGATGACGGTCGTGCCCGACGGGGTCCGACAAGCCTGACCCTTGCGTCCGCTCACCGGGGACGAGCTCGATGACGCCGATCCGAAGCGCGGTGGCGACGGCCTCGGCTCGGTTCCGGGCGCCGAGCTTCGCGTATGCGTGCGCCAGGTGCGTCTTGACGGTGTTCCTGGACACGAAGATCTGGCGAGCAATCTCGTCCGTCTTCAGGCCCACCGCCGCCAGGGTCAGCACTTCGAGCTCACGGGTCGTCATCGTGTCGAACTCGGAGTCGTCCGAAAGCCGCGGTCTTGTCCCCGACACCCTCGCGGCCGCTCGGAGTCGGAGCGCGAGGATCGCCACCAGTGCCCCTTCGGCGAGGAACAGGGCCATTCGGATGAGGTCTACGGGGTCCGCCAGCCACGGGTGTCCGCGCAGCGGCACGAGAAGTCCTGCGCCGAGTGCACAGAGGCCCAGCGTGAGCAGCCCCGCCGAGAAGCCGAGTCCGAGCGAAACCGCCATCACCGGCAGGAGGAGCAGGAGAAAGGCGCCGCCGCCGGGGAGGACATCCGCGGTCGAATCGACAATACCGACGGCAACGATCGCCGCTGCAACCGGGAGACCGAAGCGCAGGATGGCCGCTTGAGGGGACGCGCTTGCCAGGCGAGCCGCCGCTCGTTGTGTGGCTGATCCCACCATGCGGGCCTTGAGGACGAACATCCACACAAGGGTGGGACCGCCGACCAAAACTGTCTAGCCGGTCACCTTCGAAGCCGAAGGGATGACGACATCCACCGAGCGCATTGCAGCCCGTGCGAGCGAGTCCCTGCGCCGGCGGGAGGTGGAGGCGACCACCTCGGCGCGGCCCGCCAATGGGCGGCCCCACGTCGCCAGGGTCTTGCATACCTTGCACTGTTGGGTACAGTACCTATCAGTTCTAGGTATCCGACATTAGCAATGCGAGACCAAGTGAAACTTGCAAAGGACCTGGTGGCCGCCTCTGCCGCGCCACTCGTGCTCGCCGTTCTTCACAGGGGGGACAGCTACGGCTACGCCATTCTGCAGGACATCAAGGCGGCGTCGGGAGGGCAGTTCCAATGGACCGAGGGGATGCTCTACCCGCTGTTGCACCGCCTCGAATCCCGGAGATACATCGAGAGCTACCAGGCAACGTCGGACGCCGGTCGGGTCAGAAAGTACTACCGCCTCCTCCCCACGGGAGGCGACCACCTCGACGCCCAAACACGCGACTTCGACCTGATCTCGTCGACCCTCGCCGCACTGCGCGGCCCGCGCCCAGGAGGAACACATGCCATCGCTTGACGCACTCATCGGCCAGTGGACCGACCAACTACGCGCCACTCACCCCGAACTCATCCCTCACCTTGACGAGTGGTGTGGGTCGTCACAACTGGATTGCGTGAGGTGCTGCTTCGGCGCGCGCGCCATGGACTCGCGCCCGCCTGAGCTTGACACCCGTCCCGACGCGCCCGCCCTCGCGGCCGAGGCCCGATTCGAGACTCCGGCGCAGGGTCAGCCGGGCTCGGCGTCGACCGCGTCGGCGAAGTGGGCATCGACGGGAATGCTCAGGCTGGCGTGACCGGCGCCTGCGGGTCGGGCGTGGCACCCCAGCCTGGCCGGGCATGCCGGCGGTTGATCCAGACGGTGGGCAGGCCCGCGGCCTTGGCCGGCGCGTGATCGTGGAAGAGGCTTGACGACCCAGAGCTGATCCGCCCGCGACCACAGCCCCAGCACGCCCGGATCGCCGGGCCTGGGATCCCCCGCGGGCTCAGGCGTCGGCGGCCCTGCGCAGGCGCTCGAACTCGCGCCGGAGACGCTTGCTGGGCCGGCCCTCCCCACGCATGGGCATGATCTCTGACCCGGCCTTCGGCACGACCGGCGGGCTGTGGTCCACGTAACAGGTCGCGGCGACGGCGGCCCCGACACGCGACTCGATCGGCCGCATGACCTCGACGATGCGCTTGCGATCGGCGATGAGTGCCTCGACCCGATCGCCCGCGCGAACCTTCGTCGACGGCTTCGCCGGCAATCCATTCACGAGGACGTGGCTGCTCTCGCACACCCGGGTCGCGAGCGGGCGGGTCTTCACGAGGCGCACCGCACACAACCAGCGATCGATACGCGTCTCGTCGGCAGCGAGGGGGTCAGTCACGCGTTCTAGGATGGCACGGCTGGGAGGCCCCGACGCCCTCAGTGTTCGGCAGGTGCAGGCGTGAGCAGGACGAGGGCGATCGGTCGCGCCGTGAGCTTCTGGTAGCCGTCGTAGCGCCGGTGGTTGACCTCGTTGACCAGCCGCCACAGTCTCGGATAGTCGGCGTCGCCGGACTCGACGATCCGGGCCTCGGCCGCGGCTCGTCGCCGGCCGACCTGGATGGAGACCTCGGGATTGGTGCTCACGTTGTGGAGCCATGCCGGAGACCGGTCCTGCCCGCCGTTCGAGGCGACGACGACGTACCGGCCCTGATCGCTCCCGTAGACGAGAACGGCCGCCCGGGTCCTGCCGGTCCGGCGTCCGGTCGTGCGCAGGATGAGCGATGGCACGCCGATCAGACGGTGCCCCACCCTCCCGTCGCTGCGCTCGTAGACGGCCTGGTGGAGTCGGAGGAACGCGCTGGAGATGGACATGGCTGCAGGGTACGCTCGAACCCCATGCGGCACGTTCACGACGGCGCCGTTCAGCGGCTCTTGGACGCCGCCTCCATGAGCTCGTACGCGCGGCGGTGGTCCCCGGCGGCGGCGAGCATCTCGGCCCACGCCCGGAGGACCTCCGCACGGCGTGTGTGCCAGCCGCCCGCCTCGGCCAGGGCCGCCGCTCGTTCGAAGTCGAGCGTGGCGCGCTCCGGCTCGTCGGCCAGCGCGCGGGCCCGGGTCGTGAGGGCATCGATGAGGGCCTTCGTGTTGCCGGTCGACTCCGCCTGCCCGACGGCCACGGTCGCGAGCTCGATGGCGGTCGCCGTCTCGCCCCGGGCGAGGGCGATCTGGGCCTGGGTGTCGACAACGTGGGCGAGCTTGCGCACATCCTCGAGGCGGGTGAGGGTCGCCGCCGCCGCATCCGCGTAGCGGGCCGCCTGGTCGAGGCTGCCGAGCTCGAGGTACGTGAGCGCGATGTTGTTGCCCATCGAGGCGGCATCGCGGTCGGCGGCCGCGGCGGCGAACAGGGCCTGGCTTCGCTGCCCCTGGCGGAGGGCCGCCTCGAGATCCCCGAGCTCGCGGTAGCTGGTCGCAAGCGCGTATGCGTATGACGCCCGGCGCAGGTCGTCGAAGCCGTCGGCGAGCCCCTGGGCCTCGGCCAGGAGCGCCAGCGCCCGCGTCTGCTTGCCGCTGCGGCTCTCGACCTGGGCCGCCGCGACGAGGGTCCGGACGTGAAGGTCCGGGTCGATCTCGGTCGGGCCCCGGGCGTCAAGCAGATCGCGCAGGAGGCCCCGGGCCTCGTCGAGCGAGTCGCTCATGTAGTAGGCGCAGGCAAGCCAGTACGTCGCGAGGGCAGCATCGTCGGCTCGGCCGGCAGCGGTGAATGCCGCCCGGGCCTCGGCTGCGGGGGTGATCGCGTCGCGACCGCGATCGAGCCGGCACAGGGCCTCGGCCCGGCCGCGGAGCAGCGCGGCCCGTGTCAGTGGCGCCGTCGTGCGACCCAGGAGCTCGTCGTACCCGTCGGCAGCCGCCTGCCAGTCGCCCGCCGCGAGGCGGACGTCGGCTTCCAGGCGCGACCACGCCTGGTCGGCGGTCGCGAGGAGGGCCGCGGGCGTCGTCCCCAGGCGGTCCGCGAGGTACGCGAGAGCCGCCATCGACGGCTGCGCGAGGCTGTTCTCGAGCGCGGAGATGTAGGCCTTCGAGAAGCGATCACCCGCGAGCTGGGACTGGGTCATGCCGGCCGCCCGGCGGGCGCTCCGGATCCGGGCCGCGAGGCCCTGCGCGACCCTGGCGGGAGGTCGGCCGACGGATCGTCGAGTCGGTGCCATATGCCCGAGTGTACCCGACCTGGCCAGTGCGACGCGATGGCAGCAGCAAGCAGGGATCGACGTCGAGCTGCGCCGCGATGTGGAGCAGGGCCGGCAACGAGGGCAGCGTGCGGCCGGTCTCGACCAGCGAGATATAGGCGCGGGTGAACGGTCGGCCGACCTCCGCCTGGCTCATCCCGCGCGCCTGCCGCTGGGCCCGGATGCGCCGTCCGAGCTCGACCGCGAGCGGCTGTGGTTGTCCAGGTTGTTTAGCCATGCTTGACAATGATATCCACTTCTGCCTAGCATCGATCCGCCAACCCCGGGCCGGACGAGCCGCCCTCAGAAGGGTCGTCCGACATGCGTCATCGGCTTCATCTGTCCCGGGCCGCGGTCGTCTCGTGGCTCCTTGCCACGCTCGTCGCGCTCGCTACCACCGCGACCGTGCTGGCAGGAGGTGATACCGGGCCATTCCCCCACTGATCCCGACATCCTGATCCCTGGTCATCCTTGGCTCGCGACCGGCTCGAGGTTGGCACCCATGGCCATCGCGAAGCGGCAGGTGGACCCTGCCCTGGACCCGGTTCTGCGCCAGCCTCCGGCTTCCTGGCACCCGCGCGCACCGCCGATCAGTCGAAGCCGTCCACGCGCGGGTCGTCAGGATCCTCATGGTCTCTCCATCGGATCTGCGCCGGCCATCCGCCAGGTGTCCACATCCCCCAGTCAGGATCGACTCAACGTCGTTACGCCGCTGACCGGCGGGCGCCTCTCGCGCCGCGCAACCACCACCGACTGGAGTCGATCGTGCACATCATCAGATTTGGGTCTTTCCGGGGGTCAGCCGATTCCCGGCGCACCCGCATCGGGCGCCTGGCCGTGCTCGGTCTCGCGTCCTTGATGGCCCTGGGGGCATGCGCCGCGCCGGCGACGCCGGTCGCATCCACCCTGACGGCGGCACCCGTCACCTCGGAGGGTGCAGCCGGAAATGACCCGGTTGCGGCCAGCGTGGGACCCGACGGCGAGACCAGCCTCCTGACGGGATTCTTTGCGACCCAGCTCGAGGGCGTCCCCATCGGCACGCTCGACGACGCGGAGCAGGCAGCGATCGTCTACATGCGCGAGGAAGAGAAGCTCGCGTATGACGTCTACCAGGAGCTCTACCGCGTATGGGGAAGCCGCGTCTTCGCCAACATCTCACAGGCCGAGCTGACCCACATGGCATCGGTCAAGGTCCTCCTGGACCGGTACGGCATCCCGGATCCCGCGGCGAACACGGCCGCCGGCGAGTTCGTCGATCCGGCGCTCCAGGCGCTGTATGAAGAGCTCGTCGCCAAGGGCAGCACGTCGCTCGTCGACGCCTTCACCGTGGGCGCGATGATCGAGGACCTCGACATCGCGGATCTGCAGGAACGGATGAGCAGCAAGGCCGACATCGCCCTCGTGTTCGACAACCTGGAGATGGGCTCCCGCAATCACTTGCGGGCGTTCAACCGCCAGCTGGTGAACGCGGGCGCTTCTTACGCCCCGACCAACATCAGCCAGGCGGAGTTTGACTCGATCGTGAGCGCACCAACCGAGCGCGGACCGGTGGGCTGAGCCCGAGCTCGGTTGCAGGGCGACGACCTGACGCACTGATGAAGACGAACGACCCGAGCCCGAGCTGTTCGCGCACGGTCATCCCGAACAGCGGGATACGTGTGAGGCGACCGGTCCCGGGCCAGACCTCGCCCTCGAGATCCCCGCGAACCGACCCAGCCACGAGGAATCGACGCGGATCCGGGCGAACATCCACGGCGCGCTTCACGGCGCCCAGGACACCCGGAACGACCTGCCATTCGTCGATCAGGGTCGGCTCGGGCAGGCCGCGCATCGCCCGGTGCCGTACACCTGTAGCGGCGGTTCCGTCGGCACCGGCAACTACGCCAGCCTGATCATCACCGGCTTCTGCGACGTGGTCCCGGGCGCGGTGATCACCATCACAGGGAACCTGACGGTCGCCCCGGGCGCATTCTTCGACGCGCAGAGCTCGCCGTCGAGATCACCGTCGGCAAGAACGTCACGGCCGGCCAGGACTCGATCATGGGCCTCGGGTGCCAGCCGTTCTCCCTGTTCCATCCTGACGGATCTCCTGTTACGAACTCGGGACACCCGTGCAGTATCGACTCCGCGGGGCACTCGGTGATCCTCGTCAAGGGCAACCTCGCGGCGACCAACGCCTCGCTGGTGCTCCTGGACGGGATCACGGTGAACGGCAACGTCTCCCTGAACGGCAGCGGGTCCCGCGACCTCCCTCCGTTCATCCCCGGCGATGACTGGTCGATCAAGACCAACACGGTGGGCGGCAACCTGTCTGCGACGGATATCGCCGTCGACTGGATCGGTTTCATGCGCAACACCGTCGGCAGGAACGTCTCGCTGACGAACATCACGGCGGGCGACCCCGGAGACCCATCCCCGTACCGCGCGGTCTACGTCGTCAGCAACAACGTCGGCTGGAACCTGAACTGCACTGGCCTGGCGCCGTATGCGTTCGGCGGGCTCGACCCGACGGAGCACAACACGGTCGGCCACCGGGCGACCGGCCAGTGCGTCGGGATCTGACCTAGCCGAACGGGCTCCGTCCGCCACCTCGCGCCGATCGGGCGGCGGACGGAGCACGCATTCGGCCGTGCGAGCCGGCGTCCGGGCCGCCGCTGTCCCTGACCGCCTGGCCCAACGGTTCGAGTGGTGGCCGCCCTCTCCCTCAGGGCCTGACCTAGCTTGTCGATGGGCGGGCCAAGCCGATGGCCTGGGGCCGGGCGTCCTGAACCTCGGCGGGCAATGTGGTCGGGGCAAGACCTTGGGCCCGGACGCGCCCTCAAGAGAGGGGGTCCTGAACACGAAGGAAGGTCAGTCTGGTCGGGGCGAGAGGATTTGCGACGACGATTTCGATCATGGAACCCGGCACTCCCGACGCCTGGTGAGATCCGGCGCGTTCGGATGAGGACTCCAGTCGTCCCCGCAGACCGATCTCATCGATGCCCGGACACTATGCGTCCTTTCTGAGCACCTCGACCCTGACGGCGAGTGCCGGCCAGCCGGCGTCCGTCGTGATGATGCGATCTGCGCCGAGCACGATGGCAGTGGCGACGACCAGGGCGTCCGGCAGGCGCAACGAAGATCCGTGTGTGCCCCGCAGGGAGGCGGCGGCGGCGCCGATGACGCGGGTCGCAGGCTCGACACGCGCGGGAAGGCCGTCGAGGAACCCGTCCACCGTGGCGACGGCCGCTTGCCCGGTCCGGCTCGGGGAGACGAGGCACTCGGCGTAGGCGGACACCGGGATGACGAACTCGTCGCCCCGATCGCGCGCTTCCGTCAACGCCATCGCGGCGACCGCGTGGTGCACGTCGCCGGCGTCGAGGACCGCGATCACGACGCCCGCGTCGAGGACGGTCAGTCCCACTCGTCGCGCAGGGTGTCAAGTTCGCCGGGCGTGTAGACACCGGTCAGCGCGCCGGCGAACTGGGTCACGGGATCGACGTCCCGGACCAGGAGGACCTCCCCCGGGCCGCGGGCCTCGGCACGCAGGGTGTCGCCAGTTCGGATGCCGGCACCCTGCAGGGCATCCACCGGGAGCGTCACCTGGTGCTTCGCGCTGACCCGGGTATAGCCGCGTCGACGATGCTTTACTCTCGCCGTCATGAGTCAAGCATAGAGGAGCCAACCAGGCATGGCAACGGGCGCGACTCGACACCGATGGCTGCGCTGGGATCGGCGACTCGGACCTACGGATGACGGCGGCAGCCGGCTCGCGCAGCGCCACCGACCCAGACGGCCCCTGACCATCGGGTCCGTCCCCCTATCGCGCCACCCAATGCGCCGCCGGCTCAAGCAGGAACCGCTCGAGCCCGATGCCGTCCCCGCCCACGAGCAGCGGCCGGATCGGACCCAGGCCCGCGAACGCGGTCGTGAAGGCGGCGATTCCCGGCTGTGAGCCTCCGGCGCGCCCGCTCTTGACCTCGATCGCCGCGAGACCACCCGGCCCCGAGAGCACGAAGTCCACCTCGCGGTCTCCCTCGCGCCACCACGACAGCTCGAGCTCGCCCATGGCCGCGGCGTTCGCGAGGTGCGCACCCACCGCCGACTCTACGAGATGGCCCCAGGTCTCGCCGTCCCCCCGCGCGTCGGCGAACGAGCGACCCGACTGCGCGGTGGCAAGGGCCGTGTTGAGGACCTGGAGCTTGGGGCTCGAGCCCCGCCGGCGGATGACGTTGCCCGAGAACTTGGGCAGCCCTGCGACGAGGCCGGCCCCCGCGAGCAGCTCGAGGTAGTGGGCGAGCGTCGTCGTGTTGCCCGCGTCATGGAGCTGGCCCAGCATCTTGGTGTAGCTGAGCACCTGGCCGCTGTACCGGCAGCCGAGCTCGAACAGCCGCCGCAGGAGGGCCGGCTTGTCGACCCGCGTGAGCAGCAGCACGTCGCGGCTGATCGTGGTCTCGATGAGGGCGTCGAGGATGTACCGCCGCCAGCGGGGCTCGTCGCCGATGAGCGGCGCGGCCCCCGGATAGCCGCCGAAGAACACGTACTCGTCGAGGCTGATCCCGAACGCCGCCCGCATCTCCGCAAGGGACCAGTGCGGGACCCCGATGACCTCGAACCGCCCGGCGAGGCTCTCGGAAAGACCCTGCTCGACCAGCAGCGGTGCCGAGCCCAGCAGGATGACCCGCAGTGGCAGCCCCGTGCGGGTGTCCTCGTCCCACAGCCGCTTGACCGACTCCGACCAACCGGCGGCCTTCTGGACCTCGTCGATGACGAGCACGGCACCGGCGGGTCCCGTGTCCACTCGTGCGGCCTCCCATTGGGCCGCGATCCACTCCGGGCCCCGGAGCGACGGCTCGTCGGCGCTCACGAAACGGACGGGGAACGGGAGCGTCTCGACCGCCTGGGTGACGAGCGTCGACTTGCCCACCTGCCGCGGTCCCGCCACCACCTGGATGAACCGCCGGGGCTCGGTCAGCCGGCGAGCGAGCTCGGCTGCCTGCGGACGCCGGTATCTCGATCCTGGATCCTGACTACTCATCATGTTGAGTAGTCTTGCTCAGGATGGTGCGCAGCGCAAGCGGAGGTGGTGCGCCGGGCTGGCCAGGTCGAGGGCACGGCACGATTGTCGGGGGCCTTCCCGACGCGCCCGGGGTAGTCTTGACGAGCAGCCCGCCGGCGAGTCCCCTGATGTGGTGCCCCACGCCCGGTGTCAGGCGGATCGCTGCGACGATGCCGCACGCTCTGCACTCCGGCAAGAGAGGTGCCAGATGGCCGACTCCTCGCCGCCCCCGGACGGCATTGCGCTCGCCCACTTCATCGTCTCGGATGACGTCGAGCGTTCCCGGCGTTTCTACACTGAAGTACTCGGCGGTCGGGTGGTCTTCTCGAATGGGCCGGTCTACGTTGCGCTCGCCAACACGTGGATCATCATCAACGTCGGCGGCGGCCCGACGGACGACAAGCCGACGGTCACCCTGGAGACACCAGGCGATCCCGACCGGGTTAGCAGCTTCCTCAACATCCGGGTCGCGGACATCGCGGCCGTGTACGCGGAGTGGAGCTCCCGCGGTGCGCAGTTCCTGACACCGCCGAAACAGCACGAGCACGAGATCCGGTGTTATATCCGCGATCCCGACGGGCATCTGATCGAGGTGGGGCAGACCACAGACCCGGACGGGGACTTCGCGCCCTGGCCCATCCCTCCAAGAACGTGACGCAGATCAAACCGTCGGATCCGACGGCCGCGGACCGCAAAGTCGCCGTCATCACCGGAGCCTCTCAGGGCATCGGCGCCGCGCTCGTCGCGGCGTTCCGCGAGGCCGGGTACTCGGTTGTCGCCAACGCGCGGTCGATAGGCCCCTCCGACGATCGCGACACCCTCACGGTCCAGGGCGACATCTCGCGAGCCGAAACCGCCGAGCTCCTGGTGGAGCAGGCGGTCGAGCGGTTCGGTCGGATCGACACGCTCGTCAACAACGCCGGGATCTTCATCGGCAGGCCGTTCGCCGACTACACGCCGGACGATTTTCAGGCCATTACCGCGGTCAACCTCGCGGGCTTCTTCTACGTCACGCAGCGGGCGCTCCGGCAGATGCTGACCCAGGGCGGCGGCCACGTCGTGAACATCACAACCAGCCTCGTCGAGCATCCCGAGAGCGAGCGACCATCAGCGCTGGCGGCGCTGACCAAAGGCGGCCTGGCGGCGGTGACGCGATCCCTGGCCATCGAATACGCGTCTCGCGGCGTTCGGGTCAACGCCGTCTCGCTCGGCGTCATCGCGACCCCGATCCACGATCCGGCATCCTACGCTGGGCTGGCCAGGCTTCACCCCTTGGGTCGGGTCGGCGAGATCGCCGACGTCGTCGACGGAATCCTGTACCTCGAACGCGCCGCGTTCGTCACCGGCGAGATCCTGCACATCGATGGCGGCCAGGCCGCCGGAGGGTGACCCGCCAGGCGGCCGATCCGCGGGACCGAAGGTCAGTGCAAGCGCCGCTCCCAGTCTCGCGGTACGCGGCCGGCCGGCCCCGGTGCAGGCTGGTCGAGTGGGTGGTGACGTGGCGGCGCCAGGTCGGGCCCGTCGAGATACTCCTGGGTCGCGTAGTCCCAGAACCAATCCTCGCGCGTGCGTCTCGCGGACCTGCCCTAAGGAGCAGCATTCGATGCGTGAGATCGCGACACTTGTGGGCAGGTCGCTCTCGACGATCAGCCGTGGCGGATCACGGATCCGGGTCGAATACTGCTTCGATCGTCAGGCCGAAGATACGAGCAATGACGAAGGCAAGCGGGAGGCTCGGGTCGAACCGGCCCGTCTCGATCGCGTTGATGGTCTGCCTCGAGACGTGCGCCGCATCTGCCAGTTGTGCCTGGGTCCAATCCCGTTCGGCCCGGAGCACACGAATCCGGTTCTTCATCCCCCAAACCGTCGGATCCCGATAAGCACCGACAGCATATAGATGGCCGAAGTCACAACCAGGACCCAGACGATCCCCGCCCGGACCAGTCCGGCACCACCCAGAAGGATGAGCGTGAACCCGGCGACGAAACACCCGCCAAGTGCCAGGGCCATGGCGTCGAGTTGGATCTTGCGCATCAACTCGTCGGCGTGTCTCAGGAAGCGCATGTACGACACGATCCAGGCCAGCCCGACAAGCGCCGTGCCGATCGACGCCACAACGACTCCCGCGTCACCCTCGATCCATCCACGATCGATGGCAGCGTCGGCGACCAGGAAGGCCCCGACCCACAGAAGCGACCAGATGACGATCGACCGGCGATTTCGCCGGTCGAGTTCGGTCGACGACCAGGAGCTCCCCTGGCCGCGCTCGTTCACGAATTCTCTTCCCGGCCGACCCGGCCGGCGCTGGACGCCGTCCCCAGCATCAGGAACCCAGCCGTCCCCGCCACCAGACCGACCTCCGTGGGGACCGCCCCCAGGACCATCCCCAGCGCTGCCACCACGGTGAGTGCCCAACCGACGAGCAAACGCGTCTTCCGATCCATAAGTAAACTCCTCTTGTCATTAAGCCAAGTGTCTTTGACACGGGGAACGATGACACGAGACACCGGCCATGTCAAGCGCACTTGTCATCTTGTGCGCCACCCGGGCCATCCGCAGGCTCGGTGGTGGCTTCCTGGCGGGGCCGGGTGAGGGCTGGCCGGGATCCGCGACGTCGCCCGGCGGCGGCTGTCGATGATCAGCCCGGCGAGCGCGGGCAGGAGGGCGAACCCGATCGGCCACGCCGGTCCCGAACACCCCGACGATCGCCCCCAGACGAGCTGTGGGCCCGGGTAGAGGACGTACGCCGCGCCGAGATGCAGGGTGGGGGAACGCGCAAGGCCGGCCGCGCCGATCTGTTGGGCGGCCTCCTCACCTGCACCTGCGGCCGTTGGCTGCGGAGCGATGGCACCTTCGCCGATGGCCGTCACCGCCGGCTGCACCCCTCGCCCTGCGAGGCTTGGGGCCCGCGGGCCCGCTACGGCGACGAGACCTGGGAGCTGCCGATCGCAATATCGACGATCCAGTCGTACCGCTGCCCGCGCCGGGTGTAGTCCTCGCGGGTGTGGTCGATCACCTCGTCGGCACCGAGCCGGCCGGCTTCTTGACGAGCTGACCTTCGGTTGCCCGCGCGTACTCAGCGAACGCGCCCGTGCACCACCCGAAGACGTCATCGCCCGGTCGAAGTCCCTGCACGTCCTTGCCGACCGCTTCGACCGTCCCTCCGACATCCGTCCCGGGAACGGGGTTCTTCGGCTTGCGCAGCCCGGTCGCCATCCGCATGAGGTACGGCGAGCCCGTCATGACGACCACGTCACCGACATGGATCGACGCAGCGTGGACGCGGGCTCGGATCGCTCAGCATGCGCAAGCTCGGACATGAGCTCGGGGTCGAGGCGATGGCCATCTACTACCACTTCGCCAACAAGGAACGGGTCCTCGACGGCATCGTGGATCTCGTGTTCGGCGAGATCGGGCTGCCCGTGGCCGGCATCGACTGGAAGACGGCGATGCGCCGGCGGGCGATCTCGGTCCGCGACGCCATGGCCCGCCCCGATGGGCGATTGGCATGATGGAGTCGCGGGTCAATCCAGGTCCGGCGAACCTGCGGCACCACGAGGCGGTGATCGGCAGCCTCCTGGCAGGGGGCTTCGACATGACGATGGCCGCCCACGCCTACGCGCTCCTCGACGGCTACATCTACGGCTTCGCGCTGACGCACATGAACCTGCCGTTCGGGACCGCGGACGAGGCTGCGGCAGTTGCGGAGAGCATGGTGCAGCCATTCGAGCCCGGTGCCTACCCCAACCTCGTCGCGATGATCGAGCACGCCCTGCAGCCCGGCTATGACTATGGGAGCGAGTTCGGGTACGGGCTCGACCTGATCCTCGACGGGCTCGAGAGGGTTCAGGATCTCGTCTGATGCGATGCGCCCGGCCGACGCTCTGACGCTGGGCCAGCGCCTTGGCCGGTCCCTCACGAAGGTAGCGCCGGCGGTGATGACGGCCCCTCATGACACGGGCTCGCCCGGCTGCCGGATTCCCGTTTGATTTCTCGGACGGCTCGCGATCTCAGGACGCTGGCCGTTTCTCCCTCCAGGTCGTTCCGTCTCTGGTGCATCGGCCTCCCGTTCCCTGGCCGTGGATCGCGTCCGATCGGCGGTTCGACGCAGGGAAACGGTCGTCCATGCCGCCGCTACGCTCGCGTTGGTTTGTCATCGCGTTTCCGGACCGCATCCTGGACGTCTCCGAGGCCCTGCTGCCCGGAGCCCTGGATCTGCTTGGCCTTTCCGTGGAGCTCCTGGCCCGTGTTGTCGGTCACCTTGCCGGCGACCTCTTCGACCGTGCCCTCGATCTTGCTCACGGTTCCCTTGGCGTGCTGGTCGGCCATCGCGGAGATCCTTCCGGAGGTGCATGGCGTCGGGGGTGTTGCGGTGCAACCGCCGACGACGGCCAAGCGGAGTGTCTCCGGGTCGCAGGGCAGAGTCATGACGACGCGTCATCCTCCTGTCCGCCGATCCTCCCGTCGGCCGCGGCCGGCGCGTTCATGACCGACCGTCATGACTTGCCGACGGTTTGACGAGACACTGCCATCGCCGGGGCGCCCTCGCGACGAGGGATCGTGCCGACGGAGCGCGATCCGCTCCCGACGCGACGGCTCAACGGCCCAGGCATCACCGAACGGGAGATCAAGATGAACAGAGGCGGCGGCATCGGGATCGTCGGCGTGATCGTCATCGTCGTGGTGATCCTCCTCCTCGTCGGGGTCATCAAGCTGTAAGGGGAGTCGTCAGGCTGTGGTTCGCGGAGAGGCCCCGCCGGCGTCCTGACCAGCCGTGAGCGCGTCACCCGCGGGAGGCTCCCGAGATGTCGTTCAACACGGGCGCGAAGCTCGATCCATCGCAGGTCGAGGATGTCCGCGGCTCGCGGATCGGTGGGCGCGGCCTGGTGGTCGGCGGTGGCGGCGGGATCGGGATCGTCGTCGCCCTCGTGTGGGTGCTCCTGGGCGGCAGCCCGCAGACCGGCGAGACGGTCGGCGGCCTCGTCGGCCAGACGATCGGCGGTGCCGTCGAACAGCCGGGTCCCGCCGGCAGCGCCCTGGCGGCCGAATGCCAGACCGGGGCCGACGCGAACACCAGCGAGGACTGCCGGATCGTCGGCTACGTCAACAGCATCCAGGCCTACTGGACCGCCGAGTTCGCCGCCTCGGGCCAGCAATACGTCCTGGCCAGGACGCGCTTCTTCACCGACCAGGTCAGCACCGGCTGCGGCATGGCGTCGTCGGCCAGCGGCCCGTTCTACTGCCCGGCCGACGCGTACGTCTACATCGATCTCGGGTTCTTCGACGAGCTCCGCTCGACGTTCGGCGCTCAGGGAGGCCCGTTCGCGCAGGCATACATCCTCGCCCACGAATACGGGCACCACGTCCAGGATCTCCTGGGAACGCTGTCGGGCGCGGCGAGCCAGGCGGGGGCCAGCGGGCAGTCGGTCCGGACCGAGCTCCAGGCCGACTGCTACGCGGGCGTCTGGGCGGGCAACGCGGCTGCGACAGGTTTCCTCGTGCCGCTCACGGACGCCCAGATTGCCGACGCCCTCGATGCCGCGTCTGCCGTTGGCGATGACCGGATCCAGCAGGAGATGCAGGGCCAGGTCAACCCCGAGACCTGGACCCATGGCTCGTCCGCCCAGCGCCAGAAGTGGTTCACGGCCGGCTACCAGGCGGGCTCGCCGGAGGGTTGCGACACGTTCAGCGGCAACCCCTGAGGCCGGACAGCCGGCCGGGCTGACGCACGCGGCGCGAGCGCTGTCGATGTCGGCCTCCGAGGACCGGACGCCGTCGAACGCCCGAGCGAGCTGCTCCTCCTGCGGTTCGGCCGCGTATGACGGTCCGTCATGACTCGGTGGTCCGGCGGCAGGAAACTCAGGTGCCGCCGGCCGGCGACCGATCGGTCGCGCGGTCAATGCGGTGCCGATATCCGGATCGCAGCCTCGACGTCGGTCGCAGCCACGCCGGCTTGACATGCCTCTTCGACCCCATCTCGGACGCCTGGCACGGCTCGCAACCCTGCCCGAGACACGCGGCCTCATCGTCGCGACCGTCCGCTCGCCGACCCTCCGCACGATCGCGCGCCGTACCGTCGAGGATCGAGCCGGCCTGCGTCGAGATCTGGCCAATCCGGCGAACGTCCGGCATCTGGCTCGCAGAGCGATCAGACACCCGGCCGTCACTGAGCTCGCGAGTGCCGGCCTGGTCTTCCTGCCCGGTCGGTACCTGCCGCTCGGCTGGGCGGCAACGTGGGCGACGCGCCGGGTGCTCCGGCGGTACCTCGATCCGCCGGACGAGGTGCGCGAGGGCACCCTGATCGAGGCCGGCCCGCCACCGATGATCGTGACACCCGAGGGATCGGAGACCGAGCGGAGACAGGAGGGCCCACGGTGATCAAGATCTGGAGCGAGCTGCCGGTCGCACGGTCGAAGGAGCAGGTCGCGGACGTCGCCACGCTCGTGTGGACGGTGTTCTGGGGGTCCATCGTCTGGCGGCTGTTCCAGTTCCTGGCCAGCTTCGCCGAGGCGGGCCGGAACATCCGCGACGGCGGCCGGACCATGATCCAGGGCGGGCGCGACCTGGGGGACTCACTGGCCGGCCTGCCTCTCGTCGGCTCGCAGGTCCGCGACATCG
Source organism: uncultured Chloroflexia bacterium (assembly GCA_963849495.1). Lineage (GTDB taxonomy): Bacteria > Chloroflexota > Limnocylindria > Limnocylindrales > CSP1-4 > CAIXZV01. Next base: position 232,514 of record CAWKHN010000010.1, on the reverse strand, counting down.
CCCGTGACGCGTTCGGTGGCGCCGGCCGGCCGCTGTCCGACTTCGGCACGCAGCTGGAGCAGTTCATCTTCGTCGTCGCGATCGTGCTCGCCCTGATGCTCGCGCTCGTGACGCTGGAACCATGGCTCGTCCGCTACATCCCTTGGCGCTGGGAGCGCCTGCGGCATGTCCGGGCCGGCCACCGTGCCATCCGCACGGCGCCCCAGCTCTCCGACGCTGCCATCGAGCGCGCGCTCGCACTGCGGGCGGTCACCCGGCTCGACTACTCGACCCTCCTCGAGTACACCCCGGATCCGCTCGGCGACTGGGCCGGCGGACGCCACGACCGGCTCGCCCGGGCGGAGCTGGCCAGTGTGGGGCTGCGGCCGTGACCGCGATCCGAACGCCGGGCGTCCTCGATCCACGCGGGGGCGTGCGGCGCTTGAGCCACGGGCTCATCGCATACGGAGTGGTCGGGCTCGTCGTGGCAGCGATCGGGTTCGGGGCGATGGTCTGGGTGAACGGTCGGATCAGCACCCTCCGCGCGGACGCCGAGGCGAGCGTTGCCCGGGCGGCGACCACGATGGAGGTCGCCGCGACGGTGCTCCGCGGGGCGTCGACGACCGCCCGGTCCTTCAGCGGGACCGCCGATCAGACCCGTCAGGCCGTGTCGGCAGCGGTCGCCACGGTCTCCGAGGCGCGGTCGGACCTGTCCGCCCTCGAGGCGCAGCTCCGGTCGGTGAGCATCCTCGGGGCAACGCCTCTGGCGTCGTCGGCGGACGCGGTCGGGCGGATCACCGCGAGCATGGACGGCCTCGAGGCGCAGATCCCCGTCGTCGCAGACAGTCTTCAGGGCAGCCGGGATGCGCTGGCCCGCAACGCGTCCGCGCTCAGTGAGCTCGCCGACAGCACGGCGGCGCTCGCCGCGCGTCTCGGGCCCGGTGTCGGTCAGGACTCCTTCGGCGACGTGCAGCAGGTCATCGCCATGACGTTGCTCATGTTCGCGGCATGGTCGTGCGTGCCTGCGGTCGGGGCGCTCGGTTTGGGCGTGTGGCTTCGGGGCGAGCTCGCCAGATCGCGCTCGACGTGAAGCGCAGCGACGGTGACGGGCCGTCATGACCCGCCGACTCCGGGCTACGACCCTGGAACGGGTTGAGACGCGACGCACCTTGCGGGCGCTCGGCCCAGCGCTCAAGCAGCAGGCGGCTTCTCATGGTCATCGTCGAGATTGTCGTCATCGGCCTTGTTGTGCTTTTCATCGTTGGCTGCTTCGGGAGGGGCAGGTTCCGCGCGGAGCTGCGCCTGCCACGCCACCAGCTGGCGGTACAGGGCCGGGGCGCCAACCGGCGGGTGATCCGCCAGTTGCAGGTCTGTCGGGCACAGGATGAACGGCTCCATCTGCCGACCGCCCAGGCCGCCGTGTGACCCGACCAGCTCCTCGAAGGCTGTCACCTCGTCCGTGACCCGGTCGACCGCGCCGAGCAGGATCAGGTCGCCCGCGTTCGGGAAGGCCGCGAGCCGCCGGAGGGCCTCGGCCGCCCGCGGCCCGTAATCGGCGAGTGGATCGCGTCCATCGAGCTGGGGCGCGACCAGGTCGCTCCGGCCGTTCTCCCCGAGGACGAGCGCGTGACCCTCTGGCGATCTGCCGACGACGACCCCGATCCCCGGATGGCGAGCCAGCGTCCCGATCAGGCCGGGGTGACGCATCTCGATCGCGTCGCTGGTCATCTGGCCGGGAACGCCCGTGAAGTAGACGTGGGCCAAGCTGCCGGATGAGGCCACGACGAGGTCCGGAGGTGCGGTTCCGGTGCCAACCCCCGGCCCGCCCCCGGGGCGTCGCAGCCCGCTGGGCAGCCGGCGGGCAACGAGCGGCCCGAGGCCGGAGCCTCGGCCGAGCTCGGCCGCGATGCGCAGGCCAAAGCCGGCCGATTCGACCGCGTCGGTCGTGCCGACGACCGTCAGCGTGCCCGGCAGCTGCTCGGCGATGACGGCCTCGAGAGTCCGGCCGTCGCGCTGCTTGAACGTCGCGCCCAGGCTCTGCCCGTGGTCGGAGAGCACGACCATGCGGTACGACCGGCCGGTGTAGCGCGAAGCTTTCAGCAGCGATCCGATCGCCCGGTCGAGGCCCTCGAGCGCGTCGATCGACTCGATGCGCTCCGGGCCGCAATGGTGCGCGATGACGTCGTAGCCGGTGTAGTCGACGTAGATGGTCGGCGCTCCCCCGTACATCTCCTCGATCACGAGCGCGGTGGAGACGGTGCGGAGCGCGATATTGGCGGCAGCGCGTTCGATCGCGAATCGGAGGTCGCGGTGCATCCGCGGCTCGACGGCCCAGCCCCGCTGGCGCTCGGCCTGGTACAGCTCCTTCGCCACCTCGCCGGCCATCAGCACCAGCAGGCGGACGTAGTTGACCGTGGTGACATAGAAGCCACGCAGACGCCGTTCGTCATCGGCCGGCGCCCCCTTCTCGATCGTCGCCATCGTCAGGTAGCTGCGGGGAGCGTCGCCGGTCACCAGGTTCCCGATACTGGCGCCGTCATCGGCCAGCAGGCCCCTGCCATTGCTGATCCGCCGGACGATCTCGGCGGCATCCTCCGGGTGATTGGCCGTCAGGAGTCGCCCTGTCGCCTTCTCATACCAGCGAAAGCCGGCGATGCCGTCGTTGTTGCCGTGCAGGATGCCCGCCTGGCTGGCCGGCGTGGTGGGGGGCAGCATCGCGACCCATGGGTGCAGAGTGGCTTTGCCGTCACGCACCAGCCGGCCGAGCACCGGGGCTCGGCCCGCCCGGATCGCCTCGTGCAGGACAGGCAGGCTGAGCCCGTCGATCTGGACCACGAGCAGCCCCGGGATCGGCTCCTTCGGGTGGCGGAACTCCCGAGCCACCAGCCGTCGGACAAGGACGCTGTAGTACGAGTCATCGTCACTGACGGCCGCGAGCTCTGCGAACAGGCTGTTGAGCAGCGTCAGGAGCACCGCTCCCCATATGGCAGCCGCCGTGTCGCCGACGTGGATCCCCGGCAGGATCCGGCCGAGGCCGACGATCGCCGCGAACTGGGCGACGAGGCCAAGGGACTGGGCAACAAAGATCGACCACCCGACGAGCAATCCGTGGAGGACGAGGGCGAGGGAGCTGTCGATGGCCACGAGCAGGAGCGCCGCGAGGACCAGCGCGGTGAGGCCGTCGATGCGCAGCCCCGGGACCACTCCTGCCGTGATCGCGAGTGCAAGGAAGGAACCCAGGAGGGACAGAGCTCCGCGGCGCAGGATGGCCAGGCGCGTGGGACGCCACTCCCACATGAGGTGCGCCTGCAGGCGGTAGAACGCGACCCAACGTCGAACTCCCGGTGCTTGCCGCGTGTCGGGTCCTGGGGTCATTGCCGGTGGGCGCCGACCAGCCGCGCCGGACGGGTCCTCACCGGTGGTCGAATTGGCTGGCTTCGCGGGGTGGGTCCTCCTGCCGTCGTCCGGGTCAAGGCTAGCGTCGGCGACGAAGCGGACCGAGCGTCAGCCAGTCGATCGCGGTCGCGATGAGCCACCATCCGATCCGGACCAGCCAGTAGACGATCGCGAGGGGCCACGCGATGACCAGCAGAAGCAGGGTGATGACACATCCGTGCCCATCACCCTGCCTCACAACGATGATCTGCGGCCGTTCTCTCGGCATCCGATCCCTCACGCCTCGATCGAGCCCGCTCGGCTCAGAGCTTGATGACGCCGACCAGGAAAAGGATCACCACGACGATGACGATCACGCCGATGATCCCAACCCCGCCACCTCGAGTGTTCACGTCGGTCTCCTGTTGTTGACCACGACCCGCCACGTGCGTGGCGGGTCGTGGTCATGAGGTGCCTCGGCGAGCTACGGGCGCCGCTCCTCGTGGGTCACGACGACCTCGTCGCCGTCCTTCTTCCTCGAGTCGACCGCGCCGAGCGTTGCGCCGGTGGTCGCACCAATCGCTCCGCCGACAACGGCGCCGACGGGACCGCCGACCACAACGCCGACTGCCGCTCCGCCGATGGCGCCGGTAATGGCTCCGCCCACCACCTCGCCACCGTGGTGCTGGGTGGTCGAGACGTGGGTCTCTTCTGTGGCCCGAGCGGGGCTGTCCTCTGTGACGGTCTCGCGCTCGATGGTCTTCTCATCGGTCATGGCTGTCTCCTGCGCCCGTGGCGCGAATCCGGGCATCGCATGATTGCCTTGATCCCGGATCCTCGTGCCAGCGTCGTGGCTCGACCCTGCCGTGTCATGACGGGCCGTCACGCATTCCGGGCACCCGCCCGAGGATCACGCCTGATGCCAGCCCGCACGCGCCAAAGGCTTCATATGGGCCACTCGGGCGTGCCGGCCTACCAGCGGATGGCGCCGCTGACGAAGAGACCCGTCAGAGCGATCACCATGATGATGGCAAGCACGGCCGCGGCGGCCCGAGCGGCCTTCGACAGGCGGTATGGATTCCCGGTCGTCGCCTCGTACTCCCGCATCTTCTGATCGTGCTCCCGGCGGTCATTCCGGTTGCGGCCGCTCTCGCTTTCGCCGGCCATCTATCGCGACGCTCTGACGAGATGTGCCATTCGTGTCTCCTTGAGGATCGGTGCTGCCGCCCGGGGTTGCGCTCGATCGGTGCCGAACAGCCTTTGAACTGTCACGGTCGCCCAGCTGTGTCTCGGAGTCATGACGGCCCGTCATCCGCGCGAACGGCACGATCGGTGGGCAAGACTCATGCTGTCCGCGATCCACTGAGCGTGATCGGGACGTCGCGATCGCCGATCGGGACAGGCGATTTTGCGCGAGGACTACGATATGGATGGCCCCCGCTCCGCACGCCGACGGCGATCCCGCTTGGGGATTGGCCAGATCGCGCCGACGGGGGCCTCTGCCGGGCGCTCAGGATGTGCCCTCCCCTGTGGCCGGGTAGGTCAGCGGCTCGGCCCCGACGGGCGCGCGCCGGGCGCGCGGCGCCACCGGTCGTCGGCCGGACTCCGCGGCAATGGAAAGGAGGGACTGCGATGACCGGTTCCCACACCACCGGTATCTGGATCTCCGCCGACTCGGCCACGGTGTTGCGCTGGAGCCCCGAGCTCACCGCGCGCCACCGGATCGATTCCACGGTTCCCGCCCGGCACCGCTCGACCGGAACCGCACCCACCGAGAAGCACCCGGCCGGCGAGGGACACCGCGACGAGCACATGCGGACCTTCTTCGCCCAGGTCGCCCAGGCGCTGCCGGTCGGGGACGATCTGCTCCTGGTCGGTGACGGCGAGGTGGTCGAGCACTTCGCCGAGCAGGTCCGGACCGACGACGACAGCCACGGCCGCAGGCGACGGATCGAGGTCGAGAAGGCCGGCCCACTCACCGATCGCCAGTTGCTCGCCCGGATCCGCACCTTCGCCGGATCCCCGGCCAAACGCCACCTGCCGCGCTGACAAGCGGCTTGACCCGAAAGCCGATGCCTGCGAATGCTTGAGCGCGGTCCGTCGGTGACGTCATCACGGCAGCCATTGGATCCGTCGCTGCGTGACTCCGCAGATGTCGCGATCGAGGTCGGTGTGGACGCGACGGCCGGGCTGTCGGCCGTGGAGGCGGCGGCCCGGCTGGCGCGGGACGGGCCGAACGAGCTGCGCGCCATGCCGCCGGTGCCTGTGTGGCGCAGGATCCTGGCCCAGTTCCAGGACCCCCTCGTGTACCTGCTGCTGGTCGCGATCGTGATCTCGCTGGTCGCGTGGCTCGCCGAGGGTGCCCCCGGTGCCCCGGTCGACGTGATCGTGATCGCGATCATCGTGATCGCCAATGCCGCCCTGGGCTTCGTCCAGGAGAGCAGCGCCGAGAACGCAGTCGCTGCGCTTGCCGTCATGACGGCAGCCAATTCGACGGTGCTGCGCGATGGCGTCCTGGCCACGGTGCCGTCGTCCGGGCTGGTGCGCGGCGACATCCTCGCGCTGTCCGAGGGCGACTCGGTCGGCGCGGACGCGCGCCTGCTGACCGCGACCGGCCTGAAGGTCCAGGAAGCCTCGCTGACCGGCGAGTCGGAGGCCACGGTCAAGGACCCGGGAACCCTCGGCGGCCAGGCGTCCATCGGCGATCGCTTCAACATGGTGTTCAAGGGCACGGCCGTCGTCTCCGGAGTCGGCCGAGCCGTCGTGACCGGCACCGGCATGCACACCGAGGTGGGCGCCATCGCGGAAATGCTGGACCGGACAGATGCCGTCGACTCGCCCCTGCAGAAGGAGATCGCATCGGTCTCGAAGGCCCTTGGCCTCATCGTGATCGGCATCGCCGCCGCGGTCATGATCGCCCTTGCCCTGGTCAATGGGGTCAATTCGGTCGGCGACCTGGTCGGCATCCTGCTCATGGGCGTTTCCCTCGCAGTCGCCGCCGTGCCCGAGGGCCTGCCGGCAATCCTGTCGCTGGTGCTCGCGGTCGGCGTGCGCGCGCTGGCCCGGCGCAACACGGTGATGAGAAACCTGCACTCGGTCGAGACGCTGGGCTCGGCGTCGGTGATCTGCTCGGACAAGACGGGCACCCTCACCAGGAACGAGATGACCCTGCGCATCGTGGCGACCGTCTCAGGCGAGGTCGAGCTCACCGGGACCGGCTACCGACCCGTGGGTGAGGCCCTGTTGAGCGGCGCGGCCGAGGACAACCTGCTGTTCGAGGCGCGGCGCGTCCTCGTCGGCGGGGCCCTGGCCAACAACGCCCAGCTCACCGACGTCGACGGCGAGTGGCGGATCCAGGGCGACCCGACCGAAGCCGCGTTCCTGGTCGCCCAGCACAAGCTCGAAGGGGCTGCCGGCAGGGTCGCGGAGTACGAGCGACAGGCCGAGGTCCCGTTCACCTCCGAACGCAAGATGATGTCCGTTCTTGCCCAGGATCAGGTCGGCGAGAAGACCCGCCTGTTCACCAAGGGCGCTCCCGACATCCTGCTGGCTCGCTGCGAGGCGATCCAGGTCGGAACGGAGTCCCTCGACCTGGACCAGGCTCGGCGAGCCGCGGCGCTGGCCGAGGTCGAGCGCCTCTCGGGGCAGGGATACCGGACGCTCGGCGTCGCCTATCGCACCGTCGACGTCGACGGTCGAGAGCTTGCCGGCGACCTCGACGAGTCCGCCGAGCACGGTCTCGTCTACCTCGGCCTCGTCGGGATCATTGATCCGCCGCGCGTGGAAGCGGCCGCGGCGGTCGGCGAGGCGCACCGCGCCGGCATCCGCACCATCATGATCACGGGCGATCATCCGGTGACGGCCCGCAGGATCGCGTCGGACCTCGGCATCGTCGGCCCCGACGACCGGGCCATCACGGGCGCCGAGCTGGACGAGCTCACCGAGGAGGAGCTGCGCGCCGCCACCCGGGAGGTGTCGGTCTTCGCTCGTGTCGCACCCGGGCACAAGCTGCGCATCGTCGCCGCGCTCCAGGCTGACCGCCACGTTGTGGCGATGACCGGTGACGGAGTGAACGACGCGCCCGCGTTGAAGGCGGCCGACATCGGCGTCGCCATGGGCATCACCGGCACCGAGGTCACCAAGGAAGCCGCCAGGATGATCCTCGTCGACGACAACTACGCAACGATCGTGGCGGCCGTCCAGCAGGGTCGGGTGATCTTCGACAACATCAAGAAGTTCCTGCGCTACCTGCTGTCGTCCAACATGGGCGAGGTCGTCACCGTCGTCTTCGGCGTCGTGTTCGCCGGGTTCCTCGGTCTCACCGCCGCCACCGGTCGTGGCGAGCTGGTCGTGCCCCTGCTCGCGACCCAGATCCTGTGGATCAACCTCGTGACGGACTCCGCCCCGGCGCTGGCGATGGGCGTGGACCCCGAGATCGACGACGTCATGGCCCGCATGCCGCGCCGTCCCGAGGACCGGATCATGGATCGCGCGATGTGGGAGCGGATCATGTTCATCGGCATCGTGATGGGCGCCGCGACCCTGCTCACGATCGACATCTTCCTGCCCGGCGGCCTCATCCCGGGCTCCGACTCGCTCGAGGTCGCCCGCACGGCCGGCTTCACGACCCTCGTGTTCGCGCAGCTGTTCAACGCGCTGAACGCGCGCTCCGAGACCACCAGCGCGTTCCGCGGGCTGTTCACCAACAAGTGGCTGTGGGGCGCCCTGGGGCTCGGAACCGTGCTGCAGGTGCTCGTCGTCCAGGTCCCGTTCCTCCAGGAGGCCTTCGGAACCGCCTCTCTCGACCCCGGCCAGTGGCTGGTGACGATCGGGATGGCCTCGGTCGTGCTGTGGGCCGAGGAGCTGGTCAAGTGGATCCGCCGTCGTGTGGCACCCGTCGCCGCGGGCGCGGTGAAGGTTGCCGGTCGTCCCGCTCGGCATCGGTCGTCCGCCTGAGCGCCGGTGTCCTGTCGGCTCGAGTCGCCATGGCGTTGCTCCGTCTGTCGTTGATGGTGTCGTCACCCGTGCAGGACGCTCGGCCTGGTCAGCCTGACCGTGGGAGGCCCGGCTACCAGGCGCGAAACACAGTCACCAGCGCGATGACGCCGAAGACGTCTGCCGCCCAGTGCGTCGCCCACGTCACCCAGAGATTGTGCGTCCGCGCGTAGATGAGCCCGAAGAAGACGCCATCGAGCATCACCCCGCCCACGTCGAGCAGAACGACCGGGGTGCTGCCGGTCGCCCCGACCGCATGCGCCAGCCCGAACAGGACCGCCGCCACGCCGATGGCCGCGGGAGTCCCGATGTACCAGCTCATCCGCTCCTGGAAGAAAGCCCGGAAGACGATCTCCTCGACCAGCGTGAGCACGAGTGCCGCCGCGAGCAGCACCACGACCGACCCCATGCCCTCGGCCGATCCGATGTCGACCGGCAGACGACCGGTGATCTGCGCGAGGAGCTCGGGCCCGTATCCCGCCGCGAACGCGATCCCGACCGTGGGCGGCAGGAACTGGAAGACAATGGCGACCAACGCGGAGAGCGGCCAGACCCGCCGCAGGTCCTCGAAGAAGCCGCCCTTGACCCCGATGTCGGACCACGGTCGGCCATGGCGACGCGGCCCGCCGAACGCGACCACGACCGCCATGATGTAGGCGAAGACGAAGACGTCCTGGCCCTTGGCCAGAGACACCGCCAGCGTGATCAGGAAGAGCGCGAGCAGCCCGACTAGCTCGTTGCGCGCCCGACGCTCGAGCCTCAAGTCGCAAACGAGCGGCTCCGCGCCCCGAACGCTCACCGGTCGTGCCGCCTGGCCCAATCCCCTCGACCTCCGTCGTCGAGACCTTGCCCGTCGCTCGGGCGACCGCCAAGTGACAAATGAGCCGGAATCGGGGACCACTTCGACGCGCTATTCGTCCGTTTGGGCCACGCCATCGGGTTCAGGCAGACGCGGGACCGGGATCCCCACGAGGTGCGTCGTCGTCACGGCTCCGACCTTGGAGCGCGCGCTTGCCACGTTGGTCCGAGGGCGAGTCGTGGAGCGCGGATTACCCGCCGAACCTTCGGGCCGCGGCGACCGCATACCATCTCGGGATGGACCTCGACGCACGCGAATTCCTCGACGAGGAGCGCGACGCGTGGCGGCCGTACGAGGCCCTCGCTGGCCTGACCGACGATCAACTGACCGTCCCGGTCGAGGCCGCACACGGCTGGACCGGCCGTCAGTTGATGGCACACCTGCTGTCGGGGCATGAGATCGCACTGGCGGTTGCGACCGAGCTGGCGGTCAACGAGACGAGCCCGGCCAGGGAACGCGCCGACGCCGACTGGACTGCGCGTGGCGGCGATGTCGTCAACGCCGAGATCGACGCGACCTGGGCGGCGCTGTCGATGGACGAGCTGCGCGACCGCTTCACCACCCTCCCGGGCCAGCTCCGCGGCTCTCTCACGCTCGTACCCGAAAGCCGCTGGCTCGGGCACAGCGATCACCAGCGCTTCTTCCGCTCCGAGACGACGGCCCACTATGAGGACCACCTCGCCGATCTGGCTGCGATCCTGGCCGCGGCCGGCCGCTGAGCCTTCGCGCCCTGGTCGTCGATCCGTCGGGCAGCTCGACGATGTCGCGACCACGCTCACACCTGACGGCGCGAACCGCACGATCGCCTCGCACTCGTCGCGCCGGTAGCTCTGGCTGGATCCGCTGCTGGCCCGTCAGGACGCGCGGCTCACCCGCTCGAGTGCAGAGTCGCCAGGTCCGGCTGCCCCGGGACCCGACCTGTGTCCGACGAAGGGGCGGTCGCCCGGACGAGGTAATCGGAGATGTCGTGGAATTGCATGCCGTCGGCCGACTTGCGCAGGTTGACCAGACAGATCGGGCACATGGTCACGCAGTCGGGAGCGATCTCGCGGAGCTGCGTCACGCGGGCTTCCGCGACGGCCGCTGCCTTGGCCGGGAACAGGGCTTCGGCAGGCCCGCCGCAGCACCAGGTGAGGAGCCCCGCGTTCTCGGCCTCGCCGATCTCGAGACCCGCCGCCGCGAGGAGCTGCCTGGGAGCTTCGAGCACGTTCTCGTAGCGCGCGTAGACGCATGGATCATGGATCACGATCCTGTCGCGGACGGGCGTCGGGAACTCGACGCGACGCTCGGCGAGCACCTCGAGGTAGCTCCGAACGCGAATGTCGTAGCCGTCGACAATGGTCGGATAGACGCTCCGGAGCATGTTCGTCGTGTGGGGATCGATCGTGATGACCTCGCGCACGCCGTGCCTGCGGAGCATCGCGACGACGCGTCGAGCGTGTGCCGCGACCGCCTCGTCAGCCCCGAGGTCGTGGGCGAGCGCTCCCGCGTAGAGATCATCCTCGTACAGGTAGCCGAACTCGACGCCGGCCCAGCCCAGGAGCCTGGCGATGTTCGCGGGGACGCGATCGTACTCGGCGCGCTCCCGGGCCGACGGTCTGGCAACGAAGGCCACGCCGTTGACGACCCTGTTGATTCTTCGTCCAAGTCCCGTGAAGCGTGCCAGCGGCGTGTTGCCGAGCAGCTGCTCGAGGGCCACCAGGTGCTCGATGTACGGGATGAGCTGGTACATCAGCCCGGTGTAGAGCACGGTCTCGCCGCCCCTCGGCAGGTCGAGCTCGCGCGCCCAGCGGGTGGCCGCGGAGGCCGGGATCGGCAGGACCGATCCGCGGAGGCGCAGGTTGTCGACGAGGATGCCGACGACATCGCGCGTTGGCAGCGCCATCAGCGTCCCTCCCGGAGCAACCAGCCCCGCAGCGTGCGCACGTTGTCGGTAATGTGCACGCCCGCCGGACAGCTCTGCTCGCAGGCGCGGCACAGCAGGCACGAGAAGACGTTCTCGCTCTCGGCCCTGACGGCGTCCTCCATGCCGAACACGACGTAGCGGAACAGGCGTCGCGGCAGGACGTCGACGCCCAGTGGGCAGGTGGCGGTGCAGAAGCCGCAGTTCATGCATGCCTCGGCGTCGAAGGCGCCGTGACGGCGCAGCTCCGGGCCCAGATCGGGTGCGATTAGCGCGTTCATGGCCGCTCCACCGCCGCGTAGCGGTACTCCCAGACGCGGCCGGTGCCCTTCTCCTCGACGACATAACCGTACTTGCGCATGCCCATCACCCAGACCATCACCTCGGCCGAGGGGAGACCCGCGGCGGCGGCCAGCTCCGGGATCGTCAGCGAGCCGTCCGCGAGCACCGCCAGCAGGCGGTCCCGCATCAGCGGCTCGTCTCGTATCACCTCACGAACGTCGCGCATCATGTCGCGCTTCCGGCGAGCAGGCCCACGATCGTGGCCCTGACCTGTGCGTCCGTGTAGCCCAGGAGGTCGATGGCGTTGGTCGGGCAGACCGGCGTGCACGCGCCACACCCCTTGCAGCCGGCGGCCGTGACGGTGGCCCGGCGCTGCCCGTCGATGTCGTGCATCTCGATCGCCGAGAACGGGCAGGCGGGGACACATTCCCCGCAGCCGTCACAGGCCACGGCATTGACGATGGCGACCTGGGGATCGAGCGACGCCACCCCACGCTTGAGCACCGCGGCTGCCTGCGCGGCGGCCGCGAGCCCAGACGCGACGCTCTCGGCCACGGTCTTCGGGAATTGGCAGGCGCCAGCGATCAGGGTGCCGTCGACGACAGTCTCGACGGGCCGCAGCTTGGGGTGGATCTCGTTGAGGAACCCGTCGCGTCCCACCGGCAGCTTGAGCGCTCCGACAAGCTCATCGTTCTGGCGGGGCACCATGGCGGTGACCAGCACCAGGAGGTCCGCCTCGATCGTCAGCTCCGCGCCCGCGGAGAGCAGGTCGTGCGTGGTCACGCGAATCACGTCGCCGTCGACCGAGACCGCCGGCGGATCGTCATCCGCGAAGCGCAGGTAGTACGACCCACGCTTGCGAGACTCGCCGAACATCAGCTCATTGCGGCCGTAGGTGCGCAGATCGCGATACAGGTGGTACTGACGGACGCTCGGGTCGCGGTCGGCGACGAGCAGCGAGGCGTGGACGGTGGCGCTGCAGCAGTAGCGCGAGCAGTAGCTGCGCTCGCCGTTGCGGCTCCCGACGCAGTAGATGTAAGCGATCGTCCGCACCGCCCGCCCGTCCCGGAGGATCGGCCCGTCGGTGGCGTCGAGCAGCGCCCGCAGCTGGGGAAGCGTCAGGACACCCGGCATCCCGTAGCCAAGCTCGCCCGCCGCCGGCTCGAAGGAGTCGAACCCGGTGGCGACCACGATCTGCCCGACCACCACCTCGCGCCGCGAGCCGGGACCGGCGACGGTGATCTGGTAGTTGCCGTAGGTGCCCGACTTGGCGACCACCTCGGTGCCGGTGAAGACCTCGATCTCAGGGCGACGGCCGATCTCCTCACGCATCCGCGCCACCAGCGCGTGGCCGGCCACGTGGCGGGGGAACAGCTCGCCCAGCTCGCGGACGTGACCGCCCAGCTCTTCGCTCCGCTCGACCAGGTACACGCCGAGCCCGACGTCGGCGAGCGCGATCGCCGCGCGCATCCCCGTCACGCCACCGCCGATGACGGCGACATGCGGGGAGGTCTCGACCTCGATCGGCTCCAGGGCCTCGGCCAGCCCGGCCCTGGCGACGCCCGCGGTCACCAGCCGGATCGCCTTCCTGGTCGCGCCCTCCGGGTCGTCGGTGTGCGTCCACGAGCACTGCTCGCGGAGGTTGACCTGGGTGACCCGGTACGGGTTCACGCCCGCCCGCTCGGCCACGCCGCGGAACGTGAAGGTGTGCAGCTTCGGCGAGCAGCAGGCCACGCAGAACCCGTCGAGCTGCTCCCGGGCGACGTCGTCGATCATCTCCTGCTGGTTCGTGTCCGAGCAGGTGAACATCGCATGCCGCGCGACCCGGACGCCCGGCAGGTCCTTCACCGCGTCGATGACCCGATCGGTGTCGACGTAGTCGCCGATGTTGCCGCCGCACTGGCAGACATAGACGGCGATCCGCGGCTCGCTCATGCCGGCACCTTTCGCCGTTCGAGATGGGCGGCCACCTGGACGGCCGCCGCACCCGCGTGCAGGATCGACTCGGGGATGTCGCGCGGGCCGGATACGGCACCGGCGACGAACACGCCCGGCATGCTGGTGGCTGCTGGACTGAAGTCCTCGTCCACCTCGTCGACGTAGTCGAAGTCATCGAGGCCCACGCCCTCGCCCGCGAACAGCCGATCGGCGTCGCGGTTCGGCTGGACACCGACGGCGAGGACCACGAGGTCGTACTCGGCCTCGCCGATCACGCCCCCGTGGTCGATATCCTCGTAGCGCAGGATGAGGTTGCCGTCCGGCGTCTCGCGGATGGACGCGACGCGGCCCTTGGTAAAGGTCACGCCCATCCCCTTGGCCTGCTCGAAGAACTCGTCGTAGCCCTTGCCCACCGCGCGGACGTCGATGTAGTGCACGGTCACTTCCGCGAAGCGCAGGACGCCCATGATCAGCTGGTTCTGCTTCAGCGAGTACATGCAGCAGAACTTCGAGCACAGCGGGTTGCCGACGCTCTCGTCGCGCGACCCGGTGCACATCACGTACGCAATCCGGGCCGGGGTCTTGCCGTCGCTCGGGCGCAGGACGCTGGGGTAGGGGCGCGTGGGCGAGAGGAGCCGCTCCATCTGCATGCCGGTGATCACGTTCGCGAACCGGCCATAGCCGTACTGCGGCTTGACGTCGGCGGCGAACAGCCGGTAGCCGGTGGCGACGACGACCGCCCCGACCTCGAGCGACCGAACCTCGCCGCGCATGCTGAGGTCGATCGCGTTCGCCGGGCAGGCCGTCAGGCACTGACCGCACTCCGAGCACACGCCGCAGTCGAGGCAGCGGCCCGCGGCGGCCCGCGCCTGCTCGTCGGTGATCGACGGTTCCAGCCGCGCGAAGTCGCTCGGGGCTGCGGCCAGCACCGATGGCGGCAACTGCGGGTCGCGGCGGGCGTAGGCGTGCTGGCGGCCGAGAACGTCGGACCTGGCCACCGCCGGCAGGTGATCGTCGAGGACCGGGAACGAGGACAGCTCGTGGCCCTGCAGCCAGCGGTCGATCATGTGCGCCGCGCGCCGTCCCTGGCCGACCGCGTGCGCGATGTCGCTCGCCCCGCTCACGACGTCGCCGGCCGCGAACAGCCAGCCGCCCGGGGCCTGCAGCGTCCGTGGGTCGACCGCGGCGGTGCCGCCCGCGGTTGCGGGCAGCGAGTCGGCGAGCTCGTCGGTCGCGGGGCCGAGCCCGACGGCGGCGATGACGAGGTCGCACGCGATCTCGACCTCGCTGCCGGGAACCGGCTGCGGCCTGCGCCGGCCTGACGCGTCCGGCGCACCGGGGACCATCCGCTGGCAGCGCAGCGCGATGGTTCTGCCACGCTCGTCGCCCAGCACCTCGACCGGCGCGACGTGGAACGTCATCCGGACGCCCTCGGTCAGCGCGTCGTCCACCTCGCCGCGGTGCGCGGGCATCTCCTCGCGGCCGCGTCGGTACGCCACGACTGTCTCGCGGGCGCCGAGGCGGACGGCCGTGCGGGCGGCATCCATCGCCACGTTGCCGCCACCGACGACGACCACGCGCATGCCTTCGAGCCGCGGCGCTCGCCCGGCGCGCACGTCGCGCAGGAGGTCGAGCCCCGCGACGAAGCCCTCGAGGTGCTCGCCGGGGACCCCCAGGGTTCCCGACCGGGGCGTCCCGGACGCCACCAGGACGGCGTCGTAGCCCTCGGCCTTGAGCGCGCCCAGGTCACGAACCGGCGTGTCGGTGGAGATCTCCACCCCGACGGCGGTGACGTTGGCGATGTCGCGCTCGACCACCTCGATCGGGAGGCGGTAGCCGGGGATTGCCTGGCGCAGGAAGCCGCCGGGCTCGTGGCCGGCCTCGAGGATCCGGACGCCGTAGCCCAGCCGGGCCAGCTGCCAGGCCGCTGTGAGGCCGGCCGGGCCCGAGCCGACGATCGCGACGCGCTTGCCGTTGGGCTCCGCCGGCGTCACGTGTGGCCCGCCGTCGGTCGCCTCGTGCCGCTCGGTGACGAACGCCTTGAGGCGCCGGATCGCCACCGGTCCCTCGCGCTCGCTTCGCGTGCAGGCGGCCTCGCACGGCGCATAGCACGCGGCGCCCAGGGTCCCGACCAGTGGCGTCGCGTCCAGGACCAGCTGGTATGCCTCTTCGTAGAGCCCGGAGCGGACCAGCGAGACGTAGCCGTGTGCCTTGATCCCGGCCGGGCAGGCGTCGGTGCACGGCGAGGTGCCCGGGCGGTCGATCAGGGCCTTCTGGGGGATGGCCTGCGGGTAGGCGACATACGCCGCCCGGCGAGAGACCATCTCGCCGTTCCACTCGTCGGGGACCGCGACAGTGCACGCCTCCTCGCATTTCCGGCACCCGGTGCACGCGGCGAGATCCACGAACCGCGGGTGGCGGTGGAGCTCGACGTGAAACGCCCCGTTGCCGTCCCGTGCGACGGCCGCAACCTCCGAATTGGTCAGGACCGTCACGTTCGGGTGGTGCGCCGTCGCCGCCATCTTTGGCGTGGCGATGCAGCTGGCGCAGTCGAGCGTCGGAAAGACCTTGGACAGCAGGACCATCCTGCCGCCGACGCTCGGCTCCTTCTCGACGACCAGGACCCGATAGCCCATGTCACCGAGCTTGAGCGCCGATTCCATGCCGCCGATGCCGCTGCCGACGACAACAACGTCGTAGTCCATCTAGGCGGCCTTCAGCGCCGTGAGCGTCGCGGTGAACTCGCGGATCTGACGGGTGAACGACTCGGCGCAGACCGAGCAGATGGCGGCCATCTTGAGTTGCTGATCCGCGAACCCGTGCTCCGCGAGCAGGTCCTGCGCTCGGTACATGATCTCCGCAGATCGCTTCGAGCAGTCCGACAGGTAGGCGCACTCGTCGCCATCCGAGGCGATGAACACCCCATCAAAGCCCTGCTCGAGCGCGAACAGAATCCAGTCCGGCCTGATCGCGCTCGTGCAGGGGAGGCTGAACACGACCACCTCGGGCGAGTAGTGCATGTGCAGGCTGCCGGCGAGGTCGATCCCGGGGTCCGAGATCGCATTCGTCGAGAACACGAGCACCCGCGGCTGCGGCTCCGGCATCGCTGCACCAGCCTCCCGGGAAGATGTCACTTGCCGCGACGGATGAACAGCCGGTCGTATCCGCGCGCGGGGATCGCACCCAGGAAGGTGTGGCCGGCCATCTCGGTCCAGTACCCCATGTCCTCCTTGGTCTGGGAGTCGCCGGACCAGAGCTCCATGACGTCGCCGACTGCGATCCCGTTCATCGCCTTCTTGGCTTCGATCATCGGGCCCGGGCAGGCCACGCCACGTGCGTCGACGACGGTCGTCTCGCCGTATTCCGTGACTTCCGGTTCGGTCAGAAGGGTCACCATCGAAGTCTCCTTAGTAGACGAGCGCGTTTGTCGCCGTCGCGATCTCGGCAACGAACCGGCCCGCAGTGACGACGTGAGCGCCCTCGATGAGATCCGCCTCGGCGATGCCCCGGCTCTTGATGCACGGACCACAGACGAGGAAGGTGCCTCCGAACTCGCGGATCGTCGTGAGGAGCTCGGCCAGGGGCTTGAACTCGGGCGCCATGACGGTCTCGGCGACACCGCGCTTGACGAGCATCACCCCTTCACCCTGAAAGCCCATCACGACCTCCACGTCAGCCGAAGCGGCGGCACCACCCATGACGAACGGGATCGTCGCCATCTCCGGGTGGTCCGGGCCGTGTGTGGCCATGATCACGAACTTCTTGCCCTCGGCCATCAGGTAACCTCCGAACGCATCGACACGCCCAGCCGGACAACTTCCGGCCGGACGGAACCAAGCCCTGCGTCTAGGCTATGAGGGCGTGTTCGTGCCGGGCGGAACAGAGTCCTGCCGTGGCGCATGCGGGGCGCGGTGTCGGCGAGTCCAGGTGACCGAGAGCACGGGAAGGACCGATGGCAGACGCGAGCTTGCTCCCTGGGAACAGGCTGCTGGCCATCGTGCCTGGGGCCTTGCTAGAGAATATTGCCGATCGGGTGACGGTCCGCGAGACGACGCGCAGCCAGATCGTCTATCGGCCGGGTGAACTCATGGACAGCGTCACGTTTCCGTTGCGAGGCCTGTTCTCGCTCGTCGTTGCCGACCCCATGGGCAGCTTCACGTCGATCGCGACGGTCGGCCGGGAGGGTGCCATCGAGCTCGCCCCTGCTCTGGGGTCGGTGCCGGCGCCCACGGAGATCATGTGCCTGATTGCGGGCACGGTCGCGCAGCTGAGGACGGACGACGTCCGGCGACTCCTCGACACGAGCCCGCCGTTTCGGACGGCCATCTTCCGGTATCTCGGCGCCCGCTTCGTCGACTGCGTCCAGGTGTCTGCCTGCCACCGCCTGCATCCACTCGAGGCGAGAATGGCCCGGTGCCTGCTGACGACGCGGGACCGGATCGAGCGGGACGAGTTTCCCTGCACCCATGAGCTCCTGGCGGGCTTGTTGGGGGCGTCTCGACCCAAGGTCACGCTTGCCCTGGAAGTCCTCCAGCAAGCCGGCATGGTCATCCACCGACGGGGCACGATCAGGGTCCTCAACCCCGACGCCCTCGAGGCGATGACCTGCGGGTGCTATACGACCATTCGGAACGCGTTCCTGGCAACGCAATTGCCGCCATCCTGATCCGGACGGCGCGACGCGGGGTTGCCCTGGCCACGGTCGACGAGAGGCTCAGGCGCGCCTGCGATCGAGCCGTGGTCGAGCTCGTGGGCTGAGCGGATCGCCCGTTCGCGGAGCGATCGAGATCGTCGTCACAGCGGGCGCCTCGGACGCCATCAGGCCGGTCAACTCTCGGCGGCCACGTACCCGACTTCCTGGACCAGCCAGGTGTTGCCGTCGGGGTCCGTCAGATCCATGAAGGACGAGTAGCTCGTGTGGTTCGGATCGATGCCGGGCGTGCTCTCGCCGGCCGCGCCGTAGTGATACGGCTCGCCGACCGCAGCGCCACGCCCGGCCAGCTCCTCGTGCGCCGCAGCGAGGTCGCTGACGACCAGGTGCAGACCGTGGAGCGACCCCGGCTCCATCGGGGACGTCTTCATCATGGCGATCGCGCACGACGACCCGCGCGGGTTCAGCTGGACGATTCGGAAGTCGCCGGCCGTGTGGTCGACGATGAGCTCGAAGCCGCACCGGTCCAGGTAGAACGCCTTGGCGCGGTCGAGGTCCGACACGGGCACGACGATGAGCTCGAGCTTGTAGTCCACTGGATCGTTTCTCCTCGATCGGGTCGGGCACGGGAGCCGACCGCCTGCCTGCTGTAACGACGGGCGCCGCAGAGGCTCGTGCAGATGAGATCCCCCGTCCCGCGCGACTCCATCTTGCCGGTCGCGACGATCATCGTCCGGCCGTCGCAGGACAGGCGCCCGCAGGACCTTCAGCACCCACCGTGGTCTGGACCGGAGAAGGGATCGATCCAGGACCGACGGGAGGTGGCGACCGGCACTGGGCGAGAGCTCGAGCCACTATCAGGCTAGTGGCATGTATGTGCTGATCGACACACAGCCGGAGCATGGCAGCTCTGCTGCCTCGCAGTCATCCGGCAAACGCGGCGGGTCCGTGGATGCCGGCCATCGCACGGTCCGCAGCCGCGCGGTCCGCAACCGCACGGTCCGCAACCGCACGGTCCGCAACCGCGTCGTGTCGTCCGTGCGGCAGGTGGTGCGAGCGAAGGCATTTGCTGTCGTCGCCGCCCTTGTCCTTCTCGCGTCGTCGGCGGGTGCGAGCCTCGGGGCATCTCCAGCCGTTGACCAGGAGGCTGTCGTTCGCGCGGTGCTGTTCTTCTCGCCCTCGTGCCCGCACTGCCACCAGGTGATGAACGAGGACCTGCCACCACTGCAACAGCGGTTCGGCAGCCAGCTCCAGGTCCTCACGGTCGACATCACCGTTCCGGGCGGAGGCGCGCTGTACGAGGCAGCCGTGACGCGGTTCGACATTCCGCAGGAGCGACTCGGTGTGCCGACGCTGATCGTCGGAGGCGTGGTCCTCGTCGGATCGGCCGAGATCCCCGACCAGCTGCCCTCCCTCGTGGAGCGTCTCCTGGCGAGCGGAGGGTCGGACTGGCCGGCGATCCCCGGGATCCTGGAGGTGGTTCCGGCCCCGGCGGCAGGTGCCTCGCCCTCCGTCGCCCCCGTGGCGCCAACGGGTTCGCCCCTGTCGACCATTGCCGAGCGGGTCGGCCGCGACCCGCTCGGCAATACGCTCGCCGTTGGCGTTCTCATCGGCCTGCTGCTCTCACTGGCCTGGGTCGCGGCAGCAGTGTGGAGGGCGCGATCCGGGGTCGTGGCAGGTGCTCCGTCGGGATGGATCCCACTGATCGCAGGTGCCGGACTGGCAGTCGCCGGGTACCTCAGCGTCGTGGAGCTGACCGGGTCCAGCGCCGTGTGCGGCCCGGTGGGGAACTGCAACATCGTGCATGAGAGCGAGTACGCGCGCCTGCTCGGGCTGATCCCGATCGGACTGCTCGGCTGCGCGGGCTATGGGTCGATCCTCGGCGCCTGGCTGATCAGCCGCCTCGTGACCGGCAGGAGCGCCCGGATGGCCCGCGGTGGTCTCGTCGCCGTGGCCGTCGCGGGGACGCTCTTCTCCGTCTACCTGACGTTCCTGGAGCCATTCGTGATCGGCGCGACGTGCGCCTGGTGCCTGGTGTCAGCGCTGCTGATGGACGCGGTTCTGCTCCTGGCAACCGCGTCGACGCAGTCGCCCCCGCCGGTCGCTCGGCCGGGCGCGACGAAGGCGCCCGTTTGATCCTTGAGAGAAGAGGTCACCGCCGTCCGACGGTCACCGGCAGCGCCCTCGCGCGACGA
Source organism: uncultured Chloroflexia bacterium (assembly GCA_963849495.1). Lineage (GTDB taxonomy): Bacteria > Chloroflexota > Limnocylindria > Limnocylindrales > CSP1-4 > CAIXZV01. Next base: position 212,337 of record CAWKHN010000010.1, on the reverse strand, counting down.
GGGCTCGTTCGCTGGCCGGTGGCGAGCAGCCGGATGTCGGCCGCGAGCCCGCTCCTGACGACAACCAGGTGGGTGAGGGCCAGGATGACCGCCCCGACCGAGACGGCGGTGTGGATGTCCGCCCAGCCGCGCTTCGTCACAGCGAGCAGCAGGAGCTGCTGCCCGGACCGCTGCCCGTCCGCTGCGAGCCAGGGCACGACACCACTGATGATCACGGCCGGAACCAGGCTCAGCATCGCCACCACGACGACGGCGCGAACGAAGACGATCGCCTTCGGCCGCCGGACCGTGCGCCCGGTCGCGTTCCGCCGCCCCGTGAGGAGCAGGCGCGCATAGGCCACAACCCCGCGCCGCATCACGGCGAGATGGGTGATCGTGAAGACGATGGCCAGGGCGGAGATCGCGACGTGGATGTCGCTCCAGGCCTGCTTGGTAGCCCCGAAGAGCAACGGCAGCTCACCTGCGCCACGCCCATCGGCCGCCAGCCAGAGCAGGATGCCGGTCGATGCCGACATGGCCCAGGTGACGATCATGGCGAGAGCGACGATCGATCGCACGTAGAAGATCGTCTTCGCCCGGTGGGCGTTCGGCGAGGATGGAACGCTGAGCGCGATCGCGGTCATGGATGATCTCTCTGTAGAGGTGGCAAGCGCCACCTCTGCGCTTCCTTGGTCTGGAGTGTGCCCAGCGCGCGTGGACGCAGGATGGAACCCAGGTGGGGATCGCGTGGAGACACGGCTCGCCGCGCCGGCAGGTCAACTGGCGCATGACGGATCGTCATGACGGCTCCGGCGGACCCGCGCACTCTGACCGTGGTCCAGGTCGCCCGTCCTGACCCGGCCGCCCATCCCGGCGGCCATCGCGAGTGGCTTCTCCAGGGTGTGGCATGAGCCAAAGTCAGGTTCGCAGACGTTCGTCTCGGCCTGCGGTCGGACACAAGTCCCCAGATGTTTCTGAGCGGGCTGTGGACGGCGTGCCGGTTGCGAGCGCGGGCGGCTCTCCGGACCTCGGTCATGCGCCCGAGCCGACCCTGACCGGCGCAGCCGAGAGCGTGAAGCGGATGCGACGGTTCCTGAGCGCAGCCAACCGGGCTCTGGTCCGAGCCGACGACGAGGTCCCCTTTCTCGAGTCGATCTGTCGTGCCGCGATCGACGAGGGTGGCTTCCGGTATGCCTGGATCGGCTTCCGTGAGGATGACGAGGCCGGCACGATCCGACCGGTCGCGCGCGCGGGGCATGAGAACGGCTATCTCGTGGACCTTCCGCTCACCTGGCACGATGGTCCCGCAGGGGGCGACCCGACGGGCACGGCGGTCGGCGCCGGCCACACCGTCGTCGTGCGTGAGATCGCAGGCGACGCGTCTGGAGAGCTCTGGCGGGACCGGGCCATCGAACGGGGATATGCCTCGGCGGCCGCCATTCCCATCGCCGGAGCCAGCGGCGTCCTCGGATCGCTGACGATCTACTCGCCCGAGCCGGACGTCTTCGGAACCGAGGAAGTGGCACTCCTCGAGGAGATGGCCGACGACATCTGCTATGGGATCGAAGCCGTTCGGACACAGGCCGCCGGTGCCGCTTCCGAGGCCGAGCTTCGGCGCCTGGCGATGGCGGTCGAGCAGTCGGCCGAATCGGTGATGCTCACCGACCTTGCAGGGAACATCGAGTACGTGAACCCGGCCTTCGAGCGCATCAGCGGATACACGAGCGCCGAGGTGCTCGGTCAAAATCCGCGGATCCTCCATGGCGGTCGCCACGATCGCGTCTTCTACGAGGTGATGTGGGAAACACTCACCGCCGGGCGCCCCTGGGTCGGCGAGCTCGTGAATCGCCGCAAGGATCGGTCGTTCTACACGGAGGAAGCGACGATCTCCCCGATCCGCGATGCCACCGGCACGACCACGAGCTACGTTGCCGTGAAGCGCGACGTGACAGCCGAGCGGGGGGCACAGGCGCGCGAGGCCGTCCGGGCCAGGGAACGAGCCCAGATTGCACAGGCGCTCGCCGCGCTCGAGCCACGGGCCACCGCGGAGGAGACGGCCGATGCCATCTGCCGCCGGATCGTCCAGCTCCCGGAAGCCGAGGCGGCCGTGATCCTTGTGTTCGACCCGGATGGGACCGCGATGCCGATCGGGGCCGCCGAGACGGAAGGCGGCGTCCTCAGGCGCGCGAAGGTCGGCGACGCGCGGGCGCAGCACCTTCGGACACGGGCCGCGGCAGGACCGTGGATCGAGACCTGGGAGCAGGCGACGGGACATTCCTTTGGCGAAGCCTTCCGCGCCCTGGGAATTCGCGCGTTCGTCTATGCACCGATCTGGATCGAGCAGGACGCTGTCGGACTGCTCGAGGTTGGCTCGTCGGACGCCGACGCGTCGGTACGACTGGTCGAGCGCCTGCCGGCGATCGTCGAGTTCGCCTCGATCGCGAGTGCGGTGCTCGGTCCTGTCATCGCATCGCGTGCGACGCTCGGCCGCTTCCGGGGACGGATCGCCGACCTGCTCGCGGCCCGGGCCTTCCATCCCGTCTTCCAGCCCATCGTCGACCTCGAGTCCCGCGAGGTGGTCGGATACGAGGCGCTGACGCGGTTCGACTCGGGACAGCGTCCGGACCTCTGCTTCGCCGATGCGTGGTCCGTCGGCCTCGGGCCGGAGCTCGCGCTTGCAACCCTGGGGGCCGCGGCGGCCGCCGCGACCGGGCTGCCGCGCGCTGCCTGGCTCGATCTCAACATCTCTCCGCGCGAGCTCGCCTCTCCCGAGCGCCTTCGGGCGATCCTCTGGTCCGCCGATCGTCCGCTCGTGCTCGAGGTGACCGAGCACGAGGTGATCGAGGACTACGATGCCGTGCGCGACGCGATCCAGGCGCTGGGGCTGGATCTGCGGGTCGCGGTCGACGACGCGGGTGCCGGGGTCGCCAACTTCAGCCACATCATCGACATGCGGCCCGACTTCGTGAAGCTCGACATCAGCCTCGTGCGCAACGTCAATGCCAACCTCGGACGCCAGGCCATGGTCGTGGGCATGCGCCATTTCGCGCGTACCGCAGGTTGCCGGCTGATCGCCGAGGGTATCGAGACCGAGGAGGAGGCCGCCACGCTTCGTGGCCTCGGGGTCGAGTTCGGCCAGGGCTATCTGTTCGGCCGGCCGGAGCCGGTCGAGACCTGGGCGGGCTCGACGGGCCAGCGGCCGCAGACGGGCCGGCCTGTCTCGACGGGCCTGCCAACGGAGGAGGTCCGCACGTGAACGCAGATCCGCGACGACCCTCGGTGCTGGTGATCGAGCGACCCGTTGCCGAAGTCCGGAAGCTCCCGGACCCCGTCTCCGTCCTGGTCGTCGATGACGAGGAGGCCGGGTTCGCCGTCGTCCGCGGCGCCCTTCGCCCATTCGCGGCCCCGCAGTTCGGGGTGGAGTGGGCCGGCTCCTACCGAGCCGGGCTCACGCGCCTCGTGGAGGGCGCGTTCGACGTCTGCCTGGTGGACTACCGACTGGGGATGGGATTCGACGGGATCAGCCTGATCAGGGAGTCCAGGGAGGCGGGCTGCCACGTTCCGTGCATCCTCGTGACCGGGCGGGGTGATCGATCGGTCGATCTGACGGCAATGGAGGCAGGTGCAATCGACTACCTGTCCAAGGCGAGCCTGGATGGGCCGAGCCTCGAGCGGGCGATCCGGTACGCGATCACGCAGTCGCAGCTCTTCGTCGAGATCAGCAGGGGCCGCGACCTGATCTCGGGGATCGAGGAAGTGGGCCAGGTCCTGGCTGCTGCAGGTCCAACGACCTCGGGCATCAAGCGGATGGTCGAGATGATGGCGACGCGGTTCGGCTTCCGCGCGGTCGCCGTCTACATCCTTGCCGGGGAGCGCCTGCTCCTCGCGGCCTCGGAGGGGTTCATCCGGCCCGCCGAGGTTCTGTACGCCGCAAGTGGGTCGGTGGGGCGCCTCATGGTGTCGGGTCGTCCCGGACTGATCCCGGCCTGGTGTGACGAGAGCCCCGACCGGCTGGGATCGATCCACAGCGAGCTCTCGGTCCCCCTGCTCGTCGATGGGCACGCCGTGGGGATCCTGACCGTCGGGTCACCGGACGGCGACCCGATCGGAGGGTCCGACAATCGGGTCATCCTCGCCCTGGCCGAGCGACTGGCGGCCCGGATCGGGCTGACGCGGGAAGCGGAGTCGCTGGCCGCGAAGACGGCCGCGACCGACCATATCCGCGAGCTGGGCGATGAGATCCTCAGCGTGCTCGACGCGCCGAACGCGCTCGAGTCGCTCCTCACGAAGGCAATGGCGATCATGAGGGCCGACGGGTTGCTCATCGCCCGGACCCCGCTCGCCGGCGACGCACCTCTCGCGCTGGCTGCCGCCGGGAGCCTCGCTGTGTACCTGGACAAGCCGCTGCCGGGAGAGAAGTCCCCGCTGAGACGGATGCAGGAGACGGGCCACCTCCAGCTCGACTCGAGGGGGACGAGCTCGGACGCGTTCGTGCCCCTGCTCGTTCGAGACCAGCCCGTCGGGCTCCTGATGGCCCGGCGGGACGGGCACGCGGGCGACTTCAGCGAGGCGGACGCGGACACGATCCAGCGCGTCGCCCGGCACCTCGCGCTCGCACTCGCGCTCGCCGACCTGCGGCGCGGCACCTCCGCGGCCGGCGACCGCGATCCGGAAACGGGTCTGTTCACGCGCCAGTTCCTCGACGACTGGCTGAGCATTGCCGCCCAGGCCGCGTCCGAAGCGGAGGATCACCCGATCGCGCTCCTGGTCGTCGGCGGCTCGGATTCGTCGCCGATGGCGCACGGAGATCAGACGAACCTCCTCCTGTCCCTGGCGGCGATCTCCGAACAGGCGGACATCAAGGGTCCGCACCTTGCCGCTCGATTCGAGGAAGCTCTCCTGGGCGTGCTGATCGTGGATGCGAAGGCGGACGACGTCGCGGGATACGCGAACCTGATCGTCGCACCACGTGAAGGTCCGGAGGTGGTCGTCGGCTGGGCGCTTCGCTCCCCGAAAGATCTCGGCACGCTCGAGCCCGGCGCTCACATGGCCGTCGAGGTGGCGCGCCGGATGGGCAGCGGATCCGCCGTGGCCGGATGACCATGGGCGGCGCGGTGTCCACGTCTGTCAGCGGCGGCAGCGGGAAGCTGCGGCGTCCGGCCGCCGGCGAGGATCGGCGCGCGATCATGGCCGCCCGGGCGGCGCTCGCGGCGGCGGACGTGCGGCTTGCGGCACGCGACCAGGAGCTGCGCGACCTCGCCACGATCCTGTCGCACGATCTGCGTGCACCGCTCCGGCGGCTGCAGCTGTTTGCCGAGATGGCACGGGAACGCGGCGGTGGTGCCGACACCGAGCTCGCCGGGTACCTCTCCCACATCCACGCCGGGGCGGAGCGGATGGAGCGGCTCCTGGGCGACCTCGTGACCTACGCTCGCCTGGAGACGTCTCCGGATCGCATCTGCCCGATCGACCTCGGGGTCCTCGTGCGCGAGGTCGTCGAAGACGCGCAGGCACGCCTCGATGAGGCCGGCGGACGGATCGTGGTCGGAGAGCTCCCGGTGATCGACGGCGACGCCAACCTCATGCGCCAGCTCCTGGGCAACCTCGTGGACAACGCCATCGAGTTCCGCCGCCTCGATGTGCCTCTCGAGATCGCGATCTCCGCGCGCTCCCGCTCCGCCCCGCCGGGCGTGCCCGAGACGGACATGACCGTCGCCGACAACGGGATCGGGTTCGACAACCAGAATGCCGAACGGATCTTCGACGTCTTCGAACGCCTTGATGGCGACGGCGTCCACGACGGGACGGGCATCGGTCTTGCGATCTGCCGCAAGGTCGCCCAGCTGCATGGGGGATCGATCGCGGCCGACGGAGAGCTCGGACGCGGCTCCACGTTCACGCTCCGGTTGCCCGTCGCCCGATCCCAGGAGCTCTTGACGTGATCGATCGGGCGGAAGCCTCCTCGCTCGCCGCACGCCACCCGGAGAAGGAACGGGCGATTCTCGTGGTCGACGACGACGAGGACGATCGGATGTTCGTCAAGGCGGCCATGCAGGTGGTCGCCCCGACAGTCCTGGTCGAGGAGGCAGAAGACGGCGTCGTCGCGCTCCAGATCCTCCACGATCAGGCCCGGCGGCTCCCCGACCTCGTGCTCCTGGACCTGAACATGCCGCGCAAGGACGGTCTTGAGGTTCTCGCCGAGATTCGCACCGATCCGGCACTCCGCCAGCTTGTGGTCATCGCGATCTTCACGACGGCAACCGATCCCGAGTCCGTCCGCCTCGCCTATGCGAGCGGGGCGAATGCGTATATCGGCAAGCCGTCGAGCCTGCTGGGCCTCCAGGCGATGATGGCCGGCATCGTCCGCCACTGGTTCGAGATCGCGACGCTGCCCGAGCGACCGTAGTACGGCGCGCGTGCGCCACCCGGGTGGCCCTGACTTCACTACGTCGCCCCACCTCCGGCCGCCAGGGTGGCGAGCATCGCGCCGATCTGGATGGGGGGCAGGACGTGCTTCACCGCGCCCAGCTTGATCGCCTCGGCCGGCATGCCGAACACGACGGAGCTTCCCTCGTCCTGCGCGATGGTGAGCGCGCCACGGTCTGCCATGAGCTTGAGCCCGTCGGCGCCGTCGCGCCCCATCCCGCTCAGGAGCACGCCGACCGCGCGCGCCCCGAAGCGCTCGGCCACTGAGCTGAAGAGCACGCCCACGGACGGCCGCAGGCCGCCGTGCGCTGCATCGCGGCCAACTTGAGCTCGCCGTGGGAGCCGACGCGAAGGTGACGGTCATCCGGTGCGACGTAGATGCGTCCGGGCCGCGGGATCTCCCCTCCACCCGGTATCTCGACCGGTAGCCCGCAGGCGCCGCTGAGCCACTCGGCGAAAGGGACGGCTAACCCCGGGGTGATGTGCTGGACCACGAGGATCGGGACAGGGAACGAGGCTGAGAGCGCCCCCACCACCTGCTGGATGGCCGGCGGCCCGCCCGTGGACGCGCCGATCGCGACCATCGCGATGTCGCGGTTCCAGTCAACCCGCGGCAGCCGGCGAGCCGTCGCCGTGGCGTCCCGTGTCATGTTGCCGCGCCCGTGATTCCATCGCCGCACCACGGCGATCTCGGACATCAGCTTGATGGTGCGAATCAGCGCGGCCGCATCGGCTGCGCCGTCCGGGTGAGCCAGACCCCTGGGCTTCCTCACGGCGGCCACCGCGCCGGCGGCCAGGGCGCGGATGGCTGTGGTCTTCTCGTCGAAGCCCGGGCTCGAGGTGCAGATGACGACCGGGACTGGTGTGGATTCCATGATCCGCTCGGTTGCCTCGAGGCCATCGATCCCGGGAAGGTGGAGATCCATCAGGATCAGGTCAGGCCGGCGTCGCGCCACTCTCGCCAACGCGGCCTCGCCGTCCGGGACGACCTGGACCCGGATCTGAGGATCGGACTCCAGGGCGTAGCAAAGGTACTCACGGGTCGACGGCGAGTCCTCGACGATGAGCACGTTTACCACCGACGTCTTCGGCAGGTTGATGCTCACAGGAGCCGGCGCACCACTTCGACCAGGTTGCTCTGGTCGAAGTTGCTCTTGACGATGTAGGCGTTGGCCCCCGCTTCGATCCCATGCTCGCGATCCTGCTGCGAGCCGAGGGACGTGACCAGCACGACCGGGATTGCGCCCAGCTTTGGATCGGCGCGGATCGTGGCTGTGAGCTCGAAGCCGTCCATCCGTGGCATGTCCACGTCCGAGACGACGAGGTCGTACTCCTGGGTCCGGAGGGCGGCCATCGCGTCCATGCCGTCGACGGTAGTCTCGACCTCGTACCCGGCGCCCTGGAGGATGTTCTTCACGAGCGTTCGGGCCGTGATGGAGTCCTCGACGACGAGCAGGCGGGCCGGACGGTCGGGCGCGGCGTCCGTTCCCTGCCCGCGCGGGCCGATCGCGCCCACGGTCGTCGCGGCCACGAGGTCCGTCACATTGAGGATCGGGATCACTGCGCCGCTCGCCGCGATCGACGCGCCGGCGATCATCCGGACCCTCGGAAGCTGCGGTCCAAGGCTCTTGACCATCACCTCCTGCTCGCCCAGGACGCTGTCGACGGCGAACGCGACCGGGCGGGCGCTCGCGCGCACGATGACGATCGGACGGGTCCTGCCACTCGCGCCTTCGTCAGATCCCGAGAGCCCCAGGACGTCGCCGAGGGGGATCAGCGGGATTGCGTGGCCGTCTACCGTGATCGTCCGGCGGTTCTCGATCATCCCGATCTCGTCCGGTCGCACGCGCCCGGCCCGGACCACGCTGGCGGTCGGAATGAGGAAGCGGTGGCTCGCCACCTCGACGAGTACGCCGCGGAAGGTGGACATCGACAGGGGCACGAGGAGGTGGAAGGTCGTGCCCGCGCCCTGCATCGAGGCGACCCTGACCGTGCCGCCGAGCTTCTCGATCTTCTCGCGCACGATCGCAAGGCCGAGCCCTCGGCCGGACAGGTCTGTGATGATCGGGCTGGTCGACAGCCCCGAGTGGAAGATGAGCTCGGTGACATCCGCGTCCTCTCGGCGGGCCGCTTCGTCCTCGGTCATCAGCCCCACGCGGACAGCGCTCTTCCTGACCTTGTCGACATCGATCCCGGTGCCGTCATCGGCGACGGTCAGCTCGACCCAGTTGCCTTCGACCGGTCGCACTGTGATCGCGATCGACCCGCGGCGAGGTCGCCCGTTCTCGAGACGCACGTCCGGACGCTCGATCCCATGATCCAGGCAGTTGCGCAGGAGGTGGATGAGGGGATCCCTGAGCTCGTCGAGAACCCGGCGATCGACCTCGATATCCTCGCCGTCGATGTGGAGGTCGGCCTCCTTGCCTAGCTCGCGCGCCAGGTCGCGCATCACCATCGGCATCGCTCCCAGGAGGGAGGAGCACGGGAGCAGCAGTACCAGCCTCGTGTCCTCCAGGAGCCGGTCGGTGATGGTGGCGAGCGAGAGCGCGTCCTGGTTCGCGGCCCCTGCCAGCTTCCGGAGCGCGTCCCCCAGCGTCTTCGCGTACAGCAGCTCCGAGTCCAGCAGGTCCGAGGACGCCCCGTAGCCGTCCTGTCGACGCTCCCGCTCCGCGAGCCGGATGCGGCCCTGGCTCCAGGCGGCGAGGTCCGCCGCAAGAGCGCGGATCTCGGCGGCCCGGACACCGAGCGCGATCTTGGCTCCGATCAACTCGTCGGCCTCGAGCAGGATCGCACCGAGCTTCTGCGCCGAGACCCGAACGGTCTCCGGTGCGGTCGCAGTGACGGCAGGCCGCGCCGCGGGCAGCGCGGGGAGCGCGGAAGCTGCCGCTGCGGGCGCCTCGCGAACCTCCATCGACACGGCGGCCCCCCGGGTCGGTGAGTCACCGGAGGGTTGGAGCGGCACAGCATCACCTGCGGGAACTACCGTTGGTTCATCGACCTCCCCGAGGATGACTTTGAGCCCCGCGCGCGCCTGTCGCTCCTGCTCCGCCCCTCCCGGAGATGCTTCGAGGCCCGTCGGTCCACACAGGGTGGTCAGGACTCCGAGCGCGTCGTGAACGGCGTTGACGGACTCGACGGACGCCGGTCGGTTTCCCCGCTTCATTCCCGCGAAGATGCTCTCAAGGTCCTGGCACATCGACTCGGCGCCGGCCAGGTTGACGGACCGCGCCGCCCCCTTCAGCGAGTGGGCTTCCCGAAAGACGCGCTCGACGATGGGTGGACGCTCCACCTCGGTTGCGCGCTCGAGCTCGATGACGCCGGCTGCCATCGCATCGATGTGCTCCGCCGCCTCGATCCTGAACGTCTCGCGGAGCCGCAGGAGGAACTGCTCCCTCTGCTCGTCGCTGCGCGCCGCCGGCCCGCTGCTCGACATCAGTGGCGGAACCGTGCGCGCCACGTCATGCCTCCACCCGCTGGCGCTCGACGAGGACCTTCAGTCGCCCGCCCAGCTCCTGCAGGCTCTGCGCCGATGCCTCCAGCTGCCTGGTCCCCGACATGCTCTGCGTGGTCGCCTGCTGGATGCTGGCGATGGCCGACGCGATCTGGTCCATGCCCACGAACTGCTGCTCGCTCGAGGCGGCGATCTGGCTGGCCGCCTGAGCGGCATCGCTGACGTTTTCGGCGAGCGTGCGGATGGCGGTCCCCGCATCGGCCGCCTGCTGGACCCCGGCCGTCGCGGCCTTGGTCCCCTGGTCTGTGACCATGACCACGGCGCTTGTCGCCTTCTGAACCTCCATGAGGATCGTCCGCACCTGGGTGGTCGCCTGTCGCGATTGCTCGGCCAGGCTCTTCATCTCCTGCGCGACCACAGCAAAACCCTTGCCGTATTCGCCGGCGCGGGTCGCCTCGATGGCGGCGTTGACTGCGAGCAGGTTCGACTGCTCGGCCAGGTCGTTGACGGTGGCGATGATCTCGCCGATCGCCTGGCCCTGCTCCGAGAGCCGCATGACGCTCTCCGCGATCGACTCCATCTGCTCACGGACGCGGTCAACGCCCTCGACCGTGTCCGCGACGGCCCTGCTGCCTGCGTCGGAGACGATGAGGGTGCGCTGCGCGCCCTCCTGGACGTCCTTTGCCTTCTGGGCCGAGAGCTGGGCGGTCTGCTTGACCTCCTCAGCGGTGGTCGACGTCTCGCTCACGGCAGTGGCCGTCTCGGACGCGGTCGTGGCGACCTGGGAGATCGTGGCCAGGATCTCGGTCGACGAGGTTGCGAGGACGCCGACGCCCGTCCGGAGCTCCTCGTTGAGGCTGCGCAGGTTGTCGGTCATCTTGTTCAGGTTGTTCTTGAGCATGTTGAAGTCGCCGTTGTACGTGTCGGTGATCTTCGCCGGGATGTCGCCGTTTGCGATCCGGTCGACATAGCCGGCCGACACGGTCAGCGGTCCGACGACAGCGTCGAGCGTGTCGTTGATCCCCTTGACAATTCGCCCGTAGGCGCCCTCGAACCGGTCCGCGTCTCCACGTGTCGACAGCTGACCCTCAAGCGCGGCCGCCACCAGCGAGTCGGTCTCCTTCGTCATCTCCTCGACAGTGCCGGAGAGCTGGTCGATGGACTGCGCGAGGAGGCCGATCTCGTCCATCCTCCCCAGGTTGAGGCGGGCACCAAGCTCGCCCTTGTTCATGCTCTGCGTCCTCTGCACCACCCTGCCCAGCGGCACGGCGACGAGACGGTTCATGAGCCAGACGCTGAGACCGCCGAGCAGGAGCGCGAGCGCCCCGATGATGGCGAGCGTGCGCAGGGTGTCCTGCACCAGCAGCTGCGAGGTGGCGACGGCAGCGTCTGCGTTCGCCTGGAGGTTCGTGGTGAGCTGGCTCAGCAAGCTGCGCATCTTGTCCACGCGGACCTGCTGGTCGCCGAACTCCAGCGCGCGTGCCGAGTCGACGTTCCCCTGGCTCACCAGAGAGAGCTCCTGCGTCCGGCCATCCCGGTACGCCGTGAGCTGCGTCGTGATCTGTGAGAGGAGGGTCAGGTCTTCGGTGTCGGAGGTCCTTGTCAGGATCGCCTGGAGCCCGTCGATGTTCCCGTCCATCGCAGTCGCGTTGTCCGCGATCGCGAGCTCGAGCGATGCCTGTGACGCGGGATCGGTCGTGGTCAACAGGCTCAGCATCAAGGCCCGCGCCAGGTTCAGGCTGCTGTCCGCCTCCAGGGCGTGAATGGCAGGTTGGAACCGATCATCGACGACGCGCTTCTCGGACTGTTCGAGGGACGTCATGCCCTGGAACCCCACAGCGATGACCCCCGCGAGCAACAGCAGGATGGAGCCGAAGCCGACCAGGAGCTTCGAGCGCAACTTGAGGTTCTTGAACCAGCCCATCTCATGCCTCCTGCTGACCGCGTCAGCTCATCCAGCCACCTGTTCGCCGACCTTGAGGGCTTCGTCGGTGAGCAGGTGGCTGCCGTCGAGCACGGCCAGCATTCGGCCGCTGATGCCCTTGAGCAGCTTCTCGCTCACGCCACTGAGCGCTGGCAGGCTCTCCTGCAGGTCTGACGCAGGCACCGACGTCACGCCGTCGATGGAGTCCGCGAGCAATCCGAGCTCGTCGTCACCGCCCGCGAGGACGATGACCCGATCGGTGCGCGGTCCGTCCGCGATCGGCAGCTCGAAGAGCGTCCGGAGGTCCAGGATCGCCAGGATCCGGCCGCGAACGTTCATGACCCCGGCGACGAAAGGCGGTGTGCCCGGCACCCGTGCCATGTCCTTGAGCTGGCACACTTCCCGGACGTGGCATGCCTCCACCGCGTAGGTCTGGCCCGCGAGCGTGAAGGCCAGGACGTCCAGCCGCTCAGCGCTGTCCTGCGCGGCCGGGGGAACGGCGGCCGCCCTCGCGCGCCGGTCGAGGGTCCTGCGGACCTCGTCCCGATCGGGATCGAGCGTCCGCGTGCCGGCGGTCGGCATGTGGCGGTTCGGCTCCGGATCGAGCGGCAAGGGCTCCACGAGCTAGGCTCCCATCATTGTTCGGACGGATTCCGCGAGCCGACCGCAGGTCATCCCGTCGGACTCGGGGACGACATCGTCCCTGCCTCGGGCCGACAGCAGTCGCAGCGCGACCGCGAAGTGGCGGGCGGATTCCTTCTGCCTGCCGAGTCGTCGGTAGATGCCGCCCAGCGCGTGGTGGGCAAGCACGAAGTCCTGGTCCAGGTAGAGCACCTTGCCGAGGGCCGCGATCGCGTCCTCCGGCCGGCCCAGCTCCTGGCAGACGGTCGCGTACAGGAAGTGGGCCGCAGGATTGGTCCGCTCCGCGACGATCGCCTGTCCACAGGAGTCGAGGGCTTCGGCGAGCCTGCCCTGGTTCGCGAGGGCCTGGGCGAGCGCGAGGTCGTCCGGGCGCGCGACGGGGGCGGCAGGCACGACGGGGGCGGGCGCCACGACCGGGGGAGGCGGCACGCGGACCACGGCGGCGACGGATGGCGGCGTGCGAACGGAGATCTCCGCGGGCGGCGGCGGCCAGACCGGCAGCGTCCGGGCCCGCTGACGGGCCCGCATCGCCGCCTTCCGGAAGAGGACGACCCCGCCGACGCTCTCCATGATGAACATCGGGAACAGGTCCGGCCGGGCCTCGGCGGGATTTACCGCGAGATAGCCACCGTCGACGAGGCAGCGATGAAGCCCGTTCACCACGCGACCCTGGTGATCGGGATCGAGGTACATGAGGACGTTGCGACAGAAGATGACGTCCATCGCGTTCGTGAGGTTGTGGAGAGATGGGTAGACGTCCTCCGCGAGGTTCAGGTAGCCGAACTGCACCATGCCCTTGATGCGCGGGTTGATCGCCAGCTTCTTCTGCGGGGCGGGAGCGAAGTACTGCTCGCGCAGCCAGGCGGGAGTCCCACGGAATGACCACTCGGAGTACACGCCCGCCTCCGCCTTGGCCAGAAACTTCCGGTTGATGTCGGTCGCCAGGATCGAGATGTTCCAGCTCCCGGCGTCGGGCACCGCGCGGGCACACGAGATCCCGAGCGAGTAGGCCTCCTCTCCGGTGCAGCACCCGGCGCTCCACAGGCGCAGGTTCCGGGCGCCGTCGCGACGGCTCTCGATGAGCGGCGGCAGGATCTGTCGCTCCAGCACCTCGAACGTCGAGCGGTCGCGGTAGAAGTACGTCTCACCCACGGTCAGATGGCTGGCGAGGATCTCGATCTCGGTGGGAGTCAGCGCCCTGGTCTTCAGCAGTCGCGCACACGCGTCGGCATCGACCACGCCGAGCTCGCCGCTCGCGGCGTTGACACCCCGGATCATGTCGGGCCAGCGATCGGGCGGAAAGTGGAGCCCCGTCCGCTGGGCGATCACGTCACTCAGGTCGCGCATGCCGACCTTGCCGAGAGCCGCGGTCATGTCGCGACGTGCTCCGCTGCCTCGGCGGACTCCGAGACGCCGACGACGGCGTTGACCGCGTGTTCGATCGCGACCTGCTCGCCCGGCTCGAGCAGCCGATCCAGGTCGACGATCAGGATCAGGCCGTCCGGCAGCTTCACCGTGCCGCTGACCAGGTCCGGACGGCTCGCGAACTCGCCCGCCGGTGCGATGGTGTCGGGCGCGGGTTCGATCACGCCGACGGTCTCGTCGACAAGCAGAGCGATGGTGCGGTTCCTGGTCCCGGCGATCAACAGGTGGTCGGAAAGACGGATGTCGCGGGCGGGGTGCCCGAAGCGGCCGCGCATGTCCATGACGGGCATGACCTGCCCGCCGATGTCGACGATCCCGAGCACGATCGCGGGCGCCCCGGCGACGGGCGTGATCGCGACCACGCGGATCGACCGCAGCACATGGGCCAGGGCCAGCGCATACCGCTGCGCATCCAGCGTAAAGACGACCAGCGGCTGAACCGGCGCGTCGGCGGGCATCTCGACGGAGGCGACTGTCATCTGGCCGCCCTCGAGAGTGCGATGCGGAAGCTCCGCGCCATGGTTCCTTTCGCCGGTCGCGTTGCGGAGATCGCGGGCGCGCAACTGGTGCGCCCGGTTCCCACCGCGACGGGTGGAGTGTGGAGTCCTCCCCCGGCGTGGTCATTACGACCCGTCATGACGCTCACAGGCCGGGCGCCTACGGTGGGCGAGCCTCAGGTCCGGTTCAACGTCGACAGGGACAGGCTGAGCAGCCATGCAACAGACTTCGCCGAGCGCCCCGGATTCGGGGGCCGACCGTCAGGACGCACCCACCCAGGCGTCATCCGCGGCCCTGCCTGACGCCGCCCGTGTGCTCATCGTGGAGGACAGCAGGACGCAGGCCCAGCAGATGAGCTGGGCGATCGAGGCGGAGGGTTACCGCGTCTCGGTTGCGGCCGACGGGGCTGCCGCTCTCGTGGCGGCGCGATCGGAGCGGCCGGACGCCGTCGTCTCGGATGTCGAGATGCCGGGCATCGATGGCTTCGAGCTCTGCAGTCGGATGAAGTCGGATCCGGTCCTGAGCGGTATCCCGTTCATCATCTGCACCGGGTATGGCCGCATGACCGACGTGGCGCGAGCGCTCGAGGTCGGGGCCGACAACTACGTCACGAAGCCGATCGACTTCGTCAACCTGGCCACCGTGCTCTCCCGATCGCTGGCCGCTGCGGGAACCGCTGCCCTGGGCGGGAACGGCACGGATCAGCAACCGGCCGCCCCCAGCTTCTCGATCGAACGCGGCCAGGTGGTCGAGGTCCTGCGGGCCGCCGCGCAACGGCTCGAAGAGGAGTTCGAGGAGGTCACCGAGATCGGCGCGGCCCTCACGATGACCCACGATCTTGGCGTGCTCCTCGCGACGCTCGCCGCTCGCACGCGTGACCTGGCCGGTGCAGACCTGGTCAGCGTCTGGTTGCCGGACCCGGGCAATTCGACGTGGCGCGCCGAAGCTGTCGCCATCCGCGCCCCGCTCCGGCTCTCCGCATCCGGCCGGCGACGGGTGACCTCTGACCCCCAGAGCTTCTTCAGCTTCGACGCGCTCGCCCGCGGGCAGCTGGAGACCGTCGCGCTGGATGATGAGGGCGTGCCGGACGACATCCGGGACTTCAGCCGGAGCGCCGGGCTGACCCGGGCCTTCGGGTTCCCGATGGTCGCCGTCGGCGACCTGGTGGGGGCGATCGGCCTGTGGTATTCCGTTCACCCGCCGGAGCTCTCGCCGAACGAGCGGCGACGCATGCGTCAGCTCGCGGCGCAGGCCGGCATCGCAATCAAGAACGCGCGCACCTACGAGCGTCTGCAGCGAACGACGTCCGACCTTGAACGCAGCAATCGCGATCTGAGCGATTTTGCCTCGATCGCGTCCCATGACCTGCAGGAACCACTGCGCAAGATCCAGGCGTTCGGCGACCGCCTGCAGGATCGCCTTGCGGAGCACCCGGACGAGACCGTGCACGATTACCTTCGCCGCATGGTCGGCGCCGCAATGCGGATGCAGTCGCTGATCCAGGACGTGCTCGCCTACTCGCGCATTGCGAAGGGCGACCAGGACGGCGTGCGCACCCTGGATCTCGGCATGGTCGTCGACGCGGTGCTCCAGGACCTGGACGAGATGATCACCGCGACCGCCGCGACCATCGAGGTCGGGGAGCTGCCGACAATCGAGGGGCATCCCGAGGAGTTCCAGCAGGTGTTCCACAACCTGCTGGAGAACGCGCTCAAGTACTACCGCCCGGGCGTGCCCCCGGTGGTCCGGGTGTCCAGCCAGCGTGTGGCCCCGAGGAGCGGCGCGAACGAACGGCCCGGCTGGTCGGCGACGTGGGAGATCGCCGTTGCGGACAACGGCATCGGCTTCGAGAACGCGTACGCAGAACGGGTCTTCGCTCCATTCGAGCGCCTTCATGGCCGGAACGAGTACGGCGGCAACGGAATGGGACTTGCCATCGTGCGTCGGATCCTGGAACGCCGCGGCGGAGCCATTCGGGCGACGGGCGAGCCAGGCACGGGCGCGATCTTCACGATCACGACCCCGGCTTCCATCGCAGGTTGAGGAGACGGATGACCATCAGGCTTCAATCGGCGACGCTCCTGGTCGTGGAGGACGACGAGGACGATCGCCTGCTGATCCGTGATGCGTTTGCCGAGATCCGGCCGGCTGCCGAGCTGCGCTTCCTGATGGATGGCCAGGAGCTGCTCGATCTGCTTCACGACCATCAGGGGTTCGGGGCGATTCGCCTGCCGTCCAGGAGCGTCGTCGTGCTCCTGGATCTGAACCTGCCGCGCAAGGACGGCCGCAAGACCCTGTATGAGATGAAGGCGGATCCCGCGCTCTGCCAGATCCCCGTCGTGGTGCTGACCTCATCCACCGCCCCGACTGACGTCACCACCAGCTACCTGTCCGGTGCGAGCTCGTTCCTCGTGAAGCCACGCACGTTCGGGGTACTCAAGGAGATGCTCGCAAGCCTGGCGACGTACTACCTCGACACCGCCGTTCTGCCACGGTTCCCCGCGAGGGCCAGGTCGCGATCTGCGGGCGGAATCCCCACGGGGACTCCGCCGTCGACGTGAGGTCGGACGCTGCAGGGAAGGTGACGACGGTCGTCGCCCGCGCTCGAGAGGCATGACCTGCGATGTGCTAGGTTCCCGGGCATGTTCACGAGCGCGTTCGTCAACCTGTATACGCACGACATCGAGGCCGGGCTCGGGTTCTACCGGGACCTGCTCGGCTTCACGGAGACCTTCCGCACCCCGATCGAGGGCACCCCCGAGCACGTCGAGCTCGAGCTGAACGGGTTCGGGCTGGGGCTCGGCACCGTGGAGGCGGCCCGGAGGGTGCACGGCGTCGATCCGTCGCCCGGCAGCCCCGCCATGGTCGTGGTCGTCTGGTGCGAAGACGTGGACCGTGCCTTTGAGCAGCTGACGTCCAGTGGCGCGCCCATCGTCCAGCCACCGCACAACACCGGCAGGCACAACCGGAACGCGCTCCTGCGCGACCCCGACGGGAACCTCGTCGAGATCGTGGCGAGGGTGGCCTGAGGAGGCCTGACGTGGCCTGACGTGGCCTGCGAGGCCTCGATACGGGCCGACGGTCCGATCGCCTTCGTCATCGACAGCGTATCGTCGGTCCGACATCGCACGTTTCGAAGAAGGACGACCATGATCAGTGACCGAGTCCGCGACCTGCTGCTCGAGCAGGTCCGTCATGAGCTGAGCGCCCATCAGGCGTACTTCGGGATCTCGCTGTACTTCGAAGGGCAGAGCCTCAAGAAGTGGGCTCGCCTGTTCCACGGCCAGTCGGTCGAGGAGGCGCAGCACGCGACGAAGATCATCGGCTTCCTCGTCGACAACGACGTCGTATTCGATCTGCCGGCCATCGGAGCCGGGACGACCCGGTACGCTTCGGCGAGAGCGGCGGTGGAGGCCGCGCTCGAGAGCGAGATCCGCGTCACGGCCCAGTTCGACGCGCTCGCAGTCGCTGCCCAGGATGCCGCGGATCACCGCAGCCTCCAGTTCCTGCAGTGGTTCATCGAGGAGCAGGTCGAGGAGGAACGGACGATGCGCGAGCTGCTCGATCTCATCGACAGCGGGATCAACCTGTTCGTCGCCGAATCCCACCTCGAGGGCGCCGACTGAGCGATCAGCCGGCCTGTCGCTTCGGGGCGGAGAAGCGGCTGCGCAGGGGCCTTTCGCGTCGTCTCGCGAAAGTCGGCACGATAGCGGGCAGCGGTCGATGAGGCGCTCCACGTCCGACGCCGCCGAACCGGGAGATCTGCTGGGATGTGCGGCGTCTTTGGCTACGTGACCGACCGGGACGAGGCTCTCGGGCCCATCCTGGTCGAGGCTGCGCAGCGGCTCACCTACCGCGGGTACGACTCCGTCGGGGCGGCGACCTTCCGGGACGGCACGATCGACCTGCGCAAGGACGTCGGCAAGGTCGACGCGGTGGCGGCAAGCCACAACTTCGCGGAGATGCGCGGCAGCCGCGGCATCGCGCAGCTGCGCTGGGCGACGTTCGGCGAGCCGTCGCAGGTCAACGCCCAGCCGCACCTCGACTCGGACGGCGCGATGGCCGGGGCGCACAACGGCAACGTGGTCAACAACGCCGAGCTTCGCCTCGAGTTCATGGCCGAGGGGATGACCGTCCGCTCGGACAACGACGGCGAGAGCTGCGTCCACGCCGTGGAGCGATACGTCCGGCGGGGCCACGAGCTCGTCGACGCGATCCGTCTCGCGTACGGCGACCTGCAGGGCGACTACGCATTCGTGATCGGGCGCGTGGACGACGACCGGCTGTACGCGTTCAAGAAAGGGTCCGGCCTCGTCGTCGGCATCGGCGACGGCTTCACCTGCGTGTCGTCGGACCTGCCCTCGATCCTGCCGCTGACGCGGAACGTCATCCGGCCGCTGGACGGGGAGATCGTGACGCTGTGGGCCGACCGGGCCGAGGTTCGCTCGGTGCTGGACGGCAGCCTCGTCGACCGCCCGGTCGAGCTCGTCACCGAATCGATGGACGCGGTCCGGAAGGGCGGCTACGCGCACTTCATGCTCAAGGAGATCCACGAGCAGCCGCAGGTCGCCCGCGAGCTCCTGCACCTGCTGGACGCGAGTGCGGACGTGGCGGACCTGGTGGAGCGGATGCGGGACGCGCGGCATCTCTACCTGATCGGCTGCGGCACGAGCTTCCACGCCGCCTCCGTCGGCTCCGTCTATCTCGCCCAGCTCGCCGGGCGCGCTGCGATCCCCGTGCTGGCGCCGCAGTTCATCGCCCAGTACGCGCCGGCGGTGGGTCCCGAGGACGTCGGGATCTTCGTCAGCCAGTCGGGCGAGACCAAGGACGTGCTCAATGCCCTTGAGGCGGCCGAACGGCGAGGGCTGTCCTGCTTCGGCCTGGCCAACGTGGTCGGCTCCACCCTGACCCGCGCCGCCCGCCTGTGCCTGCCGCTCGGCTGTGGCTACGAGATCAGCGTGCCGGCCACCAAAACGTTCACGAACCAGGTCCTGACGTTCCTCTACCTCGCCTACCGCCTGGCGGGGCGCGACGCGGCCCTCCTTGCGCACGTGCCGGACCTGATGGAGCAGACGATCGCGGCCGTGGCGGCCCCGATCGAGGCGATCGCCGGCGAGATCAACGCCTGGGACGACCTGTACTGCCTGGGCTATGGCGCAACCTACCCGATCGCCCTCGAGGGGGCCCTCAAGCTCAAGGAGATCACGTACGCGCACGCCGAGGGGATGCTCTCGACCGAGTTCAAGCACGGCCCTCTGTCGGCGGTGACCGACGGCTTCCCGATCGTCTTCGTGGCGGGCCCGGCCGACATCCCGCTCATCATCAGCGGGATGAACGAGGTCAGGGTGCGCGGAGCACGGACCATCACGATCGCCGAGGAGGATCCGCGCCTGCGCGCCAACGGCGACGTGCTCGTGACCATCCCGACATCGGACCCGCAGGTCAGCGCCCTTCTCTCCGTCCTGCCGCTGCAGCTGCTCTCCTACCACATGAGCGTGCTCCGCGGCTTCGATCCCGACTTCCCGCGGAATCTCTCGAAGACGCTCACGGTGGACTAGAGGGGCTCGTCGACCCGCTCACCCGCGGCCACGCCTGCGCCGCCCGGACGAGCCGTCGAGCAGTCAGGCGGCCTCGGCGTCGACGTTGGACGTGCGGGCGGCGGGCAGCACCGGGAGGTCGTCGTAGCCTTTGCGGCGGTAGATCAGGGTCGAGATCGCCCAGCTGGCGAGGAAGATCACGATGATCCCGATGCCGAGGAGGCCGAAGTCGAGGCTCCGCACCGCGCTCCAGATACCGCCCGTCAGGCCGAGCTCGTTGGCGACGATGCTCAGGATCTCGACCCCCCCGATCGCGAACGCGATGACCACCGATACCAGGGTGATGTTCAGGTTGTAGTAGAGCTTGCGGATGGGCTTGACGTACGCCCAGCCGTAGGCGCCGAGCATCAGGATGCCGTCGGTCGCGTCGATCGTGGACATGCCGGCCGCGAACAGCGCGGGCAGGATGAGGATCAGCGCAACCGGGAGGTGGCCGACGCCCGATGTCGCCGCGAGCCCCAGGAGCGCGACCTCGCTCGCGGTGTCGAAGCCGAGGCCGAACAGGACTCCGAGCGGATACATGTGCCAGCTTCGGCGGATGAGCCGCATGGCGGGCCGCAGGAGCCGCGCGAGGAGCCCCCGGTTGTTGAGGTAGTCCTCGAGGTTCTCCTCGCTGTAGGCCCCGCCGGCCTTCACCGTGCGGAACATCCTGGCGATGTCGACCAGGACGACGAGGTTGATGACCCCGATCACGAGCAGGAACGTGCCCGACACCGCCGTCCCGATCAGCCCGCCGACCTGCTGGGCGGCCGGGATGTCACTGATGATCCCGGCCGAGATCGCGACCAGGATCGTGAGCGCGACCACGACGGTGGAGTGGCCCAGCGAGAAGAACAGCCCGACCCCCACCGGCCGCTGACCGTCCTGCATCAGCTTGCGGGTCGAGTTGTCGATCGCCGCGATGTGGTCCGCGTCGACGGCGTGGCGCAGCCCGAAGGTGTACGCGAGGAACGCGGTCGGGAGCATCAGGGGGTACGCGGCCGAGGCTCCCAGGGCGAGGCCCCAGGCGACCACGTTGAACAGCGCAAGGAACACGTAGACGCCGACCACGCGACGGCGGACCGAGCTCGAGGAGTCGAGCAGGCGGCGCAGCGAGGTGAGCATGACGGGGTCTCCTGGGACGCGGGGGACGGGAAAACAGGTCGTCGCGTTGGGATGTTACTGCAACATGTCGCATCTGGTGCTTCCCGCACCAGGAGCCGACGACCGTTCGCGGCAGCCGTCGGGACGGATGTACCATCCCGGCTCGATGCCTCGATCGCTTGCCTCCGACCACCAGGCCGCCACGGTGTCCCGGCTCCGGGCCCAGCTCCGCGGTCGCGGCATGCGCTGGACCCCGCAGCGTCAGGCGCTGATCGAGGTGCTGCTGGCCGCAAACGGTCACCTGACGGGGGCCGAGCTCGTCGAGCGGAGCCGGGCGCGTCATCCCGACACGACGCCATCGACCGTCTACCGGACCCTCGACGCGCTCGAGGCGGTCGGCCTGGTCCGCCACTCGCACGGCCACGACGGCCGCGAGGAGTTCCACGTGCTGCCCACGACCGAGCACGGCCACCTGCGATGCGAGGGCTGCGGCGCGACCTGGGAGATCGAGGCGGACGAGGCCCGGCAGCTGACACGCACCCTTGCGCGGCGTCGCGGCTTCACCCTCAACCTGTCGCACCTGACGATCGTCGGTCGCTGCGCGGCGTGCTCGAGGTCGGACGAGGGCGAGTAGGTCGGCCTCAGCGGAGGGCGATGGGCGCCGATTGCTCGGGACCCGACAGCCAATCCTCGTACCGGCCCACGAACAGGGCCGGAACGCCGCCGGTCGCGAGAAAGACGACCGCCGACGCCCGCAGCTCGGCACCGGGAAGAGACATCAGGCCGGCCATCGCCTTGCCCGAGTAGACCGGATCGAGCAGCAGCCCCTCGGTGCGGGCGGCGAGGCGGATGGCCGTGAGGCAGGCGGACGTTGCGGCACCGTACCCGTCACCGATCTGGTCCCGGACCATGCGCGGCTCGCCGGCTGGTGCCGGCAGGCCCCGGAGCTCGGCCACCTCGATCGCCAGATGGCGGACGGCGGCCGACGGGTCGGCCAGAGCTCCCACGTCCACCCCCTGGACCCGTTCATGACCCAGCCTCGCCGCCAGCCCCGCCTGGGTTCCACCGGAGCCGGTGGCGGTGATCACCAGGACGTCGTCGTGACCGAGATCGGCAAGGATCTCGTCGGCGGCGGTGACGTACGCGCTTGCGCCGAGGGAGGAGGATCCGCCGACCGGGATTGCGTACGGCCGACGGCCATCGCGGCTCACCTCGTCGGCGATGCGCTCGATCGCGGCATCGAGATCGTCCATGGCCAGGGGCCCGAGGAAGCGGCGCTCGGCGCCGAACAGGACATCAAGGAGCTGATTGGATTCCGTTGTGTTCGGTGGCTCACTGTTGAACGCCAGGACGCAGCCCATGCCCGCTCGGGCCGCAGCTGCCGCCGTGGATCGGGCATGGTTGCTCTGCGGTCCGCCACCGGTGACGAGGACATCGCAGCCACGGGCGAGCGCGTCGGCAACGAGGAGCTCGAGCTTGCGAGCCTTGTTCCCGCCGGTGGCCAGTCCCGTGCAGTCGTCGCGCTTGATCCACAGGCGGCCGGGTGGCAGTCCGAGCGCCGACCCGAGGCGGTCGGCGAGCTCCAGTGGTGTCGGCAGATGGGCGAGGATCGGGCTGGTCATTGATTCGTCCAGGGCGCCAATTGGCGCCGGTGCGGTCTCACTCGGGCCACCTCGCGAGGCGGCTCGAGTCGGCCTCTAGAGCTTGTCGGCCACCTGATGCGCGATCGCCTCCAACTTCGGCTCGAGGTCGCTGCCGGTCAGGGTCCCGGAGCTTGCCTCCACGACCACGATGGTCGAGCCCTTCACGAAGGCGACGGTCGCGTCGTTGGCATTGACCTCCTTGCCCGCGGCGTCGCCAAGCCCGCTGATGGCCTGGAGGTCGCCCTGGGCACCGGCCATCGCCATGGCAGCCTGGAGCTGGGCGTTCCCCATCACGCCACCCGGGATCGCCTCGACGAACACGGTCACGCTGTCGCCGTCGGTGTTCTCATAGGAAGCGATGCTCATGTTCGGGACGTTGAACGGCACCGTGACGGGCGTCGGGCTCCCGCCGATGATCGAGGCGGCCTGGTCGGCAGTGAGCAGGGTGGCGGGGTCCGGCATGCTGGCGCCGGGGCCGAGCGCGCTGGCAAGCGCCGAGGGGATCTCGATGGGCGGCGCGCTCGCGGCGGTCGTCGGGCCGGCGGTGGAGGCCCCGGTGGTGGGTGCCGATGTTGGGCTACTGCTGCTGCATGCGGAGACGGCGACGAGGATCGCGACGGCAAGGCCTGCCGCGGCGAGGCTGGGGCGCGTGGGCACGGCTCTCTCCTCGATGTTCTGGCGTCTGACAGCGGGATCTTACGCCGCTGATACCACGGTCATAACGGCCCGCGGACACGCGCGATCCCACGCGGTCCGGCCTCGCAGCCCGCGTGCCCCGTGGAAGCCCGCTCCCGTACGATTGCGGGGATGGCCCTCCCGATTGCCCGCCGGGCGACACGTGTCTCGATCCCGCTCGTCGGTGCATTCGTCGTCGGCGCCGTCGCGTACGGCGGCCTCTACACGTTCCCCGCCCTGTCGGTCGCGTTCGCGCAGGAGTTCGGGATCAGCCGGACGCTCGCGGTGACGCCGTGGACGATGTTCCTGATCGTGACTGCGGTCGCGAGCCCGCTCCTGGGCCGGGCCTACGACGAATGGGCGGACCGGGACCTCCTGACCGCCTCGATGGTCCTGCTGGCGGCGGGCTGGCTCGCGGTCTACCTGGCCCAGGACATCTCGATCGTCATCCTCGCCTATGCGGTGTTCATGGCCCTGGGCCTGCAGCTCTCGTTCATCGGGACCTCGACCGCGATCGCGCGCCGGTACGAGGGGATGTCCGGGCTTGCGCTGGGGATCGCGTATGCAGGTCCCGGGATCGGGGTCGCGATCGCCCTGCCGGTCGCGGCCGGACTGATCGCCACCGCCGGCTGGCGCTCGACATCGCTCGTCTTCCTCGCGTCGTGCCTCGTGGGCGTGGTGTTCGTCTGGCTCATGACCAGTGGCCCCGCGATCATCGTGCCGGCACGGCGGACGGACCGGCGACGGACGACCGCCCCGTCAGACGTCCGGGGCGCCGCACCGCGACCGGTCCCCGGCGTGGATGCCGGCCCGTCGCGCTTCGCCGGCGGCCCGTCCCTGGCCATGGGCGAACCCCTGAGCGCAGGCCAGCTCGACGTCCGCGGGACCGAGGCCCGCCAGGCTGCGCACGCCGCGGGCCTGCACGAGGTCGCCGCTCCGGGCGCCGTCTCGGCCGCTCGCGAGATCCTGCCCGTGGGCAGCGGCGAGCACGCTCACAGCATCCGCCGCGTCGTGCGAACGAGACGCTTCTGGGTCCTGTTCGCGGGCGCCGCCGCCATCGGGGTCTTCGACGAGGGCGTCCTGCAGGCGTTCGTCCCGAGCGCCGTCCAGAGCGGGCTCGGAGCCGGCTGGGCGGCCACCGCCCTCGGGCTCCAGTCGCTCGCGTACGTCGGCGGCCAGATCGTCGGCGGCTGGCTGTCCGACCACATCGGCCGGCGGATCGTCGGCGTCACCGCAGCTGCGGCCATCGGCGGCGGCGTCGTCGCGGCCCTCGGCCTGGTCGGCTCGGCACCCACGCTCGCGGTCGCGGGAATCATCGTCCACGGGATCGGGACGGGATCGACCATCGCGGTCCGGTCGGCGGCCTTCGGGGACGTCTTCGGCGGCCCGAACTTCGGCACGATCTTCGGGCTGCTCGGCGTCGCCTACCCGATCGGAGGGACGTTCGCCGTCTACCTCGGCGCGATCGCGTTCGATGCGACCGGGTCGTATGCGCCGCTGATCCCGGCCGTCCTCGCCGCGCTCGCCCTGTGGTCGGTCGCCCTGTGGATCGCGGGGCCGCGACGTGTTCGACGCGTGTGATCGCGGCGCGCCACGATCCGATGGATACCGGGTCAGGTTGAGGTCGCCCGATACACTCGAGCTCGCCCATGTTCGTTCAGCGTCCGCGAATGAGGAAGCGATGACCCACCCGTTCCAGACCGGCTCCGTGTCCGGACCCTTGCTGCTGGCCGACATCTCCGGGTACACCAGCTTCTTCCAGACCGTTGCCGAGACCCATCGTGACAACGCCTTCTTCACCGGCGGACGAGTGCCCGACGCGTACGGTCTCGTGTCCTCTTTGCTCGACGGGATCGTCGAGCGGCTCGTCCCGCCCCTCACGTTCTCGAAGCTCGAGGGCGACGCGGTCTTCGCCTTCGCCAGCGACGATGCGGACGTCCCACGGGGTGCGGCGGTCCTGGACTGGCTGACCGACTGCTACACGTCGTTCCGTGACCGGCTGGCCGGTGCCGGGGAGATCTGGAGCTGCCAGTGCGACGTCTGCTCGAGGTCGGGGGGAGTCGACCTCAGGGGACTCGACCTCAAGTTCGTGCTCCACGCCGGCGGCTACGTCGTGCAGTCGATCGCCGGCAGCCGTGAGCTCGTCGGCCCGGAGGTGGTGATGGCCCATCGCCTCCTCAAGAACCATGCCGCCGAGCTCGTGGGGCCGGCATACGCGCTGGTGACCGATGCGGCGGCCGAACGCCTGGCCATCCCGCTGGGTGCGTCCCGCCAGCTCACGGAGGAGTACGAGCACTACCCGCCGATCGCCGTTCGCGTCTACCCACTCCGGTAGTCGCCCGACCACCTCCCCGGGGTGCCGTTGCCCGATCAGGACCGACCTGGCGACCCATCCCGGTCCGGCGGGGCCGCGGTCGAACGGCGGATGACCAGCTCGAGCGGCAGGCCGAGCTCCTCGTCGGCTGCGCCCGGGCCGATCGAAGCGGTGCCGGTTGCCGTCGAGATGGGGGCATCCAGGAGGAGGCGTGCGGCCGCGTACCCCTTGAGGCGGAGCTCCTGGTGGACCGTGGTCAGCGCGGGTCGCGCGTGGGCGGCTGCGGCGATGTCATCGTAGCCCGTGACCGAGACGTCGCCGGGGACGGCGAGCCCCCTCGCCCGGGCCCCCGCCATGACGCCCATCGCGAGGCGGTCGCTCATTGCCAGGACCGCGGTCGGGCGGTTCGCCGGCGCGAACAGGTGGCCCGCGGCCTCGGACCCGAGTGCCTCGTCGCTGTGCGCGCACTCGAAGAACGGGACCTCGTCGATGACGATGCCTGCCTCGGCCAGGGCGTCCGAGTAGCCCGTGAACCGCGCTGCCGTCACGTCGAACACGCTTGTCGCGATCCGCGCCGGGTCACCCGGACCCGTGTACCCGTCGGGGTGGCACGGCAAGCTCACGATGCCGAACCGGCGATGGCCGAGGGAGAGCAGGTGACGAGCGACCTCGCGGGCGCCCGCCGCGTCGTCGACGGCGACGGTCGCCACACCGGGCAGCCGGGGCTGGTCGACGATGACGAGTGGGACGCCGCGTCCGAGCGCCGCCTCGAGGCCGCTGGCGCCGCGGGGAAGGGAGTATGCGACGAAGCCGTCGACCGCAACGTCCGTGATCGTCCGCGGGTCGGCCGCGTGGAGTCCGCCCGCGACGATGAGCAGCCCCAGCCGCCGCTCCTCGCAGGCGTCGGCGATGCCGCGGATGAGCTCGCTCGCGACGGGGTCGTCCAGAGCAAACGGCAGCGACTCCGGCAGGATCAGGCCGACGGCGCCGGTGCGCCGCGTCCGGAGCATGCGGCCGACCGCGTCGGGTCCCGCGTACCCGGCCGCCCGCGCGGCCTCGAGCACCCGGCTGCGGAGCTCGGCCGACAGCTGGTCCGGCCGGTTGAATGCGTTCGAGACCGTCGTCTTGGAAACGCCGAGCGAGGCAGCGAGATCGCGCAGCGTGAGGCGCTGCCGGGGCGGGGTCGGCTCATCCATCGCGGTCCTTGCCGGCCGGCGGTCGGCGCCGGCCCATCTGTCTTCTTGACCGATCAAGACACCTGGGCTACTCTGACTGTGTTCTTGATCGGTCCAGAACCATCATACGCACCAGGACCGGGCAGGGACAGGAGCGAATGATGAACGAGCTGACGATGACCACCGCAGAGGACCTCGCGCGCGAGCGGATCGAAGCCGCCCTCCATGACCTGACGTACTGCACCCAGTGCGGCCACTCGATGAGGGTCGCCGTCCACGGCGCGGAGATGTGGGTCGAATGCGAGAGCCTCGGCTCGAAGAGCGGGCTTCGGCTGGGGATGGCGGCCGGCTTCCACGACCGGCGTCGCGTCGAGCTGCCCGAGGGCGTTCTCGCCGCAGCCTGAGCCGGCGGCCGGGACCTCGGGCAGCGACGAGTCGCCCATGACCGAGCCGCCCCCGGGGCCGTGGGCGGTGCCATCCGCCGACGTGCGGGACGGCTTCTGCGCGTCGCGTCCCGGTCACTCGATCCCGATGTACGCCTCCTCGCGATGGAGGCCGGCATCGAGGCCGATCTCCTCGACGCCCGGCGTCACGTGCACGGCGATGACGCGATCGATCAGCCACAGCATCCCGTACGTGAACACAAATGCATACACGGTCGAGAACACGACCGCGGCCAGCTCCTTGAAGAAGAAGTCGGCATTGCCCGCGAGCAGCCCGGTCGGACCGGCCGGGTTGAACGCCGTTGTCGCGAGCACGCCCAGGAGCACGACGCCGAGGAAGCCACCGACGCCGTGCACGCCCCACACGTCGAGCGCGTCGTCCCAGTGGAGGCGGTTCTTGAGCGCGACCGCGCCGTAGCACACGACCCCCGCGATCGTGCCGATCAGCGCGGCCGATGCCGGTGATACGTAGCCCGCGGCGGGGGTCACCGTGGCGAGCCCGGCGACCGCCCCGGTCAGCAGCCCGAGGAAGCTCGGCCGCTTCTCGAGGATCCAGGCGACGATCAGCCAGGCGATCGCCGCAAACGAGGCCGCCACATCGGTATTGAGAAAGGCGACGGCGGTGGTGGAGTCGACCCGGAACTCGCTGCCCGCGTTGAAGCCGTACCAGCCGAACCACAGGAGGCCCGTGCCGAGGGCGACCAGCGGGATGCTGTGCGGGCCGGGATCCTTCGTGCGGCGCCGGCCGACGTACAGGACCGAGGCGAGGGCCGCGATCCCGGCGATGTTGTGGACGACGATGCCGCCGGCGAAGTCCACGACTCCCCAATGCGCGAGCAGGCCGCCGCCCCACACCATGTGCACGAACGGCACGTAGACCAGCAGAAGCCAGCCGGTCAGGAAGACCATGTACGCCTTGAAGCTGACCCGGTTGGTGAAGGCCCCCGTGATCAGGGCGGGCGTGATGATGGCGAACATCATCTGGTAGGCGACGAACACGATCTCCGGGATGGAGCTGTTCGCGGGTGACGGGCTCGTGAGGGAGACGCCGTTGAGGAATGCCTTGTCGAGGTTGCCGATGACACCGTTGTCGCCGCCCGAGAAGGCCAGGGAATAGCCGACCGAGAACCAGATGACCGTGGTCCAGCCCATCGAGACGAAGCTCTGGATCATGATCGCGAGCACGTTCCTGCGGCCGACGAGGCCACCGTAGAAGAACGCGAGACCCGGCGTCATCAGCATGACGAGGCTGCTGCACAGCAGCATGAAGCCGGTGTTCCCCGTGTCGAGGCCTGGCATGAGCTGATCCCTCTGGCTGGAGTCTGGTGGAGCCTCGATCGGGCGGACTCGGGGGGCTCACTCAGAGCTGGCTGCGCCCGTGGTAGGGCGCTGAGCCTGAGCACCTTGTAGCTCGATATCCCATCTCGGCGGAGGGTCCTTCGGCCCCTCTTCGGCATCGGGTTGTCGCCGCGAGCATCGGTCAATCGGCTCGTCTTCTGGTCGGTCGATCGATCGCCGCAGGGCGGGTCGCCCCGGCTTGCCGGGTGACGCGACCGGCCCGTTCGCCTATATTTGCGAAGTCCGCTTCCGGATCCTCCGCGTCCCCGGGGGTCAGCCCATGGCAGATCGATCTCGTCCCGGTCGGTCGAAGGTTCCCCTCGCCGGCGAGCACGCTGTGCTCGACGCCAGCCCGAACGCCGTTGTCGCCGTCGATGGCGCGGGCCTGGTCAGCTATGCGAACCCGAGCGTCGAGACGACCTTTGGCTGGCCGCGATCGGAGCTCGTAGGCAGGCCCATCGAGGTGCTCATCCCCGAGCCGCTGCTCGACCGCCACGTCCGGCATCGATCCGGGTTCATGGAACGGGCGAGCGCCAGGCCGATGGGGATCGGGCTCGACCTCGCCGGGCGCCGGCGTGATGGGACCACGTTTCCCGTCGAGATCAGCCTGGCCCCCGTCGACGCGCCCGACGGCCGCCTCGTGTATGCGACGGTCGTGGACATCAGTGCCCGCAAGGCGCTCGAGGAGCAGCTCCTCGAGGCCCAGAAGATGGAATCGATCGGGCGGCTGGCCGGCGGCATCGCCCACGACTTCAACAACATGCTGTTCGCGATCCGGGGGTACGCAGACCTCACGCTCGAGGATCTCGCCGAGGCCGGGGACGCGATCGCGACGCGAGCCGTCCGCGCGAACGTGTCCGCGATCGGCGAGGCCGCCGACCGGGCGAGCGTCCTCACGAGCCAGCTGCTCCTGTTCAGCCGGCGCCAGACCGCTCACCCGGTCATCGCCGATCTCCGGGAGGCGGTCGCGACGATCGAGCCGCTCCTGCGCAGGGTCATCGGCGAGCAGGTCCACCTCGCGGTCGCCCTCGATCCGGGCACCGGCGAGGTTCGGGTCGATCCGGGCCAGCTCGACCAGATCGTGATGAACCTGGTCGTGAACGCGCGGGATGCGATGCCGGCCGGTGGGACGATCAGGCTTGAGACCGGGAACGCGACGTTCGACGAGGCGTATGCGATGGAGCAGATCGACGTCTCGCCGGGCTCGTACGTGATGCTCGCGGTGAGCGACACCGGCCAGGGCATGGACCGCGAGACGCGCCGGCACATCTTCGAGCCCTTCTTCACCACCAAGGAGCCCGGGAAGGGAACGGGGCTCGGCCTCTCGACGATCTACGGGATCATGCGCCAGGCCGGCGGCCACATCTGGCTGTACTCAGAACCGGGACGAGGCACGACATTCAAGCTGTACTTCCCGCGCGTCGACGCGCCGGTTCCGGAGCCGCGGTCAGAGCACCCGGCGGCCGTGCGCGACCGCGCCGGGTTCGTCCTCCTCGTCGAGGATGACCCGATCGTCCGGGAGCTCTCGCGCCGGATGCTGGACCGGGACGGCTACGCCGTCGTCGTGGCGACCGACTCCCTCGAGGCTCTCCGGCTCCTCGAGACGGACGGCCGCTTCGATGCTCTCGTCACCGACGTCGTCATGCCCGACCTCTCGGGGGCAGAGCTCGCGAGACGGGCCATGAGCCTCCGGCCGGGCCTGCCGATCGTCCTCCTGTCCGGATACAGCGCCGAGACGGAGGAGATCGAGGCGCTCGTCAGGAAGGGCGCCCGATTCGCGAGCAAGCCGATCGCAGGCCGCGACCTCCTCGCCCTGCTCGAAGCGGCGATCGAGGAGCACGCTCGGGCTTTCTGATCGGGCGGCGCCGTCCGGCATCGCCGCCGCCGGGCACCCCATCGATGGGGTGGTACCGTTCGGACATGGCCCCGAGACACAAGCGCTTCGCCCTCCACGACGTGACCTTCGCCGGGGTCCCGTTGCCCGGCGCCACGATGGACTGCTGGGAGGACACCCGCGGACAGTCGCAATGGCTCGCGCGCGTGCTCACTCGCTCGTGCCCGGCGGTCGACGAGGGAGAGCTGTCCGGCCAGACTGCAGACGGGCGAACCGTGTCGGGCCACGTCCTCGTGGCCGATCAGCAGGTCGGTCCCGGCGGCCGGCGGGAGACGCTCGTGGTGTTCCACGGATCCGGGGCTCTGCACGGCCTCTAGGCCCGTCACCGGCCGTCACTCGCCCGGAATCCGTCCTCCCGGAGTTACCGGCCGGCCCGCAGCCGACCACCACACCGCACGCGTCGGCCGGAACCGGATGATCGGACTGGCCTCGAGGTTGTGGGTTCGGTATTGCGGGTACCGGGCCCTCAGGGCACCGACCGCAGGGTCGTGCTCCGGGTGGCCGGGCTCGATGACGCTCGCGGTCGCCTCGACGCGGATCCAGGCAAGCCTCGCCCAGTCCTCGTCCCACCGATCGGCGAGCAGGGTGACCCGGGGGCGGGCGACCAGATCCCGAATGCGCGCGAGCCGATGCGGATCTGCCCGCCTCTTCGGCTTGTCGTCCAGCGGCGAGTAGAGGATCGGGCCAGCGCTGCCGACGATGACGGCGAAGCAGATCGGGACCAGCCTCGGCACGCCGCTGGACGCGGTCGTCGCGAGGACCGCACGGCGGGCACCGTCAAGGAAGTCGACCTGTTCCGGCTGGAGGACCGTCATGGTCGATCGATCGTACCCTCGACCCGGCCGTGCGACCGGTGCCAGCCGGAATTCGACCCGGCGCCCGGAGGCCTACGACCAGCAGGTCGGGTCCAACCGCGCTAGCCTCGATGTGCCGGGACCCCGCGTGATTCCGGGCGAGGAGGAGGCGCTCACGATGGGGCTCCCGACGAACCGGACGCTGAGCGCGAGCCGGAAGGCGGACGCGAGCCGGACGCTCATCCTTGCGATGGCCGTCCTCCTCGGTGGCTGCGGGATCGGCGGGGCCACTGCGACCCCGGCCTCGAGCCCCGCGCCGACATCTCCGGCCGCTGCTTCGGACCTGCCGACCCCCTCATTGGCGGCGTCTGCACCCGCTTCGGCTTCCCCGGGCCCGGACGCTTCCGGGACGGCCGTGGCGACCGCCACGGCGTCGGGCGAGCCGGTGCCCGATGTGGACGACGGCGCGACCACAGGAGACGGCGGGCCGCTGCCGAGCATTGCCGCGTTGATCGATCCCCTGGCCCCCGCCGCGGGCCGGCTGCCGGGCGAGCCGGACCCTGCGCTCACGCCAGGGGCCCTCAACCCGGCCGTGACCCAGGCGACCATCGGGACCACGATCTGCGTGTCCGGCTGGACGGCGACGATCCGCCCGCCCTCGTCCTACACGACGGCACTGAAGATCCAGCAGATCGGCCTGTACGGCTACACGGACACCAGCACCGCCGCCTACGAGGAGGACCACCTCATCTCGCTCGAGCTCGGCGGCGCGCCGCGGGATCCGCAGAACCTGTGGCCGGAGCCCTACGCCGCGACGCTCCCGGACGGGCGCAACGTCGGCGCGCGGGTGAAGGACGCCCTCGAGACGTCCCTCAAGAAGGAGGTCTGCGCGGGAACCGTGACGCTCGCGACCGCCCAGGCGGATATCGGGATCCACTGGGTTCACGTGTACTACGGCATCCCGCTCGCCACAGGCGTGACGATCCCTTCCACGGCTCCTTCCGCGTCTCCTCCCGCGGCTCCTTCCGCCACCGCCGGCACCACCACCGCCCCAGCCCAGGGCTCGCTCGGGGTGACGATCACGAGCCTGACGGACCCGGCTATCCCCGGCTCGACCGCGAGCATGACTGCGGCGACGTCACCCGGTGCGGTCTGCTCGGCGAAGGTCACCTGGCCATCGGGCACGGTCTCGGCTGCGGCCGGGCTCAAGCCAACACCGACCGCGGGCTCGGACGGGCTCGTGTCCTGGACGTGGAACGTCGGGTCGGCCACCAGGCCGGGCACGGCGAAGGCCGTCGTGACCTGCACCCTCGGTGGATCCGCCACATCGAGCGCCACGTTCGCCGTCCGATAGCGGCGTCCGTCACCTCGCGCGGCGGCGGATCAGCCCCCCGGACGGGGGCCTCGACAAGATCGGGTCCGTCGGCCATCATCGAGCGGCCGTGGGCGTCCCCGACCCGAGGGTGATCTCGCGACCCGATGAGGTGACCGTTCGTTGACCAGCACGCGCTTCGAATCCTCGGTGACGGCAATCTCCTGGATCCCCTCGGAGGCGATCGCGGGCCTCCCCAAGGTCCCGTTCGAGCTGGGCGTCACCCACTACGACCAGATCCCGCCCGACCAGCTCGAGGACCTCGAGGAGCTCCGACGCACGGATCGGTTCCGCGAGGCGAACGAGCTCCGCGCCTTCATCGAGGTCGAGGATGGTCGGATCACCGACTACGGCCACCTCGGACAGGGACACATCGGCGCCACGACCGTCCGCGTGGGCCCGACGGCCATCCGCTTTCCGGCCGTGCACCTGCCGGACATCCGTCCCGAGCCCGAGGTGAGCGCCTCGTCGGTCCGGTTCGTCCAGACGGTGGGTGGCCGAATGGGCCTGCCGACCCCGCGACCGGTCCGCCACAGGCCATTCGTCCAGTTCTGGCCGTCCATCGCATGGACGACGCTCGCGCTGACCCTCAACGCCGACGGCACGTCCAGCCACGAGCTGGCCGGTGCCAGCCCGTTTCCCCGGCACTGGCTGTATGACCACGACGGACGGCTCGTCGAGAAGTCAGGCGTGATCGACTTCTCGACCTGGTTCAACGACTCGTTCGGGGAGCGCACGCCGTGGGGCGCCTCCGACTCTCCGGCCGTGCTCGCGACCGTCGAGTCGTCGCTCGAGCGGCAGCTCTCCGCGACCGTCATGCACGGTGGCGCCAAGCCGAGGATCCGCACCATCTCGTCCGGTGAGGCGCTGGTCGAGCAGGGAGCGTCGGGCACGGAGGTGTACCTGATCCTCGACGGCATGTTCGTGGTCGAGGTCGACGGCAACCAGGTGGCGGAGATCGGCCCCGGGGCGGTCGTGGGCGAGCGTGCCGCGCTGGAGGGCGGGCTGCGCACGGCGACCCTGCGGGCAACGACCAACGCGCGGGTCGCGGAGATCGAGTCGGCTCAGCTTGCGGCGGACGCCCTGAGCAGCCTCGCCGCGACCCACCACCGCGAGGGAGATTCCCCCGCCTGAGCGCCGGACCCGGGACGCCTTCCAGCCGCTCGCGTCGCCCCTTAGCCGATCGCGTCCATGCCGACGGGTCCATCGCCGACATGTGTCCGCAGCTCGAGCTCCTCGAGCATCAGTGACGCGACGATCGCCAGGACGGCGGCACCAACCCCCAGCAGCATCGAGTTCGCGAGCGCGATCGTGAACGCCTGGTGGAATCCATCGACGAACACCTGCTGGAACTGCGGCGGCACCTGGCTCAGGAAGGCGAGCGGATTGCCGCTGCTGGTCACCGAGGTCAGCTGGCCCATGTCGAAACCGGCCGGCGGGCTCGTCGGCACCATGGCCGCGGGCGCGCCGGCGGCCACGATCTGGTCGTGGAGCAGGCCCCAGGTCAGGTTGTCACGGAACAGCGTGAAGGCCAGCGTGAGGCCCATCGTTGTGCCGATCTGGCGGAACAGCGTCAGGTCGCTGGTGGCCGCGCCGAGCTCGCTGAACGGCACCGCGTTCTGGACGATGATCGTGAACACGGCGAAAGTCGGTCCGACGCCGAAACCGGCCACGAACATCCAGCCCGACAGCACGAGATCCGATGTGTCGGCGCGGAGGTTGGACATCAGGTACAGGCCGATCGCCAGGATCGTCAGCCCGACGAGCACGACCGCCTTGTAGCGGCCCGTCCGGCTCACGATGAAGCCGGAGGCGACCGAGCTGATGATCAGGCCGACCAGGAACGGCAGGAGCTTGTAGCCGGACGCCGTGGCGCTGGCGCCCTCGACGATCTGGAAGTACAGGGGCAGGAAGATGATCGCGGCCCCGAACCCGAAGGTCGCCAGGAAGATCGCGATCATCGACGCGCTGAAGGTGCGGCTCCGGAACAGGTGCAGCGGGACGATCGGCTCCGCGGCCCGCGCCTCGACGAGGACGAACAGGACGAGGAAGATGATCCCGACGCCGATGCTGCCCCACACGGCCGGGTCGGTCCATTGCGAGGTCTCGGCCACGGTCAGCCCGACCAGGATCGGCAGCAGCCCGAGGCTCAGCGTGATCACCCCGAGGTAGTCGATCCTGATATTGGTCCGGTGGCCCTTGATGTTCGGCAGCAGGCGCCCGATCACGGCCAGAGCCACGATCCCGATCGGCAGGTTCACGAAGAAGACCCAGTGCCAGCTCAGGTTGTCCGTGAGGAAGCCGCCGAGGCCCGGGCCGATGAGGAAGGCGATCCCGAACACCGCTCCGAACAGGCCCTGGTATTTGCCGCGCTCGGCGGGCGTGAACAGGTCGCCGATGACGGCCAGGGCGATCGGGAACAGGGCACCCGCGCCAAGGCCCTGGAGGCCCCGGAACAGGATCAGCTGCCACATCGTCTGGCTCAGGCCCGACAGCACGGAACCGATCAGGAACACGGTGATCCCGAACAGCAGGTACGGCCTGCGGCCGTACAGGTCGGACAGCTTCCCGTAGATCGGCACCGTGATCGTGCTCGTCACCAGGAAGATCGTGACCACCCAGGTGTAGTAGTCGGCGCCCTGGAGCTCGGTGACGATCCGGGGCAGGACCGGGCCGACGATCGTCTGATCCAGTGCGGCCAGGAACATGCCCAGCAGGATCGCCCCGAGGATCTCGAACTTGGCGCGCCGGTCAAGGGCGAGCGCCGGGTCGTTCTCGGGCGTCGGAACGTCGGTGGTCATATCGACTGGGGACGCGTGCATGAAATCTCTCGCGGCAGGGCGGTGATCGCGGATGAGACTCGGTGGCCAGGCCGGCGACCGTCGCCGCCCGGGCCGAAGGGGGATCGTAACCTCTCGGCGGCAATGAGGCGTCGAGGCAGGGGGTCAGCGCTGCCCGAGGTCGAGCCGCATCAGCCAGCGCGGCAGCCGATCGGCGTGGCTCATCGTCTCGACCACGCGCCGGAAGCCCGCTGCCTCGAACATGCTCGTGAAGCCGGTGTACGAGAACGTGGCGTCCCGGCGCGTACCACCGGGATCGGTCGGATACGCTTCCAGGCCGACGGCTCCGTGGGCAGCCGCGTAGTCGATCGCCCCGGCGAGGAGCGCCGTCGCGACCCCTCGCCGACGGTAGCCCACCCGGATGCTGAAGCACACGATCGACCACACGGGCAGGTCGTCGACCCTGGGGATGGTCCGGCTTCTCTCGATCCGCCGCATCGCGCTGCGTGGCCCGAAACCGCACCACCCGACCGGCTGATCGCCGAGGTAGGCGACGACACCCGGCACAGGCTCCGCGGCGCACTGATCCCGCAGTGCCGCGCGGTGCGCGTCCGAGCTTCGACCGGGACGTCGCGCCTGTGGACCGGCCGTACTCGCTCGCCGTCAGGCGCCACCACTGGCACCAGCATGCCCGGTTGATCACGAGCTCGATGTCGTCGAAGCGTTCGACCGTCGCGGGTCGAACGACGATCCGCTGTCCGCCCGTGGAGTCGGTGGCGCCGTGCATCGCGATTGCCCCCGCTACGGATCGCGAGCCGGCCGGAAGGCGACCAGCGGCACCCGCTCGCTGAGCACCTCCGCGGCCTCCCGGCTGATGATCAGGAGCCGGAGGAGCGCCCGGCGCCAGCCGTGCGGCGTGCGACCGGGAGGAAAGAGCCGCCCGAGCATGGAGCCATCATGCCACGCAGCCTGGTCGCGTCGTCACCGGGAGGCGGCGGCACCTGCACCCCGCGCCCGCGCCCGCCGGACTCGGTCGCGGTTGCCACAGCCCGCGGTGTCGCACCAGCGCCGCGCGTGGTTGCGCGACCCGTCCTCGAAGACCAGGCGGCACGCCGGGTTCGCACAGCGGCGGAGCCCTGCGCGGTCCCCGGCGAGCGCGAACAGAGGGACGAGGAGATCCCGGCTCAGCGCGCGCCAACCCGTCTCGACGCTGACAAGTCGGCCCGCTGCGTCGAGCTCATAGCGCGCGGAACGGAGCAGCGCCAGGCCTTCGCCACTCCAGGGATCGGTGTCGGGGTCGAGAAGTCGCCGGACCATCGTCCGTATGAGCCGGAGCTCTGCCAGCGCGATCTCGCCTGGTGGATCGACGGGGACGGGCACGCGGTGGTCGGCCAGGTAGCGCAGCGCCTCCGCCGGCGATGCCAGATGGTCGTGGTCCGGCTCGCCGTCGCGAACCCGGGCATGCCAGTGTCCGCCCGGGCCGTGGGCCGTGTTCGCGACCCACAGCACGTCGCTCCGGCTCAGCCGCCCGGTCACCGGAACGACGGCCGGGTCTCGTGACGAGATCCTGCTCACGGTGCGTGCCAGCGCGTGGTCACGGTTGCCGGTTCACCCAGACCGATCCCTGGTTCCAGTCGGGGTAGCCGGTCCTGCCGACGGCGACGGCCGCGCTGCCGCTGATCACCAGCCCGGTGATCTGCCCGCCGGAGAACGATGTCTCCCAGGACGGCCCCTGCCACGTCACGCCATCGGCCGAGCTCCAGGTGACCGCCGACCCCTTGCCCGCGTCGGAGCGCCAGCCACCCGCGATGAGCCCCGACGGTCCGACCACGACCGACTGCATGCGAACCGGCGACGAGTAATAGTGAAACGCCGGCTGGTCCGGTGCGGCCGTCCAGTCGAGCCCGTCGGTGGACGTCCAGGTGAGGGCGCCGGTGTCGTGGCCGTTCAATCCGACCGCAACGAAGCCCGACGCCGTCGCCGTCACCGCTCGCATGGCGCCGGCGGCGGCGGGTGCGATGCGGGCGCGCTGCCAGCCCGTGGACGCCGTCCATCGCCATGCTCCGGCCGGCCCGTAGTTGGGATCGCCGCTGGTCCCGACCGCCACGACCACGCCGGAGCGAGCGGCGATGCCCCAGATGCGGCCCCCGTCGAAGGTGCCCGACCCATCGTCCGCGTGCCAGGTCAGACCGTCGACGGATCGCCACACCGCCGCCGACGCAGTGGCATGCAGCGGGTCGTCTCGGTAGCCGCCGGCGATGAACCCGTCGCCGAGCGCGGTGACCGCCGTCATGGCGCCGGCCGCGTCGGGGACCATGAGATCGGCCTGTTCGGGCGCCTGCGTCCACGACCCGCCACCGGACGCCCACGCGGTTGCCCCGCTGTGCTCGAGCCCGACGATCACGGTTCGTGCCCCGTTCGCGCCGACCGCAATTGCCGTGGTGCCCGTCGCGCCCGTGAACCCGGGCAGCGGGATCCAATGGGTTCCGTCAACTGAGGAGAACGCCACCGCCTGCGCCGGCGGCTCCTGGACGCCGACAGCGATGGGTCCGCCGGCCGACAGCCCGACACCGATGAACTGGTCTTCCGCGAGGTAGTGGCAGGGATGGCACTGGAAGCCCGGCTGGAGGGTCGGCGCGCTCGTGACCGCCGACGGATACGCCACGCTCGCCGCCGCCCAGGCGTCGCTCGTCTGCGAGGCAGACTGGAGTTGTGCCGGCGACGCGGGCACCGCGGAAACGGGGGACGCCGACGGAGTGACCGGGGCGGATCCGCAGCCGTTCGAGATGACGGCGAGCACCAGCGCGATGGCCAGCGGGTGACGGGTTCTCATGGCGCACCTCATCAGCTGTGCTAATGAGCATTCACGGATAAGAGATGTTACATACCT
Organism: uncultured Chloroflexia bacterium; assembly: GCA_963849495.1. Lineage (GTDB taxonomy): Bacteria > Chloroflexota > Limnocylindria > Limnocylindrales > CSP1-4 > CAIXZV01. The sequence goes on along the minus strand of CAWKHN010000010.1, from coordinate 173,994 downwards.
GACCATCGTCCGGCAATCCCCCAGCCACGCAGCCCCGCGTACGATCCGGAACAGCGGACGCAGGCCCCGCGCCGCGGGCCGGATGCGACACGTCACGACGCAGGGGTGACGCCACACCGTCGAGTGGTCCATCGTCATGTCCTCATCCCCGACATGGAGGCCGAACATGGCCGACCCGCTCACGACGCTCGCCAACGGCCGCTTCGGGCGGGCCTACCGTCGGGCGATCGACGTCATCCTCGCCCCGGCCTACGCTGTCTATACGGCGCGGCTGCGAGCGGCCGTGCTCGCACGACCGCGCCCCGGGCACGTCGCCGTGATCATGGACGGCAACCGGAGATGGGCGGCGGCGGAAGGGTTCCCCGACCCGGGCGAGGGCCACCGCCGCGGTGCCGTGAAGGCGCTCGAGCTCATCGACTGGTGCGTCGATCTCGGCATCGGCGAGGTCACCCTGTGGGCGCTGTCGATCGAGAACCTCGAGCGGTCGACGGCCGAGGTGGCGACGATCACCGATGTCGCCGCCGAGGCGATCAACGCCCTGGCCACCGGCCGCCGTCGGACGAGCGCCCCCGTCGAGCTGCACGTCATCGGGCGTCATGATCTCCTTCCCCCCGGCCTCGCCGAGACCGTCGAGCGATCGGCCACGATGTCCCGGGCCGACGGCGCGATCGCGGTGACCGTCGCGATCGCGTACAGCGGCCGGGACGAGCTGCTCGAGGCATTCCGGGCGACCATCCGGGAGGCGGTCGCGGCCGGGACAACGGTCGACGATCTCGCGGACGGCATCACCGCAGAGGCCCTGGCCTCGCACCTCTACACCCGCGGATCCTCGGACCCGGACCTCATCATCCGGACCTCCGGGGAGATCCGCCTGTCAGGCTTCCTGCCGTGGCAGAGCGTCTACAGCGAGTACCACTTCTGCGACGCGTACTGGCCCGCGTTTCGCGAGATCGACTTCCTGCGCGCCATCCGCACCTACCAGCAGCGGGGCCGGCGCTTCGGGCGCTGAGACCCGCCGCGTCGCGTCTAGCGGCAGCCCGAGAAGTAGGACGTGATGCGGCTCACGAAGCTGTCGGCCGCGGCGTACGCAGCCTGGACCTTCCGGTTCTCGGCCCTCGTGTCGACCGAGCTGCTGGCGAACCAGTCGGACAGGACCGAGATCAGGTTGTTCGCGATGTCGGTGTCAGTGGCGTAGGCGTCCTCGAAGCAGGACGCCGCCGGGTGCTCCTTCATGAACGCGAGGTGCCCGTTGATCGAGGCGACGGCGACCTTGACCCAGCTTGCTCCCGCGTCGGCGAGAGGTTCGCATTCAGCGCCGGTCATTCCGGTGCAGTCGATCTGCAGGAGTGCCTGGACGGACTTGCCGACGTCCGTTCGATAGGTCGTGCGCACGGAGGTGGCATAGGCGTCGAGCGTCCGCTGGGTGACCCCCGGCGCGAGCGCGTCGGCGACCGTCTTGGCGTCCGCCGAGAGCGCCTGCAGCTCGGGCAGGAGCGCGAGCAGCGTGAGGGCCGCCTGGCGCTGCGCCTTCGAGTCCCAGACGTGGACGGAGACCGCTGCAGTGACCGCGGCGTCGGCCGTGATCCGGAGCTTGTCGAGGCGTTCGGACAGCCGGAACGATCCGTCGCAGGGTGGCAGGGTTGGCTCGAGCCCCTCGTATGTCTGCAGCGTGGCCGACACGTCTCGGATCAGGGTCAGGACCGCTCCGTTGTCGAAGGGGGTCGCGTCGACGAGCGGTCTCAGCGCCGCGATGTCGGACGCCATGCGATCGGCGAACGCGCCGAGGATCGAGAGCGGCCCGGAGCAGGGCGCGGGCGTGTCAAGGGGCACCGGCGCCGAGACAGTGGGCGTGGGCGAGGGGATCGACGGAGACGGAGACCCCGGGGGTTGGGCGCCGCAGGCCGCGAGCAGGCAGGCCAGGGCTGCCGGAGCCGCGAGTCGCGCCCAAGGGTGCATGAATGCCTCGTCGACTGAGCTGGAGTGCGTTCCCCGACACTACCTTGGCGAAGGACCGTGTGCCGGTCCACATCGTGGCATGCGGTGTTCGTCGTCCAGCCCGCCGGGCCTCCGGCTCGGCTCACGCAGGACGTGCCTCGGGCAGCGGTGTCTCCAGGTGGCCCGGTCGGCTCGAGCCGCGGACCAGGCTGGTGACGATGCCGACGCAGCAGACGAGCGCGGCAACCACGAACGCATCGTGGATCGCTCCGGCCAGTGCCTCGCTCTGAAGGCTGGCCGCGGGCGTGCCTCCGCGGAGCGCCGCGAGGTGGACGGGCAGTCGTGTCGCCACGATCGCCGCACTCAGCGCGATCCCGAGCGCCTGTCCCGTGACGCGCATCTGCGCCAGCGTGCCGGACGCCGTCCCCACACGCGGTCGCGGCACGGACCCGAGAACGGCACTGCTGTTGGGGCTCATGAACAGACCCTCGCCGAGGCCCAGGAGCACGAGCCGCCAGATGAGGTCCGGCAATGCGAAGTCCACCGCCAGCTGGGTGAGGCTCAACAGCCCGAGGGCCATGATCGCCATGCCCGCGCTCGCCAGCACGCGCGGCCCGAATCGATCGGATGCCGCACCGCTGAACGGTGCCACCACGGCCATGGTGATGGGAACGGGCGTCAGCAGCAGACCGGCCTCGAGAGGCGAGAACCCGGATCCCTGCTCGAGCAGGAACGGCAGCAGGAAGGTCGCGGTGAACAGGCCGGCAAATGCCACGACGACGCTGGCCAGACCGGCGGCGAAGGGGCGGATCCGGAACAGCAGCAGGTCGATCATGGGCGAGACGGACGCTCGCTCGGCCATGATGAAGGCCGCACCGAGGACGAGGAAGACAGCCACCAGGCCAACGGTCGGCGGGCTCGTCCAGCCCCACGACTGACCCTCGCTCAGGGCGAGCAGCAGCGCGAACAGCGCCACGCCCGAGAGCACGGCTCCGCGAACGTCGAACGTCTGGCCCTTTCCCGGCGCCTCGGCCGGCAGGACGCGGGCCGCCCAGGCGATCGCGAGCAGGCCGATCGGCGCGTTGATCAGGAAGATCGCACGCCAGGTGGCAACCTGCGTCAGCAGCCCGCCGATCGCCGGTCCGAGGCTCAGCCCGATCGCGACGCTGACACCGTTCAGGCCCAGGGCTCGTCCGCGCTCGCTGGACGGGAACGTCCGGGCCACGATCGCTGGACCCATGGCCATGATCATGGCCGCGCCCACGCCCTGGGCGAGGCGGAAGCCGATCAGCCAGAGCTCATTCGGCGAGGCGCCACAGCAGACGCTCGCCAGCGTGAATACGGCGAAGCCGACCAGGTAGACGCGCTTGAACGTCTGGACCTCGCCCAGCCGGCCGACCGGCAGCAGCATGCTGCCGACCACCAGGAGGTAGGCGACGACGACCCATTCGACCGTGGTCAGGTCGATCCGGAAGTCATCCTGGATCGCGGGCAGGGCGATGTTGACGATGCTGCCGTCGAGCGTCGCCATGAGCGACCCGAGCGAGACGGTCGAGAGGATGAGCCACTTGCGGTCCATGTGTGCGAAACGCTAGCGGATATGGCCGCCGCGCGGCGGGAGGTTGCCGGGTCGGCGTCACCAGACCGACAGGTTCCGTGGCCGACCATCGCGCCATCACGTCGCCGCGGCATCTCCGCGGACAAGATGGATCGAGGCTGCACGATGACAGGTCAGCACGGGACCAACCCCGAGGCCCTCCTGATCGGTGATCATCCGGTCCCCTGGACCGGGCGGACGGCATATCCGGCGGGCTCCGTGGTCGCCATCGTGACGACGCGCGGTGACGCCCGCAGCGCCGCAGCCGCCCTGCTCGGAGCCGGCGTCCCGGACGACGCGATCGAGATCGTCGAGCCCGTCACCGACGAAGGCTCCGGCGATCATCGCGAGCGGACAGACTTATGGCTGCTGGTCGTGCGGCGGCCCGCACGAGACACCTTGGTCGAGATCCGGCGCGTCCTGCGAGCCGCTCGCGTCAGCCGTGCGCGCTACTACCGCGCCACGGCCATCGAGGAGATCGTGCGCACCGCGACGACCTGGCCCGCATCGGCTTGAGGATCGCTTCGCACGCGGTCGCAGCCTAGAATGATGGTCGGGCGCGTCCCCCGACATCGGGCCCAGGTCAGGCGACCGCGTGGTCGCCGACCGGCATCCGCCGTGCGCCGGCACGGCCACCTTCGACGAGAGGTTCACGTGTCGATGATCGATCCGGAACTCCAGGCCGAGCGCGATGGGCTGAACAACTACCCGGTGCCGTTCCTCCAGAACCTGATCGACAACGGCGAGGGGTGGCAGTCGGAGAACGCCCTCGGCAAGGCCATCGTGCAGGCGCTCGAGGACGGCACGTGCGTCCTGGGACCGATCGCCCACCACGACTATCACGGGCGCGTGGTGCCCGCCCGGAGCGACGTCGCGTCGGGGGCCAAGGGCAGCCTCGCGTACGCGAACCGTCTCCGCGCCGAGCGCGGGGACCCGCTCCTCGTCGAGGGTCCCGACGGCGTGGTTGTTGAGGCCCCGGCACCCGCCTGAGACCCGTCGGCGACCGGTGCCGCGGCGCCGGCCACCTGCCACGGCGCGCAGCGTCACGGGCTCGTCATTGCGCGCGCGCGGTGGTCCTCGCGGGGCCCCGGTCGGCTATCCTCGTTCAAAGCGTCGGGACCGGTTCCCGCCCCCAACGGTGGACGATGGCTGCCAACCGCGCGATCTCGCGAAACGTCCTGGGCGACCAGATCAAGGAGCGGCTTCTCGAGGCGATCCTTGCCGGGCACTATCCGCCCGATTCGCGGATCATCGAAACCCAGGTGGCCCGGGAGCTGGGCACGAGCCAGGCCCCCGTTCGCGAAGCGCTCCGCGGGCTCGAGGCCCTGGGCGTCATCGAGATCACGCCGTTTCGCGGCGCCCGGGTGCGCCGGCCCACAGCGGACGAGCTGCACGAGGCGTACGCCGTCCGGTCGACGCTCGAGTCCCTCGGGGCCCGGCTCGCCGTGCCCAACCTCACGCAGCCGGACATCGACGCGCTGATCGGGCTGCTGGAGGACATGCGGCATGCAGCCGCGGTGGGCGACGGCCCGGCGGTCGCAGCCGCAGACGCGGAGTTCCACCGCCGGATCCTCACGCTTGCGGGCAACGCGACGCTGGAACGCGTGTGGCGGTCGCTCGAGCCCTACTCGCGGACCTACATCACCCTGATGGTGCCCGGGGCCCATCCGGGGTGGACCGCCGAGCTGCACCAGCCCATCGTCGAGGCCCTCCAGGCCCGCGATGCGGACGCGGTCGTGGCAGCGCTGGTCTCGCACTTCGACCAGGCCGCAGCCATGCTGGCCAGCCGTTGGCCCGAGATCGCGACGCAGCCGGCCCCGGCCACACTCCCGCCGCCCGTGAAGCTGCGCCGCACCCGCCGGCGTGCAACCGGCAAGCGGGCGTCCGCGTCGAGAACGAAGCCTGCCGGCTGAGCCGGATCTTCGCCGGCGGGTCGTCGGCTGACAATCGCCGGCACGCAATCACCGGCACGCAATCACAGGCACCCGCGACCGTTTGCCTCACCCCCCAAGGCACTCCGAGCACTTGACGACGGCCGCCCCCGAGACTAGTCTTCGATCATCGATTATCGAAGGCCGACTGGCTATACAGGCCGTGATGGCCGCTGTCGATCGTGGGATCCGTGGCGCCCGGCCGAACCACGGCACAGCACGCCGACCCGGGCTGGCGTCTCGCCGGGGATGACTCGACTGGTCTGGCCGCCGGTCGGAGGAGGTGCGAGTTGGCAACGGTCGTGTTGCTCGGGACGCTGGACACCAAAGGCCCGGAGTACGCATTCCTGAGGGACCGGCTCGTGGCGCACGGCTGCGACGTGATCGTCGTCGACGGCGGCGTCATGAGCGAGGCTCCCGCGGACGTCAGCGCGGACGACGTGGCTGCCGCCGCGGGCGCCGATCGGGCCGCCCTCGCGGCCGCGGGCGACCGCGGCCCGGCGATGGCCGCCATGACGCTGGGTGCGACCAGTGTGATCCGTCGCCTTCACGCCGAGGGACGGCTCGACGGGATCCTGGGCGTCGGGGGCTCGGGCGGATCGTCGCTGGTCTCGGCGGCCATGCAGGCGCTTCCGGTCGGGGTTCCGAAGCTGCTGGTGTCCACGATGGCATCCGGCGACACGCGGCCGTACGTGGGGACCACCGACATCACGCTCATGTACTCGGTGGTCGACATCTCGGGGATCAACGGGGTGTCGGAGAGGATCCTGACCAACGCAGCCGCCGCGATGGCCGGCATGGCGACGGCGGCCGCGGCGTTCGTGCCGTCGGCGGCCGCGCGGCCGCTCATCGGGGCCACGATGTTCGGGGTGACGACCCCCTGTGTCACGACGGCACGCGAGGTTCTCGAGAGCCTCGGCTACGAGGTCCTGGTGTTCCATGCGACCGGCGCCGGGGGCCGATCGATGGAAGCCCTCATGCGGGGTGGATTCATCACCGGCGCACTCGACATCACGACCACGGAGCTGTGCGACGAGCTGGTCGGCGGGGTGCTGTCCGCCGGCCCGGATCGCCTGGAGGCCGCCGGTGCGATGGGCCTGCCGCAGGTCGTGTCCCTGGGCGCGCTGGACATGGTCAACTTCGGCCCCCGGGACACCGTTCCGGCCAGGTTCGAGGGGCGCAATCTGTACGTCCACAACGCCACCGTGACCCTGATGCGTACGACCCGCGAGGAGTGCGCGGAGCTCGGCCGCACCATCGCACGCAAGCTCAATGCGGCGACCGGCCCCGTGACCGTGTTCATCCCGCGGGGCGGGGTCTCGATGATCGACGTGCCCGGCGCACCCTTCCATGATCCGGAAGCCGATGCGGCGCTCATCGGGGAGCTCACCGCAGGCCTGCGCCCCGGCATCGAGGTGATCGAGTCCGCGGCGGATATCAACGACCCTGCCTTCGCCCGCGCGATGGCCGTGCGCCTGGACGAGCTGTACCGGGACTGGGCCGCGGGTCGGCCGGCGGCCGCAGACACAGGAGGACGCGCATGAACAGGGAACAGGTCCTGGCCCGGCTTCGAGGCACGATCGCCGACGGTGGCGTCATCATCGGCGCAGGGGCCGGCACCGGGCTCTCGGCCAAGTGCGCCGAGGCGGGCGGGGCGGACCTGATCATCATCTACAACTCAGGCCGTTACCGCATGGCGGGCCGCGGCTCGCTGGCCGGCTGCATGCCCTACGGCGATGCGAACGCGATCGTGGTCGAGATGGCCGGCGAGGTCCTGCCCGTCGTCCGGGAGACACCGGTCATGGCCGGGGTCTGCGGTACGGACCCGTTCCGGCTGATGCCCGTATTCCTCGAGGAGCTCAAGCGGATCGGGTTCTCCGGCGTGCAGAACTTCCCGACGGTCGGGCTGTGCGACGGGCAGTTCCGGCAGAACCTCGAGGAGACCGGGATGGGCTTCGGGCTCGAGGTTGACATGATCCGGGCAGCCCACGAGGCCGGGATGGCCACCACGCCGTATGTGTTCGACACGGAACAGGCGACGGCCATGGCCGAGGCCGGCGCCGACGTCGTCGTCGCGCACATGGGGCTCACGACCAAGGGTGCCATCGGCGCCACCACGGCCCTCTCGATGGATGCGTGCGTGGAGCGGATCCAGCAGATCCGGGACGCGGCGATCGCCGTCAACCCCGAGATCATCGTCCTGTTTCACGGAGGGCCCCTGGCGGAGCCCGATGACGCGCAGTACGTCATGGATCGGACAGTCGGCGTCGCCGGGTTCTTCGGGGCGTCGAGCATGGAGCGTCTGCCAACGGAGGTGGCGATTACGGAGAACCTGCGTCGATTCAAGAACCTCACACCACCGGCGGTCGTCGCCGGCTGACTGTCACGCCGCGCCCCACCCGATGTACCTCACCCCGATCTCGGAGGCGACAACATGGCGTTGAAGGAAGAGGTTCTCGGACAGTTCCTGGGGGACGAGAAGTTCCCCGTCGAGTGGACGTCCGAGACCGAGAAGCTCCTGTTCTGGGTCTACGACGACCTGCACTGCCCGCATCCGCTGAGCCCGATGTACGAGGACATCGGCGGCTGGTGGCTGTCCTGCGATCACATGTTCCGCCGGTTCGGCACGCCGTTCGCAACCGACTGGATCGCCAAGAACGTCAACGGCTACCTGTACACGGCGGCCATCCCCGCGGAGGCCGGCCTCACGGTCGCGGCCCAGGAGTACGGCTTCGCCATCCAGCCCGTCGTTCCCGAGGACCCCGACTACGCAGCCAAGATCGGCGCGTATCTCGGCGCCGTGCTGCCGACCTATGGGCTCCAGTTCGTCAACTGGTGGCGTGATCGTCTCGTCCCCGAGATGGACCGCAACTTCGCCTATCTCGAGGGCATGCTCGACAAGCAGGACGAGCTCAACCTCATGGAGCTGGCCTGCCTGCTCGAGGACGCGATCGACATCCACGATCGCCACTGGAAGATCCACTGGATGCTCAACTTCGCGCAGCTCTCCGCGACGCTCAACCTGCGCGCCGTCATGGAGAAGACGCACGGGAAGATCAACGAGCAGCTGCTCGGCCGGCTCCAGAACTCGGCCAAGGACCGCAACTGGGACTCGATCGAGGCCCTGTGGAAGATGAAGCAGGAGGCCAAGGCCGACCCGGTCCTCGCCGCCGCCTTCAAGGCCGAGACCGCAGGCGACATCATCGCCGCCCTCAAGGGCAGCGAGCGTGGCCTCCAATTCATCGCCGAGAGGGTTGAGCCCTACCAGCGGGAATACGGCTGGCACGCCGTCTGGAGCCACGAGTTCATCTTCCCGACCGTGCGCGAGCAGATGGAGCCGGTGATCGAGCTGATCCGCGGCTACATCGAGACCGACTACGACTATCCCACGACCATCGCCGCCCTGGCGGCCGACATCGCCGCTGCTGCGGAGGAGATTCTCTCGGGCCTCGAGGGCGACGCGCTCGAGGAGATGCGCGCGGCCAACGAGATCAACCTGCGGATGGCCCCGCTCACCCCGGACCATCACTTCTACATCGACCAGGGCGCGAACGCGCATGTCCGCCTGGTGCTGGTGGCGCTCGGCAAGAAGCTCGTCGCACAGGGCGTCCTCGACGCCCCGGACGACGTGGTGTACTTCAAGTACAACGAGTTCCGCGTGTTCATGGGCGATCCGTCGGCCATGGACGGGCGAGCGCTCGTCGCCGAACGCAAGGCCGCCCGCGAGAAGGCCTACACCTTCCGGCCCAGGGAGTGGGTCGGAACGGTGACCAAGACCCAGCTCGCGTTCCCCTACCTGAACCTGTGGGGCTTCCCCGACAAGTTCTACCGCAAGGAATCGACGACGGCGGGCAAGATCACGGGCATCGGCGGCTCGCCGGGCGTCGTGGAGGGCATCGCCAGGGTCGTGCTCAAGGAGGACCAGTTCGACGAGGTCCGGGCGGGCGACATCCTCGTCTGCCAGATGACCAACCCGGCCTGGGTGGTCCTGTTCACCAAGATCGTCGGCCTCGTGACCGACGCCGGCGGGACCGTGTCCCATCCGGCCGTCCTGTCCCGTGAATTCGGCATTCCGGCAGTCGTCGGGACGTCCGTCGGGACCGAGCAGATCAAGACCGGGGACCGCATCCGCATCGACGGCACCACCGGGCTCGTCGAGATCCTGGTCGCCGAGACGGCACCGACGCTCGTCGGCGTGTCGGTCTGACCCACGGTCATGCCCCTCACCGCTCCGATCTCGCGCAGTGTCCTGAGCGACCAGGTCAAGGATCGTCTCCTGCAGGCGATCCTGACCGGTCGCTACGCTCCCGGGTCCCGCATCGTCGAGACCCGGGTCGCCCAGGAGCTTGGCACGAGCCAGGCTCCCGTCCGGGAGGCACTGCGTGACCTCGAGGCACTCGGGGTCGTGGAGATCAACGCGTATCGCGGAGCCCGAGTCCGCCGCCCGAGCCGGGCGGAGCTGCTCGAGGCGTACGTGATCCGCGCCGAGCTCGAGTCACTGGGCGCGCGTCTCGCGATCCCGCGACTGCGCGACGCCGACATCGTCGATCTCCAGGGTGACATCGACGACATGCACCGATCGGTCCGCGAGGGTGACCCGCACGCGGAGGCCCTCGCGGACGCCCGGTTCCACGGTCGCATCGTGGAGCATGGGGCCAACCGCACCCTCCAGCGTGTCTGGGGCCAGCTGGAGCCGTTCTCGCGCACGTACATCACGATCGCCGTCCCGGGCTCCGACCGGGCGCGGATCGCGGATCTGCACCTGCCGATCCTCGAGGCGCTCCGCAACCGGGACGCCCCGGCGGCATGCGACGCGCTGTGCCGCCACTTCGAGGAGATCGGGGCGATGCTCGGATCGCTGTGGCTCGACACCGAGCCGGCCGCCGGGCCGACCCCTGCGGTGAGCGCACAGGCCAGACGCGTCGGCGGTGTCCCGACCGAACCGGACCCGGGTCCGCTCGTCTCCGCACCGGCCTAGCACCCAACCGACAGCGATGACGTTCCGTCACCGCACGAGAGGACAGGAATGACCGACCAGCTGCAACTGACCGAGGAGATGTCCGCCGGGGCCGCCCGCCTGCGGGTGGACGTCTACGGGTCCGAGCCGCGCGCGCACGTGCTCGAGGATCTCAACTTCCTCAACTACCGGCTCGCGGACGTCCGCATCTCCCCGGAGATCACGCTGGCCGAGCCGGACATCGTCTGGCGCCAGCACGGGGACAAGGCGATCGCCTACGACGGCCGGGTCATGCAATTCACCGGGCCGTGGCCGGCGGGTCCGATCCAGAAGGTCGTCGTGGCCATGCTTGCGCTCCGCATGGAGGCGGTCGGGCTTCATCCGTTCCATGCGTCGGCGGTGCGGTACCGTGGCAGGACGGTGATGTTCCTGGGCGGCGAATCCAACCACGGCAAGTCGATGGGCCAGCTGGAGGCGTGTCGTCGTGGCGCGCAGCTCGTGTCCACCGAGACGACCGTCGTCAACGACACCGGGTGGGCCGTCGTCGGCTCCAAGGAGCCGTTCATCAAGAAGCGCACCGAGGGCACCGAACGCGCCGACAAGGCCGCTCCGGAGCGAGGCGTCCAGAAGTTCTTCGACGCGATGCCGACCTGGGAGGTCTACCCGGACCCCAGCAACGTCGACGTGGTCGTGGTGCCGGCGATCGACGGCAACTTCGACCCCAGCCTGGCCGAGATGATCCCGTTCGAGCGACAGTTCCAGTCGTTCCACTCGGTCCAGAACTACTTCCTGCTCAACGAGCTGCTCGCGCCCCGGCTGCCCATGCCGGTCGTCGACACCGAGGCGCTCCGCCTTGCCCGGGTCGAGTTCGTGGAGCGCTTCAGCGAGCGGCCCTTCTACTTCGTCCGTGCCGCCACGCCCCAGGTGCTCATGGACGAGGTCGAGAAGGTCCTGTGAGCCGGAGATCGTGAGCCGATGATCCCCTTTGCCTACGCCCGGCCGGAGACGCTCGCCGACGCTGTTGCGATCCTCGACGAGCACGGCACCGACGCCCGCCTGCTGGCCGGCGGCACGGACCTGATCATCAGGCTTCGCGACGGGTCGGTCCGACCGGCCGTCGTCGTCGATCTCAAGCGTGTCGCCGAGATCCGCCCCGGGATCCGGGAGGTCGACGGACACCTGGTCATCGGCGCGACGACGGTGATGACCGACATCGCGCAGGACGACCGGATCGGTCGCGATTTCACCGCGCTCGCCGAAGCCGCGGCGGTCGTGGGCTCCGTCCAGATCCGCAACCGGGCGACCCTGGCGGGAAACCTGTGCAACGCTTCGCCGGCGGCGGACACGGCCCCACCGCTGCTCGTCTACGGCGCGACGGTCGTCGCTGCCGGCCCCGGCGGGGAACGCCGGATCCCGCTCGACGACCTGTTCGTCCGGTCGGGTGTGACCACCCTCGGGCGGGGCGAGCTGGTGACGGCGATCGAGCTGCCGCTGCCCACCCGACGGCGCGGCTCGGTCCACCTTCGCCGGACCCGCCGCCGGGGCCACGACCTGGCCTCGGTGACCCTGTCGTGCGCCGTCGACGAGGACGGGATCGCACGGATCGCGTACGGAAGCGTCGGGCCCCGGGCGGTGCTCGTGGTCGACGAGACGGGCGTGCTCGCCGACCCGGCGGCCGACGAGGACGCCAAGACAGAAATCTACGAGCGGCTGTTCGCCGATGCCAGCCCATCACCGCGATCGATGCGTGCCGGACCGGACTACCGCCTGGCCATGCTGCGCGTGCTCGGGCGGCGGGGCGTCGCGGCGGCGATCGAGCGGCTGGCCGGGAGATGAATGAGATGCTCGAGACCATCGCCATCGAGATGACCGTCAACGGGCGCCGGCGGGCGCTCCAGGTGGCAGCGCACCGCACCCTCCTCGATGTCCTGCGCGACGACCTCGAGCTGACCGGGCCCAAGGTCTGCTGCCTGGTCGGCGAGTGCGGCGCCTGCACCGTCATCCTCGACGGGCGCACGGTCGACGCCTGTCTGGTGCTGGCCGTCGAGGCCGATGGCTCAGAGGTGACGACCGTCGAGGGTCTCGCGTCCGACGGCCGGCTGACCCCTCTGCAGGGAGCGTTCCTCGACTACGGCGGCGCCCAGTGCGGGTTCTGCATCCCGGGTCAGGTCGTGGCCGCGCACGATCTGCTCGTGCGCAACCCGCACCCCACGGTTGCGGAGGTCCAGGAGGGCCTTGCGGGCAACCTGTGTCGGTGCGCCGGCTACCAGCAGATCACGGAGGCGGTCCTCGCGGCCGCGGAAGCGGCGGACCGATGAGCGAGACGCGGATCGGTGGTTCGCCGCGGCGCGTCGGCGGTGCCGACCGCGTGACGGGCGCCCAGGAGTACGTCGCGGACCTGCGGATCCCGGACGTGCTCCACGCCAAGCTCGTCACGCTCGACTGCGCCCATGCGCGGATCGTCGCGATCGACACGACCGAGGCGGAGCGGGTGCCCGGCGTGCGGGTGGTGATGACGGCGGCGGACCTCCCCCAGCCGGTGCCGCGCTTCGGACCGCAGTTCCAGGATCGCCCGGTGCTGGCGGTGGACGAGGTCAAGTACCACGGGGAGCCGGTCGCGGCCGTGGCCGCCGACACGATCGACGCCGCGGAGGAGGCGGCGCGGCGGGTCCGGGTGACGTACGAGGAGCTGCACGCGGTCGTCACGGTGGATGCCGCTCTCGAGCCGGACGCTCCCCTCGTCCAGGACCCGTCGCTGCGCCCCGGCAGCCCGTTCGCCGACAGCAACGTGCTGCGCGAGCACCGGGTGGGGTGGGGCGATGTCGATGCCGAGGCGGGCTCGGCCGATCTGATCGTCGAGCACCGCTACAGCTTCCCCATCGTGACCCAGTTCGCGATCGAGCCACACGCGTTCATCGCGGCTCCCGACGGCGACGGGATCACCATCTGGAGCTCGATCCAGCACCCGAGCTGGCTGCAGAAGGTGATCGCCTCGCTGCTTCACATGCCCCTGTCGAAGGTCCGCGTGATCGCGCCCGACCCGGGCGGCGGGTTCGGCGGCAAGCAGCATGCGAAGTACGAGCCGCTGGTCGCGTTCATGGCCCTGCGCGCCGGGCGCCCGGTGCGCCTCGTCCTGACGCTCGAGGAGTCGTTCCAGGCTGTGCGCCGCGCGGCGGCCGATGTCCGCGTCCGGACCGGGGTCCGCAACGATGGCACGCTCGTGTTCCAGGACATCGCCGCGGACTATCTGATCGGGGCCTACGTCGACATCGCGGATCGAGTGGTCAACAAGGGCAGCTACCTGGGGGCAGGACCGTACCGGATGCCGGCCGCCCGGATTCTGTCGCGGCCGATCCTCAGCCACACGGTGCCGTCGACCGCCTTCCGCGGCTTCGGCAACCCCCAGGTCAACTGGGCCGTGGAATTGAACCTCGACGAGGCGGCGCGCCTGCTGGGAATCGACCGGCTGGAGATCAGGCTCCGGAACCTTGCCCGCAGGGGCGAGGCGTTCATCCCCTGGGACACGCCCGCCGACGGTGACTGGGCGCAGGCCGTGCGCCTCGCCGCGGAGCGGATCGGGTGGGGGACGCCACTGCCCCCGGGCCGCGGCCGCGGCATCGCGGTGGGGCTGAAGTCCGGCCCCACGACGGGGTTGTCGTACGCGACCGTCCGGCTTCTCGCGGATGGCAGCGTGATCGTCTTCGCCGGCACCTCCGACATGGGGCAGGGAGCGCGCACCGTGTTCGCCCAGATTGCCGCCCACGAGCTGGGGGCTCCGCTCGACTGGATCACGGTCGTGATGGGCGACACGTCGGTGGTGCCGTACGACCAGCAGACGTCGGCCAGCCGCTCGACCGTGCTCATGGGCAACGCCGTCCTGTTCGCCTGCCGGGAGATCCAGGCCAAGCTGCGCACCATGGCCGCCGGCCTCCACGGCGTCGAGCCGTCGGAGATCGTGGTCGAGGACGGCGTCGTCCGGCTGCCGGACCGCGAGCTGTCGATCCTCGAGGTGCTCAAGCCCGGGCTGGGACGGCTGGGTGGCGAGCTGGTCGGGAACGGCGAGATGCGCAAGAACGACGAGCCGGACCATCCCCTCGGGGGCTCGCCTGCATTCTTCGAGTTCAACTGCACGGCGATCGAGGCGGAGGTGGACGAGGAGACCGGCGACGTGACGCTTGTTCGCCACGTGACCGTGTCCGACGTCGGCATGGCGATCAACCCGCTCCAGGTCCGGATGCAGGACGAGGGTGCGGCGATCATGGGCCTCGGGCACACGATGATGGAGCACGAGATCTTCGACGACCGGGGCCGGGTGCGAAACCTGGGCGCGATCGACTACCGGATCCCGACCAGCATGGACCTGCCTCTCGAGCTCCAGAGCGCATCGATCGAGAACGCCGACGGCCCGGGACCGTACGGGTCGAAGGGAATGAGCGAGGGCGCCCTGCTGTGCGTGGCTTCGGCCGTCGCGGCGGCCGTGCGGGACGCGACCGGCGCGGTGATCCGCGACCTGCCGCTCACGCCCGAGCGAGTATGGCGCGCGCTCCAGGAGCGGCCGCTGCCGGCGCCGCCGGCGGAACCCGTGGGAGGACTGCGATGACCACGTCCAGCGAGGTCGGTCGGATCGGTGATCTTCCGCCGGGGGAGGTCGTTCGCGCTGCGGGGCTCGTCCGCGAGGGCCGGATGTACTCGCTCGCAGCCACGCGGTACCCGGGCATGCCGCTGTTCCCCGGCCACCCGCCGTTCCAGGTGCTCAACTACCGGACTCCACGAGGGATCCGCGTGACGGGCGCGCAGCCCTGGGGGCCGGTCAACGATGCCGGGCTCGGCTACATGGCCGAGTACGTGATGGCGACCTCGCACTCGGGCGCCCATGTCGACGCGCTGGCACACATGACCATCGGTGACGACATGCGCTGGCACGGCGGCGGCCGCGCCGACGAGCATCTCACGGACTTCGGGCCGGTCCACGGCGACGCGTCCTCGATGCCGCCCTTCTTCACGCGCGGGATCCTCCTCGATGCCGCCGGCCACCGGGGCCTGGACGCGCTGCCCAAGGGCTCGCCGGTCGACGCCGCCGAGTGCGAGGCGATCTGCCGCGCTCAGGGCGTGGAGGTCCGTCCATGGGACGTCGTCCTCATCCGGACGGGCTACATGAGCCTCTGGCCCGACGCGGAGCGGATGGCGGAGCACAAGACCGCCGGGCCGGACATCTCCGCGGCGCGCTGGCTCCTGGAGCGTGGTGTCGTCGCGACCGGGACCGACACCGAGACCTACGAGGTGCAGCCGGCTCCCGATCCCGGGCCGACCGGCAACCCCCAGCCGGTCCACACGCTGCTGCTGATCGAGAACGGGATCCACCTCATGGAGAGCCTCGATCTCGAGGCGATCGCCGCCGATCGGGTCTATGAGTTCCTGTTCGTCGCCCTGCCGCTCAAGATCCGCGGCGCCACCGGCTCGATGGTCGATCCCGTCGCCGTGATCTGAAGGAGAGCCCACGTGTCCGTTGAACCCGCCTCGATCGTCGGGGCCGCGTCTGCCGCACCGGGCATCCCGGCGACCATGCAGGCGCTCGTCGTGCTCGAGCCCAACCGGACCGAGATCCGCGAGGTCCCGGTGCCGGTCCCCGGCCTCAACGAGGTCCTGGCCCGCGTTCACGCGGTCTCCATCTGCGGCACGGACGCGCACCTCGTTCGCGGCGATTACCCGGGCTTCTGGCCGCCGGCGTTCCCGTTCATCCCGGGCCACGAGTGGGCGGGCGAGATCGTGGCCCTCGGGCCCGGTGCCGCCCGCTACGGCTGGAAGATCGGTGACCGGGTCGCGGGCACGTCCCACGACGCGTGCGGCGTGTGCCAGAAGTGCGTCGAGGGCCAGTACAACCTGTGCGAGAACTACGGCAAGGATGGCCTCCACCGCCAGTACGGGCACAACTCCCAGGGGGCGGACGCGACGTACGTGACCCACGGCGTCAAGTGCATCTTCCCGCTCCCCGACAGCCTGAGCTACGAGCTGGGCGCGTTGATCGACCCCGCCTCGATCGCACTCCACGTGGCCAACCGCGGTGGCGTGACACCGGGTGACACCGTGGTCATCATCGGGGGAGGCGCGATCGGGCTGCTGTCGGGTGATGCGGCCCTCATCCGCGGTGCCGCACGGGTGATCGTGATCGAGCGCAACCCGCTCCGGCTCGCGAAGGCAGCCGAGCTGGGTTTCGAGACGATCGACGCGTCGGTGGGTGACCCGGTGCCCGTCGTCCGGGAGCGCACCGGCGGCCTGGGTGCCGATGTCGTGCTGGAGTGCGCCGGCGTGCCGGTCGCCGTCCAGTGGGCGGTGGGCATGCTGCGACGCGGCGGTCGATGTGCCGCCGTCGGCATCCCGACGGTCGGTGTCGAGATCGCGATGCCGCGCATCGTGCTCGATGAGCTGGAGCTGGTCGGCTGTCGGGCATCGGCGGGCGAGATGCGTCGCGTGATGCCACTCGTCGAGCAGGGCCGCATGCGGGTGCGGGAGATCCTCACCCACCGGTTCCCGCTGGTCGCCTACGACGAAGCCATGGCGACCCTGAACGACCGCGAGAGTGGCGCCATCAAGATCGTCCTGGCGCCCTGAGAGACCGGCCACGGACAACGAGCCGACGAGTCACCCGGCGTTACGGGCCCCCGGCGGCGCCGCACCCTCGATGAACGTGCCGCGGATGGCGGCAATGGTTCGTTCGTCGAGCTCCAGCCCGTCCCGGACGTACTCCTCGAATGAGGTGAACCGCGCCCGCACCTCGTCGAACGCTGCCGCGAGGTAGTCGGCGCGGACCCTTGGTCCGCCGACTCCTCGCCGATCAGGCGGCTCACGGTGATGCGCGCGAGGAGCGGGCTCCTGCGGCGACGTATAGTCGATCGTCGGACGGCACCACCGAAGCAGGAGGCATCGGCAGACGGACCACGACGCCCGGGCGCTCGCCCGCAGTCTGTTCCTCGACGACGCGCACCAGTATGGATGCGCCGAGACCACGTTCCTCGTCCTGAAGGCGAGCTTCGGCCTGGGCGATGCAGGCGACGCGAGCGCGGCCATGGCGCTCAACGGAGGCGTCGCCTACAGCGGCGGGCTGTGCGGCGCAATCAGCGGCGCGGCGCTCGCCCTCGGGATGCTGGCCGAGCGCAGGTGCGCGGATCACGCGACGGCCAAGCGGGTGGCGAGGGAGCTGACAGCGGCTCTCATGGCGGAGGTGACCGCGGCCTCCGGTGCCGTGGACTGCCGCACCCTCATCGGCATGGATCTGCGAACGCCGCGCGGTCATGCGGCGTTCCTGGACAGCGGGATCTGGCGCGAGACGTGCATGCGCCAGATCGAGCTCGCCGTCGGCCGCCTGGCGCCGCTGGGCGACGTGTCGGCCTGGAACCGCGCGGTCGCGGCGCTCGACGTGGGCGACGATCGGACGGGACCCTGACCCGGACGAGCCGACCCGCGCCGAGAAGCTCTCGGGATCCGATCGCAGGTCGGCTCGTTGTGGCGGCCGGCGTCCAGGCCGCGTTGTCGGTGCCCGCGGAGCACCCGTTGACAGCTGCCGTCAGGCCCCGACCGCCGGGTGCCCCTGTGCTGTCGGCTTGTTCACCGGGCGCGGGAACAGGATCGCCACGTTGAACCAGCCGAGGAACGCACCGAGAGCGCCAGCGAGCAGCGCGCCGAGGCCGGCCACGGCCGGCAGCAGGTTGGGATCGATGTCGGCAAAGGGCTTGGTGAAGGCCCCGGTGAAGAACACCGCGAGCATCATCGAGATGCCGTTGAAGTACGGCAGCGAACCCGTCTGGGTGACCGGGAAGTACTTCATCGCGTAGATGAACACACAGAATCCGGCGAAGCAGGCGATGAACAGGGCGAGGTTATCGTATGTGAACGACCAGTCGCCCACCGCCAGGATCGTGCCGCTGCCGAATGCGGTCGACATCACCATGTACGCGGTCATGATGATCGCTGCTGCAACGACGCCCAGGAAGTAAGCCGGGATCATGGTCTTGAGCGCGGCCGGCTTGGCGCCCAGGGCGAAGTACTCAGCCCACACGATGAACGAGGCCCAGATCGGCACGTTGTAGTTGGCGAGCCAGATGCCGAACGGGAGCGAGACGCAGACGGTGATTGCCACCGCCAGCCACAGCGGAATCGTGTCCTTGGTCTCAGTTTCCACACCGTACCTCCAGGCCCGGCAAGCGCTCAATGGGCCACCCGGCCAACTCCATCAAGTCGGCATGCAGCCTGCCGACGGTGAGAGGGTCCGCCCCCCCGCCGAGCGCGATCAAGGGCCGTTCGGCACACCGTTTGAGGAATCATCGATAATCGATGCCAACATGGCATCTGATGCCGACGGTACCCTGTGATCGGCATCATCGGGGCTCTCGGCCCGCCGCATCCCGACGTCCGAGCCATTCGACCGACACCGTCTACTGCGAGGACTCCCACCATGAGCGTGATCGACACCTTCCGCCTCCACGGACGCGTCGCCCTGGTCTCGGGCGGAGGTGGCGCGATCGGCTCGGCGCTTGCCGTCGCCCTGGGCGAGGCCGGTGCCAGCCTCGCCGTCGGGGAGATCGACGCGGCTCGAGCGGAGGCGGCGGCAGATCGCGTTCGGGCCACCGGGGCCGAGTGTCTCGCGCTCACGGCCGACGCCACCGAGCCCGCGGATGCGACCCGCGTCGTGGCGGAGACCGTGGCTCGCTTCGGCCGGCTCGACATCATCGTGAATGCCGTCGGCGGAGGGGCCGGCAGGGTCATCCACGACGCCCAGGACTACCCCATGACCGATTGGGACTGGATCTTCGAGCTGAACCTCCGCAGCACGCTGCTCCCGACCCAGGCGGCCGTGAAGGCGATGATCGCCGGGGGTCGTGGCGGCTGCGTGCTCAACGTCTCGTCGGTTCGTGCCCAGCTGGGCATCCGGTCCGGCTACTCGGCCTACGTGGCGGCAAAAGGTGCCATCAGCTCCCTCACCCGGCAGTGGGCGACGGAGTGGGCGACGCACGGGATCCGGGTCAATGCGATCGCGCCGACCTTTGTGGACACCCCGCAGGTGGCGATGCTCCTCGGGGATCCGGCGTTCAAGGCCGCTCTCCTCGGCCGGATCCCCCTCGACCGGGTCGGGGAGACGGGCGACCTCACCGGGCCCGCGGTGTTCTTCTGCTCGGATGCCGCCTCATTCGTGACCGGCCAGATCCTCACCATCGACGGCGGCCTGACCGCGACGCAGTAGGAACGACGATGGCCTCACCCGACGTCTCCCCGATCACGATCCCCGCCGACTTCACGGTCTGGGCCGGCACGGATCTGCACGGTCAGCTGCGCGCCGTGGGCGAGCTCCTGCGGGCTGCGGGCCTGTGCGATCCCGATGGCGCATGGATCGCGCCACCAAGGACCGCCCTCGTGGTCTGCGGAGACGTCGTGGACCGCGGTTCGGACTCCGTGGGGCTGGTCCGCCGGCTCGTGCGGCTGCGCGCCGAGGCGGAGGCGAGGGGCGGCATGGTGGCGCTGCTCGAGGGCAATCACGAAGCCCAGGTGCTCGGCGGCCTCGACGCCGTGCCGCTGGTCTATCGCGCGTTTCTCACCTTCGGCGGTGGCGCGACGTTGGCGTCGGTCGGGCTCCACCCCACCGAGTGGGGCCCGGACCGGAACCCGGACGAGGTCGCGCAACGTGTGGCCGCCCTCGCACCGGACCTTGTCCCGCTGCTCTGGACGTTCGCCCCCTACGCTCGCTGGGGGAACGTCCTGTTCGTCCACGGGGGGCCCGTGCCCGATACGCCGACGCTCGAGGCATTCGAGCGGCACGCCGCACGGATCTGGATCAGGGAGGCATTCTTCGCCTCCGCCGACCTGTTCCCGGACGCGCCGCCGTGGGCCCTGTACGCCGACGCGGGGATACGGCGCGTGGTGTTCGGGCACACGTCCGTCGAGGCCCCGACCCTGTATCACGAGGGCCGCGCGCTCAACCTCGACACCTGGCGGGGACGACGGGTGCACCTGGCGCGCCTCGAGCCGGGCGCGTCCCTGTCCGAGGCACGGCTCGTGTCGGCGGCCGCGGAGCCGCGCGCCATCGCGGATGCACCGGTCACCGCCGCCGAGGTGCTGGAGTACGACCGGACTTTGCCGGGCGTCATTGACGAGTGGATTGCGGCCAAGTACCATCGATAATCGATTAGCAAAGGGCAGCGCGGCGCCCGCGCCGGCCGCGCTCCATCCGCGGGCGCCCACCACGACGAGGGTTCCGATGATCAAGCGGGTTGCACGAGCGGACGCCGACGTCGTCGAGCTGCCGGGTCGCACCTGGCATTCGTACTTCGGGCCCGAGAACAGCGATGCCGTCCACGTCTCGATGGGCGTCTCGGTGTTCCCGCCGGGCTCGCGGCCCGCCGGCCACGTCCATCCGGCCGAGGAGGAGACGATCTACTGCGCCGCGGGTCGTGGCCGGATCGTCACGCCGGACGGCATCGCGGAAGTGGAGCCGGGTGTGGTCGTCCACGTCTCCCCGGGGACGCATCACGCGACCGAGGCGGACGGTCCGGAGCCGCTCGAGCTGGTGTGCCTGTTCTCGCCGCCGGTTGTCTCCGGGTCCTACGAGAAGCAGGACGCCTGATGGGTGCGGAGGTCGCGGACCGAGGGACCCCGGCGTCCCCGGAGGAGATCCTGCGCCTCCGGGAGGTGGCCCGGCGGATCCGCGTCGAGGTCATCCGTGCCGTGCACCACGCTCGAGCGGGCCACATCGGGGGACCACTGTCCGCGGCCGAGGTGCTTGCGGCGCTGTACTTCCGGACGATGCACATCCGGCCCGAGGAGCCGGGCTGGCCGCATCGCGACCGCTTCGTCCTGTCCAAGGGCCACTCCGCGATCGGGCTGTACGCGGCGCTCGCACTGCGCGGCTACCTGCCGGTCGAGGAGTTGCTCTCGTTCGATGCCGCGGGCTCGCGCCTCCAGGGGCACCCCGACATGACGGTCACCCCCGGCGTCGACATGTCGAGCGGCTCGCTCGGGGTGGGCATCTCGGCTGCGGTCGGGCTCGCTCTCGGAGCACGTCTCACCGGCCTCGATGTGCGGACGTACGCGATGCTGGGCGACGGGGAGTGCCAGGAGGGTGAGGTCTGGGAGGCGGCCTTTGTGGCCGCCCGCTACCGCCTCGCCGACCTCATCGCGATCATCGACCACAACCGGCTGCAGCAGTACGGCTGGCCGGGCGACGACCACCTGCACCGGGTGTCCCCGGAGGATCCGGGCGAGCTCGTCGCCAAGTGGTCGGCCTTCGGCTGGCGGGTGCTCGAGATCGACGGCCACGACATGGCCGCCGTCGTCGCCGCGCTCGAGATCCCACGGGACCCGGCCGGCCGGCCGACGGCGATTGTGTCGCTGACGGTCAAGGGCCGCGGCGTGTCGTTCATGGAGGGCCACTACCAGTGGCACTCCGGCCCGATGACGGCCGAGCAGTACGCCCTGGCCATGGCCGAGCTCGGCGAGCCGGTGCCCGCCGGCGGCGGAGGTGCGGCATGACGCTGGCCATGGGTCGCGCGATGCGCGAGACATTCGGTGAGACGGTCGCGGATCTCGCCGACGCCGATCCGCGGATCTACATGCTGGACGGTGACCTGGCGGTCTCGACCAAGGCCGACATCTTCGAGAAGCGCCATCCCGACCGATATCTCCAGATGGGGATCGCCGAGCAGAACATGCTGGGCGTTGCGGCGGGCATGGCGGCGATGGGCCTGATGCCGTTCATCAGCACGTTCGTCTCGTTCGCCGTCGTGCGGCCGCTGGACCAGATCCGGGTGCTGATCGCGCAGACGGGGCTCAACGTCAAGATCACTGCCGGCTACGCGGGCCTGTTCACCGGGCAGGCCGGCAAGACCCACCAGATCGTGGACGACATCTCGATCATGCGTGCGATGCCCGGTGTCGTCACGGTCTCGCCCGCGGACGACGTCGAGACGGCCCAGGTCCTCCGCTGGTGCGCAACGTATGACGGGCCGGTCTACGTGCGCCTCGTGCGCGACGCAACCCAGCGCCTGTTCGGCGATGACTACGCGTTCGAGCCGGGGCGGGCCGTCGTCGTCCGCGAGGGTCGCGACGTGACGCTGGTGTCGACCGGCGCCCAGACCCCTCGTACGGTCGACGCGGCGGAGCTGCTGGCACGGGAGGGGATCGAGGCGCACGTGCTGCATGTGCCGACCCTCAAGCCCCTGGACGTGCCCGCGATCGTGGCGGCCGCCGACCGCACCGGGTTCGTGATCACGGTGGAGGAGCACACCGTGATCGGCGGCATGGGCGGTGCGATCGCCGAGACGCTGTCGGACCAGCGCCCGACCATCGTCAAGCGCCTGGGGCTCCAGGACGTGTTCGGCACGTCGGCGCCCAACGATGCGCTGCTCGACATCTACCGCCTGTCCGCCCCTCGCGTCGCCGAGCAGGTCCGGGAGCTGCTGCGCGCCGGGCACAGGCCGGGCTAGGAGCGACTGCATGCCCGGAGGGCACTCGTGACGTACGTCTACGCCTTCGACCACCCGCACGCCCTGCCCCGTGCGGAGCTCACGGCGCTCATCGGCGGCAAGGCCGCCAACCTGGCCCTGATGGCGACCGAGCTGGGGCTGCCGGTGCCGCCCGCCTTCACCATCACCACGGTCGCCTGCAACGTGTTCCTCGCGGACGGCTGGCCGGACGGGCTGGACGCCGAGATCCGCGAGCACATGAGTCGGGTCGAGGCGGCGGTCGGGCGTCGGTTCGGCGGGCCGGGCGAGCCCCTCCTGGTGAGCGTCCGGTCGGGCGCGCCGGTCTCGATGCCGGGGATGATGGACACCATCCTCAACCTCGGGCTCAACGAGGCCACCGCC
Source organism: uncultured Chloroflexia bacterium (assembly GCA_963849495.1). Classification (GTDB taxonomy): domain Bacteria; phylum Chloroflexota; class Limnocylindria; order Limnocylindrales; family CSP1-4; genus CAIXZV01. Next base: position 150,723 of record CAWKHN010000010.1, on the reverse strand, counting down.
GGGGCCCTCGCCACGGCGACCGGCAGTGACGCCTTCGCCGGCGCGTGCCGCGAGCGCTTCGTGACGATGTTCCGCGGCATCGTCGGAGTCGAGACCGTCCCCGAGGACCCGTGGCAGCAGCTGCGGCTCGCCGTCGAGGCCGTGTTCCGCTCCTGGAACAGCGACCGGGCCAGGACGTACCGGGCGCGCGAGGGTATCGCCGACAGCCTCGGGACGTCGGTCACGATCCAGGCCATGGTGTTCGGCAACCGCGGGGCTGACTCGGGCACCGGCGTCCTGTTCACCCGCAACCCGGCGACGGGCGCGGCGGAGCTGTACGGCGATGTGATGTTCAACGCCCAGGGCGAGGACGTGGTGGCCGGAACGCACAGGACGCACGCCCTGGACGAGCTCGACGAGCGCATGCCGGTGGTATCCGGGGAGCTGCGCCGCGATGCCCGGATCCTCGAGCACTCCCTCCGGGACCTGTGCGACATCGAGTTCACGATCGAGCGGGGACGGCTGTGGCTGCTCCAGTGTCGGGTGGGCAAGCGAAGCCCCCAGGCGGCGCTGCGGATCGCGCTCGAGATGGCCGAGGACCCCGACTTCCCGCTGACGCGGGCCGAGGCCGTCACGCGCGTCGCGCACGTCCTCGCCGACCCGCCGCGCACGACTCTGGAGCGGCCCCAGGGGCTGGAGCCGCTGGGGCGGGGCCTGGGGGCGTCGCCCGGCGTGGCGACCGGCGAGGTGGCGACGACGCCCGAGCAGGCGGAGCACGTCGCGTCGTCGGGCCGGAGCGCGATCCTGGTCCGCTCGGAGACGTCCCCCGACGACGTCCACGGCATGGCCCGCGCGGCGGGGATCCTGACGGCACATGGCGGCCTGGCCAGCCACGCGGCGGTCGTGGCGCGCGGCTGGGGGATCCCGGCCGTGGTGGGCGCCGAGGCCCTCGAGGTTCGCGCCGACGGGATGACCCTCGCCGGCCGGACGATCGCGACGGGCGAGATGATCACCGTGGACGGCACCACCGGCGAGGTCTTCCTGGGGGTCGTCGACGGGCGCTTCGAGGTTGCTCCCGAGGCGGCCACCCTGCTCGACTGGGCCGCGCAGGAAGGGATCGTGATCGGCGGTGAGCCGGCCCCCACGCCGGGCGGCCCGGCGGTGTCGGCGACGCCCGATGTCGTCGTGCGCGCCCTGGCGATCAAGGGGTTCGGCACCGCGGAGACCCTGGCTCCGGCCGTCATGGGCGACGGCGCGGAGGTGGAGGCCGTGCTCGTGCAGCTCGTGGGCGACGGTCTCGTCGAGCCGTCCGCCGGGGCATTCCGGCTCACGCCGGCCGGCCGGGAGCGTGGACAGGCTCTGCTCGCGAAGGACCGCGACGCATGGGGGCCGGGTGCGGCACTCGCCGCCCTCGACGCGTTCCTCGTGCTCGACGAGCGGATGAAGGAGACCGTCACCGCGTGGCAGATGCGCGAGGTGGACGGCACCCAGACCTTCAACGACCACGGCGATCCCGAGTACGACGCCCGGGTGCTCGGGCGGCTCACGGACCTGGAGGCGGACGCCGATGCGTGGCTTGCGCCGCTGGTGCCCGCCCTCGCGCGGCTCGATGCCTACCGGATCCGGCTGGCACGGGCAGAGGGGCTTGCGCGCGACGGCGACCCGCGGTTCGTCGCCTCACCGCGGGTCGACAGCTACCACAGCATCTGGTTCGAGCTCCACGAGGACCTGATCCGGCTGGCGGGCCGGACGAGGGCGGACGAGGTCGCGGCAGGTCGCGCCTGATCCGTCAGCGGCCCTTCGAATATCCCAGGGCCGTGAGCTTGTCCCACAGTGACGCGGCGTTCAGCGTCTGGATGTGGTTCATCATGTAGCCCTGACCGACGTCGACCGGGCAGCGCTCGTCGAACCGCACCCGTGCCATCGTCTCCTCGCGGGTCCACCCCTTGGCGACCGCGACGGCGACCGCGGATTTCCACTCCAGGAGCATCGAGCGCTGGGTCTCGATGTACCGCAGGTCCGTGACCGGCCCGTGGCCCGGGACGAGGCGGTCGACGTCCAGCATCCGGATCCGCTCCAGCGAGTCCAGCCACTGGTCCACGTCCGAGGTCATCAGCCAGGTCTGGCACTCGGAGAAGATCGTGTCGCCGGTGAACACCACCCGTTCCTCGGGCACGTGGACAGCGACCTGACCGGGGGTATGGCCGGGCGTGTGGATGAGGTTGAACGTGTGGTCGCCGACACGCAGCGTGAGGTTGCCGGTGAACACCACGGTGCCCTTGTTCGGGTCCGCGTAGTACTCGTCGCGGTCGGGGAAGATCGCCTCGCCGTCAGGATCGTCGGTCGGGATCGCCTCGTGCGCATAGGCGAACGGGTCCAGGTCCGGTGTCACGACCATGAAGTTGTCGTACACGCCCTGGTGCTCGACGACGGCCCCGGCGCCCCGGAAGTAGTAGTTGCCGAAGATGTGATCGACGTGGTGCTCGGTGTTGATCAGGTAGCGGATCGGACCGTGGGTCTCGGCCTCGCGGCGCATCGCCACGGCGCGCGTCGGAAGCTGCGGCGTGTCGATCACGACGACCCCGGCGGAGGTCACGACGTAGCTCGGGTTGCATCCGCGCAGGACCGTGTTGGTGTACACGTTGTCCGTCACCCGTTCCATCATCGACGTCAGCTGTTCCATCATCCGGGCCCCTTCTGTCTGGCTACTGGGTCGCGGTCAGGCCGCCATCGATCCCCAGGATCTGGCCGGTCACGAACGAGGCGGCATCCGAGCACAGGAAGACGACGGGCCCGGCCAGATCGCTCGTCTCCCCGACCCGCCCGAGGGGGATGCGGCTCTCCACGCCGGTCCTGAATGCCGTGTCCTCGAGCAGCATCGCGACCTGGGGCGTGTCTACGAACGTGGGCATGATCGCGTTGACGCGGATCCCGTGCCTGGCCCATTCGGTCGCCCACTGGCGCGTGAGGGAGCTGACCGCCCCCTTTGCCGCCACGTACGCCGAGTAGCCGGCATTGATCCCGAGGTTGGCGCGCACCGAGGAGATGTTCACGATCGACCCACCCCGGCCCGCCTCGATCATCCGCCGCACCACCGCCTGTGTGGGCACGAGGGTGCTCCGGACGTTCAGCTCCATGATCCAGTCCCAGTCCCGCCTCGGGTAGGCCTCGGCCGGGTGCAGGACCTTGCCGGCCCCACCACCGATCGCGTTGACCAGGATGTCCACCCGTCCGAACCGCTCGATGGCCGCGCCCACGACCCGTTCGGCGTCCGCCTCGTCCGTCATGTCGGCGGCCACGGCGAGCCCCTGGGACCCGGCCGCGGTCACGTGCCCGACGGCGGCCTCACAGGTGTCGGGCGTTCGCCCTGTGACCACGACGCGCGCCCCGGCCTCCGCCAGCGCCTCCGCCAGCGCAGATCCGATGGCCCCGCCTCCGCCGGCGACGATCGCGACCCGATCGGCCAGGCTGAAGCGGTTGGGCCCCGTCATCGCGCGACCCGCGCAGGGAGGGACGAGGGGCACGCATCGCAGTGTTTCATCGATAATCGAGGATACCGGCGCACCCGGGTGCAGTCAATGGATCGTCCCCGTGTCCCTACGGTGCCCTCGTGAGATCTCCGAGCGCGTCGCCGAGCTCAGCGTAGCCCTCGAGGCAGAGGTCGTTGGGGTCCGTCGCCCGCAGCTGGACGCAGACGTGGTCCGCACCGGCGTCGAGATGCTCCCGAACACGACCTGCAATCGTGGAGGCGCTGCCCTGCGGGACCACGGCGTCGAGCAGCCGATCGCTGCCGCCGCCGGCGAGATCCTCCTCCGGCCAGCCCAGCCGCCGCAGGTTATTCGCGTAGTTCTCGAGGCCGAGGTACCGGGAGGCGAAGGCGCGGGCGGTCTCCCGTGCACGCGCAGCATCGGGGTCGATGACGGCTGTGACCTCGACCGCGAGGATAGGATCCGAACCCAGCCGCTCACGGGCGATCCGCGTGTGCTCGACCGGGACGAAGTACGGATGGGCGCCATCGGTGCGTTCCGCGGCCAGGTCCAGCATCCGGGGCCCCAATGCCGCGAGGAGGACCGGCGGAGGCTCGGCGAGCGGGGGGCCGCCGTAGGCCGCTGCGTCCATGGCGTCGAGGTAGGCCCTCATCGTCGCGACCGGCGGCCCGTATGTTCCACCGCGTGCCGCGACCGAGGGCGCATGGCTGACGCCGATGCCGAGCACGAAGCGCCCGGGATGGGCCTCGGCAAGCGTCCGGGCGCCGTTGACCATCGCAGCCGCGTCGCGGGCATAGATGTTGGCGATGCCGGTTGCGACGACCATCCGGCGGCTGCCGGCGAGAAGGACCGCCGCGTGGGACAGCGCCTCCTTGCTGCCGATGCTCTCTGGGAACCACGCGGCCGTGTAGCCGCCGGCCTCGCACCTGGCGGTGGCGGCCTGCTCCTCGGCGGCCGGCCGCGTCTGGAGGCCGAAGCTCCAGATGCCCACCCGGCCCAGTGAAGCTCGGAGCGCGCTGCGTCGTTCGGTCATCGACCGAGTGTAGCGGGCCGTGGCGGACACCTGGATGCGCGACGGTCGTGCGGTCAGGCGGATGTGATGCTGGCCATCACCGTCGTGGCCGCGCTGATCGGGACGGCGAAGCCGATCCCCTCGGCGGAGCTCGACCCGGCGCTGATGATGCCGATGACGGCACCCGAAGCGTCGATCAGCGGTCCGCCGCTGTTGCCCGGGTTGATCGCCGTGTCGGTCTGGATCATGCCGCTCAGGTCGCGAGGCTGGCCCGTCAGCTCATCGGCGACGGTCAGGGTCCGATCGAGGCCGGACACGATTCCCGTGGTGACGGAGCCCGGATACTGGCCCAGCGGATCGCCGATGGCCAGCACGGTCTCACCGACCTTCAGCGTTGCCGATGATCCGAGCGGTGCCGTTGGTAGCCCGGTGGCGTTGATCTTGACGATCGCGAGGTCGAGCGCGAGGTCGCTGGCCGTGACGGTGCCCGCGAACGAGCGGCCGTCAGCGAGCGTCACGGTGATCTGCGATGCGCCCTCGATGACGTGGGCGGCGGTGAGGATGCTGCCGTTCGAGGTATAGATGACGCCAGAGCCGGTTCCGGTCGCGGTGACGCTTCCCGCCCGCCTGCCAACCTGGGCGGTGACGGTCGTGTCGATCGTGACGACGGCCGGGCGGTCGGCTGCCACGATCGCGGCGATCGGCGACGCGGTGCCGGTTGCCGCGGACAGGCCCGCGGACGTCGTGGTGGCCGCGGTGATCGCCGCCGTCGTGTCGGCTGCTCTGACTGTCGTGACCGGGGTCACCGTTGTGACCGTGGCCCGCTGCTCGAGGGCAGCGGTGGCGCCGGACGCGAGCACGGCGGACAGCATCGAGGCGGCGACCACCGTGCCGATGCCATCGCGCCACCTGCGGCCCCGGCGTCGGGGTGCGATGGGGTCGTGCTCCGAGGCGGCGCGGCCCGGAACCATCACCGGTGTCGCGGGTTCGCCGGGCTGCATGGGCTCGCCTGACGGCGTGGGGACGAATGGCTCGATCATCGGATCTGCTCCATCTGGTTTTGCCGGCCGCTTCCCGTGGCCGGGGTGGTTCACTTTCGGCTCACGACGAGCACCGTAGGTCCGGCGCCCTTTCGCACCGGTTACGATCCCGTGACCGGGCGATGGGATCCGGAGGCGAATCGACCGTGTCGCCCTACGGACCCTTTGCCGGTCGCCACGCCGGAGTAGATTCGCCCGACGCCGTGAACGCCGTTCCTGACGCTCCTCTTCCCCAGCCCGATCCCGACACCGGTTCGCTCCGCCGGCGCAACGACCGGCTCCTCGTCGCCGGGGTGCTCGTCTACAGCGCCGTCGTGGTGATCCTGATGGTCGCCACGGGCGTCTCGATCACGCCGGACTTCCTCGCGGTCGCCTTCGGCCTTGCCGCCGTGCTCCTCGGGCGGGGCCGCCTGTTCCTCCGCGACTGGGTCCCGTTCATCGTCCTGCTGCTCGCATACGAGCTGATGCGCGGCGTTGCCGACGATGCCGGTCTCCCGCTCCACGCGGCCGACCTCGCCCATGCCGAGCGGATCATCGCGTTCGGCGTCCTGCCGACCCAGGTCCTCCAGGACGCCCTGCGCCCGGCCGGCGGAGTCGACCCGATCGCGGTCGTGGCCACGATCGTCTACATGCTCCATTTCGTCCTGCCGCTGGGGGCGGGCTTCGTGCTCTGGCTCTGGCGCCGCCCCCTGTACTACGACTTCGTCGCGGCGCTCGTCCTGCTCAGCGTGGCCGGGTTCGTGACCTACATGCTGGTGCCGGCGGCGCCCCCCTGGTACACGGCGTACCTGGGCCTGCTCAACGGTCCGGACGGGCGTCCGGTCATCGCCTACCTGAAGCCCGGGGCATTCGACACGCTGGCGACGGCGCTGGGGTTCGATGGCCGGCAGATCTATTCGCTCGCCTTCGGCAGCGTGAACCCGAACCTCGTCGCCGCGTTCCCGTCGCTGCACGTGGCGTATCCCTTCCTCACCTTCCTCACGCTCCGTCGTGCGTTCGGCAGGATCGGCTGGCTGGCGCTCGGCTACGCGGCCCTCGTTGCGTTCTCCGTCGTCTACACCGGGGATCACTGGGTCATCGACGAGCTCGCCGGCATCGCCTATGCCTACATCGCCTTCTACGCCGTGTTCCACGCGCCCGGGCACCTGCGGTCGTGGCGTCGCCGCCGCGAAATGGAACACCCCGACGCCCCAGTCGAGTTTCGGTAAAGGTTCGCCAACGGAGGCCCAATTCCGGGACCGGTGACGGTACGGTCCCCGGATGCCGAACTCCCCAGCGTCTCATCACCGGTTTCCGTCGCGGGCTGCGCTCGCGACGGCAGTGCTCGTCCTGACCGCCGCCGCCTGCGGCGGGGCGCCGCCGTCGTCTCCCGCGGCCCTGGCCCTGGGGGCGGGTCCGGGTGGTCCGAGCGCGGACCCGGCAGCAGCCGGGTCCGGACCGGGGAGCATCGATCCGGCGAGCTCGCCCGACGCATCGATCCTGCCGGCTTCCGGGGCATCCACCCCCGCTGCTTCCGCGGCGACGATCGAGCCGACGTCTCCGCCGCCGACAGCCGCGCCGGGCGCACCCAAGGCGACGGCGAGCACGCGGTTCCCGGGCGGCCTGCTGGTGGCCGACGAGGGCAACAACCGCCTCGTCGTCATCGATGTCAGCGGCAGGATCCTGCGCCAGTACCCCGCCACGGGCGGCATTCCCGCCGGCCAGCGGCTCTCGGCGGACGACGCCTTCATCGCGCCCGATGGCAAGACGATCGTCGCCAACGACGAGACCCACCAGGTCATCGACCGGATCGACATCAAGACCGGCAAGGTGATCTGGCAGTACGGCCACTACGGCCGATACGGCAGTGGCACGGGGTACCTGCACAACCCGGACGACGCGTATCCGCTGGCGAACGGCGACATCATCGTGGCCGACATCGTGAACTGCCGGATCCTGGAGATCGCGCCGTCCAAGGCGATCGTGCGGATGTGGGGTCGAACCGGTGTCTGCGTCGATCACGCCGGGTTCACCTACGGGCTGCCCAACGGCGACACGCCGCTGCCGGACGGCGGCCTGCTGATCACGGAGATCCGTGGATCGCGCGTGGTGCGGCTGTCGGCGACCGGCAAGGTCATGTTCGACATCCACGTGCCGGCCCTCTACCCGTCGGACGCGCAGCTCGACGCCCACGGCAACGTGATCCTCGCCGACTACAGCAATCCGGGAGCGGTCATGGCGGTGAGCCCCTCCGGCAAGCTGCTGTGGCGGTATGCCCCGACGAGCGGTCCCGGGCGCCTCGACCATCCGAGCCTCGCAACGCCGCTTGCCGACGGGACGGTGTCGGTCAACGACGACTTCCGCCAGCGGATGGTCGTGATCGACCCGAAGACGATGCGGATCGTGTGGCAGTACGGGAAGACGGGCGTGCAGGGCCGCGGTCCCGGCTACCTGTCCCAGCCGGACGGCCACCAGCCCGTCCCGGCCGGGGTCGTGTTCTAGCCGTGCAGCCCGGCGGCCGGCCGGCCGGATCGAACGCGCAGATGGTGGTCGCGGTCCTCGTGGTAGCCCTGGCCGCCGCCGGCTGCGCCACGGCACCGGCTCCTGCGACGCCGGCCACGGCCGGTGTCGCGTCCCCGGTGGAGATCATCGCGACCGGGCAGCCATCCGCCACGCCGGACGGCGCGACGGCGTCGCCTTCCCTGGCCGCGACACCCGGATCGCCCGCGCCGACGGCGATGACATCCGCGTTGCCGTCGCCGTCCGCGGGGACCGCGACCGGCCTGAGGGTGACCGTGGCCTCGTTTCGCCTTCCCGCGGCTGTGACCCGGGCCGTCGCCGTCGCTGACGGGGGACAGCTGATCGTCGCCGGCGGGTTGACGGCGACCGGGACGACAGGGGCGATCGATCGCCTGGACCCGGGACAGGGGACCGTGACCGCGATCGGTCACCTTGCCTCCCCTGTCCACGATGCCGCCGGTGCGCTGCTGGGCGGACGGATGCTGGTGCTCGGCGGTGGCCGCGTCGTTGCGGACGCGGTTGTCCAGCGAGTCCCGACGTCGGGCGCGTCGGCCGTCATCGGCCGCCTGCCCGCCCCCCGGGCTGACATGGCGGCCGTCGTCGACGGGCCGTCGGTGATCGTCGTCGGGGGCGGCGCCGGCACCGCGTTCGAGCGCGGTGTCATCGCCACGACCGATGGGGTGACCTTCCGGACGATCGCGACGCTCCCCGTCGCCGTTCGCTACGCGGCGGTCGCCGAGCTCGGCGGCAGGATCTATGTCTTCGGCGGTGCCGGCGCTGCCGGCGACGTCGCGACGATCCAGGTTGTCGACGTTGCGGCGGGAACCGCGCATGTGCTGGGCCGCCTGCCGTCCACGCTGTCGCACGCGACCGCGCTCGTCGTCGGGGGCCGGATGCTCATCGCCGGGGGCAGGCATGCCGGCGCCGCGCTGTCGACCATCCTCGAGTTCAACCCGGCCACGGGCCGGACCACGACCGCCGGACGGCTGCCACGCGCGATGTCCGACGCCGCGGGCGTCGTCGTCGGCAGCACCGGGTACCTCCTCGGCGGGGAGGCGCGGACGCCGCTCGACTCGATCGTCGTGCTCACCCCTGGCTGACCCGCTCCCGTCGGACACCGGGCCGGATCGCCGGATCGCCATCCGTACCGGACCCGACCAGACCTCCGCCCGATTGTCCCGGTGGGTCGCCGCGTTGACCATGGGCAACACACCGTCCAGCCACCGGCTCTCGAGGTTCTCATCGATGCCACGACTCACACGCAGGGTGTTCACCGACCTTGCGATCTGGATGACGGGCTTCGGCCTCGTCGTGGGCCTGCTGTTCCCCGCGTTCTGCCTGCTGCTCGGGTTGCCGGAGGCCCACGTGCTGACGCCCTCGTTCATCGCGTCCACGCTCGCCGCGGGCGTGGCGGTGGGGGTCATGAACTTCGGCCTGTCGCGCCTTGTCGTCGGCCGTCGCCTTCGCGTGCTTGCCACCCACATGGGCACCGTAGAGCTGCAGCTTGCGAACGCCGTCTTCAGCGCTGATTGGAGCGGCTGCGACATGGCAAGCTGCGCCCTTGAGGTCGATTCCGACGACGAGGTCGGGATGAGTGCGGATGCGTTCAACCGGCTGATCGGGACCCTCGCTCGCAGCCACGGTGTCGCGAGCGCCGTGCGCGAGTTCAGCACGATGCTCTCGAGCCAGTTCGAGCTCGAAACCCTGGGCAGCGCGGCTCTCGACGGCCTGCTCCGGCACACGCGAGCCGAGGCCGGCGCTCTCCTCGTCGTGCGCGAGGACGGGCTGGATCTGCTGGCAAGTCACGGCCTTCGAGGGGCAGACGGGCTGGCGGCCAGCGACCACGTGCGGCGCGCCCTCCGGCTGGACAGGACGGAGCGGCTGTCGATCGCAAGTGGGGACGTGGTCGTCGACTCCCTCTTGGTCGGGCAAGCAGCTCGCGAGATCCTCGTCGCTCCACTCACGTTCAAGAGCGTGCCGCTGGGTGCCGTCGTCCTGGCGACGCCAACGCAGTTCTCGCTCGACGACCTCGATCTGCTGGAGCACCTGCGGGCGGATCTCGCCCTGGCCATCAACAACGCGCTCGCCCACGACCGACTCGAACGCCTCGCGGCCGTTGATCCTCTGACCGACGCCTACAACCGGCGCTTCGGGCTTGGCCGCCTGCGCGAGGAGTTCTCGCGGGCGGTCCGGGCGGAGAACCCGCTCGCGGTCCTGATGCTGGACCTCGATCACTTCAAGGCCGTCAACGACACCTATGGACACCTGGTGGGCGACCGGGTGCTGCGGGCTGTCGCCCAGGCCTGCCGGCGCGTCCTGCGTGAGGGCGACGTCCTGATCCGCTACGGCGGCGAGGAGTTCCTCGTCCTCCTGCCGGGGGCCGGTGTCGAGGACCTCGGCCAGGTCGGTGAGCGCATCAGACGCGCAGTCGGTGAGACCTCGGTCGCGGACGGCGACCAGCGGATCAGTGTCAGCGTCAGCATCGGTGGGGCGACCTACGGGGGTTCGTCCGACTCGCCCGACGCGCTCGTGGCACTGGCCGACCGGGCGCTCTACGAGGCGAAGGACGCCGGTCGGGACCGGCTCGTGCTCGCCTGACGCCGGGCACGCCGGTCGCAGGTGCGCGACACTCTAGGTCCACGGTTCAGGCGTGGTGAGCGAGGAGGTCTCCCGTGTTCGTGCCCATGTCCGTCCTCGAGTTCCGCGACCGGGCGGCCTCCTATTTCGGTGACAAGGTCGGGGTGATCGACGGCGACACGTCGCTCACCTATCGTGCCTGGGCCGAGAGGACGCACCGGCTGGCCAATGCGCTCGTGGGCCTGGGCGTGCAGCCCGGTGACAGGGTGTCGTTCATCACCTACAACACCCATCACCTGCTGGAGGCCTACTACGGGGTCCTCGAGGCGGGCGCGGTCCTCAACCCGATCAACATCCGCCTGGCACCCAATGAGATCGCCTACATCCTCGATCATGCGGGCTCCCACGTGGTGTTCTTTCACAGGGACTTCACCCCGCTGGTGGAGGCGCTCATCCCGCAGCTGTCGACGCGTCCGCGCTTCGTGGTCCTCGAGGGGCAGCCGGGCGGCGTCGCGGGTGACGAGTACGAGGCACTGCTGTCCGGCGGCTCGTCCGAGCCCCGGCATCCGCAGGTCGACGAGAACGCGATCGCCGAGCTGTTCTACACCAGCGGCACCACGGGGCTGCCCAAGGGGGTCGCCCTCAGCCAGCGGTCGCTCTACCTCCATGCGCTCAACGCCGAGATCGGGCTGCGCTTCGACGAGGACGACGTGGTTCTCCACGTTGTCCCGATGTTTCACGTCAACGGCTGGGGCGTGCCGCACTTCGTCACCATGGTCGGCGGCCAGCACGTGATGCTCCGGAAGTTCGACCCGGTCGCCCTGATGCAGCAGGTCGAGCGGCACCGGGTCACCCGCTTGCTGGGCGTGCCGGCGATCTTCAACGCCGTGCTCCATCACCACGATCGCCCGACCTACGATCTGTCGAGCCTCCGGCAGCTGATCATCGGCGGCTCGCCGTCGTCACCCGCACTTGTCGCGGCGCTGGAGGAGCAGATGGGCGTCCAGGCGATCGTGGGCTATGGCCTGAGCGAGACGAGCCCGATCGTCACCCTTGCGCAGCCGCGCCGCGTGGTGGCGGATACCGAGCCCCCGGAGCGACGGCGCGAGCGACAGGCGATGACGGGCTGGCCGATCCCCGGCGTGGCGCTGCGGGTCGTCGATTCCACGGGCGCAGACGTCCGGGCCGACGCCGAGCAGATCGGCGAGATCGTCGTGCGCGGGAACACGGTGATGCTGGGCTACTACCGCGACCCCGATGGCACGGCGTCCGCGATCCACGACGGCTGGCTGTACACCGGCGACATGGCCACGGTCGACGAGGCGGGCTACGTCGTGATCAAGGACCGCTCCAAGGACGTCATCATCCGCGGCGGCGAGAACATCTCGTCGGTGGACGTGGAGAACGCCATCGCGGCGCACCCGGCGGTGCTGGAGTGCGCGGTGGTCGCCGCTCCGGACGAGAAGTTCGGCGAGGCGCCGGTGGCCCTCGTTGTGCTCAAGCCCGGGGCTTCCGCCACTGCGGCCGACCTGAAGGCACACTGCCGCGAGCACCTCGCGCGCTTCAAGGTGCCGCGCGAGTTCCACTTCCGCGACTCGCTGCCAAAGGGCGGCACCGGCAAGATCCTGAAGACCGACCTCCGGGAGCCGTTCTGGACAGGGATGACCTCGCGCGTCCACTAGCGCCGGGGTGCCCGGCCGGACACCCCGGCCCGGGGCACGGGGTCAGCGAGGCGACACGGAGTCAGCGGGGCGGCGCCTGCCGGATCAGGACGGCCGACAGTGGGTGGTCAGTTCGCCGTGCGCCGGGCCGACGTCCGCGGGGCGGCTTCACGGGCACGCTTGGCCTCGGCCGTCTCGCGTCGCTGCTTGACGACGAGCACCGACTTGCCCTCGGCGGCCTTGACGTCGATCGTCTTGCCATCGAGGAGGTCGGCCGCGCTCGAGGCAACCAGCGTCGACATCCGGCCGCCGTCCACCAGGCGATCACCCTCCTCGGGCGCCCGCGCGAACGTGAGCGCCAGGCGCCCGGACTTGCGGACGAAACGGGGCAGCTCGGTGGGCTCGAGGCCACGCTGCCCGCGCACCTGCTGCAGGTGATCGATGGCCTGGGTGGTGAATCGAAGCATGGGCGAACCTCCGTGTCTCGGCGGGACCGCGGGACTGCCGACCGGTCGTGGGTCCTGCACGCGCACGTGTACGCCTGCCGGGAGCCCGCCTGTACGACCAATAGTAGCCTATGGGCTAGTATCGGTCCACCCGCGGGAGCCGGACCGGTGCACGGCTGCCGTGGTCGAGGCACCGGCGGCGGTACCTTCGGGCGATTCCGGGAGCCCGGGTCCAGGCGCTAGCCTTCGGGAGCGATGGACCCGCAGCTGCACCTGGGCCGCGTCCAGATCCTCCTCCAGCGCACAGCGGAGGAGGTCTTCGAGCCTGACTCCGTGGCCGACGCCCCCCTCGTCCGGTTCGTCGCCTACGACCGTCGCCACCGGATGTCCGGCTGGGTCCGTCTCGACGCCGAACGTCTGACCGACCTCCTCAACGATCACGAGGAGCTGCTGCTCACCGATCTCGAGGTCGAGCATCTCGAGGACGGTCGGACGCGCGATGTCGAGCGGATCGCCGTGCCCCGCGACGACCTGGTCGCCGTACACGCCAGCGGCCCACGGGGCGACGCCGCGCTGTGGCGGAAGACGCGGACCCATCCGATCGCCCTGCAGGCGGGCAGCTACCTCATCGGCGGGCATCTCCACGCAGCACCCGGGACGGATCCGCTGGCGACGCTCGACGAGCGCCCGACGATGATCCCCCTGACAGATGCCTGGATCGAGTACTGGTCGGGCGCGATGCGCACGAAGCACTCGGTCGGCACGATCATCGTCAACCGCCGGGTGGCCGACTGGATCCGGATCGTCACGGACGATGACCTCCTGGAGGGCATGCTCCGTCCGGTCCCGGAGCGGTTGCCCGCGACGACCGGCTGACGACGTGTCCGGGCCGGACCGCCCACGCGGGCCGGCTGGTGCACCATGACGGGATGCAGTCACACTTCCTTGACGCCCTCCTTGCCCGTCCGGGCATCCTCCTGCTGGACGGCGGTCTCGCGACGCAGCTCGAGGCGCAGGGGCACGACCTGTCGGACCGGCTGTGGTCTGCCCGCCTGCTCGCCGAGGCACCGGAGGCCATCATCGAGGCACACCTGGCCTACTACCGAGCGGGCGCGCGCGTTGCCACCACGGCCAGCTACCAGGCCACGTTCGAGGGCTTTGCCGCGCGTGGCATCGGGCACGCCGAGGCGGCAGCCCTCCTCCGCCGGAGCGTCGAGCTGGCCGGCATCGCCCGCGAGCGCTTCCTCACGGAGCGGGCGATCGCGGGGCAGCCGGACCCGGGCCCGCTGCTCGTTGCGGCCTCGGTCGGGCCGTACGGGGCGATGCTCGCGGATGGCTCGGAGTACCGCGGCCGGTACGGGCTGACGGCGGACGCGCTGGTCGACTTCCACCGCGAGAGACTCGAGATCCTCGCCGGCGCCGGTGCCGACGTGCTGGCTGCCGAGACGATCCCGGAGCTCGAGGAGGCAATCGCCATCGCGCGTCTCCTGGCCGAGATCCCCGACGTCCGGGCGTGGATCAGCTTCGCGTGCGTCGACGGGGGTCACCTGCGCAGCGGCGTCCCGATCGAGACGGCGGTGGGCGCGGTGGCGGGCACGCCGGGCGTGGTGGCGATCGGGATCAACTGCACTGCCCCCGAACACGTCGAGGAGCTCGTCCGGCGGATCCGGGCCGTGACGATGCTGCCGATCGTCGCCTACCCCAACAGTGGCGAGGGCTGGGACGCGACCGCGCGGCGCTGGACCGGATCCGGCATCGACCGCGTCGATCCGGGGGCCGCTGCACGCTGGCATGACGCCGGGGCGACGCTCATCGGGGGCTGCTGCCGGGTGACGCCCGACCAGATCGCCCTCCTCGCCGGCTCGATCCCGCCGGCCTCCGACGACCACGGCCGTCACGGGTCCACGACCGCGACGTGACCGCGGCGACCGGAAATCGTGACGTCTGTCATGCGGGCGCCCGCGGCCGGCCCGCTAGGCTGGGACACCGGCGGCCGCTGCCGTCGACATCACAGCCGAGGAGATCGATGGTGCATCGCCGCGTCCTCGCGGTCGCGATGGCCCTGTCCGTGGCCGCCTGCGGCGGGTCGCCCGCGACGTCCGCGCCGAGCGGTCCGGCGGGCTCGCCGCTGCCCGCAGGCACCTACACCTCGGCCGCCTTCCAGCCGGCGGTCACGTTCACGGTTCCGGACGGCTGGGAGCTGGCAACCGACGCCCCGACCTACCTGCAGCTGCGACCGCTGGACTCGCAGGTCGCCGGTATCCACCTGTTCCGAGACGCCGTCGCGGCATCGCAGGACGCGTCGTGCCCCACGACCGCCGAGCCCGGCGTCGGGACCACGTCGAGCGAGCTTGTCGCGTGGATGCGCGGCCTCAAGGGCCTGACGGTCAGCGGTCCCGCGATGGCGACCATCGGCGGGCTGCGCGGCGTGTCCGTCGACATCGGCATCGCGGCCGGGTGGACGGAATCGTGCTCGTTCGCCAACGGTCTGCCGACGGTGCCGCTGCTGGTCGGCAAGGACAACGACCTGCGCTGGGTCATCGCCGGCAGCGAGCGGCTCCGACTGTACGTGCTCGACCTGCCCGCGGGCGGCACGGTCATGGTCGACATCGATGCCTTCGACGGGTCGCTGTTCCAGTCACTGCTGAGCAGCGCCGCGCCGATCGTGAAGGGCCTGCTGTTTGCCCCCGCCTGATCGGACGAGGCCGGTGCGGGGATAATCGGTCGATGACGGGCGAGGCGGCACCCGGGAATGTCGACGGCCCGGTCCGGACGTGATCGCTGCCGAGCGCCGGATCATCGCCCTGGTCCCGGGCTACGACGAGGGCCCGCGGATCGGGGCCGTGGTCGAGGCTGCCCGCCGGCACGTCCCCGTTCTCGTCGTCGACGACGGATCCAGCGACGACACGGGCGTGAATGCGGCGGCGGCGGGCGCCCGGGTCATCCACCAGGTCCCGAACCAGGGCAAGGGGGCCGCGCTGCGGGCAGGGTTCGGCCGAGTCCTCGAGGAAGACTGGGACGCCGTGATCACCCTCGACGCCGACGGCCAGCACGACCCGGCGGAGATCCCGCACTTCATCGCCGCGTTCGGAGCCGCGGGCGCCGCGGGTGACCTGCCCGAGCTCATCATCGGCCGGCGCGACTTCGCGAGGATGCCGCCGGTCCGTCGGCTGTCCAACACGCTGGGGACGATGCTGTTCTCGTGGGCCATGGGGCAGCAGATCGCGGACAACCAGTCGGGCTATCGCCTGCTCGGACGACGGCTCATGACCGCCATGCTGGACAGCCGCGAGACCGGGTTCGAGCTCGAGCTCGAGATGATCGCGATCTGCCTGCGCAACGGCTGGACCCTGGGCTGGGTCCCGATCTCCACGATCTATGCCGGTGAGCCGAGCCACGTGAAACCGGTCGCGCACCTCCGCCACTTCGTGCGGGCCACGCTCGCGGCTCGGCGGCTGTTGCGCGCCGGCGGCTGAGCGCTCGGCAGCGGAGCGACGGCGGGGACCTTCACGGCCAGCGGCGACCTGCCGTCCTGCCGGTGGACTGGTAAGGCAACTTCACCACCCGTCTACCCGCAATGAAGGCAGAGGCGTCATGCTGGAGCAGGCCCGACCCTGCCTCGGTGTGCCGCCGCAGCCCAAAGACCGGAATGACCGACACCAACCTCCCGCCTCACGTGCCACCGACGCCCCCGCAGCCAGCCGCCCGCGATGTGACAGAGTCCGCTCCCGCGCTGCCCGCACTGCCGCCCGCCCCGCTCCCGCCGCCGGGCGTGATGGCGCCGCGGGGCAGCCGCGGGGTCGGCCGGCTGATCGTCGCCGTCCTCGTGCCGTTTCTCGTCGTGGGCCTGTTCGTCGGCGGCGCCGCGGCCGACCGGGTGGGCTGGCTCGGGCCCGCGGCGGGAGCCGACGCGACCCCCGCGCCGTCGGGCAGCGCCGCCGAGTTCGCCCTGATCGAGCAGGCCTGGCAGGACCTCCACAAGTACTACGTGGACGCCAAGAGCCTCGACGACCAGGCGCTCGCATACGGCGCGATCCAGGGCATGACCCAGGCGGTCGGCGACGTCGGCCATACGACGTTCCTGACTGCGGCCGAGGCCAAGGCCATGGATGAGTCCCTGTCGGGGACGTTCGTGGGCATCGGTGTCCGGGTCGGCGGCGATACGAACGCGGTCACCGTCTCCTCCGTGATCCCGGGAACGCCTGCGGAAGCCGCCGGCCTCAAGCGCGGCGACACGATCGTGGCCGTGAACGGCGCATCGATGCAGGGCGACACGGTCGACCAGGTCGTGGCCAAGGTCCGCGGCCCCGAGGGCCAGCCGGTGACGCTCACGATCCAGCGGGCCGGAGTCGCGAACTTCGACGTCACGATCACCCGCCGCAAGTTCGACCTGCCCCTCGTCAGCTGGTCGATGATCCCCGGCCGCACCGTCGCCGTCATCCGCCTCGAGCAGTTCGCGACCGGGGCAACTGCGGCGGTGAAGGACGCGATCACGAAGGCGAAGGCCGCGGGTGCGACTGCCCTCATCCTGGACCTCCGCCAGAACCCCGGGGGCTACGTCAGCGAGGCTGTCGGCGTCGCCAGCCAGTTCGTGGGCAGCGGGATCGTCTACCAGTCCGTCGACGCGAGCGGCAAGGAGCAGGACGTCGCCGTGGAGCCCGGGGGCATCGCGACGGAGATCCCGCTCATCGTGCTTGCGGACGGTGGGACCGCGAGCTCGGCCGAGATCGTCACGGGCGCGATCCAGGACGCCAAGCGCGCACAGGTCGTGGGCGAGAAGACGTTCGGCACCGGGACCGTGCTGGGCCGTTTCGACCTCGCCGACGGGTCGTCGCTGCGGATCGGGGTCGAACGCTGGCTGACCCGCGCGGGACGGCCGATCTGGCACGAGGGGCTCCAACCGGACGTCACGGTCGCGCTGCCCACCGATGGGGTAGCCCTCACGCCGGACGGCATTCGCGACATGACCGCTGCCGAGCTGGCCGCGTCCAGTGACACGCAGCTGCTCAAGGCCCTCTCGCTGCTCGCCGGCAAGGGATAGGGCCGGCGACGGCCATCCCACCTGCCGCGAATCGAAACGACCGCCGGGAACCGGCGGTCGTTGCGTGACGCGGAGCTGACGGAGCGGGCCGACGGTTCAGCCGCGCTCCGTGCGGGACGCCGCGACGTGGCGGCTCCAGTCCGACGTTCGTCCGTCCGCTGATGCCGAGCTGCCGACCCAGCCGCAGACGCAGGTGACTTCCTGGCTGCGGTGGCGGTACTCGGCGATCACGTGCTTGCGTTCATCGACCGGGGGTACCGGTCGTCGAGGGGGCAGGCCCGATGACGGCCGGGTGACGTCGGCCATGAAGCTCAGGCCCGGCGCTGGGCGAAGCAGGAGCTGCAGTAGACCGGCTTGCCCGAGGTCGGCCGGAACGGCACCTCGGTCTCCTGCCCGCAGGACGAGCAGGTTGCGGCGAACATCTCGCGCGGTCCGCGGCTGCCGCCGCCACGCGAGCCGTAGCCGCCGCCGGAACCGTAGCCGCCGCCGGAGCTGTAGCCACCGCCGGAGCTGTAGCCACCGCCGGCGCTGTAGCCGCCGCCGTCCGCATTGCGGGCAGCCTTGCGGCTGGCGCGACAGGACGGGCAGCGACGCGGCTCGGTGAAGCCGCGCTCCGCATAGAAATCCTGCTCGCTGGCAGTAAAGGTGAATGCCTGGCTGCAATCAGCGCAGGTGAGCGTCTTGTCGACGTTCATGCGATTTCCACTTCCTCGTGGTTTGCGACGGTTTCCGCGATCTTCCTTCGGCGGAAACCGGGAGGGAGTGGATCGAGTCGGCCGTACTTGGCTCGCCCTACGGTGGGGCGTCAAAGCAGCATACGCTATAAAGGAGGCCCCGCCAAGGTACAGATTCGCCGTCGGAACGTGCCGGTGTGGATCGCCGACGGCCGCGTTCAGCGTTTCGCGGGCAGCATCGCGGCGAACGCGACCGCGCGGGCGACCCAGGATTCGAGCGCGACATCATCCTGCACCGTGTCCGGGGCAAGCGTGCCGTATCCGGTCATCGTGCGGCCCGGCATGGGCGAGAAGGGTGCGGCACCGGGCACGGTCAGCAGCGCATCCAGGTCGGCCGCGTTCAAGCGCACCATCCACGAGTCGGCGAACAGGCCAGTGGCGAGGTTTCCGCCGACGAACAGGGCCGGGTAGCCGAACATCTTCCGGCGCTCGGCGTTACCGAACCGGGCAGCGATCTCCTCGAACCGGGCCACCAGCTCCGGGGGCGACTTCTCGAACGACGGCATCCGACTGGCCCTCCGCTGTCCTCCACCTGGGTCCCGGCAGGATACGCCGGAGTGTCAGGCGGGAGCTTCGTCGGCCAGGTCCGTGCCCAACAGTGCGCGGCCTCGTCCACCGGCATCCCCGCGCGGCGGGCGGAGCTGAGTGTACGCAGCCACCCGAGGGGCCTCTCGGGCTGGCGGAGATGGACGCGCGGCCCTTGCCCGCACACGCCGGCTGCCTGACATGATTGGGAGGTCCCGGCCGGGGACCATCCCGCCGTCCATCACGCGCCGGGCTGTCGCGGCCCGGCGTATCCGTCACGAGGTGACCAGCATGCGAATCCTGGTGATCGGCGCCGGTGGCGTCGGCAGCGCCGCCGTCGGCATCGCGGCCCGGCGCAACTTCTTCGAGCACCTGGTGGTCGCGGACTACGAGCCGGCCCGCGTCGAGCATTCGCTCGCCGCCGTGACCGGCGACGACCGGTTCTCCGGGGCCCAGGTGGATGCGTCGTCAGTGGACGCGATGGTCGCCCTGATCCGCGAGCACGCGATCACGCACGTCCTCAACGCCGTCGACCCCCGCTTCGTGATGCCCATCTTCGATGCCTGCTTCGCTGCCGGCGTCCAGTACATGGACATGGCCATGTCGCTCTCGACACCGCACCCGCAGCGGCCGCATGCGGAGAGCGGCGAGAAGCTGGGCGATGCCCAGTTCGCCAAGGAGGGCGCGTGGGAGCGGGCGGGGAGGCTTGCCCTGGTCGGGATGGGGGTGGAGCCGGGCCTGTCCGACGTGTTCGCGCGGTACGCCGCCGACCACCTGTTCTCGGAGATCGACGAGGTCGGCATCCGCGACGGGGCCAACCTGACCGTCGATGGCTACGAGTTCGCGCCGTCGTTCTCGATCTGGACGACGATCGAGGAGTGCCTCAACCCGCCGGCGATCTGGGAGCGGGATCGTGGCTGGTTCACCACGCCGCCGTTCAGCGAGCCCGAGGTGTTCGACTTTCCCGAGGGCATCGGCCCGGTCGAGTGCGTGAACGTGGAGCACGAGGAAGTGCTGCTCGTCCCGCGCTGGGTGAAGGCAAAGCGGGTGACCTTCAAGTACGGCCTAGGCGACGAGTTCATCGAGGTGCTCAAGGTCATCCACAAGCTCGGTCTCGACAGCACCCGGCCGGTGCGGGTCAAGGGCGGCGAGGTGTCGCCGCGGGACGTCGTGGCGGCGTGCCTGCCGGACCCTGCGGGCCTCGGCGACAGGATGCACGGCAAGACGTGCGCCGGGACCCTCGTGACCGGACGTGGACCGGACGGGCAGCCGCGTGCCGTCTATCTCTACCACGTCGTGGACAATGAATGGTCCATGCGTGAGTACGGGTCACAGGCCGTGGTCTGGCAGACGGCGATCAACCCCATCGTCGCGCTCGAGCTCCTGCAGCGTGGCACGTGGGCCGGCGCCGGCGTGCTGGGTCCCGAGGCATTCGACGCGGTCCCGTTCCTGGAGCTGCTTACCGAGTACGGCTCCCCGTGGGGCCAGCGGGAGGAGGCCGTTCCGGTCGCCTGAGCGATGGTTTGGGCAGCTGCCGGTGCCGGGCGCTGCCCGCCGCGGCGGCCCGGGCGTGCCCGCCGTCAGATATCGGAGATCCTGCGGGGCGCGACCCGCGGTCCGTATCGCGGGGCACGGATCCCGCACAGCTCCAGCAGCCGCAGGACCCGTCCCCGCTGCCCGCGGTACGGCTCCAGGAGCTCCAGCATCCGCTCGTCCGTGCCGCGGGGTTCGCCCGCGAGCGCCCACGCAACGAGGTTCGGAAGGTGGGCGTCGCCGACGCTCACCGCATCCGGATCCCCGAACGCCCGGATCCTGACCTCGGCCGCCGTCCATGGGCCGATGCCGGGATATGCACGCAGCGCCCGATCGGCGGCAGCCGGATCGCCGTCGCTGCCGATGGCCGTCGCGGCGAGGCGCTCCAGGCGCGCCGCATCGCGAGCCACGGTGCGGATCAGCTCGGCGCGCCGCCGCTCGAGGCCGAGCGGGTGGAACGCGTGGTAGGGGAGGGTCGCGAGAACGTCCGCCGCGGGTTGGAGCCGGAGCCCGGTGGGTCCCGGCGCGACCTCGCCGTACGCACGGACCAGCGCGCGATACGTGCGGCGTGCCTCGTCGCCCGTGACCTTCTGCTCCAGGATGGCCGGGACCAGCGCCTCGAGCACGGCCTCCGTTCGCCCGATCCGCAGCCCGGGCAGCCGCCGCACGGCGTTTGCGACGACCGCGTGGCGTGGGACGAGGGCGTCCGGGTCGTCATCGAGACCGACCAGCGCGTCGACGGACGCGACGACCAGGGCCGCGCCCGGTCCCCATCCGTGCACCACGAGCCCACCCGGGGCTGGCCGCAGGTGCACGGTTGCAGGACCCGCGGCGGTCCGTGTCGCGTGCCACGCTCCGCCGCCTGCCTCGAACCGCCATGCCGGATCGGCCGCGCCGCGGGCGTGGATCCCGAGCGTCCGGCGAAGGTGGACCGGCCGGTCGAGCGCGAGAACCCGCTCGGCGTCTGGTGCGTTCACAGCGCGGTGCTCGCCACACCGGCAGCCTACCGTGCCGGGGTGTCGCAGCGTGCGACGCTCGAGGCACCGATTGACAGCATCCGGTAGTCTGCGCGCAGATCGTGCGCACCAGGCTCATCGTCGCGATCGCGGCACTCATGGCCGCGTCCGCCCTGGTCGCCCTACCTGAACCTGCGGGCTCGAGTGCCCCGAGCTCCGCCCGGTCGGTCGATCCGACGTCATTGCGCGTCGTGTCGATCGTGCTGCCCGCCGGTTCTCCGGCGACGGCGATTCCATCACTTGACACGGCGTCTCGCTCGGCCGGATGGCTCGGGCGGGATGCGGCGTTAACGGAACCGGCCGCCACGGCACCCACGCTCGAGCGGCCGGCGATCACGCAGCCGGCATCGACGCTGGGGACGTTGCTCAAGAACTACTGGCGCTTCGACGGGAACATCAGCTGGTACGGCCCCGGGTTCTACGGCAAGCGCACCGCGTGCGGTGTTGCCTACACGACGTCGCTGATGGGCGTCGCTCACCGGACGCTCCCGTGCGGGACCCTCGTCACGTTCCGCAACCCGGCCAACGGCCGCCAGGTGACGGTCCCCGTCATCGACCGCGGCCCGTATGTCGCCGGGCGCCAGTGGGACATGTCCGCGGGCCTGTGCACCTATCTCGGTCACTGCTATACGGGCTCGATCGAGTGGCGCTGGGGGAGCAGCGGGGGCGGCTGACGCTCGGCGTCACAGCCGCCGGATCGGCCGGCAGGGGCGCTCGCCACGAGCACCCGCCACGGCGCGATGGAACCGCTCGTGCTCGATGCGCGTCCCCCTCGCCACGGCACCACCGCCGCGTCCTGAGCCGAGGTCCCCGATGTCGCGTCCGCCCTCCCCTCGCCCGCGCACCCGCACGGTGCTTCTCTGCACGGGCCTTGTGCTTGCGCTCGCTGCATGCGGGTCGACGGCCGGAACGCCCTCGCCGTCAGTGGTCCCGCCGTCCACCGGCCCCGTCGCGTCGCCCGACCCGAGCATCTCACCTGATCCCAGCATGGCGCCCGGAACGGCCCTCCTCCTGGAGGTGACCGCGGAAGGCGGCTTCATCAATCCTGCTGCCACCATCGCGGCCCCGCCGCAGCTGGTCGTGGACACCGATGGCAGGATCTTCACGCCTGCGTCGCCGCCCGACGGGGCAGTGACCCCGCTGGTGCCGGGGATCGTCGTCCGCGATGTCGGCTCTCCGGGTGCAGCTCAGATCCTGGACGCGATTCGCGCCGCAGGGCTGGACCGGGAGGAGTCGGGCGGGGGCATCATCGCCGACGCGGGGTCCACGGTGTTCACGGTCGTCATCGACGGCCACACGATCGTCAGCCGGTTCGCGCCCGTCGGCGGCCAACCCGGACTCCCGGGCGGGACCGGCGGCCCCGTTGCCTCGGGGGGTGTCGAACCCGGGGCGAGCGCGTTCGCCCTGCTGGCCCGGCTCACCGACCCGAGCGTGACCTGGGGTGCGGCTTCGCCGACGCAGAGCGCTTACAGCCCCGCCGGATACCGGATCTTCGAGGCGCCTGCGGCGTCGGGCGACACGGGCTCCGGCGGGGCGTCAGCGGTCTGGCCCCTGCCGACGGGCCTGGCCACCTTCGGTGTCCCGGCCGTCCCGGACTTCGGGATCGACGGGCTCCGTTCCGGCGTCGTGATCGGCGCCGAGGCCGCGACCCTGGCCCCGGTCCTCGCGGGGGCCGCTGCCGGGACCTCGTTCGGTTCCGGCGGCCGCGAATACACGCTGTGGGTTCGCCCGCTGTTCCCCGACGAGCTCGGCGGCTGACCGACTCGCCGCCGCGGCGGCCCCGGCCGGCAACATCTCTCGGTGCCGGCGAAGATGTGAAAACCCACATGGACGCCACAGGCGGCCGGGGCCAGGCTTCGATACCGTGATGACCGGGTTCGCCGAACCCGTCGATATCCCATGAGCGGAGGATCGCGTGCGCGCGTCACACTCGGAGTCCCGGCGTTGAGCCGCCGCAATCGAAGCGTTCGTCGCGCTCGCTCGCGCCCGCCCGGCACGGCGGAATCGGTCCAGTGGTCGGGAAGCTCACGCTCCGCAGACCCGCCCGAGCCCTCGCTCCGGGAGCGCCTGGAGAGTGCCAGCGTTCCCGCCCGCGCTCTCGTGCCCGTCCGCCTGTTCTTCGGCGCCACATTCGTGTACGCGGGCATGGACAAGTTCCTGGACCCCGCGTTCTTCGATGCCGCCAGCCCCGCCTCGATCTTCGGCCAGCTCACCGAGTTCGCTCGCGTTTCCCCGCTCGCGCCCCTCGTCCGGATCGTCGAGCCGTTTGCGCTCCCGCTGGGGCTGCTGATCGCGCTCGCCGAGATCGCCATCGGCCTCGGCGCGCTGACCGGGCTCGCGTTCCGGCTGTCGGCCATGGGTGGCGCGCTCCTGTCGCTGCTGTTCTTCCTGACCGCCTCGTGGACCACGCACCCCTACTACTACGGGCCGGACCTCCCGTACGCGTTCGGCTGGCTCGCCCTCGCCCTGGCCGGTGACGGCGGGCTCCTCGTGCCCAGGGCCGTCCGGGAGATCGGCAATCCGGCCGAGGACGACTGGCCGATCACCATCCGATCCGCCGGGCGCCGGCTGCGGGACTCCTGGCTCGAGGAGGAGGAGGTCTCGCCGGCGCGACGTCAGCTGCTGCAGGCCGGCGTCCTCGGCGCCGCGGCGCTCGCGGTGGCCTCGCTGGCAGTTCCTCTCCGCATCATGCGGCCGCGCACGCTCGACGACGCCCAGGTCACCGGAGCCGGTGCGAACCCGTCGCCGAACCCCGTCGGCGGCAGCGCCGCTCCGTCATCGGCTCCCGCCGCCTCGACGGCTCCCGGTGATGCGGCATCGCTGTCGCCCACCGCGCCGCCGACCGCTGCTCCGGCGGCCGGGCTCGCCGTCGCGAAGATCAGCGACGTCAACGCGCGAGGAGCCGTCGGCTTCCAGATCCCGATGACGGCCCCGGCTCCCCTACCAGCCGGCGATCCGGGGATCCTCATCAAGCTCGCGGACGGTACCTACGTTGCCTATGACGCGGTCTGCACCCACCAGGGTTGCAGCGTCGGATGGGACGCCCGGGACGGCGTGATCCTCTGCCCCTGCCACGGAGCGGCCTTCGATCCCGCGAACCACGCCGCGGTGCTCGGCGGGCCGACGAACACCCCGCTCATGGAGCTGCCGCTCGTCATCGACAAGCAGACCGGGACGATCAGCCTCAAGACCTGACAGGTCCGTCGACCTGGGAGGTCAGTCGACCTGGGAGGTCAGTCCCCGGACGACGGCTCCATCGGTCCCAGCGGAGCGAACGCCGCCGTGAAGTGCCGGAGCTGGGCCGGCTGTCGCACGATCCGGTAGCCACGGAGCGACGATGCCCGTGACGCGACGTCCCGCGCCACCTCGATCACGTAATCGATGTGGCTCTGGGTATACGTCCTGCGGGGGATCGCGAGCCGGACCAGGTCCATCGCGGCCGGCCTCTCGGTCCCGTCCGGACCCAGGCCGAACATGACCGTGCCGATCTCGCACCCCCGGATCCCGCCGCTGCGATACAGCTCGACCGCCAGCGCCTGGCCCGGGTACTCGAGCGGCGGGATGTGCGGCAGCAGAGCGCGCGCGTCGAGGTAGACGGCGTGGCCGCCAAACGGCTTGACCAGGGGGATCCCGGCAGCGTCCAGCGCATCCCCCAGGTACGCGGTTGACCGGATCCGATAGCGGAGGTAGTCCTCGTCCACGACCTCCCGCAGGCCCTGGGCGATCGCCTCCAGGTCGCGACCGGCAAGGCCGCCGTAGGTGAGGAAGCCCTCGGTCAGGATGAGCAGGTTCCGGCAGCGCTCCGCGAGGCCGTCGTCGTTCATCGCCAGCCAGCCGCCGATGTTGGCCAGCCCGTCCTTTACTTTACATACCCACACCACCGACACTGGAGTCCAGCATGTCTGCAAGCACTTCGCAGCCATCGCGGCAGAACTGAAGCGCCAGAAGCCGTTCCCGCTTCCGGGTCCGTTCGACCGCACGCCGTGGGAGTCGGGCACGTATGACGAGTGGGCGACCATCGTGCTCGGGATGGCCGACGTCTGCCACTCGTTCAATCCCAACTTCAAGCGTGAGCGCTTCCTGAGCGCTTGTGGGTTCGACGCATGACCCGCGTGAAGTTGACCCCGGCCGCCTTGGCACGTCGGCACCATCCCGTGTGACCTGCCCGTGTGGAAGCCTGCGACGGCTGGCTCGTCAAGCGCGCCAAGGTCGGGTATCACGTGGGCGAGACTCCCGAGGATGCTGCCGCCTTCGGTGCTGCCATTCTCGACTCGTTCAATGCTCACCGGGCCGCATGGCTGGCCCGCATGGCTGGCCCTGCTGCCGTCGTTGGTTCTGCGCAGACCGGACGGCTCACTGCTCGCACTGCGAGCCGTGCAGACTTCCGCAAGGCGGCCGGTCTCGCATGGCACGAGGAGCGCTGCGCATGACACGCTACGATTGGGACGACATAGCGCTCGGGCTCCTCATGCTCTGGACTCTCGTCGGCTGTGCAGGCATGCTCGTGGGGCTGCACCTAGGTTGGTGGGATCTGCTAGTCGCGTGGGGCGTGTTCCCACCGGGCTACCTGCCCGCCAACCCGAGGTACGCGCTGTGACCTGACATACATCCGCCCCCGCTGGGTGCGCTACAGCCTCGATGATCCTGCGACCCTGCGCCGTTTGACGCTGAACGGTGCCATCTGGCGGTTCACGATCTACTGGCAGTTGGCGATTGACGCCATCGCGCGAGGCGACATCCCGCTCGAACACTGCCAGAAGATCCCCCCGGAAGTGCTCACGCCAGAGCAGCGTGAGAGATTGGCCCAGTGGCATGACCGCTAAGCGACCCGTTGCCTACAGGCGTCGCTCCAAGGTCGAGGCCGCGAGTCCGGGTGACGTGTCACGTGACACGCAGATGAACGCGATCCGAGCCCGCGCTGGCATCGACGGGCACAACGGCGACATGCTCGTGCTCGAAGACTGGGGCAAGAGCGGCCGGAGAGCCAAGGTCGCGAAGCGAACCGAGTACGGCCGTCTGCTCGCGATGGTCGAGCGGGGCGAAGTCTCGACGATCTACGCGTACAACTGGTCGCGTCTCGGACGCTCCACACGTGACCTGCTCGCTCTGGCAGACCTGTGTCGCGACCATGACACGGCCATCGTGACCGCGACCAGCCAATCCGTCGATCCGTCGTCGGCCGACGGCCGGATGCTGCTCACGATCCTGACGGCGGTGGACGAGTGGCAGGCGGAGGTTCAGGCGGAGCGCACGGCGGGCACGCTCGCCGCATGGCGCGAGGCGCACCCGGACGAGAAGTTGGGGCGCAAGTCGCTACGGGGAGGACCCGGACCGACCGGAGGAGGACGCGAACGTGGTCCTGCTCGCGTTCCGGCAGACCGGTACCTTCCTTGGCGCAGCCAAGATGCTCACTCGCATGAACGTTCCGACACGGCTGGGCAAGCCAACATGGGACACGCGAACGGTCTCGCGCATCGTGCGTCGTGACAGCACGTGAGCGAGGGTCACGACGGCGAGCCGCAGACCTGCAAACGGTGCAAGGGCAAGAGTCGCAAGGGCACACCGACGACCGCGCGCCACCCGTTCAGTGGCCTGCTGCGGTGTCCCTGCGAGTCAACGCTCACGTCCATGCCCACGAAATGAGGCACGCGTTACTACTGCCGAGTCGCCCATCGCGACAGCCAGCATCCTCGCCCGTATCAGGTGAGCTAGGCGAAGATCAAGCGCTGGGCTGAGAAGGAGATGGACAGAGTTCGCTACTGGCGCAACTTCGACATCACGCGTGGCACGCTGCCGGATGCTGGAGCGATCACGGCCCGGCTCGCCGAACTGGACGCCAAGCGTGCCCGCATCGTGGACATGTACGCGGATGGCACGATCAAGGACAAGGTTGAGCGCGACCGGCGCTTGGGCCTGCTCGCTGCCGACCGTGCGAAGACGCAGGCATCGCTCGACGTGACCGGGCCGGGGACGCTGGGATCGAGCCCGTTTGTGGACTGGTCCGCTCCGCCCGCCGAGATCAGCGACGCGCTGCGCAAGCACTGGCAGTACATCGTGCTCAACGGTGGGATGCTCCCGAAGCGCGCCGTGTGGGTTCCCACGGACGAGTGGGGCGAAGAGAGTCCCTATTGACACTGGGCGTGGGCCTCTGTTGCTCGCTGTATCCGAGTCCTGGCCCGACGTCAAGCCTCGTGGTCGGTCCCGGCAGGCGTATCAGCTAGTTCCTTCCGACGCGCCATAACGCGTCGATAGAAGAACTGCGCGACCAGCCCATTCCAGACTATTCGGAAGCCAAGCGCGAGCAGGATGACTTCTACTCCCAGCCCCCGTACGAGCACTGCGCCCGTATTCCACGGAGGAGAAAGGGGTGAGACGGATACAGCGGCTGCTGTGCCCAAGATGATGACCAGCAGCAGCCAGCGGATCATCTTGGTGAGTTCAACCAGCATTCGCGGCGCGAGCAGAAACGGCTCTCGCGCTATCACCTCGATCTCGGCCTGCGCCTCCCGAGACGCAGCATCGTCGCGCGCGCGCCATCACTCGTACTACCGCGTCGTGGTCCGCGCACCGATCCTGCCCAGCCGTCCAAGGAGGAACGCCACCGGCACCGCGATAACCGCGCCAGTGATAGCGGTGACGATGATCTGAGCCCAATCCCATCCCACAGTGTGAGCCTAACGCAAGCGATCTCGCCCCAACAGAGTCAGTGGTGCTCTGGGAACCTCTGAGCTAGGCCCTCGCCTCCAAACGGTTGGCCCCCGTTGCCCGCTGGCCCGGCTGTCACTCGCGGCGCGGTGCAGAGCGGGGGCCGATGTGAGTGTGTCAGTAGCCGCTTACCGGGCGCTTACGCGCGCGGTACGCTGTACTCATGGACCTGAACCTCCTCTACTACGGCGACAACCTCGACGTGCTCCGGCGGCACGTCAAGGACGAGTCGGTGGATCTCGTCTACCTCGACCCGCCGTTCAACTCGAACGCGAACTACAACGTGCTGTTCGAGGAGCACGGCGAGAAGTCGGCCGCGCAGGTCCAGGCGTTCACGGACACGTGGGACGTGGGACACCGAGGCGCGCGCCGGCGTACGAGGAGGTGGTCGAGGCCGGCGGGCACGTCGCCGACACGCATGCGGGCGTTCCGCACGATGCTCGGCGGCTCGGACATGCTGGCCTACCTCTCGATGATGGCGCCCCGCCTGGTCGAACTGCACCGGGTCCTGAAGCCGACCGGGAGCTCTGTTCCTGCACTGCGACCC
Organism: uncultured Chloroflexia bacterium; assembly: GCA_963849495.1. Lineage (GTDB taxonomy): Bacteria > Chloroflexota > Limnocylindria > Limnocylindrales > CSP1-4 > CAIXZV01. Next base: position 121,920 of record CAWKHN010000010.1, on the reverse strand, counting down.
GACCGCGAGCCACTACCTGAAGCTGCTCCTGGACGGCGATGTTCGGCGCCGACGCAATTTCCGCAACGAGATCATCTGGCACTATCGTCGATGCACGGCGACGCGCAAGGCCACGGTTCCAGCAGATGCACGACGTGCATCCTGTTCTACTCGCAAGGGGCCGGAGTGGACGTTCAACTTCTATGGCGATCGAGCCATACGACCGCTGAGGCTGCAGTGGTCGGAAGGGGTGGATGTCGACAAGGTCGGCGTGGTGGGACCAGGAGGACGCTCCGAGACGTTCTCGTCGACGACGGCGGGAAGGTGGAGCTGCCGTGGGGTGAGGGGAGATCGATGTGAGCAGGTACGGGTACGAGTGGTAGCTCATCGAGAGCAGCGGCACGAAGTCCGGTGCGAGCGATGTCTGGACTGACATCCAGACGCTACTACTCGCGGCGCGTAGAACGCCTCGGCTACCCCACGCAGAAGCCCGTGGCGCTCGCTGGAGCGGATCATCTCGGCGAGCATCTAACCCCGGCGACGTCGTGCTCGATCCATTCTGTGGATGCGGTACGACCATTGACGCGGCCCAGGCGCTCGGGCGACGGTGGATTGGCATTGACATCACGCACCTGTCTATCGGCCTCATCAAGCATCGGCTTGTGGATCGGTACGGAGCCGAGATCGCGAAGACCTACCGTGACGGTCGGCGAACCAACGACTGTGGACGACGCCCGAGTGCTGGCCAAGGAGGACCCCTTCCAGTTCCAAGCGTGGGCGCTCGGCTTAGTGGGTGCCCGCATCGCCAGCAGTGACAAGAAGGGCGGCGACAAGGGCATCGACGGCCGGCTCTACTTCCATCAGGGCGACGGCGAGACGCGGCAGATCATCTTCAGCGTCAAGGCTGGACATCTGGTCCCGAACTACGTCCGCGACCTGCGCGGCGTGATCGAACGAGAGAAGGCCGAGATTGGGGTCCTGCTCTCATTCGAGGAGCCGACCGCTGGGATGCGCGCCGAGGCTGCCGAAGCAGGGCTTCTTCGAGTCACCGTGGGGTAAGCACCCTCGTACTCCAGCTACTGACGGTGGGTGATCTGCTGGCCGGCAAAGGGATCGACTACCCGCACGTCACGGGCGCCAACGTAACGCACCGTCGAGCGCAGCGCGCACATGTGCCCGAAGGGGAGGCGATCACGATGTTTGGAGACGCAACGCCCGTTGAGGACGAGGAGTAGTCGCGTCTGCCCGGTGGTCAGGCACGGTGGCCTCGCGTCGCGTTGTGGCGCTTGGGTGTCATCGCTTCCGCTTCAGCGAAGGTGATCCCGAGTCTGGCAGCTTTCTTCGCGATGTGCGCCTTGCGTCGTCCAGCCGTGGTGCGGGATGGTGCCAGTCGTGAGGTCTGACGCGGGACGATCCCGCGCTCCTCCATGAACTCTCGTTTCTGTGTGCGGTACTGCTTGCGTGTTATCTCAGCCCTTGCAGTAGTCACGGAGAGCAGCTTCTCCTCCTGCATGTCGTCATACGCCACTTCTAGGTCTGTCGTGGCGCTCGGGTAGGAACTCAGGGCTATGGCGAGCGGTACGTTCACGTCCACTCCCGTGACGTCGGCAATCGCGGCTATCGTCTGTTGGCGCTTGCTCTCCGTGCGGATTGCGATGCGTTCAGTGTTGGCGGGCTCGTCGTCTTTCACTTCCGTGTATGTATCTAGAGTATCGAGGTCGGGTTCCTTCTTGGGTTCTACTCAACGCCCTGAGCTTTCAGTGCGTACTGAGTGGCTCAGTCTCTAACGACGTTGTGTGTGGGCGCTGGCCCGGTTGTAGTTACCACTGAGTCACTTGATGTAGAAGCGGGGATCGGTGGGTTCTGACAACCGATCCCCTAGCCGGGACATCACTCCGGCCTATGTAGTTGCCTGCTAGCCATGGTCGTGACAGACACCGAAGCGACCGTGACTAGCAGGCGGAGGGGGGACTGTCGTACCCGGTGAGTGAAGTCATGCACACACGCCCTTCAGAGAGTCGGATGGATTCACTACGAACGTCCGGCTCTGTGAGGGACGGCCAACGGTCTGTGAGAAAGGAGCATACCGTTGGCGTCCATGACTAGGGTTAGAGGTTAGGCCCCGAAGCCAATCACGCCAGTCGCAACGCCTATGCGAATTACACGGGTGATACCCGCCTCGTTCGTACCTGCGCCGTGAGCACGGTTCGCGAGTGTGTAGGGCTTGGCTCCGAAGATGGCCTTGAAACCAGCCGTACTCAATTGCGAAAGCTCATTGCCCGTATCAGGACTCTTGGCGAAGTGGAAGGAGAGCGTACCGACATCGCCAGCAGCCATGCTGTCTTTACCGAGGAAGTACACCGGGTACACATCAGCAGCGTCAACGAACTTGGTTGACGTGAGGTACGTGATCCCCCGGTACTGCGAAACAGCACCACGGGTGAGGTCGCCCGCCTTGGCTTGCGCGGTCACATCCACGTATGTGTTGAGATCAGCCTCACTTTCCAGTCCGCGCAAAGCGTTTGGATGGCAAAGATAATAGTATTCATACTCCTGTGATCGGCTGTACGTCGAGACTCTGAAGCATCGCCTTCGCGTCCAGCAGGTTATCGGTCGAGAGGGTATTGGTGGACGAGTTACCGGAGCTTGTGATCGTTGCGAGTGCGGCCATGGCGATGTAGTCGATCCACTCGACTGCCAGACGCTTGACCTTCTCGGTTGCAATCTACTCCATGTTGTGAGGCGACTGGTAGCGGGAGATATCCGTGACCTGAGCGAACGCGCCTCCCTGAGCCACAGTGAAGTCCATCGTATAATCCCGAGATTGATAGGCGAGGGTGCAATTCCTTCGGTGAGCGGGTTGGTAACCGCGCTGGGGTCGATGTCAGGGTACGAAGTGTACCGCAGAGTGAAGTTGTTTCCACTCTGTAGCACGACGGAAGCCGGAACGACTGCGCCGCGAGGAAGCGCGATGAGTCCCGCTCGAAGGTTTGAAACGACAGCCTTCAGTATGTCGTCATGTATGGTATCGGAGAAGCCACCGGTATCGGTACCGAAGCCCCAAGTGTTAGCCATGTGAAAAGTGATCTCTTACTGGGTGACGCTATGCGTCAGTTTTGATATCCCAGATTGGTCTTATCAGCGTCAATCTCCACCTTCGGTGAGTCCTGCCGCCGTGAGTCGAACCACTCGCGCGGTGCAGCGTTACTGACCGGGACAGGCGGGGGAGACTCGAAACGTTCTCTGAGTTGTTCGTACTGTGCGAGAGCCGCTGCCTCTTCACTGGTATCGACATCTTTCTGTCGGTACTCGTTCAGTTGTGAGGTTGCCGCCTCGTGCTCCGCCTTCAGTGCGTCCAGTGCAGCCTGTCTTTTTGCCAGTTCGGCATCGCGTTTCTCTACCACCTTCTGTAGACCGATGTAGCGCTGCTCCCAGTCCCCTGTATGAGAGGTTGTGTCCGTCTTTTGCTCTACGGGCGTGGTCTTGTCGTTGGGCACGTGACCGTCCTTCTACGTGTACAGGAGATGCGTTCTCCTGTTCCTGCCTTCCTTAGGGGCGGTATTCGCACTACGATGTATGTGGCTTGACAGCCATGATATTGTGAGAGATAAGGGGTTTTGTCGGTCTGCGTAACTTGCCGATTACTTGCCCTAAGTAAAGCAGGGACAGGAGACACCTAGCCCGGAACCAAGGAGGCCAGCGTGCCGCTCATCATCTAAGACCACTGCCAGAACCCCTGCCACTCGTGGGTACAGGCCGCGCGTGAACACCCGAGTGCAAGTTCGTGGGTGCGCAAACGGGGGCGAGGCCAGCCCGACAAGTACTGCTCCCGAGGCATCGATCCGGGCGGACTACACACATGCGGCGAGCACGTGAAGCGCCACCATCGCGTCACTGTGTATGGCAGTCTCTGGCCGTGCCTGCGACGCACATACGACGACGGCTGGGGAACCTATGAGGACGCGATGCGCTTACGTCGTCAGTGGCGCAAGTGGTGGGAAGACGATCCGACCATTGACGGACCTATGCCTAAGTGGGCAGAGTAGATGGTCGTAACTGAAACCCTAGTTATCAACGCTCTCTCCCTCTACATGAAGATGGGCGAGAGCGACACAGAGGAGGAGTAGTTCAACCTTCTCACAATCACAGAGTCCCCTATGCCCACCACAGTTATCTACCACATTCCTCGCGTCATTGAGATGCCCGTAGCCTACCATCCAGACCTCATCTCACTTTTGACAGTCACACTACGCGATGCGTTTGACGTGGCGATCCTCCGCAAGTCAGACCGCATGCTGATGTCCAAGAGCAATCCGCTCGCACCAGCGATGTCAGACTGGTTCATGTCTGACGACGTTCAGTACGCGCTGCATCTGTTCCTACAGTTCAGGCGTTCAGCGCGTGACCATAGCTTCCCCATATACGACCCGTGCCCTCCCTTCCGTTCTATCCCGACACCACACCGGACGTGTACTCTCTAGACATCCAGTGAAGGCTATCCTCGTTCGAGCCGTGCGTTCAGGCGAGCAATGGCGCTTGCAGTACATCTACCCTTGTCCCACATGCTGGCGTAGGCACTATCACGGCGGAGGTATCGGACCTGAACCCGAGCCTCTAACGGGCACGTGTATCTCGCACTGCGGCAGTAACACTGTACTCTTTCGCCTGAAGGTGGTCGAGATTGAGAGAAGACAGCATGAAGAACCGGTTCTAGCAGACCCAGTGTGGAAGGCCGCTCTTACTGCATTGCAGTAGACGCCTGCGTTTCAGTACCTAACAGTCCTGAACCAGATCGTCGCTGGCACCATCTTGGCTCGACGGCTGGAGGATCTGGACTTCGATGTCGCCGCCGCATCCTAAGTCTACTTCTAGCCTCGCAACAAAGCTGACCACCCCTCGTACAACGCAGTCGTGTCCCCCAGTCCGCCTAGCCCTGAGTCGATTGTTCAGGACGTGCTCCTGGGCATGGACTCTGCCGATCTCTACGCGCTCACGCTCCCCCCACTCCAAGAGGCTATCCACGGGCTGCTTCCTGAAGAGCTAGGCGTCATCGGTGCACCACCGAAGGCAGGCAAGAGCCTGCTTGCCTACCAGATGGCCGTGGCCCTGACTCATGGCGGGACGCTGCTTGACATCCCTGTCGAGCGCCGCCTGTCCTGTACTACGCGCTGGAGGACGGCCAGCGTCGTTCTCAGGAGCGTGTACGGGCCGCACTGGCAGCCTACCCGCCACGCGCGGGCTGGACCTGCGCTGTGCAGCACCGCCGCTGGGCGGTCCACTGTAGACGGAGATCGCAGGCTGGCTCGACTCGCACGAGCGAGGCGTCGTGATTATCTACGTGCTCGCCAAGGTGCGCCCATCCGGCAAAGCTGCTCAACGCCTACGACGAAGATTACTCGCTGCTGACCGCTCTGCACACGGTCTGCCGCAGGCATCCTGGGTCAACCGTTCTCGTCATCACGCACGACCGCAAGGCAGGCGCCGATTACTGGATGTCTCGGATCACCGGCACCCGAGGCGTTACCGGAGTAGCTGACTTTGTCATCTTCATCGGCCGGAAGCGGACGAGACGCAAGGGACCATCTACGTGACAGGGCGCGACGTCGAGGACTCCTCGTATCAAGCAGCCTTCACTGGTAACGGCTGGCAAACGGCAACCCCGACTTTCTTCATCTCTACTCAGTCTGCGACACGTCAGGCGATCTACGCGTGGCTGGAGAAGCACGGCCCTGCCACCCCGGCAGCCATCGCTATCTGGACGCAACTGGACTCTGACATCATACGCCATCGCGTCATCATCATGGCGAGCGAGGGCACACTGGAGCGGCCATCGTTCGGTAAGTACTCCGTCCCCGGTGAAGAGTGACTTTGTGCTTACAGTCACGGTCTAGTGTCATTGCCATCATACTTCATTGTTCAGACACCAAAATGACAAAATGATGGCTATAACGAGAGAGTATGGGAGGAGCACAAAGTGGGCCGTTTTTGACCTCCCACAGTGGTCAAATCAGTGTGCCAGCCGTCATTCTTGACCCGTTATTCTTCACTCTAAATGACGGCAGGGCAGTTGTCTCGGCCCCTCGTTGTGTGCACTCTGTGTGCAGTCGTTCTGACCCTATATCCCGCAGATGTCGTGCGTGGACCAGCGCATATGCGGGGGTAGTTCGCGACGTGAGTCTGGCGATGGTATTGGGTGAGAGTGTCCGAGCCGAGCCGCGCGCGCCCAACACCTACCGGGTACCCCCGCCCAACGGCCGCACAACCGCGACCGCTGGCGCACGCATGCATACACGAGCACAGTGCAGAGTGCGCAGTTCTGTGCGTGACTGCACCCAGAACCGATGTCCTGTGCTAGATCGCTCGGTCTAGCCAACACTACATCGGCAGTGGACTAGTCCACTAGTCCAAGTTGCCGTCGATCACTCGCGCGGGCGCTAGTGGCGGACACGCCACAGCACACACAACACGCTACATTCAGTAGCACGTAATGCGCGACCCAACTTCTGCCGACCCTGCTCCCCGGCTCAGCCACCACCACTACGTGGTGTCTCTAGGGCTTGACAGTCCTTCTTCGCGGACATCGTCATGCCGTCCGCGAGCGAGCCGACCTCACGCACGATGTCCACGACCGGCCGATCCGCCTGACCCGGCTCGCGGGTCTTGATGAACCACGCGTTCTCCGCAAACCGGCAGCCGTCGAGGAACAGCGGCTTGGCAAAGCGGTCGCAGACCGCCCGGACCGCGTGGAGGTTCTCGAGGCTGACGGGCTGGCCGCCCCCCGAGTTGTTGGTGATCGTCACGAACACGACCGGGACGTCGTCCGCGCGGGCCTCCAGCAGCGCCTCGAGCGCCGCGACGTCCATGTTCCCCTTGAACGGGTGGATCGTGGCGGGCTCCCGCCCCTCCGGGATCACCAGGTCCACGGCCTCGGCACCGGTGAACTCGACGTTAGCGCGGGTCGTGTCGAAGTGGGTGTTGTTGGGGACGATCCTGCCCGGCCCGCCGATCGCGGTGAACAGGATCTTCTCGGCCGCCCGACCCTGGTGGGTCGGGATGACGTGGCGGAACGGGAACAGATCCTGGACGGCTTCCAGGAATGCGTACCAGCTGGGGCTGCCCGCGTAGCTCTCGTCCCCGTGCTGGATGGCCGCCCACTGGTCCCGGCTCATGGCGCCGGTCCCCGAGTCGGTCAGCAGGTCGACGAGGACGTCCCTGGCGTGGATGTTGAACAGGTTCCAGCCGGCTGCCTCGAGCGCCGCTTCGCGCTCGGGCGCGGTGGTGAGCCGGATGGGCTCGACCGCGTGGATCCGGAACGGCTCGATGATCGTCTGCCAGTGGTCCATCAGGTCGAGGATACGCCGGTCGGGGTGCCCGTCAGGGGATCGGCGCGACGTCCAAGAGCGAGCTGAGCATCATCGGATCGGTTGGCTGGCGCCCCCCGTTGAACGCGTTCACGAACACGTCACCCGAGACGGTCTTCGAGCCCAGCGAACCGACGAGGGTGACGCTGATCAGCCGGCCGGACACGCCGCGGTCGTGGAGATCGAGGGCGGTCAGGCTTCCGACATTCGTCCGCGGATCGGCGGCGAAGACCGCCGACAGGGCGGCCCGGGAGTAGGACGCCGTGTGCCACGTGGCGTACGGCGCCGCCGCGTCGTATGAGACCCCTGCGGCGTTGCGATCCGACGAGCCGCGAAGGTAGGAGACGGGACCGGCGACCCGAGCTCCGGTCGGGGACACGAACACATTCTCGTTGTCTTCGGTTGCGCCACCTGCGGTCGAGTGAAACAGTGCGTTGGCGATGCCGGAGCCGCTGCGGAGCACCTGCAACGCGGTCGACGCGACGACCGCGTCCGAGGGGCCGGTCTCGGCGCGCACACCCAGGTACACCTGCGATCGGGTGTCGTCGTACACGTCGAAGGTCGAGACCCCGGGGCGGAGCCGGTAGGCGGCGTAGGAACGGGCCGCGATGGTCTGGGCGATGCGCGCCTCGACCGGCCAGGTCGAGGGCATCTCTGCGGGAACGACGCCGCGCAGGTAGTCCTCGAGCGGGAGCTGGTTGACGACGTCCGCCGTGCTGCTGCCGAGGAGCACCCGGAGCGTGCCGCGGTACTGGTCATAGCTGGACGGCTTGGAGACGAGCTGCAGCACGGTCCCGGGATCGCGGGGCTCGACCGTGAGGTCGGCAGGCGCCGGACCGTCGGAGAGGACCTTGCCCGTGGCATCGTCGACGACAAGACGCCAGGTGCTCGACGTGCCCGTCGGGAGGTACAGGCGAAGCCGGGCGTCGGCCGGATAGCTCGTCGAGTCGCCGCCGATCCCCCACGCGCCGCCGCGCCCGACGATCGTCAGCGGGGCGGATGCGGTGCCGCCGAAGTTGTCCAGCAGCAGCACCCGGATCTGGGTGCCTGCCGGCATCGTCCCGATCGTGGTCCCGATGTAGTAGTGGGCGAGGATGTCGGCGGCGCTCTGGCCGGCCAGCGCCCGGCCACGGGCGCCGTACTGGGACATTCCCACGCCATGCCCCCAGCCGCGCCCGTAGAACGTGGTGCTGGCGCCGATCGGCGTGGCCGTGGCCGTGGGCGCGGGTGCCGTGGCTGCGGGTGCCGGCACGGACGTGAGCACCCCGGTGGCCCCGTACAGGGCGCTCAGGCCGTAGAGCGAGCTGACGCTCCGGCCGTTGATCGCGCTGATCCGGTACCAGCCGGCGCCCGACTTCAGGCCGGGACAGGCGGTGGCCCAGTGCGAGCCGGTCACGGTGGCGGCCACCGTGACCCGGTCCGACGGCGACAGCCTGACCCGGATCGCGGCGCTGGTCGAGGCGCTGGTGCGGATGTTCACCGAGCTGCAGGCGGGGGCGTAGGTCGCCGACGCCAGTGCCGGGGCCGGGCTGGGTGCGGCCGGCGCCGCCGTGGGACCCGGCGTCGGCGTCGGGGCCGGCGTGGCCGTGGCCGTGGGCGCGGGTGCCGTGGCTGCGGGTGCCGGCACGGACGTGAGCACCCCGGTGGCCCCGTACAGGGCGCTCAGGCCGTAGAGCGAGCTGACGCTCCGGCCGTTGATCGCGCTGATCCGGTACCAGCCGGCGCCCGACTTCAGGCCGGGACAGGCGGTGGCCCAGTGCGAGCCGGTCACGGTGGCGGCCACCGTGACCCGGTCCGACGGCGACAGCCTCACCCGGATCGCGGCGCTGGTCGAGGCGCTGGTGCGGATGTTCACCGAGCTGCAGGCGGGGGCGTAGGTCGCCGACGCCAGTGCCGGGGCCGGGCTGGGTGCGGCCGGCGCCGCCGTGGGACCCGGCGTCGGCGTCGGGGCCGGCGTGGCCGTGGCCGTGGGCGCGGGTGCCGTGGCTGCGGGTGCCGGCACGGACGTGAGCACCCCGGTGGCCCCGTACAGGGCGCTCAGGCCGTAGAGCGAGCTGACGCTCCGGCCGTTGATCGCGCTGATCCGGTACCAGCCGGCGCCCGACTTCAGGCCGGGACAGGCGGTGGCCCAGTGCGAGCCGGTCACGGTGGCGGCCACCGTGACCCGGTCCGACGGCGACAGCCTCACCCGGATCGCGGCGCTGGTCGAGGCGCTGGTGCGGATGTTCACCGAGCTGCAGGCGGGGGCGTAGGTCGCCGACGCCAGTGCCGGGGCCGGGCTGGCCAGCAGCAATGCAACCATGATCGAGGCGATGAGCGCGGCGAGCCGGCTGAGATCGCGGTCACGGTGGAGGGCAGCGGCGGTCGCCCGCCGGGCGAGGTGGTGCATGACCTGGCAAGGGTGTGCCGCGCCGCACCGGACCGATACGGGTCGAAGGGCCCAGAGCGTCCGCTCCCGGATGGGACCATCGAGCCAGTGCCGGACGGCGGCGGGGCGTCCGTGGGCGACGCATGCCCGCGACGTCGCGAGTCGGGCGCGGTACCCTGCGGCCCATGTGTCGCAGCATTCGCCAGCTCCGGCGCGGCGAGGACGCCGGCGCCGCCACCACGGGCGAGGCGCAGGCCGCCGCCCTCCAGTACGTCCGGAAGATCAGCGGCTTCCGCGCCCCATCGGCGCGCAACGAGGACGCGTTCCTCACCGCCGTCAAGGAGATCGCCGCAACCACCGAGCGCCTCCTCGCGGCGATCGGCACGCAGGTCGCGGATGGGCCAGACCCGTTCGCGGATCCGGCCACCCGTCGCGCCATCCTGGCCGCGCGACCGGTGGTTCGGCGTCGCGCGCCGGCGGCGGAGTTGCGCTCCGTGGCCGGCCCCGAGCCGCATCGGTGACCGCCGGGCTCGACCCGGGTGTCATGTCCGCTCCCGCCTGGTGGCGGCGGCCGGGGCTCGACGTGGAGGACGGCGGCGTCGTGCTGAACGGCACCTCACTCGAGGCGCTCGCGCGCGCCCACGGCACGCCCCTGTTCGTCTATGACCAGGCCCGCCCGCACGAGAACGTACGCTCCCTCCAGGCGGCCCTCGGCCGGGCGGGCCTGTCACACGTCGTCAGGTTCGCGCTCAAGGCCAACCCGGATCCGCGGATCCTCGGCGTCCTGCGCGCGCTGGGAGATCCGGGGACTCCCGGCAGCGTGGGCATCGACGCCTGCTCCCCGGGCGAGGTTCTCCACGCGCTTGCCAACGGCTGGCAGGCCGATGAGATCAGCTTCACGGGCACGAATGTCTCCGAGCGCGACCTCGACGTCCTGCTGGCTCACCCGATCCACCTCAACCTCGACGGCGTCAGCCAGCTCGAGCGCGTGGGCCGGCGTGCCCCGGGGCGCGCCGTCGGGATCCGCGTGAACCCCGGCGCCGGCGCCGGGTACACCGAGCACCTGGCGTACGCGGGCGACCGTCCGACGAAGTTCGGCGTGACCGAGGACCGGCTCGACGACGCGATCGCCGCCGTCCGGCGCCACGGGCTGGTCGTGGACACCCTGCACTTCCACGCGGGTTCCGGCTGGCTCGGAGACCAGCTCGACGGCTTCGAGCTGGCGCTCACCCGGGCCACCCGTCTCCTCGACCGGCTGCTCGACGCCGGTTTCCCCGTCCGCGAGGTCAACGTCGGCGGCGGGCTGGGCCGCATCGCCCGGGACGGTGAGCGGCCCGTGGATCTCGATGCGTATGCCGGGGTCGTCGCGCGGCAACTCGGTCCGTACGACGTGACGGCGGCCTTCGAACCCGGCGACCTCGTGATGAAGGACGCCGGCGTGCTGCTGGGCGAGGTCGTCTCGGTCGAGCGCCGTGGCGAGACGACGTTCGTGGGCCTGGACATCGGCTGGAACGTGAATTGCGCCTGGTTCATCTACCGCTACGCGCAGGAGATCGTGCCGGTGCGCGATCCGCTGCGGGAGCGGACACGGCTGGTCACCGTCGCAGGGCACATCAACGAGGCCGGGGACGTGTTCGCCGAGGACTACCCGTTCCCGGACGTCGCGGAGGGCGAGGTCGTTGCGATCCTCAATGCCGGCGGCTATCTCCAGGCCATGTCCATGACGCACTGCCTCCGACCCACGGGGACGGCGGTGTACCTGGACCGCGAGGCGGTCGGTTGAGCGAGCCGGAGGGGCTCGTCGATGCCCTCGGTTCCGCAGGGCCCACCCCGCGCGAGGCCGCACGCATCCGGATGACGACCTACCGTGCCGGTCGCGTCGACATGCGTGACGACCGTCTTGCGGGCGAGGAGCCGATGGCGATCCGTGCATGTGGACCCGGAGAGGTTCCCGTGGACGTCGCCGTCACGATGCGGACCCCCGGTCACGAGGCCGAGCTCGCTGTCGGGTTCCTGCGCACCGAGGGTCTGATCGACGACGTCGCGAGCATCGTGCGCATCACGACAGGCGACCCCGCCGTCCACGCGCAGCCCGATGACGAGGTGACCGTCCACCTGGCGCACCCGTTCGACGCGGCGAGGGTGGCCGAACGCCACTTCGTCGCGACCGCGTCCTGCGGGATCTGTGGCAAGGCGTCGCTCGACGAGGTGGAGGTGCGCTGCGCGCCGATCCCGGATGGTCTCGTGATCGAGCCGCGCGTTCTCCTTGCCCTGCCGGCGGGGCTCCGTGCGGCCCAGTCAGTGTTCGAGGCTACCGGCGGCCTGCATGCGGCGGGCCTGTTCGAGCCGTCCGGTGCCCTGGTCGCGATGCGAGAGGACGTGGGCCGGCACAACGCCCTCGACAAGCTGATCGGCAGCCAGCTCCTGGCCGGGATCCCATCGCTCAACGACCGGGTGGTCCTGGTCTCGGGTCGCCTCAGCTTCGAGCTCGTCCAGAAAGCCGCGGTCGCCGGCGTCCCGGTCCTCGCGGCCGTGTCGGCGCCGACAGACCTCGCGGTTCAGGCTGCCGAGCGCCTGGGCGTGACGCTGATCGGGTTCCTGCGCGGCGAGGGCTTCAACGTCTACGCCCGCCCGGACCGCGTCGCCGTCGGGCGGTCGTAGAACCCGTCGGGCCTGGCTTTCCCGGTACCTGTCGGCGACGCGAAACGACCGCACCCGCCCGGCCGTGGGGCCGGGCGGGTGCGGTGCTCCTCCGATTGGGCGCCGGCGAGGGGGTGGAGCCCCGCAGCGCCCCGGGAAATTCGTCAGGAAGCGGGTGGCATCGGCGGGCGGATCCGAGTCACTGATCTGCACGGCTCGCCGTCGATGCCCGGACGCCGGGCCGGACGTCCCGGTTCCAGGAGCGTCATCCCTCTCATGGCTGGCCAGCGGCGACGGCCGCTTGGGCATCCGGAGTCAGAGGCCAGGAGACGCCCGAGGTGGCTCCCTGCAGCGGCACCGATCCCTGGAGGAACGGCGTGGTCACGGGGAGTACCTGGTCGGCGTGGCAGCGCGCGCACTGGACCGGCAGGTGGCAGTAGGTGCAGGCGGTGGCGCCCGTGGCCCGGATGACCGCGGCGTGGTTGGTGGCCATCTGGTCGTGGTCGACGTTGATCGCACCGGTCGAGTGACAGTTCACGCAGTAGTCGCGGGCGTGGCATTCGCCGCATGACTGGCCGCCCGGATCGGCACTGGTGGCGACGGTCTTGTGGTCGAACACCCACAGCTGATCCTCGTGGGTGGTGGGCGGCTGGCCCAGCGGCAGGCTGGCGACGGCCGGGCCGATCTGCGGGAAGGTGTGGCAGGTGTCACACGTGGACGGGATCGTCTGGTTGGTGACGACGCCGTTCACGACCAGGTAGTGGCCGCCGTCGTGGCAGCGGAAGCAGCCCGGGAAGTCCGTGTGGCCCAGGTTGTCCGGGTAGGTCTTGGCCGAAACCTTCAGGTCCGGCATGGCCGTCAGGCGGTAGAGCACCTTGATCTCGTCCACCGCGGCGTTGATCTGGGCGGCCTGGGTGTCGGCCACCGCCGGGTAGTTCAGCTGGTAGAAGCCGAGCAGCCCTTCGGCCGCCGCGTCCGCGGCCGCGTTGTCGGGGTAGGTGGTCGTCAGGATGTGCATCCCCTCGTTCTTGACCCACGGCAGCGTGGCGTCGATGGCACCGGTCGACAGCGCCTGGTCGAGCTCGGTCCGCGGGTTCGGGATCGAGTGGCCCACCCGGTTGTGGCAGTCGTAGCAGCTCATCACCGTGGGCGTGTCGGACGCCTTGAGGGCGGCGATGTCCGGCTGGACGTCGGAGGAGACCTTGATCTTGTTGTAGGCGATGAATTCGTCCACGCTGCCGTTTTGCGTGGTCGCCTCCACGTAGTCGACCGTCTTCCCGTTCAACTCGGAGCCCCAGTAGGTGACCTTGTGCAGGACGTGCCAGTGGACGCTCGCGTTCACGTCGAAGACGTTGCCGCCCCTGGGGCGGATCATCAGGCCGACGAACAGGGGAGTGTTCGCTTCGTCCTCGACATACTCCGTCACGGTCTTGACGTCCGTGACGGCATCCTGCGAGATGTCGTGACATTGCATGCACGTGTCGGAGGCGCTCGGCATGTCCGCGTGGTCGGGGGCCAGGATCGGCGTCGGGTAGGTGCCGAGGATGACCTCGATCAGCTGCCGGGTCCCGGCGACCTTGGCCTTGACCCAGCCCATGATCCCGGGTTCGACGTGGCATTCCGCGCAGGCGACGTCGCGGTGGGGGCCTGCCTCGTATGCGGCCAGCTCCGGCGCCATGACGTGGCAGCGACCGCAGAAGTCCGCGGTCTCCGTCCACTGGATGAGCGAGACCGCCGAGAACGTCGCCACAGCCCCGAGCGCACCCAGCACCAGCAGCAGCGCGAACAGGCCGCGGCGTGACTGCGGCAGCCTCGGCTTCCGGCCGCGGAGATAGAAGGGGGACCGGCGTCGTGCGGCCTGCGTGCTCGCCCCGGCGACGACCGCCTCCGGCGGGATGAGGCTCGTGGCCGTGGCCTCCGTCGTGCCCGAGGCTGTCGTCCCGCCGTCGGCGGGGACGGCGGCTGGGCCGGGGACGTCTCCCGCGGGCATGGCGTCACCCGGCCCGGTCCCGGGCTGTCCGGCGGAGGCGTCGGGCTCGGTCATCGGGCGGTCAATGCAGGATGGCCGCGACGGCGCGGTCCATGTCGTCCGCGTGCAGAGCCCCGATCCGGACCTCGCGGATCCGGCCGTCGGCACCGATGAAGAAGTGGGTCGGGATACCCAGGGTCCGGTAAGTGCTTGCGATGAGCGTGTTCTGGTCGACCGCGATCGGGAACGTCAGCCCGGCCCGTTGCGCGTAGCCGCCGATGTCGCTCGCGCTCTCACTGATGAACACGGCCACCACCTGGAGTCCCTGGGCCTTGTACTTCTCGTACGTGGCCTCCACGTCCGGTGCCTCGGACCGGCAGTCGGGGCACCAGGAGGCGCCGAACGTGAGCCACAGTGGCTTGCCGGCGTAGTCCGAGAGCGAGATGGTCTTGCCGTCGTAGGTGATCGCCGTGAACGCAGGCGGCACGGCGCCCACGGCGGGACCGGCCCCGGCCACGTTCCCCGAGAGGTCCACCGTGGTGACCCCGTCGTCGCCCGGACCGCTGATCAGGACGGCCACGGCCGCAATGATCACGGCGGTCACGATGATCACGACGACCGTCTGCAGTCTGCCCGCCATGCGGCCGGCCGGCCGAGTGGCGACGCCTGCTGCGCTCATCTGGCTCGCTCCCTTCGCCCCGGCCGGATCAGCCCAGGCCGCTATAGCTGTGGAGTCCGCCGAAGAACAGGTTCCCGAAGTAGGTGAACAGGGTCGCGGCGAAGCCCAGCACCAGCAGCCAGGCCGCGCGATCGCCGCGCCAGCCGCGCATGACCCGAGCGTGCAGGTAGCCGGCATAGATGAGCCAGGTCACCAGCGACGCCGTCTCCTTCGGGTCCCAGCTCCAGTAGGAGCCCCATGCGGTCTCCGCCCAGACGGCGCCGAGGATGATCGTGAGGGTCAGGAACGGGAAGCCGACGACCACCGCGCGGTAGCCGATCTCGTCGAGCACCTGCGGCTTGGGCAGGCCCCAGCGGCCACCGGACTGCTCGGAGAGCGACGGAGCCAGGCCCGCCCACCGTCCCACGACACCCAGCGCGCCGCCCGCCACACCGCCGAAGAACAGACCGCCGAGGGCGCCGACCACGCCCCCGAAGACGGCACCGACCGGCGCAAGGACGAGGCCGACAACCAGCATGCCGGTGGCAGCCAGGGCCCACGTCCCCTGGAGCAGGTACAGCAGAGAGGCGGCAAAGGCGATTGCGAAGCTGCCGTAGGCAACGATGGCGACCGCGACGTGGACGGTCAGCAGCAGGTTGTTCTGGAGGGCGGGGACCAGCGGCTCAATCGGGCCCTGGATGTACCACGCGTAGCCCATCAGCGCGAGCGCGACGGGCAGGGCCACGAGCGCCAGGATCCGCTGGTGGTACTTGCGCTCGAACCACATGTACGCGGCGAGGATCCCGAACGCGAACGCGACGGAGAACTCGTACATGTTTGCGAACGGCCCGTGCCCGGTGGCGATCGTGCGGAAGATCATGCTCGCGAGCAGAGCCGCGACGGCGAGCCAGCCGAGCATCGAGGCGTAGCGGCCGATCGCCGCGGTCCGGGGTCCGGAGATGAACCCCATCGACCCGCTCTGGACCGGCATGCCGGCGGTCTGCATTCGCGCCGCCCGCAGGCCGGACACCGCGTACAGGAGGTAGGCGATCGTTGCGAGGCCTGTGCTCAGCATTGCCGCCACGAAGGCGTATCCGGACATCTTGTCCATGACGTGATCTCCCTCAGTCCCGCGCCGGCGCCTGCAGCGCCGCGCGGATGTCGTTCACGAGGTTGTCGAACTCAGTTGCCAGGACGGCCTCGCGGTTGCCCAGGGCCGCCAGTCCCAGGACCGCCCCGTTGGGGCGGGTCGTGATCCGGGCCCACAGCCGCTTGTGCGGGATCGTGAAGCGGATCACGAAGCCGACGAGCAGGAGCAGCGCGCCCAGCCAGACGAGTGTCACGCCCGGATCTCGCGCGACGTTGAGGCCGGTGAACTGGCTCTCGCGATCGAACGTGACGGTCAGGTCGCCGACGGTCGCGGGCGTCCCCTGGTCGAGCACCTTGGAGGCCACCGCGGTCCCGGTGTCGGCCGTGTACAGCTCCAGCTTCATCTGACCGGGCTGGATCGTGGTGTCGCCGTTGCCCAGCGTCCCGACGACCCAGCCGACGTAGTTGGTGCCCGGGATGTTGAGGGACCCGATCGGCCGGTTGTCGGTCTGCGTCGTCCAGGCCAGCGGCACGCCCTGCGACACCAGGACGTTGCCCTTGGCGTCCTTGACCGTCATCACGGCGGCAGACCCGAAGAAGGCCTGGTAGAACGTCGTGTCCCCGTACCGGAGCGGGTCATTCACCCGGATCGTGTGGGTGGCGACCTGTTGGCCGTCCTTGTACAGGACAACCTGGCTCGCGTAGTCCTCCGGTGCTCCCGTGGAGGTGTAGTAGGAGTCCGTGAAGTTGATCAGCTTGATCGACAGTCCCGGCTCGGCGGCGACGGGGAGGGTGGATCCCTCCGCGATCGTGAAGCCGGAGTCGCGGTAGCCGAAGGTCGAGCCGATGATCGCCCCCGCCAGGATGACGACCAGCGACAGGTGGCCGATGAGCCCTGCGAACGGCGCCCAGCGGAACCGGTCCGCATACAGGTGCAGCGCTCCGTCGTCGGTCACGAGGGTTCGGTAGTGCTTGCCCTTCAGGAGACCCTGGACGACAGCGAGAGTCTCGGCCGGGGAGCGCCGGACCACGATCGCCTCGTGCTGCGGCGCATGCTCGAAGAACGCCGGCCCGACGTCGACGTGCGGCCTCGTGGCAGTCTGGATCATGCCCGGGATGCGGTGGATCGAGCAGGCGATGAGGCTGATTGTGAGCGCCGCGACGAGGATCCGGAACTCGATCGAGTTGAAGATCTGGAACAGCTGGAGCGTGTCCATGATCCCGGTCCAGGCGCCGAAGCGCGGCCGGATGCCGTTGAGCCAGTCGGCCTTGGCCGAGGGATCGCTGAGCACGCCGGTCGGCGCCTGGATGACCAGCGAGCCCACGAAGCCCAGCACGGCGAGGAGCAGGATCAGCACCATCGCCACGCGCATCGAGGAGAGGAGGTGCCACAGGCCTTCCAGCAGCGCGTCGACGCGGTCCATCGCACCGGGGCCGGCCGCCTTGGAAGCGGGAGCGGCCGACGGCGGGAGCCGCCGTGTGTTGACCTCGTGGGTCATGTTCGACGACCTCCTCACAGACCGAGCGGCGACCCGAGGGTCGCGAGCCGGCCGAGCATGTTGGTGAGCATCAGTGCGCCGATCGTCACGAGCAGGACGCCGGTGACGGTCGAGACGGTGTTGTGGTGGCGACCGACCCAGGTCAGCCGTCGGGAGACCCATGAGGCGCCGAGCGCGATGGCCAGGAACGGGACCGCCAGACCTGCTGCGTAGGCGATCAGGAGCACCGTTCCCTGGACGACGCTCGAGGTCGCGGTCGCCAGGCCGAGGATCCCGCCGAGGATCGGGCCGATGCACGGGCTCCAGCCTGCCGCGAACAGCGTCCCGAACAGGAGGGAGCGGCCGTAGCCGGGTTGGCTGCCGCGGACAGCGACTGCGGTGAGCCCGCTGCCGCGCCCGGATGGCCCGCCGCCCCCGCCGCCGGCCATCACGAGCCCGCCGCCCATCGTGGGCATCGCTCGCGTATCGCGCCACAGGGCCCGGACGTTGATCACGCCCGCCACCTGGAGGCCGAGGAAGACGAGGAGCCCACCGCCGATCACGTTCATGACCCGCCGGTCGATGAAGTACCCGATGGCGCCGATCGCGGCGTAGAACGCCACGAACACCACCGAGAAGCCGATCGTGAACATCAGCCCGTGGAACAGGGCCGGGCGGCGACCGGCGGTGCCCTCGCCGGTCGCGCCGACCATGTAGCTGAGGTACGCGGGAACCAGCGGCAGGCAGCACGGCGACGCGAACGACACCACGCCGCCTGTAAAGGCGATCGCGATGCCCAGGGCGCTGCCGAGCTCGATCATGGCTGGGCGCTCGTCGCCGGTGACGCCTGCGGTGTTGCGCTGGCGACGGAGCTTGGGCTGGCGGATGCGGATGGAGCGGCACTCGCCGCACCCGATGCGGCGGGCAGCATCGAGGATGCCGCGAGGGAGTCGAGGTGCTGCTGGACGGTGTCCGCGAGCTGCGTGCCGGGTGCCAGCTCGACGACCTTGGCCCACTCGCGCTCCACGCCGGCCCAGTCCGGGGACGCCTGGTTCAGGTACAGGAAGCCGAGGTCGTAGTGGGCCTCGACGTTGCTGGCATCGATCGCGACGACCTGATCCCATACCGTCTGTGCGGCCGTGAGGTCACCAAGGTTGAAGCTCACCGCGCCGCGCGCCAGGAGTGCGTCGACGTTCTTGGGATCGATCGCCAGCAGCTTGTCCAGCCACGTACCCGCGCTCGTGTAGTCCTCGCCGGCGTAGAACGCGTTGGCAAGCGCCAGCAGGGTGGCCGTGTCATTGGGGTTGGCCTGGTACTTCGTCATCAGCTCGGCGACCAGGGCCTGGTCGACGACCGGAGTCGAGGCCTGCGCCGTATCGGGGCTTGCCGTCGGCGCAGCCGTCCCACCGAAGGCGCCGACGCTGTAGGCGCCGAACATGATGGCGGCACCGACCGCGATGCCCACGGTGCCGAGGACGAGCTTCTTCCAGGCGCCGCCACCAGCCTGGACCGGCGGCTGCGCGACCGTGACCGTGCCCCGCAGCCTTGCCTTGCGGGCCCGGTGCTTGTCGTCGGCTCCCATGTCCCGGTGCGCGCTGGGGGTCACGGAGGCGTACAGCGCCTCCACGTCATCCCCGGTCTCGTCGGTGACGTCGTCTTCCACGCTGGCAGGTGCCGCAGGGAGGGGGTCCCGGCGGGCCGGAGGTGTCGCCGGCCCGCCGGGTTCGACCCTCGGCGGCCTCGTCGGGCTCCTGAGGGCTGAGCCCCCGAAGCCGACCGGGTCGGTCAATTGGAGGTACGCCGCATCGAGCGCAGCTGACTGGGCGTGAGCCCAGCCCCGGATGCTCGCGGGCGCGGCCGAGAGGTACTCGCTCACGGCCTGGTGGAGCTGGTCGACATCCTCGGCGCCCGCACTGGGCGGCAGGCCGAGCTGCTTGAGCAGGTCGTTCTCCGCGGCGGCGTGGCCTGAGGCGGGCAGGCTGCGCGTGTTCATGCGCGGCCTCCCTGGGGACGCGCGCGACCGTGGCCGCGCATCAGTAGCCGGTACATCTCGATTGCCCTCATTGCTCGCCGCGGGGGACCGCGGTCTGACACCTGCTGCAATTGTCGGGAGGGAGCACCCGTGCGCCCATCCGTCGGGCCGCACATTTCGGCCGGGACCCGGCAGGGCTGTTGGGGGGAGAGATCCGGTCGCGGCCTGTACCGGTGGATACAGGGCCTGCCGGCGTCAGGGTGCGGGGACGACCGCTCCGTCGTGGCCGACGCCATGGCAGGTGAGCGTGCAGGTCCCGGTCGTCGCGTCGTAGGCGATCGGCAGATCCTTGTACTGCTCGACATCCGGCGCGAAGATCACCAGGCCGCGGGTCGCGGTGGGGATCGCGTGCAGGTTGTAGTGGCATTCGGCGCACAGGGCGTTGCCCTCGCCGTCGCCCGCCACCGTAATGTCCGTGCCGCCGTTGCCAGCAAAGCTGCCGATGCTCTTCAGGTGGAAGCCGTGCCCCGGGAAGTTCGTCCCGGTCGCTGTGCCCGACGTGTCCTCGATGGCCGTCTCCTGCGTGCCGGAGTGGCAGCTGAAGCACAGGCCGAAGTCCAAGGCGCTGTAGGCCTCACCGCTGGCGCGCAGCGGGCTCGAGCGGTACGTCGCCTGGAGGAGGGCCGGATCGGGCGCGTCATGGGACGTGTGGCAGCCGGCGCAGACGTCGCTGGTCAGCCCGCTGATGATGTGCGGCGAGGTCGGGTTGACGGCGATCGCCAGGGTGGACAGCCGGGGTCCAATGCCCACTGAGAGTGACGGCGACGCGCTCGGGCTCTCGGACGGGGAGGCGGTGGGCGATGGCTCCGGCGATCCTGACGGCGGTGCGCTTGGCGATGGTTCGACGACCACGCTGGGTTCCGGTGACGGTGATGGCCCCAGGACCGGTGTCGGAGACGGGGAGCCGCTGGGCAGCGACGGCGACGGTCCCGGGGACGGGGAGTCGCTCGGAGACGGCGAGCCCCCGACCGGCGACGGTGAGGCTGACGGTGACGCAGAGGCTGTCGGTGACGCAGAGGCTGACGGTGACGCAGAGGCTGACGGTGACGTCGAAACGGTCGGAGACGGAGAGACCGACACGGATGCAGAGGCCGACGGGCTGACCACGGGTGACGATGCGGACGGATCCGGCGTGGGGTCAAGCGCGGACACCGTCGGCACCGCAGGTGCGAACACCGCGAGGAAGGCAGCCCCCACCAGCCACACTCCGAAGAGCGGGCCGGCGCGCCGGGTGAGCCCTGTGTTCATGTCTGCGGGACGTCCTGTCGTGCGGGTATGGGTGCGGATCGCCTGCCGGCGGCGGCCCCGACGGCCTGATCATCGCGACGGGGAGTTGCCAGGCACCAGGTGGCGCGTGGCCCGCGGTGCAGTGGCAGCTCTTCGTCGGGATGCTTCCCGGTGGGTTGCTCCTGGCGGTCCGGGATGAGCCCGGGACCGCCAGGAGCCTGTCGTGACTGGGTTGGGTGTCGGCTAGTTGCCGGGGGTCGGCAGGGGGCCGATGTAGACGCCAGAGGTGCCCGCCGCCGGGACCGGGATGGTGCCCGTCGGGTCGTGGCATAGCTGGCAGGTGCCGCGGTTGTCGACCTTGAGCAGCCGGCTGTCACCGGAGGTCACGTTGCCGGCCGCACCGGCGTCGGTGACCTTCGGCAGGAGCCCACCGTCCGGGGTCTCGTAGTTCAGCGTGTTGGTCCCCGTCATCAGGGCGTTCGAGCCGTGGGAGACGTGGCACTGCTCGCAGCCGACGCGCGTGGTCCCATGCTTGTACATGAAGACCGCGTCGCCGCCTGAGGTATCCGTGAGGGACGAGGGGCTGCCAGTAGCCGACAGCAGGCCGCTGTAGCGGGTATGGCACTGGATGCACCACGCGGTCATGAGGCCCGTGTTATTCGCAGGGGCCACGCCACCGTTGGCGACCGCATTGGTCGCCGTCGTGCCGTTCCAGCCGGAGTTCATCGGGTCGGCCCCGGGCCCACCGGTGACGAGGTTCCAGGCCAGCGATCCGGTCGGATCCCAGTGGTACCGCCAGTAGTCGCCGTTCGAGCCAGGCACGATCGCCAACGCCGAGCCGTTGGCGTCGGCGCCGTTGCTGGCCGGCTTGATCGTGTAGTTGTGGGTTCCGGTCGTGGTCGTGTCCTTGACCTCGACGGCATTGGTGGACGTGGTGAAGGTGCCCGAGACGAGCGCCTCCCCGGAGAACGAGGGGGTCGTCTGCAGGATCCGGTACTGGCCGTTGCCGTGCGGGTTGTGGCACGAGGCGCACTCGAGGCTGACGGTCGCGCCGAAGGTGCGCGTAGCGCTTGGCGCGCCGTTGCCCCAGACCGTGCCGGTGCCCCAGCCGGCGGCGTAGACGCTGCCGGTGCCCCCGTGGGTCGACGTGACCGCCTGGCCCACGGTGAGCGGCTGGACGTGGCCGATGAACCCGGTCACCGGCCCTGAGCCATGGTTTGTCTGGTACGAGGCCCGGGCCGCGTTGCTCGAGTCGATCAACGCGTACTGGAACCCGCCGCCACGCAGGGCGCCGAGTACCGGCGCTGTCTTCGCGTCGGCGCTGTACTGGACGCCGTCGATGACGTCGGTGGTGGCCTTGCTGCCGTCGTGGCAGTTCAGGCACAAGTCTGGCTGCTGGCTGTTGAGCAGACTCGCGGCGGTCGCCGTGTGGGCCCGATGGCATCCCGCGCACGAATTGGCGGTCAGCCCGGCGGTCCCGTTGTTAGTGGCCATCACGTGGGGGCCACCATCGGCGAACGCAGGAATCGCGGCAACGAACAGCCAGAGGATGCCTATCGCACCGAGAAGTGCGAACTTCCTCACTGTCATTACCTCCTTGGTTGAATGGATAGTCAGTGCCTGCACTGCAGGCGCCGTCGTCACCCTGATGTCCACCTCCGTCTCCCTGTCCATGTCAGTAGCTCCAGACCTCGAGTCGATCGTTACCCCAGTCGGCGACGTACACACGCCCCCGGCCATCGATCGCAAGGCCGTTCGGGAATGAGAAGGCACCATCGCTGGCTCCCGGCTCCCCGAAAGAGTTGACGTAGGTTGGTCCCCGGTCGCCGGTGGTCATCGGCTTGTACGCCTGCACCGTCGCTGCGCTCGAGTCGACAACCAGGATCCGGCCGTGGTCGTCGATCCCGATCCCCACGGGAAGCCCCAGGTTGCCGACCGCGTCCCCGCGCTCCACGATCCCGACCTGGGCACCGGATGCGTCGAAGACGAGCAGCCGCCCGTTGGCGGTGTCCGTGACGTACACGGTCCCGTTCGCGTCGACCGCGATGCCGTTGGGGTGGTTGAGCCCCGCGCCTGCGCCGAAGTCCCGGACCAGCTTGCCGTCGGAGCCGAACACGTGGATCACCACGGGGTCGGCGCTCACGTCGGCGATGTATGCGTTGCCGGCCTGGTCGAAACCGATCCCCAGCGGCTGCCAGTTCGCCAGGGCGACCCCCTGGTCGAAGATGCTGAGGTACTTCCCATTCGCGTCGTAGATGGCAACGGCGCCGTTGAACCGGTCCGTGGTCCAGTAGTCGCCGGTGGCCGGGTCGGTGGCTACGAACAGCTGGTGGGCCTGCGGGATCAGGTCGGCCGGTGGCTGGAGGACCGCGAGGTGCGTGCCCTGGCGGTCCAACAGGACCGTGTCCAGGGTGTTGCCCGTCTGGGTCACCACGAGCTGGGCGCCGTCGGGGCTCACGGCAACCGCCTGCGGCTTGCTCAGGTCGTAGAAGGAACCCTGGTATGTCGGCATCGGTGGCTCGACGAAGGGAACCGGGATGTTGGTGATCGGCTGGCGGAACAGCAGGTACCAGATCGACAGGGACCCCATGATCACAAGCAGGCCGAACAGGAACAGGAGCAGGAACTTCTTGCGCCGGTTGTCCTCGCGCTCCTCGACCGGGGGTGTCGGCTGCTCCGGCGTCTCCGGCAGGGTCACGTCAGGTTGGGCGTCGCCCGGGAGAGCCCCCAGCGACAGGTCGGGCGTGGTCATCTCAGTTGTTGCCTCCGGCACTCGGGGACGCGACCTCGGAGGGCGCTGCCGATGCGTCTGCGCCGAGGCTGCTGAGGCCGATCACCGCAGACTGGTTCTTGGGATCGATCGCCAGCACCTGGCGGTAGTAGGACGTCGCGGCGGCGTTGTCGCCGCCCTGGGACGCGACCAGCGCGAGACCGAGCAGTGCATCGGTCTTCATGGCGCCGGTCGTCAGTGGCTTGAGAGCCGTCGTCGCCTCATCGAGGCGGCCCTGGCAGAAGGCGACCATGCCGTTCGCCCATGCGACGCCTTCGGGCTGCTTGAGGGCCGTGTAGGAGACGGCGAGCTCCTGGTATGGCTCGCACCAGCCGGTCGGCACGAAGGCGACGGCAAGCTTGAGCGCATTGACCGCCTTCGTCGGATCACCCGTCTTGTCGAGCGCCTGGCCGAGCAGGTACAGGGCGTCAGCATCGGCACCGTTGATGACGACGGCCTTCTGGAGGGTGACCAGCGCGTCGGCCGCCTGACCCTTCTGCAGTTGGACGAGGCCAAGCTCGTAGTAGGCCTGCTCGAGCTGTGGGTCCGAGCCCGCGAACTCGCCCGTGGCGGCCGCGTCGATGAACGTGTTGAGGTCCGTGGTGGCCGCGTCGGGTTGCCCGACCTCGATGTAGGCGATCGCACGACCGAGCAGGGCGGGCCGGTCCGCGGGGTCGATCTTCAGGGCTTCCGTGAACTGCGTGATCCCGTCCTGGTAGCGCTTTGCGCTCACATAGGCCGCAGCGAGGTGGTCACGCGCCTGGACGTCGTTGGGGCTCGTCTGCACCGCGGCCTCGGCTGCGGCCACGGTCCGGTCCGCCAGGGACCCGCCCGAGTCGACGTGCCGGTCATTCCAGTAGATGAACATCATGACCGGGACCCCGATCAGGAGCGCGAGCCCGCAGATCAGGATCAACCGGTTGAGGGTTCGATTCGAGATGGTCGTGGGACGGGCGACTCTCATCATGCTGCCGCTTCCTTGAGGAGGACGCTCCTGGCTCGAACTCCGACCGTCGGAGGACGCTGAAAGACCTGAGCTCGGCTCCATGACCAATGCTCGGGCACGCGCGCGTGAGATCCCATCCGTCAGGGGATAGAACTGCGATACAGGGCGTGGTCGGTACGCACCGGGCCTCCTGTATCGAGTGGCCCCCATTGGTCACGCAGACCCGGGCCGGAAGTCCCGCAACCGCTCCGGAATCTGCGCTCACACGGGCTGTATCCGCCCGGGAGTCGGGGCTCGGTGCCGGCCCGAGGGCTAGAGGCTCTCCCTCGGCGTCGCGAAGTTGGACGGCACGTCCACCTCGATCACGTTTCCGACCAGGCGGAGCGGGAACCGGCCCAGCGGCCGCGGCGGGGGACCGGAGACGACGCTCCCGTCGAGGGCGAAGATGCCGTCGTGGCACTGGCACTTGAACTCGTGCGCGCTGTCGGACCAGTTGTAGACGCATAGCGCGTGCGTGCAGCGAGGATCGAAGGCGACGATGTCGCCCGTGGCTTGCCTGACCAGCCAGGCGGACGCCGCCACCGAGCTGCTGCCGGAGACCAGGGTGAACGGAACCCTGGTCGGCGTCCCGACCACGAGGCTCGCCGGATCGATGTCCAGCGTGACGGTCACCGGGGGACCGGCACAGGCCTCGAGCAGGATGCCCAGGCCACCACCGGCCGCGAGGGCGCCCGCACCCATCAGCAGCAGCACCCGCCGGCGGGGCAGCGGGGTTTCGCGCGGGTCGAAGGTCGGGCGGTTCCCGGCGGGCCTGCTGCCTGCCGCGCCGTCGTTGGCGTCTCGCATGACGCCCAGAGACTAGCCCGGAACCACCACCGGCTGCCGGCCGCGGCCGCCCTCGGGGCGGTCGTCGGGATCGGGACGCTCCTGCGGGTCGATCCGGCGACCCTCGCCGGGCGGCTGGCTGGCCGGGCTCGCGGTCCCGACGACGTTCCGGATCGCGGCCAGGAAGTCGTCTGGCCGGCTGCCCAGGGTCTCGCGCCGGAGGGTCCACGCCCGGGTCGTGTTGATGTCCACGTCGAGCACGATCGGGCAGTTCGAGCGACGCATGATCTCGGCGGCGTCGACCGCGCCACCCTCCTCGACCACGATCACGGCGGGATCCGTGGCGAGGGCTGCTTCCATGCGCGGCGCGTCGGTCACGTCGACGGCATCGACGAGCACCCCGGGCTCGGACGCGAGCATCCGTCCCAGGCCCTCACCCATCAGCGGGTGGCTGTAGAGGACCAGGACACGCACCGGCTCAGGTGACACAGGGCTCCTCGCGGAATCCGAAGGTCGCGGGTGCGGCCCGCGTCGATGCTAGGCGAATGGTGGTCGATCTCCAATCCGTCGCTGGGCACACCCCGATCGGAGCTGGCCTGTATCCGAAGGGCTAGCGCCGCCGGGATCCGCCGGGCGCGGCGCCTGCGCCGGAAGGTCGCCCGCGCGCCGGATCGACTCGGAACCGGCCTCAGTCTCGCTTTGGCTCGGGGCTCGCGAGCCCCTGGCGAACCGCATAGGCCGCCGCCTGGACCCGGTTGGTGAGGTGGAGCTTCTCGAGCGCGTTGTGGACGTGGTTCTTGACGGTCCCCTCGGTGATCGTGAGCTGGTTCGCGATCTCCTTGTTCGACATGCCGTCGGCGACCAGCTGCAGGATCTCCGATTCGCGGCGGGTCAGGACGCTGTCGTGCGCAGGCGGCGCAGCCTGGCCCCGGGCGGGGATGCCACCCGTCCGGAGCGCGGTGAGGAGCTTTGTCGCAACGGCCGGGGCGATCGGCGCCTCGCCGCGCATGACGCCGCGCAAATCCTCGAACAGCTGCTCGGGCCGGACGTTCTTGAGCAGGTAGCCGTTGGCGCCGGCCTTGATCGATTCGAACAGGTCGTCGTCGTCCTCGGACACGGTGAGCATGACGATGGGCGTCGTGATGCCTGCCTGCCGGATGAAGTTGACGCCATCAACGCCCGACGCCACCGGCATGTTCACGTCCATGACAACGAGGTCCGGGCGCAGGGCGCGGACCTTGTCCAGGGCGTCGCGGCCGTTCTCGCCCTCGCCGACGACCGTCATGTCGAACTGCGCGCTGATCAGGGTCGCGAGCGCTCGCCGAAACAGCGGCTGGTCATCGACCAGCAGCACCCTCAACCTGGGCGGAATGTGTTCCACGCGTGTCCTCTGCCTCGAGGTGAACGACGACTTTCGTCCCCTGGCTCGGGGCAGTATGCACGTCGAGCGTTCCACCGATCTGTTCCACCCGTTCCCGCATGGACGCGAGCCCGAAGCCGCCCTCCATCGAGCTTGCGACGATCCCGGGGTCGAAGCCGACACCGTCGTCCTCGATGGTCAGCGTCGTCGCGGGTCCCGCGCAGTCGATGCGGACGGTGACCCGCTTGGCCTGGGAATGCTTGCGGGTGTTGGTGAGTGCCTCCTGCACCACGCGCAGGAGCTGGACCTCGCTGCGCGGCGTCAACGCCGACCGCGTGTCGCCTTCGCAGGTCAGGCTCGCGGCGATCCCGGTCTGGCGGCTGTACTTGCGGAGGTAGTCCCGCAGCGATCCTTCGAGCCCTCCATCCTCGCGCACGGTCTCACGAAGGCCCAGGATCGCCTCGCGGACGTCGCGGTACGCCTCGTCCGCGGTCTCCGCGATGTCGGACAGCTCGGCCGCCATCACGTGGCTCGCCTCGTCCTTGGCGCGGCCCTCGAGGGCCCGGAGGCGGAGATGGATGACGCCCAGGACCTGGGCCAGGCTGTCGTGGAGCTCGCGCGCGATCCGGTCGCGTTCCACGTGGATCGTCCACTGCTCCTCGGCCTCGTGCAGACGGGCCGTGCGGACGGCGATCGTGGCCATGTCCGCGAGCGCCCCGAGCAGGGTCCGCTCCGCATCGCCGAACGGACGTCCGGTCCGGACGATGCACAGCTCACCGAGGATGCCGTCCGGGCCGCGTAGCGGGCGCGCCGCCCATTCGCGACCGCCATCCGTCACCTTGAGCGGACACGCCGGGTTCCGTGGGTGCTGGGCATTGGCGGCCTGGTGGGCGACATGGCAGACGCTGCCGTCGTCCGCCATCGCGAGGCGGTTCCGGCCGCCCTTGCCGGGCGCGTCCGTCGGATCCATGAGGCAGACGACGGCGCGCTCGGCGCCGAGCAGCTCTCGGGCGTGGCCGGTGATCGTGTCCAGGACGTCCCTCAGATCAGCCCGGCCGGTGAGCTGGAGCGCGACCTCGTACAGGGCGGCACGCTCGCGCTCGCGGCGGTGGAGGTCGGCGACCGTCGCGCGCAGCTGGGCGGCGCCGGCAACCTCGCCCGCGATGTCGGCCAGGGCGGCCGTGGAGACATCGGGCTCGACGGGCGGGTGGAAGGCCAGCCGCAGGTGACCGATCCGGTCCGCGCCCCGGATCAGCGGCAGCTCCAGGACGCCGGTGTCGACGGCGGGGTGGCGGTCATAGCGGGGGCCGTCGAGGGCAGGATCGGCGGGCTCGTCGAGGATCGGCGTGAGCCAGGCGAGGCCGGGAGGAAGGGTTGCCGGTCGCCGGACGGTGAGCGGCTCGTTGCCGGAAGTCCGGATCGTGACGATGCCCGCGAGCGCGCCGGTCTGGGTCATGACCCGGTCGAGCGCCTGCTCCAGCAGGTCCGGCAGCGAGAGTCCGCCACGCACTGCGGAGCTGACGGCGTGGGTGACGGTCAGGTCCTTGTTCTGGGAGACCAGCTGCTTCTGCGTCCGGTCCAGGTAGATGGACACGATGGTCGCGAAGATGACGATCGCCCCGCCCATGATCATGGCGGACAGGACATGCGCATCGTCGCCCGTCACCTGGCGGTCGAGGAACAGGAACCGGACGAGCTCGAACCCCCAGACGAAGACGACGGGTACCACCATCGTCGCCCACTTGAGGCGGTTGAGGTCGCGGGCTCCCTGGGGATCGCTCACGATCCTGACTGTGCCGTTCGATACATCTCACGGCGAAGGGCCGTGTGGCCCGTGCTGGGCGGGGCCGTGCGGCCCGCAACGGCGGGCCGGGTCCGGCGCCGGTGCGTGATTGGTGCACTGGCGCACCACTTCCCCCTCGCGCTGCGTCCGCCCGTGTCCGGCTGCACGCCCTGGGTGGCGGCTCTGCGCCCTGGGTGGTGGCCGCGGGCGTGCCTCAGGCGGGGCGGTGCCAGCCCTCCGCGTCGTCCTTCGGGCGCACCTGGACGAACTCGAAGCCGAAGCGACCCTTGACGCACAGGTGGCCCTCGGTGACGGACGAGTCCAGCGGCGATGTGACCTTCACGATGGAGTTGTCCTGCACGTGGAGCGTCAGCGTGCAGCCGACGCCACAGTACGAGCAGATCGTGTCGGTGGTCGACTGGGCTGCCTCGTCCCAGGTCCCGGCACGGCGCATCTCGTGCTCCGAGCGGAACATGAGCGCGCCCGTCGGGCAGACGCCGATGCAGTTGCCGCAGTACACGCACGCCGACTCGGGGAGGGGCACGTCGAGCTCGGTCGAGATGCGGGCGTCGAAGCCCCGCCCGGCGACGGAGATCGCAAACGTGTTCTGCGCGTCCTCGCCGCACGCCTCGACGCACTTGTAGCAGAGGATGCAGCGGGCGTAGTCGCGAACGTACAGGTCGTTGTCCACCTTGACCGGCTGCGCCACGGTCTCGGCGGCGGCCGCCGGGTCGGCGGCGGGCTCGTGGTGGTGGCCGGGCGACCGGGCGTCGCGCTCGCCGGCTTCGGCCGGTGGCGCCGGTGGCCCGAACCGCGCTGGATCGGCGCCGTAGAGGGCGGCGTAGCGGGCCAGGTCGCCGTCCGGCGACTGCGGCCCGGCGAGCGACAGGTCGACCGACGAGCCGAGCAGCTCCAGCACCATCCGCCGCGAGTGCCGGACGCGCTCGCTGTCGGTCTGGACCTCCATGTCGGCCTCGACCTTCCGGGAGCACGCCGGCACGAGGACCCGGGACCCGGTCACCTCGACCACGCACAGCCGGCACACATTGACCGGGGTCAGGTTCTCGAGGTAGCAGAGCGTGGGGGTGTCGACGCCCACCGATCGAGCAGCCTCCAGGATCGTGGAGCCGGCCGGGACGGTCACGGGCGCCCCGTCGATCGTCAGCTGGATGGCCGGAACCTCCGGCTCCGGCGGCGGTCCGGGAGCCCGCGACGGGCGGGCCGGCGCATCGAAGAAGATACGGGCGAGATCGTCGACGCTCATCCGCCTGCTCCTGCCGGTTCCGCGGGATCGAAGTGGACGAGGCCTGCCCGGAACGCGCTGTCGATGGCCGCGGACGCCGTCTGGCCGAGCCCGCAGATCGATGCGTCACGCATTGCCTGCGCGAGATCGGCGAAGCGGGTCATCTCCTCGGCATGCGAGCCCAGCGGCCGGCCCGCGGCGAGCCGCGCCAGCAGCTCCTCCTGGCGCACCGTCCCCACCCGGCACGGGACGCACTGCCCGCAGGATTCATCACGGAAGAACGCGGCGATCCGGCGCAGCGTGTCGACCAGGTCGGCTGTCTCGTCGAACACCATGACCACGCCGGACCCGAGCGAGGCGCCGACGGCCCGCGTGCCCTCGAATGTCAGTGGTGTGTCCAGCCGGTCCTGGCCCACGAATGCACCCGCGGCACCGCCCAGCAGCACTGCCCGGATCGGCCGTCCGCCCGGGACGCCGCCGGCCAGGTCGATGACATCGCGCAGCGTCGCACCGAACGGCAGCTCGTAGACGCCGGGCCGGGCGACGTGCCCGGACACGCAGAACAGCTTCGGTCCCGTGGATCCCTCCGTGCCGATCGCGGCGTACGCCGCCGCACCGAGCCGGAGGATGAGCGGCACGTTGACCAGCGTCTCGACGTTGTTGATCACCGTGGGCTTCCCGAACAGCCCGACCTCGACGGGGAACGGCGGCTTGTTCCGGGGCTCCGGCCTCCGGCCCTCGATGGACTCGAACAGCGCCGTCTCCTCGCCGGCGATGTACGCGCCGGCCCCGATCCGCAGCTCGATGTCGAACGCCCAGCCGCTGCCGGCGACATCTGCGCCCAGCAGGCCGGTTGCGCGTGCCTGCGCGATGGCGCCACCCAGTCGCTCCCGGGCCAGCGGATACTCGCCGCGCAGGTACAGGTACCCGCGCGATGCCCCGACCGCGAGCCCCGCGATCGTCATCGACTCGAGCAGCGCGAACGGATCCTCCTCGAGGATCACGCGATCCTTGAACGTGCCGGGCTCCGATTCGTCCGCATTGCAGACCACGTAACGCGGCGTGACGGGCTGCGCGGCGACGGCGGCCCACTTGCGGCCGGTCGGAAATGCAGCTCCGCCGCGGCCGACCAGCCGGGCGGCCGTGACCTCCTCGATCACGGCCCCGGGTCCGATGGCCATCGCCCGCGTGAGCGCCTCGTAGCCACCGGCGGCGCGGTAGGCATCCAGCGAGGTCGGGTCGACGCTGCCGACCCGGGCGAGCAGCATCAGGTCGTCGTCGCCCGCCTGCGGTGCAAGGCCGCGGACCCACTCGATCGGCTCCGCGCTGGCGTCCCGCAGCTCCGAGCGCACGCGAGCGGGATCATCGGCGGCGACCTCGACGCACCAGTCGAGCGTCTCCGTCACGGCTTCCCCGCCGTCAAGCTCGCCGACGACCAGGGATCCGGGCTCCGCTCCGGCGACCGTCACCAGCAGGGCCGGCGCCCGTTCGCACTGACCCAGGCACGGGCTGCGCAGCCAGGTCGCGTCGGCCCCGTCGTCCGCGGCGCCGGCCGGGCCGATGGCTGCCGCCAGCTCATCGCAGATCCGCTCCGATCCGGCGAGCCGGCACGCGATGTCGTCGCACACGTGGGCAACGACCGGCGGGCGGGGCGTCGTGGGCAGCAGCGTGTAGAAGGATGCGACGCCGTAGGCCTCTGCGGGCGGGATCGACAGGCGCTTCGAGATGTGGTTCAGCGCACCCCGGCTCACCCAGCCGGCGCATGCTGCCGCGGCCTCGAGGGCCGGCAGGAGCAGGTCCCGCCGTGCTCGCGCCTCGTGCCCGCCACGGGCGACGTGACCGTCGAGAGCCGTGTCGCGCACGCCCCCGTCCCAGCCGCCCAGGGCAGGTCCGACGGCCGGATCGAGGACGGCGTCGATCGCCGCCCGCTCGTCGGGTGTTGCGACGGGGCCGACGACGTGGAGGTCCATCGCCGGAGTGT
Organism: uncultured Chloroflexia bacterium; assembly: GCA_963849495.1. Lineage (GTDB taxonomy): Bacteria > Chloroflexota > Limnocylindria > Limnocylindrales > CSP1-4 > CAIXZV01. Next base: position 90,211 of record CAWKHN010000010.1, on the reverse strand, counting down.
ACGACCGGAGGCCCCGACCCGGCAGCGTCGGCCGACCGGGAACCGGATGGGCGATGTCCCGCCTTCGGGCCGCCCGAGCCGGCGCCGACGCCGTCAGAGGGTGAGCGGTGGCCCGTACCAGACCGAGGCGGCCAGGATCGCGTACAGGCCCAGCAGCATCAGGCCCTCGAGCCAGGTGGCCTCGCCGTCGAACACGACGAGCGCGCCGAGGACCGCCGTCAGGGCCAGGCCCACGAGGAGCGTCGGCGCCAGCACCAGCGTCAACGGCACGGGCGAGACGAACAGGCTGGCGAGCATCAGCACCGGGATGAGCGCGATCGCGACCTGGAGGCTCGAGTTCTGGATCAGGCTGATCGCGAGGTCCGTCCGGTTCCGGAGCGCCGCCTGGATGCCCACCACGTTCTCCACGGCATTGCCGGCGATCGCGACGACGACCAGGCCGACGAATGCCTCCGACAGCCCGAGCGTCGCCATCGCCGGTCGCAGCGCCTCGACGAACCAGTCCGACATCACGGCCGCGCCGACACCGGCACCGGCGAGCATGCCCAGGGCCAGCGCCATCGGCCATCGCCGCTCCGGGACCAGCTCCAGGCTCGACGCGCCCGCGCCGCCGCCGAGCGAGAAGGGGATCGAGGCCGCGAACACGACCAGGAGCACGACGGAGACGAACACCGAGATCTCGACGGCATGGCCCTGGTCGGGCCCGCCGGGGGAGGTGGAGACGGTCGGGATCGCGAGCGAGGCCACGGCCAGCACCAGCACGATCGCGATGTTGCGCACCGGGGCGGCGTCGAACGTCATCGGGCCGTGACGAAGGCCGCCGGCGAGGAAGGCGAGGCCGAGCACCAGCAGGCTGTTGCCGAGGATGGAGCCGATGAGCGCGGTCTGGACGAGGACGACGAGGCCTTCCCGGAGCGCGAACAGCGAGATGAACAGCTCCGGCAGGTTGCCCAGGGCCGACTGGAGGACGCCGGTTGCCCCGGGTCCGAACCGGCTGCCCAGCTGGTCCGTCCCCTCGCCGACGAGCGCGGCCAGCGCGGCCAGCGTGACCGCGGCGATCACGAACACCGCGACCTCGGATGAACCCGTGACCTTGAGCCCGAGCGTGACGAGCGCCCCCAGGATCGCAACCAGGAGCGTGATCGCGGCCTTGCGGCCGAGGATGGTGACGAGCGGCGCCGCGGCGGTGGGCATCGTCACCACTCTCCGGGGTCGTGGTCGGCGCCGTCAACCCCGCCGCCGGGGCAGGAACGGCCCGGTCTCATCGACGACCGCCCGCGGGACCGGCGGCTGTCAGGTGGCGGTGCCGGTGGTCCCCCAGCCGTTGTACTCGCCGCCATGCTCGGCCGCGAACGCCCCGAGCTGCTCGCGGATGGCTTCCATGCGCTCCAGTGTGATGACCATCGGGAACGTGACCCGGACCGTCCAGCGGCGGCCGAACAGGTCGGGGCTGAGCTCGACGGTACCGCCCGTGCTGGCGAGCTTCGCGACGGCCTGGCGGGCCATCCGCTCGTCGGGCAGGATCAGGAAGTGCTCGACGGTCAGCGGCCGCGACATGTCGACGCCCGCGGACTCGAGCTTCGCGATGAGCTGCGCGTCGTCCTCGCCGCCGCCGTCGTCCTCGCCGCCGAGCAGCCGCCGGATGAGGCTCATGAGGCCTGCCGCGTGCCGGAGGCCCGTCGCTCCGCGGCGGGACGAGGCACAGGCGCCGACAGCCGCTCGATGCGGATCGCGCTGGCCTTGAACTCGGCCGTGCCCGACTTGGGGTCCGAGGCGTCGATCGTCAGAAGGTTCGTCGCCACATCGTCCTGGAAGTGCAGGGTCATGAATGCGAGGCCCGGCCGCAGGCTCGGGTCGGCGCGAACCGGCACCTCGACCTCGCCGCGCCGCGAGACCGCGCGAACCCGCTCGCCCTCGGTGAGGCCGAACCGCTCGATGTCCTCCGGTGCCAGATCCAGCGTCTCGCCCCGGCGTCCCGGGTAGGCGTACCCGCCCGACTGGACGCCGGTGTTGTAGGAGTCGAGATGCCGCCCGGTCGTCAGGCGGATCGGGAAGTCCTCGGACAGGCGGTCCACAGGCGGGTCATGGTCGACGGGCACGAACGGCGCCCGGGTTCCCGGGACCGGGTCCTCCCACAGGCGAGAGTGGAGGAACAGCTCACCCGGGTGGGACTCGTCGTAGCACGGCCACTGGAGCCCGCCCTCGGCTTCCAGGCGCGGATAGCTCATGCCCCGGAAGGCCGGAGCGAGGCGACGAACCTCGTCCCAGACCGTCTCCGCGGACGGCTGTCCCCAGTCGTGCCCCAGCCGGCGGGCCAGCTCGAAGATGATCCACAGGTCGTCGCGCGCGTCGCCCGGTGGCTCGAGCGCCTTGCGCACCCGCTGAACGCGCCGCTCGGAGTTCGTCACCGTGCCGTTGCTCTCGGCCCAGGCGGCAGCGGCCGGCAGCACGACGTCCGCGACCTCGGCCGTCTTGGTCAGGAAGATGTCCTGGACGACCAGGAACTCCAGACCCCGGAGGAGCCGCTCGGTGCGATGGCGATCCGCCTCGGACTGCATCGGGTTCTCGCCGATCACGTACAGCGCGGTCAGGTCGCCCCGCTCCATCGCGTCGAACATGGCGGACAGGTGCCAGCCCCGCTTCGGCGGGACGGTCACGCCCCATGCCTCGTCGAACGGGGACCGGAGGGCGTCCTGCTCGATGTGCTGGAACCCCGGCAGCCGATCCGGCAGGGCACCCATGTCGCCCCCGCCCTGGACGTTGTTCTGGCCGCGCAGGGGGTTGAGGCCGCTGCCGTACCGCCCGACATGACCCGTCAGCAGCGAGAGGTTGATGAGCGCGAGGACGTTGTCCGAGCCGTTGTGGTGCTCGGTGATGCCCAGCGTCCAGCAGATCATCGCCCGGTCGGCCTTCGCGTACGCGTGCGCAGCCTCCCGGATTGCCTCCGCGGGGACACCCGTGTCGCGCTCGGCCGCCTCGAGCGTGTACGGCTCGACGGCGTCGCGGTAGGCCTCGAACCGGGCCGTCGCGCGGGTGACGAACTCCATGTTGGCGAGCCCGGCGGCGATGATCTCGCGCCCCATGGCATTGGCCAGCGCGATGTCACTGCCGATGTCGAGCCCGAGCCACAGGTCGGCCCACTGGGCGCTGCTCGAGCGCCGCGGATCGATCGCGATCAGACGGGCACCCCGACGCACCCCCTTCAGGAGGTGGTGGAAGAAGATCGGGTGCGTCTCCCGGGCATTGCTGCCCCACAGGAGAACGAGATCCGTCTCCTCGACTTCCCGATATGAGCTGGTACCGCCACCAGCGCCGAACACGGTCGCCAGACCGGCGACAGAGGGGGCGTGTCAGGTGCGGTTGCAGCTGTCGATGTTGTTGCTGCCCAGGACGGCGCGGGAGAGCTTCTGGGCCGCGAAGTTGACCTCGTTGGTCGACTTGCTGCAGCTGAAGATCCCGTACGTCCGGGAGCCGTGCGCCGCGCCTGCCGCCCGGAGCCCGGCGACCGTTCGCTCCAGCGCCTCGTCCCAGGTTGCGGGACGCAGGGTGCCGGTGCTTCGGTCGCCGTCGCGTACGAGCGGCGTGGTCAGGCGGACGTACTCCTTTGGCACTGGCGTACCTCGGGTGCGGATTGTCCGACCAGCCGAGTGTAGGCGTTCGGGCAGGGCCGTGCCGCATCGGCGGTGACGCGCTCACGTCCGGGGCCGACCGGCAGGCGCCGGAGACCGGCTACGCTGCGCGGGTGACGATCGAAGCTCCGTCCCGGCGAGCGGGCATGGGCGCCGTCCCGCATCCCGGCGGGACCACATTCCGGGTGTGGGCTCCCCACGCGGGGGCGGTATTCGTCACGGGCACCTTCGACGGCTGGGCCATGGATCGCACGCCGCTCGCGCGGGACGGCGACGGCACGACCGGCACCTGGTCCGCGGATGTCGCGGGCGTGGAACCGGGTGCGGAGTACCGGTTCACGATCCGGACGGCGAACGGCGACCTCTCGCGCATGGACCCTCGCGCCCGGCTGGTCACGAGCTCGGTCGGCAACGGCGTCGTCTACGACCCGCACGCGTTCGACTGGGGCGGTGACACGTTCCGGTCACCGAGCTGGGACGACCTCGTGCTCTATGAGCTCCACGTCGGCACGTTCGCGAGGGACGACGACCGGCGCGGCACGTTCGACGCCGCCCGGCGCCGTCTCCCGTACCTCCGTGAGCTCGGTGTCTCGGCCGTGCAGGTCATGCCGCCGTTCGAGTTCGCCGGGGAGATCTCGTGGGGCTACAACCCGGCGCACCTGTTCGCCATCGAGTCAGGCTACGGCGGGCCGGATGCCTTCAAGCGGTTCATCCGCGATGCACACGCCCTGGGGATCGCGGTGATCGTGGACGTCGTCCACAACCACATCGGGCCGGCCGACCTCGACCTGTGGCGGTTCGATGGCTGGTCGGAGGACGACGGCGGCGGGATCTACTTCTACAACGACGAGCGCGGGCACACGCCCTGGGGGGCGACCCGGCCGGACTACGGGCGCGGCGAGGTCCGGACCTTCCTGCGCGACAGCGCCATGACCTGGCTGGAGGAGTTCCAGTGCGACGGGCTCAGGTTCGACGCCACGCTGTACATCCGGACCGTCGATGGGGAGCCGGACGATGACAATTCGGCGCTGGCCGACGGATGGTCGTACCTCGCGTGGATCAACGACGAGATCCGCGCCCGTCAGCCGTGGAAGATCACGATCGCGGAGGACCTGCAGGGCAACCCGGCCATCGTCAGGGCGACGGCCGATGGCGGGGCCGGCTTCGCGGCGCAATGGGACCCGGCGTTCATCTCCGCGGTCCGGCCGGCGCTCATCGCGGCGGACGACTCGGACCGGGACATCGACGCAGTCGTGGACGCGATCCTGGGCGAGGGTCGGGGTGCGCCGCTGAGCCGGATCATCTACACGGAGTCCCACGACGACGTGGCCAACGGCAAGGTCCGCGTGCCCGAGGCGATCGCGCCCGGTGCGGCCGGCAGCTGGTGGGCCCGGAAGCGGGCCCTGCTGGGCTCGGCCCTGGTCCTCACGTCGCCGGGCATCCCGATGCTGTTCCAGGGCCAGGAGCTGCTCGAGGATCGCTGGTTCGACGATGCGGTCGCGCTCGACTGGGACAAGGCGGTGTCCAATCACGGCGTGCTCCGCCTCCACCACGACCTGATCGGGTTGCGCCGGGACCGCGAGGGTGCCACCCGGGGCCTGCGCGGAGGGAATGTCGCGATCCTGCGAGCCGACAACGAGCACAAGCTGCTCGCCATGCACCGCTGGATGGACGGCGGGCCGCACGACGACACCGTCGTCATCGCCAACTTCGCCGATCGCATCGTTGACGACCTGCGGATCGGGTTTCCGGCGCCCGGCCGCTGGAGAGTGAGGCTCAATTCGGATTCGCCCGCCTATGCCGATGAGTTCGGAGGCCACGAGGCCAACGATCTCGACGCGGACGGCGGGTCCATGGACGGCTGCGCCCAGAGCGGGCTCATCGCCGTCGGGCCGTACAGCGTGGTGGTCCTGTCCCGGGAGGACTGAATGTCCTCCTATCGGAGCGCGACCCCCTCGCCGCTCGTCACCGCGCCGACCCGCCAGACCCCAACCCCGGCCGCACCGAGGTCCCCGATCACCGCCGCGACATCGGCCTCCGGCACGCAGGCCAGCAGCCCCCCGGAGGTCTGCGGGTCGTGGGCCAGGGCAACGACCCCTGGATCGACGTCACCGGCCACCGTCAGCGATGGGGCGGTGAACCTCCGGTTGTGGCCGGCCCCGTCGGTCTCGACACCAGCCCGGGCGAGGTCCATGGCGCCGTCGAGCGCGGGCAGGGCAGCGGCCTCGAAGACGAGCCGCGCACCCGAGGCGCGTGCCATCTCCAGGCCGTGGCCGAGCAGCCCGAACCCGGTCACGTCGGTCGCGCCGCGGATGCCGTGGCTGGCCAGCACCTCGGACGCTGCCCGGTTCAGCGTGCGCATCTGGACGATGGCGGCGTCCAACTGGGCGTCGGTGGTGTGTCCCTGGCGGCGGCCGCTCACGAGCATGCCGGTGCCCAGCGCCTTGGTCAGCAGCAGCGCATCGCCGGGCCGCGCTCCGCCTTTGCGGAACATCCGATCCGGGTGGACAGCCCCGATGACGGCCAATCCGTACTTCGGCTCCGGGTCCCGGATGGTGTGGCCGCCGGCCAGGATCCCGCCGGCCTCGCGCACCTTGGCAGCCGCCGCCTCGAACACCGCCGCCAGCGCCCCCTGGGGGAAGTCCTCGGGAAATGCCGCGATCGACAGGGCGAACAGCACGCGGCCGCCCATCGCGAACACGTCGGACAACGCGTTGGCGGCAGCGATCTCGCCGTAGGCGGCCGGGTCGTCCACGAGCGGCGGGAAGAAGTCGAGCGTGCCCAGGATCGCCAGGTCGTCCGAGACGCGGTAGGCCGCGGCGTCGTCGGGCGGGTCGAGGCCGGCCAGAAGGGCGGGGTCGGCCCCGGGTCCACCGGCACCCAGCCCCGCAAGCGCGTCCGCCAGCAGGTCCGCGCCGAGCTTGGCTGCGCAACCGCCACACTCGGTCAGCTCGGTCAGGCGGATCGGCGTCAGCACGGTCGGACGGCGGCGCGGGTCATGCCCCGGATCATAGGCCCCTGGCCCCCGGAGCGGCCCACGCCTCGACCGAGGTCGCGACCGGCCCGCCGCTTGCCAGGGACGCCTCGATCGCGAGAGCCAGCAGGTGGTCCTGGCAGCCGTCGGCCAGCGGGTACGGTGGCTCCCCCTCGCCCCGGAGCCAGGCGGCCATCGCCAGGAGCAGGGTGGCGATGGCGATCTCCTCGTCGTTCAGGCGGAGGCCGGGGAACGGGTTGCGGTACAGGATCTCGTCGCCGAGGCTGATGTGGTCGGTGTCGTACGCGTCGAGGTCCAGGTCGTAGCCGGTCTGGCGCCGGACGAGCGGCGACCGGATGATCGTGCGCGGCGCGGTCAGCCGGACGATCGCGTCGTCGACGATCTCGCCGGCGGTCCCGCGGACAACGATCCGCCGCGACCGGAGCTGGTTGTGCCACTGGTTGTCGGTGAAGTCGTAGAGGCCCATCCGGCCGCCGAAGTCGAGGGTGGCGATGGTGGTCGTCGCGTCCCTGGGCGTTTCGTCGTCGGTCCAGGCATCGCGAACCAGCGGGTCGACCAGGGGCGCCACGAACGCCCGGGCGCTGACGGTGGCCGGCTCGAACCCGACGCCCAGGAACGCGCGCATCAGCGCCACGGCATGGTAGAGGTGCGTCGACGACACCTGGACGGACGTGACCTCGCCGATCGCGCCCAACCGCGCGAGCGCCAGCCGCGATGCGTGGCTGGGCATCCGCGGGTACTGCTCGGCGACCTGGACGAGGCCGCTCGCGCCGACCGCAGACCACAGACCCCGGAGCCCGTCCAGGTCTGGCGCGGGCGGGGTCTCGCACAGGATCGGCACGCCGAGCTCCACCGATGCCCGGACGACGGCCGGTGTGGCCGCCCACGGCGTCGCGCTCACGATGAAGTCCGGATGCAGATCGGCCACCAGGTCCGCGACCGAGCCGTGGCCCGGCATCGTCCATTGAGCGGCCATGCGGCCCGCCCCGTCGAGGCTGCGTCCGACGAGGCCCACGACCTCGAGGTGATCAGGCAGGAGGCGGGCGAGCCGCACGTAGTAGCGGGCTCGCCAGCCGGTTCCCACGATTGCGAACCTGGCGGGCATGGCCGCGATGCTAGCACCGGGCCCGTGTCATCCCGGCTGTCCCGGCGGCCGGCCGGCGATCCCCGGCGGCCGGCCCGCGTCCTCACCCGGGCCGGGGCACCATAATCGCGGGACGCGGGAGCGGAGGGGTCCCGGTGGGCTCCCCGGTCTTCAAAACCGGTGGCGCGGCGCCCGGCGTCGCGCGGTGGGTTCGACTCCCATGCGCTCCCGCCATGACTGAGGTTCACGTTCGCGATGGCCGAGCAGACGAAGCACGAGGAGCCGGACTGGGCGGCGTACTACCGCTACACGTCGGGGCGCGCCCCGCGGCCGCTGTTCGGCAAGGCCGTGGAGGCCTGGGCGGTGACCGGCCGCGCAGCGGGGCAGGCGATCGAGATCGGCTTCGGCGATGGCACCGAGACCACCGAGCTCCTGGCGGCCGGATGGCGGGTGCTCGCGATCGATGCCCAGCAGGCGGCGGCCGACGTCCTCGCGTCGCGGGTGCCGGTCGGGGCGCGGGACAGGCTCGTGGTCGAGGTCGCCTCGGCCGAGACCGTCGACCTTCCTCCGGCGGATCTCGTGTACTCCGGGTTCAGCCTGCCGTACCTCGGGCCGGAGCGGTTCGCGATCGCCTGGCCGCGGCTGCGAGCGGCCCTGGCGCCCGGCGGGCTGCTCGTGGTCAACCTGTTCGGGGACAGGGACGAGTCGGCGGGCGAGGAGGGGGTCGCGTTCCTGGATCGCGTGACGGTGGAGGCGTTGCTGGACGGCCTGGACGTGCTCGAGCTGGACGAGCGCGAGGAGGACGCGGGCTCGTTCAACGGCCCCAAGCGCTGGCACCTGTTCGACATCGTCGCGCGACGGCCGGTGGGGGCTCCCGCGTGACGAAGGCCGGAGCCGGTCCTGCCCGGCCGCCCAGCGTCGAGCGCGTCCTCGCCGCCGTGCGCAGCGGAACCCAGGACCGGGATCCGGCGGCGGTGCTGGCGATGGCACGCCTGGTCGTGGACGACGAGCGCTCGCGCCTGGGCGCGCCAGACGGATCCGCCGGCCCGGGCGAAATGGTCGCCCGCACGCCGGAGACACTCGGTGCCCTGGTCGTGGCGCGGCTCGATGCCCTCGAGCACGGCGCCGGGCCGGATCCGGTGATCAATGCCACGGGGGTCATCGTCCACACGAACCTCGGCCGCGCGCCCTGGCCCGGGGTGGCGATCCGTGCCGCCGTCGCGGCCGCCGAGGGCACGCTGTTCCTCGAGCTGGACCGCGAGACCGGCCGCCGCGGCCGCCGGTACCGGGCGGCCGAGGAGCATCTCGTCTCCCTGACCGGTGCCGAGGACGCGCTCGTGACCAACAACAACGCCGCGGCGCTCGCGATCGCCGTCGGCCTGGCCGGCCGCAGCGGCGTCGCCGTCAGCCGCGGGGAGCTGGTCGAGATCGGCGGCGGGGTCCGTATCCCGGAGATCGTCCGGCGCGCCGGGGCGAAGCTGGTCGAGGTCGGAACGACCAACCGGACGCGGCTCGAGGACTTCGAGTCCGTGCTGGAGAGCGGCACGGCGCGCCTGGTGCTGCGGGTCCATCCCTCGAACTTCCGGCAGGCCGGGTTCGTGGAAGCGCCGGATCCGCGGGCGCTCGCCGATGCGGCACACCGCCACGGCGCGATCGTGGTCGACGACCTCGGCAGTGGTGCGCTGCTCGACACCGCCGCGTTCGGGCTGGCCCACGAGCCCACCCCGGCGGAGCGGCTCGCCGACGGAGCCGACCTCGTGCTGTTCAGCGGTGACAAGCTTGTCGGGGGACCGCAGGCGGGGTTCCTCGTCGGACGCGCGGACCTGGTCGCCCGCCTGCGACGGGACCCGCTCGCCCGTGCGATGCGCCCCGACAAGGCGATGCTGGCCGGTGTCGCTGCCACGCTCGCGCTCTATCGGGCCGGCGTCGCCGTGCGCGAGGTTCCGGTCTGGCGCCAGATCGCCGCCCCGCTCGCGGGGCTCAGGACGCGCGCCGAGGCCGTCGCGGCGGCGGTGCCGGGCGCGCGGGTCGTCGGGCTCGAATCCGCCGTGGGCGGCGGGTCCCTGCCCGGGGAGACGCTCCCGTCGGCCGGCGTCGCGCTCGTTTCGCCGTCCGCGGATCGCCTCCTCGCGCGCCTGCGGGCGGGATCGCCGGCCGTCATCGGGCGGATCGAGGACGGCGCGGTCGTGCTGGACCTCCGGACGGTCGAGCCGGACCAGGACGAGCGCCTCGCACGCGCCATCACCGCCGCGCTGGCGACCGCCCCCCGGCGGGCCCGATAGCCTCCCGCCACCCGATGAGCGTCGATCGTTCATGAGCGTCGTCATCGGCACGGCCGGTCACATCGACCACGGCAAGACGACGCTGCTGCTCTCGCTGACGGGCATCGATGCCGACCGGCTGCCGGAGGAGCGTCGCCGCGGGATGACGATCGACGTGGGGTACGCACACCTCGCGCTGCCGGACGGGACGACCGTGGACTTCGTCGATGTGCCGGGGCACGACAGGCTCGTCGGCAACATGCTGGTCGGCGCCGGCGAGATCGACGCGGCGATCATCGTCGTGGCCGCGGACGACGGGCCGAACGCGCAGACGCTGGAGCACCTGGAGCTGCTCGACGCTCTCGGGATCCGCGACGGCATGGCGGTCGTGACCAAGGCCGATCTGGCGCCGGAGCCGGAGCGGCGGGCGGCGCTGATCGCCGAGGTCGCGTCCCTCCTGGCCCGGACGACATTGGCCGGAGCGCCCGTGATGATCGTCTCCGCGGCGGCGGGCGAGGGACTCGACCGGCTCCGGGTCGCGATCGGGGAGCTCGCGGGGCGCGTCGCGGCCGGGCTGGTCGCGGCCGGCCGCCCGCGCCTGGCGATCGACCGCGTGTTCGCCGTCCGGGGCCGCGGCACCGTGGTCACGGGCAGCCTGCGCGGCGGGCCGGTCGCGACGGGCTCGACGCTGCGCCTGATGCCCGACGGCCTCGACATCCGCGTCCGCGAGGTCCAGGTGCGGGGGACGAGCGTCGAGGCGGCTGCCGGCGGGCGGACGGCGCTGCTCGTCGGCGGTGTCGAGGCCGAGGCACTGCGGCGTGGCCAGGCCCTGACGACCGATCCGGAGGTCGTCGCGACGTCGCGGCTGCTGGTCGCGATCCGGCCGGCGGCCCGGCTCGCGGGGTTCGGTGCGTCGCTGCCGTCCACGCCCGCCGACCGGGAGCGCCTGCGCCTCCACCTCGGAACCGAGCAGGTCGGCGCGCTCGTGGTCCGCGGTCCCCGCGAGGCGATCGAGCTGGCCGACGGCTCGTCGATCGCGCTGCTCCGCCTGGACAGTCCGATCGCGGCGGCGGCCGGTGACCCATTCGCGCTCCGGCGGCCGTCGCCCGGATCGACGGCGGGCGGCGGCATCGTCCTCGACGCCCTGCCGCCGCGCGGGGTCTCGCGGCGGCGGCTCACCGCGGACCGGGCGGCGGCACTCGCCGCGGCACCGGCGGGCCCGGGCGATGCACGCCTCGACCTGCACGGCGCTATTCGACGCCCGGGTGGCTGGGCGCTTGCCGCGGACGTGGAGGCGGCGCTGCGGGCCACGATCCGGCGCCTGGTCGCGGCTCACCACGCGGCCGACCCTGCGTCGCCCGGGCTGCCGGCCGCGCTGCTGCGCCACGAGGTGGCGCTGGCGGCGCGACGCCTGGTGACGGTCGGCCCGAGCGCCGCCGAGGACATCGCCCGCCAGGTCACCGATGCGCTGGTCGTCGATGGGCTGCTCGCTCGGGACGGCGACCGGGTGCGGGACGCGGGGCGGGCGCCGGGGCTGCCGCCCGACACGCTGGCCGCGATGGATCGCCTGGAGACCTCACTTGCGGTGGCCGCGCCCCCGTCCCTGGCGGAGGCGGCGCGCGCGGCGGGATGTCCGCCCGACGGCGTGCGCGCGCTGGAGACGTCGCGTCGCATCGTGCGGCTGGAAGACGACCTCGCCTGGGCGGCGGCGACCTATCGGGACCTCGTCAGGCAGGCCCTCGCGATGTCGGCCGTGGGGCCGCTGTCACCGGCCGCGTTCCGCGACGCAACCGGCACGAGCCGCAGGTACGTGCTGGTGATCCTCGAGGATCTCGACCGGCGCGGCCTGCTGCGGCGCACGGACGCGGGTCATGTGCTCGGCCCGAAGACGATCGCCCGGATGCGGGAGCGGGCCGCCGCCGGGACGGCCGGCGCGGGCATGGGCGACCCCGACGGCCCTGGGGACGGCCCCGCGTGAACGCCGCCGCAGCCGGGGCCGAGCCCGCATGACCGTCGCCGCGATCGTGCTCGCCGGCGGCGCGTCGTCCCGCTTCCCGGGCAACAAGCTGGCAGCCGTCCTCGATGGGGCGTCGCTGCTCCACCACGCTCTCCGCGCCGTGTCGACCGTGGCCGGGGACATCGTCCTCGTGCTCGCGCCCGACGTCCCTGTGCCGGCGCTGCCCGTGGATCTCGCCCCGCGCGTCCTCGTCGCCCGTGACGCCGAGCCGTACGGCGGGCCGCTGGCCGGGCTTGCGGCGGGCCTGGCGGCCGGTCGTCATGGCCCCGCATCCGTCGTGCTGGTCGTCGGCGGTGACATGCCGAGCCTGAACCCGGGCGTCCTGCAGCTGCTGGTCGATGGCCTGGCGGCGGAGGCGGGGATCGTGGCGATGACCCTTGCCGCGCCGGTGCCGTCGCCCCTCCCGCTCGCACTGCGGTCCATGGCGGCCGGCGCGGCGGTCCGAATCTGCCTCGCGGAGGGGCGGCGCAGCCTGCGAGCCCTGCTCGACGCCGTGCCATCGGCGAGGCTGCCCGCCGGGGACTGGCGTGCCCTCGACCCGGACGGCGAGACGCTCCGCGACGTGGACACGCCCGGGGATATGCCGCGGGACATGCCCGCCCGCTGACGCCGGAGCGCGGGCGGCTGACGCCGGCGCCCGCTACGCTGCGCGCATGACGACCGTGCATCTCCTCCACGCCGGCTACGCGGGCGACCGCGTCGGCTCGTCCATCGTGCTCGTCCGTGACGCGGATTCCCTGATCGTCGTGGACCCCGGGATGGTGGCCCGGCGGTCCCTGATCCTGGACCCGCTGCGGGACCTGGGCGTGGCGCCCGAGGCCGTCACGCACGTGTTCCTCAGCCATCACCATCCCGATCACACGGTGAACATCGCTCTGTTCCCGAACGCCGAGGTCGTGGACTTCTGGGCCCGCTACAAGGACGACCTGTGGCTCGACCATGACGGCGACGGCTATCGCCTCTCACCGAAGACCCAGCTGTGGCTGACGCCTGGTCACACGGAGGAGGACGCGACGCTGCTCGTCGAGGCGGACGATGCCGTGTATGCGATGACGCACCTCTGGTGGCGCGAGGACCGGACACCCGAGCAGGACCCGCTGGCCTGGGACCAGGAGTCCATCGTGCGACACCGGGAGCGCGTGCTCGGCGCAGCGGACATCGTGATCCCCGGCCACGGCGGCCCCTTTCGCGTCGGACGCTGACCCGCCTCACCTCCGCGCGGCCGGCCGTCTCGCCGCCGACATCCTCGACGCAACCTCCACAGCTTCTGCGCGGTTCCTGCACGCGGGCCTGACACGATCAGGTCAATCGGAAGCGGCCACCTGCGGGACGGAAGTCCCCGGGCCGTCGGCCGGAGGTGAACCAGAATGAAGAACAGGGCAGTGGCGATCGGCGTCGCGGCCGCGATGCTTCTTGCGACCACCGCAGCGGTGGCGTTCGCGGCATCGGGGTCCGGCGTCGCGCCCTCTTGCACGGGCACGTGCGACGGCACGCAGGACAAGATCCGGCTCCAGGATCCCGATCAGGACCGCGACCGGCTGCACGGTTCGGCGATCGTTGTGGCAACCGTGACCACCGATGCCGACCTGACGCAGGACCGGGACCGCGACCAGCTGCAGGACGGCACCTGTGACGGGGATGCGGTCCAGGACCAGGTCCGGGATCAGGACCGCGATGGTCCGGGCGGTCCGTCGGCCGTCGCGGCCGCCGTGGGCGAGCAGGCACAGACCCAGACCGGGACCAAGAGCCAGGTCGCGACCGGCACGGGCGAGCAGGCGCAGGTCCAGACGCAGACGCAGACCAAGGCCCAGACCCGGGCCCAGGCTGAAACCCAGGCACAGGCACAGGTCACCGCTCAGACCCAGGCCAACACCCAGACCCAGGCCAACACCCAGACCCAGACACAGACACAGAGCCAGGCACAGGGGAAGGAGGGAATCGAGACCCAGACTCAGGACCGGACACAGACCCACGCCGGCGCGGGATCGACAGCCACGCCAGATCCGGTGCCCGGCAGGGCGGGTCACTGAGGGTCACGTCGCGCGCTCGCCGGCGCGCGCCGGGTCCTCAACGGGACGGTCGGACCTTACCGGTCCGGCCGTCTCGCGTTAGCGTCCAGGCGGGGCGCACCATGAGCCCGGCGTTCGCCGGGCCGGCGACATGCGCCACGAGGAGCCAGCTCGGATGGACCGGTGAGCCTGCGCCTGCGGCTCGGACTGTCGTTCGCGCTCGTCGCCATGACGACGTCCCTCGTCATGGTGCTCGCCATGCCGGTGGTCATCCGCTACGGGTTCGAGCCGGTTCTTCCGGCCCCGACGCCCCTGCCCGGCACAACCGCGGATCCGAACGCATCGGTCGATGCCTCGGCGAGTGACGGTCCCGGCCCTGCGGGCACGACAACCCCGGGCGCCGCCACCAGGGGACCCTCCGCCGGCCCCAACACTGAGCCGTCGCCGCCAGGGCCCAATGGCCCCGGGTCCTCGATCCCGACCCCGACGAGCCCTCCCGCCGGGTCGCCGCCGCCTCCCCCCACCGCCTCGCCGGGTCAGCCGGGCGGACCGTCGGCCAAACCGTCGCATTCTCCCTCGCCCCAGCCGAGCGGATCGGCGATCCAGAGCGGCCGTCCCTCCGCGCCGGGCGGTTCCGCGGGGACCGGCAGTCGTGCGACCCAGTCACCGGCGACCAACGGCTTCCCCACCGCATCCGGGCCGCCGGCGGCCGGACAGGGCGGCTCGATCCATGCCGGCGCGCTGGCGGTCCTGGCGGCTGCAAGGCCTCGCGCCGGCGGGTCCCCGGTCGCGGTCACCGATGCCTCGCCGGGCCAGCCGTCCCCCTCCGCGTCCCAGGATCCTGCGAACCTGGCCTGGGTCGAGGTCGAACGTCGCACGTCCACGATCCTGGTGATCGTGGCCGTCCTCTCCGGCATCCTGTCGATCGCGATCGGCCTGATCCTCGCCGAGGCCCTCATTCGCCCGCTCCGGGTGCTCGGCCGGACGGCCGCGGCGCTTGCGGGCGGCGACCTTGCGCGACGGTCCGGTGTCGGCGACCGGCGCGACGAGATCGGCGAGCTGGGCCGCTCGTTCGACACGATGGCCGAGGCCCTCGAGCAGGCCGACTCGTCGCGCCGGCGCTTCCTCCAGGACGCTGCGCACGAGCTCGGCACCCCGGTCACCGCGATCCAGACGACCGTCAGTGCCATCCTGGACGGCGTCTATGAGCCGGAGCGCCGGCACCTCGAGACCATCCGCGACGAAACGCGGCTCCTGGGCCGGATCGTGAGCGACCTGCGCACGATTGCCCTGGCCGAGGTCCGCCAGCTGCCGATCCAGGCGATCGCCGTCGATGTCGCGAGGGCCGCCGCCTCGACGGCGGACGCCTTCGCCGCCGCAGCGGCCGTGGGCGGACGGCGGGTCGTGGCCGAGGGCACCGGTCCCGTGATGGCGATTGGTGACCCGGACCGGATCCAGCAGGTCCTCGCCGCTCTCGTCGACAACGCGCTCCGGCACGTCCCCGACGGCGGGGAGGTGCGCATCCGGGTGACGCTCGACGCCGGCCGCGTGCTCGCGCAGATCGTCGACGATGGGCCGGGCCTCGGCTATCACGCCGATCGGGTCTTCGATCGCTTCTATCGTGCCGATGCGGCGCCCGACAGGACGGCCGGGCACGCCGGTCTGGGCCTCGCGATCGTGCGGGCGCTGGTCGAGGCACAGGGCGGTCGCGTGTCGGCGGCCAACCGGCCCGACGGCGGTGCCGTCTTCCGGGTGGAGCTGCCGGCGGCCGGCGCGGCCGGCGCGCCCGGGGCGGCCGGCAGCACCGGCCAGACCCCGGACACGAGCTCCGCAATCTGAACAGCGTGTCAGCGGCGGCTCAGGATCGGGACGTCCACGTAGGTCAGGTTGTCCGCCCGGTCCAGGACCTCGAGGTTTGCCACGGGCTCGCCCGCGGGGACGGCGGTCGTGCTCTCGACGGCGGCCATGATCCGGGTCGTGTCGAACACCGTGTTGATGGTCACCGGGCAGCTGACGCCGTCGAGGCTGTACGTGATCCGGTACAGACCTGCGCCGTCGTTCGCGTTCCGGACGTTCCACACGTATCCGTAGATCACCTTGCCCGGGATGTTGATCTCGGCGGAGTACCCGCCGGGGCCGTCCGTCGTCTGCCACACGGCCCTGTTGAAGATGGTCTGCCCGACATCGCCCGTCCACTCGCCGGTCGCGCCGTCCCAGGCGAGGGTCTCGGCGCCGTCGAGCAGCTTCTGGATGGTGAGCCGTGCGCAGCCCGAGTAGACGGTCGCCTGCGTACTGTCGTAGGTCTCCCCGTTGGTGCCCCACATCTCGGAGGTGCCCTTGCCGAACAGCAGCTGCATCTCATAGCCGAGCATCGGGGTTGCCAGATCCTGGTACAGGGTGGTCTCGACACGGACCTGGGAGGTCAGGGACCAGGACTTGGCGAGATTGTCGCCCCAGTCGACCCAGGAGACGTCCACCAGGCTGGAGGACCAGTCCCCGGATTCCGCCTGCCATTCATTGAGGGGATCCTGCTGGTGGTACCAGCTGACCCCGTCGACGACGGTCGACTCGCCCGCGAACACCGGCGCACCGGAGTCACCGCGCAACGCCTTCGTGACCCCGTCGCTCCAGATCACCGGGAATGACAGGTTGTTGCCGGCGATGGTCTCGTGGCTGCCGCCCCCGCCGGGACCCTTGGCCACCGCCATGGACGAGGAGGCCACAAGGGCCATGAGGATGCCGAGCGCGATCGCCGTGACACGCCTGCTGTGACGCATCAGTCCCTCCCGGGACGCCATGCGAACCGGGGAACCCGGCGTCGCCGCGCCCAGGTCCCGTGGATCCATGATGTCGCCACGCGCTCCCCCCGGCGACAGTGTCCGGGTCGCCGTTGGGGCATGCCAAGGGGCACATGGGCCCGACCGGGCGGGATGGTCACGTCGAGAACCGATTTCGGGCTGGCTGGACCTGCCGGTCGTCGGGCAGCTCGTGTCACGCTCCCCGCATGACGAGAATCGCGGTCGTGGACGATGAGCGGGCGATCGCCGATGGCGTCGCAGCCTACCTGCGCAGGGAGGGTCACGAGGTCGACACCGCCGCAACCCCGGCGCAGGCCATCGAGCTCGGGCGCGCGCGCCCCGACCTGATGATCCTGGACATCATGCTGGCGGGCGGCTCGGGGTTCGACGTCCTCCGAACCCTCCGCGCCGAGGGTCTCCGGGTCCCCGTGATCATCCTGAGCGCGCGTGTGGACCTCGTCGACCGCGTGGCCGGGCTGGAGCTCGGCGCCGACGACTACGTCACCAAGCCGTTCGAGCCGCGCGAGCTGGTGGCCAGGGTCGGGGCCGTGCTGCGACGGACGGGGCCCGAGACACGGCAGGTGGCCGAGCCGGGCGCGATGCGGCTTCACGATCTCGAGATCGACGAGGTCGCACGCGAGGTCCGGCGGGGTTCCGAGCTCGTGTCCCTGACCCGCACGGAGTTCGACCTGCTGGCCGCGCTGGCGGCGAACCCCGGGCGAGTCATGACGCGCACGCAGCTCGCGGAGCAGCTGTTCGGCGGGCTGTATGAGGAATCCGATCGCACCATCGACAGCCACGTCCGGAACCTGCGTCGCAAGGTCGGATCGAGGCCCGACACCGGTGACTACGTCGAGACGATCCGGGGCGTCGGCTACCGGGTCGCCCGGGGTTGACCGCGCCCGACCTCGCCGTCGGATCCCGTGTCAGCCGGCACGGGTCGCCAGGATGTTGAGCCGCACGTAGTCGATCGCCGGGTCGGGGAGCAGGTCGGCGACCGCGATCACGAAGGCGTCGTGCTCGGCGGGCGGCAACCGGTCGAGGTGCGCGCCCAGCACCACGGTGCGCAGGAACCGGAGGAAGGGCTCGCCTGCCTCCAGCAGCGTCGGCTCGTCGTTGAGCCAGGTCCTGACGTCCGTGAAGCCGGCTGCTTCCAGCCGCCGCTGCGTCTGCTCGGGCGAGGCGAACACCCACGGCCCCGTCCAGCCGTCACCGACCCGGGCCAGGGCACGCGTCACGGTGGCGATGTTGCCCGCCCCGCCACATTGCGCGACGAGCCGGCCCCCCGGCCGCAGCACCGCGGCGAGGTGCCGGAACAGGGCGTCGTGGTCGGCGATCCAGTGGAAGGTCGCGGTCGAGAGGATGGCGTCCACCCCGGCGTCCGGGAGCGGGAGCGGCTGCGCCATGTCTGCGACCACGCAGTCGACCCGGTCTCCGTGCCGGGCCAGGCGCTCGCGAGCTGCCGCGATCATCGCCGGCGACCCGTCGAGCGCGATCACGCGGCCCCGGGGCAGCCGGTCCAGCAGGAGCTCGGTCACCCGCCCGGAGCCGCAGCCGGCGTCGAGCACGAGCTCGTCGCCTCGCAGCTCGAGCCGGTCCAGGACGGTTGCGCCCCATCCGGCCATCGGGTCGGCGATCCGGTCATAGGTCGCGGCATCCCAGTCCCGGGGCGGGTGCACGGGCTCAGCCACCGGGCGCCTCTGCCGCGGGCGTCGCACCGGTCGGGCGGGCCGCGGCGACCGCGCCGTCCTCTGAACCCTCGGGCTCATCCCGGCCCCCGCGCAGCCCGACGAGATTGGCCAGCGCTCCCACGGCGAGCAGGATCGCACACACGACCGCCGCCACCCGCAGCGCGTCGACCGACGCGATCTTCGCGGCCGCCGCGACCGCCGCCGGCGTGCCGGCCCCCGGCGGGTTGAGCGGCTGGACGAGCGCGCGGAGAGACGGGTCGGCGGCATCGAGGCCGGGCACCGCGCCCGCGAGCGCCCCATAGAACGAGCCCGACACGACCACGAAGATCAGGGCCGTCACCAGCGGCTGGCCGATCCTGCTCACCGCGTTGTTGATCGCTGACGCGATGCCCGCGTTCCCGACCGGCACCGACGACATGAGGGTGGACGTCAGCGGCGCCACGACCAGCGAGATCCCGATCCCGAACAGGCCGGCGAACGGCAGGATGTCCACGATGGTCGATGGCGGAGGCGCGAACGTGGACGGGTCACCGAGGGCAAGCCGCCAGGGCTCGGTCGTCGCCGGGACACGCGCCAGCCAGAGCAGGCCCGCTGCCATGATCAGGGGACCGGCCACGAGGAACGGTCGCGCACCGTACCGCCCGGCGAGAGCGCCGACCCGCGTGGACAGCACCGTGAGCATGAGCCCGGACGTCAGGCTCACGACCCCGGTGGCCGTCGCGGAGTAGTCGATCACACCCTGGAGGAACAGCCCCTGGAACGTGAATGTCGTGTACAGGCCGGCGTAGATCAGCAGGGTTGACAGGTTGATCGTCGCGAACCTGCGGCGCCGGAACAGCGCCAGCGGAACGAGCGGGTCCGGGCGGCGTGCCATCAGCACCGGGAATGCCACCAGTCCCACCAGCCCGACACCGAGGGCCGCCCACGCGACGGGATCCTCCCACCGCCTGTCCTGGCCCCGGATGGTGCCGAATGCCAGGCCCCCCACGGCCACCACCGCGACGGCCGCACCCAGCCAGTCGAAGTGCCCGGTGGCTCCGTCGGCACGGGTCTCGGGCATGTGGCGCAGGGTGGCGAACAGGGCGATGACGACAAGGGGCAGGTTGATCAGGAACGCCGCCCGCCAGCTCACGCCGTCCACGAGCAGGCCACCGACCAGCGGGCCGATCAGCGTCGTTGCCGATGTGGCGGCGGCCCAGATCCCGAACGCGCGGGCCAGGGCGGACCCGCGGAAGATCGCGGTCAGGATGGCCAGCGAGCACGGCACCAGCAGCGCGCCCGCCGCACCCTGGAGGAGGCGGAACACCACCAGCATCTCGAGGGTCGGCGCCAGGCCGCACAGGACCGACGTGATGCCGAAGCCGGCCAGGCCGATCGCGAACACGCGACGGCGTCCGTGGTAGTCGGCAAGCGCGCCGGCCAGGAGAAGCAGCGCAGCCAGGATTGCCAGGTAGCCGCTGACGACGTAGGTCTGGCCCTCGAGCGTGGAGACGAGCGTCGCGGGCAGCTCCGCCCCGATCCGGGGCAGGGCGAGGTTCACCACCGTGCCATCGAGGAACACCATCGACGAGCCGAGGATGGCCGCGAGCATGGACCAGCGCTGGGACGACGTCACCGGATCTCCATGTGGGTCAGGGTGCCCGGGCAGTGTCTCAGGATGCGTCCATCGGCGTCCTACCCGGCAACGCCTGTCGTCGGCCTCGTCCCGGGCTCCGATGTGGCCCTCCGAGCCCCTCCGGCTCGGGTTTCTGCTGCCCGCACTAGACTGCCCGGGTGTCCGGACCCGTGGCGCTCGTCGGCGCCGGTGAGTTCCTCGCCCCCATGGCCGAGTTCGACCGCAGCCTGCTCGAGGCGACCGGTCGCAGCCGCCCGCGCGTCGCGATCCTGCCGACGGCCTCGGCACCCGACGGGGAGGCGACGTTCCGCGCCTGGGCCGAGATGGGCGTCCAGCACTTTTCGTCACTGGGCGCAGAGGTGGAGCCGGTCCTCGTCCGCAATGCCGCAGAGGGCCGCGACCGGGCCGCGCTCCAGGCAATCGGCGAGGCGGATCTCGTGTACCTGTCGGGGGGCAACCCGCGACACCTGCTGTCCGTCCTGCGCGAGTCGCCGCTGGGCGCGGCGCTCCGCGCCGCGAGTGCCCGTGGCGCGACGGTGGCCGGCTGCTCGGCCGGCGCGATGGCGATCGTGGGCCACAGCATCGACTTCCGCCGCCTGCCCTGGATCCGGTTCCCGCTGCCCTTCCCGCTTCGCTGGCCGGCCGGGCTGGCGCTCGTCGACGGGGTTGCCGTGCTGCCGCACTACGATGCCTGGCCCGAGGTGCTGTCGGCCTTCGTCGCGCTCCAGGCGCCACGCGGAGGGTTCGTGCTCGGGATCGACGAGCACACCGCCGTGGTCGGGCGGAACGGTGCGTGGCAGGTCCACGGGCAGGGCCGGGTCACGGTCTGGCGCGGGCGGCACCGAGACCGGTTCCGCGAGGGCGAGGTGTTCCGGGCCTGACGCCCGGGCGCGCGTGCTCAGTCCGGCCGGACGGTCCGGAAGCAGTCCGAGCAGTAGACGGGCTTGTCCATCCGCGGCTTGAACGGCACCTGTGCCTGGTTCCCGCACGACGTGCAGATCGCGACGAAGTATTCCCGCGCGCCACGGTCATCGGTGCGCTCGTAGCCCCGCGGCCCGCCGATCGCGCGGAGATCCGCACCGCCCCCGTCCCGGCTGGCCCGGCGATAGGCACGGCACGACGCGCAGCGCTTGGGATCCGAGGTGAACCCCTTCTGGAGGTAGTACTCCTGGTCCGCGGCGGAGTGGATGAACTCCACGCCACAGTCGACACAGGTGAGGGTTCGATCGACATAGGTCACGGCTTGTGCTCCTCCCGGGCGCGCGCTCGGACGGCTCGTGGTGTGCACCGCGCTGGAGACCTCACCCGACGTCGGAGACCTCGGCGGGGAGTCAGCCGGGGCCGCGCGACCCAGGTGCCGTGCTCGGAGTCCCTAGCTCGGGGCGCACCGGTGTGTACGTGCATCAAGCCTACACCGGCTCACGGAATCGGGTGTCGGGCAGCCCGTCCCACGAGGGGCCGGGCGTCGGCACGGCCGCCCCGCAGCGGCACATGCGCCCGTGACAGGCGACCTGTCACAATGGCGCGCGAGACTCGGCATGGCGAGACGGGAGCGATGGGGGCGCCCGCTTCGCAACCGGGTCCCGGGGGCGACCGGCCTGGCCCTGTACACGTCCGAGACCGTGCCTGGTCTCGTGGCGGGTGGGGCGGGAATTGGCCGCTTGCGGGACCCGGTCGGCATGCCGCCACACCGACGGAGTCGATCAGGGAGGCAGGCCCACCGCATGCTCCGACTGCTCCATACCGCAGACGTCCATCTCGGGGCGCGGCATGCGGACCTGGGTCCTGCGGCCGCCGCCCAGCGCGAGCGGCAGTTTGCCGCGTTCGGCGCCAGCGTGGACCTGGCCCTGGCCGAGAAGGTTGACCTGTTTCTCGTCGCCGGGGATCTGTTCGATTCGAACGTCCAGCCGCGGCGCACCGTCGAGCGCGTCGCCGCAGAGCTCGCACGGCTCGCCCAGGGCCGTATCCGCTCGGTGCTGATCCCGGGCACCCACGACGTCTACGACCGCGCGTCGGTGTATCGGGCGTACGACCTGCCGGCGCTCGCGGGCACCGGCCCCGCCGATGACATGGTCACGGTTCTCACGCCCGACCGCCCGTGGATCCACCTGCCTGCGCTCGACGTGGTCGTCCACGGACCCGTGTTCGCGACCAAGCGCGCGCCGCACAGCCCGTTGCGGGACCTCGCCGCGGTGGTGGTCCCGCCGGCGACCTGGAAGATCGGCCTCCTCCACGCGGCGATTGCGATCCCCGGCCGCACGGATCACGACGAGGTCGTCATCACGACCGATGAGATCGCGTCGAGCGGCCTTGACTACCTGGCGCTCGGCCACTGGCATGCCGCGCAGATCGCGAAGGCGGGGACCGTCACCTACGCATACTCGGGTGCGCCGGAGCCCGTCGCGGTGGACCAGGATCGGGCCGGCAAGGTCCTGCTGGTGAGCCTCGACCAGCGCGACGGCAAGAAGGTCGTCACGGTCGAGGAGCGAGTGGTCGGACGCACGACGTTCCAGCACCTGGATGTGGACGCGTCGACGATCGAGTCCCAGCCGGCCTTCCTCGCGCGCCTGCGCGGCGCGGCGGACCCCGACCTCGTGCTGGACGTGCGCCTGATCGGCGTCCGGCCGGACGAGCTGGACCTGGAACCGGTAGAGGTCGAGGAGGCTCTCCGCAGCCTCTTCCTCCGGGTTCGCGTCCGGGACGCGAGCCAGCCGGCCCTGACGGAAGGTGCCCTCCCGCCAGCAGAGACGATCTCGGGCGCCTTCATCCGCAACGTCGAGGGTCGGATCGCGGACCTCGAGGCGACCGGCGACGATGCGGCGGCCGGCGAAGCCGCCGAGCTGCGGGACGTGCTCCGCCTGGGACGGCTGCTGCTGGCCGGCCACGAGGTGACGCTGTGAGGATCGCGAGCCTCTCCATACACGACCTGCGTCGCTTCCATCACCGCGAGATCGAGCTTGCGCCCGGGATCACGATCGTCCGCGGCCCCAACGAGGCGGGCAAGTCGACGCTCCAGCGCGCGATCGAGCTCGCCCTCACGCGCAAGGTGACCAGCGCCGCCGGCGATCTCGATGGTCTCGTCCCGTGGGACGGCGATGCCGAGGCGCGGACGTCGATCGGGATGGCGTTCACCTACGACGACGAGGACGGCGGGATCCACGAGGGCCGCCTGGAGAAGTCGTTCCGTGGCGCCCGGGGGCAGGTCCGCCTGGAGCTGGAGGGAGAGGTCATCACCGATCCCGCGCGGGCGGACGAGGCCCTCGCGGAGCTGTCCGGTGTGCCGTCGGAGGCATTCTTCCGCTCCACCGCGTCCGTCCGCCACCACGAGCTCGCCGGGCTCCAGCGGGACGAGGCCGCGCTCCGCGACCGGCTCCAGGCATCGATCAGCGGTGCCGATCGGGGCACCAGCCGCGCCCGCAAGAAGCTGGACAGGGCCCTCCACGACCTCCAGACGAAGGGCATCAAGAACCCCGGCCGGCTCAAGTCAGCCGAAGAGGCGACGGCAGACCTGTCGAGCAAGGTCCAGGCGGGGGAGGAGGCCCTCGCCCGGCTCGAGAGGGATCGCGACACGCTTGCGGTCGCCAGGGAGCGCAAGGGCGGGGCGGAAACGGCGCTCGCCGAGCGCCGTTCGCTGCTGGAGAAGGCCCGCCAGGCTGAACGGCTCACGGCCGAGCGCGACGCTGCCCGTGAGCGCTTCGACCGGTACCGCACTGCGGTCGTCGTGCGTGACGAGATCACCGAGCTGGACGGGACCCACCCGTCGTCGACGCCGCTGCCCGTGCTCAGGACCACCGTGGAGCGGCTGCGGGTCGTGAGCACCACCGTGACGACGCTCAGGTCGGCACTGGCCGACGAGGTGCAGGTCAGCTTCGACGTGCCACCCGCGGTCCGGTGGCAGCCCGCGTCGCGCTGGTCGATCGGCGTCGTGCTCATCGGGATCCTGATCGCTGGCGCGGACTTCGGTCTGGCCACCGCCGGCATCATCGACCTCGGCACCATTCCGCTCGCGATCGGCGTCGTCGTCGCGGCCGTCGGCCTGCTGCTTGCGATCGTCGGGTACTGGATGCGGCGGAGCGACCGGGTCGACAACCAGCTCCGGGACGTCGAGGTGAACCGGCGCCTGCGCGGACGCTCCGACATGGAGCTCGAGCTCCAGCAGAAGGAGGCCGAGCAGGCGGACCTGCTGCAGCGGCTGGGTCTGCCCGGCGAACAGGAGGCGGAGGACCTGCTGCACGGCGAGGAGGCCCACGTCGCGAACATCGAGGAGCGCCGCTCGCGCCTCCAGGGGCTCATCGGCGACGAGCCGCGCGATGGTCTGCCGACCCAGAGAGACACGGCCGCCCTGCAGATCGAGCAGAAGACCAGTGCCCTGGAGGCTCTCGGTCCCATCGCCAAGGAACCCCGGGCCCGGGAGCGCCTCGAGGTGGAGGTCGGCGACTCGGAGCGCACCCTGGAGCGGGCGCGGGACGAGGAGGCCAACGCCCGGGCGCGTGTCGAGCAGAACCCCGTGGATGCGGAGGAGGTCGCCGGGCTCGCCGAGCGCCTCGCCGCAGCGAGGGAGGAGCTCGGCGCGCTCCTCCGCCGCGAGCGGGTCTATACCGCGACGCTGCGCGAGATCAACTCGGCCGAGCAGGCGACGATGCAGCGCGCGACGCGCTATCTCGAGCGCCGCATGGTCGCCGACGTGGCCCGGGTCACCGATGGCCGCTACCGGCGGGTCCGCGTGGACGACACGAACCTGGGCATCGAGGTGTTCTCACCAGAGCGCGAGGACTGGGTGCCCGTGAGCGAGCTGTCCCAGGGCACCCTGGACATCGTCTATCTCGCGGCACGCCTCGGTCTCGTCCGGCTGGTGACCGGCGATCGGAGACCGCCCCTCGTCCTCGACGACCCGTTCGTGACCCTCGACGACGCCCGCGCCTCTCGTGCGCTGGAGCTCCTGCGCGAGATCGCGGCGGACTTCCAGGTGATCTACCTCACGACATCGGACCGGTACGACGCCCTGGCCGACGTCGTCGTCCGGCTGGACGGACCGACGGCCGTCGATGCCTTTGTCGAGCCCGAGGGCGTCGCCCCTGCCTGACCCGCTCGGTCCGGGTTCGGCGGTCGTCGTCCTGGGCCTGCTGTCCGCTCTGGCGTGGGGGTCGAGCGATTTCGGCGGCGGGATGCTCAGCCGGCGTGCGCCGCTGTTCGGCGTGGTCCTGGCGACACAGCTCGTCGGGCTGTTCGCCGCGCTGCCGCTCGCGGTCGCCCGCGGCGAGCCCGTCCCACAGGGCGCGGATCTGCTGTGGGCGATGCTCTCCGGTGTCGCGGGAGTGGTCGGCATCACCTCGCTCTACCGGGGCCTGGCCGAGGGTCGCATGAGCGTGGTGGCGCCGACGACCGGCGTGCTTGCCGCCGTGGTTCCGACCTGCGTGGGCTTCGTGCTCGAAGGCGTGCCCAGGCCCGCGGCGGTGGCGGGGATCGGGGCGGCACTGCTGGCCGTTGTGCTGGTGACGCGCGCCCCCGGCCATGCCGACGACCGACCCTCCGGGATCCGGTGGGGACTGCTGGCAGGCCTCGCGATCGGGTCGATGAACGTGTTCATCGGCCAGCTCTCCGGTGCCGGGGCATTCGGGCCGCTGGTGGTCATCCGGTTGCTCCAGGCCGTCGTGATGGTGGTCCTCATCGCCGCCTGGCGACAGCCGTGGCGCATCGGCCGCGACCTCGCCGGGCGGCTGGTCGTCGTGGGGCTGCTGGACATGGCGGGCAACGGGGCATTCATCCTCGCCACCCAAGCGGGTCAGCTGGCCATCGCCGCCGTCCTGTCCTCGCTCTACCCCGTCGTGACCGTGGTCCTCGCGATCAGCGTGCTGCACGACCGGCTCACGCGGAGCCACATCGCCGGCATCGCGCTCACGGTGCTCGCCATCGCCCTGATCGCTGCCGGCACCGCTACCCTGTGACGATGACCGAGCACATGCCCGTCCCTGCCCACGCGCTCGAGAGCGTGTGGTTCATCGAGGCCACGTACGCTCCGGATGCGGCCGAGACCCGCGTCCCGTTCCGCGCCGCGCACCTCGCGCGGGCCGCGGAGCTCAAGGCCGAGGGCGTGATCGTCGAGGTCGGGGCGTTCGCGGACGTGTCCGCGTCCGTGCTGCTGATCCGTGCTGCCTCGGCGGACGAGGCGCTCGAGGTGTGCCGCCGGGACGTGTACATGCAGAACGGCGTGTGGGTCGAGCTGCGTGCCAGGCCGTTCGGGCGCCTCACGCTCGATCCCGGGGCCTGACCGGATCAGAGCCTGACCCGGACGACCCGGACCGCGTCGACCTCCGCAGGATCGGTCAGCCGCGTAATCTCAGCGAACCCCTCGCGATCGAGCCGGCCGGCCGCCAGCGTCCGCCCGAGGTCCGCCAGCTGGCGGCGCACCGCATCCTCGGGCACGACCCGCCCCGGCCGTCCCGCGTTCCTGGCGAGCACCAGCGCCGCCGGCAGCTCGAGGACGATCGCGATCGCGGGGACGCGGGCGTCGGACGCCCGCGCGAGGAGCGCGCGCCGGGCGCGCGGCTGGACGTTTGTCGCATCGACCACCGTCAGGCGGTCCGCCCCGAGCCGCCTCGAGAGCTCCTGATGGAGGGCCGAGAACGCCGCTCCCGACACGGTCTGGTCGGCTGGATCACCGCTGATCCGTGCCCGGAAGTCGTCCGAGGACAGAACCTCGTCGGGCCGGAACTGACGGGCGGCGAACGTGGACTTGCCGGCGCCGGCTGCGCCGACGAGGACGACCAGCGCCGGATCCGGGATCTCGATCAGCCTGTGGCCGCTCATTGCGAAGATGATGCGTCCGGGAGGGCCCGGCGCGCGAAGAGATGGCGTGCCGAGTGTCGCCGTCGTCTGGTTCCGCCGGGATCTCCGCGTCCACGACCATCCTGCACTCGTCGCCGCGCTTGCCACCGCGGACGCGGTCGTTCCCCTGTTCGTGTTCGACGACGGGCTCCTGGCCGGGCGCCGACCGGCACCAAACCGGGTCTGGTTCATGCGCGAGAGCGTCGCGGAGCTGTCGCGGTCGCTCGCCAACCGGGGGGTGGGGCTGCGGGTACTGCGTGGCCGCCCGGAGGATGTGGTGACGGCGCTCGCCCGGGAGGTGGGTGCGACGAGCGTGCACCTCACCCGCGACGCATCGCCGTACGGCCGGTCGAGGGATGCCCGGGTCGCCGCCGCGCTCGCCCGGCACGGCGTCACGGTGCATGCTGCCACCGGGCTCTACGTCCACGAGCCGGACCAGGTCCTGACCCGCGACGGCCGCCCGTTCATGGCCTTCGGTCCGTTCCGCCGCGCGTGGGAGTCGGGATCGCGACGGACGACCCTGGCTGCCCCGGACCACATCCCGTCATCGACTCCGGGCGGTGCTCGTCCGGACCCGGTCCCGGACGTGCCCTCGCCCACGGCGGACCCGGTGCTGATCGCCGCCCCGGGCGAGGGCGCCGCACGACGCCGCCTCGACCGCTGGCTGGACGGTCGCGTGGACCGCTACGCGGACACCCGGAATCGCCTCGACCTGGACGGGACCTCACGGCTCAGCCAGGACCTCCGCTGGGGCCTGCTGTCGCCGGTCGAGGTGGTGGACCGGGCTGAGGGCGAGAGCGCGGGCCGGCAGGCGTTCGTGCGCCAGATCGCCTGGCGGGAGTTCTATGCCCATGTGCTGTGGCACCGGCCCGGCCTCGTCCGCGAGCCGTACCGGCGGGACCTCTCCGGCCTCACCGCACGCGAGGACCCGGTCGCCTTGGAGGCGTGGCGGACCGGGCGGACCGGGTACCCGATCGTTGACGCAGCGATCCGCCAGCTGCACGCCACGGGCTTCATGCACAACCGGGCACGGATGATCGCCGCGTCATTCCTGGCCCGGGACCTGCTGCTCGACTACCGGCTCGGCGAGGCGGAGTTCCTGCGTCACCTGGTCGACGGCGACCTTGCATCGAACAACGGGGGCTGGCAGTGGACGGCCTCGACCGGCACGGACCCCCAGCCATGGTTCCGCGTGTTCAACCCGAGCCTTCAGGGCCGGCGCTTCGACCCGGCCGGCGACTACGTCCGGCGGTGGGTCCCGGAGCTACGGGCGGTGCCCGGTCCGGCCATCCACGAGCCCTGGCGGCTCGACCCGGCCCAGCAGGCGGCGGCGGGATGCCGGGTGGGAGTCGACTACCCCGCGCCGGTCGTCGACCACGCGGCCGCTCGGGAGCGGGCGCTCATGGCTTTCAGAACCGCTCGGAGGATCGACGGGGCCGGTTGACGATCCGCCGCAGCGTCACGGATTGGACGACGGACCTGGTGACGGACTGGGCGACGGTGAGGCGGCGGGCGAGGCGGTGGGCGAGGCGGTGGGCGAGGGCGTTCCCGCGCCGGTCGTCGGGGTGGGCGACGGTGAGGCGGTGGGCGACGGCGTGGCGGCCGGCGACGTTGGTGTCGGCGCCGGCGACGGTGTCGCGGTCGCGCCGGGCGTGGGCGACGCGGACGGCGATGCAGTCGGGGCTGCCGTGGGCGCCGGCGTGGGCGTGATCCCGCATGTGGTCGACGAGGACGCGTTCCGCGTCGCGCCGCTGCCGGCGGACGGCATCGTCGCGAAGCCCACGGGCCGCACGCCGGTCGGGGTGAACAGCCGGGCCGCCAGGTCCCGGATTGCGGGGATGTCCGGGACCTGGATCGAGCCGCGCGCGTCGTAGCCGCTTCTGACGAGCGGGTGCTGGATGACGACCCGGAACACGTCGCTGCGCGGGATCGAGGACACGAGGTCGATATCGTCAGCGAGGACGCCGGGCTGGACGTTGGTCCTGATGGTCCGCCCCAGCGACCGCAGGAACCGGGCCGGATCGCCGAGGAACGCACCTTGGACGAGGCGGTCGCGCAGCGCGGCGATCACCTCCTGCTGCCGGGCGGCGCGGGTGAAGTCGCTCTCGCCGGCAGCCTTCCGGATGCGCGCATACGCGAGGGCCTGGTCGCCGTTCATGTGGTACCGGCCGGGCGACACGCCGAAGCCGGTCACCCCGTACTCCTTGTAGTTCGGGTCGCAGAAGGCCTTGGTGACGTTGACCGTCACGCCGCCCACGGAGTTCACGAGGTTGACGAAGCCGCCCAGGTTCACCTCGGCCCAGTACGCGATATCGAGGTCGAGCAGCTTGCCGATTGCCGCCGCGAGCACCGATTCGCCGTCGTTCGCACCCGGGAACGCGGTCGGGTGCCAGCGGACATACGAGACGAGACTGTTGATCTTGGCCCGGAACGTCCGGCCGTCGGGCAGGGGGACGTCCACCATGTCGCGCGGGACGGAGGCCATGGACACCGTCCTGCCGACCGGATCGAGCGAGGCCACGATCATCGTGTCGGTTGCCGCGGTGTTGCGCCCGACCCCGGAGTCGATCCCGATCAGCAGCACGTTGATGCGCGGCACCTCGGGCGTGGGCGTCGGAGTCGGCGATGCGGACGGCTGCTCTGACGGCGACGCAGCGACGCCGAAGTCAGGGTCATTGGAGGCGACCGGTGGCGCCGTCGCGGCCGGAATCCAGGCACCGCCGCCGACGACCGGAGCGTAGACCTCGGCCGCGGCGTCGCGCGCGGCGAGCGTGATGTTGGCGAGGTACAGCTGCGGCCCGATGACGATCAGCAGCCCCAGCGCGGTCGCGAGCAGCAGCGTGGCGTCGCGCGGACGGAACGGGGTGATCGCCCGGACGGCGACGAGAGCGACCAGCCGCCAGCCGAGAACGGCGAGCTCCACTGCGAGCAGGACGGCGAGGACCTGCGGGTCGAACACCCGCGCGGCCAGCGATGTCGCGTGGCTCGTCAGCGCAACCGCGGCAGCAACGAGGAGCAGGCCGAGGACCGGGCCTGCCAGCGCGATGGCCCAGCGACGACGGCCGGCGACGAGGTGACCCAGGCCGGGGAAGACGGCATTGAGCAGCAGGAGGCGGGGCGCCGACGGGTCGCGGCCGGCCATCGGTGGTTCAGGGACAGGCATTTCGGCAAGGATGCCGTCCATGAGCGGGGCCGCGCAAACAGGAGGCCGTCGTCACGAACCGGTCGGCCGGTCCGCTGTCGGCCGATCCAGTCCCGGATGGCGGAGGCGGGGCACAGGGGTGGCCGGTTCCGGTACCGTCCCCGGCGTGATGAGCAACGCCGGGCGCCCGCCCCAGGACTGGCGGATCGTCGCCACCGTCTTCTGGGTCACCCAGCTCGTCGAGACCATCGGGGTGAGCCAGGTGTTCGCGCTGCTGCCCGCGTACCTTCGCGAGCTCGGTGTCCCGGAGGCGGACCGGCTCCCGTTCGTGGGCCTCTACAGCTCGCTGGTGTTCGTCCTGGGTCTGCCGCTGGTTCCCCTGTGGGGCGTGTGGGCGGACAAGATCAGCCGCAAGGCGGTCATCGTCCGGAGCGCCCTCGTCGAGGTCGTCGTGTTCGGGCTCGCCGCAGCTGCCCGGGAGCCATGGCAGCTCGCGGTGGCCGTGCTGCTCATCGGGTTCCAGCTGGGCAACACCGGCGTGATGCTGGCGGGGATCCGCGACGTGACCCCGCGACGCCGGCTCGCCACGACGATCTCGCTGTTCGGGGCGGCCGGTCCGGTCGGGTTTGCGGTCGGGCCGGCACTGGCGGGCCTCCTGATCGACGGCGCGGGCTGGTCCATCCCGGGCGTGTTCGCGTTGTCGGCGTGCCTGTCCCTGGGGACCGCGCTGCTGGTCGGCCTGGGCACCCGCGAGGTCCGGCCGGAGGTGATCCCCGTCGGCCCGGTGCTGCGGCTCGCGTTCGGGGCGGTCCGGGGCGTCCTGGCTGACCCCGTCGTCCGCGGCCTGTTCGTTGTCTACGGCGTGGTGTTCCTGGCCAACCAGGTGTCGCGGCCATACGTGCCGGTCCTGGTCGAGGGGATCGTCGGCCCGGGGGAAGGGCTGGCGAGCTCGATCGGCCTGGTTGCGGGTGTCGCGGCCCTCGTGGGCGCCCTCATGTCCCCCGTCGCGGGTGCCCTTGCCGACCGCGTCGGCTTCCGGCCGGTGCTCCTGGTGGCGCTCGTTGCGGGCGGGGTCATGAGCCTGCTGATGCCGTACATGCCGTCCGTCGGCGCTCTCGCGATCACCGCGGTCGGCCTCGGTGCGGCGGTGGCGACGACGGGTGCGATGGTGTTCAGCCTGCTCGCCACCGAGGTGCCACCCGAGCGCCGATCCGCCACGCTCAACCTGGTCTACCTGCCGCTGTATATCGCCGGGATCGTCGGGCCGGCGCTGGGGGCGGGCGTGTCCTCGGTCGCCGGGGCGCCCGGACCGTTCCTCGCCGGCGGCGTCGTCTTCCTGGTGGGCGCGGTGGCGCTCGCGCTCCGCCGGGGACAGGGTGAAACGAGGGAGCCTGTGCCGGCCGTGCCCGAGCCGGCATCGCGCAACCCGGCCGCGACGGAGTCGTCCGAATCCCGCGGGGCGGCCGCCGTGCCCGTTTCCGATCGGAACAGCGTGCGCTAGGATCCGGTCATGACGATCCGAAGGCCCCCACGTGCCGAACCTGCCGCCGCGACCGCGGCTCCGGTCGGGCAGGTCCGTCCGTTCGCCGGGCCCGGCATCCGGCCAGCAGGCTGATCCAGCCGGGCCCGAGGTCGTCCGCGCCGGCGGCGTCCGCTGGCTCAACCTGGAGCACCCCCGCGAAGCGGATCGCGACTGGCTGGAGCGCGAATTCGGGTTCCATCCGCTCGCGATCGAGGACGTCGCCTCACGGAACCAGCGCCCCAAGCTGGACGCGTACGACGACTACCTGTTCATCGTTCTCCACTTCCCGGTGTTCGACAAGCCATCGGGCCGCCTGCTCACCGCCGAGGTCGACCTGTTCGTGGGGCCGGACTTCCTGATCACGCTGCCGGACCAGCCCCTGCCACCGCTGGCGGCGATGTTCGAGCGATACCGGGAGCGCGAGGAGGTTCGCGAGCCCATCTTCTCGAAGGGGACGGGGTACCTCCTGTACCGCATCGTCGACACCTGCGTCGACGCCTCGTTTCCGATGCTGCGCAAGATCGGGGCGAAGCTGGACAAGCTCGAGGACGACATCTTCGAGGGACGGTCGGCCGAGATCGTCCGCGACCTGTCGGAGGCCAAGCAGGAGATCATCAACTTCCGCCGCGTCGTGCGGCCGATGCGCGCCGTGCTGCGGGACCTGGAGCGGACCAAGCAGCGGTACCTGGCCGACGACCTGGACATCTACTTCGACGACATCACGGACGCGGCCGAGCGGATCTGGGACGTCCTCGAGAATTACAAGGAGGTCGCCGAGGCGCTCGAGGACTCGAACGAGTCGGTGCTCTCGCACCGGCTCAACGACTCGCTCCGCGTCCTGACGTCGGTCAGCGTCGTGCTGCTGCCCCTGACGCTCATCGCCAGCATCTTCGGGATGAACGTCAAGGTCCCGGGCGAGGGCGAGCTCGCGGCGTTCTGGGTCGTGATGGGCGGCATGGCCCTCATCCTGGTTGCGCTGGTCCTCTACTTCCGGCGGCGCGGCTGGCTGTAGCAGATCGCGCACCTCACGCCGGCCGTGTACCTCACGCCGGTCGTGTACCTCACGCCGGCCGCGTGATCCTTCGCCATCCGGTCAGATAGCACTCACCGGCCTATTCGACGCGCGAAGTGTGTCAGCCAGTCTCCTGGATGCTGGTTGTCCCGGTTTTGGGGCCCGGACGCGTCGCGATCCAGAGCTTGCATCCTGCTGAGTGCTATCTGGCACGAAGGATCGGCCGCCGCTGAGGGCCGCGGCGCGACCCCAGAGGTCGCGCGCCCGTCGCGGGCGAGGCTCGCGACGCTGGACTACCGTTCCGGCAGCGGCCGCTCGCCGGGGCCGATGTAGCGCACGGTCGGTCGGATCAGGCGATTCCCGGCGCCCTGCTCGATGGCGTGGGCCGTCCAGCCGGCATGGCGCGCGAGGGCGAACGTGGCCGGGAACAGGTCCGGGGTCAGGCCGACGCCCATGAGCACCGGGGCCGCGTAGTACTCGACGTTCGTCTTGAGCGGCCGGTCCGGGTACTTCTCGCCGAGCACGCGCAGCGCGACGTCCTCGACCGCGATCGCGAGCTCCAGCCACTCCGGCCGGTGCTCCATGCCCTCAGCGACCGTGCGCAGCGCGGCGGCCCGCGGATCGTAGGCGCGGTACACGCGGTGCCCGAAGCCCATCAGCCGGTCGCCGCGGGCAAGCGCGTCACGCACCCACGCCTCCGCCCGCTCCGGGGAGCCCACCTCGTGGATCTGCTCGACGACCTCGGACGGCGCCCCTCCGTGGAGCGGCCCCTTCATCGCGCCGATGGCGCCGCACACCGCGGACGCGAGGTCGCTGCGCGTCGAGGTGATGACGCGACAGGTGAACGTCGAGGCGTTGAACCCGTGCTCCGCCCCGACGATGAAATAGGCGTCCAGCGCCCGGGCGGTCGCATCGTCCGGGCGTTCGCCGTTGATCTGGTAGAGAAACCCGGCCACCAGGTCCAGCGCCGGATCGGGGTCGACGGGCTCCAGGCCGCGGCGCAGCCGGGCGAACGCCGCCAGCGCCGAGGGCGAGAAGGCCGTCAGCTCCCGTGCCTGGTCCGGGGTCGGCGGCCAGGCCAGGCTCCGTGTCGCACCCCACACCGACACGGCGGTGCGGAGAGCGTCCATCGGCTTGGCGTCCATCGGCAGCGCCCGCAGGGCGGCCATCACGGGTGCCGGAACCGGCTGGCACGGGAGCGAGGCGTCGGGCTGCCACTCACCCGTCCAGAGCAGCTCGGCGATCGCCGCGTACGAGCCGTGCTGCACGAGCTCGCCGATGGGATAGCCCCGATACAGCAGGCGTCCGGCCGCCCCGTCGATGAACGAGAGGGCGGACTCGCCGGCGATCACGCCTTCGAGGCCGGGGGAGTAGGGTCGGGTGTCGGCGGCTGCCGGAGCTGGTTGGGTCATGCCCCGATGGTAGCCCGGGCGAGGCGCGAGGGTCAGCGGCGGCCCTCGATCGCGCGCAGCACGATCCGCACCACGATCGCACCCAGGGTCGCGAACACCAGGGCCCCGATGAAGCCCCTGACCTGCCCGAGACCCATCTGCTCGCTCAGCCACCCGCCGACGACCGCGCCGATGATGCCGACGACGATGGTCGGCAGACACCCCTGCGCGCTCCGGACGCCCACCACCCAGCCCGAGACGGAGCCGGCGAGGAGCCCGATGACAAGCCAGCCGATCGCACTTTCCATGACCGGGAGTGTGCCCGATGGGCGGGGCCGCCGCCAGTCGAGGAACGACTCGACCGCCACCGGTCCGGGAACGGAACGACCTGCCGGACCGACACTCACGCAAGCCTACCGGCGCGGGAGCTCCGCGGCGGCCGCGGCGTCCAGCAGCCAGATCGCGTTGGAGGTACGCGCCGACCGCACGGGCAGCTCGCGGGCATCGTCCCCGGTCCAGGCCCGGCCGAACGCGTCGGCCTTCGAGGCTCCGCTGGCCACCACGAGCACGGTCCGTGCCGCGGTGAGCAGGCGCGGGTGCATCGTCACGCGCTCGATGTGCGGCTCGACGTGTGTCGGGGCCGGGACCGCGGCGCAGAGTGACGGGTCGTCCCAGACCGCGGAGCCCGGGAACACGGACAGCAGGTGGCCGTCCGGTCCCACGCCGACGACAAGAACGTCGAACATGGGCACGCCGTCCGCGTTCGCGGCCGGTCCGTCCGTCTTCAGCGCCTCGGCGTACCGGGCCGCGGCCCATGGCGCCCCGCCGACATGCGCGATCGCGGCGGTCACGGGCACCGGATGCAGGTTCGCCGCCGGCAGCCGCACCCCGGATCCGGCCGAGCTGACGTCCGCGCTCGTGGCTCCTGAGACGGTCTCGTCGCCACCGGTCTCGAGCAGGATCTGCTCCAGGGGCAGGACGTTGGACTGCGGATGATCGGGCGGCACGAAGCGGTCATCGCCCCACCACACGTGCACCCGCTCCCAGTCCACCGTCTCGCGCAGAGGCGGCACCCGGAGACGGCGGTAGATCGGCGGCGCGGCGGATCCGCCCGTGGTGGCCCAGTGCGCGACGCCGCGTTGCGTGATGGCGGCCGCGAGCAGGCGTGCGATCTCGACGGCCGCCGCCTCGGCAACGGCATCGAGCGATGCGAGCACCCGGAGATCGGGCCGGGTCGAGGGGTCATCGGTGGACATCGGAAGAACCTCGGGTGCCTGGCTTGCGTATCAGTCCCGGTGGTGACCCGGGTTTGCATCGTGGTCGATCAGCTGTGCGGCCATTCTCGTTGTCTCCCGCGCCAGCGGGTCCCTGCCGCCGACCTCGAGAGCCTCGTCCAGCAGGTCCGCGTCGTTGCGGCGCGGGGCCCGGAACGTGCGGTCCATGAACTGGATGCCGTCCAGCCACGTGTGCACATGGACGTTCTCGGCCTCCGCGGTGACGTCGGCTCGCAGCTCGGATCCGCGCCGCTCGGCCAGGATCTCCACGCGCAGCGTCGTCCCGCCGGGCATGGACGAGGAGATCGGCCGAATGACGACCCCGACCTCGCCCGAGTGGTCCCGGAGCTGCGCCTGCATCCCCCGGTGCATCGGGGCGCGCTCGCCCGGCCGCCGGCGTGCGGGCCGGGAGGTGCTGGGCCTGGGTTCGACGGCGGTGAGCGGGGACGTCACCCGCATCCCCAGCCGCGATGCCAGCCACGCGACGTGGTACAGGGGCTTGACGACGTTGGTGGTGCCCGGCGCGCCGATCGCGTCGTGCGTCGCGTAGGTGACCGCGATCCGGCGGATGTAGCCCAGGTAGGGCCGGAAGTCCGGCAGGTCGAACACCGCCGCGATCGCCTCGCGCCAGCGTGACTGCCGGACGAGCGCGAAGTCGCGGATGGACAGTCGATCGAACCGGTCGTACAGCGCCGCGAGCTGCAGGAGCCGCTCGAGGCCGTCTCCGGACCAGGCGGAGCCGTCGACGACAAGCCGGTCCGTCTCCTCCAGCAAGGCGTCGGCCGGGTCCGTGCCGAGGGGCGGCTGCCCCGGCCACCAGACCGTGACCGGCAGATCGTGGATGAGCAGCGGCGTCACCAGGGCGGCCAGGTGCCGCCCGGTCTCTCCGCCGGCCGTCAGGAAGATCATCTCGGTGCACGTCTCCGGCGCATCGGCCCGCGGCAGGACACAGTGCGCCTGGATGCTTGCATCGAGCCACGGCGGCCCGTCCGGGTCGGCGGAGGTGACGATGAGGGTCCGCGACGGATGCCGCCCGGTGAGCCTGCTGATGATCTCCGCCGTCTGCTCGCCGAGCTCCGGATTGCGGGCGACCACGACCAGGTTCATCACGCTGGTGCGGGCGGCGATATGGCGCCCGCCCGCATGGCCGCCTTCCTCGAGCATCAGGTCCGGCTGGGCCCACATCCGGGCCAGCTCCTTGTCAATGTCCTCGATGCTCCGGGCGCGCGATGTCCAGCGGAGCGTGGGCTCACCGGGCAGCGGCGGATCCGGAACGGGGAGGCGGCCCCGGGGAGAGCTCAGATCCGTCGCCACCGGCGACCCTCACGGGCGAGCAGGTCCTCGGCGGCCTCAGGGCCCCAGGTTCCTGCCTCGTAGTTGGGGAAGTCCGGCGCGGCCATCTCGGCCCACGCGGTCACGATGGGGTCCACGATCGACCACGCCTGCTCGACCTCGTCCGACCGCGTGAACAGCGATGCGTCGCCCAGGAGCGCGTCCAGGATCAGCGTCTCGTACGCATCGGGGCTGTCGGTCTGGAACGCCGACCCGTAGGTGAAGTCCATCGTCACGTTGCGGACGTCGATGCCGAGCCCGGGCACCTTGGCCCCGAAGCGGAGCATGATCCCCTCGTCCGGCTGGATCCGCATCGCCAGCAGGTTTGCCTCCGGCTCGGTGGCGCTGTCGCGGAACAGCTGGTGGGGCACCTCCTTGAACTGGATCGCGATCTCCGTCGCCCGCTTGCACAGCCGCTTGCCCATCCGCAGGTAGAACGGGACCCCCGACCAGCGCCAGTCATCGATCGTGAAGCGGGCCGCGACGAACGTCTCGGTCTCGGACGCGGGGTCCACCTCGGGCTCCTCGCGGTAGCCCACGACGGGCATTGCCGCCGCCCAGCCGGGTCCGTACTGCCCGCGCACGACGTCGTGGCGGACCTGCTCCGGGGTCATCTCGCTGATCGCCCGGATGACCTTGACCTTCTCGTCGCGCAGCGCGTCCGCGTCGAACGTCGCGGGCGGCTCCATCGCGACCAGCGACAGCAGCTGGAGCAGGTGGTTCTGGAGGAAGTCGCGGCTGGCGCCCGTCTCCTCGTAGAACGAGCCGCGCCCCTCGACCCCGATCGACTCCGCCACGGTGATCTGCACGTGGTCGATGTGACGCCGGTTCCAGATCGGCTCGAAGATGCCGTTGCCGAAGCGGAACACGAGGAGGTTCCGCACGGTCTCCTTGCCCAGGTAGTGATCGATCCGGTAGACCTGCTGCTCGCGAAAGACCTTGCCGACCTCCCGGTTCAGGCGGATCGCGGAGACGAGATCATGGCCGAACGGCTTCTCGATGACGACCCGGCGCCAGCCGCCCTCGTGGCGCTCGTGGTCCAGGCCAACCCGCCCCAGCTGGGCGACGACCTCGGCGAACTGTGATGGCTGGGTGGCGAGGTAGTAGATCCGGTTGCCACGGGTGCCGTACGTCTCGTCCATGTGGTCCAGCAGCACAGCGAGACCCGCGTAGGTGGCGGGGTCCGCGAAGTCGCCGCGGTGGTAGGTGATCCGCTCGGCGAGGTCGTCCCATTCCTCCGGGTCCACCGGCAGAACGCGCGAGTAGCGGTTGAGAGAGGCCCTCAGCTCCGCCCGGAACGTCGCGTCGGTGTACGGGCGCCTGCCCACGGCGACGACCCTGAACTCGTGCGGCAGCAGGCGCGTGCGCCACAGCTGGTACAGCGCCGGGATGACCTTGCGGTGCGCCAGGTCGCCGGTCGCGCCGAACAGCACGAACACGGCCGGATCCGGGACGCGCTCCAGGCGCAGGCCCTCCCGAAGCGGGTTGTCCGTCGATCTCGACGCGGTCGCCCGCCGACGGCCTTCCGTGGCGAGCCGAAGCTCGCGCATCGTGCGCGCGTCCTTCCGCGTGGGGATCGTCGTCGGCGGCACCGGCGCATCCGGCGTGCTGGGAGCTGTCGGTGCTTTCGGTGCGGCCGCTGCGGCTGCTGCGGTCGGAGCAGCAGCCCGTGCGGGCTTCCCCGCGGCACGCTGACCGGTGGACGGGCGGGTCGCCATTCGCCTAGGCCGCCCGGGCCATCGTTCGCCGGGGCCCGCAGTGTCGCGCGGGCCTGCCGGCGCCGAACGAGCCCTCCGGCACCCGGTGGAGCTCGACTACCGCGTGGTCGTCGAGCGGCGGGCGTCGAACCGGGTTCGCGCCCATCCGCTCGAGATCGATGACGTCGATGCGCATGGGACCTCCGTTGGGCGGGGCTGGTCCACCGGGACCTCGGCTCGGTCGGGATCCCTGCCTAGAGGATAGGCCCGGCCGTCATGGGCTGCCCGCAACCGTCCAGCGAACCGGCGCGCGCCGGTTCGATCCCGCGACCCTGCGACAGCCCTGCCCCAGTCGAGCCGGCGAAGGCGGGGTGGGGGCGGGCCGGATGGTCAGTCGCCGTTCCGCGGCGGTCCGCCCATCGACTCATCCTCGATCGCGAGCACCTTGCCCAGCCGCCGCACGTGGCGCGGCTGGCCCGAGAAGCTGGCCCCCAGGAACGCCAGCGAGCACTCCACCGCAGGCTCCACCCCGATCACGCGGGAACCGAGGGTCAGCACGTTCATGTCATCGTGCTCGACGCCCTGGTGGGCCGAGTACGTGTCGTGGCAGATCGCGGCCCGGATGCCGTGGATCTTGTTGGCCGCGATCGATGCCCCGACGCCGGATCCGCAGATCAGGATCCCGCGGTCGGCGCGGCCGTCGCGGATCGCCTCCCCCAGGGACTGCGCGAAGTCGGGATAGTCGTCCTCGGGGTCCGATCCGTCGCCGCCGAGGTCGATCAGCTCGTGCTCGCCGCGCAGGATGGCGGCGAGCTTGTCGATCAGCTCCTGCTTGAGGACGGCACCCGCATGGTCCGCGGCCAACGCGATCCGCATCGTCGTCCCCTCTCAGTCCAGGTCCGGATGGGGCACGTGCAACGTCGCGAGGCGGCCCCGCAGGCCGTCCCGGACGACCCGCAGCCCGACCTCCGCGACGCGATCCGCCGTGAAGCCGAACTCCTCGAAGATCGTGGCGGCCGGGGCGCTCGCGCCGAAGTGGTCGATCCCGATGATCGCACCCTCGTCGCCGGCCCACCGCTCCCAGCCCATCGGCACGCCGGCCTCCACCGTCACCCGCTTGCGGACAGCAGGCGGCAGGACGAGGTCGCGATATGCGGCATCCTGCGCCGCGAACAGCTCCCAGCACGGGAGGCTCACGACGCGGGTCGGGATCCCCTCCGCCTCGATCACCGCGGCCGCGGTCGTGCACAGCTGCAGCTCGGAACCGGTCCCGATCAGGATCAGCGCCGGCGCACCGCCCACCGCCTCGCGGAGCACGTAGCCGCCGCGACGGACGCCCTCGCGCGCGACCTCCTTCGAGCCCGGGAGCGTGGGCAGCTTCTGGCGGGTGAGCGCGAGCGCCACCGGACCCGGCGCCGCGATCGCCGGCCGCTCCACGGCGACAGCCCACGCGGCCGCCGCCTCGTTGCCGTCGCCCGGCCGGATGAACCACAGGTTGGGGATCGCGCGGAGGGCCGCGTAGTGCTCGACCGGCTGGTGGGTCGGGCCGTCCTCGCCCAGACCCACCGAGTCATGCGTCCAGACGTAGGTGACGTGGAGCCCGGACAGTGCCGCGAGGCGGACCGCGCCGCGCATGTAGTCGCTGAACGTGAGGAACGTGGCGCAGTAGGGCAGGAAGCCGCCGTGGTAGGCGATCCCGTTGGCGATGCCGCCCATCGCGTGCTCGCGGACACCGAAGCGCAGGTTTCGCCCGGGGTGATCGGCCTCGAAGTGGTCGTGGCCGATCGCCTTGACATCGGTCAGGTTGGATTCGGACAGGTCCGCCGAACCGCCGAACAGCTCCGGCAGCGTGCCGGCCAATGCCTGGATCGCATCCTGGCTCGTGTTCCGGGTCGCGACCGCGGATCCCGTCTCGTAGGACGGCAAGCCGCCATCCCAGCCGTCCGGCAGCCTGCCGTCGAGGCGGCGATGGAGCTCGGCGGCCTCGGCCGGAAACGCGGCGGTGTAGCGATCCAGGCGTGCATCCCACTCGGCGACCAGCTCCCGGCCCGCGCCGACCGCACGCCGGAACAGCTCGCCTGCCTCCTCGGGGACGAAGAAGGTCTTGTCCGGATCCCAGCCGTACGCCTCCTTGGTCAGGCGGACCTCGTCGGGGCCGAGCGGGGCTCCATGCGCCTTCTGGGTGTCCTGCTTGTTCGGGCTGCCGAACCCGATGTGGGTCCGGACCGCGATGATCGACGGCCGCTCGTCCGCCTTCGCAGCGTCGATCGCGGCGGAGATCGCGGCAACGTCGTTGCCATCCTCGATGCGCTGCGTGTGCCAGCCGTAGGCGTCGAAGCGCGCCAGGACGTCCTCGCTGAATGCCCAGGCGGTCGGTCCGTCGAGCTGGATCCGGTTGTCGTCGTACAGCGTGATCAGCTTGCCCAGCCGCAGGTGGCCCGCCAGCGAGCACGCCTCGGACGCGACACCCTCCTGGAGGTCGCCGTCGGAGCAGATCACGTACGTCCGGTGGTCGATGATGTCGTGACCCGGGCGATTGAACTCGAATGCGAGCCGTCGTTCCGCGATCGCCATGCCGACGCCGTTGGTGAGGCCCTGGCCAAGGGGCCCGGTGGTTGCCTCGACGCCCGGGGTCAGCCCGAACTCCGGGTGCCCCGGGGTGATCGACCCCCACTGCCGGAACGCCTTGAGATCGTCGAGCGACACCGCGTACCCGGTGAGGTGCAGCAGCGAGTAGAGCAGCATCGACGCGTGCCCCGCCGACAGCACGAACCGGTCACGGTTCGGCCACCCCGGCTCCGCGGGCGCGTGCCGGAGGTGGCGCGTCCACAGCGCGAAGGCCATTGGGGCCATGCCCATCGGCGCACCCGGATGCCCCGAGTTCGCCTGCTGGACCCCGTCGATGGCCAGGGTGCGGATGGTGTCGACGGCGAGCCGGTCGAGCCGGTCGGTGGCGAGGGTCATCGAAGTCTCCGGGTGCGCGGAACGCGGGTCGGACCGCTGCGTCGGCCGGTCAGGGCGCTCCATCGCGGCGGATCGGGCCGCGAGCAGCAATCGTACCGCGCGGACCAT
Source organism: uncultured Chloroflexia bacterium (assembly GCA_963849495.1). Lineage (GTDB taxonomy): Bacteria > Chloroflexota > Limnocylindria > Limnocylindrales > CSP1-4 > CAIXZV01. The sequence goes on along the minus strand of CAWKHN010000010.1, from coordinate 48,845 downwards.
TGCGCCCCGGTCGACGGCCCGGGGCCAGGGAGTGACTCGTGGCGCTGACGTCCGCGATCGCCGCCGCCGGCGCTGGCCGTGGTTCGCGCGGCGGTATGCTCGCCGGGTGCCGACCCTTCCCGATCCGCGACGACTCGCCGGAGCCGGGCGCCGGACCGCAGCCCGGCGGTCCCGTCCCGTCGATCGGCCGCGGGTCGTGGTCCTCGGGGACCTCGTCCTGGATGTCGTGCTGGCGCCCGCCCGTCCACTCGAGCGCGGCACCGACGTCCCCGGCCGGGCGCTCCTGCGCCAGGGGGGCTCGGCGGGCTCGACCGCCCGCTGGCTGGGCCGGCTCGGCGTGCGGACGACGTTCATCACGTCGGTTGGCTGGGACGCCCCGGGCCGCGCGCTCGTTGGCGCCCTGCGTGCCGATGGCGTGCTCGTCCGGGCGGTCCGCGTTGCGGGGACCCGCACCGGGCGGATCGGGGTCCTGGTCGAGGCGGGCGGCGAGCGGTCCTTCGTCGCCGACCGCGGAGCGGCCGACCGGTTGCGCCCGGCGGACCTGCGGGCGGACTGGTTCGCCGCGGCCGACGCGCTCCACATGCCGATCTACTCCCTGCTGGGCAGGCCCCTGGGGGACGCGGGCCTGGCCGCGACGCGGCTCGCACGCGCCGCGGGCGCCCTGGTGACGGTGGACCTTGCCTCGGCCGGACCCCTGCTTGCCGCCGGACGGCGCGCGGCCGTCGCGCTGATCCGCGACGCGGCGCCCGACCTCCTGTTCGCGACGGTTGACGAGGCCGAGGCGCTGATGGGCGCCCGTCGTGCCGACGGCCTGCTGGACCTCGCTCCGATCGCCGTCGTCAAGCGTGGCCGGCAGGGTGCGACCGTACTCACCCGCGACGATGGCGAGCAGCTTCGGTTCGAGGTTGCGACCACGCAGATCGTGGCCACGGACACGACCGGCGCAGGGGATGCGTTCGACGCGGGCTTCCTCGCCGCCTGGCTCGATGCACGACGCCGGGGGACCGCCTCGCCCGCTGCCCTGCAGCGGGCGGCCCTCGCCGGCAACCGCGCTGCGCTGCGACACCTGTCGAACCCGCCGGGCGAGCTGTCGTTCAGCTGAGGCTCGCGGGCGACGACCCGATGCACGCGGTGCCGTGATACGTCCCCCCATGCCCGACGCGCCTCTCCGCCTCCTCGTCCTCGACTGTGATGGGGTGGTCGTGGACAGCGAGCGCATCGCGGTCCGAATCGATGCCCAGGTACTCGCCCGTCTCGGCTGGCACCTGACCCGAGGCAGAGATCGCCGAGCGCTACGTCGGACGGTCCCACGCGGTCATGGTCGGAGACATCGAGGCCCACCTCGGACACCGCCTTCCCGACGACTGGGAGGACGAATACCAGGACCTGTACCGCGTGGCGTTCGAGGCCGAGCTTCGGCCGGTCGACGGCATCGTCGAGGCCCTGGACGGCATCTCGATTTCGACCTGCATCGCCTCCGGTGGCAGCCACGCGCGGATCGAGCGGTCGCTGCGGATCGTCGGGCTGTTGGGGCGGTTTGCCGGCCGGATCTTCAGCGCGGATGACGTCGCGAACGGAAAGCCGGCCCCGGACCTGTTCCTCCACGCCGCACGGTCCATGGGGGTCGATCCGAGCGCCGCCGTCGTCATCGAGGACAGCCCATTCGGTGTCCAGGCAGCGCGTGCCGCAGGCATGCGGGTGCTGGGGTACGCCGGTGGCCTGACATCGGCAGAGCGCCTTGCCGACGCAACGGTCGTGTTCACCGACATGCGCGAGCTGCCCCGGCTGCTGGGCCTCACCGCATGAAGCGGTCGAACCAGTCGAGCATCCGGGTCATCCGGTCGAGGCGCCGGTCGGGACGTCCCGTTGCCTGGTACACGTGGAACTCCTCGGGATAGAGGACGTACTCCACGTCGCGGCCCAGCCACCGGAGCGCGACGAAGTACTGCTCGTTGTCGGCTGGCGGGCAGCGCCGATCGGCCTCGGCCTGGAGCATGAGCAGCGGTGTGTGCACGGCGGCCACGTTGCGCAGCGGCGACTGGCGCCACAGCTGCTCGACGCCCTCCGGCGTGGTCGGGTCGCCCATGCGCGCCGTCCGGCAGTACTCGGGTCCTTCGTCGCTGTGGGCCCAGGCGGAGACCTGGTTGGTCACGCCGTTCTCGGACACGGCGGCCCGGAAGCGGCCCGTGGTCCCCACCAGCCAGTTGACCATGAACCCCCCGTAGGAGAGGCCGAGCACGCCGAGGCGCTCCGGGTCCGCGAGCCCGAGGCCGATCACGTGGTCCAGCGCGGCATGGACGTCGTCGGCATCGACCCCGCCCCAGTCGCCGAGCTGCGGCCGGATCCACTCGCCGCCGTAGGTCGCGGAGCCGCGGATGTTGGGCAGCACTACGCGGTAGCCGCGCGCGCACAGGAGCACGACCTCCAGTGACGGCGCCGGCGCCCAGGCGCCGAGCGGCCCGCCGTGGACGTCCACGATCGCAGGCAGGGCCTCGTCTCCCGACCCGGCCGGCGAGGCGATCCAGGTCTCGATGGGCCCGCCCGGTCCGGGTGCGTCCACGACGCGCATCTCCGGCCAGGCGACGCGGTTGGTCCAGGACGAGCCCATCGTCGTGAGTGGCCGGATCTCCCCGCTACCGGTGGCGAGCCCCAGCTCCGGGGGCCGCGCTCCGATCGTCGCGAGCACGGTCACGCGGCCGCCCCCGACCGCGAGGCTGTTCGCCATCACGTCGCCGTGGACCAGCCGGACCGGGTCGCCGCTGGGCCGGCCGGTCCCCGGGTCGAGGCCGAACCGCCAGGGGTGCGTGCGCCCGCGGTCGGAGACGAGCGCGATGATCCCCCCATCGCCGTCCCAGGCCGGCCCGGGCCGCTGCTCCGTCTGCCAGCCGGTGAGATCGCTGTCGGCCCAGTTGCCCACCGGCCGGTCGAGGTCCGGGGCGAGCGGCACGGCCGGAGCGGACCCGTCGGCCGGGCCCACGAACAGCGTGGGCGCGAGGTCGTCGAAGTGGTCCGCGTCGTCGACGCCGATCCCGGCGATCCAGCGGCCGTCCGGCGAGAACGCCGGCGCGCGGACGGGACCTGCGAGGGCGAGGATCTCGCGCGGCTCGGCGATCGTGCCGCGACCCCGGCCATCGAACGGCACCTCCCAGATCGATGTCCTGGGGTGCCGGTCCGCCTCCTCGCGCGGATCGGCGACGAACGCGATCGCCCGGCCGTCCGGCCGCCAGGCGATCCCGGAGGCCCCGCTCTCGACGGCGGTCAGGCGGCGAGGGCGACCCGCTCCAGTGGCGGAGACGACGTGGAGCTGGCTCCGCCGGTCGAGATAGCCTTCCTCGTCATAGCGCCAATCCAGGCGCCTCACATGGCGGGCCAGCGGTTCCTGGCCCGCCGGCACGGGCCCGACGATCAGCCGCTGCGGATCCACCTCGGCCGTGAACGCGATCCAGCGGCCGTCGCGCGACCACGCGACCTCCCCGACCGGCAGCCCGGTCGTGCGCCTGTCGGACTCACCCCCGTCGAGATCGAGCACCATCAGGGCCGCCTCATCGGACCCGGGTTCGCGGCGGGTGAACGCGACCCGCTTCCCGTCGGGGGACACCGCCGGGTGCATCTCACGCGCATGACCTCGGGTCAGCTGTCGCGGCCGGCCGCGTCCGGCCCGACCGGGTCCCGTGCCGCCGTCGGGCGCGGGGATCCACCACAGGTTGGACGCGTAGGCGTTGCCGGCCACGAGCCGACGCGTCACGATCGCGAACGAGCCATCCGGGGCGACGTCGTGCTCCTCGAGGACGACCTGGTGTTGGATGATGTCCGGCGTGGGCGGGCGAAGGCCCGGGCGAGATCGATCGGCCATGGTGGCCCCAGCGTACCTGCCCGCGATGCGGGCGAGTCGATCGGTGCACGCCGTGGATCACCCGGCGTACCCTCCATCCCATGATCCTGCCCGAACGTCTCGCGATCACCGCCGAGGTCCGTGACGCCCTGCGCGACGGCCGGCCGGTCGTCGCGCTCGAGTCCACGTTGATCAGCCACGGGCTTCCGTACCCGCAGAACCTCGAGGTCGCGGTGGCGTCGGAGCTCGCCGTGCGTGCCTCCGGCGCGGTCCCGGCCACCGTTGCCATCAATGCCGGGCGGCTGCTGGTCGGCCTCGCAGCCGGCGACCTGGAGGCGCTCGCGACGGCGCCGCGCGGCACCGTGCGCAAGGTGGCTCGTCCCAGCCTGGGTGCGGCGATCGCGGACGGCGGCTGGGGCGCGACGACGGTCTCCGCCACGATGATCGCCGCCCACGCAGCCGGGATCCGCGTGTTCGCGACCGGCGGCATCGGCGGCGTCCACCACGGCGCCCTCGGTGGTGCCCGGCCGAATCTCGACATCTCGGCGGATCTCGAGGAGCTCGCCCGCACCCCGGTTGTCGTCGTCTGCGCAGGCCCCAAGGCCATCCTCGACGTGCCGCTGACGCTCGAGTACCTGGAGACGCGCGGCGTGCCCGTCGTCGCGATCGGGACGGCCGAGCTGCCCGGGTTCTATGCGCGCGGCAGCGGGATCGCGGCGCCGCTGTCCGTGCCCGATGTCGCAGCGGCTGCTGCGCTCGTGCGGGCGCACGATTCCCTGGGACTCGGCTCCGGCGTGCTGATGTGCACGCCGGTCCCCGAGGCGGATGCCCTGCCCGACGATGTCACCCGCGCAGCCGTGGCGCAGGCGATCCGGGAGGCGGGCCACACGGGCATCTCGGGACCCGAGCTCACGCCCTGGCTCCTGGCCCGCATCGCGGCGCTCACGGACGGGGCTTCCATCGCGGCGAACACCGCGCTGATCCTCAACGACGCACGGGTTGCGGGCGAGCTGGCGGTGGCGCTGCCCGGCTGATCCGGAGGGCGGTCTAGCCCGTGCCCGCTGGTGCGCGGCGCTGCCCGGAGAGCTTCCGGACGGGCGGTCTCCCGGCCGGGTCGCGCGGAGCATCCACGTTCGATGGCCATGGCGCCACTGTTAGATGGCCGTCTTCCAGGATCGGGGTCTGACGTGCTACGCTCGGCAGCCCGTCCGACCCTGCTGAGGGCTCTCGATGTCCAACGCTCCGGTGCATCCGGCGCTGCCCCCCGCGATCTCGGTGACCGCCCTGCGGCGCGTCTACGACGCCAAGCCGCGCTCGGTGACGGCCCTCGAGAACGTCGACCTCGAGGTCGCAGCTGGGGAGTTCTTCGGGCTCCTGGGACCCAACGGCGCCGGCAAGACCACGCTGATCAAGATCCTGACCACGCTCCTGCTCCCGACCAGCGGCGGCGCGCGGATCTTCGGCTTCGACGTGGCCACGGACGCGCGCCGCATCCGCCGGATCATGAACATGGTCGCGGGCGGCGAGCAGTCCGGGTACGGGATCCTCACCGTCCGCGAGCAGCTGTGGATGTTCAGCCAGTTCTATGGCCTGGGGACGCGCGAGGGATGGGGCCGGGTCGACGAGCTGATCGAGGCCACCGGCCTCGGCGAGCAGCGCCTCCAGCGCGTGAGCACGCTGTCCACGGGCCAGCGGCAGAAGATGAACATGGCCCGGGGCCTGCTCAACGACCCCTGGATCCTGTTCCTCGATGAGCCGACCCTGGGCCTGGACGTGTCGGCCGCGCGCGGGATCCGCGAGCTCGTGCTGGAGTGGAAGGCCGCGGTTCCCGGTCGAACGGTCCTGCTCACCACCCACTACATGGCCGAGGCCGACGAGCTGTGCGACCGGATCGCGATCGTCGATCGCGGCCGGGTCCTGGCGATCGGCACGCCGGAGGCGTTGAAACGCCGCGTCCAGCGCGAGTCGATCTTCAGGCTGGAGCTCGATCGCCTGGATGGCGGCAGCGCGCACCTCTCGCGTCTGCCCGGCGTGGTCTCCGCGGCCCTGGCGGAGGACCCCGGTGGGGATGCGCAGCGCGTGGCGATCAACCTGGTCCTGGTCGAGGACGCGGCCCTGGGCGGCGTGGTGTCCGCGCTGGGCGGTCTCGGCAGCCAGATCCTCGCCCTGCGCAAGTCCGAGCCGACGCTCGAGGACGTGTTCGTGGAGCTGGTCGGTCGCGGGCTTGCCGACGAGGGCGACGGTGAGGGTGCCGACGGCGACGAGCGGCCCACCGGGGGTCCGCCCGCGACGGTCCCCGACGACCGCCTGGATCTCGGCGCCCTGCCGAGCGCGGAGGCCGCCGAGGAGGCGCACCCGATCGAGGCCGGCCGATGAGGACGTCGCCGGTGGGCGGGCCGTCGGGAGGCGCCCCGCGCGACGCACGGGGACGACCGCCCGGAACGGTCTTTGCCCAGACCCGCAGCGGGTCCGACCCGCGGATCTCGGCCGAGTGGACCCGCAGCCAGGTGGCCGCGAACAACCTGCGTGCCCTCATGGGACGCGCCTACCCGCGGATCCGGGGACTGACGCGGGAGCCGTCGTGGCTGTTCTTCGAGATCCTGCTCCCGTTCCTGACCACCTCGTCGTTCGTGCTCATCTACCGGGCACTCCAGGCGCCGGCTGCCTACGTCGGCTTCGTCGTCCTGGGCGGGGCCATGGCCGCGTTCTGGCTGAACGTGGTCTGGATGATGGCCGGCCAGCTGTACTGGGAGAAGAGCCAGGGCAACCTGGAGCTCTACTTCGCGGCCCCGATGAACGTCATGTCGATCCTGCTCGGCATGGCCATGGGCGGGCTGGTCATGAGCTCGACGCGCGCTGCCGCGGTGCTGGTCGTGTCCACGATCGTGTACGGGGTCGCGTTCGACGTTCGGCAGTGGCTGCTCGTGATCGCGGTGTTCCTGCTCACGATGACGGCGCTCTACGGCCTGGGCATGGCGCTGGCCAGCCTGTTCCTGCTCTGGGGACGCGAGGCATTCCACATGACGAACCTGCTCATCGAGCCGATCTACTTCGTGTCCGGCCTCAACTTCCCGGTCGGCCGCCTGGGCGCGCTGGGCGCGCTCGCGATCACCACGGTGCCGTTCGCCGTCGGCCTGGACGCGATGCGACAGCTCGTGTTCGCCGGGCAGCCGTACATCACGGGCACACCGCCACCGGAGATCGAGGCCGGGATCCTCGTCGCGATGACGATCGTGTTCACGCTCGTTGCGCACTGGATGATCCGCATGATCGAGCGGATGGCGCGCGGCCGCGGCAGCCTGTCGATCCGCTGGCAATGAACGCCGCCACGCCTGTCCCCGTTCCCACCCCGACCGCCGACGCCGGCCTGCTCGCCCGGCCGCAGTTCGATCCCGCGCGAGCGGAGGGTGCGGGCCTCGCCGACACGGTGCGCACCCTGCGGACGGCGCTGCTGCTCGGCTGGCGCGTGGAGTCGAACTGGACCGATCCGACCCTGTTCTTCATCTACACGGTGGCCAAGCCGGTGGCCTCGCTGCTGCTCCTCGTGGTGATGATCGACATCATCGGCGGGGGAGCGAAGGCCGAGATCCGGACGTTCGTCGTCATCGGCAGCGCGCTCTGGGCGACCCTGGTGGCGGGGATCGCCGGTCCCGCGTGGTCGGTGCTCGAGGATCGCGAGCGGTACCGGATGCTCAAGTACCTGTACGTGAGCCCCGCCACCTTCCTGGTGCTGCTCATCGGCCGTGGTGGTGCGCGGCTGGCGGCGGGCGCGATGGGCACGATCGTCGCGCTCGTGTTCGCTGTGATCGTACTGGGCCTGCGCATCGACCTCGCACTCGTGGACTGGCTCCTGCTGCTGGTGTCGCTGGCACTCGGGCTGGCGCCGATCCTCGCGATCGGTGTGCTCCTCGCGGCGGTCTGCCTCCAGACCCGCCAGGAGAGCTGGTCGTACCCGGATGCCTTCGCGGGCGCCCTGTTCCTCGTGACGGGCGTCGTGTTCCCCCTGGCGGTGCTGCCCGACTTCGTGCAGGTGCTGGGGCTCGTCAACCCGGTGACGTGGTGGCTTGCCGGCGTCCGGCTGGCGGTCGTCCCGGACGGTCCCTCGTCGGTCGGGGGTGCGGGTTCCGTGTGGACCGCCATCACCGGCTCCGCGTCCCCGGACGCGACAACCGTCATCCTCGCCTTGTGCGTGACCGGGGCGCTCAGTACACTCGCGGCGACCGCCATCTTCCGGACGAGCGAGCGACGCGCCAGGGATCGAGGGCTGCTCGACCGGACCACCGGCTCGTAGCGCCGGTCGCCGATCGGGGTGGTCGGGGACGGCAGCGAGGGAGCAGTCCATGCGGATCTACGAAGGCAGCCCGCGACAGGACTTCGAGGAGGTCTTTCGCTCCATCGGCGCATTCCTCGACACCCGCGGGACGCGTGACATCCTGCTGCTCGAGGTCCCGGATGGCTTCATCGTCCAGGGTCTGGTCGCCGCAGGTACCGGCGGCGGAGCGTGGTCGGAATCCATCGGGACGATCGTCAAGGAGACCCTGACCTTCCTCGACGACGACATCGCGAAGTTCATGGAGGAGGCGGCGGCACGGCGCAGCGCTGGCCAGGAGGCGATGAGCGCCACGGCCGGCGCGTACGAGAGGGCCCTGAGGGTCATCGGGCGCTGGATCGACGAGCAGAAGCCCAAGGACGTGTTCCTGTTCGAGCAGGAAGGTGCCTATGTGACCCGGCTCCTCGTCGCCGGTCCGTCCGGGGCTCACCACGAGCTCGCGGAGTTCACGCAGGACGACATCGTCGCCCTCGTCGCCCAGGGCCCGTCGCTCCGCGGGGGGACGACCGCGCCGGGCTCGTGACAGCCGGGCGTCCACGGGGCACAATCACCGCAGTTCGTCGTAGCGAAGGAGGCCCAACCCGATGAAGGCGCTGCGGACCGTTGCGGTGGCCCTCGGGGTAACCCTGGGCGCACTGATCGTCATCCCCCTGCTTGTGCTGGCCGGGCTGTTCGTCTGGCTCAAGCTGACAGAGGAGGACGACGAGGAGGCGCTCGAGCTCGAGCAGGAAGGCGCCTGATCGTCGCGTCTTCCGCGGCGGGCGACGCGCCCGCCAAACCCCCGATACCGCAGGAGACGCCCGCCGGTCCGGCGGGCGTCTCCGTGCCCGCGCCCACCGGGCCTGCCCGGGAGCGGCGGCTGGCCGAAGCCGCCGTGCTGCTGACGGTGCTGCTCTGGTCGGCCAACTTCGTCGTCGTCAAGGCCTCCATCAGCGTCTTCGGGCCGCTGACCTTCACCTCGATCCGGTACGTCGTCGCCGTCATCACCCTGTTCAGCGTGGTCCGGTGGCGCTTCGGCGCCATCCGGTGGCCGGGAGCAAGCGGCCCGGCGCTGATCGGTTTGGGCGTGCTCGGCTTCGGCGGCTACCAGGTCCTGTGGACCGTGGGCCTGACCCAGATCACCGCCGGCAACTCGGCGCTGATCACCGCGGCATCACCGGTGCTGGTTGCCCTGCTCGCGGCCGCGGTGGGCATGGACCGTCTCACGCCCCCGAAGCTGGTTGGTGCCGTCATCGCCTTCGGCGGGGTTGCGCTGGTGATCGCGGCGGGGCACGAGGTCTCACTCGGTGCGTCGCTGACCGGCGACGTCCTGACCCTGGGGGCGGCATCCCTGTGGGCGATCTACACGACCGCCGGGGCGCGAATGCTTCGCACCGTCGATCCGCTGCAGGCGACCGCGTGGGCCGTCCTGGGTGGAGCGCTGTTCCTGCTGCCGTTCGGGATCTGGCAGGCGATCACCGAGCCGCCGGTGGGCGTGACGCCGATCTCGCTGGTCGCCATTGTCTACTCGGGTGCGCTCGCAGCGGGAATTGCCAACGTGATCGTGTTCAACGCGATCCGGCTCGTCGGGCCGACGCGCGTGTCGGCCGCCCAGTTCCTGGTTCCGGCAGGGGCGGTGACGTTCGGGGCGCTGTTCCTGGGCGAGGCGGTGGGAATCGCACAGGTTGCCGGTGGCGTCGTCATCGTGGCCGGTGTCTGGCTCACGCGCCGCCGCTCCGTCGTTCCGCTCCGTCTGCGCCCCCGACGGTCCCCGGCCCGGTGATGCGGCAGCAACCGGACCGGTGCCCGCCCACGGAGCGGCCGTCCACGCGGGTTCCGGCGCCGGGACCCGTGCCGCCGCTACTGCCCGGCCAGCCGCCGCTGGCGATCCTCGTGGACTACGACGGGACCATCGCCCTGACGGACGTCTCGGACGCCGTGCTCGTGGAGTTTGTCACCGCCGAGTGGGAGGATCGGGTCGCGGAGTATGACGCGGGCCGGATCGGATCGCGCGCCCTCATGGAGTGGGAGGTCGGCCTGATCCGCGCACCGCGCGCCGACATCCTGGCAAAGGCCGCCGGGCAGCCGCACGATCCGACGTTCGCTCCGTTCGTCCGGGCGGCCCGGACGGCCGGCGTTCCGGTCGAGGTTGTGTCGGACGGCTTCGGCTTCTTCATCGGGCCGGCCCTCGAGAGCCTCGGCCTTGGCGACCTCCCGATCGTGAGCGCGTCGACGACCCTCGCCGCCGGCGGCGCGACCATCGACTTTCCCAACGGCAACCCCGCCTGCCTTGTGTGCGGAACCTGCAAGCGCAACAGGGTCCTGGCGCACCAGGCTGCCGGCCGGGCGGTGGTGTTCGTGGGTGACGGCCCGTCGGACCGGTATGCGGCCGGGTACGCGGACCTGGTGTTCGCCAAGCATGCCCTGGTCCAGATCTCCCTCGACGCGGGGTGGCGCTTCGATCGCTGGACCGAGTTCTCCGAGATCCACGCCTGGCTCGACCGAACGCTGGCCGAGTTCGCGGCTGATGCCCGCTCGCTGCCGGGTCCCCGGGCGCGCCCGCTGTTCTGCGGCGCAGAGGTGTGGGGTACCGGCCGGTCCGATCCGACGGCGCTCTGACCGGTCTGGCGTGCGCAGCCGGGGCTGCCCGGCGAGGCCTCCCCCGTGATGCCGGCCCGCTCGGAAACGGCCCCTTGGCATCGCGCCTCTCCAGGCCGGCAACTGAGCGTTGCAGGCCCGCACCAGCGAGGCGAGATGGGGGTTGGAGAGTAGGAAGGAGAGCAGGAAGGTGAGTTGACCTCAGGGGATCGCGGCGCGTACCCTGCTCGCCTCATCCCGACGGCCCCAGGACGCCACCTCGGTATGTCCCGGCCGTGCTCGGAATGATCGGTTGGAGGAGGGTCGTCCATGAGGCGGTTGGCCGTCGTACTGGCCACGCTGTGCATGCTATCGGGCCAGCTCATCCTTGCGGGAACGGCCGCGGCGGCCGACCCCGCCAGGTTTACCGCGACACCGCTGACCCCCATCTCGACCTACGTCGGGGCCAAGTCCGGGTCGGGGTCGATTGCCGAGAGTGACCCGGCGCTGCTCGGCCGGACCGATGCAACGCCCGTCCCCGTCATGATCAAGTACGACTACGACGCGACGGCCTCGTACACCGGCGACATCCCCGGTCTGGCCGCGACCAGCCCGCGCCTGACCGGCAAGGAGCTCAAGGCAAATGCCGGAGCCGTCCGCGCCTACGAGTCCTACACGTCCGCCCTGTCCCGGCAGATCACGGCCGCCGCCCAGGCCGCCGCCAGGGGCCTCAGGGTCCGGGCGACGTACTCCACCGCCTACGGCGGCGTCGAGGCGACCGTTCCCGCGAACCAGATCGGCTCACTGCTCAAGGCCAAGGGCGTCGTTGCCGTCCAGGCGGACACGCTGGAGCAGCCGCTCGATGACAACACCACCTTTGTCGGGGCCGCCGCGGTCTGGCCGTCGCTCGGCGGTGCCGCCAACGCGGCCAGCAACGTGATCGTCGGGGTCATCGACACCGGCGTCTGGCCGGAGCACCCGATGCTTGCCCCGGGCAGCCTTGGCGCCCCGGCCGGCGGGTTGCGCGGCTGCGAGTTCGGCGACGGCAGCGACACCGCGAACCTCGGCGATCCCTTCCCGTGCAACAACAAGCTGATCGGAGCCTACGCATTCACACAGACGTACATGGCGATCACCGGGGCTGGCGCGGATGAGTTCTGCGATGCTGTCACGGGCGTCTGCTCGCCTCGCGATTCCGAGGGCCACGGCACCCACACGACGACGACGGCGGCAGGCGATTGCGTCCCGTCGGCGGAGCTCTACGGGGTTGACCGCGGTCCGATCTGCGGCGTCGCCCCTGGCGCGCGCGTCATCCAGTACCGCGTCTGCCTGTCACAGGGCTGCTACGGCTCCGACTCCGTGGCCGCCGTGCAGCAGGCGATCCTCGACGGCGTTAACGTCATCAACTTCTCGATCTCGGGCGGGGCGCAGCCCTACAGCGACCCCGTCGAGCTGGCCTTCCTGGACGCGGTCCATGCCGGGATCTCGGTCAACGCCTCCGCCGGCAACTCCGGCCCCGATGCCGGGACTGCTGAGCACGGCGGACCGTGGGTGACCACCGTTGGCGCCTCGACCGGCCCGCGCGCCTTTACCTCTACCCTGCACCTCACTGCGGACGGCGGTGCCGCGCTCGATGTGTCGGGCGTAACGCTGACCAACGGAATCACCTCGCCCACGCCGGTAGTCATGGCATCGGCCATCCCCGGCGAGGATGCCCTGTGCCAGACGAAGCTCAGTGCAGGCTCCGCGGCCGCCGGCATGGTCGTGGTCTGCCAGCGCGGGACAAACGCACGGATCGACAAGGGCTACAACGTCTGGTCGGGGGGGGCTGCCGGGATGATCCTCTACAACCAGTCCGCGACCGTCACCGATCTCGAGACCGACAACCACTGGCTGCCGGCGATCCACACGCAGTACGAGTCGAACGCGATCGCGACGTTCGTCACGAACCACACGAACGTTATGGCGACGTGGGCACAGGGCACGGCGACGCCGACCCAGCCGGATGTCATGGCGTCCTTCTCGTCCCGCGGCCCCGTCGGGGACTGGATCAAGCCGGACGTCACGGCGCCCGGGATCCAGGTCCTCGCCGGCATGACGCCGCAGCCTGACCAGACCACGCCCACCAACGGCCCCAGCGGCAACCTCTACCAGGCCATCGCCGGGACCTCAATGGCCAGCCCGCACGCAGCCGGTGTCTCTGCCCTCATCAAGGCTGCCCATCCCTCGTGGACTCCTGAGGAGATCAAGTCCGCCCTCATGACCTCGTCCGTCCAGGCGGTCGTCAAGGAGGACGGCGTGACCGCCGCCGATCCTTTCGACATGGGCGCCGGCTCCATCCGCGCGAACCGGGCGGTCAGTCCTACGCTCGTATTCAATTCGACCTTTGACGACTTCGTCGCGGCCGGCACGGACCCGCTCCACCGGATCGACCTCAACATCCCGAGCATCGACGCCCCGACGATGACCGGCGAGATCACCACCAAGCGGACCGCGATCAACGTCTCGGGGGCCACGCAGAACCTGCGGGTCTCCGTTCAGGCCCCTGCCGGCGTCAAGATCTACGTCTCGGCCAACCGGCCCGGACCCTCCGGCCTGAGCCGCTCCGACTCGTCGATGACAGTTGGCCGAAACCGGACCCTCACCTTCTGGGTCACGATCAGCGCGCCCACCGTGGCCGACGGCCAGTACTTCGGCCGGATCACCCTAAGCCCGAAGAAGGGCACGCCGGTCACGATCCCGGTTGCCTTCGTCAAACAGCAGGGCGCGGTCACCCTGACCAGCACCTGCGACCCCACGACCTTCCTGGCCCGGACCGGCGCCGCTCACTGCAGCGCGACGGTCGCGAACTTCGCCGCCACCAGCGCGGATGTCAGCCTCTCGGTCACGAACCTGGACTGGGGCCGCGGCCTTGACTTCAGCCACGTTAGCGCACCGGCTCGCTCGATCTGGCGCAACGACGGCGTCAAGTGGAGCGGCACCCTCAGCCCGGCGATCCCGCCGCAGGTTGATTTGCTCACGCCGACGGTCGGGCCCGACGGAGGCTACCTCGCGCTTTCGGTCCTCGGTGTCGGGGCCGTGGCCGGCGTCGGCGACGAGACGATCAGCAACTTCAACGTCCCGACCTTCTACTACGGCGGCGAGCCGTATACCCGGATCGGCGTCGTGTCGAACGGCTACCTCGTGGTCGGTGGAGGCGCCGCCGGAGACGTGAACTTCGCGCCCCAGTCGTTCCCGGACACGGGTCGGCCCAACAACGTGCTCGCGCCGTTGTGGACGGACCTCAATCCGGCGGAAGCGGGATCCATCCGTGTCGCCACGCTCAGCGGGGGTGGCTTCACCTGGGTCGTGATCGATTGGGACGGCGTCAAGAACTACTCAGACTCGACAACCCACAGCTTCGAGGTCTGGCTCCAGGTCGCTTCGGGTTCCGCGGGTACCGGGGCGTCGAGCGAGGCCATCACCTACTCGTACGGCCCTAATCTCGCCTACCCGGCGGACGGCCCGGGCCTCGGGAACGCCAGCCTCGGCGATCCGGGCTCCGGCATCAACTGGGGCGCGGAGAACCGCGACGGCACCAGTGGCGTCAACCTCGCCACAGCACCGGCCGACGGCTCCGAGTATGCCGTCAATACGACCCCGCCGGCCGCCGGTGGGACCCAGACCATCACCTACGACGCTTCGTCGTCAAAGACGGGCACGTACCGCTCCATCGCCCAGATGACGTCCAACGTGACCCCCGGGATCACCCAGGTCGTCGAGGTCCTCACTGTTCAACCCAATAGCCCGCCCCACAAGGGGAAGGGGGGAGGCCGCCGCTAGCCGGCGCCATCCCGGACCACACGCATGAAGGGCCGCCCTCGAGGGCGGCCCTTCTCGTTTTGACCGCCTCCGACGCACGGCTGGAACCGCCGGCTTGCCACTGGCGTCCTTTTCGCTGATGACACCGTTCATTGCACCCAACCCACGACGCGACTACCCTCGAGCGATGACGATGCTCCGAATCACGCTCCTGGCCTGTGCCTGGCTGGTCGCCGGGTGCACGGCATCCGATGGCGGTGCCAGCGGGTCCCCAGTGGCCAGCGGGTCCCCAGTGGCGACTGCGTCCCAGGCTGCGGAGCCAGTGTTGTCGGAGACGCCGACCCCGTCAGGCCGCTCGACCATGTCTGCCAGCCCGTCCGGCCAGCCGGTTCCGGTGGCCACCGATGCCACCGACGTGACCCCAGGGGTCGTCAACCTGCCGTCCTCGATCGTCGATCCGGTGGTGGCCGATATCGCGAGCACCGCCGGCGTGCCGCCAAGCCAGGTCACCGTCCTGTCTGCGGAGCCAGTGACGTTCCCCGACGGCAGCCTCGGCTGCCCCATCGTGGGCCTGGCGTACACGCAGATCCCAGTGGACGGCTACCGGATCGTCGCCGACGTCGGTGGCAAGTCCTTCGACTTCCGGGGGACGGGCGCCACCTTCCGTCGCTGCCTCGACGTCTCCCCGTAGCCTCCTGGTGCGGTCCACCCGGCCGACCCGGCCACTGATCCGTGCTCCGAGTGGCGTCCGGCTGCGATCGCATCTGGCGCCCGCAACCTGATCGTCTGCATCGTTGCGCCGATGGCCACCTACTACTACGGGACCGGCACGTCGATTGCGGACGAGCCACCGCGCCTCTTGTCCGCCTCGCGGCAATGGCCGTGGCCGGTCGGCTCGCGATCCGAGGAGCAACGTCCGGGCGTCGCGGCCGGAGCGCCGATGCCGGGGTCCGCGTTCCCGCGCAGGGCGCCGCCGCGACCGGCAACGGGACTGGTGGCAGGTCGGTGTCCCAGTCTTCGATCCGGGTGCGATCGGTGGTCGGATCGGGCACCCCGTCACCCGCGCGCGGCCGACGCTCGCTCACGGTGGCGAGCCGGCCGTCGAAACTGATCTGCAACCCAACGCGGGGTGATCCCGGTTGTTCCGCAGCCCCTGGATCCGATAGCATGGGAAAAACCCCGGAGGACCGCGACCCATGGCGAAGTATGTCTTTGTGACCGGAGGCGTGACCTCCTCACTGGGCAAAGGCATCACCGCCGCCAGCATCGGGCGCCTGCTCAAGTCGCGGGGCCTCAAGGTCTCCATCCTCAAGCTCGACCCGTACATCAACGTGGACCCGGGCACGATGTCGCCGTACCAGCACGGCGAGGTGTTCGTCACCGACGACGGGGCGGAGACCGACCTGGACCTCGGCCACTACGAGCGGTTCATCGACGAGAACCTGTCCCAGGGCTCCAACGTCACCACCGGCCGCATCTACCAGGCGGTGATCGCCAAGGAGCGCCGCGGCGACTACCTGGGCGGCACCGTCCAGGTCATCCCGCACATCACCAACGAGATCAAGGAGCGGATCGGGCGCGTCGCCCGTGACGGCGACCCGGACGTGGTGATCGTCGAGGTGGGCGGGACGGTCGGCGACATCGAAAGCCTGCCGTTCCTCGAGGCGATCCGCCAGATGCGCAAGGACATCGGGCGCCACAACGTTCTGTATGTCCACGTGACGCTGCTGCCGGCCCTCGCCGCCACCGGTGAGCTCAAGACCAAGCCGACCCAGCACTCGGTCAAGGAGCTGCGCGGCATCGGCGTCCAGCCGGACGTCATCGTGCTGCGCTCGGACAGCGAGGTCCCGCACGAGATCCGGGAGAAGATCGCGCTGTTCACCGACGTCGACGTGGATGCGGTCATCCCCGCCCCCACTGCCTCCACGATCTACGAGGTCCCGCTCCAGTTCGAGGCCTTCGGGCTCGGCCGGCTCGTGGTCAGGGAGCTCGGCCTCGGGGACCCGGACACGGCTCCCGACCTTGCGTCGTGGTCCGCGCTCGTGAAACGCATCAAGGCCCCCAAGCCCACCCTGGAGATCGCCCTCGTCGGCAAGTACATCGAGCTGCCGGACGCGTACCTCTCGGTGACCGAGGCCCTGCGTCACGCGGCATGGGCCAGCGGGGTGGATGCGAAGGTGCGCTGGGTCGACAGCGAGACGCTGACGCAGGAGAACGTCGAGGAGCATCTGGCCGGCGCGGCCGGTGTGCTGGTGCCGGGTGGCTTCGGGCACCGCGGGATCGAGGGCAAGGTCCTGGCCGCGCACTGGGCGCGTGAGCGGGGCGTGCCGTACCTCGGCCTCTGCCTCGGCCTGCAGTGCGCGGTCATCGACTTTGCGCGGGAGGTCATCGGCTCGAACGACGTGAACTCGACCGAGTTCGACATGTTCACCGCGAACCCCGTCATCGACTTCATGCCGGACCAGCGCGACCTCGAGGACAAGGGCGGCACGATGCGGCTCGGCCTCTACCCGGCGAAGCTGCTCCCCGGCTCCAAGGCCCGGGCTGTGTACGGTCAGGAGGTCGTGTACGAGCGTCACCGCCATCGCTTCGAGGTCAACAACCGGTACCGCCAGACCCTCGAAGCGGCCGGGATGCTGCTCAGCGGTGTCTCTCCCGACAGCCGCCTGGTCGAGATCGTGGAGCTCCGCGACCACCCGTGGTTCGTGGCCAGCCAGTTCCACCCCGAGTTCAAGTCCCGGCCGGAGCGCCCGCACCCGCTGTTCCACGGGTTCGTGTCCACGGCCCTGGCGCTCCGCGACGGCATCGAGCCCAGCCTGACGGCGGTGGGCCCCGGCCTGCCTCGAGATCCGGAGGCGCTGCCGGCGAGCGACTGGTCGGCGGAGACCACCTCCGCCTCGTGACGGCCGTCCCGGCGTGTGCCGCCGGTCGGGCGTGTGGCGCGCGCCGGTCCTGGGAACGAGTACAGACCGTTGACGCGGGCCTGCGCCGTCCGATATCCTGAGGGCATCCCCACCGGCCGCGCGCGATGGCATGCCGATTCCGCGCGAGCAACGGCCCCGTGGCGCGGCCCATGTTCCCCGCCGGATCCCGCCGGTGCCGGACCCCATACCTTGGAGTGCGCCCAAACCCATGCCGAATGGCCCCGACCAGCGCCCGAGCCGGAATCGCCGGCCCCGCCGTCGCCCCCAGACCAGCCGCCTGCCCGTGACCGAGCAGGACGAGGTCGCAGAGCTCGAAGCCGCGCGCGAGCGCAACGACCTCGACATCCGCGACCTGAGCGAGATGTCCGTCAAGGAGCTTCACGACGTCGGTGTGCGCCTTGACATCGAGGCCGAGCCCTCGAACCGGCGTGAGGAGCTCGTCGACCTCATCCTGCAGGCGCAGACGGAGCGCGCGGGCCTTGACTACGCCTTCGGCATCCTGGACATCGTGGATGAGGGCTACGGGTTCATGCGCCGGCATGGCCTGCTGCCGAGCCCGGATGATGTGTACGTCTCATCGAGCCAGGTGCGCCGCTTCGGTCTGCGCATCGGCGATCGCGTCACCGGCGCCGTCCGGGCCCCGCGCGAGGGCGAGAAGTACTGGGGTCTGATCCGCGTCGACAGCGTCAACGGAGTCGACACCGACACTGCGCGCCGGCGCCCTCATTTCGCGGACCTGACCCCGATCCACCCGATCGAGCTGATCAACCTCGAGTCGGATCCCAAGAACCTCAGCCAGCGGCTGGTCAACCTGGTCAACCCGATCGGCAAGGGCCAGCGGGCGCTGATCGTGAGCCCGCCGAAGGCCGGCAAGACGATGCTGCTCAAGAGCATCGCGAACGGGATCACCGCCAACTACCCGGACATCCTCCTCATGGTCGCGCTCATCGGCGAGCGCCCGGAGGAGGTCACCGACATGCGGCGCTCCGTCCACGGCGAGGTCATCAGCTCGACCTTCGACGAGCCAACCGAGAACCACACGCACGTTGCCGAGATGGCGCTCGAGATCGCAAAGCGCCAGGTGGAGACCGGCCGGGACGTCGTGATCCTGCTCGACTCGATCACCCGGCTCGCGCGCGCATACAACCTCGCGCTGCCGCCGAGCGGCCGGACACTGTCGGGGGGCATCGACCCGATCGCCCTCTACCCGCCCAAGCGCTTCTTCGGCGCCGCCCGCAAGATCGAGGAGGGCGGCAGCCTCACGATCATCGGCACCTGCCTCGTCGATACCGGCTCGCGCATGGACGACGTGATCTACGAGGAGTTCAAGGGCACAGGCAACTCAGAGCTGATCCTGGACCGGAAGCTTGCCGAGAAGCGGATCTTCCCGGCCATCGACGTCCAGCGCTCGGGGACCCGCCGCGAGGAGCTGCTGCTCGAGGAGGGCACGCTCAAGATGGTGTGGACGATGCGCAGGATGCTGACGGCCGTCGGTGCCAACGAGGGCATCGAGATCCTGCTCAACCGGATCGCGAAGACCGAGAGCAACGCGCAGTTCCTGGCGACGCTGACCAAGAGCCTCGACTGAGGCCTTTGCGGCCGAGCGGGTTGCCCGCCGGATTTGCCGCGATTCGTGACATGTGGCCCGCAAGTTCTGCCCCGTCGGGCACCCACGAGATGGGTCGCAGCGTTTGCACAGCTCGTACGCGGTCTGGTAGGGTTCGGCCGAAGTTGGGAGGTTGACCCGGGACGACCGGGATCGGCCGCGGGGCTTTTCGAGGGAACATCGCGACCCCCGACGATCGGGCTTACGCCTCCGGGCGATCACTTGCAGCCACGGTCGTCTCGCCAGGAGACCGTATTGCAGCAATCATCAAACGGCGCGCAACGCCGACCAGATCGCCTGCGCCCCGACCGCCGGCGGGCATCCACGGCATCACGATTCAACGACCGTAGCGTTCGTGCCGCGCGCGCGATCCGGTCCCGGGTCGGACGCGGGCTGCCCGTGCACGTTCGCCCGCTGAGCACCTGGCTCGCGGCGGCGATGCATCGCCTGGCGACTGCTGAGCGTGCCCTCCCGGTCGCCGTGGCGGCGATCGTCGCGATCGCCTCGCTGCTGGCATTCCTGCCCAGCGCGTCCGATGGCGCGGTCGGAAGCACCCAGGGCAGCGGCAACACCGTCCGCATCGCGATTGGCGGGGGAGCGGCCCCGGCCGCGTCTGACGCCCAGACTGCGCCTGACGCGCAGACCGCAGGCGTCGCTGCGAATCTCGGGACCGCCAGCCAGAGCTTCGAGCCGCTGACGATCCCCGACAACATCGGGACGCAGCCAGGCACCGATACCACCCCCGCACAGGCGGGAGAGTTCCTCGCTGACGGAACCCTCGTCACCGGGTATGCGCCGCTGACCACGGTCGAGGATGGCGCGAGCCTGATCACCACCTACAAGGTGAAGTCGGGTGACACCCTGGTGTCGATCGCCGGCCACTACGGCATCTCCATGATGACGCTGTGGTGGGCCAACAAGCTCACCTCGAAGGATGCGTTGAAGGTCGGCCAGACGCTGCGCATCCCGCCGGTCAACGGCCTCGTCGTGACCGTTGCGGCATCGGACACCCTTGACTCCTTGGCTGCGAAGTACAACGTGAACGCCGCCGACATCACGAGCCTGAACCAGCTGGCGGATCCCACCCTGGTCGTCGGTCAGGTGTTGATCATTCCCGGGGCCACCGGGGCGCCCGTGCCCACGCCCAAGCCCACGCCCACGCCCGTGCCCAGAACCGTGACCAAATCGAGCACGGCGAGCTCCAGCAGCGCCGGGGTCACGAGCCGTTACAGCGGCGGCCGGTTCCAGTGGCCGGTCATCGGTGGCGGCAACTACATCAGCCAGTACTACCACTACGGCCACTGGGCCATCGACATCGCGGCCACCTACGGCAGCAAGGTCGTCGCCGCGGCCGCCGGGGTCGTCACGTTCGCCGGCTGGAAGAACAACGGCGGTGGCTACCAGGTCTGGATCTCGCACGGCAGCGGGCTGTACACCACGTACAATCACATGTCGGCGATCACCGTCGGCGCCGGGCAGTCCGTCGCGCGCGGCCGGCAGGTCGGCCGGATCGGCATGACGGGCGACGCGACCGGCCCGCACCTCCACTTCGAGGTCTGGATCGGCCCCATCTGGAACGGCGGCACCCGCGTCAACCCGCTCAGCTACTTCTAGGCCGGCGCCCGTTCCCTTTCGCCACCACCCGGGCGGTCCCGTCGATCGCGGAAGGTGCCGCGGGCCCATGAGACAATGCCCCTGATGTTCCTCGACGAGGTCCGCATCGCCGTGCGCGCAGGTGCCGGAGGCGATGGGGCGTCCACCTTCCGGCGCGAGGCCCACGTTCCCCGCGGTGGCCCCGACGGTGGTGACGGCGGTCGAGGCGGCTCCGTGTACCTCCGCGTCGATGCCGGCCAGACGACGCTCCGCGACTTCCGGTACAAGCACCAGTTCAAAGCGACGCCCGGCGGACGCGGGGAGCGCGCGAAGCGCCACGGCAAGGCGGGCGAGGACCTGTACCTGGCCGTCCCACCCGGCACAGGCGTGCTCGATGATGAGACGGGCGCGCTGATCGCGGACCTGGTCGCCGTGGGCCAGCAGGTGATGATCGGTCGCGGCGGACGCGGCGGGCTGGGCAACGTGCACTTCGCCACCTCGACGCACCAGGCGCCCAAGCACGCGCAGAAGGGTGAGCCGGGCGAGGAGCGGACCGTCCGCCTCGAGCTTCGGCTGATCGCGGACGTGGGCCTGGTCGGCCTTCCCAACGCCGGCAAGTCGACCCTTCTCGCCGCGCTGACGGCGGCGCGTCCCAAGATCGCCGATTACCCGTTCACGACCCTCGAGCCGAACCTGGGCGTGATGGACCTCGGGATCGAGGACGGTCGCCGGCCGACGATCGCCGACGTCCCAGGGCTGATCGAGGGCGCCTCATCGGGCGCCGGGCTTGGCCATGCGTTCCTGCGCCACGTCGAGCGGACGCGGATCCTTCTCCATGTCGTGGACGGAGCTGCACGCGACCCGCGCTGGGACCACGACGTGATCCGCGATGAGCTCCTCGCCCACGACCCTGCCCTGCTGGCCAAGCCGATTCTCGTCTTGTTCAACAAGCTCGATCTGCCCGGCGTGCGCGACGCCTGGCCGGGGTTCCAGGCCGCGCTGCGCGAGGCAGGGATCCCGGTGCGGGCGATCTCCGCGGAGACGGGCGAGGGTCTCGACGAACTCCGCTCCGCGATCGGCGCCCTGCTGCCGGACGCCGAAGCGATGTCGGCACCTCCCGACCCGGCCGGGGTCGTCGTCCACCGGCTCGAGGCCGCGGGCGACGGGTTTGCACTGGAGAGAGAGGACGTCGCCTTCCGCGTCCGAGGCAAGCGGATCGAGCGGCTGGTCGCGCAGACGAACTTCGAGAACGAGGAATCCGCGGAGCGCTTCCAGCGAGAACTCGTCCGGCTCGGGATCGATGGCGCCCTGCGCAAGGCCGGCATCCGGCCGGGTGAGGACGTGCGGATCGGCAGCCAGGTCCTCGAGTGGGAGCCGCCCGAGGGCGACGGGTGAGCCCCGGTTCGGCCGGGGACGCACCCGCACGCGTGTCGGCGACCGCGGCCGCGTCGTCGTCGCCTGCCGTCCCGACCGGGCCGGCCGAGATGGTCGCACCCCCGGCGGTGGTCGTTCCGGGGTCGGTGGGGATCCTCGGGGGGACGTTCGACCCGATCCACCACGGACACCTCGCGATCGCGGAGGAGGTCCGCGAGACGCTCGGGTTCGAGCAGGTGCTGTTCATGCCGGCCGCCGTGCCGCCCCACAAGCCGGCGCAGCCGGTGACCGACGCCGCGCACAGGGTCGCGATGGTCGATCTCGCGATCGCCGGCAACGCGGCGTTCCGGGTGAGCCTGGTCGAGGTCCGGCGGGGCGGACCGTCGTACACGGTCGACACGCTGCTCGCGCTTGCTGCCGACGGCATCCGGGACCCATGGCTCATCCTTTCGGCCGAGGCACTGGCCGGCCTTCCGGGCTGGCGCGAGCCGGACCGGATCCTCGAGCTGGGCCGTCTCGCGGTCGTGCCCCGGGCGGGGTACCCAAGCCTCGATGCCCGCTGGGTCCGCGACCATTTCCCAGGACGCGAGGCACGGGTGACGTTCCTCGCTGGGCCCATGTTGCCGATCTCCGGTAGCGTGGTGCGTCGCCGGGCCTCGGTCGGCCGATCCGTCCGCTACCTGGTGCCCGACACCGTCGCGCGCTACATCGCCGACCATCGGCTGTACATCGAACCTGCCATGGAGGCATCGAACCCGTGACCGACCCCGCCATCTCCGCCGCTCCCCGACCGGACGGACTACCGGCGCGCGACACCGCGGCGCCCAAGACCGATCGCGCGCCGCTCGATCTCGCCCGGCGCATCGTCGAGCTCGCGGAGGACAAGAAGGCGGCCGATATCGTGCTCCTCGACCTGGGTGAGCTCACCACCCTGGCAGACGCTTTCGTGATCTGCTCGGGTGGCTCGGAGCGGCAGATCGCCGCGATCGCTGACGGGATCACGGGCGGCCTGCGCGACGAGGGGGTCAGGCCGATCGGCCGCGAGGGGACGGCGGAATTGCACTGGGTGCTCCTGGACTTCGGCTCGGTGATCGTGCACGTGTTCACGCCCCCGGAGCGCGACTATTACCAGCTCGAGCGCCACTGGGCCGGCGCCAGGGTCGTGCTGAGGGTGCAGTAGGCAGCGCCACGGGCCCCTGGGTACCTCCCACGGGGGTACCGCTGGGTCATGCCCCGCGGGCGGGATGCTTCCTAGCATCGTGAGCAGGTGGTTGGCCGTTGGGGCTGACCCCACCGGAGATACCCGTGTCGGGCCTTCGCGATCGCTGCCCCGGCTGCAGCAGACGACTCATCATCACCCGCTTCGATACGACCTTCCGGCTTCCTGACCGGACGGAGCGGCTGTGCTTCGCGATCCCCGGCGGGCTGTGCGAGGACTGTCACCAGCTGTACATCGATCCCGAGCTGATCGAGATGCTGGACCTCGGCGAGGGACGGTGCGTGTTCGCCATCGAGAGCGACGTGGTCCTCCAGGAGGAGGCCTGGTCCTCCGCCGACTGACGGCCGCCCTCCCGCGTCAGCGGGCGTGCGAAGGCCGAACCGCCGCCCCCGCGACCCGCTCCCGCACCCAGAGCACGAACGCCAGGCGTCGCTGCCGATCGCTCGCATCGAACCCCGGCGCCCGCTTGACCATCGCATCGAGGTCCAGCACGCCCTCGAGGGCCGTCTCCAGCTCCGGCAGCGTCCATCGTCGCGCCTGCCGCGCCAGGATTTCCGCACGGTACGGGTTCAGCTTGAGCGTGCGGACGAGGCTCGCCGGCGAGGCGCCGGCGGCCAGGTGGTCCGCCACCTCGAGCAGCTCGCGCAGCCGCCGGTGCAGCTGCACGATCACCACCGGCTCCGGGGTCGAATTCGAGCAGGTGATCCAGCAGCGGGCCGGCTGCCGAGGACCGGCGGTCCGCCACGGCATCGAGGAATGCCCACGTCGAGTCCGGCACGACCTCGGACACGAGGGCCCGGACATCGGCTTCGGTGACCGCATCGTTCCCCCGGTAGAGCGCCAGCTTGTCCAGCTCGGCAACGGCGAGCGCGCTCTGCCGCTGGCGGTCCACGTCGCCCTCCTTCACGAACCCGCCGATCCGGGACGCGAGCTCCTTGGCGGCAGCGGGCTCCAGCGACATGCCGCGCTCCGCGGCGCGGTCGCGGACCCATGCCGTCAGCTCGCCGCCGCGCGGTGCCTTGAACGCCTTGACGTCGCCGCCGGCAGCCCGCACGGTCGTCTCCAGGCGCTGGAGGGCTGCGGACCGCCGCCCGCCCGAATCTCCCTGCTCGATGAACACCAGCGCATTGCCCGGAGCGACGTTGCGGATCGCGTGCTCGAGCCCGTCACGCGACTCCCTGGAGCGCACCAGGGGTCCCGGATCCACGATCGCCGCGACCGTCCCGCCGCCGAACATCGGCGCGGTTGCGACGCGCTCGTTGATCACGGCGGCGCTCGTCTCGGCGCCTGTGACACGCCAGCGTTCCGGTGGCGCGCCCGTCGCGTCCCCGAGCTGCGTGGCGATTGCCGCCACGGCTCGGTCGAGGGACCAGCCGTCGTCGCCGCGGAGATAGGCGAGGATCGGCACGTCTCCGCTCATGAGACCGCCTCCCGCAGCGCCCGACGCGACCAGCGGAGGCGCCGCACGTCGCCCGGCCGGACACCCGCGGCACCGCAGACATCGCGTTCCAGCATGCGCGCGCGCTGGACCACGAGCGCGGCGAGACCGTCGCTCCATCCGGAGCCCCCCGGGGCGCGCTCGGCCGCGGAAGCAACGGCCGCAGGACCCACCGTGGTTGACGGCCCGCGGACCGCGTCCGACGGCCCGGCTGGATACCGGCGCCGCCACGAGGCGAAGCGCTGCTCCATCGGCTCCAGGCGCTGGCCGGCGCGCTTGTCCGCGTAGGCCACGATCCGCGCCTCAAGCGAGGCGTCCGCAGCCCACGTCTCGTAGGCGTCATCGGCAAGACGGGTCACCGGGTGGTCGCGGACGACCGGGCCGAGCTCGGGCCAGCCCATGTCAGCGAGCCACGCCGCCGAGCCGTCACCGTGGCGGAGGTGGGCCGGGACCCCGGCCGAGGGCAGCTTGTCCACGTCGTGCAGCAGCCCGGCGACCGCGATCAGCCCCGTATCGACGATGCGGCCGTGTGCCGCGGCGTGGACCGCCAGCCATGCCGCCACGTCCGCGACGGCGCATGAATGCCGCAGGAACCACGCGGGCGGATCCAGGGAGAGCAGCAGGAGGGCGGCCTCGCGGCGCGCCATGGTGGTCATGCGATGGATCGTAGCCGAGGGAGGTCGCCTGGGACGGCACAACCGCGGAGCGCCGTGGTCCGGAGGTCTGGACGACGATCCCGTCGCTGCGCAGATCGACCTCGACCGAGCCGTCCCGGTCCGTCCGCAGCACACGGGCACCGGAGGCTGCGATGCGGGCCATCGTCGAGGGGGCGGGATGCCCGTACGGGTTGCCGATGCCGACGGAGGCGATCGCGACCATCGGTCTGACGGCATCGAGGAATGCCTGGGTTGTTGCCGTGGCGCTCCCGTGGTGGGCGACCTTGAGCACGTCCACGCGGGGCAGGCCGCGAGCCAGCAGCATCGGGTCCACGCCCTCTTCGGCATCACCCATCAGCAGGAACCGACGGCCGTTCGCCTCGCCCAACAGCACGATCGACTCGTTGTTGATCCCGGTTCCGGTTTCGGGTGGCTCCAGGGGCACCGTGCCCGGATCCGGCCACAGGACGGTCAGCAGGATCTCGCCCAGCCGAACCTGTGCTCCGGTGGCCAGGACCGAGCGCGGCGGCCCGTCGCGCAGCGCCACGTCCCACGCCGCCCAGCCCGGCCCCGGTCCGCGCATGCCGGATTCGAAGACGCGCCCGACCGTGTAGCGCGACAGCAACCCGACGAGGCCGGCGACGTGATCCTCGTGCGGGTGGGTCAGGAGGACGATGTCGATCCGCCGATCCCAGGGAGGGATCCGCGCGTCCAGCTCCAGCAGGAGGCGGTCGGGGTCGGGGCCACCGTCGACGAGCATCCTCGCCCCGGTCCTGCTTTCGAGCAGGATCGAATCACCCTGCCCGATATCGAGGACGGTGAGCCGGGTCTCGCGGCCGGTCGCGTTCACCACAGCCGTCGAGCCGATGCCCAGGACCAGCGCGAGGCCGACCAGGAGAGCGCGCCGCGGGGCATCGAGTCGTCGAGCCCGGCGTGGCCGCTGCTGCCCGCTGCCCACCGGCGGGCTGCGGCGCGCCGGCCGACGATCACGACGTCGGGCCAGTCGGCGCCCGGCCACGGGAACGGTCACGAGGGCGATGCCGGCGATGCCGGCCAGCAGCCACGCGAGCGCCGGGGCGAGGTCGAGGGCCGCGAACGGAACCGCCGCCGCCGCACGCACGATCGCGACCATCAGGTGCAGGGCGAACCAGCCCGGCAGACCCGCGATCGTCGCGACGGCCGGCGGAGCGCCGAGGGTGACCGCCATTCCGCCAAGAAGCGCCACGACGCCACCGGCCATCGCGATCGGTACGATCGGCACCACGACGAGATTGGCGGCCGGGGCGACGAGCGACAGGCGCCCGAAGGTGACCATGACGTCGGGCAGCGTCGCGGCCTGTGCCGCGAGGGAGATCCCAAGGCTCTCCGCCAGCCAGCGCGGCACGCGCCCGCCGCCGAGGCGTCCGATCCAGCCGCCCAGCGGGGTCGCCCAGGCGAGGAGTCCGGCTGTCGCGAGGACCGATAGCCTGAAGCCCGCGTCCCCGATCATCCCTGGGTCCGCGAGCAGGAGCAGCGCCGCAGCCCAGGCAAGGGCCGCCGTCGCCCGCCCTGCGCGCCCCGACTCGCGGGCGATGAGCACGACCGCGGCCATGACCGCCGCTCGCACGACGGAGGGAGACGCGCCGGCCGCGATGACATAGGCGACGATCGTGCCGGCGACGACGATGGCGACGAGGCGCCGTGGCCGGCCGCGGAGGAGAGCTCCGACGAGGCTGGCGACGATCGCGATGTTCCACCCGGAGATGGCCACGACGTGGCTGACGCCGGCCGTCGCGAAGTCCGCCGCGAGCTGGCGATCGACCCGCTCCCGGAGCCCGATGAGGATCCCTGCCGCGAGCCCGGCTTCCGGCTCCGGGAGCGCGAGGCGCAGTGCGTCTCCGGCCGCATCGCGGGTGGACTGGAGCGTTGCCGTCGGCGACCGCTCGACGACCATCACCGTGCGTGCCCGCAGGCTGCCCGACGCGCCCGAGCGCCGGAGGTACTCCCCGTACGGGTCGTCCGCGGGCGGCGGTTGGAGCCATCCATCCACGCTCACGAGCCAGCCTGCAGAGACCTCGGGGAACGCCGGCAGCGTCGCCGCAACGAGGACCGTGCCGTCCTCGAGGCTGAGCCGGAGGCGCGCGGTCTGAGCCCCGTTCCGAGGCGAGCCCATCGATTCCACCGTGGCCAGCCATGGCCCACGGGCATCGCCGGAGACGTCCGGGGGCGGGGCCGCAACCGGACCCGCGATCAGCCGGAGGCAGAGCAGCGCTACCCCCAACCCGACTGCGATCAGGCGTCGACGAGCCGACCCGTGCCAGGCGCCGGACGGGATTGCGAGGCCGGCGGCGATCACGACCAGCCCGACGGCCAGCATCGCCGTCGCCGGCAGACCCACCGATGCGGCAGCAGCGGCGACCGCGATCCCGAGCGCGAGCGAGGCGCTGCGCGGCAGCTCCGCCCGAGGCGTGCTCACGGTCCGGCGGTCGCGAGCGGCCGGATCTTCTCCAGTGTCGTCGTGCCCACGATCTTGCGGGTCTGCAGGTCGTCGACGGACGCAAACCGCCGTTCGTCGCGGGCCGCGATGATCTTCGCCGCCGTGGCCGGACCCACGCCGGGCAGCGTGTCCAGCTGCTCCGCGGTGGCGCTGTTCAGGTCGATCAACCCTGTCGGCGTCCCTGTTCCCGCGCCGGCGCCGCCCGGACCGGGCGTCCCGGCCGCCTCCTCCCGTGTCGGGACGTGGATCTCGTCCCCGTCGCGAACGAGGGCGGCGAGGTTGAGCCGGAGATCGGCCGCGACGGCATCGACGCCCGGTCCGTAGCCGCCCGCCGCCTCGATCGCGTCTCCGACGCGGGAGCCGGCGCGAAGGTGGTACACACCCGGCCGGGCGACGGCGCCCCCGACCTCGACGACCAGGTCGCCGCCCATGCCGGACGGCGATGCCGTGGACGCGCCTGCCAACGCGGCGCCCGCGCTCCCCACCGCTGTGGCCCCGTCGACGCTGACGTCCGGCTGCGGCCGCGTCGCCAGCAGGGCAGCCCCCAACGCGATGGCGGCGGCCACGATCACCACTCCGACCGCCGGCCACGGGATGTCCCGCGGGTCGGGCTCGGGCGCCGGCGCCTCCGGGTCAGGTGTTTCAAGCAGGCGCCACGGCGCGCTGGAAGGCTCCACGGGTGCGACAGCTCCCCGGCGGGTCCGGCGGCGGGCGATGAGTGGATCACCGGCCCCCGTCGGGGGCACTTCCGGCGGGGGCCGATGTCCGCTACGGACGCTACTGCGGCCCGCTTATCCCGTGCTTATCAGACGGACATTGGGGCCTGTGCTTGTGCTCGTCACCGCGGTGATCAGGCAGGCCGAGACGTTACGCCGCCTGGCCTTCGACCCGCGAGGCCGCCCGGCAGGCGGCACTCGCGACGCCATCCGCGCCTGCGCCGATCCGGCGCAGAGCGGCGGCCGCAGCGGCCCGGAGACGACCGGGCGATGACGGTCGATGGCCTCGCCCGAACGTCACGGCGTCGTGGGCGAGCCGGTCCCGGCGAGCCTCCGCCTCGAGCGCGCGGGTTCGCTCGCGGGTGAGGTCGATGGCCAACAGGTAGTAGGGCGACATGGTTTGGTCTCCGATCAGCAGAACGTTGTGTCGAACCCGTCCCGGCTCTCGACGCCGGCGATCGACGCGACGAGTGCGAACAGGGCGAGGATCAGCACGATGGGAACGATGGCTTCCACGGCGGGTCTCCGGTGGTCCGGCGATGTAACCGGACAAAGGTTTGATGACGGTTACAGCCTACGCGCTTGCGCGTAACCTGTCAACTGGATTACAGTGGTTACACAGACCGATGACCGCCATTCGAATGACCCCCATCCACCCTCTCGGCCACGCCCACCCGGCCGATCTCGAGGCATGCCTCGACTTCGTCAACAGCAAGTCCTACGACGACGGCGTCCCCAACGAACACCTGGCAACCGTCGACGACGCGATCGCCTACCTCACGGCCCGTGGGCTCGCCCACGAGGACGCACTGCGTGCCCAGGCTGCGGCCGACGAGCCGGCCTGGCTGGGGCGGGTCCATGAATTGAGAGCCGCGGTGCGCCGGATCTGGGATGCCGAGGTCGATCACTGCACCCCGGACCAGGGTGCATTCGACACCGTGAACGCGATCCTCCGCGAAGCACCGCGGATCGAGCTCGTCGCGGGCGACCACTGCTGCGGCATCGGGCACCGCCACACGGCGGATGACCCGCTCGGGGAGGCGCTCGCACGCCTTGTCCAGCCACTCGTCGAGGCGATCGCCGGCGGGCAGACAGCGCGCTTCCGCGTCTGTGCCAACGACGGCTGCCGGTGGGTGTTCGAGGACCGGTCCCGGGCGGGCCGGCGCCGCTGGTGCGACATGACGTCGTGCGGCAATCGCGCGAAAGTGCGCCGCTACCGGTCACGGCACCAGGCGCACGAGCCGGCCGAGGAGCCGGCCGAGGAGCCGGCGGGGTAGCTCTCGGCTATCCCTTCTCGAGCAGCGGCCTGACCTCGGTCGCGAACCTCGTCATCGATTCCTCGTCGTAGTTCGCAGGCATGCCGGCGATGAGGTGCCGGTAGCCCAGGTCGAGGTATGGCGCGAGCTTCTCGGCCACGTCCTCCGGCGTCCCGACGGGCTGCTCGGTCCACAGCTTCGCGACGCGGTTGCGATCGAACGCCTCTCGGAACAGTCGCTCGGCCTCGGCGCGGTCGTCGCGGATGAAGACGGTGCCGATGCCCATCGTGCGCTCGATCTCGGCCGGGTCCCGGCCCACCGTCTCGCAGTGGCCGACGAGGACCTCGTCCTTGTGCCGGATCTGCTCGACCGTGCCGCCGATGTTGTTCATGTCGCCGTACTTCGCGACCAGCTTGAGCGTGACCTGCTCGCCGCCGCCGCCGATGCAGATCGGCAGGTGAGCCTGCACCGGTGCCGGCAGGTTCCGCGTGTTCTGCGAGCGATAATGGTCCCCGCTCGCGGTGGGCTCGGTCCCGTCGAGCATCCCGCGCATCACCGGCAATGCGTCGCCCAGCCAGCGCAGCCGCTCCGGGAACCCGGATCCGAAGTCGAGCCCGAAGTCCCGGTGCTCCTCCTCGAACCAGGCGCCGCCGATGCCCAGGATCGCCCGTCCGCCCGAGATGTGGTCGAGCGTCGTCGCCATCTTCGCGGTCAGCGCGGGTGCCCGAAACGTGTTCGCTCCCACCATGAGCCCGATGTGGATCTGCTTCGTCGCCTGGGCCCACGCGGTGATCGTCAGCCAGCCCTCGTAGTTGGGGCCGTGCGAATCGCCGACGATGGGGTAGACGTGATCCCACGTCCACAGGGTGTCGTAGCCCAGCGCGTCCGCCCGGACGCCCGCCTCGAGCAGCGCCGGCCACTCCGTGTACTGGTTCCAGCACAGCACGCCGATCTTGACTTCGCTCAACTCATGCTCCTTTGATCAGGTAGGGCGACCGTGATGGGACGACAAGGTGGCCACGCGTGGGCTGCGTGACACTCTCGGCAGCACTGCCTCGATTCACTCTTGCCCGACGATGTCGACCGAGATCTCCACGGCAGGGATCGTTCCCTTGTTCTCGAGCCAGTGGGTCGTGTTCCGATCCTCGGGCCATCCCACTCCCGGCCCATACTCCGTCGCGACCCCGTTTCGATGGTCGGTGATCGTTCCCTGCAGGATGTAAACGGTGCCCGGTCTGCCCTTGTGGTCGTGAATCGGGCCGAAGACGCCTCCAGGCTCGATGGTCACCATGCGCATTCGAAGCTGGCGCCGTTCCATGCCCTCGATCTCAGGGCCAAGGTCAACCGTTGCCAGCGACTTCACCGTAACACCCGTGGTCGCAGGTGCCACCGGTTCGCTGCTCATCGTGCTCTCCTCTCTGGACGTCCAGGTCCATCGGGGATCGGGTGGCCCTTCGGACGGGCAGACGTACGGACCGAGGCCACCAGCCTACCGCCGTTCCCGGCTCCGGGCCGGATCGCGTGCCGGCAGCCGGGCCGGACCGCGGGCGCGAATCGGGGGCGACGACCTACACGCGCTCGTCGCTGGTCGGCTTCGCCCAGCGGTTGACGCCGCTCTCGACGGCGTATCGGTCGATCTCGGCCAGCTCATCGGACGAGAAGGCCAGGTTGTCGAGCGCCGCGACGTTCTCGCGGACCTGGGCGGCGCTGCTGGCCCCGACCAGGGTCGAGGTGACCCGCGGATCGCGCAGCACCCAAGCGTAGGCCATCTGGGCGAGCGACTGTCCGCGCCGCCGTGCGATCTCGTTCAGCGCCCGGACGCGCGCCAGGTTCTCCTCGTTGATCGTGCTCCGGTCGAACGAGTCGCCGCCCGGGCGGTTGACCCGTGCGTTCTGTGGGATCCCGTCGAGGTACTTGTCGGTCAGCAGGCCCTGGGCGAGCGCGGTGAACGCGATCATCCCGGCACCCAGCTCGCCGAGCGCGTCGAGCAGGTCCGGCTCCACCCAGCGGTTGAACAGGTTGTACGACGGCTGGTGGATCAGCAGCGGCACGCCCTCCGCCCGCAGGATGGCGGCGGCCTCGCGCGTCCTGGCCGCCGAGTATGACGAGATGCCCACGTACAGCGCCTTGCCCTGGCGGACCGCGGTCGCGAGTGCGCCCATCGTCTCCTCGAGGGGAGTGTCGATGTCGAACCGGTGCGAGTAGAAGATGTCGAAGTAGTCCACCCCGACGCGCCGCAGGCTCTGGTCGAGGCTTGCCAGGACGTACTTGCGGGAACCCCCGCCCTGGCCGTACGGGCCCGGCCACATGTCCCAGCCAGCCTTGCTGGAGATGATCAGCTCGTCCCGGTATGCCGCCAGGTCCTCGCGCAGGATCCGCCCGAAGTTGATCTCGGCGCTGCCGTAGGGCGGGCCGTAGTTGTTGGCAAGGTCGAAGTGCGTGATCCCGAGATCGAACGCGGTGTGGACGATCTCGCGCGGGGTCTCGAGCGGGGTCGTGTCACCGAAGTTGTGCCACAGCCCCATCGACATGGCGGGAAGGCGCAGCCCGCTCTGTCCGCACTGACGGTAGATCATGCGGTCGTAGCGCCCGGATGCGGGCTCGTAGCTCATGACCACCCTCCGATGACGCGGGCCTTGCCCGCCCTCTAGCTGACGACGATGTTGACGAGCCGCCCGCCACCGGCGTGGATGATCCGGTGCGGATCCCTGCCCGCGAGCGCCGCGACGACCTTGTCCCGCGACAGCACCACCTGCTCGAGCTCGATGTCCGAGATCCCGGCAGGCACGGTGACCCGGTCACGGAGCTTGCCGTTGACCTGGATCGGGACCTCGCGTGTCGCCTCGAACACGGCAGTCTCGTCCACCGCCGGCCAGTGCTGGACGTGGATGGATTCCCACGGCTCGTCACGGGCGGCCAGCAGCCGGGACCACAGCTCCTCGCTGATGTGCGGCGCGGCCGGCGCCAGCATCAGCAGCAGCAGGCGGACGGCCTCGTCCCACTCGGGCAGGCCTGCCACAGACGTGCCGCGGTAGCGGTACAGCAGGTTCGAGAGCTCCATGAGCTTCGCGACCATCGTGTTCCAGTGGAAGTCCTCGTAGTCCTCGGTCAC
Organism: uncultured Chloroflexia bacterium; assembly: GCA_963849495.1. GTDB lineage: Bacteria > Chloroflexota > Limnocylindria > Limnocylindrales > CSP1-4 > CAIXZV01. Next base: position 15,956 of record CAWKHN010000010.1, on the reverse strand, counting down.
GTCGCGCAGCGTCCGGTGGGCGGCCGCCCGCATCCGGTCCCGTGCGTCGGACTCGTCCTCGCCGGCCGGCAGGGCGCCGCCCGTCTGGTCGCCGGCCTCGCGACCGTGCGGCTCCAGGGCGATCGCCCACACCCGGTTGAGGAACTTGCTGACGCCGCCGATCCCGGTCGGGCTCCACGGACCGCCCTGGTCCCAGGGGCCCATGAACATCAGGAACAGTCGCACGGCGTCCGCGCCGTAGCGCGCGACCAGCTCGTCCGGGTCCTGGACGTTGCCGCGGCTCTTGCTCATGCGCTCGCCGTCGGCACCCAGGATCTGGCCCTGGTTGAACAGGCGCTTGAACGGCTCGCCCTCGTGGACCAGGCCCAGGTCCCGCATCGCCTTGGTGAAGAACCGGCTGTACAGCAGGTGCATCACGGCATGCTCGGCACCGCCCGTGTACTGGTCGACCGGCGTCCACTCGCGGACCATGTGCTCGTCCACGGGGCCGTCCGTCTTGTGCGGGGACAGGTAGCGGAACCAGTACCAGGACGAGTCGATGAACGTGTCCAGCGTGTCGGTCTCGCGCTTGGCCGCACCGCCGCACGACGGGCACGCGACGTTGAGAAACGCCTCGTCGCGGTTGAGCGGGTTCTCGCCGCTGCCCTGGTAGTCGACCGTGTCGGGCAGGAGAACCGGCAGCTGGTCCTCCGGAACGGGAACTGCGCCGCACTGCTCGCAGTGGATGACCGGGATCGGCGTTCCCCAGTAGCGCTGGCGGCTGACCAGCCAGTCGCGCAGCCGGTAGGTGACCGCCTGGCGACCCTTGCCCTGGCCCTCGAGCCAGCCCACGATCTCGTGCCACGCATCCGCAGCCGGCCGCCCGCTGAACCGGCCGGAGTTGACCAGCACCTCGTCCGTCGTGTGCTCCGTGAACGCCTCGGTCAGGTCCTCGTCCGGATCGGCGTCGCCGGGCATCACGACCTTGACGATCGGCAGGTCGAATTGCCGCGCGAACGCGAAGTCCCGCTCGTCGTGCGCGGGCACCGCCATGATCGCCCCGGTGCCGTAGGTCGCGAGCACGTAGTCCGCGATGAAGATGGGGATCCGCTCCCCGTTGACCGGGTTGATCGCGTCGGCGCCGATCGCGACGCCCGTCTTCTCGCGGTCGGTCGAGAGCCGGTCGATCTCGGTGCGGGCCTCCGTCTGCGCGACATACGCCTCGACCTCGACCCGTCGCTCGGGCGCCGTCAGCGTCTCGACCAGCGGGTGCTCGGGGGCGAGGACCATGAACGTTGCGCCGAACAGCGTGTCGGGGCGGGTCGTGAACACGCGCAGCTCCTCGCCGCCGGCGTGGTGGGTGGACGGCGCGGTCTCGAACACGATCTCCGCACCGGAGGATCGTCCGATCCAGTTCGTCTGCATGATCCGGATCGGGTCAGGCCAGTCGATGCCGCCGAAGTCGAGCAGCTCGTCCGCATAGTTCGTGATCCGGAGGTACCACTGCGCCAGGTCGCGCTTCTCGACCTTCGCACCGCACCGCCAGCAGTGGCGGTCCGTGCCCTCGACCTGTTCGCGGGCCAGGGTCCCGTCGTTGGGACACCAGTCGACCGGCGAGACCGCGCGATACGCCAGGTCGTGCTTGAGGAGCTGGACGAACAGCCACTGGTTCCAGACGTAGTACTCGGGATCGCAGGTGACGACCTCGGCGTTCCAGTCCCACGCGGCGCCCATGGTGCGCAGCTGGCGGCGCATCGTGTCGATGTTGGCCATCGTCCAGTCACGCGGGTTGATCCGGTTCTTGATCGCCGCGTTCTCGGCCGGCAGCCCGTACGCGTCGAAGCCCACCGGCATGAACACGTTGTCGCCACGCATCCGCCGGTAGCGGCCGATCGCGTCCGTCGGCGTCTTCACGTACCAGTGGCCGATGTGCAGCGACCCGGACGGGTAGTCGTACATCGTCAGCAGGTAGAACCGGGGCCTGGAGTCGTCGGACAGATCCGTCTCGTGGAGGCGGAGCTCGTCCCACGTCGCCTGCCACTTCGGCTCGATGGCGGTCGGGTCATAGCGCGTGATGCGGTCACGCACGTCGCGGATGGCCTCGTCCGCCGTTGTCGCGCTGTCGCCTGTCGTCGTCACGGCTGCCCCACAGATGAAACGAGACCCCCCGCCGGTCCCGGCGAGGGGTCAGGTGGTCGGCGTGTCTAGTGCGTTGGTGGAGCTACGGGGGTTCGAACCCCGGACCTTCTGAATGCCATTCAGACGCTCTCCCAGCTGAGCTATAGCCCCACGGTTTTGTGCTCAATCAGAGCTGCTTATTGCGTTTCGGGCTTGACCACAGCGCTCTCACAGACTATAACTGTGCCCAAAATCCGATCGATCTCAGTGCGAGTTATCACCTGTGACTACAACCCTGACAGGCGGCGCACATAGTACCCCACCGGGGCTCGAGCGCGACATCGCGTCGTTCGCCCGCCACCTCCGCGCGGCCAACCTTAGCCCAAAGACGCTCAAGACGTACCTCGAGGCGACCGACCAGCTGTCCCGGTTCCTCGTCGCGACCGAGCGCCCGGACACGCTCCCTGGCCTCCGGCGCGAGGACATCGAGGCGTTCATCGAGGATCTCCTGGAGCGCCACTCGCCGGCCACCGCGCACAACCGGTACGCGGGTCTCCAGGCGTTCTTCCGGTGGGCGGTCGAGGAGGAGCTCATCGAGGCGTCCCCGATGGCCCGCATGCGGCCGCCCAAGGTGCCCGAGCAGCCGCCGGCCATCCTCCGCGAGCCCGAGCTCCGGGCGCTGCTCCACGTGGTGGACACGGACCGGACGTTCGCCGGCCGGCGCGACGCGGCGATCCTGCGCCTGTTCATCGACACCGGTGCCCGCCGGGCCGAGGTGGCGAACCTGCGCTGGACACCGGCCGACCCCGACACGAACGACATCGACCTCGACGCCGGGCTCGTCCGCGTGCTGGGCAAGGGTCGCCGCGAGCGGCTCCTGTCCATCGGGATGAAGACCGTCAAGTCGCTCGACCGCTATCTCCGCCTGCGCGAGGACCACGCCGCCGCCGCCACGCCCTGGCTGTGGCTCGGGCTCAAGGGCCGGCTGACCGACTCGGGCATCGCGCAGATGGTCGCCGACCGTGGCCGAGCAGCGGGGCTCGGGGACAGCGTCCACCCCCACCTGCTGCGCCACACCTACGCGCACATGGCGCTCAGCTCCGGGATGCAGGAGACGGACCTCATGCGGATCGCCGGCTGGCGCAGCCGGGCGATGCTCCAGCGCTACGCGGCGTCGGCGGCGACGGAGCGGGCGCTCGCGGCGGCGCGACGGCTGAGCCCTGCGGATCGGCTCTGACCGGGACCTATGGTCGCGCGCCCGAGTCGTGCGTCCGACTTTGAAGACTTCGTCGACTGCTACAGCAGCTGGGTCCTGGCCCCCGGGACGCAACAGAGCTGCCAGGACTGATCGGGCGGCGGCGATGCGGCCTTGTTCGCCCAACGCCTCAACCAGTGATAGCTGCTTGGTAACCGCGGTGACAACCTGTGACACTCAACCTGGCGCCGCAGCGCGATCTCCTTGTGCTGACCGAGTGCCCGGTGGTTCGGCGACATCGCCCCAGCGGCTGAGGACGGCGAGTTGGGCGGGAGGGAACGAATGGCAACGGAACTCAGCGGTCGGACTCTCGCGGAGTCGGCGTATCTCCATCTCCGATCGTCGGACCCGGACCGGCACGGGCTTCTGATCGAGGACCTGGTCCGTCATCTCGAGTCGAACGGGATCCGCATCAAGGGGGACGACCCCTGGTCGGTCCTGCGATCGGCGATGAACGGCGCGCACGACCTGTTCCATTACGAGGACGCCACCTGGTACTGGGTCATCCCAACCCTCGCCGTGGGGACCGAGCTTTCCGGCCGGGCCCTTGGAGACGCCATCTACGCACACGTCCAGCAGCGGTACCCGAACGATCGCACCTTCCACTACGAGGTGGCCAAGGAGCAGATGCTCAAGGCCGGGATCCGGATCAAGGGCCCGGTGACCGGGCGCACGATGCGGTCCGCGCTGGTCGGCTCGAAGGATCGATTCGAGCCGCTTGGGCGAGGCATGTGGCGCTGGAAGTAGCGGCGCCATGAACGAGTCGGGTGGACTGGTGATGGCGGGGCCGGTCGTGAGCGCGCGCGAGGCTCGTTACCAGTCCCTTGCAGCCGAATGGCGGGCGATCGTCAAACGCCCGGCACCGAGCGAGGCTCGGTTCGTCGTCCTCAAGGCCGAGGCGGACGCTCTCCTCGACGCTGGCCGCTGGTCGTCGGGCCCGGCCGACCTCCTGACGGTGCTCGGACGGGCCGGCGACGAGCTGTTCCACAGCCGAATGCTCGCGTGGCTCATGACGCCGTCCGGTCGACACGGGTTGCGCCGAGCGTTCCTGCTTGCATTCCTCGAACAGCTCTGGCCCCGCGAGGCCCTGTTCGCCACCGGCCCCGTCACGGTTTCCACCGAGGTCGCGCGGAGTGATGAGGATGACGCAGGCAACCGGCACGAGGCTCGTGCCGACATCGAGATCCTCGGCGACGGGGCCACGGTCGTGATCGAGAACAAGGTCGGCGCCGGGGAGCAGGCGCTGCAATGCGAACGCCAATACTGGGCCTGGCGACAGCTCCCGGATCCTCGCTGGATCTACCTCACGCCACGGGGGGAGCCGCCGGCGAGCGCCGCGTCACCGGCAGCCCAGGCGGCTTGGCGGACGCGAACCTACCGTGACGTCCGGCGCGCGCTCGCTCGGGCCCTCGACGAGACCAGCGACGCTCCGCTCCACACGGGTCGGTCCACGGCGATCCAGTATCTCGCGACGCTTGATGCCCACGCGATCTTCACGGGGAGGCGACGGTGACCGACCAGTTCGGCGACGACCGCATCAAGTTCTACCTCGAGCATCGGGACGAGATCCTCGAGTGGGCCAGCATCGGGAAGGATGTGAATCGCGAGGTCAGGGAGCTTCTCGGCCGTGTGCAGTCAGACGTCGAGCCACGACTCGCCGAGACGGATCCCGACGCCGTCGCCGCGCGGCACGACGGTGGTAGCTGGGAACGGGTGATGCTGCGCCGGCCGGGCTGGCAGCCCGCCGAGCTCGGAATCACACTTGAATGGCCCACGACCGTCGACTTGTTTGGGGGGGATCTCCCCAAGATCGGCATCTTCTTCTGGACCACCTTGGAGAGTGGCAAGCGAGCCCGCAGAGCGCTGTCGAGCGCCCTCATCCAGGTGCCGGGGATCGCGGGCTACAAGGTGGCTGCCGAGTCCGTCTGGCCGGTGATGCGCCGCATCAAGAAGGATCCGGCCTGGTGGACCCACCCGGAAGACTGGATCGCCCAGATCGAGGATGACCTGCTCGCGCTGTGGCGGGCGACGGCGACGCTGGTCGACGCCGCCGTCGTCGAGTGAGGCTGGCTCGAGCCTCAACCGCGTCCGCCGCGAGCGCTTCCAGAATCCGGGGATCTTGGGGAACCCCGGAACACCGACCCCGGAGCCAATGACGATCCGCCCGACCGGGTAAGCCTGGTTGAAGGTGTCATGTCGATGGCGTCCTCGGTCGAGAGCCTCCTGCGACGATTGTTCGACCGCTACGGCGTGATGAACAGGACAGAGCTGGTCGTCCTCGCGATTCGTGAGGGTTGGATCGAGTCTGGTCTCCCCGCCTGATCACGCGGGGTGGTGGACTACCGGCCGCCAACTCGATGGGCGTCGCTCATACCAGCCGAGGCTCGGCTTCGGGTGGGCTCGGCTCGATCTCGAATACGGATCCGCGAATGCGGACGCCGCCGATGCGATCCGTCTCCTCTCGGTCCACGCGTTGAATGCGGAATGCCACGCACCGGTCGTCTGCGGGGTTCCATTGGACGCTCTCGCGCCACGGCCAGACCAGTCGCCGGGATCCGAGGATCGCAGCCTCGTTCGAGCTGAGGAGCGAGCGGACGTCGCTTGCAGGTACCCCGATCCGCGCGGAAATGCGCCGCGAAACCAAGTCCACGGCAGCCGGATCGTCGTGGGCATGGAGGGCGGTGAGGGTCCCGTCGATGAGGGGCTTGGTGAGTCTCGCGAGGTTCGGGTGGGCGTTGGGGGGCAGCTCCACCGTCAGCTCGAGTCCGATCCGGGACGAGTCCCCCGTCCCCGAGAAGATCGACGTGTGACCTCGGCGGACGGCGAACCAAACCGATGCCGGCCGTGCGGCCTCGGCCATGGAGCCGATCTCGTCGGAATCGGACGACACCAGCTGTCGCACGACGGACCACGCCCGCCACGCCGCGGCGCGCTGGGCGATCGCGTATGCGTAGTGGTGCGCCGCGCCCTCCAGTGGACGGGGCGGAGCTGGGATCGGCCACATGCGCTGCTCGACGACGAGCTCGGAGCCAGCTGATCGCCCGAAGGCAGCGGTCCCGACGTTGTACAGGAGCACGTTCTCGACATCGAACCGCCCGTCCATGGGCGACGTGTAGATGGCATGGAGAGCCTGGTCCGGGTCTGCCGCGAGATGACCGACCGCGGCCGCCAGCTCCGTCCGGAACTGACGCATCGTGCCCGTTGGCTGGAACGGGAGTCTCGTGGACGACCAGGCGTCAACGCGGCTGCCAGCCGCGTTGACGGCGATCACATAGCGACGATCAGGATCGGCGGGTTGGGGGGATCAGAAACGGGCGACCGACGTTCAACTGGGCCAGCTGTCCCGCGGGCGTGGCAGGTCCCGCACCGCCTCCACGCCCTCCCTTCCACGCCGCGCTCGCGGATCAGCCAGTCAATCGCGGTCGCCAGATCCTCGAACCAGACCTTGGGCACCGACGGGCTCGAGCGGTCCAGCCACCGACACCACGCTGCGTGCAGGACGTTGTACCGCGCGCCGGACGCGGCATGTCCCGAGAAGTCGTTGAAGACCATGCCCCGCTCGCCACGGAGGATGGACCGGAACCGCAGCTCGCTCTCGATTCGCTCCATGCCACGACCTCAGCTGCCCTCGTCGATCGCGATGTCCTGGCCCGCTATGGCTCGCCGATCCGCACGCGGACGATGGTTATCACGATGACGAGCAGGGCGAGCGCGATCGGCGCCGCTGCCATAAGCCACGAGCCAAGCAAGGTGACCGCGGCGAAGTACCCGACGATGATGACGAGGTTGATCAACCAGCGGAGCATGCCCATGCGGGGATCGTCCCTCCGGGTTGTGTCACTTCGGTCGTCACGCCGCCGAAGGTGGACGGGGCTCGCGGTCCTCGATCCACACGATCCACACGAACGTCTTGACGCCACGGCTGCGCCGCTGTAGCGTTCGCGGTGTTCTTTTGACCGCAGGATGTGCAAATGAACAACGCTGCATCCGCAAAGGGAATTGACCTGCCCATCAGCGAGCACCGGCTGTGCGCGCGCGTCGCGAGGCTCTACTACGAGTCGGACCAGACGCAGGAGCAGATCGGCGAGCTGCTCGGCCTGTCGCGAATGAAGGTGAACCGGCTGCTGCGCCTCGCGCTGAAGACCGGCGTTATCCAGATCCGGATCTTCGGACCCGACGAGGAGCACGCCGACCTCCAGCACGATCTCCTATCGAGGTTCCGGCTCAAGGACGTCGTCGTGGTGTCGGATCCACTGCCGGAGCAGACCCTCGTTGCGGTGCTCGCAGAGGCCGCGGCGGGGTGGCTTGCCGAGCGCCTCGCCCCGGGCGTCGTCGTCGGCCTCGGCCTCGGTCGAACCGTCGCGAGATTCCCTGACACCTTCGGCGTCCCGCGGCCCGTGCCGTGCCGCTTCGTGACGCTCGAGGGTGTCGGCACGTCGCCGAACGCCGGCTTCGCGGCGTACGACGTGACCAGTCGCCTGGCGGACGCAGCGGGTGGCACGGCCGAGATCATCTCGGCGCCGACGTACGTCTCCTCGCGGATCGTTCGTGACGCGCTCCTTAAGGAGCCGTCGGTGCGGTCGCCACTCGAGCTCGCCCGGAACGCCACGCTCATGATCCAGAGCGTCGGCTCGCTCACCGCCGACGCCCCGCTCTTCCGCCACGGCACCCTTTCGGCGGACGATCTCACCGCGCTTGCGGGGGCGGGCGCGGTCGGGGACGCCCTCGGCCATTTCTTCGACGCCGAGGGCCGGCACATCCCCTGGCGGACCGATGATCTGAACATCGGCCTGACGCTGGAGGACCTCAAGGCCTGCCCGACGAGCGCCCTCGTCGCCGGCGGCGATCGCAAAGTGCCGGCCATCCTCGCCGCGCTACGGGGCGGCTTCTTCAACGTCCTGATCACGGACGCGACCACGGCCCGTGCGGTGCTGGAGGCAGGCGAGTGACCACCACGAGGAACACGGCGTCCGCGACCGCGCGAGCCGAGCGAGGAACGCGATGACGCGACCGATCGGGATCGAGGTCTTCTACTGGCTCGACCGGTGGACCGACGACCAGGCGTCGGTCCTCGGCAAGGTCGCCACGGCCGGCTTTGCCGGCGCGGAGATCTCCCTGATGGCCGGACTGGATGTCGACGTCACGGACCTCGCGAAGGCGGCGACCGCGGCCGGTGTCGAGATCGTGTGCAGCACCGGCCTCTCCGCTGATGCGGACATCTCCAGCCCTGACCCTCGGGTGCGCGCGGCCGGCAGGGAGCACCTCCGCCGCTGCCTGTACGAGGCGGCCGAGCTGGGGAGTCCGATCCTCGGCGGCGTCACATACGCCCCGTGGATGGCATTGCCCGACGTAGACCTCGACGGGTATCGGCACCGGTCCGCGGCCGAGCTCAGTGTCGTGGCGGAGGAGGCAGCATCGCTGGGCCTCGTCGTGTGCCTCGAGGTGCTCAACCGCTTCGAGACCTCGATGTTCAACACGGTCGCCGAGTGCCTCGCGTTCATCGACGAGATCGGCCACCCGGCCGTCCGCGTCCAGGTGGACACCTTCCACATGAACATGGAGGAGGACGATCTCGCCGCGGCGATCCGTCTCGCCGGTGATCGCCTCGGCCACGTCCAAGTCGCGGCGAACAACCGGCGCGCCCCCCAGTTCGGGCACATCGACTGGGTGGCATTCCGGTCGGCGCTCGATGACGTTGCGTACAACCGGTGGCTCGTCTTCGAGACCTTCCCGAACCCCGCGGTCGAGACGGGCCGATCGACTCGCGCATGGCGCTCGCTGGCGGGCGACCTCGACGCCGAGGCGCGGGACGCGGCGGCCTTCATGCGGCGGGTCCTCGCGTGACGACACGGACGCGCCGGCTGTTCAACGACACCGGCGACCTCGTCGTGGAGATGCTCGAGGGCTACGTCGCCGCGCACTCGGACGTGATCGCGCTGTCGGACGGAATGGTGGTGCGAGCCTGGCCGAAGCCCGCCGGCAGGGTCGGCTTGGTGATCGGGAACGGCTCAGGGCACGAGCCGGCGATGATCGGGTGGGTCGGTCGCGGCCTTCTCGACGTGAATGTCCCGGGCCCGGTCTTCTCCTCGCCGGGCCCGGCCCGCATCCTCGACGGGATCCGGGCTGCCGATCGTGGCGCGGGCGTCCTGCTGCTCGTCTCGAGCCACGCCGGCGACATCATGAACGCGTCGCTGGCGATCGCGGACGCCGAGAACGAGGGCCTCCGCGCGCAGATGGTCGTGCTCTACGACGACATCGCGTCGGCACCCCCCGAGCGGCCCGAGGACCGGCGCGGGGGCCCGGGCCTGTTCTTCGTCTGGAAGATCGTCGGTGCCCTCGCCGAGACGGACGCGTCGCTCGATGAGTGCGCCGAGATGGCCCGGCGCGTGCGCGACCGGACGCGTTCGATCTCGGCCGCGATCGGAACCGTCGCGCACCCCGTCAGCGGCCAGCCGCTGGGCTCGACACCCGAGAACATCCTGTCCGTCGGCCTGGGGGTCCACGGCGAGTCCGGCTCTGCCCTCAACAAGGACGCGACTGCTGACGACGTTGCCGAGACCCTGATCTCGCGGCTCGTCGAGGACGCGGGCATCGGCACGGGAGCGCGGGTCGGGCTGCTCGTGAACAACGCCGGGTCACTGACCCTGATGGAGCTCTCGATCCTGTTCCGCGGCGCCCGGCGCGCCCTCGCCGGGCGCGGGATCGACGTCGCGTGCGCGTGGATCGGCACCTATGCGACGACGCTGGATCAGGCCGGCTTCGCCTTCGGCCTGATCGACCTCGACGACGAGCTGGAGGCCCTGTACAACGCGCCGGCACGCGGCGCCGGGTTTGTCCGCTTGGGCGTGGACGTGTGAGCACGCTCGACACGGCCGCAGCAGTCGCGATGGTCCGCGAGACGTCGATTCGGATCGCGGCGGCGGCGGACGAGCTGTCCCGGCTCGACGCCGTGGCCGGGGACGGCGACCACGGCGTCAACATGTCGGCCGCCTTCCGTGATGCAGTCGCGCGCATCGAGGCGGCGTCTCCCTCTATGCCGGCAGAGGTCTTCCTGCTGACGAGTCGATCGTTCAACGAGGTTGTCGGGGGATCGGCGGGTGCCCTCTTCGGCACGTTCTTCGCCTCGCTCGCGGCGACGCTCCGCGAGGATCCCGCCCCGAGCGCCGCCTCGTTCGCGGCCGCGCTGGACGCCGCGACGGCGCGCGTGGCCGCCATCGGCCGCACGACGCTCGGCGACAAGACGATGCTCGATGCCCTGCGGCCGGGCGCCGATGCTGCGAGCGCCTCCGCCGGGTCGAACCCGGACATCGGGACGCTCCTGGCGGCGACGGCCGAGGCCGCGCGACTCGGCGCAGCCGCGACTGCCGCCATGGCGGCGAGAGCCGGTCGCGCCCGATATGCCACGACGGGGGCCGTGGGCACCCCAGACCCCGGCGCCATGACGGTGGCCACGATGTTCGACGCCTGGGCGGAAGTCATTGCCATCGGAGGGCGCTCATGAAGCCAGCACGGCTCCGGGTCGGCTACGTCGGCGTGGCGTTCGAGAGCTACTACGCCAACGAACACGGCCAGTTCGAGCGGGCCATCCGCGGCCTCGAGCGGCTCGCCGCGGAGGCGGGCTTCGACCTGTTCGCGATCCCAGAGGGCGTCGGCGACCTCGACGAGGCGCGGTCGGTCGCTGCTCATCTCTCGACGCTCGACCTCGACTTCTTGGTCCTCGAGCTCGCCGCCTGCTCGTCGGGCGAGGTCCTGCTGCCGTTCACCGAAGTGGCCCCCCGTCTCGGCCTGTGGGGAACGCCGGATCCGACAGACGATGGGCCCATCCAGATCCACTCACTCGTCTCGGTCAACCACTACGCGTCGATCATCCGCACCTACCTGGCCGACCGCGGCATCGCGTTCAAGTGGTACTTCGGGCACATCGAGGAGCCCACCGTCATCCGCCGCTTCGAGGTGACGATCCGCGCGCTCCAGGGCATCAAGGCGATGCGCTCGGCCCGCGTCGGGTGGATCGGCGGGATCTCGCCCGGCTTCTTCAACATGGAGTTCGACGAGGCGGCCCTCGGCGCGCGCTTCGGCACGACAGTGGCGCGCCACACGATCGAGGAGGTCGTCGAGCGGGCGCGGCGCGCCGAACCGCAGGCGACCGCGGGCGTCCTCGAGCACGCGGCGAGCGTCGCCGCGGCGGTCACGGCGCCCGCGCTCGGTCTCGATCGCAACGCCCGGATCTACCTGGCCCTCAAGGAGCTCATCGACGAGGAAGGCTACGACGCCCTCGCGGTGCAGTGCTGGCCCACCTTCCAGAGCGAGTACCAGGTCGTTCCCTGCATGGCCTACAGCCTCCTCGGATCCGAGGACGGGTTCGCGGTCTCCTGCGAGGGTGACCTCCCGGGCGCCGTCTCGATGCTGCTCATGAACTCGATGTCGCCGGCGTTCGGGTCCTCGACGCTCCTGGACCTCACGGCGCTCGACGCCGCGGCCGACAGCGCGCTGCTCTGGCACTGCGGCGTGTCCCCGCGGCACTTCGGGGCGGACAAGAGCATCCGCTGGGTCGACCACGTCACCCTCAACCGCAAGTCTGGCGACCGGATCGGCGTCTCGGGCGACCTCGTCTTCGCGCCCCAGGAGACGACGATCGCGTATTCGGGGGGCGACTTCAGCCGGATCTTCATCGCCGGCGCACGGATCGTCGAGCGGGAGGCGACAGGCTTCGACGGCACGCGCGGATGGTTCACCGATTTCCGTCTCGACGGCGAGGCGATCGCCGTCAGCGACCTCCTCAACACGGTGCTGACCCGCGGCCAGCAGCACCACTACGCGGTCGGCCAGGGCGACCTGACCTCCGAGCTCGCCGAGGTTGCCGCCTGGCTCGGCATGGCCACGGTGAAGCCCGTGCCCCTCCGTGACTACCTCCAGGTCGAGGGAGTGAACGCATGACGGCCCCCGAGGACATCCGGGTCGCCCGGCTTGACCGCCTCGCGACGAGCGGCGGCCAGTTCGCCATCCTCGCTCTCGACCGCGTCCGCTCCTTCGCCACCACTCTCCGGCCCGACGACCCCGACTCGCTGACCCTCGACCAGATGCGGGTGACGAAGGAGCGGCCATCGACGGCCTCGGGGGCCAGTCGAGCGCCATCCTGATCGATCCCGTCCTCGCCACGAGCCGCACGGCCGAGTCGCGGCCGCTCGGGGCCGGGGTCATCGTCGGCATCGAGGACGGAGACTACGCGGACGCGGCGATCTCGCCGCGCTTCCTGCCCGGATGGTCGGTCGAGCGCGCGGCGAGCCTGGGGGCGGACGGGGTCAAGATCTCCTTCGCCTTCGATGCCGACGGCGATGTCGCCCAGGCCGAGCGCTTCGTCCGCGAGGTCGTCCGCCAGTGCGAGCTCGCGCAGATGCCCCTGTTCTGCGAGCCACTCGCCGACGTTCGCGGCGGCGACGTGCGCCGGAAGGTGCTCGAGGGCGTGCGCCGGTTCGGCAGCCTCGGCGCCGACGTCCTCAAGATCCAGTTCCCGGGCGACCCGGCGGCCGACCCCTCGGGCGGTCCTGGGCGGAGGCCTGCGCCGAGGCGGATGCGCTGACGCCGTCCCCGTGGGTCCTGCTCTCCGAGGGCCGCGACTTCGAGGAGTTCCGCGAACTGCTCTCCGTGGCCTGCCGCGCCGGGGCCTCCGGGTTCATGGCGGGCCGGGCCATCTGGGGCGGCGCTATCGCCGTCGACGGGATCGACGCATCCGAGCGGCACCTCGCGGCGCTGCGCTCGATCGCCGTCGCGGAGGGGCGCTCGTGGCGAAGCCGCGGTGCCAGCGCCGCGGCGGAGGACCGACGTCGATGAGCGGCCGGATCTGCGGGATTTCGGTCCCGCCATGCCGCTGCGCCACGGGCCGACCGCTGTCGCGTCCCCAGGCCCATGCAGCCCCTCATCCACTGGGAGGAGGTGACGTCGGCCATCGATACGCCTGACACAACCCCCGGGGCCGTCGCCCCGAACTCCCCGCCATCGAGGAGCCGTCCCGCTCCTCTAGTGAAGTCGGGTCGCGCACGCCACGAGGAGGCTGCGATGCGTGACGTGGAGCAGAACCGCCAAACCAGCAGGCGTCGAGCAGGTCGCTTGGCGCCACGTGTTGATCGAAGTCGATCGACAGCGCAGGAGGACACGTGGAATGAACCAATGAGGGGCCGGTACGCCGGCCTCCTGACAGCCGCGATGCTGGTGGTGTCGGCATGCTCCGGCAGCACCGCCACCACGGCGCCGGCCGCCAGCACGGCACCCTCGGCGTCGGCCGCTGCGTCCACCGCCGCCTCTGCGGCCCCGTCGGCCAACTCGGCCAAGTGGGACCAAGTCCTCGCCGCGGCCAAGGGCCAGACCGTCAACTGGTACATGTGGGGTGGCGACGCCAACATCAACAAGTTCGTCACCGGCTACGTCGCGGATGAGGCGGCCAAGCTCGGCGTCACCCTCAAGCAGATCCAGATCACCGACACCGCCAACGCGGTGAACAAGGTGCTCGGCGAGAAGCAGGCCGGCAACGACACCAACGGGTCCGTCGACCTGATCTGGATCAACGGCGGCAACTTCGCCACCATGCAGCAGGCCAGCGCGCTCGCCTGCGGGTGGGTCCACGACCTGCCGAGCGACCAGTACGTCAACTGGGACAACCCGACCGTCGCGAACGACTTCGGCGTGCCGGTCAACGGCTGCGAGTCGCCTGGGCGCTCGCCGAGTTCTCGATGATCTACGACTCGGCCAAGGTGCCGACCCCGCCGACCGACGCCGCGAGCCTGGTGGCCTGGATCAAGGCCAACCCCGGCAAGTTCACCTATCCGGCGCCGCCCGATTTCACGGGCTCGGTCTTCGTGCGCCAGATGCTCTACTACGTCAACGGCGGCTACCAGGACCTCCTGGGCGCCTTCGGCCAGGCGAAGTACGACGCCCTCGCGCCGAAGCTCTGGGACCTCCTCAACGGCCTGAAGCCCTCGCTCTGGCGCCAGGGCTGACCTACCCGCAGTCGTACACCCAGCTCGACCAGGCCTACGCCAACGGCGAGGTCAACTTCGACATGAACTACGCCCCCCTCAGCGTCGCCGGGCAGGTCCAGAGGGGCGTCTTCCCGGAGACGACCCGGGAGTTCGTGTTCAGCGACGGCATGATGGGCAACGTCAGTTACGTCGCGATCCCCTACAGCTCCCCGCACCAGGCTGCGGCCGAGGTCGTGGCGAACATCCTCGAGTCACCGGACGCGCAGTACCAGCAGACCGCGGCCGACGTCGGCTACCCGGCGATCGACCTGACCAAGCTCCGACCGACATGCAGACCAAGTTCAACGACTACCCGACGCCCCCGCAGGTGGCGCCGTACTCCGTGCTGACCAAGAACAGCAACCCGGAGCTCCAGCCCGGCTGGGTTTGCGCGACCGACGCCGGCTGGAGAAGACGTCCTCCAGAAGTGAGGCAGTAGTGGTCCGTGTCGACGCGGACCCTGGGGAGGCCGCATGGCCTCCCCAGGGTCGTCCGAACCTGGTTGCTCCTGAGCCCGGCGCTCGTGGTGATCGTCGTGCTGTTCCTCGGCGGCCTCTCCTTCGGTGTCGCCGAGAGCCTTGGCTACCTGCCGCTGATCGGCAAGTACAGCCTGAGTCTCGACGCGTACGCGACGATGCTCAACGACCCGGCGTTCGCCTCGTCGCTGCTGCTGAGCCTGTGGATCGCCTTCGCGTCGACAGGCATCTCGGCGACGCTCGCCATCGCCGCCGCGCTGTTCCTGCGCCAGACCACGATCGGGCGCCGAGTGGGCACCTACGTCTTCCAGCTCAACCTGTCCATCCCCCACATCGTCGGTGCCGTCGCGATGCTCGTGCTGCTCGCGCAGAGCGGCCTCATCTCGCGGCTCACCCACGCCGTCGGCCTCACCGTCGACACGTCGAGCTTCCCGGTGATCGTCAACGATCACCTCGCGATCGGCATCGTCGACCGGGATTCGTGGAAGGAAGTCCGTATCGGCGTGGTCGTCCTGGCCGCGCTCGCCGCAGGTGTCAGCGAGTACGAGGACCTCGGCGTACGCTTGGTGCCGGGCGCTGGTCGCGCCTCCGCTGGATCGTGCTGCCGTTCATCATGCCCGGCGTCCTCTCGACGTCGATCATCGTGTTCGCGTTCAGCTTCGGGTCCTACGAGGTCCCGTACCTGCTCGGCCAGCCGTACCCGGCGGCGCTGCCGGTCCAGGCCTACCTCGCCTACACCAACGTCGACCTCAACTCCCGCACCGAGGCGCAGGCGATCAACGTCGTCATCGCGCTGATCGTGACGGTCCTGATCCTCGCGTACATGTGGATCAGCAACCGATATGTGCGGGCCCAGCAATGACCGCGACAGCCCAGCCGGTGCCCGCCGTCGCCAAGAAGCCGACGCCCGCCGCGCGGCCCCGCCGGTCTCGGAAGGACATCGTCGGCCTCCTCATCATCACGTTGCCGCTGCTGCTGCCGTTTCTGCCGCTCCTCGTCTGGTCGGTGAGCGCCACCTGGTTCTACCCGGAGCTCGTCCCCACGAGGTTCTCCCTCCGCTCGTGGGAGTACCTCTTCTCGGACGCGTCAGGCGTGATCCCGGGCTTCTTCACG
>CAWKHN010000009.1:0-281021 GCA_963849495.1 uncultured Chloroflexia bacterium | reverse complement strand
CCAGGAAGACCAGCGGCCGCCGCGCAAGTTTGGGCTGCGCGGCAGAGATCATCGAGACCCTCGTCCTCACGCTCGTCATCTTCTTCGTGATCCAGAACCTCGTGGCGCAGCCGTTCCAGGTCAAGGGGAGTTCGATGGAGCGGACGTTCGTCGAGCGCGACTACGTCCTCGTGGATCGCCTGACACCTCGGTGGAGCCCCTACACCCGCGGGCAGGTCGTGGTGTTCCAGCCGCCTGCGACCGTGTCCGACCACAGCGAGCCGTTCATCAAGCGGGTGATCGGGGTTGGCGGCGACACCGTCGAGGTCCGGGACGGGCAGGTGTACGTGAACGGGGTCGCGCTCGACGAGCCGTACCTGTTCCACAACGCCGCCGGGGTCGCGGAACCAACGCTTGCAGGCGACCCGCCGCGATGGACCGTGCCCGAGGGCGACCTGTTCGTACTGGGCGACCACCGCCAAGTGTCGGATGACAGTCGGGTCTTCGGGCCGATCCCCGTCTCGTCAGTGATCGGGCGCGGTGTCATCCGCTACTGGCCGCTCGCGGAGTTCGGGATCATCGTGACCCCGACGTACGAGAACGTGCCGGCTCCCTGATCCCGGCCGACTCGCGCTGCGTCGCCTGCCGCCATCAAACCGCCCGCATCGGCGAACGAACCTATCGGCCTAACAGGCTTGACCGGGCGCCAGAGCAGCGGCTCTTGCGCTCCCCATGACCTGGTGGCTCCTGGTTCTTCGGCCCAGAGCGCCGGTCCCTCGACCAGGTTCGGATTGGGCCTGTCCCCTCCGCTTTGCATCCAACGCCCGCAGCACCTCGTCGACGAGCGGACGCAGTGGCACGGTGGCGACGTGCCGACCCAGACGACGGTGACCTTCCGGATCCGGCGACCCATGGGACACCACCTCGTGATCGGACCGAGTCTGCTGCTGGAACGGGCGCCCAGTACGTAGATCAGGCGCTCTCCCGCGAGATCAGAGCTCCACCGGCTCGTTCGACCGGTAGTCGAATATTTGTGGCATCCGCGCACTGGGAATGATCACGTCAAGTGGCCCCACCGTGATCATCAGAACTGGCCCCACCCCCGACCGCTGGATTGACCTTCGATCGGGTCGGTGATCAGGCCGCTGGCGATCCCTCCTTCCGCTTCGCCTGGCTGGTCCGCAGGCGGTAGGACGAGGAGCCCGTCTCGAGGATGTGGGCCCGGAAGGTGAGCCGGTCGACGACCGCTGCGGCGAGGCGCGGGTCGGTGAACGTCTGGCCCCACTCGGAGAACGGCGCGTTGGAGGCGACCGCGATGCTCGCCCGCTCGTCGCGCTCGGTGAGCACCTGGAACAGGAGCTCGGCACCCCGCCGGTCGAGGTGCAGGTAGCCGAGCTCATCGAGACACAGCAGGTCGAGCCTGCCGTACTTGCCGACCACCCGGCTGAGGTCGCGCTCGTCCTCGGCCTCGACGAGCTCGTTGACGAGGGCCGCCGCGGTCACGTAGCGGACCCGGAGACCCTGCTCGCAGGCGGCGATCCCAAGACCGATCAGCAGGTGCGTCTTGCCCGTGCCGCTGTCGCCCAGGAGCACGACCGGTTCGCCGGCGCGGATCCAGGCTCCGGTCGCCAGGGTCCCGAGGACGGCGGGCTCGATCGATGGCGTGGCCCCGAGGTCGAACTCGGTGAGATGCTTGGTCCTGGGGAACCTCGCCTCGGCGATCCGACGCTCCCGGCGTCGTGCCTCGCGGTCCTCGACCTCGGAGCTGAGGAGCTCGGCGAGGTACGCCCGGTGAGTGACCCGGTCCCGGACCGCCGCGGCGGCGAGCTCATCGGCCGACGTCCGGACCGTGGGCAGGTGGAGCACCCGGGTGGCGACTCCGATGGCGACCCCCGCCGCCTCCTCGGTCAGGCCCCTCATCGGACCGTCCCCGCGAGCAGCCCGTCATACACAGTGAGCACGGGGGCGTCCCGGTCGAAGCGGCGCAGCGCCGGCCGCTCGAGCGCGGATCCCGTGGGTCCCCGCCCTTCCGCGATCCGGCGAGCCTCGATCGCGACCAGGGCGGGATCGGCGGAGCCCACCCGGTTCGCCACATCGAGCGCGGCGTGGACCGCGATGAACGGCAAGCCTCGGTGAAGCAGCAGCACCTCGACCAGCGCCCGCGTACCGCCGCTGTCGCCGAACTTCCACCGCGCCCGCTTCCAGAACGCCTCGTGGGCGGCGGTCAGCACGCGTTGCTCGCGCGCCTGGGCGAGCGCCAGCGAGGACGCCATCGCGCCGGGCTTGCGGACGAGGATCTCGAGATAGTGGTCGAGCACCAGGGTCTGGCTGCCCCGGACGGTGCTCCGCTCGTGGCGGGCGACGACCGAGCCGGCATCGGTGACCTCGATCGCGGTACCCCCGATGCGGGCGGTCAGCGTCCGGCCGGCGAACCGCGCCGGGACGGAGTAGAAGCACTGGCGGACGCACACCCGCGCTCGGGCGTCGACCTTGACCGGGGTGACCCGCGCGAAGTCGAAGGGCTCGCCGGGCAGCGGCCGGAGCGCCGCGCGGTCTGCCTCGCCGTCCTGGCCGACCGTCTGTCGGCGGGCCCCGATGTGGCGGGCGAGGTCCGCCCGGTCGGCCGCCTCGAGCTTCCGGTTGAGCTCGGCGAGACTCTTCACCTTGGGCACGGGCACGAAGAAGCGCCGGCGTTGCCGGCCGACCTCGCCCTCGATGCCGCCCTTCTCATGGGCACCCCGCTCGCCCGGGATGCAGAAGAACGAGTCGAAGCCGTAATGGCTGCGCAGCGCGATGAACCGCTCGGTCTCGTCCCGGTTGCGACCCCGCAGGACCCGGGCGACCAGCGCTCGCGCGTTGTCGTATCGGATCCGGGCGGGCACGCCGCCGAGCCTCGCGAACGCGGTGACGTGGCCCTCGAGGAACGCCTCCTGGCCCTCGGAGCCGAAGGCGACGTGGACCGCCGCCCCCGAGTGGGACAGGCGCAGCTCGAACACCGCCACCTGGGTGCGCACCCCTGCGATGAACACGTCGGCGAGGCCGAAGTCGACCTGGGCCTCGTCGCCCGGGTGGTGGAGGGCGACGATCGCGACGTCCACGTGGTCGAGATGCAGTTCGCGCCGGCATTCGCGAACGTACCGGCGGACGGTCACCTCCGACATGGTCGCGCCCTGCTCGTCGACCAGGCGCTCCCAGATCCGCCGCGCCGTGTGGCGCTGCTTGCGGGGCGCGTCCTGGTCCTCGGTCAGCCAGCGGCGGATGACCTCCGCATGGGCGCCGATCGCCGGCTTCGTCCGCGGGTACGGCTGCCGGGGCGGCGGCACCGCGGACTCAAGGGCCTGCCGGACCGCGCGCCGGTGCACGCCATGGCGACGTGCCAGCTCGCGGATCGACACCTCTTCCTCCCGATGCTCCCGGCGGATACGCTCGAACTGCTCCACCCTCGACAACTCCCTCTCCCGGACGCTGCGGACCTTCGACAGTCAGCGAGCGTACGGGTCTGTGATGGGGTCGGGGGTGGGGCCAGTTCTGATGAGGCGGATTCTGGCGAGGGTCGCAACACCCATGAGCTTTGGGAGGTGCGATGGGTCGCCGAGGACCGAGCCCCGACCATGCCAAGCGTGAGGCGTTCGCGAGGCTAATCGCCGAGGGTGTGCCCTCGGCCCGTGCGTGCCGGATGGTGGGCATCAACCCGCGCACCGGCAAGCGCTGGCGCAACGGGCGCCACATCCCGTCCGGCGGTCGTGTGCTGGACTTGGCGCCTGTGATCACCCCCGTTCCCGAGAAGCGCTACTCACCCCGCTACCTGTCCGAAAACGAGCGCGTCCACCTGGCCGACCTGCGCCACGAGCAGCGCTCGATGCGCCAGATCGCCGCCCTGATGGGCCGCTCACCCTCGACGATCAGCCGCGAGCTCGCCCGCGGCACCGATACGGCCGGCCGCTTCCGGCCGTACGAGGCACACCGGCGCGCCCTCGGGCGTCGTCGCCTCCGCCGGCCCAGCCGTCTGGCCCGGGATGCCGAGCTGCGCGACTGGGTCGCGGGCAGGCTGAAGGCTCGCTGGAGCCCCGAGCAGGTCGCCCGCGGGCTGCGCCAGGAGTTCCCGGACGAGCCATCGCGCTGGCTGTGCACCGAGACGATCTACCAAGCCGTGTATCGCCCCGATCTCGGCGGCCTGCCCCGCGAGCTCCCCGGACGGGTCCTGCGCCTCCGTCGCCGCGGTCGCTTGGCCCGCCGACATGCCCGGGCACGGCGCGCCGGCCCAGTTACCGGCATGACGCTGATCCACGACCGGCCGGCCGAGGTGCTCGACCGGGTCGAGCCCGGCCACTGGGAGGGCGACCTGATCGTCGGCGCCGACCACGCGTCCGCGATCGTCACCATGGTCGAGCGCACGACGAGGTACACGCTGCTGGGGCACCTCCCCGGCGCCAGACGCGACTCGGCGACCGTCCGCGACACCGTCGTGGCCGCCCTCTCCGCCCTGCCGCCGCACCTGCGGCGGACCCTCACCTGGGACCAGGGCACCGAGATGGCTCGCCACACCGAGATCGCCGCGGCCCTGGACACCACGCGGGTCTACTTCTGCGATCCCCACTCGCCGTGGCAGCGGCCGAGCAACGAGAACACCAACGGCCTGCTGCGTGACTACTTCCCCAAGAGCACGGACCTGTCCGTCCACTCCTTCGGCGATCTCGCCCTCGTGCAGGCCGAGCTGAACCAGCGTCCTCGGAAGGCCCTCGGCTGGGACAGCCCTGCCGACCGGATGGCTACACTCCTCCGGTCACCACCGTCCGTGTTGCGACGTTGACTGGGATCCGCCTGATCACAAGGCCCGAAAGTGGGGCCAGTTCTGGTGATCATGCCCAACCGCCAGGGTCGTCGAGCGGATCGTGCGCTCGGAGCTGGTGGTCGTCGACGACATCGGCCTCCTGCCGGCCGGCGCCGACGAGGCCGAGGCGCTGTACCGCCTGGTCGACGCGGCGTACGAGAAGCGCTCGCTGATCCTGACCTCGAACCTCCACCCCGCCCGCTTCGACACGATCTTCCCGAAGGGCCTGGCCACAGCAGCAGTCGATCGGCTGCTCCACCACGCCCACGTCATCGTCACCGACGGCCGCTCCCATCGATTGACCGAGGCGGTCGAGGGCCGCGGCGTCCGTTCTCTCGACACCGCCTCCTGACGCAGCGCCGCTCCGTCCGCGCTGAGGCGTGCAATTCGCCCCGGCCGCCAATCGAGATCCGTGGCCGCCTGCGTTCAGGTTTCGGGGCCACGGGTCCGGGACTCGGCATCGTCGTGGGCAGTTTCGATGGCCGCGGGTGGGCAGCTTCAGCGACCGCCCGTGGGCCGATCCACCTGTCCCTTGACACGCTCCCCAGCGTGAAGTTCACGCGCCGTGCCATCGAGCTCAACGTACACAAAGGGGTACATATTGTTCTCCTGCGTAGGGCGCCGAAGCGAGAGTATGCCGATGGCGACCGCGCTACGTCGCATCCGCGAGCGTCATGTCGCGCGACCCTCGAGCGCGCGGCCGGTTCAACCGTCGAGGGGCCGCTACTCGTTCGTCTGCGGACGCTCCGGCTCCGGCAGCAGCGCCGCCAGGATCCACACCAGCTGCGCCGTGGTCTCGGCCCCGACCTTGGACCGCGCGTTCGCCAAGTGGTGCTTGACCGTGGAGTGCGACAGACCGAGGCGGTGGGCAGCAGCCTTCTCGGACCCTGTGACGAGGACGGCCGCGACCACGCCTACCTCGCGGTCGGTGGCGCGTCCGGCAGAGCGGCGGGCTCTCACGCCAGCCTCCTCGCCGCGGCCAGCCACTCATCCCGGCCCTCGATCGGGATCTCGTAGGTTGCAGCCGCGCGCCCAACACCTGTCGGGCGCGCCAGAACAGATGTTCTATACAAGGTCGAGGAGTTCAGGTTCCTGCCGGGCGTCGCGAGGGACGGCCCGAACGGCCCGCCACCTCGGGACCAGAAGCACTTCTACGACCCTCGTGGGGCCGGGATTCCCTCCGCGGAGGCATGTCAGACCCGCAATGTCCGCGGGCTGGATGACGCTCATCGGCGGTGGAGATGCGGCTGTGGTCAGGCTGTTCGACGCGACCTTCATGTTCGGCACCGTCATTGTCGTTGTCGCCCTCGGCATCGCCGTTGCGGCTGTCACTCGCGACGACCTTCCGCTCGTCGGCACCGGTGTCGGGGCGCTCATCGCTGTGGCTGTCATCGGCATGGCAGGCTGCGCGGTCGGTGGCATCTCGCAGGCGCCGGTAGCCGGATGGACGAGTCCGACGATCATCCTCGGCGTCGTGCTCGGCGTCGTCGCTCTCGTCGTCGTGGCCGCGGGAATGTTCGGCTGGACCGGCGTCCTGCAGCCCGTCGCCCAGCTCGTCCCGGGTGATGCCGGAATGCAGACGCCGGCCCGCGCAGCGATCGTTGCGCTGGGCGCGCTCATCGCCGTGAAGTGGCTCATTGCCACCGCCATGGCCGCATTTGCGCAATGAGAGAACGGCTCCGCGCGAGCCAAGAGAGGGGAATGCGATGACCAGCGAGACGTCGACCCAATTGCCGCGAAGCGCCGTCGCCGGTTTCGAGATGGAGGCCTTGGCCCCGTTCTACCGGAACTGGACGTGGACCGGCACGATCCGGGCCGGTGGCATGGGCCCAGGGTCGCCGGAGATGAGCGGCGAAGGCCGGGCGGTGTGCCGGCTCATCCAGGACGGCCTCTGGTACGACTGCGACTTCGAGCAGGTCCAACTGCTCGCCGACGGCACCTTCGTCCTCCGCTGGCAGCTCCACTGGGTTGCCGGCTGGGATCAGTTGGCCGGCGAGTACCGGGCCAGCAGCGCCGACAACAACGGCCCGTCCCTCGCGATCTATCGCGGCCGCATCGACGGCGAGCGGCTCGTCTACGAATCCCTCTCGGACACGCTGCCCCGCATCCGGCTGACCTGGATCCTGACCGATCCTGAACATGCGACGTGGCGCAACGAGTTCACCCTCGACGGCGAGACATGGAGCCTGATCGAGGAGTACGAGATGGTGGCCGGATGAACGGGCCGATGGTCGTCGAAGCCACCATGGACAGCGCGAGACAGGCCCGCGACGATGGGATTGTGGAGGGCCTGCTCTGGGCAGGGCTGGCCGCCGGCGTGGTCTACACCGGGGTGGTCGTAGTCGGCGGCGCGATCACGCCGGGCTACAGCCACGTGGGCCAGCACGTCAGTTCGCTCTACCAAGCCGGCGCAGCCGCTGCCGCGCCGATCGCGGCCGGGTTTGTCGTCTACAACGCCTGCGTCGTGGGGTTCGGCGTGGGCGTCGCGAAGCTGGCGTCGCGTCTGGGCCAGCCCCGGCGCCGCATCGGTATCGCTGGGGGCGTCGCGCTGGTGTTGACGGGCGCCGCCGGCCTGCTCGACGTGGTCTTCCCGCAGGATCCAATCGGCGCAGCGATCACCACCACGGGGACCATGCACATCGTCTTCGCTGGGGTGGCCTCGCTGCTCACGCTGGTCACGATCGGCCTCGTGGCGGCGTGGGCCTTGGCGCGGCCGCCGCTCCGAGCGTTCGGCTTGTACTCCGGGCTGACGCTGGTCATCATCACGGTGTCGGGCCCCATTGCCGCGATCGCGACGGCCAACCTCTGGTCGACCATGGGCCTCGCGGAGCGGGTCCCGATCTTCGGGTTCGTCCAGTGGGCCGTCGTCTGCTCCCTCGTGCTTGCCGCCCATACGAGGCGGCTGCGGGCGTGAGGACCGCTCGCCATGAGCGTGAGCGGCCGAGGGGATGCAGTCCATTCGCCCGGGGTGCTACGTCTGCGGGATCAGGCCAGACGGCCGACACCCCGAGCCAGCCTAGTCCGGCGCGATGGTCAGTCGGTCGTCGAGCGCCCCGCAGGCAGCCCTACCTCCACCGTGTGAGGATGGTTTCCCGCTGGAACAGCGCCGACCCCAGGTACACCAACCCGACGTCGGCCACAGCGACGACGAGGGCAGCCACCAGGAAGGTCAGGGCGTCAAGCAGGACAAAGCCAGCGAGCGCACCCAGGAACAGGACCATGATTGGCAGCACGACCAGTGCCGCCAGTTGCTGAGCGGCCCGCGGGTCGTTCACGCGGCTGCTGACGATGATCCCCACCTCGTCGGCCATGATCGTAAGCAGCGGCACCAGGATGAGCATGGCCACCAGCCACATGGGGTCGACGAAGACGTCGAAGACGCGGTCGCTGACGGCGAACAGCCGGGCGGCGAGAAGGAACACCGCGTAGCCGAGCCAGGTCATGCCGATGCCGGGGAGTGCCGCGGCCAGGCTCTTGCCGCACATCAGCTGCTGGGTCGAGATCGGGGTGGCGAGCAGCGGCTCGAGCGAGCGGGTCAACTTCTCGCCCACGATGCTGTAGGCCGAGATCGTGATTGGCACGATCAGGGGCATGAGCAGAAAGAGGATCAGCATGTTGCTGCCCAGAGCGGCCTGCAGCGCTTCCTGCGGGTCCATGCCGGCGAAGACGGGGTTCGACGCGAGCATCGGGCGCAGCTGATCAAGATCGCTCGGCGCGACAGTTGCGGATCCGGCGACGCAGAGCATCGCGACCGGGATGGCCGTCATGATCAGGGGAACCAGGACGAGCATGGACAACACGATCCGGTTGCGGATCATGTCCGCCCATTCCTTGTGGATGATGACGACGATGTCGCTCATGACGCTGCTCCCGCGGGTTCGTGCATCAGGTTGAGATAGACGTCCTCCAGGGAGTGCCGGACCTCTGTCACGTACCGCACCTCCGCGCCCTGGTCGACGAGCGCCCGCACGACGGCGGGGTTCTCGGCCACCGGATCGCGCAGGTCGACCGTGAGGTGGCTGCCGTGGTCGCCGTTTGGTCGGACATCGACGTGCTGGACGAACGGGAGCGCACGCAGGCGCTCAAGCGCGGCCGAGGTCAGCGCCGCGGTGTCAACGACGGTCTGCCGGCCGAACAGCTTGCGGCGCAGCGCCTCGGGCGTGTCGACGGCGATCAGGCGCCGGCGCAGGACGCCGATCCTGTCGCAGAGGCGCTCGGCCTCGTCGAGGTTGTTGGTGCACAGGAAGATCGTCCGACCCTCGCCGCGGAGGATCGAAACGAATTCGCGCACGGTCTTGGCCCCTTCGGGGTCCAGTCCGCCGGTCGGTTCGTCGAGAAACAGGACCGCCGGTTCGTGGAGCAGGGCGCGGGCGATGGCCAGCTTCTGCTTCATGCCTTTGCTCAGGGTGCCTGCCGCAGCGTCGCGCTTGTGCCACAGCTCCATCAGGCGCAGGTACTTCTCCACCTGTTCATCGACCGCTGCGACGTGGTAGAGGCGGGCGAAGATCTCAAGGTTGGCCCGTACGCTGAGACGCTCGTAGAGGCCCGGCGTCTCGGTGAGGATGCCGACCTGCGCACGAATTTGCGCACCGTTCTGGCCCAGGCGAAGGCCGTTGATGGTCGCGGTCCCGCGCGTTGGCGCAATGAGGCCGGCGAGCATCCGCACTGTGGTCGTCTTGCCGGCACCGTTGGGTCCGAGGAAACCGAACACCTCGCCCTCCTTGATATCGAGGGTCAGATCTTCGACGGCGCGGACTACATGGCCGTTGCTCCGAAAGTCCTTGGATAGCCCTCTAGCCTCGATCATCTCGCGTCCGCCTCCTTCCTTCCCTACCCGATGCTGTCAGCGAGGATGTGCACGATCGAGGGCACGGCGAGGTTGCGCGTCCGCTCGAAGATCACCCCGAAGGCGAGCCCGACGACGGCCTGGTTGACGACGGTGCTCGCGAGCGCCGGCAGGAGGCCGGCGTTGCCCGTGTTGGTGAAGCCGAGCCCGAGGTGCCAGATGCCGAACACCAGCGCCCCGATGACCACCGCCCAGGCCGGGGTCCACAGCCGCCGCAAGCGTGTCTGCAGTGCGCCCCGGAACAGGAACTCCTCCATAGGCCCGTTGTTCATGAAGTTCGACCCGAAGCGGCCGAGCAGCCGGCCCAACGACAGCTGCCCCGAGACGAGCGCCACGGCGAAGAGCGCCAGCGGGATTGAGGCCCACAGGAGCACGACCCGCCCGACGCGGTGGCCGGGCCCGAATCCCAACGGCCTCAGATGCGCCCCGGCCAGGAGCAGGACGAGGAGCGGCAGCGCCACGTAGCTCACCGGGTTCATCACGTAGGTCGCGACGCCGAACCAAGTGTCGCCGAGGCGCGCCAGCGCTTCGACGAGCGGCGTCCAGAGCGGGACCGAAACGGCCGTGACGTCGTGGTACATCAGGCCGGTCCAGCCGGTGAGCACGACGAACAGCAGGATCACGCCGAGCTGAAGCCGGATGCGAGGCCGCTCACTCGCCACCGCCGGGGATGGCGGCGCCGGCTCGGTGAGCAGCACGGTCACCAGGCTGAGCGGCATGAAGATCCCGACCAGGATCAGGCTGTCGAACGGGAAGCCCTGGCCCGTCAGCACGAGGGTCAATGCCGCGGCCAGCCAGGCCGCCGTGAACAGCCAGGCGGCGCGCGATGCCGCAACGTCGGCCAGCGTGTGGCGCAACTCGGCGCGAACGCCGAACGACTCGGCGCTCCTCACCTGGCGCGTGATGGCGATGCTGCGTCCGGCGGTCATGGCAGCTGCCCACACGACGTGTCGGTCGCCGGGCTCACGAAGCTCACGTGGCTGGCACCATCGAGGCTGATCACCTCACCCGTGCTCGCGCTGCCGCTGTAGCAGCCGGCCGGCAGCGCCTGTCCGTTGACGGTGACGTCACCCGCCTCGAAGCGCAGCACGACCTGCGCGTCGCGGGTAAATGTCCACGTCGCGGTCAACTGCGCCGCGTCGAGCTTGTACTGGTCACCGAGCGAGTTCTGGACCTTTCCAACGGCCCAGATGCCGCTGCCCTCGAACGGCGCTGACGTCGAGCCAACGGCGGCAACGGTGACGACGAGAACGAGCGCGACCATGACACCCAGGACCGCCACGACGGCCTTCATCTGGAACCTTCCTTCCGTCTTCCGCGATTGAGTACCGGTCCTCGGGTGAAGCCGCTCGATTGAACGTCCCCGTTCGACCGACCCCGCGCGTTCTTTGGTGCGTACGATGTTCGGTAGGCCGTACACTGTGCGCTTGACAAGATCGAACGCTACCACGTACAGTGTTCGGTGTCAATACAGTGTGCGGTCCACAAAACGGTGTTCGGTGTAGCGAAGGATTGCGCGTGATGGCGAACGATCCCAAGGAGGCGCTGGATCTACCGTGGTGGCCCAAGCCGGCCGCCAGGACTGTCCAGCGCGAGCCGCTGTCACGCGACCAGATCGTGGCCGCGGCGGTGCGGTTCATCGATGCCGAGGGGCTCGAGGCACTCTCGATGCGGCGGTTGGGCCAGGCGCTGGACGCCGGTGCGACGTCCCTCTACACCCACGTGCGCAGCAAGGACGAGCTCCTGGCGCTGGTCAACGACCTGATCGCCGGTGAGATCCTCGGGGAGACCAAGCTCGAGCAGGACGCACCCTGGCGGGAGCAGGCGGCCGAGTGTGCCCGCGCCGTTCGGAGGGTCCTTGTCGAGCGCCATCCGCATGCCGCAGCGCTCTTTGCTCGGTCTGGCGCCGGGCCCAATGCCCTTGGCGTGGTGGAGGCGCTGCTCAGCGTCCTGCGGCCCGCCGGCTTTGAGGGCAAGACGCTGCTCCTTGCCTACGGCGCCGTCCTCAATCACGGCTACAGCTATGCGGCCTCCGAGGCCGCATACGTCGTTGCGTCGCCCAACGCCGGAAGGGAGCAGGTCCGTGCGATGGCGGAGGCCCTCGTGACGTCGCTTCCGGCCGATCGCTTTCCTAACCTCGTGGCAGCGGCGCCGGCGATGGCCACGCTGACGCCGGACGAGCAGTTCGAGTTCGGCCTGCAGCGGCTGCTGGACGGGCTCGAGGCCCTGCTCGCGCGCCAGCCGTTCAGGGAGAGCGCGTGAGGGGCATGCTGCGAGGAATCACGGGGCACCCCCGGAGTGGGTTGAAGGCGAACGCCCCTGGCTGTTCCGATCGAGTCTGGCCCGTGGTGCTAGCGAATAGCCCGGAGGGTCCTCGCTGCGGGACGGAGCGAACCTGCGTCCAAGCGGCTTACAGGCTTGACCGGGCGCCAGGGCAGCGGCTGTTGCGCTCCCCTTGACGCGGGGCTCCTCGTTCTTCGGCCCAGAGCGCCGGCCTCTCGACCAGCGTCGGATTGGGCCTGTGCCCTCCACTTCGCCTCCAAAGCCCGCAGCACCTCGTCGACGAGCGGACGCAGTGGCACGGTGGCGGCGTACCGACCCCGGCTATGGTGACCGTCCGGATCCGGCGACCCATTGGACACCACCTCGCGATCGGACGAGTCTGCTGCTGGAACGGGCGCCAAGTGTGTAGTCAGGCGCTCTCCCGCGAGATCAGAGCTCCACCGGCTCGTTCGACCGGTATTCGGATAATTGTGGCATCCGCGCGCCCGACACCTGTCGGGCGCGCCAAAGCCCGCAGTTTTCGCGGCCGTCCCCGACTCGCCAGCGCCGCACGCTCACCTCCTGAGGCAGAGCAGCTGCGAAGCCGTGCGCGTAGGCCTCATCCGTGAGCCGGACGTTGACCAACTGGTCACCGCAAACGGTCACCGTCTGGTAGACGGCCTGGATCATGCCGGCCCGAGTAGTAGGCTTCGCCCGCGACCACGCGGCTGCGAAGTTGCGGATGTAGTCGAGCGCCCGGGCCGCATCCACCGTGAAGGGTTCAACAATCCGATCACGCCGCCCGGCGGTACTCGTGGATCAGGCCGCCGAGCACGTCCCTCCGTTCGACCGGCGTCCGAGGAGCCCCCGGAACGGGTGGTGACCCGTCACCCGCGGGCACGGCCAGACCCAGTCCCCGGTGGGGCCTCTCGTCGACGTGGTGGTCGACGTACGACCCGAGCACCCGCTCGAGGTGCCGACGATCGTAGATCAGGACGTGGTCGAGGCACTCCCGGCGCACGGTCCGCACGAACCGCTCCGCGAAGGCATTCGCCGAGGTGCCCGGACCGGGGTTCGGATGACCCGGACGCCATCGGCCCGGAGCACCGCATGCCGTCTGAGAAGCGTTCACCCTGGAAGACGACTTACACCATGACGGGCATGGCCCACGTGAGCCAGCGTCGAGACGTTAGGGCTGCGGGCCTCATGGACTCAGAGTGCGAACGGGCCTATCGAAGGCGACGGAAGACACAACCTCACCCGAGGGACCATGCGGTCGGCTACGGGGTAACTCTGCCGGCGGGTGGCGTGAGCGTGCGAGGGAGGATTTCGCGTGAAGAACATCGGTGACCTGCGATACCGCGCACGCCCTGCGGTGATCGCTCTCATGCTGGTGTTGACTGCTACGCCCATGACAGTCGACGCGGCCACAACCTCGAAGGGTCAGGCATCGGCCAGGGCGGTGGCGCTTGGAGATGTCTCGGCCATTGACACATCCGGTATTCCACTCGTCTTGACCCTCGTGGAAGCGAAGCCCACGAGCGAGGATCAGGCGCAGGCGCTCAGCGATGCGCTCGAGTTCGCCCAAGGCCATCCCGACGATATCGGCTACCCGTGGATTGGTCCCGCGAGTGGCGACCTCGTCCTCTCCGCTGCATCGGCCACCGGTGTGGACCTGCTCGCTGGATCGGCCGCCGACGTCAAGCAGCCGACCTCGGTGCGGAACGTGGCGTTCTCCTTCGGCAAGCTGGAGGCGATCAAGGACGAGGCGATCAGGCTTCAGGCCACCGGTGTGCCCGATGCCGACCTTATCTACATGACCGGCCCGGACCCAAAGAGCAATCGCATCACGATTGTCGTCAGTGCGCCGAGCGAGCGACTGTTCGAGGCTCTCGCCAACCGCTTCGGGACGCAGGCTATCGAGTCGCGGATCGACGCATCGATGCTGGGAGCGAAACCCACCTCCAACCGGCAGGCGGATGCCTGGCCGTTCTGGGGCGGTGCGTCGATCCAGTCGCAGGCCTGTTCCGACGGGTTCGCATGGCATGTCGGCACCGTCTACGCAATGCTCACGGCCGCTCACTGCTTCTCAACCGGGGGTTCCGCCAAGATCGGCAACTACAGCGGCGTCGGCTGGGTCAAGTCGGGCTACGAGGAGAATTGGAACTCCACATACGGGACGCAGTACTACACGGGCCAGACCACATATCGGGGCGATGTCGCCCTGATCCGTCTCTACAGCGGGTACCCTTCGCAGGGGAGGATCTTCCGCGGTAACGTCGACTCGTCAAGTTGGTCGCCTGTGGTCTCGCGGTATACCCGCTTCGCACAATTTGGTGACGCCGTCTACGTGGGTGGTCGCGCGTCCGGCGAGACAGGCCCGTACAGCGTCGATCTAACCGGGTGGGACATCTCGTATGGCGGGAGCCTGGTGGCAAGGAACATGTCGTCCGCCCTATCCTGGTCGGGACCGTGTGTCCTTGATGGGGACTCGGGTGGATCGATATTCTCGATCGTGAGTGGCGTGGTCAAAGCTGCCGGAGTGCAAAGCGGCGCGGGCCCTGGAAACTGCCGAATCTACTTCACCCCGATCTACGATTCGTACCTCGCCCTCCCAGGTGACATACTTCTGAACTGACCCGAAATGAATTGACGACGACGCGTTGCGGTTTCTCTCACCAAGATCGTCGCCGTCTTGGCTGTCGTCGGCGGCCTCTTCTACGTGATCCTGATGTTGCGCTGGCCGGTGGAGAGGCCGCTCGCGTACTGGCCGATCGACGACCGGACGCTCGAGGTGGTCTTCCTTGACGCGCCGGACCTCAATTGCACGATCGCAGCGGTCGACGAGTCGAGCGATGCTGTGCGGATTTACGCCCAGTGCCGCGAGCCGGTCATCTCGGGGCCCCACACATCTATGGCGCAGAAGTATGTGCTGCAAGTGATCCTTCAAGCTCCGCTCGGGAGCCGGGTGGTCTACGACGGGACCGGCAACCGGGGCGTATTGTGCCAAGCTCCAGGTCTGGACTGCGTTGCTCCGCAGTAGGCTTCTCATTTCAGGAGACGCGCGAGGCGGCAACTGCTCATCCCGGGAACAAGGTCTGTGACAGCGGCCCTTCTTCATAGAGTGGGTGACACTCACGCGATTGGGATCTAGAGACCCAGCCGGGGGGCGCCGTCCTAGGTGTGCGCCCGACCAGGATAGGTGGGGTGTGAGATGCGTCGATTTAGGACATGTCAGGCTGTCGCGCTAGCCGCGGGGCGGCGCTCAAGCCCTGTGTGTACGTCTCGCGCGCACGCGCTGCGGCTGGAGCTGAGTCAAATCAATGTGCATAGGCGTATTCATAACAAGTTGACTCGCCTTCAGTGATCGGCTTAGGATGGTCGCGTCGCGGCAGGCCCGCTGGTTGGGGGGGTCCCGCGGCCCGCGTTCCTGTCGAAGGAAGGCCTGGCATGCGACGCTGGGTGGCCGGACGCATTGGCTTCTTCGGCAGTTCACTCGCGCTGGCGATCGTGATTAGGCTCGTACCCTCGGCCGTCCTTCCCGACGCAGTCCTCGCGAGCTGCAACCCGGGTCGGACGATATTCACACTGCCAAGCCAGAATCACATGGGAGTCATCACCTCGGCGGGCAGCACTCCGGTCTACGTCACCGCCACTATCCAGGAGTACAGCCCCTACATACAAGCCGGTCCCGATGCTGCTTGGTCCATGCTCCAGATCTATCCGAACAAATGGGCTCAGATCGGTTGGTGGAGTCGGGCCGGTTATCCGCGACAGATGTTCATTCAGTACACGAACAATTCCGGTAGCCCGCCATGGACCACGTCCGTATATCCCGCGAAGGCGCTTGGGACATACACGAAATACGAGGTCCGTCGGATCGTCGGAGGCTTCTCATTCCTTGCAGCAGGTTCTACGGTTCTGACCGTCACTGACGCAACGTTTGTCCCCTCTCAAGCTGTTTTCTCGGGGGAGACGTCCAACAACAATGATCAGGTCCCGGGGAGCATCGGGAACCGCCTGCAGATCTACAACGTCATGATCTCACACGATCTCCGAACGTGGACGGACGTGACCAATGCCCCGTTTGGGAATCAGTCGTACGACGGATACGAGAAGCTGTCTTCTGGCAGTTATAGAATCTGGGATAAGGCGTGCCCATGATCCGCTCAGTCGCACTTCTCGCCGCGCTTGTGCTGGCAGGGTGCACGCAGGCTCCTGCGAGCGCATCATTTGGTTCCGACTTGTCCACGGCGGTCAGTCCGTCGGACATGGTTGCGGCTAAGTGCTGCAGCACCGATATTCGGTGATGTATTCAGGCTGCCGCCGGCAGCGGCAGGGCCTGCGCAGCGATGCGTTGCAGGAGCCGGTCGAGATCGGCTCGGGTGAACTTCCACTCGAACGGTCGCGCGAGCCGCTCGTAGTCGGCCTGGAAGGCGAGGATCCGCGCGGCGACCTCATCGAGCGAAGTGGCATCGGGCGGGGTCAGGACCTTGCGCTCGAGGATGCTGAAATAGACCTCGACCTGGTTGAGCCAGCTGGCGTGGATCGGCAGGTGGATGAGGCGCAGGTTCCGATAGCTGCCCTCGAGTCGCTCGATCGATGGCCGGCCGCGGTGCGACGACCCGTTGTCGACGACCCAGAACACCCGCCGCGCCGAGGCGTACGGCTCGGCGCCCATGACCTGCGCGACGAGGCGATCGAACGGTTCCGCACCGGTGTGCGCCTCGCAGCGGCCGAACAGCTTGGCTCGCCCGACGTCCCACGCGGCGAGGTACTGGAGCGCCCCACCACGGCTGTACTCGAACTCGACCCGCATTGCCCGGCCGGGCGCCGGCGGCTCGGTCGGATGGCGCCGGACCCGGGCCTGGATGCTCGTCTTCTCGTCGGCGGAGAGGACGAACTCGTCCGCCCGCAGCGGTCGGCCCTCGAAGGTGCGGGCATACAGGTCGAGGACGCGGGCCGCCTTGGGCCCGAACTGCGGGTCGCGCGGGAAGATCCAGCTGCGGTGGGTCCAAGGCTTGATCGCGTCGGTGGTCAGCCAGCGCCAGATCGTCGTCCCGCTGATCGAGGCGGCCAGGCCGCGGCGCATCACCTCGGCGCGGATGTCGGGGACGTGGAGCCGGGAGAAGGGGAGCCCAAGCCT
Source organism: uncultured Chloroflexia bacterium (assembly GCA_963849495.1). Lineage (GTDB taxonomy): Bacteria > Chloroflexota > Limnocylindria > Limnocylindrales > CSP1-4 > CAIXZV01. Next base: position 263,957 of record CAWKHN010000009.1, on the reverse strand, counting down.
TGCCGGCAGCTCACAGGCAATCGCCTTGACCGCGACGACGAGGTCTGGGGGGAAAAGCCGGCGGCCGACCGGTCCGAGGGCGTTCGGCCAAGCCTGCGAGGCCTTCCTCGAAGAAGCGCTTGCGCCATTTGGACACGACCTGGACGGGCAGCTCCAGCCGTCGGGCGATCACGATGTTCTCGGCGCCGCTCGCGGCCAGGAGTACGATGCGGGCTCGCACGACGTCTCGATAAGGTGCTGTATATCGGCGACCAGTCGCCTCCAGTTCCGACCGTTCGGCAGGCGACAACTCGATAGTGAACGGACTCGTCCTCGGCACGATCTCCTCCTGCTGCAGACAGGAGAAGCATACCGCTCAGCGAGCTCAGATACATCAGCGTATTTGCGCTGTTGAGTACTAAGCGCGGTCTATACGCCCGCCGTGCTACGCCTGCAGGACCATCCGCGACTGCACCTCTCAGCAGCCTTGTGCCCGGGGGAGCGACAATGACTGCGATCGGGTCCGGATCGGACGCCGAGGAACGTGGGGGTCACTGCGCTCGGTCGAGAGGCGCCAACGATGGGCCAGTCCGCAGGGGGCAAACACCGCAGCGTCGTCAAGGCGTACGGCCGCGGGAGCCTCCTCGGGCTCCTCAGCCTCCCGTTCGCTTGACGACGCTGGAGGCGAGTGGGAGGCGGGCAGAGGGCCGAGTAGCGGCCGTGAACCGGCGCTCGGTCTATGTCGAGGAGTCGGGCCAGGGCACCGACTGGGTCGTCTTCGAGGCCGGCTCCGGACAGGGCCGGACCTGCTGGGACGCGGTGCTGCCGCTGCTATCCGACCGGGCGCGACTGGTCGCGTACGACCGTGCCGGGTTCGGTCGCAGCGGCCGGACCGAGGGGCAGCTGGGGATCGATGACATGGCGGCCGACCTGGTCGCCCTGGTCAAGGAAGTGGTGCCGGATTCGGCCCCGCTCGTGCTCGTCGCGCACAGCATGGGCGGGCTCGTCGCCCGCCGCGCCGCCGAGGGGCTGGGGCCGCGCCTGGGCGGGCTGCTGCTGCTCGACCCGACCCCGGAGACCGCGCCGGCCTACGACTCGTTCGACCAGACCGCCCGCAGGGTCGACCGTTCCCTGGCCCTGGGGCAGGCGCTGATCTGGTTCCGCCCGCTGGCCCGCCTGTCCAGCGGCAACGTCCGGCGCGTCTTCCCCCCGGACACCTACCAGGTGATGCTCGCCGAGGACATCACCCCGGCCGGCGTCGCCCAGACCAGGAAGGAGTTCAGGGCCGTTGCCGCCGCCGTCCACGAGTTCCGCGCCGAGCCGCCGGCCCTCCCCGCCTGTCCGACCGTCCTGCTCTCGGCGACCCACCCGTTGAGGCGGCGGGAGACTCGGGACCACATCGCCGAGCACCAGCGGCGCTGGTGCGAGACCCTGCCGGACGGGCGATTCGAGCAGGTCGAGTCAGGTCACTTCATCCAGGGCGAGCAGCCGGGCATCGTCGCCGACAGGGCGCGACACCTTCTTGACCGGGCCAGCCAGACCGGCTGATGCGCTGCTGGTACGAGACCTCGTCGAGCAGCTCCTACTCGTCCGTCTGGGCTCGGCCGTCGGGATCCGGCAGCCGCGGCGCGAGGATCCACACGAGCGGCGCCGTCGTCTCCGCTCCCACCTTCGACCGCGCGTCCGCAAGGTTGTGCTTGACCGTCGAGTTCGTCGGCCGGTGTGGCCCCAGCTCGCTCGCGAGCGGACCCGCAGCGCTACGGCCTCCGGGAGTCGAGCCGGATCGTCCACTCCTCGACGCTGTCGATCACCAGATGCGACCCCAGCCACGGATCGTCGGCGAGCGTTGCACGAACGGCGGCTTCCGAGTCGGCCTCGACCACGAGCAGGACGCGGTCGGCATCGAGTGGGCCACCGAGCACGACGAAGCCGGAATCGACCAGCCCGTCCATGAACCCCGCGTGCTCGCCCCACAGGGACTGCTCGTCCATCGGCCGCGAGTGATCCCACGCGGGACCTGCATGGAGTTCTCTGACCACGTACATCGTCACTGCCCATTCTAAAGGCCCGATGGTCATGGCTTCAGCCTCGCTCGTGATGCAACCCAGAACCGTTTCGGCTTGCGGCTCGTCTGGATGGATGCGATGCGCTCAGCCATTGACCGAGGGGGTCAGGCCGTCAGGAAGAGGTCGACCGGCCCTCGACGGCCCCCCACCGTCACGCGGCAGCTGCGGATCTGTCGGGTACTGGAGCCTCTCCCCTGACGGAGCTCAGGCAGACACGCGCGATTTCTGGCCCCGCGGTCTGTCTGGGTGGCGCCCAGAGGAGGTGCCCGATGTGATCACCTTCTGTCAGGCCGTCAGCGAGACGGCGACCTGCCGACCAGTTCAGGTGACACTTCGAAGCCGGACCGCCGCGGTCCGGCTTTCTCGTTGCCGGCCCGACGCGCGTGAAGCGCCGCGAACGCCGTTGACTCCGAGGATTTCCTCTTCTATCGTTTGTACGCGATGGTTAAGGAAATCGACGCCGACTGGATGCCCACGGGCGAGGCTGCTGCCGCGCTCGGTCTCACGGCCGACCGGGTGCGGCGGCTCATCGCGTCCGGCGCGCTCGACTCCCGCCGCATCGGGGGACGGTACGTTGTCCGGCGGGGCGACGTCGAGGCCCGGATCGAGACGGGCGCCCCGCCAGGCCGACCGTTCTCGCCCCGCCGCGCCTGGGCGCTCATCCTCCTGGCGGGAGGCGTTGCACCGCCGGGCCTCGACGCTGTGACGCTCTCCAAGCTGCGCGCAGTCCTGCGCGACCGCGACCTGTGGTCTATGCGCTCACGCCTCGCATCGCGCGCCGAGCGCCGCGATCTGCGCGCGCACAGCTCCGACCTCGCGCGCCTTGAGTCGGAGGACGGTGTCGTCCTGACCGGGGGGAGGCAAGCGCGCGAGGCCGGCCTGGGGCTTGTCGCGCCGGACGCGCCGGTCGAGCTCTACGCGAACGAGCGGACGGCCGACCGACTGGCCGCCCGCTACGCCCTGCGCCCGTCGGCCAGTCCGAACGTGCGCCTCCGGGTCCTGCCGTCAGTCGCCTCCGGCTGGCTCGACGGCAGGGTCGCGCCGAGGCTCGTCGTTGCCCTGGACCTCGCGGAGGACCGCGACCCGCGCGCGCAGGCTGCGGCGCGTGAGGCCCTGGAGCGGCGATGACGGTCGACGTGCTCCCCGGCAGCGACGAGGAGGCAGCCGTGTGGGCGACCGCCCTCGCCGTGGGGGAGATCCTCGGCGACCTGCCGTGGATCCTGGTCGGCGCCCAGATGGTGATGCTCCTCGAGCGCGAGGCCGGGAGGCCGTCCGGGCGCACCACCGGCGACGTGGACGCGATGGTCGACGTCCGCGCCGTCGCCGGTGCGACCCGGGCCGCGACCGCGCGGCTGCTCGCGGCCGGGTTCGGGCCCGTTGGCGGCGACCACCCGTACCGGTTCCGACGCGGCAACGAGCAGGTGGACCTGCTCGCCCCGGACCACCTGGGGCGGCGCGCGGACCTCACGACCGTCCCGCTGTGAGCGGCACCCGCGCCCTCGGGACCCGGCGCGTGCTCGAGGTGCGCGTCGTCGGCGGCGGGGCGGGCATGCTGCCGGTCCCATCGCTCGCCGGCGGCCTCGCGCTCAAACTCCGCGCCTGGGAGTCCCGGCAGGCGGACCGCGACGCCGAGGACCTCGTGCGCCTGCTCGCGCTGGTCGGCGACGTCGCGGCGCTGCGCTCCGAGCTGAAGCCCGTTGAGCGGCGGCTGCTGGGTCGGGTGCGCCAGCTCATCGACCCGCGCAGCCGGGCTTGGCGCGTGGCGGCGGACCCGGAGGAGGCGCGGGCCGCCTTCCTGCGCCTGTCGAGCTGACGCGCAACTCCAGACTCGAGCGATCCGGCGATGAGGTAGGTTTCGTCGGGCCCACCCCCTTTGCGCCGCCGACCTCAACGTCTCGGCGGCCGCGTTGAGCGAAGGAGTTGCGGCTCACAGCGCTGTCGATTCGATGGTCCAGGGGGCAACTGCCTCTGGATCACGCGCCCTCGGTTATGAGGCCGCCGTCTGCTCCCTCGATCAGGATCGGGATATTTGTGGCGTCTCCACGCTCAAATCCTGTCGGGCGCGCCTGTTCAAGCTTGTCGGACAGCGCCAGCGCCAATCCGGGCGCGTAGGCCGACGGAGTGAGCCTGACGGACATGATCCTCGGCTCACGCAGCGCCAGCCCGATAGTCCTCGAGCGGGAACGGTGGGACCGTGCGCCCGGCGACGACCTTCGTGAGGCCCGGCAAGGCGGCGACCTTGGTGACCAGGTTGCGGGCGGCGACGCCCAGGCTGCTCGATGGGACGAAGAAGGAGCGGAAGACGAGTGCGCCCTTCTGCTCTCCGGCGACGAACTTGCTGAGCTTCTCCTCGTAGCGTCGAAACGCCAGGGCCACGTCGCCGTTCGCCGCGTGGAGCTCGCCGGCGAGGACGTAGGCCTCGGTCATCGCGAGACCCGTGCCCTCGCCTGCGAGCAGCGACGCACAGGCCGCGGCATCCCCGACCAGCGTGACGTGGCCCTTGGACCAGGTCGGCATGCGGATCTGGCTCACCCGATCGAAGTAGACCGGTCCATCGTCGAGATGCTCGAGCATCTCGGGAACCTCCCAGCCCATGCCCTCGTAGACCTGGCGCAACGCAGCCTTGACCTCATCGGGCCGGGGCTCGTGGTCCAGGAGCCCGGCCCGGAAGATCAGCAGGATCACGGTCACCCCGTCGACCCGCTGGATCCGCGCCGCCCATCGGTTCTCGATGGAGTGCGCGACGTACCAGCCCGGGTTGACATGTGGATAGTCCGGACCGCGGTAGGCGGCCACGTAGGCATCAAGGAAGTGCTCGAACTGGCTCGAAGGCCCGAACACCAGCTCGCGGACCGCCGAATGGAGGCCATCCGCCCCCACGATCGCGTCGAACACCTCCCTTCGGCCGTCGGACAGGACCGTCTCGACGCCGTCGGCGCGTTCCTCGATGCCGACGATGTGCACCCCGAACTCGGCGCGCACGTCGCCGCAGGCGTCGAAAACCGCCTGGCAGATGGCGCCGCGGGGGACCGTGATGAAGCGGCCGTTCCACTGCGCCCGGACCTTGCCGGTATCGAGATGGGCGATCTCCTTGCCGTGGCCATCCACGAAGCTGAGCCGGTCCTGCTCGGTCGCCTTCTTGCGCAACTCGTCGATGATGCCCATCCGCTCGGCAACGTTGTAGCCGAGGCCCCAGAAGTCGACGACGTAGCCCTCGGTTCTCAGCCGGGCCTCCTTCTCGAACAGGACGGGTTCGTGCCCGTATTCGCGCAGCCAGTAGGCGAGCGTCGGGCCGGCGATCCCGATCCCGTTGATTCCGACCTTCATGTCAAATTCCTTTCTGTGGACGTGAACGTCATCGTCGTGAACGGCTCAATGCTTCAAGCAGGCCGCCTCCGAACATGGCGATCAGCCCGATCACGACGGTCGAGATACTCCCGCCAACGAAGAGCCCGAGAACGGCGACGAGCACGCCCATGACGACGAGCGCGCCGCCGGCGAAGTTGGTCACCTGCGCACCTCCGACCCGATTTCGGATCCGGCGGCTGGTGCCACCGGGCCGTGCCGGTGGGTGTACGCATCGAGACGCGCGAGCTCGTCGGCGTAGAGCGGGCCGAGCATCCGCCCGATGAACAGCCGCAGGAGCAGGCCGCTCAGCCCCGGCTCATCGAACACCGTGTCGAACCGGACGACGCTGCCACCGCCGGATGGCGCCACGGTGAACGTGGTGACGACGCCCTCGCCGGTCTCGACCAGCCGCCGGCCCGGATCCGGCTCGGTGATCGTGGCTGTCATCCGGCGTCTTCGACCGCCACCCAGGTCGACCGTCCAGCTCGCCTCCGTACCGGCACCCACGCCGCCTTTGTGGACCTCGAAAGCAGAGAATGCCGGCGGCAGGAAGCCCTCCGGTCGATGGTGCTCGCGATAGTCGGCGAGGCAGTGGTAGGCGACCTGTGCGGGGACGTCGATGCGGCGCTCCGCGCCGAATCTGCTCTTCATGGCTCTGATGCCACCTGTGCTGGGAGGCTGATGTACCAGTTGGTACATGTACCGGATGGTACAATCGGGCCTATGACACGTCAAGCCCTGCTATCCGCCGTGATCGACGACCTCATGCGCGAGGGTCTCCGCGACCGCTCGCTGCGCGACATCGCCGCGGCCGTGGGCACCAGCCACCGGATGTTGATTCATCACTTCGGCTCGCGGTATGGGTTGATGACCGCCGTCGTCGAGGCCGTCGAGGAGGACCAGAAGCGCTTCCTGGAGTCGATCGACGGGGAGGTGGGTGACGTCATCAGCGCGATGTGGCAGCGGCTCCGCGATCCGCAGCTATGGCCCGCTGAGCGCCTGTTCTTCGAGTGCTACGCCCGCGCGCTCCAGGGCGAGGAGCCCTTCGCACGGATACTCCCCGGGGCCATCGACGATTGGCTGGAGCGGGCCGCAGCCACGGCCACGACACCGAACGTGCCGCCCGAGCTGGTTCGCGCCCATGCGCGCCTTGGCCTGGCGGTGTTCCGGGGCCTCCTGCTGGACCTCGTCGGCACCGGCGACCGGGCGGGCGTGGATGCGGCCTTCGAGGCATACGCGGCGCTCGCCGCCGCAGCAGCCGGGCCGCTCCTGCCCGTGGCACTGGCATCGGCCCGGTCCGATCACGTCGCGGCGTCGGAGGAGACTCAGGCGGCGAGTTGACGTTCGGACGCGGCTGACCGGCCACGACCCAGTGCGACAATAGCTCGAACTTGTCGGCCACCCGGTCAGCGACGCTCGAGGCTCCTCACCACCAGCCACCCCTCCGCGCGCCCAAGGGTGGCGGCGGCGGACCCTGGTTACCAGTTGGCCGATCGGGCCATGTCGTGCTCCGGCGGCTCGGTGCTGTCGTTGGCTGCGGCGTCCCTTGGTCGTCGATGGGCCGTTGTCGCGTCGCCGGTCTCGATCATCGCCTTGAGGTTCGCCAGCTCCCGCTCCGCTTCGCGCGGGCTTAGGACGATCGCCTCGACGCCACGCCCGAGCCAGCGAAGACCGCGGGCCACTCGGTCCGCGCCTCGAGCGCGAGGTAGGTGCCACCACGCTCGGGTGTCAGTCGGGCTTCGAGGTCGAACCGGAGCCCGAGCAGGGCACTGGTCCTCGAGACGTAGCGGGAGGGAGCCTCCGCAACGATGATCGTCGTTCGTGAGCTCGTCCGGCCGCGCTGGACGGAGTTACTGGTTGGCCGATTGGGCCATGTCGTCGGGGTCAGGCGGGCGCGAGGCGAGGATTCACGCGAGCCTAGTACCGGTCCGATCTGAACGCGGTCGCATCACGCGCGGAGATACGTGATCACGGCCAGCACGCGTCGATGGTCGGCCGGCCCAGGCTCGAGTCCGAGCTTCGAGAAGATCGTGCGGATGTGCCCCTCGACGGTCTTCAGCTCGAGGACGAGGCGCTCCGCGATCGCCTGGTTCGAGCGGCCCTCGGCCATCAGCGCGAGCACGTCCCGCTCGCGCGGCGTCAGCTCGTCCAGGGGCCCGTGGGGTCGGGCGCGGCCGAGCAGCTCGCCGACCACCTCCGGGTCGATCACGGACCCGCCCGACGCCACCCGGCGGATCGCGTCCAGCAGGTCCGCCTCGCGCATGACGCGGTCTTTCAGAAGGTAGCCGACCCCCGCGGCGTCCGCCCGGAGGAGCCGGATCGCGTGGCGGGTCTCGACGTGCGCCGAGAGGAGCAGGACGGCGGTGGACGGGTAGCGATCGCGGATCGCGATCGCGGCCTCGAGGCCCTCGGTGCGGTGGTCCGGCGGCATCCGGATGTCGAGGATGGCCACATCGGGGCGCTCGCGGTCGACCAGCTCGAGCGCGCCCGCCGCGTCCCCAGCCTCCCCGACGACCTCGAACCCCTCATCGACGAGCAGGTGCGCGAGCCCCGACCGGAACAGGACCGAATCGTCGGCCAGGACGACGCGCAGGGGGCGGGCGTCCGAGCCGGTCACGCGAGCGGGAGCCGTGCGCGGACCGTCGTCCCCCCGCCGGCGGGGCTGTCAACGCCGAGGGTTCCCCCGATGGCCTGTGCCCGGTCCGCGAGCCCGCGGACCCCGGTCCCGTCGCGCCCGGCATCGGCTCCGCCGCGCCCGTCGTCGGCGATCTCGAGGTCCAGGGTGTCGCCCATGAAGCGCCCGCGGACCGAGACGCTGGTCGCCTCGGCGTGCCGGAGGACGTTCGTGAGCGCCTCGGCGACGATGAAGTAGGCGGTCGTCTCGATCGGCGTCGCGAACCGCCGGTCCTCGACGCTGACCTCGACCGGGATCGGGAACCGGTCGGCCAGCTCACGGACGGCCGGCGCGAGGCCACCGTCGGCGAGGGCGGTGGGGTGGATCCCGCGGGCGAGCGCACGCAGCTCCCGCAGGCCGTCCTCGAGCTCGCGGTTCGCGTCGTCGAGCAGCTGCGCGAGCTCCGGGTCCGCGTCGGCTTGCCGGTTCGCGCGCCGGAGCGTGAAGCCAAGGGCCACGAGCCGCTGCTGGGCCCCGTCGTGCAGACCGCGCTCGATCCGCCTCCGCTCCTCGTCGGTCGCCTCGACGATCCGGGTTCTCGACGCCCGAACCTCCTCGAGCTGGGCCCGGAGCTCGGCGGCCAGCCGCTCGTTCTCGAGGGCGAGCCGCGACGCCGCCGCGGCGCTTTCGACGAGCGACGGGTCAACGGCCGGGTCGTGGATCAGGAGCGCGATGGTGCGGTCGGTCCCTTCGATTCGGGTGGTGTCGCGCCGGTCGCTGGCGGAGGGCAGGTCGGCCGGCCGGCCGGCCGGATCGACGTATCCGGTGCCGTCCGGCGTCGGGAACGCGAGCCGCAGGGTCGGGTCGTGCACCGCGCGCGCGAGAGCGGCCTCGAGATCGCCCGTCCTGACGCGGTCGAGCTCGCGCACCAGATCGGCGATCGAGCCGCGCTGGAGCCGGGTCTGCAGCAGGCCGATGAGGAACGCGACCGGCAACAGGAAGTTCGAGAGCTGCGCGAGTGGCCCGGTCGACAGTGCGAACAGCGTGTCGGAGCCGATCACGCGGGCGACGAAGAAGGTCCCGTTGACGACGAGCGCGATGGGGCTCACCCAGAAGACAGGGGCCAGCGCCCGACGCGCGACCGGCGAGCCGCGTCGCCAACGGTCAAGGACGGTCCACACGACAAGGATCGTGAGCACCAGGGCGCCGAGGTTCGCGACCATGCCCAGGCTGTCGGCAAGCCCCTCGTTCGGCCAGAGCAGCAGCGGGTTGCGGATCGCCCAGCTCGACGGGTACGGCTGCACCAGACGCTGACCGACCGTGAGGAGGAAGAACCAGGCGTAGACGGCGATCGTGAGGCTCCGCGACCAGCCGGCGGTCCGGCCATCCGGGAATGCGAGGTAAACGTTGGCGAGGACCACCACGCCGAGCAGATTCCACATGTCCCCGATGGTCCATGCGACGCCGTTGCCGCTCGCCCAGCTCAGGAACGGCGCTGCGCCCGCGAACCCCATGAGGATCACGAGCGGCCCCACCCGGTTGCCCGGGCGCGCGTGCCACATGACCAGGCCAACGCCGATCGTGAACAGGTTGGCACCGAGCTTGACGGACCAGGTCCCGGCGTCGCCGCTGTCCGGGTTCGCCGCCATGAGCGCGAGGCAGATCGCCCCCACGAGGACCGCCGCCGCAACGACACCTCCCGTGATGAGACGGCCCGGGCGGCGACCGGCTTCGGCCGGGTGACCGGCCGCGGCCGCAGTCGCCGTCTCGCCGCTCACCGGAGCTCGCCCTGGCGCGTCGACTCAGCCGACATGCGGTCCATCGTGGCATCAGGGTCAACCCCCGGCCACCGTGCAGGCCCCTGGATCGAGGCAGCGATGAAGCAGGGTCAGCACGGGCGACGGCGCCCCGGCCTGGCCGAAGACTCCTCGGCGCAGGCCGCGCTCAGCGGCCGCAACGGGAGATCGCCGATGGGCACACGAGTCGTCCGGATCCCGGACCCCGCGGCGCAGGAGCGCCTCAGCACCGGACGGAGGCTGGATCCTGCGGGGACCGCCCTGGTGGTCGCCGTCTCCGGCTCGGTCCTCGCGGCATCACTGCTGATCGCGTCCCTCTCGGCCGGCACCGTCGGGGAGCGCGCTCTCATGGCGGGCGCGCAGCCTGAGCCCGCGCCGCCGCCGACGCTCATCACGGCCGTCCCGTGAGACAGGGGGGAACCATGAGCGATCCAACGCGCACGCCGATCGGCGCGACACTGTCGGTTGATCCGGCGTGGGGACGAACGGCCCGAGCATGGGGGATCTTCGCCGGGATCGCGTTCGCGATCGCGACGGCGGCGTTCGTCGTCGAGGCGACCGGGCTCCTCGCGAGCTCGCCCGCCTACACGCCCACTGCGGCGGGACAGCTTGTCGACGAGGCGAAGTTCTTCGTCGCCTCGTTCGCGTATCAGCAGCAAGTCCTGTGGGACTACGTGCTGCGCGACGGGCTCTACTTCTTCGCCTACCTCGCGCTCATCCCGCTCGCGATCGGGCTTCGCGAGGTGGCGGGCCACCGTCGCTCGGCGCCGCAGCTGGCCGCCGCGTTCCTCGTCGTTGCCGCGATCTTCGGCTGCATGAACGCCTTCACGACCTTCGTCCAAGTGGACTACTGGAGGAACTCCGGCTGGGAGCAGGTCCCACCGGCGATCATGGTCGCGGTCGGACGAGACGTGGATCTGATGAACGAGTTGAGCCGATGGGCGGGCATCGCGTCGTACGCTGCGCTGGCCATCGCCCTGAACTACCTGGGCCGGGCTTGCAGGTCCGGCGGCGCCCTGCCCGGATGGCTCGGCGTCGTCGCGTACGCCGGAGCCGCGATCCTAGTCGCGATGATCGTCGTTTCCCAGCTCTCCGACGCAGACGCCCTCAGCAACCTGCTCAGCCTCGCGGTCGGCATGGTCGTCGCGCCGATCGTCACGATCGGCCTGGGCGTCCACATCGCCCGTGCGGCGAGCGGTGCTCCCGCACCTGTCGATCGGCGCAGCTGAACGGAATCGCGCACGGAAGGGGAAGGACGTGGACGATCTCGAGCGGAACAAGGCGCTGATCAAGACCTATTGGGACGCCGTCAACGGCGAGGACTACGCGGACGCTGGAGTCGACCCACGTCTCCGCCGACGGAACCATGCACCTGCGGCATTCGACCTGTTGGACCGCGCGTTCGCCAGGTGGTGCTTCACGGTCGAATGCGCCTGCCGCCCCCGTTGACCGGCCCCGTACGGTGGACGGCGTGAGTGCGGTCTCGCTGTCGGTCACGATCCTGCGGCCCGTCGGCGACGTCTTCGCCGTCCTGGCCGACGTCGGCAACGCCGCCAGGTGGTCGAGCGCCCTCGAGGAGGAGCTCCTCACGCCGGGCCCCCTCCGCGTGGGGTCGCGGCGCCGCGCCGTCGTGCCAACGTTCGCCGGCCGGACGATGGAGAACGAGATGGAGCTGACCGAGCTCGTGCCGGACCGCCGCCTCGTGATGCGCGGCGTCGCCGGCTTCCCGTTCCAGGTGCGGATCCTCGCCGAGCTCGAGCCCGCCGACGGCGGGGCAGTCCTCCGGTGGACGACGTGGCTGGAGCCGGGCGGCATCGCGAGGCTGCTCGGCCCCGTGCTCGCCGCGAGCTACAGGCGGTCCTTCGCCAAGGACCTGGCGAGGCTGAAGACGATGATGGAGTCGGGGGCGCTCTAGCCAGGGTGGCCCGGCGCAGCAGGGTAGCGTCCCGATGCCCACCGCGACCTACACCGGGGTGATCCAGGCCCCGCCCGAGGACGTGTTCGCGTTCGTCGCGGACGCCGAGAACAACCCGGCCCGGCACGCGCACGTCGTCGAGACGCGCTGGGTCGACGAGGGGCCGACGGGACTCGGCCGGCGCGGCCGGCAGTCCAGCCGCCTGTGGGGCCGCGACTGGGCGTTCCTCGCGGAGGTGGCCGAGTGGGAGCCCCCGTCCGTGTCGCGTTCCAGGTGGTCGAGGGGATGCGGATCCGCACGACGATCGACGTCCAGCCGGCCGACGGCGGTGCCTCCCGCGTGACCCTCACGGTGCGCACGCCGCGCCTGCCCAGCCCGGGCGTCGACGCGCTCGCGAGCCGCCTGATGAAGGCCGTCACCCGGGACCGCGAGAGCGGCGACTTCCGGCGCCTGCGCCATGCCCTCGAGCGGGCCGCGAGTCGCTGAAGCCGAGGCCGCGACCCCCGCTCGCTCCTGAGGTCAGCCAGGATGCGATGCCGAGTGTCAACGGCTACTGGTCCAGGCCGGCCGTGCCCTCGGGCTCCGGCAGGTGCGGGGCGAGGATCCACACGAGCTGCGCCGTCGTGGCCGCGCCGGTCGTGTTCCGGGATGCCACCGACTGGCGCTGGGCGGTGGGCCTCTGGCGGTCGCGGCGCCCCGTCTGGCCCAGGTCCCTCGTCGTTCACCGCCGGCGACCTTCCGATGCGGCTATCGTGGTCGCGAGGAGGGACGCATGGACATCGCAACCTGGCTCATCCAGGCACTCCATGTGACGGCCGCGATCATCTGGCTCGGCGGGCACCTGACATGGCAGCACCTGATCCTGCCGGCGTGGTTCCGCCAGCCGATCGAGACGCAGCGCGGGCTCGGACGATCACTGGTTGCGCGCTACGAGCGGGTCGTCATCCCGACCGCGCTCGTCGTCCTGGTGAGCGGCGTGCTCCGCGGCACCGTGTTCGGACGGATCCACACGATCGACGACCTCTCGAGCCGCTATGGCCTGGCCTGGGCAGCGGCCCTCGCACTGATCGTGGTGACGTTCGCGATCGGAGCGCGACTCGGCACACCGAGGGTGCGCGCCTACCTCGACGACGATGAGGCGTGGTCCGTCGCCGCACGGGGGGACATGGGCGCGCTTCTGCGCCGTCGTCGGGCGTTCGTCTCGGCACTGCGGGTTGAGCTTGGCGTGATGCTGGTGGTGCTGGCGTTGATGTTCGTGATGCGCTTCAGCTGAGCCGCGCGAAGCATGACCTGAGCGTTGCGGAAGCCCTGTTCAACACCGCGCTGGGCAGCCAAACCCTGACGCTGCTTACGAAACATCAGTTCGGCCGCTGAGTGGCCGCACTAGCTCGTTGGGAAACCCCGACTCGTCCGATCGGGCCAGGCCGTCAACCCGTGGCAGGCGCGGAGCCAGGATCCACACAAGCTGAGCGGTCGTCGTCGCGCCCACCTTGGACCGCGCGTTCGCCAGGTGGTGCTTGACCGTCGAGTGCGCCAGCCCGAGGCGGTGGGCGGCTTCCTTCTCCGATCCGGCGACCAGCACCGCTGCGACCACAGCCAGCTCGCGGTCCGTCGCCCGAGCCCGTTCTCTCATGCCAGCCGCCTGGCCGCGGCCAACCACTCACCCCGACCCTCGATCGGGATCTCGTAGGTTGCTAACGCGCGCCCAACACCTGTCGGGCGCGCCAGTTCAACCTGTTCGGGCAGCGCCAGCGCCAATCCGTGCGCGTAGGCCGCCTGCGTCAGCCGGACACCCACGATCTCGGGGCCGGCGACCGTGATCCGTTCGTGGATGGCGTGGAGCAGCTCGGCCTTCTCCGCTGGTACGTCTGCATTCCGGACGGACTCGCCAAGGCCGCGCAGCCCGCCAATACCGAACCCGCCTTGACCCGTTGCGCGGACCGCTCGCGTTGCCTGCGGATCCGCCAGTCACGCGCGACGCCCTGGCGCCATTCATGCGAGGGCTGCCTGCAAACGAGCCTGCCTAGCGTGATGGTCGGGTCGTCGACACCGCGACGGCGGCCCTGGTCTGTTCTTGCCCAATGCGCAATCTTGCAGATGAAGCAGGAATGCGGTACCGTCAGCGCATGACGTCTCCAGGGCTGCGCGAGCGCAAGAAGCGGGCGACCCGCCGCGCCATCGGAGAAGCCGCGGTCGCTCTCGCCATAGAGCGCGGGCTGGAGAACGTCCGGGTCGAGGACATCGCGGCCGGAGCCGATGTCTCGGTGAGGACGTTCAGCAACTACTTTCGGACCAAGTACGACGCCATCGGCGCGCTCGGGCTTGACCGCGCCGCCGAGCTCGGTGAAGCGCTCCGATCCCGTCACCCGGACGAGCCGCTCTGGCCGGCGATCCGGGCCGCTGTGTTGGCGCAATACCCGGATCAGGATGTGCACCACGACGGCGAGTGGGTCACCAGGCTGCGGGCGGTGATGACCTCCGAGCCGATGCGCGGTAGCCACGCCACCGTCACGGCGGCGACGGTGTCGGCGCTCGGGGCCGCGATCGCGGAGCGGGCGGGGGCGGACCGGGACGACCTGTGGTCAGAGGTCGTCGCCTGGGCCGTCGTCTCCGCCACCCAGGCCGGTCTGCACCGCTGGTCTCTGGCCGACCCCCAGGTGCCGCTGCGCCCGCTGCTTGAACGAGCGCTCGACGCACTCGAGCGCCTCCCGTCGACAGCAGCCCGATGATGAAGACCCTCGGCGTCTGCTACGACGCTGGTGTCGTCAAGGACATTCCCTGGCGGCCGGGCCTCGACGCCCGGACGGCGCGACGCGAGATGCAGATCATCCGCAACGACCTCCACTGCACCGCGGTCCGCGTCATGGCACGTGACATCGACAGGCTGCAGCTGGCCACGGAGGCGGCCCTCGAGGCCGGCCTCGACGTCTGGCTCTCGCCAGCGGTGTGGGACCGGGACGCCGATGGGACGATCGCGGCGACTGCCCGGGCCGCCCGCGCAGCGGAACGCCTTCGATCGGCTGCACATGAGCGCATCACGTTCCAGGTGGGTGGGGAGCTGACGCTGTGCATGCGCGGCATCCTGCCAGGGCGGACACTGACCGACAGGCTCAAGAACATGGCGGCTGGCGGCATCATCCGGAGCGGGGCCCACAACCAGCCGCTCAATGCCGTCCTCGGGCGGCTCGAGGCAGCCATCCGTCCGGTCTTCGGCGGCCCGCTCGCATACGCCGCCCTGCCCTGGGAGCAGGTCGATTGGTCCCGGTTCGACGTCGTCGGCGTCGACCACTACCGGGCGGCGCGGATCAAGGACCGCTACGTCGAGATGCTCGCCCCATTTCTGGCGACCGGAAAGCCGGTCGTCATCACGGAGTTCGGGAACCCCTCCTGCGAGGGCGGCGACGAGATGAGCGCGCTCTCGACCAACCCGAACATCGACCCGATCAGCTTCGTCCTCCACGCCCTCCCTGCGGTCGGCCGGTTCGTGCGCCCGCGCGTCTCGAAAGTCATCCCGCGCGATGAGGCGCTCCAGGCACGGGAGCTCACCGACACCCTGGGCATCCTCGATGGCGCCGGCATCGAGGGCGCCTTCGTCAGCACCTTCATCTTCGCCATCCGGCCGTACGACGAGGACCCGCGCTACGACCTCGGCGCGTGCAGTCCGGGGTTGGTCCGGCCGCTCATCGGTGGCCGGCGCGGCATGACGTACCCCGACATGTCATGGGAGCCGAAGGCGGGGTTCAGGGCAGTGGCGGACTGTTACGGGCGACTGACGGCCTGACTCCCACACGCAGACCATGCAATTCACGGACCCGCCGGCCTTGACGAAGGCCACGAGGACATCGACCTGTCGGCTGGGAGCGCCTGCCAGGCGGCGGTGTCTCGGCTCGGATTCGAGCCGCGGGGTGGCGTCACCTCGGACGCGGGCGATCCAGGCGAGGGGCACTTGCTCGCTGGCACACAGTCTCCCCACCACCCGCTCAACCTCCGCGATGAAGTCGGCTGGGGCCGCGGCGCGGGGCCCGCGGCCTGGCTGCGATCACGTCACAGACGTTTCCCGGCTCCTCCCGGCGTAGGCTAGGTCACGGGAGGGCCGGAAAGAGCCGCTCCCCGGGAGCAAGGTGGGGCGCCCACTCGAGGCTGGCCGCGCCTGCAAAGTGCAGGTACGCGCGGAGGGCCTCCTGCATTGCGTCGACGAACCCAACGGCGCGGCGCGGCACGAAACCATCCTCCCACCACACGTCGAGCACCTCCACGCGGGCCCGGTCTCGGTCGATGCGCGGTTCGATCCGTCCGACGAAGCGGTCGCCGAACAGGATCGGGAGCACGTGGTAGCCCCAGCGGCGCTTCGCCGGAGGAAAGAAGCCCTCCCACACGTAGTCGAAGCGGAACAGGCTCGCGAGGAGGGTGGTATCCCACAGCAGCGAGTCGAACGGGGCGATGAACGCGACGGACGGCGTCGGCTCCGGCGGCGCCTGCAACAGCGCGAGCTCCTCGGCGAGCACGAAGCGCGTGCCGCGCACGCCCTCGACGTCGACCGGCAGGAGCGCGCCGAGCTCGACCAACTCCTTGCGCACCTCGTTGCGGACCTGCGGGTCGGCGATGCGGGCGAACGTGCCGCCGGCGCCGCCGGCGCCGAGGAGGCCGTGCGCGCGGTAGCGGGACAGGAGTTTGTGGCGAAGCTGGTCGCGGACCGGCACCTCCTGCGCGAGCACCTCGGCCGGAAGAACGCGTTCGATGAGATCGTAGAACCGGACGTTGCCGTCGCGGCGGGCAAGGCCCACCATGCCCGCGACCGTGTACGCCTCGAGCACGGAGCGGACCGCGTTCTCCGGCATGCCGAACCAGTCCTTCGTCGCTCCGGCCTCGCCTTCGAAGTCGCGTGATGACAGCGGCCCGTCCGCCCGGATACGCTCGAGCACGCGCTCCGCAACCGCTGCATTCTCGGTGAGGGCCGCGGCGTGGAACTGCCGCCCCTTCCGGCCCGAGCTCGAACGGAACCAGGGGATCTCGCTCACGGGGACGAACGACAGCGCCTTGTTGGTCGTTTCGAAGATCTCGCGGCGTTCGTACAGCTCGTCGCACCACTCGGGCTTGTACTCGGCGACGCGCGCGTGCAGCACGAGATCGTGGTTCCGGCCGGCGACCGCGATCGGGTCAAACTGGATCGACCCGAGCTTTCGGAAGACCTCGAGCACCCCGTCAAGGTCTCCGGCGAGAGACCGCGCAGGCGCGAGAAGGTGCCGCGCGACAAGAAAGCGACACGCTGCCTCGGCAGTGACCTTCACCTGGAAGACACTAGCTCGCAGCGGCCGATCACGCTTACTGCGCCGCCCTCGCGCGACGTCCGCCGGCGGGACCCACTCGGCGGGCTCATTCACGATCACGTCGGTGTCGCTGCATGAGCGAATCCGGGTTCGACCCTCCACGCCCCCGTCGGATTCCATCCAACCGGTCGTGACTGCGCGCGCCCCGCGAGTTGTCCGAGTCGACAACACGGCACCTGCTTATCCGGTTGACTCCGACATGATCGAGCGGTAGCGTCGGCGCGTGCCACGCCCGCCCTACCCGCGCAACGTCGCGGACTTCAACCGGATGTTCCCCAACGAGGAGTCGTGCGTCGCCTACCTCGCGGCGTGCCGCTGGCCCGACGGCTTTCGGTGCCCCGAGTGCGGCCATGACGCGGCGTTCGATCTGCCGCGGCGGCGGCTGTGGCAGTGCAAGGCGTGCAATCACCAGACGTCGGTCACGGCGGGGACGGTGATGCACCGCACCCGGACGCCGCTGCTGACCTGGTTCTGGGCGGCCTTCTGGATGACCGCGCACAAGCCGGGCCTGTCTGCGCTCCAGCTCCAGCACATGCTCGCCCTCGCCCGCTACGAGACCGCCTGGCTGATCCTCCACAAGCTCCGCCGGGCGATGGTCAACGCGAACCGCGAGCCGCTCAAGGGCACGGTCGAGATCGACGAGACGTTAGTCGGCGGCGAGCAGCTCGAGCTGCGGGGCGGTCAGCAGATCACGGGGCGCAAGGCGCTCATGGTCGCGGTGGCGGTCGAAGTGCGGGGCAAGGGCTCGGGACGCGTGCGCGCCGAGGTGATCGCTGATGCGACGGCACTGACCCTGTCGCGCTTCATCGTTCGCAACATCGAGCAGGGCTCGAGCGTGCTCTCCGACGGCCACCGCGGCCACCAGGGCAAGGACGGCGTGGCGGCGCAGGGCTACACGCACCTGCCCCGGACCCAGGAGAGCTTCCACCTGGCCGGCACCGAGGACGTCGTGCCGCACGCCCACCGCGCGATCAGCCAGCTCAAGGCGTGGCTTCTGGGCACGCACAGGGGCGTCGGCGCGGACCAGCTCCCGGTCTACCTCGACGAGTTCGTGTTCCGCTGGAACCGCCGCCGCGCGCCGATGGCAGGCTTCCAGACGCTCCTCGGCCTGGGCGCGCACCGCGAGCCGACAACCTATGAGCAGATCACGGGCAGGGAAGCGGGCGAGCCGCCGCGCCGTCGCGGCCGGAAGACAGGACTCAGCCTGGCTCCACACGAGTGACAGTGCCTGGTTTCGCGGCCGCGATGGCTGCGCTCATCTTGTCGGCCTGTGCCGCGATCTCGGAGGTCTTGCTGCCGCGGACAAGCACGACCGCGATGCTCACGGCCGGGATGTTCTGCTGGGCCGGCAGGTTGCGATCAGCCGTCAGGAGCACGTTGTACCCGTCGGCTGCCGCGCGACGCAGCAGCTCGCCGTTCTTGAGACCCTTGTAGCCCGCCCGCTGGACGCTCACCACCGCGTGGCCCGGCAGCAGTCCGGACACGTCCGCGGGTAGCATCTCGTCCAGCAGAACCTTCACGCCGGGACCGCCTCCTTGCGCGTGAGCCGGCGGGACATCTCGAGGACCGCGATCGCCTGCTCGCGCGTGACGGTCGGGAACTGGCGCAGGAACTCCTCGAGCGTCTCGCCAGTCTCGAGGTACTCGAACAGCGTGTCGACCGGGACCCGGGTCCCTGCGAACACCGCGGCCCCCCACGCGCGATCGTCGGAGCGGGTGATGAGCGGCTTCTTGGCAGACATGTTCGCGCACCTCCTCGAGTTACGTCTACAGTATGCCTCCGCCGAACTCGGAGTCAACCGGATAAGCAGGACACGGCAAGTGCCTGACGGGACTCAGCCTGCCTCCGTGACTCTGCCTTGCCCACGTGCCGACTCCTGGGACACGCCGGACGCCCACCAAGTGCTCCTCAGCTGCTCGCTGTCCACTTGCAGCCGACGGACGGGGCTGCCCAGGCAGGGGCGCCGCGACCATTCCGAAGATGACCGGGGCCCGGCGCCCCAAGTCGAGGAGCTTGGATCACGGCGAACCCGGGCGGGCAGACCGCTCTATCGGGCTTGGAGGGGGCGCGGCGCATACTGCGACGATGTCGGTGCCACCGAGCGACTCGCCCGGGCTCAATGGGGCGACATTCCCTACCACCACGAGCCGGCTCGTGGCGCTGGGGGCAGGCGCGTGGGCGCTGTCGATCGCCTTCTTCATCATCCAGGCCGTCGCCCAGGCGACATCCAGCGTCCCGTACCAGATGACAACGAACCTCATCAGCGATCTGGGAAACACCACGTGCGGTCCGGATGGCTGCTCGCCGCTGCACCTGGCCGTCGATGCAACCTTCGCCGTGGTGGGGGGGCTCCACATCGCCGGGGCGATCCTCACCCACTCCGCTTGGCCCGAAGGTTGGAACCGGGACGTGGCCCGCTCCTTCATGGTTATCGCCGGCGTGTGCCTGATCGTGGCTGGCGTTGCGCCGGAGGACGTGAACGTGGCCGTCCATCAGTGGGGCGCGCTCACGGGGCTGATCTCGATCAACTTCGCCCTGGTGTTCTTCGGTCTGTCGATCACGTCCGCCAGGCGCTGGCTGGCAGCAATGGCGGCGGGCTCCGGCATCCTCGGGTTCGTGGGCCTGATCCTGTTCCTCGGCGGTCCGTCTGTGGGTCCGGTGGGAATCACGGAGCGCATCGCCGATTACCCGACGGCCGCGACGATCGTCGTCCTTGGTGCCTACCTGCTGGTCGCAGCAGCACGGAGCCGCCGGCTGCCGCTGGGCCGCGATTGACGGGCCGCACGCCTCAGGCTGATCGGACGCGCCGTAGCCGGGGCGGGTTCGAGCGGTCGACGGCCGGCCGAGCCGGCGATGGCTGACGCGAAATCGCTCGGACTCGGTCTGCAGAAGCCATCCAGATACAGGCGGCCGGTGTCAACGCGATTGGCTCATCCTGCCGTGGCGGTCGCAGCCGGTGCTCGACGTCGGCCAGATTGACGAACCTGCTGCTATTCCGTGGGACGACGCGGCCGCAGTCCTTTGTCTCCCGCTTCAACCGGTCCACGTCTGGCGCGCTCACCTTGTCGCCACGGATATGGCGTCCGGCGCCTTGGCTCGCAGGGCTGCCTCGAGCCGCGATCTCGAGGTGGCGACGGCCGTCGCCGTTGTCGGCGGCCTGGTCGCCGACCGAACTGCCGCAAGGTGGAAGACCGGATTGCGGTCAGCGAGCCGCGTCGAGGAAGTGGGCCGTCGCCTCCGCGGTGTCCGGGTGCGTGTTCACGCCGTAGTGGTTCCCGTCCACCTCGACGACCGTGGCGGATGGCACAGCCGCCACGAAGGCGTCGCGCACCGACTCCGGGACCACGAACCCGCGCTCGCCGACGAGCGGCTGGGTCGCGCGCACGAGCAGGACGGGCATGGTCAGGAACGGCCACAGCTCGCCCGGATCGTGGACCTCGCCGTAGTCGGCGTCCTCGAGCACCGCCGCCCGCTGGCTCCGGGCCCGGACGCCCCCGGGGACCTCCTCCAGCTCGTACCGGAAGTAGCGCTCCCAATAGGGGCTCCACGGCCGAACGGTCCCCAGCTGCCGGACCAGCGCCAGGTACCCCTCGAGCGAGGGGTAGACCGCGCCCAGGCGCTCCACCGAGGCCCGGATCGGGGCGGCGGTGGACGGGTCGGGCTGCCCGCAGGCGTCGATCAGGACCATCGCCTCCAGCCGGCCGGGGGCGAGGCGGGCGGCCTCCATGGCGACAGCCGCGCCCATCGACTGGCCGAGCAGTGAGAACCGCAGCGCGCCGACCGCGTCGGCCACCGCGATCACGTCGCGGGCGTGGCCGGGCCAGCCGTACGTGCCGGGCGCCGTCGCCTCGCTCAGGCCGCGCCCCCGGAGGTCCACAGCCACCACCGTGTGGGTGATGGCGAGGCGCTCGGCAAGGAAGTCGAAGCCGCGCAGGTTCGCGGACAGGCCCGGGACGCCGATCACGAGGGGGGTGCCGAGGATGCCCCGTCGCTCGGCGTGGATGCGGCCGGACGGCAGCGCCAGGTCGAGCTCGGTCGCGGGGCTGGGGATGGGGTCCATGGTGGCTGCTCGCGGCGCGGGTCAGGTCGCCCGCATCGTACCGGCCGGCCGGCAGCAGGGGATCCCGCGCCCGCTGCCGCCGGTCGGCACGCCCGATGCTCGGCCGTCATCGGTCAGGTCCCTCAGGGGATCGGAATGCAGATCGGTCATGGGGTGCCGCTGCGGTCTTCGCTTGTGCCGGGGGCGCTGCGACGCCGAATGGGATGATCAGTTGGCACTGACAGCGTCACGGACCAACAGCCATCGAGTCCACATTTCTTGACAATTGGCGTATACGTAGTCCAGCCACATGGATGCCCAACGAGCGCCGCGAGCCCGACTCGCCTCACCCCTCGGCCTCAACGTCGAGGCATACCTTGACGCGAGCCCCGACGTCGTCCTCGCGGTCGACGCACGCGGCCGGATCGTGTATGCCAGCCCGAAGGTCCAGGAGCTCGTGGGCTGGTCGCCCGACGAGCTCCGCGGAGAGCCGATCGAGTCACTGATCCCGTCGCGCCAGGCTGAGCGGCATACCGCGCACCGCGCCGGGTATCGCGTTCACCCGACGCCCCGCCCGATGGGCAGTGGGCTGGAGCTGACCGCTCGCCGCCGGGACGGCACCGAGATCCCCGTGGAGATCAGCCTCGCGCCGGTGCGATCTCGGCGCGGGTCGCTCGTGATCGCCACCGTCGTCGACATCACGGCTCGCACGAACCTCCAGATGCAGCTCGAGCAGGCCCACGAGGAGCTCCAGCACCACGCCGACGAGTTAGAGCAGCGCGGACGCGAGCTGTCCCTGCTGGCCCAGATGGGGGAGCTGCTCGAAGCGTGCCAGTCGCTCGACGAGGCGTTTGGGGTGATCGCGCGGGTCGCCGAGCCGCTGTTCGCGGGCGACGCTGGGGCGGTGTATGCGCTGGATTCATCGGGTGGCGTGGTCGAGGCCATGGCGGCGTGGGGAAGTCCGCCGCCGCAGCGGAGCGTGTTCTCCCCGACCGACTGCTGGGCCATGAGGCGCGGCCGGCTCCACGTGGTCCACGACGGGGATCCGGAGCTCCGATGCCCGCACATCGAGGAGCCGATCGGGGTCGGTCTGCTCTGCGAACCGCTCGTCGCCCAGACCGAGACGCTCGGGCTGCTCCACGTCCAGGTGCGCCGACGCGCCGGCGGTAAGGCGCGGGCGGCCCCGCTCGCGGATCGGGAGCGCCTGGTCACGACCTTGGGAGAGCAGCTGGCCCTCGCGCTCGCCAACATCCGTCTCCGGGCGACGCTCCGGGAGCAATCGGCGCGCGATTCGCTGACGGGCCTGTTCAACCGCCGCTACATGGAAGAGTCGCTCGAGCGCGAGATCCGACGGGCAGCCCGTGAGGGCTATGGTCTCGGGCTGTTGCTCGCAGACCTTGATAACTTCAAGCAGCTCAACGATGCCTTCGGCCACGCCGCCGGCGACGCGGTTCTTCGGCGGACCGGACGATTCCTCGGCGCGGCCATCCGGGGCGAGGACATCGCCTGCCGGTACGGCGGCGAGGAGTTCGTCGTCATTCTGCCCAAGGCATCGCTCGATGACACCTATCGTCGGGCGGAGGCGCTCCGGGAAGGGGTCAAGGCGGGTCAGCTCGACGAACCGACGGATGTCTATCCGACCGCCACGATGTCGGTGGGGGTCGCCGCCTACCCGGAGCACGGAGCTTCGCCCGCGCAGCTCATCCTCGCTGCCGACTCGGCGATGTATCTCGCCAAGGCGGGGGGACGGGACCGCGTGGTCGTGGCCGGTGGCTCGGACGGCCGACCGGTCGAGGTGTCGGCCGGGTAGGGCCCGGTGCCGTTGGAGGTCGACACCCCCTGAGGCCCGCATTCGCGTCGCGTGGCTCAGGTCGGCATGCGCATTGCGCCCTCGTGGTGCGATGGGGCGGGCGCCCCTAGGTGGCTGGTGTGAAACGCGCGTTCTGACCGGCTGACGGACCGGCTCGGGCGCAGCTACAATTCCCTGTGGCAGGAGCTGCCGACCGAGATCGCAGGAGCGCACCGATGTCGCAGGGATCCGCACCCCGTCAGGCTGACCTGTTCCGCGACACGAGCTCCTTCGTCGAGCCGCTGGTGCGATCGGACTCGATCCATGCCCTGCTCGCCCGCGAGTGCCACGCGCTGTTCCCCGACGAGCTGTTCGCCGACCTGTTCGCGACCGGCGTCGGCCGGCGCTCGGTGCCGCCCCTGGTCGTCGCGGTCGTGATGGTCCTCCAGCGCCTCGAGGGCCTCTCTGACCGCGAGGCGGTGGAGCGGTTCACGTTCGACGCCCGCTGGAAGTACGCCTGCGGCGGCCTGCCCTTCGACTATCCGGGCTTCGCCCACACGGTGCTTGTCGACATGCGGGCGCGTCTCGCCCGCTCGGAGGCGCCGGAGCGGATTTTCGAGCGGACGCTCGAGGTCGCGAAGGGTGCCGGGCTCCTGGGTGTCCGGCGGGTGCCTGACTCCACCCCGCTGTACGACGCGGTCGCAACCATGGACACCGTCACCCTGGTCCGCTCCGCCATCCGGGGCGTGCTCGCGGCGGCGGGCGACCGGGAGCAGGTGTTGCGGACGGTCCTGCGCCGGGACGACGACTACCGCACGGGGGGCAGGCCCGCCGCCGACTGGGACGACGCCGACGCCCGCGCGGCCCTCGTCCCTGGCGACGAGGAAACCCAATGACGACGCGGACCACCACGCGAGCGCGGCATGGGCGCGCAGATGACCGCATGACCCGCCCTCTTGACAATCAATCGTCAGCGGTTTATATATCGCAACACGATATAGCGCCTGCCGATACTAGTCGCCGGCGCACGCGCTGGCAGGCATGCCACCAGGAGGACACCGTGACATCCGGTCTACTCGACCTCGGCCGCTTCGCGGAGCCGTCCATCGCCATCCTCATCTCGCTGAGCGATGGCCCCAAGCATGGCTACGCGATCATGGCCGACGCCGAGACCACGGCTGGCCAGCCCCTGGGACCGGGCACGCTCTATGCGGCGCTCGGGCGGCTCGAGCGGCGAGGGCTGATCGAGGCGCTCCCGGCCGAGGACCGGCGGCGGCCGTATCGCCTCACGGGGCTCGGCGCCACGACCCTCCGCGCCCACCTCGACCAGCTGGAGCGACTTGTCCAGACGGGCTTCGTCCGCCTGAACGGGTTTGCCGGAACGGCAGACGGGTCCTGACCTGATGGCTGCGTCCCCGAGCCCGATCTCTCGCCTGATCCCCATCCTGGTGCGCCTGTATCCGCCGGACTGGCGAGCTCGCTACGAAGAGGAGCTCGTATCCCTTCTGGCGGACACGGTGCTCACGCCGTCGGCCGTCCTCGACATCGCGCTCGGTGCGCTCGACGCGCGCATGAGCCGCGACTACCCGTCCGAGGCGGGTGCCGGCAGAAAGGTCCGCCGTCCCATGCTCGACCGTCTCGCGCCGCTCGCCATCGTCCTCGGTGGCGTGTTCCTGGCCATGTTCATCGCTGTCTTCCTCGCCGCCGGGTCGCCCGAGGGTTACCCCAACAGCGGGCCCATGCTGCTCCTTTTCTACATCGTGCCGTTCGCTGTGGGCCTCATGGCGATCGGCATCGCCGGGATCGCCCTCGGGCGGCTTGGGCGCGACCCGGTCGCGCGCGGACTTGGCCTCCTGGCATCCGCGTTCGGTCTCGCCCTCGCAGCGGCCATCCTCGCCCTGTTCTTCGTGGGCGATGTGGCCTGGGCCACGCTGTCGCTGCTGATCCCGGCCTTCGCGCTGGCCAGCGGCCTGCTGGGTCTGCGGATGCTCACTGCGGGGCAGGAGGCCCGCCTGAAGGGCGTGCTCCTGACCGCCGGCCTCGTCGCTGCCTTTGCCTGGACCATCGGCTGGTACCTGGAGGGTTCCTCGGCCACGAGCAGCGCCCAGGAGATGGCAGCGCTCGTCCAGACCCTCGCGTTCGGCGTGCTGTCCGTCGGCTGGCTCGCCGTCGGCTTGCTCGATCTCCGGGGCGACAGCGTGCCCACGGCCGGGCGGGTCTCCGCGACCTAGCGCGAACCAGCCGGGCCGGCGACCAGACGTCGCGGACCCGGCGCGATCACGCGGTGGGCGATGGTGAAGGGAGGGCCGTGATGTTCCGCGTGAGCGAGACGGTATCGATCAGCAGGCCGCCCGGCGACGTGTTCCAGTTTGTCGCGGACCTCCGCAACTTCCCGGAGTGGCGGGCGAACCTGGCGTCCTCAGCGGTCGTGTCCGAGACCTACACGGACGTCGGGGCTCGGTGTGATGAGCAGATCCAGATAGGCCCGCGCACGATCCCAGCCACGTGCGAGATCACCGCCTTCTCGGCGGGGCGGGGTCTCTCGTTTCGGGCGCTGTCTCCCGGGCTCGTGTACGACGGGAAGGTGGTCGTCGAGCCGGAGCCAGGCGGGAGCACCTTCACGCTGTCGGGGGAGGTCCGCCTCAGTGGGCTCCTGCGACTGGTGCAACCCGTCATCAGGGCACGCATGCAGGACGGCGTGCGCCGGGAGGCGGCCGCAGTCAAGGCCCGGGTTGAGGCCCTCATCTGAACGCGTCAATCGTCCGAGTACCCCCCGCCCTCCGGCTCCGGCAGCCGCTACGCACACACGAGCTGCGCGGTCGTCCCTGCCCCCACCTTGGACCGCGCATTCGCCAGGTGGTGCTTCACGGTCGAGTGCGACAGGCCGAGCCGGTGGGCGGCCGCCTTCTCCGAGCCTGCGGCGACGACCGCGATCTCGCGGTCCGTCGCGCGAGCCGGGGCGCGCGTCGGCATCCGGCCGAGCACGGCGAAGCGTCACCGGGCCAACCTGCGGGCGCGATCGGGCCTCACGACAGAGCAGCTGATCTACGCGGGACGGGCCGGCGGCTGGCTCGTCGTCCCGAGTCTGGAGCCGAACGATGAAGGTGTCACGAGTGGTGGCACCTGCGGGGCCCCCGCGTATCCCCTAGCTCAGGGTCGCGTCGCGAAGCAGCTTCGCCGCCTGTTCCACGCTCACCCAGTTCCCGTCGTCGCCGGGCACGGGGCTCCACGTTCCCGGCCCCCAGAGTCGACCGAGACGCACGACGGCAACCTCCAGACCCGAGGCGTGGGCGGTCCCCTCCATCTTGTCGCGGGCCGCGGCCGTCTCGGCTGCCACGGCGAAGGCGATGCTTTCGATGACCAGTCGCCGCACGCGTGCTGCGACCGCCGCCTCGACGAGGATCGGCGTCGCCTCGCGCCGGATGCGGTCGTTCGCCGCGAAGTCACGTCCACGCAGATCGGTGAGTAGGTCCACGACGACTTCCGGCCGCGCCGCTGCGACCGACTCGAGCACGCGCCCGCGATCGGAGGCGTCGAGGACGATGGGCTCGGCACCGAGCGCGCGCACGACTTCGGGCCGCGACCGCGTCGTGCCGACCACGTAGTCCCCCAGCAGGAGGGGCAGCAGTGCGCGCCCGAGCACGCCCGAGGCCCCTGCAACGAAGATGCGCACTTATCCGGAGGCTGTTGGGACCAGGGTCCCGACCTGGCCGTTCATCGAGACTTCAACAGCCGGCCGCCGGTCGTGTAGACGAGTGCGTGGTGCACGAGGGAGATCACTGCCAGCAGGAGCCCGAGCAACGGCTGCCCGGCGCTCCACACGGCAAGCGCCACGAGCCCCGTGATGACAAGCTCCTGCACGAGTCGGAGCGGCTCAGCGGCTCGGCCGGCCTGATGGAAGTCGACGAGACCCCAGAACCCAAACCCCACGACCGGCGCGCCGATGGCCAGCCCGATCTTCGCAATCGAACCGTCGGCAGTCTGGAACCCCCAGTACGCCAGGCCAATCACGATCGCGGTCTCCATGACCGCCCGCAGCGCCAGGATCAGGCCCTGCATCGGAGAGAGGGGTGCCGCCGCTGCTGGCACGCTCCCCGGTCGCTCAGCCCGCAGGTTACGTACGGCCATGCGGCACCTCCTTGATTGAAATCACGTCCGCCTCGCCCAGCGCGCGATCACCCAGTGCATCGGGATGATGAGTAGCCAGGCCAGCTCCACCGGGCCGGGACCCCAGAACGGCAGAATGACCAGGGAACCGAGCATCACGGTCGGCACCGCCAGACCGCGCAACGTCCCGATGCGGACCTCGGTCTCGGTCACCTCGGGCCGCACCAGCCCCTTCCTGGTCACGTACAGCCAGCCGGCCGTCCCGGCGAGCCCGGCCGCCGCCAGGAGACCCGCGTAAACGATCACCGTCACCGGCTGATCGCCGTACTCGCCCAGGAGCGAGGTCGGGAACGGGATGGCGGCCACCAATCCCAGCAGCAGGAGGTTGAGCAGGACGAGCGTCTCGTCGGCGCGACGGACCGCGGCATAGCGACGCCAGTGGGCAAGCCAGTACATCCCGATCACCGCGAAGCTCAGCCCGTATGAGAAGACACGTGGCAGCTCATCGACCAGCGCCCTCGTCAGGGCGCGGTTGGTCACCGATCCCACGATGTCGGGGACACGGAGGTCGATGACCAGCAGGGTCATGGCGATCGCGAACACGGCATCGGAGAAGAAGACGAGCCGTTCAATGCCGATCTCGACATCCTGGCGCTGCTCGAGCGACAGCCCAGGGTCAGCCATGGGTCGCCGTTCGATCGGGCAGTCGATGGAAGCGACTCCAGTAGCCACCGGCGAGCAGGACGGCGCCTGGCACGACCCCGGCCACGACCGCGATCAGGGCCGCCGACCGGTCGAGACCGGCCGCGATCAGGCCCAGGCTGCGCCGCATAGGGTGATCGCTGCCCCGATCCAGACCATGACGGGCAGGCTCCAGATCACGTAGAAGCCGAAGAAATGCACGCCGACGACCAGCGAGATCCAGGCGATCGAGGCATCGTGGATGCCGAACACGCTGTTGAGCACGGCCAAGCCGCCGAGCCCAACGACGATCTCAGCCGCCACGATCAGCCAGTAGTCGCGGCTGAAGCCGAGGCCCGGCTGGTCGGGCATGTCGGGACGCGGGAGCGACACCAGCAGACCGATGGCGGCGATGATGCCGATCGCGCGGATCGCGGTGGCGGCCGTCGCGGGCAGCGTCCCCGTATTGGCCATGACATAGGTGAAGCCGAAGACGGTGGTGATGACGATCGAGATGCGCTTGTGTCTCGTCACTTGGTTCCTCCCTGTGCGTTCGCCTCGTGATCCGCGGGCGCGAAGCTGAACAGGAGATCCCAGGCGCTCTGGGTGCCCGACGTGATGAGCAGCAAGACGACGGTCGCGGCTCCCCACACGGCCGGCTCGTACTCGAAGGCGAGGGCGATCCCCGCCAGCAGGAGCAGCCCGATTGCGATCCCCGGCAGCACGAACTGGAAGATGAGCCGGGCTCGGGTGAGCCCGCCCCGGCGCGCGTTCGCGAGCGCTGCCTCGGCCGAGATGAACCCGAACAGCCCGATCAGCACGAGCCCGACTGCCTGCACGTACGGAACGCCGTCCGGCTCGAGCATGAGCAGCGAGGCGAACAGGGCGTAGAGCAGGCTCGTCGCGGAGCCGATTGAGAGGCCCGGCGGAGGCCGTCCAGGCCTCGGCGCTCTACGTGGATCGTCAGCCCGACGAACGTCAGGCCCAGGAGCACCGCCGCCGCCCCGGCGGAGGCGACGAAGTAGTCGTGCCATGCCGGGAGGGCTGCCTGGATCGTGCTCGGCGAGCTCACCGTGCTGCGGTGCGGGTTGTCGGCTGTTCGAGCTCATACGGCCGCGCGCCGTCCGGTGCAGACGCCTGCACCTGCCGGACGGCCTCGGCCATGCCCTGCATCCAGGGCTGACCATGGCCGGGAAGCACGATGCCCGCCGAGCTGTCGGCGATTCGGGAAAGCGACTCGACCGCCTGCCTGCGGTCGGCCGTGAACGGCGCGATCCGCGGGCCGTGTCCGCCGTCCGTGACCGAGTAGGTCGCGAACGCGTCGCCGACGAAGAGGGCATCCAGGCTGGGGGCCTCGAGCGCAGCACTCCCGGGGGTGTGGCCTGGGACCAGCGTGACGCGTGGGCTGCCCGGCACATCGAGCGTGGCCCCGTCGCCGTAGGTGGAGACGACCTTGACGACCGGCCGCTTCAGTCCGCCGTTGCGCAGGGCCAGCCACAGGAAGCCGAGCAGCGGCGCAAGGCGGATCTTGCCCATCGGGTTGTTCGGGTCCTCCTCGGCGCGTGCCAGGCGGGCGTCGGCCTCGTGGATCCAGACCGGGGCCTTGCGCTCGGTTCGCACCCGCTCGGCGAAGCCCAGGTGGTCGGAGTGGCCGTGGGTCAGCACCACGGCGCGCACGTCGCCGATGCTGCGGCCCATCGCTGCGAGCTCCTTGGGGATGTCGTCATAGAAGCCGGGCATCGCGGCGTCGATGATCGTCACCTCCCCGGCCTCTTCGACCAGGTAGGCGTTGACCCGTGGGTCGTCGCCGATGCGGTGGATACGATCCGCGATCTTCATGTGCTGGCCCCCTCGCCCGCTCGCGGCCAGATCGCCCACGCGAGGAGCAAGCTGCCGATGAGGATCAGGACGCCGTGGGCGACGCGGAGTGGCTGGCCGGCAGCGAACTGCGGGATGTAGAGAGCGAACGCGACAGCCAGGACGATCCCCGACCACCTCGACAGACGCCCCGAGCGCCAGATCGCGATCGCGAACAGGAGGACGCCGACGCCGAGCGCGGCGAGGCCGGCCAGGATCCAGAAGATCCCGACCTCCCAGCGGATGTTGTTGACGATCGACATGAGGTCCGGATTGTTGCGGTCGACGACGGCCTGCCCGACCGCGTGCAGGCCGAAGACTTCGGCGCCGTAATACGGCAGGGTCAGCCCGATGCCGATCCAGCTGAGAACCATGCCCCAGCTCGCAGGGCGCTCGCCTTTCGTCCCGCGCAGCCGCTCGCAGACGCCGAGCAGTGCGAGGCCGAGCAGGATGAACCCGGCCATCGCGAACGAGTGGGCAATGATCCAGTTGGTCGAGGCAAAGGCCTGCGCACCCTCGAGTCCGGTCTCCGAAGAGAACGGCCGAAGGGCCGGGTACGCGACGAACAGGACCCCGGCGGCAACCAGGGAGATCGCGGTCAGGATTGGCACCGCCATCGGGATCGCTCGGGTATCGAGCGCCGCCCTGCTGAGGCGGGCGTGCTCATAGTTGGTCGTGGCCATCGCAACCTCCATGGCGGGACGCGACGCACGGTCGCGCATGGAATGGGTCGCGGGCGGACGACGAGGGCGGCACCTGGGGGCCGATGGGCGGCCGCGCAACCAAGATGCGGTCGCGATCGGCGTGGGCTCGCGTCGCCTCGTCCACGCGTGCAGGGGCAATAGTAGCCTACTGGCTTCTAATTGTCAAGGGCGCTCCACACCCGGCTTCCCATCCGGTTGACCCTAGGCGCAGCTGCCCATCCGTCAGAGACTGGAGACGCCCACGCGCGCCGCCGCCTCAGGAACGGAACCGCCAGTCGCGACGAACGCCGCGAGGACGGACACCGGGCGACTCAATGGTGCGGCTGCTCCCGCCGCTACCGTTGGATCTTCGGTTGACATTGAAGGGTTAGCAGCACATCCTTGGCTCATCCCTTCATTCATGCCGAGAGATTGAAGGGTTGTAGCCGGAGGCCGTATGCCGAGGACCGTCGAGCGGACCTGGGAAGGAGACCCTGGCGCGATGGGCGGGCGCCGGGCGCGTGCCTCGTTCCGGTACCAGGCATTCGTCCCTGACGAGATCGCGGCGCTCAGCCCCGTGGTCCCGTTCGAGGTCGCCGATCTCACAGCCGATGCCGAGGCGGCGATCCGGGCGCTCAACGATCGCGCCTCGGTAGGCGGCCTGGAGGCAATCGGCCCGCTGCTCCTGCGGTCGGAGGCCGTGGCGTCATCTCGGATCGAGGGCTACGACGTCTCCTCGCTCAACCTGGCCAGGGCGCTCATCGACCCTCGGGCAGCGCGAGGAAGCGCCAGGATCGTCGCGGCGAACGTGTCCGCGATGGAGGAGGCAATCGCAGTCGGGGACCGCACCGAGCCGGTGACCGTGGACGACCTGCTGGCAATCCACGCGGTGCTCATGACGGGCGACGAGCGGGCGAAGCCAGGCCGCGTGCGGGAGGAGCAG
Organism: uncultured Chloroflexia bacterium; assembly: GCA_963849495.1. Taxonomy (GTDB): domain Bacteria; phylum Chloroflexota; class Limnocylindria; order Limnocylindrales; family CSP1-4; genus CAIXZV01. The sequence goes on along the minus strand of CAWKHN010000009.1, from coordinate 232,813 downwards.
AACTGGATCGGGGGCCGGCTCGGGAATCCGTCCGACGCGACCTTCGTGCCGCCGCCGGAGGACTTCGTCGTGCCGCTGCTCGCGGACCTCGTCGCCTTCGTCGCCCGGGACGACCTCCCCGCGGTGGCGCAGGCGGCCGTGGCCCACGCCCAATTCGAGACCATCCACCCATTCATCGACGGCAATGGCCGCGTGGGCAGGGCGCTCGTGCACGTCGTCCTGCGGCGGCGCGGCGCCGCCGCTCGCTTCGTCCCGCCCGTGAGCATCGTCCTGGCAGCCCGTACCACCGCCTACGTTGAGGGGCTGGTTGCGTTCCGTGAGGGGCACGTGGCGGACTGGATCGGCTCGTTCGCGACCGCCGCCGCCCGCGCGGCGGCCGCGTCGATCGAGCTCGCGGACCAGGTCGCCGTCCTACAGGCTGCGTGGCGCGAGCGCGCGGGCAGGCCGCGGGCCGGATCCGCGGCGAGCAAGCTCATCGCGCTGCTGCCCGCCCTGCCGGTGCTCTCGGCGCCGACCGCCCGTGCGGCGATCGGCGTGAGCCAGCAGCAGACGCTCGCCGCGCTCAAGGCGCTGGCCGAGGCTGGTGTCATTCGCCAGCTGAGCGCGGGGACCTACGACCGGCAGTACGCGGCGACCGAGCTGTTCGACCTGCTCACGGCGTACGAGGCGGGGGTCGTCGGCTCGGCGCGGAGCGCGCGGTCAGCGCGGTAAGCCAGCCCCGGATCACGGTCTGGTCGGGTGAGCGCGTGATGAAACGCTCGCGCGGAGGCCCAACGATTGCTGCGCGCTGACCTCCTCGTCGCCCAAGAACGAGTAGGCAGTTCATCGATATATACTGCCGACATGCCCAGGCGGACGATGCAGCAGGCGACCTTCCTGATCCTCACGGCGCTGGCTGCGGGCAGCCAGCACGGCTACGGGATCATCTCCGACGTCGCCAGGATCTCGGAGGGACGCGTGCAGTTGCGCGCCGGGACTCTGTACGCCGCATTGGACCGTCTGCGGCTCGACGGGTGGATCACGATCGACCGGGAAGAGATCGTCGAGAGTCGCCTGCGCCGGTATTACCGGCTCACACCTGATGGCACAAGCCAGTTGGCCACCGAGGCGACGCGGATCCAATCCAACGCGGCGATCGCGCTCGCGCGACTCGACGTGACGAGGGGCAGCGCTGAGTGACCGACGTCGACGACCTGGAGCGACGTTACCGCCGGTGGCTCACGTGGTATCCGACGTCGTTCCGCCGCGAGCACGAGGCAGAGATCCTTGCGGTGCTCATGGCGATCGCTCGAGATGGCCAGCGCCACCCCGGGCCGATGGAGTGCCTGGACCTGATGAGCAACGGGCTCCGGATGCGTCTGAGGCCGACTCTCTCACGGTCGGAGCGCTCCGCATCCAAGGCGGTCCGGCTGCTGTATCTCGGTGCGGTACTGGAGCTGGTGGCTGCGATCACGATCCTCGCGACCGCGGGCGACATCCGTACGAGCGAGGTCAGCCGGAGCCTTCGGTATACGGACGCCCAATGGAGTGCGGTCGTCGCAGATCAGCTCGAACAGGTGGCGCTCGCAGCGACTGTGGCCGCGGCGGTCTGGCTTGGGCTGGCCTGGGCGATCGGCCGCCGGCATCGCTCGGCGAGGGTCATGCTCGTGGTCTTCCTCGGCGTGAACGTCTACGGCCTCTTCAACGGCCTGGCCCAGGGCTCGGCGATGTCCGCCCAGGCAGACCTGGCCATCGGGACTGCCCTCTGCCTCGTTCAGCTCGCGACCGTCGTGCTCGTCTTTCCGAAGGAGTTCGGCAGGCTTGGACGAGTGCGCGTCGGCCGCCGGTCGAACCGCGACCCATCGCTCCGGACACCCGCTCCATGAGCAGCGGGCACGCCCTGCCTTCGTCAGGCAGTGAGCGCCGCGGCCCCGCGCTATCGGTCGAGCACCTGTCCAGGCGATTCGGCGACCGCGTCGCTTTTGACGATGTCTCGTTCGAGGTCGGGCGCGGTGAGGTGTTCGGGTTCCTCGGCCCCAACGGCGCCGGCAAGACGACGACGGTGCGGACGCTCGGCAGCCTCATCGCACCGACGTCCGGCTCGGCCACGGTCGCGGGCTATCCGTTGACCCCGGAGAACGGCGCCGAGATCCGCCGACGGATCTCGATCATGCCGGAGACACCGGGCCTGTACCTGCACCTCAGCGTGTTCGAGAACCTCGAGTGCTTTGCCGACCTGTACGAGGTGGCCGACCCGCGCGATCGCATCGAGCGTGCGCTCCGAGCGGTCCATCTCACCGATCGCGCCCGGGATGCCGGCAGCACGCTGTCGAAGGGGCTCCGCCAGCGCGTCGCCCTCGCGAGGGCCCTGCTCAACGATCCGGAGGTGCTGTTCCTCGACGAGCCGACATCGGGCCTCGACCCGGTTGCCGCGCGGGAGGTCCACGACCTCATCGATGGCCTTCGCAAGCAGGGCGTCACCATCTTCCTCACGACCCATCGGCTCGAGGAGGCGGAGCGCCTGTGTGACCGCGTCGCCATCCTCAATACGACCTTGCGGTCGATCGGCCGGCCCAGCGAGCTGCGCGACCAGCTGTTCGCCAAGACCCTCACGGTCAGGACTCTCGCCCCACTCCCTGCACCCGGCGACGTGTTCGGTGGTCTGCCGGCCGTCGACAGCTGGCGCCCGGACGGCAGCGACTACGTCCTCGCGGTGTCAGACCCGGAGCTCGCCGCGCCGGCCGTCACCCGGGCGCTGGTATCTGCCTCTGCCGACGTGCTCTCGATCAGCGAGTCGCACCACTCGCTGGAGGACGTCTACCTCGAGCTGATCGACCAGGACGTGGAGGCCACGCGGTGAGCATCAACATGCGGCGGGTCCGGGCCATCGTCCGCAAGGAGCTCCGTGAGTACCGCCGCAACCGCTCCCTCATCTGGTCGATGGCCATCTTCCCGCTGATCTTCTGCGTCCAGCCGCTCATCGTCGTGTTCACCCTGCCCGCGTCGGCATCGGGCCAGCTCGCGCACGAGCACGTTCTCCTCTACCTGCTCGGGATCCCGGCGCTGGTGCCGGTCTTCATCGCCGCGTACGCGGTGGTCGGCGAGCGCCAGCAGGGGACCCTCGAGCCGGTCCTCACCACGCCGATCCCGCGTGAGGAGTTCCTGCTCGGCAAGGCGCTGGCGGCCCTATTGCCGTCGCTCGCCGTCGCCTACGTGGTCTTCGCCCTCTTCCTCGCCTGTATCGGACTCCTCGCGCAACCGACCATCGCCTCGGCATTGATCCAGGTGCCCGACCTGCTCGCCCAGGTGCTGTTCACCCCGCTCCTGGCGGTGTGGTCGATCTGGGTCGGCATCGCGATCTCCGCCCGATCAAGCGACATCAGGGTCGCGCAGCAGCTCAGCGTCCTGGCGAGCCTGCCGTCGGTTTTCCTGGTGGTGCTCGTCGCGCTCAACGTCATTCCGCCGACGCCCGGCCTTGCCGTCGGCTTCGCGGTCGTCTTGCTCGTCCTGGACGGACTCGGGTGGCGGATCACGTCGCGCCTGTTCGACCGGGAGCGCCTTGTCACCGGCTCGAGGTGATTCGGGTTTCGACGACGCCGCCCGCCACACCGTCCGTCCATCCCATCCGGTCGCTCGCCGTCCCCTGGCCGGTGCTCGTCGTGGCCGAGCGGGGCACGGTCGTCTCCGTCCACATCGGCCTGCGTCAGCCGTGATCCGTGATGTGGCCGGAGCTCCGGACGATCAGTTGACGCAGGTCCGCGTGAACGGGCCCGCCGCGCCTGGCCCTTCTGACAACAAATGCAGCCCAGAGCCACAATGACTGCGATCCGGGTTCCGGAAACGCGGACCATGACGGATCGCAGATTGACGACACACGGCGGGAAGCGTTGACGATGGGCGTGGTCGAGAAGGGCAAACGCCGCGGCGTCGTCGTCAAGACGTACAGCCGTGGCAGCCTCCTTGGCCTCCTCAGCCTCCCATTTGCGTTCCTCATGGCGTCCCGGGGCATGAACGGCTGGCGGGAATCCGCGGCCCGGGACATGGAGGACGACGCCGTCGCGATGGCCAAACGGGGCTACCGGGTCGTGGCCTCCGGCGAGTACGGCATCCCACTGCTCGGCATCACCTGGTTCAAGGTGACCTACGAACTGCTCGACCAGGCGTGACCCGGCTCGAAGCGTGACGACTTCGGACGCGAATCCGTCCGGTCATCGCCTCGGGTCGCTCGACATCCCCTGGCCGGTGCTCGTGGTCGCCGGCCTCATGGTCGCACTGTTGCTGGCCGTGTCGGGCCAGTACGGCTTCCACGGCGACGAGATGTACTTCGTCGTGGCGGGGCAGCACCCTGCCTTCGGCTACGTGGACCAGCCGCCGCTCACCCCGCTGCTGTCCGCCGCGTCGGTGGCGGTGCTCGGGGTCTCGCCGACGGCTGTGCGCGTGCTGCCCGCCCTCGAGATGGCACTGATCGTGGTCCTGATCGCACTGATGGCGTGCGACCTCGGCGGATCGCGACGGGCCCAGGTCCTGGCGGCAATCACGGCCGCCCTGTCCGGCTACCTCGGGGCCGGGCATCTCGACACCACCACCGAGCCCGACCTGCTCGCCTGGACGATCGTGCTGTGGCTGCTGGTCAAGCTCCTCGCGGGCGGCGACCGGCGCCTGTGGCTGGGCGTGGGCGTGACGACCGGGATCGGCCTGGAGAACAAGGACACCCTGCTGTTCCTGGGCGCGGGGCTGGCGGTGGGACTCGTCCTCGCCCGGCGCTGGGACGTTGTGCGCTCGCCGTGGGCCTGGGGGGCGATCGGGATCGCGCTCCTGCTCTGGGCGCCCAACCTCGCCTGGCAGGCGGCGAACGGCTGGCCGCAGCTCACGATGGCGTCCCAGATCGCCGGGTACGCGGCCGACAACCGCGCGCAGGTCGTGCCGCTCCTGTGGCTGTTCACCGGGCCGCTGCTGTTCCCGCTCAGCGCCGCGGGCCTGGCCTGGCTGCTGTTCGCGAGGGCCGCCGCGCCCTGGCGTGCGATCGGGATCGCCGGCATCGTCGCGCTGATGCTCGTGTTCGTCAGCGGGGGCAAGGCCTACTACGCGATCGGGACCGTGTCCGTGTGCATGGCCGCTGGCGGCGTCGTTCTCGATCGCTGGCTGGCCGCCCCCGGCCACCCCCGCCTCAAGGCCCTCAGCTTCGCCGTCGCTGCCGTGCTGTCGAGCTCGCTGATCGTGCTGCTCACGCTGCCGATCCTGCCCCTCGCCACATACGCGACTACGTCGCTCCCGGCGACCGTCCCCGACACCGCCAACCAGGTCGGCTGGCCCCAGTTCGTGGCGACGGTGGAGCAGGTGGTGGCGTCGCTGCCCGCCGACGAGCGCGCGCGTGCCGTGATCCTGGCCAACGACTACAGCGAGGCGAGCGCGCTCATCCTGCTCGGCACAGGGCTGCCCCCGATCTACTCGGGCCACAACAGCTACTGGTCGTGGGGGCCACCACCTGACGATCGCACCGTCGTCATCCACGTCGGCGACTGGCGACCGACGGACTACGGCGACTACTTCACCGGGTGCCGCGACGTCGCGACCATCGACAACGGGCTCGGGATCGAGAACGGCGAGCAGGGGACGGCCGTCTCCGTGTGCACCGGGCTCCGCCAGCCCTGGTCCGTGATGTGGCCGGCGCTCCGGACGATCTCCTAGCGTGCCCGGCGAACGTCGAACTGGAGCCGCCCGCAGTCGCGACGTTTCCGCTGCCTAATCGTCAACTGGTCGGCGCAATTTGATGGGTCGATCCCGACAGGGAGGGAGACATGCGACAGTTCCTCACCTTGAAGGATGGCACGCGGATCGCCTGCGAAACCACGGTGCTCATCGCCCAGGCCGGCGCAGGCGGTCGATCCAGACATCGACGAGCAGCGGGAGCACGAAGCGGTCCAGAGCTCCGCCCATGACGACGCCGGCCAGGAACGCGAGGACGAGCTCGATCCCGCTCACCGGGCAGCCGCTGAGCAGGTGTTGACGGCGCGGACGTACCCGTCAGGGGGACCCGGGAGTCGATTTGGACCGGACCGGCGCGACGTCATCCGGTAAGCGTGCGGGCGGCGGCCCTCGGTTTCTGCTTGGCCGACCGAGGGGGTCAGGCCGTCAGGAAGAGGCCCGAGCGGCACGCTCGCGCAAGTAGCGTTGCTGCGCGAGATTGCCGGTACGAGCCGCTGCATCCTCATACGCTTCGCGCGCGGCGTCCCGTTGGCCGAGCATCTCGAGCAGATGCGCTCGCACGGCGTAGAGGCGGTGGTCCGCGGCGATGCGGTGGTCGTTCTCGAGGCCTGCGAGCATCGCGAGACCGGCCTCGGCGCCGTGCCCCATGGCGACCGCGACGGCGCGGTTGAGGGCCACCACAGGGGTATCAGACACCGTCGCCAGCTGTTCGTACAGCCGCTCGATCCGGATCCAGTCCGTCGCCTCGCCACTCGGCGCCTGGTCGTGGACCGCGGCGATCGCGGCCTGCAGCGCGTACGGGCCGACGACGCCACGGTCGAGGGTCTCCGCGACGATCGCGCTCCCCTCGGCGACCTCGGCGCGGTCCCACAGGCTCCGGTCCTGCTCCGCCATCGGGATGAGTTCGCCCGCAGGCCCAGTTCGCGCGTTCCGTCGGGCGTCGGTCAGGAGCATGAGGGCGAGCAGGCCCGCGACCTCGGGGTCGTCGGGCAGGACCCGGCGGACTATCCGGGCGAGGCGGATCGCCTCCGCGGCAACGTCGACCCGCTGGAGGCTGGGTCCCGCCGTGCTCACGTAGCCTTCGTTGAAGATGAGGTAGAGGACGTGGAGGACGACCGCGAGCCGGTCCGCACGTTCGGCGCGGGAGGGCAGTCGAAATGGGATCCCGCTCGCCCGTATCGCCTGCTTCGCTCGGCTGATCCGCCGGGTCACGGTGTCCTCGGGCACGAGGAGCGCACGGCCGACCTCCGCCGTCGTCAGGCCGCCAAGTGCCCGGAGCGTGAGGGCGATCTGCGATGCCTGCGAGAGCGACGGATGGCAGCACATGAAGAGCAGGATGAGGGTGTCGTCGCCGTCGTCTCGCGCGGCCTCGGCTCCGGGCGCGAACCGATCGGTCGGCAGGATCCACTCGGCAACGAGGTCCTCCCGTCGCCGTCGCGCCTGCTCACGTCGCAGCATGTCGGTGAGCCTCCGGGAGGCCACCGTGACCAGCCAGGCAAGCGGGCTGGCCGGGACACCCGCGGTCGGCCATTGCGCCGCCGCCGCGAGGAGAGCCTCCTGAACGGCGTCTTCGGCCAGATCGAAGTGGCCGTAGCGACGGACGAGCGCGCCGAGGACCTGCGGCGCGAGCGGGCGCAGCAGGTCCCCGATGCCCGGCTCGGTATGGATAGCTCAGCCCTCGACGAGCTCGTCGCGCGACTCGACGATCGGCCGCACGTCGGCGTAGGCGCGCGCCTGGACGCTCGCGGGGCCAGGGATCGCCGAGAGCTTCGCCGCGATCTCGGTCGCCCGATCGAAGCTCGCGCACTCGACGATCCAGTATCCGGCGAGCACTTCCTGCGTTTCCGCATACGGCCCGTCGGTCACGACCGGCAGGCCTGCCTTGAGTTGGATGCGGCGCGTATGGACCGGCGCGTCGAGCCCGCGCGTCTCGACGAGCTCGCCGGACTCGTCGAACTCGCGGTTGAACGCCTCCATGAACGCGCCCATCGCCGCGAAATCCTCGGGCGACCACTCGGCGCCCTCACCCCGCTTGCCGCCCATCGCGTCGTAGTCGGCTTGGGTCGCATAGGTGGAGATCATGTACTTCATCGCGAGACTCCTCTCGTCGGCGCCTTCCTTGAGCGCCGTTCACTTTGACGTCGAACCAGGTCGGAGATCTCGGACACCGGTGCCGAGGGCGGGTATTCGAATGCTCGGATTGCTCCACACCGGCGATGCTCGTTGATCCGGTCGATCACTCGTCACGCCGCCGCTATCGGGAAGTCTCGTACTCGATGAGACGGCACCGCACCAGCTTGGTGACCAGGTCCGCGGAAATCGTCTATCGGCGGTGAAGTTGATCGTTCCCTGCGACGTTCGATACTGGGCCAGTTCGCCGGCGACAGCGTGCACCGGCAAGCGGCTGAGTGGAACGACGTCGCACATCTACGAAGTCGCCACACGGGAGATGCCCGCGCGGAGCCTGCTCTGCCTGAAGCGCACCGTCGACGAAGCGGCCGCCTGGGCGTTCGGCAAGGAGTTCGTGGCGATCCTGCGCGAGCGACCGCTCCGTAAGCTCGCGGGACGCGAAGGCGCGATGTTCACCATCTACCGGGGTGAGGTGAGCGCCGACAGCGAGGGCCAAGTCGAGATGTGCAAGCCGGTCCCGGGAACGGATGCGAGGGCGCTGGCGTCGCCCTATCCCGAGCTGGGCCTGCGAACCGAGCCCGCGCATCGCGAGGCGTTCGTTGCGTTCCCTGCCGGCACCGGCGGGAACCAGGGGCGGCGCAGGTGCAGCTCGCGAGCGAGGCGCTCCAGGCGTGGGCGCGGGAGCACGGCATCAACCCCGAACGCCTCGCCCTCAAGCCCGAGGATCTGGGCGTGCGGATCACCTACCTCGCGAGCGATCCGATCACCGAGACGAGCGTGCCCTACTACGATTTCGCCTTGCCCTTCGCGTGATTGCTCTCCACAGAGCAGTCTGACGGCGGCCGAGGCCGAAAATCGAGGCGACATGCAGCACCGAGGAGTCCACTACGACACGGGGACGACGTTCCGCGGTCCGGGATATGCCATCTCCACGCGCCGGGCGGCGCTCGACCTGTCGGTGGTGCGCCGGGAGCTCGAGATCATCCGGGATGACCTCCACGCGAACGCCGTGCGGATCGTGGGCAGTGACGTCGAACGGATGACGGCAGTGGCCGAGATCGCGCTCGGACTCGGCCTCGAGGCGTGGTTCTCGCCGGCCTTCTTCGAGTATCCGCCCGAAGAGACCTCGGCGCGTCTCGTTGCGGCCGGGGCTTCGGCCGCGCGGCTCGCGGCTGCCCACCCAGGGCGCGTGATCTTCGTCGCCGGCGGCGAGCTCACGCTGTTCATGCCGGACATCCTCCCGGGCAAGGACATCACCGGACGCATGAAGGCCTTGAGGGCAGACCCGGCGCTGCTCGGCAACGGGAAGCTCGACGCGTACCTGGCGGCCTTGGTGCCCAGGGTGCGTGCCGTATTCGATGGCCCGCTCGTCTACGCCGCGCTCACCTTCGAGCGGGTGGACTGGGTGCCGTTCGACTATGTGGGAGTCGACCACTACCGCGAGGCGCGAACCAAGGACCGCTACCTCGAGATGCTCCAGCCGTTCCTGGCAACGGGCAAGCCGGTGATCGTGACCGAGTTCGGGATGCGCACCTACCATGGTGCGGAGAGTTCGGGCGCCCTGGGCTTCGGGGTGACCGACACGACCCGGCTGTGGCTCCACACACGGCCCATCATTGGGCGCTTCTTCCGGGGCCGCCTGAACGGGACGTTCCAGCGTGACGAGGCCATGCAGGCCCGCGAGCTCGCCGAGACACTCGACGAGCTCGAACGGTCAGGGGTGGCCGGAGCCCTGGTGTCGACCTTCGCGACACCCGAAGCCCTCACCGACGACGATCCTCGCTACGACCTCGACATGGACTCCATGTCCCTCGTGAAAGCCTTGCCCGGTGGCCGCCACGGGACGGTCTACCCGGACATGCCCTGGGAGCCCAAGGAGGCATTCCGGGCGGTCGCCGGCTGCTACGCATCCATGCAGAGCCCAGATTCGACGGCCAAATCGGTCGTGCCGGGCGACACGGGTGGATGACGGGCATCGCGTTTGGTCGCCAACGGATCGAGCACCTCGAAGCACCGGCCGTATCGGCCGCCCCGCCGGCCCGGGATCCTGGCCGTTGACGCGGCCCCATCGGCGGGGGTTCGCCTTCAGCGGGACTCCAGAGTGGCGACGACGAGCCAACCCTCCGCACGGCCGAGGCAGATCAGCTGCTCAACGGGAGCCGGCTCAATGGCCCGTGCGAGCAGGAGCCGCCAGCGCGGGGCCTGTCCGCAGAACGAACCGGCTCCGGTCGAACGTCAATGGCTTGGGCCGCGCGGCGATCGCCTGGGGAAATCCGGCCCCGCGCGATCCGTCTTATGTCAGGACTTTGCCTCGGGGCGCGTTGCCTGAACGAAGAGGTCGGCGATCTGCCTCGCGTAGTTGTCGATGTCGAAGCCGGGATCGACCAGTCGGCGTGGTCCTGCGTCGATGGCGGCACGGATAGCAATCGCCATGACCTGAGCGTCGAAGTCGGCTCGGAGCTGGCCGCCTGCCTGGAGGCTCGAGAGCAAGTCCTCGAGCTCGCGCGCGAAGCCATCCATGTCGTCGTCGCCATAGAACCGTTGGTGGCCGTTGGCGGTGAGTCCATTCCGTCTGATCTCTGCGATGGCCATCATGTAGTTGCGGTGGTCTCGCATGAATCCGAGGTTCGACTCGATATATGCCCGCAACATGTCGGGTCCGGGCTGCTCGGAGAGGATGCGCGGGACCATATAGGCCTTCCCTTGGTCGATGATCTCGGACACCACTTGCCTGATGAGCGCATCCTTGCCCGCGAAGTGGTAGCCGATCAGGCCCTTGCTGATCCCGATGCGTTCGCCGATGCGGGCCAGGGATGCCCGCGCGAAGCCAACCTCCGCGATCGTGTCAATCGCGGCCTGGACGATCTGGGCACACCGGGCCGCCTCAGTGAAAGTCCGGTCGACCCGACTGGTAGAGGCTCCTGAACGCACGTCCAAAGTTTAGCACCCTCGTTCAGCCGTAGTGCTATGCTCCGGCTATGTCGGACAGAACAATCGTCCCCTGGACCTGCCGGAGCTCGTGGACGGCACCCGCACGGAGGGCCGCCTGCGAGACGGCGACGAGAGCCTGCCCTCGGCCGCCGAGATCGCGCAGCCGCTGAACCAACGCGCTGCCGAGCCGGAGGAGGCATGAATGCCGAGTCTTGAGATCGATGGCGTCTCGAAGCGCTACGGCGAGGTCGTCGCGCTCGATGGCCTGAGCCTCGACGTGCCGGCCGGGGAGGTGTTCGGCTTCGTGGGTCGCAACGGCGCCGGCAAGACGACCACGATGCGAGTCGTGCTCGGCGTGCTGGACGCGGACGAGGGCGAGGTCTCGTTCGGCGGGACACCCCTGACGTTCGAGGCCCGGCGCCGAATCGGCTACATGCCCGAGGAGCGCGGCCTCTATCCCAAGATGCACGTGGCGGAGCAGCTCGCCTACCTCGGCGAGCTGCACGGCAGGACGGGCGCGGAAGCCCGGGATGCCGCCCTGCACTGGCTTGACCGGTTCGGTCTCGCCGACCGCGCCAACGACGACGTCCAAAGCCTGAGCATGGGCAATCAGCAGCGCGTCCAGCTCGCCTCCGCGCTCGTGTTTGACCCGCTCATGCTCGTCCTCGACGAGCCCTTCTCGAGCCTCGACCCGGTCGCGGTCGACGTCATGAGCGCCGTGCTGCGCGAGCAGGCCGATGCTGGCCTGCCGGTCATCTTCTCGAGCCACGAGCTCGAGCTCGTCGAGCGGATCTGCGACCGGATCGCGATCGTCAACCGAGGCAAAGTCGTGGCCCACGGCACCGTGGCCGAACTGCGCACGGGCGCCGCCGAGCGCCGGTTCGTCGACGTGCCCAACGCCGCAGCTGTCTGGGGAGAGGACATCCCCGGGGCGAGGCTCGTCTCGCGCAACGGGCCGGGCCTGGTGTTCGAGCTGGATCCAGGCGTCGACGACCAGGCGCTGCTCCAGGCGGCGCTGGCCACAGGACCGGTACGCGAGTTCCACCGCGTCGAGCAGAGCCTCGGCGACATCTTCCGGACCGTCATCGGGGAGGCAGGGGCATGAACCTCCGGTTCCTGAGCCTGGGCGGAACGCGCCGCCTGCCAACCGTCGTCCTCGTCGCCCGCCGCGAGGTCCGCATGCGGATGCGCTCGCGGGTCTTCGTTGGCGGCACGATCGTGATGACGGTCCTCGTCGTCGTCGGCATCGTGGCCGCGTCGCTGCTCGCCGGCAGGACCACGCCGGTGCAGGTCGGCTTCAGTGGCGGGTCGCAGGCGCTCGCGCGCTCGTTCACGGCAACGGCCGCGGCCCTGGGTGCGAATGTGACCGTCAGCGACATCGCCGATGTCGCCGCCGGGGAGGCGCAGGTGACGGCGGGCACGCTCGACGTGCTCGTGACCGGGTCGTCGACCGCACCGACGGCCGTGGCGAAGGCTGCGATGCCGTCGAACGTCGAGTCCGCGCTGTCCCTGGCCGCGGAGGCCGCCCGCCTGTCCGACGCCGGTCTCTCACCGGCGGCGGTCACGTCGGCCATGGCCCTGGTCCCGGTCCGGCTGCTGCAGCCCCCCAGTCCCAGGAACACCGAGGACGTGCTCGCCAGCCTGGCCCTCGGCATCCTGCTCTGGATCGCGCTCGGCCAGTACGGGAACATGGTGGCCCAGAGCGTGGTCGAGGAGAAGGCGACCCGGATCATGGAGATCCTGCTCGCCACGATCCGGCCGAGCCGCCTGCTCGCGGGCAAGGTCATCGGGATCGGCCTCGTCGGTCTCCTGCAGCTCACAATCGTGGGCGCGGCCGCACTCGTCGCGGTCCAGGTGACCAATGTCGCCGCGATCCCGGCCCTCGGCGTGGCCTCGATCCTGGTCGACATCCTGTGGTTCCTGCTCGGCTTCCTCTTCTACGCCACCGCCTACTCCGCGGTCGCCTCCCTCGTCTCGCGCCAGGAGGAGATCCAGAGCGCCGTCGCCCCGATCTCGATCCTCCAGGTCGCGGGGTACCTGCTCATGTACGCCGCGCTGCCGAATCCGAGTGGCCCCCTGGCGACGGTGTGCTCACTGCTGCCGCCGTTCGCCCCGATCCTCATGGCGGTGCGGATGGCGGCCAGCGATGTGCCGTTCTGGCAGGTCGGCCTGGCGATCGGGCTGATCGTGGCATCCATCGTCGGCCTGACCTGGCTCGCCGGCCGCATCTACAGCAACGCCGCGCTCCACCTCGGCACACGGGTGCGGTTCATGAAGGCGTTCCATGGGTAACGCTCGTGGGTAGGAACAGCATGTTCGGGCCCTGTCGGGCCGCAGCGATCGAAGGGAGAAACAGATGCCGCCTCGTGTGAAGGCCCATCCATACCTGACCCTGATGGCGGTGGTGTCCGCGATCCTCATCCTCGTCGGCCGGATCAACAAGGACATCTGGTGGGGCGACTGGGTCTTTGTCGCGGGAATCGCGGTGCTCGTTGTCGCTGGGGCCCTCTTCGTCCTGCTGTCAAAGAGGTGATCGAGACGACCTCCTTTCGGCGCAGGTCGCGCGGCGTCTCGCGATGGCACGCCTCGGCGCCCTGACCGGAACCGTCAACGAAGGGACGGGCGTCCGGATGGGCATGCCGGTCACGAGGGAACGCGGCGCGGGATGAACAAGCGCGGCGGGAGGGGCGCAGGTCTCCGCGACTGCGTCGTCACCGCGTCTGTGCCCCTGCCAGCGAGGTCGCACTGGCGGGCGCTGAGGCGATGGCCGGTGCTGAGGCGATCGCCACTGGATTGAACCCCTTGGCGATCAGCCAGACCGCCAGGACCATCTCCTGCAAGCCGATGGGAGCCGCCAGGACGAGCTGCGGCGTCGAGAAGCCGTCGATCAGGCCAAGCATCACCAGGAGGCCCGACACCATGGCCATGACGATGGCCACCAACCCCCAGGCCGACAGCCATCGAGGGATAAGTCCCGCCTACCGGCTCATGGGGCGACTCGCGCTCGGCTGGAACGCGCCGAGGCAACCCGTGCTCGGCATGGTGCTCTCCGGGGAAGTGGATGCAGTCGGACCGGACGTCAGGTCATTCGAGGTGGGTGACCGCGTCTTCGGCTTCAACCAGCGGCGCTTCGGGACGTACGCGCAGTTCGTGTGCTGGCCGGAGGACGGACTCCTGTCGACCCGACCGGCCAACCTCACCGACGTGGAGGCCGCGGCCATTCCGTACGGTGGCCTGCTCGCGCTTCACTTCCTGCGCAAGGCGGGCGTTCGAGCCGGACAACGGGTGCTCATCTATGGGGCTTCGGGGGCCGTGGGCACGTCCGCCGTGCAGCTCGCACGACACCTCGGCGCGCAGGTCACTGGTGTCTGCAGCACGCCAAATCTGGATCTCGTGACATCGCTCGGCGCGACGGAGGTGATCGACTACACCCGCGAGGACTTCACGGACGGGGGAGCGCGCCACGACCTGATCCTCGACGCCGTGGGCAAGAGGAAGAGCGCCGTGGCGCTCCGGCGATGCTGGCAAGTGCTGGCGGCCGGGGGCGCCTGCATCTCGGTCGACGACGGGTCGCCGAAGCTTCGCCGGGAGGACCTGGCCCTGCTCGGGGAGCTGGCCACGAAGGGTGAGATCAGACCCGTGATCGACCGCACCTACGTCCTCGACGACATCGTCGACGCGCATAGGTACGTTGACAACGGACACAAGCGGGGCAACGTGATCGTCGCCGTGACGTAGGACCCGCCCGATGCCGCCGGCGGGGCACCCGCTTCCGTAACGATTTCCGGACGGGCGGACTCGATGGTCCGTCCATGGCAACCATCGAGTCCCGGAACGATCATCCCGCTTCGAACCGCGCGGCCATGTTTGGGCTGGCGGCGGTCGTGCTTGTCCCCCTCATCCCATGGCTCATGGTGGGGTCGCTGAGCGAACGGTTCAGCGGGAAGGCGGCATTGCACAGCGTCGCCGATCTCGCGGCGCTGTTCGCGATGGCAGCGTGGGCGGCAAGCCTCGTGCTGGCCAGCCGGATCCGTCCGATCGAACGCGCCTTTGGCGGCCTCGAACAGATGTACCTGGCGCACCGGCGGGTCGGTGAGCTCCTCGTGGTCCTGGCGGTCACCCACGTCGCCTTCATCACGCTTTATGCGGGCAGCAAAGCACTGAACCTGTATCTGCCGTCCACAAACATGAGCACCTTCAGCGGTGTCGTGGCGCTCGTGCTGTTGATCGCCTTCGTCGTGATCACCCTGCTCGGCCGCGTCAGCTACCCGACGTTCCTGCTCGTCCAGCGGCTCCTCGGGGTCGTGTTCGCGATCGTCGCGTTTCACGCCTTCACGGTGCGCGGCGGCACCGCTGCGTCCTCACCGGTGTTGATGGCCTACCTGGAGTCTCTGACCGCAGTCGGCCTCGCGAGCCTGGCATACCGGCTGGTCGGCGACCGCCTGGGCATCGGACGTCGCCGCTATCGCGTGGACGAGGTTCGTCGCCTCGACGAGTCCGTCGTGGAGCTCGTCCTCTCACCCGTCGGCCGCGTCCTCGAGTTTCGGGCCGGGCAATTCGTGTACGCCACGTTCCTCCAGGACGGGATCCCGCGCGAGTCTCATCCATTCACCATCGCGAGCGCTCCGGGCGACCAGCTTCGGATCGTGGTCAAGCGCCTCGGCGACTTCACCGAACGACTGATGCAGCTGCGGGCAGGCGCCGTCGTGCACCTGGAAGGCCCGTTCGGGAGCTTCCACCCGGTTGACGATCCGGTTCACGCCCAGACGTGGATCGCCGGTGGCATCGGCATCACGCCGTTCCTGAGCTGGGCGCGCACCCTGAATGGCTCGACGGCGGCTGATCTCTACTACTGCACACCCAGCGCCGAACAGGCGTATCTCATCGATGAGCTCTACGACATCGCCGACCGCCACCCGCAGTTCCGGGTCATCCCGATCCACAAGGAGTCGCTCGGGCACCTCGGCGTCGCCGACTTCACCGCGGTCAACCCGCGCGTGGCCGACGATCACGTCTTCATCTGCGGCCCGCAGTCGATGATCGACAACATCAGGGCCGGATTCGAGGGCCTGGGCATCGCATCGAGCCGCATCCACTCCGAGAACTTCGACTTCCGCTGAGGGCACCGTGCGTCGTGGCTGCGGCCGGCTGTTCGCCGCCACCGATCAACGCTCCCTGCCGGGTCAGGGCCTGCCACGACACGGTGCCGGGCTGATCAGGCGGGTCGCGCCCGGGCCGTAACCCGCAGGAGGCGTCGTGTCGCGACGACGCCCGCCGCAGGGAGCACGAGGGCGGCGGGCACGGCCCCGGCAGCGCCGAGAGTCGTGAACGCGAGCGTGAACCGGTCGATCGAGGTCACGTCCAACGCTGCCGCGGCAGCGATCAGGAAGCCGGCGACGACGGAGGCGCGCGGGGGCCGTGGCCCGAGGGCGAGAGCGCCCCCGAACAGGGTCGCCAGCATCCAGAAACCCAGCACCGTGACACCGTGCACGAGGCGGACCGCGAGGTCGGACGGGTCGAGCGCGGCGAGGATGGCGACCAGCGCCATCGCGATCAGCAGCGAGGAGCCGAGCAGTGCGCGGAGCAGGCGGTGCGCCATGGCCGCGGCCCCGGGCCGGAATACGAGAACGGCGGCCCGGTCGGCGCCGGCGAGTCGCAGGGCCAGGGCTGCCAGGACGACCGCGGCGGCAACGAGGAGGATCCCTTCCATGCTGGCTTCTCCGTGGGGTTCTGGGGACGCGCGACCTCCGCAGGAGCTGCGGGAGGTCAGGCCTGTCGGGTGATGCTGCCGATCCAGGCGGCGATGGTGTCGACCACGACGGCTGCCATGTGCCCGGGAACGGCGTAGTCCCCGGGGCCGGCCGGCCCCTCGCCCGCGATGAACAGGTGGCTCATCTCGGGGAACCACCGGAACGTCGCCTCGGCGCCGGATCCGAGGCCGGCGCGCCAGCCCTCGAAGTCCGCCGCGGTGACCTGGTAGTCCCGCCCGCCCTGCAGGATCAGGATGGGCCCGTCAAGGCCGGCGGCGGTCGCCACCGGGTCGTACGCCCGAAGGTCGAGCCAGTAGGCGGCCGGGACCCCGAACGGCAGGTCGGCGGCCGGCGTCTCCGCCGTGAGCGCCGGCGAGGTGGCGAGCGCGACCTGCCGGCGGAGTGACTCGATCGCCGCCGCGACTTCGGGAGTCGGCGCGGCACCGAGGGAGGCGATGGCCTCGGTCTGCTCGAGCATCACGTCGGCGAGCCCGCGGGAGTTCCCGGCGAGGACGATGAGCCCCCGGGCTCCCGAGGCGCGGGCGACGATCCGCGGCCCGAGGTAGCCGCCGAGGCTGTGGCCGAGCACGAACACCGCGTCCGGGTCGACGCCCGGCGTCCGGCGGAGGAGCTCGACGGCCGCCGCGGCGTCGTCGATCACCTCGTCGTCCACCGTGAACTCCGTGCCGAGCGAAGCGAGCTCCGCCCGGTGGACGAGAGTTCGCTTGTCGTAGCGGAGGACCGCGATCCCCGCGGCCACCAGGCCCTCGGCGAGGTCGAGGTAGGGCTTGTTGGGCCCGATGGTGCCGTCGCGGTCGTGCGGACCGGAGCCGTGGACGATGACGACGCCCGGGACAGGGTGATCGGCGGCGGGCAGGCTGAGGGACCCCGGCAGCTCCCACGGAGGGGTGCCGACGGTGACATCGAGCTCCTGCCGCGGACCCGGCTGGGGCACGGCGGAGCTGGTCGTGGCAGCGGTGTGGGTGCTCATGGGATCACAGCTCCTGTCGAGCGAAGACGCGCCAGGCGATCGCCACTGAGGCACAGAGGATGAGGATGCTCAGGAGGATCGCCGTGCCGGGCGATCCCGCGGCCGATCCCCCGGCGGCCCCCAGGGCCAGCGCACGAGCCTGGCCGCCGAGCGCAGCGGGCATGACGGGACCGATCCCGGGCAGCGCTGCCGCGATGCCGCCGGCCACAACCCAGGCGAAGCCAAGAGCCGCGGCGACCGCGGGCGAGCGCCCGAGCACCGAGCCGAGGAACGTGATCGCGGTCGGCACCAGGAGGCCGAGCCAGACGAGCGTGACGGCCGCCGCGAACCCCGGCACCGGCAGGGGTGTGAACAGCACCGCGGTGTAGACCGCAGTCGCAACCCCCGCCAGGGCAACCGCGATCCCGAGCGTCGCCGCCAGCGCGACGAGCTTCGCCGCCAGGAAGGTGCCGCGCCCGACCGACTTGGTGAGGACGAGAGCCGCGGTACCCCGCTCCCGATCGCCGGCCACAGAGCCCATGGCCATGAGGATCGCCACGAAGGCACCGAACTGGCCGGTGGTCTTGAGGAACTGGTCGACCGCATCGGCGGCAGTGGGCGTCGGCATCGCCGCCGCCAGGTGGGCCCCGGCCGACGCGGCCACGATGTCGGGCGTGAAGCGCGCGAGCAGCGGAGCGAGCATGCCCATCAGGGCGAACAGCCCCAGGATCACGGGAGCCCGCTTCGTCCGCCACGCCTCGGCGACCTCCTTGCGGAACAGGATCCCGAACGTGCGCATCACGCCGCCTCCTCAACTTCGACGTGGGCCTGACCCACCAGCCGGATGAAGACATCCTCGAGCGACGGCCGGACGCGCTCGAGGCGCACCAGGTGGACGCCGGTACCCGCAACCGCCGACAGCAGCTCGCCGAACGCCGCGTCTTCGTCGCGGACCGTGATCCGGGCGACGGCGGCGTCGACCACGACATCGCGGACCCACGCTCGGGAGCGCAGACGGTCCGCGAGGCGCCGCAGCGCAACCTCCTGGCCCGGCTCGGCCTCGAGCTCCCAGGCGGGAGCGGCATGCCGTTCGAGGAGCTCGGGTATCGGCGCCTCGGCGACGAGCCGCCCACTGCCTACGATGGCGACGCGATCACAGATCCGCTCGACGTCGGCGAGGATGTGGGTCGACATGAAGACCGTCGTCTCCGGGCGGAGGCGCTCGAGCATCGCGAGCACGTCGTGCCGGCCCTCGGGGTCGAGCGCGGAGACCGGCTCGTCGAGGAACAGCACCGCCGGGCGGTGGATGATCGCCTGTGCGATCCCGATCCGCTGGCGCATCCCTCCGGAGTAGCCGGCGATCGGCCGCTCGGCCGCGGCGGCCAGGCCGACCAGGTCGAGCAGCTCGCCGACCCGCGCATGGAGCGTGCGGCCGTCGAGCCCGTAGAGCCGGCCGGCGAACTCGAGCAGCTCGCGGCCGCGCATCCAGCCGAACAGCCGGGGCGCCTGGTCCAGGTAGCCGATCCGGGTGCCCAGCGCGACGGCGTCGCGGCCGACCGGGATGCCGGCAACCGTGGCGGAACCGGAGGTCGGCCGGCCCAGACCGCTCAACAGGCGCAGGGTGGTGGTCTTGCCGGCGCCGTTCGGACCCAGGAACCCGAACACGCTGCCGCGAGGAACGTCGAGGTCGAGGTGATCGACGGCGACCACCTTGCCGTATCGCTTGGTGAGGCCCCGGGCGACGATCGCAGCTGCACCGGGGGTTGATGTGTCGTGGAGGGGTGCTCCGCTGACGACGGAGCGCGGGACGCTCATCGGGCCGGCTCAGGCGTCGCGGCGGCCGGCGAGGAGGTAGGCCACGGGGCCGACCAGCTCACCGAGCACGATGATGGCCGCCCACACGGGCTTGCTCCCACCGCGGACCACGCGGTCGGGCGCGAGCAGGTCGCGCAGGGCGACCGCCATGAGCGCGAGCTGGACGATGACGAGGGGGAGCAGGAGCAGCAGGAGCTGGGTGGTGTTCACGAGGTGCCTCCGTTGGGGTATGTGGTCTCCGTCGACGGCGCTGCCTGCGCCGGATCGGGACCGGGAATGCTCGCCACAGCGAACGTGCGGGCAGATCGCCCGGCAATGGGCTCGGTGCCCACATGCCGGCTGACGGCTGCCCACATCTCTCGGGCGACGTCGGCTGCCTCCTCGTCCGACAGGTACACGGTTGCCTCGCGGTACATGACCCCGTCGGCGACCAGGTCGATCCGGGGGCGGCGCAGGTAACGTGCGTATTCGTCGATCAACGAGGCGGCGAACGACGCGAAGAAGCGGAGATGATCCTCGCGGCTGGCAGCCTCGAGGTCCTCCTTCAGCAGGGACGCGGACCCATGCCGCAGGGTGTAGGTGCGCTCCACGGCGCCGCGCACGCGCTGCTCGCCCACGACCTCGATGATCCCGCCATCGACGAGGATCGAGAGGTGCCGGTAGAGCGTCGCCCGCGCCACGTCGGGGAGCAGGTCGGCCAGCGCCTGGGTGGTGAGCGGGATCCCCCGCCCGAAGGCAAGGATGATCCGCATTCGCACGGGATGGAGGATCAGCGCGGCGGACGTCGGGCCTGCCTCGGTCATCGCTCTACTCCTCTCACTCATGCAACCATTCCAGATAGCTGGACTGGTCGCAGAATAGCGACCGGTCGCCGGAGTGTCAAGGGGGTGTCCGATCAATCGTCGCCCGCCGTCGTTGTGAGCTGGGCCGCTACCGCGTCGACAGCCTCTCGAGACGGCTCTTGCCCGGCGGACGGGGATCCGCGAGCTATCGATCCTCTCGGGGGCCACCGGGCAGGCCCGGAGCGGCACGACCCGTCCCGTCGCGTGCCGCGCACTCGGCGCAGACACCGTAGAAGTCGAGCCGGTGGGAGGACACGGCGAAGCCGTCGACCAACGGCTCCTCGCTGATCAGGCAGGCCCGGATCGGGTGCAGCCGACCGCATCGGATGCAGATGGCATGCTCATGGTGGCCGCTCGCGCAGTAGGCATACGCGACCTCGCCGGAGGCCAGGGTCGCCCGCTTCATGGCGCCGATGGAATCGAGCCGGTCCAGCGTCCGGTAGACCGTGGCGAGACTCGTCCGCGGGGCGTAGGTCCGCGCCGCGTGGAGCAGCGTCTCCGGGCTCTGCAGCCGATCGGCCTCGAGCAGCGAGCGGACGATCGCGCGCCTGGCGGCTGTGGCCGTCCCACCCAGCTGCGCGAGCACGCGAGACGTCTCATCGACCGCCCGGCGATCCTCCCCGGGCACCTCCCGGACCCGCGTGATGTCCGTCACAGGGAGCGACCCGGCGCATCCGGAACGCCCTGCTGCACGCGGCGGAAGGCACGCACGAAGCTCCCGACCGCGATGCCCAGGACGATGACCGCGACCAGGATCAGGCCGGCGTTGATGCTGTCGAGGTTCGGGATCCCGACCCCGGTCGGCAGACCGCTGTCCAGCAGAGCCGCGGTCGCGGGGAAGACGAGAGAGAACAGGCCCCAGATCGAGAACAGGAGCCCTCCGTACAGGAGCGTGTTCCCGGCCACGGCGCGCCCCACGTAGGTCAGGGCGGATGCGCCCAGGCCCCTCGCCCGCATCCAGGCGCCGATGGCGGCCCCGGCAGCCGCCTGGACCAGCATCGTGCCGAGGCCGAACAACAGACCCGGCAGAAAGGCGACCGCGGCACTCGGCATGGCCGGGGCGAGGACCGTATAGATGATGATCGCGAACGCTCCCGTGCCCCAGCCGGCCACAAACCCGTGTACGAGGGTCATCCGGATCGGCACCGGTCTCCCCTCGACGGAGAGGGTGCCGTCCGAGTGGTCGCCGGGGGAGACCCGCAGCAGGCGATGCATGAATTGCTCCAGCCCCTCGGTCAGGTGCAGCTCACGCCCGAGCCGCAGGATGTAGGCGCCGGAGACGGCCATCACGATCCCCACGAGGAGGTCGATCCCTGCATTGACCGCCGGGTCGCCGAGGATCGGCGCAAGAGCCAGGTACGCGAGCTCCGAGGCCAGCGCCCGCTGAAGCGTGAAGGCCGCCGAGAACAGGAGACCAGCCTGCATTCCGCGTCGCCCCGACGCGGCACCGATCGCGTAGCTCAGGGTGATCGGCCAGGTGTGCTCGTCCGGCGTCACGCCGTGGAGCACGCCGAGCAGGAATGCGCTGAGCAGCAGGCCCGCGAGCCCCATCCCGATGTGGGGCGCCAGAAGATCGGTCGGCAGCAAGGGTTGAGATCCTACTGAGTGCGAATGCGTCGCATTCTCTGCGGATAGGTTGGCAGGAGACCGCGGATGCCGTCAAGCGTCCCGCCACGACCCATTGCCACGAAACGCGGGGGGCGTGCCCACGCGTGCGAGAATCCAGGACGCGGAAACGTCGGCCCGATGGACCAGGGGCGGCATGTCGAAGGGGAGCCACAACGATGCCACAGCAGCACTCCGAGCCCGCAGAGCCCCCGAGCGGCCGCCGCCGCGTGTTCAGGCCACATGAGCTGGTTTTGGCGGACGGCGATCGGCTCGTCCTCGACGCCGCGGGCTCGATCACCCGGATGGCGCCGGACGGGACCGAGAGACAGCGTTGGGCCCAGGACGATCCCGAGTGGCCTCGCCACGCGATCCGGTTCGGGCTCCGCGTTCCGGCCAGCACGGCAAACCCACACGGTCGCACCATCAGGCAGGATCAGCTGCCGCGCCGGTGAGGCCGCCGATGCAGTCTCCGGCGCCGATCCCGTGGCCGGACACACGTGAGGCGAGTTTGATCGACTTGTCTTCCTTGTGATGCGTGGGATAATTTGCTTTGACTTCAAGCCCACGGAGGTCGCGGCATGTCGGACGCCAAGACGGGCCCACCTGGCGTCGAGGCGCGCCGAGCTCTGATCCTTCACGATCGCCAGCTCGTCGTCGACCTCATCGAGCTGACGCTGAACCACGGCCTGTTCGTCGTCCGGGCCACGGATGATCTCGCCGCCGCCGAGTCGCTCCTGGCAGACTGGCAGCCGCATCTCACCGTGATCGACATGGACCACGATGCCAGCGCCGCCCTGCTTCAGATGCTGGGCGCCTCCAACCGGCTGACGCGACGGGTGACGCCGGCTCTCGGGCTCACTCGCCGCGGCGACCTCAGGACGAAGCTCCGGGCGTTCGACCTCGGCGTGGACGACATCCTCACGATGCCCTTCTCGCCCGAGGAACTGCTCGCCCGGGCCATCGTCATCACCCGGCGGGCGACGGGCATGGACCGGCCGATCGTGCCCGTGATCAAGCTGGGCGAGATCGAGATCGACATCCTCAGCCGCGAGGTGCACGCCGGCACCTCGGACATCCACCTGACCGGGATCGAGCAGAGCCTGCTGTACCTGCTCGCGAGCCGTGCCGGCCGCGTCGTCACGCGCGACGAGATCCTCGACGCGGTCTGGGGGCCCGACTTCGTGACCGAGAGCAACATGGTCGATCGGCACATCCGGAGCCTGCGGATCAAGCTGCAGAACGACTACCGCCACCCGCGCTTCATCGCGACCGTCCCGGGAGAGGGCTACCGGTTCATCCCCACGTTCACGAACGCGGGCTGGGGCGACACGCCGCCCCAGGTGGAGCGGCGTCGCCACTGAGGATCGCCGCGCCGTCCGGTGCGACTCTCCAGGGACGAGCACCGGAGATGACGGATCGTCATGACGGACTCCCCATGACACCGGATGATCGGCGCCCTGCCACCACGTCCGCCGTCAGCCGTCCGATGGTGGCTCATCGCTCCCGACCGGAGCCCGTCCATGACGACCGTCACAACGCCAGAGCAGAGTGCGGAGCCCGATGCCCTCGCCGGGACCGCCGCGACCCGCCCTGTGAGCCGCCGGGACGCGCTCGAGACCCTGGGTCTCCTGGTCGGCGTGCTCTGCATCCTGCTGCTCCTCGCGCTCACGGTCGGAGGCCCGATCCCGCTCGTTCAGTGACCGGTCGGATGCGGCCGCGCGGGAGCCCGCGTCTCGCCAAACCCCAGGGATGACCCCGGCAGGGCTGCAGATGACGGTTCGTCATGACAGCGACGCGCCGCGGGGGGACCGTGGCGCGTGGCTCCGGTGCGCGCGCTGACTTGCAGCAACCTGACGGCATGCGTACCGGAGGCGAGAGGGGGCTCGCGGGTCTCGCCGGAGCTCGTCAGACCGCGCGCCGTCGCTCCGCGTGCAGCTGGTCGTGGATCTCGGCGTGGGTCCTGCTGTCCCGATGGTGCCGGGTGTGGCGCGGACCCGCCGCGCCGGCGACCGCCACTCTCGCGGGCTCCTGTTCGTGCTCGTGGGGCTGCTCCGGCTCCCACGGGACGCCTGCAGCGAACAGCACGCAGAAGATCTCGACGAGCTCCGGGTCGAACTGGACGCCGGCCTGGCGACGCAGCTCCGCGATCGCCTCCTCGTGGCTGATCGCGTCACGGTACGGCCGCCCGGCGATCATGGCCTCGTATGCGTCGACGATGGACACGATCCGGGCACCGATGGGGATGTCGGCGCCGGCGAGCCCCAGCGGGTAGCCGCGGCCGTCGAACCACTCGTGATGGTGGAGCACGATGGTCGCCGCATCGCGCATGGCGCCGGCCTGCTCGAGAACGACCTGTCCGATCTTCGGGTGCTCGGCCACGATCCTCCATTCCGAGGCACCGAGGTCGGCCGGCTTGGACAGGATCTCCTCGGGAATCGCGAGCTTGCCGAGGTCATGGAGCAGGCTCGCAGTCCGGATGCGGTCGAGCTCGGCCTCCGGCAGGTCGATGGCACGGGCAAGGGTCACCGAGCCCTCGGCAATGAGGGTTGATGGCCTGCCTCCCCACGAGGGCCGCCCGGCCAGCGTGGCCAGAAGCGCGTCCTGCGCAGCCATCATCGCCGCCCGACCGACGTCGAGAGCACGCGCTCGTGCGTCCGCTGTGATCGGCGCCCGACGGATCGTTCCCTCGTCACCCGTCTCCCGGAACACGTAGACCTGGTTGCGCCCGAGCGCCTTCGCGGAGTACAGGGCCGCGTCCGCGTCACGTACCAGGGCGTCGAGACGCAGCACCTGGCCCATGCCACCAGCCACACCCGCAGACATCGTGATCGACACCGTCACGCCATCGCCGACGGGGACCTGCGCATTCGCGACCACCCGGCGCAGCTTCTCGGCCAGCGCCGCCGCGGCATCCACGTCGGTCTCCGGGAGGAGGATCAGGAACTCCTCGCCGCCATAGCGGCCGGCCACGTCCACCGACCGGACGTTGCCGGCCAGCAGCTGCGCGATGTGCCGCAGCATGGCGTCGCCGGCCGCGTGCCCGTGGGAGTCGTTGAGACGCTTGAAGTGGTCGAGATCGACCAGGATCACAGACAGCGGACGGCCATACCGAACGGCCCGCGCGAGCTCTTCCTCGACACGGGAGAGCACGGCCTGCCGGTTCGCGATCCCCGTCAGCGGATCGATCGTCGCCAGGCGCCACGTGTCCGCGACCCGGTCGGCCAGCTGGCGGATGGCCGCCCGAAGCCTCGGGTCGGCGATGCGACCGGCGTCGAGAGCGACCAGCTCCCCTTCGTCCGCGGCGCGGGTGAGCCGCTCGGCCAGTGAGGCGAGGCGGCTGTTCTGGCGTCGACCCACCAGGGCGGCGTAGCCGGCGGTCCCGGCAAGCGCACCGATCAACGCGATCGCGAGCGCCGCTGCCGCGGCAGGGATCATCTGGTCCAAGGCATCTCACGCGTCTTCATGGTGGCGCACCGTCCGGAAACTGTACCTGTGTCGAGGCTACGTCCCGGGCGGCCAGGTTCCATGGCGCGATGGTCCCATCGGGGCGTCGGCCTGCGAGCGCGGTGTGCACCGGCACCGGTCGCGGGGCTCCTGGTCATGGCCCAAAGGTCCTATGCGCCGGCGACGACCCGACCTCGCGCCAGCTCCCGATCGTCGCCGTCGGTGAGACGCCATGCCCAGCCGGCCCGGCCGTCGACGCGGTCCTCCCACGCGGCGCCCGTGAGCTGGGCGCCGGGTGAGGCGGGTACGAGGTACTCGAGCCGCACCGTGCGGGGCGTCGCGGAGATTGCTGCCGCCCCGGGCGCCCCGCAGCCGATCATGGCCTCCTCGAGATAGTCGAGGTAGGTAGCGTTGTTCACGTGGCCCATCGGGTCGAGGTCCTGGGGTCGCACCGACGAACGCGTCACGGCCACACCCGGTGGGGTTGGCGCGAGCGGCACGCGACCGGGCTCGAACGTACCGGGCGGAACCGTGAACGCAGCCGGGAACTCGGGCGGCACACGTCCCGGGAGGCCACGCTCGCCGATCATCACCCAGTCGGTGTGCATCCACAGCGCGAGGGTGCCGTCGGGCAGACGGGCCTCCGTCCGCCGGCGCGCCCACACGCGGCGGAAGCCGGTGACCGCGGTGGTGATGTCCAGCGTGGCTCCGAGCGCGATCGGACACATGATCCGGAGCTCGGCCGCGCGGACGACCCATGCCAGCCCACGCTCCAGGTACCAGTCGCGATCGAAGCCCATCCGCTCCGAGTGGATCCAGGCGACATCCTGCGCATAGCGCAGCAGCGTGGACGTCCTGGCCACCCCATCCGGCCCGCACTCGTCGAAACGGACGCGGTACGCGACGGTGACCCCGGCGACGGGTCGCGGCTGGTCGACGCTCACGCCGGCTTCCGCCCGGCGAGTCGATCCAGCCCCTCGAGCCCGATCAGCTTGAGCCCTTCCAGGGCAACGGGGCCCCGTTCGCGAACCAGGCGGACCTCGCACGAGCGCCGGGCATCGAACACGACCAACCCGACCAGGAGCCGGCTGCCCTCGCCGGCCGCATGCCGGCGTGCGTCGTCGAGCTGGTGCAGGACATCCGCCTTGATCCCACGGGCCCCCCACTTGCAGTCCCACGCCTCGGCCGCCTGGTCGCGCTCCACCGTCACGTCGTAGGGATGGATCTCGGCGGGCACGGCGTCGAACAGGATCCGCCGCTCACGGCGAACCGGTCCGGTGCGGGCCGCGAGCAGCCGCTCCGTGAGGGCCTCGACGATCGCACCCCGGAACTGGCTTCGCGTCTGCTCACCGCGGTCCGCGACGCGCAGCGAGGCCTCGAGGATGGCCTCGGAGCGGTCCCGCGTCGGATCGCCGGGCATCGGCGCCGACGGGCCGAACAGGGTCGGGAACATCGTGTGCCAGGTGGCAGGATCGGTCGACTCGCCGTTCATCGCCGCACGTGCGAGCAGGCGCTGCGTCGTCGTCGCGCCGGCGAGCAGCTCGGCTGCGCGCGCCACGAGGGCGTCAGCCTGGATCTGCGCGTAGACGATGGCCCGCCCGTCGGGCCGGGGATCCTGGAAGCGCATCAGCCGCCCTCGCCCAGCGCGGCCAGGGCGACCTGCGGCAGGGTCGAGAGCCAGTCGATCGCGCGGTGCGGATCCGTGATCCGTTCCGCCTCCGCCAGCAGCGCCTCCATCGCCGCGGCGGCGCCCTCAGGCGAGGGCTCGGTTCCCCGGGCTGTGGCGATCGCGCCCAGGCGTGCCCGCCACACCGTGCCGAGATCGGTCACGTACTGCCACTCATCCTCGATCGGCTCGGCGGTCGCGGCCAGGAGCTCCATGCCCGCGAGGGCACGGTCGACGAGATCGGCGATGGGAGGCCGGGTTGCGGACATCACCCGGCAGCGTACGACGACGGCGCGCGATGTGCCGCGGCAGGACCCGGGGTCAGGCAGGCTCGGTGCTGGCCGCGAACGGCGATCGGGCTGCGCGCGGCGATGTGGCAAGCCGGCGCTGGGCCTCCCGGTTCAGGCGCTCGAGGGACCGGCGACCATTCTCGTCCCAGCGGGTCGAGTAGGTGCGCAGGGCGTCGCGCCGAATCTTCCAGGCGATCTCGCGCTCGCCGAGATGCTCCAGCCGACCCACCGTGTCGAGCACGGCGCGGTACAGGTGCGGGAGATCCTCGGCCGGGGAGTGTTCGTCCATGGAGCACAGCGTGCCCCCCAGGCGGCGACACGGGAATGGGCGAGTCGTCCCGGGGGGCCACGCCATGAGTCCGGGAGGTGCACCGGCGCACCGCTCGCGCCTCAATCGCCGCGGTGTGCGCCGCTCTCGATCCGGAAGCCTGAAACCACTCCGCGTGCCGGCTCCCAGCGGACGAGGACACGATCGATCTGGCCGGACGGAGGGCCATCCTCGAGGCGCTCGAGGAGACACTCCAGGTCGCGCCGCGCGCCCTCGGCCATCACGCGCACGCTCCCGTCCGGCTCATTTGCGACCAGCCCGTCCAGCCCGAGGTGCATGGCCTCGCGGAGAGCGAACACCCGGTAGCCCACGCCCTGGACGCGACCCACGACACGGGCCTCGAGACGGGCGCGGACCGGCAAGGCGGATTCGTCGGTCACCGTTGTCCGTCACGCATCAGGCAGCCCGGGCCCGGCGCGGCCAGCGGAGGAGCTGGACGTCCAGAAGCAGCTCTGGCGTCACGTTGGCATCGAGCAGCTCTGCCGCTCTCACGATCTGGTCCAGCGCCTCGCTCGCCGCCCGTGGGGGCAGGTCCCGGGCCGCTGCCTCCAGCTCCTCGACCAGGGTGACCGCGCGAACCCCTCCGGGTGCGCCGGCCTGCATCAGCGCGAGGTCGCGCGCGAGGTCTCGCCACGCGTCGAACAGCGTTCCCAGCGCCCGTCGCCGCTCCGCTGCCGACAACTTGGTCCCGGGCTCGTCGCCACCGGCCTCCGCTTCCGCCGCGTGGGGCGCGTCAGGCTCGACGGCCCCGGGTCGGCCGGGGGGGGCGTCGGGTGCGGACGCGCGGCCGGGAGTGGCCGGTGCGCGGCGACGACCCCGCCCGCGCGGCTCCTCGATCGAGGCTGCCGGCTCCGGAGCGAGCAGCTGCGCCAGCGTCCGCGCACGTGACAGCAGGCTCTTGGCCTCGTGCAATCGCACAGCTCGTCCCTCGCCAAGCAGGTCGAGCAGGGTGCGCACGATCTCCCCGCGAACCGCCTCCGCCTCCGGCGCCGACGCGTACGCGACGGCCAGCCCGGGCCGGCCCGCGGCGAGGCGCGCGAGCCGCGCGGCAGTGGGGGCGTCCGCCAGGCCCAGCGACGCGAGCAGGCCTTCGATCTCCCGGGCTCCGACCGGCCCCAGCCGTATTCGGGCACACCTGGACCGCACGGTCGGAAGCAGACGCTCCTCGTCGTCCACGCACAGGATGAGGGTCGTCCGCGCCGGCGGCTCTTCGAGCGTCTTGAGCAGCGCCGACTGCGCCTCGTCGTTCATGCGCTGTGCGTCGCCCACGATCGCCACGCGCTCGCCTGCCTCGACCGGGAGCAGCGCGAGCTCCGACGCGAGCCAGCGGACCGTACCGGGGTCCGGGTGATCGGTGTCGCCGATCCTGATCTGCCCGCCCGGCCCTGCGGGCTCCAGCCTGTGGAGGTCGGGGTGGTTGCCGTGCTCCACCAGGCGGCAGCCACGGCAGGATCGGCACGGGCGCGCACCCCCGCTGACACCCGTGCACAGGAGTGCGGCGGCCAGGTCGAGGGCAAGTGCCCGCTTTCCCACCGACGCGGGTCCCGACAGAAGAACCGCGTGGGGGACGTGGGAGCCCAGCATCGCCCGGACGGCACCGACCGCAGCCGGTTGGCCGACGGTCAGGAAGCCGTCCATGGCGACGAGGTCGTCCAGGGGATCAGAGGGGATCAGCCCTCGGCGGGTTCGGCCGTCTTGCGTCGGGTTGTCCGGCGCTTGGGGGCCTCCGCCTCGGCCGTCGCCTCGGGGGCGGCTGCCGGGGTCGCGGTCTCGGTCGTCGCCGCCGGGCGGCGAGTCGTCCGGCGCTTGGGAGCCTCCGCCTCGGCCGTCGCCTCGGGGGCGGCTGCCGGGGTCGTCCGTCGGGTTGTCCGGCGCTTGGGGGCCTCCGCCTCGGCCGTCGCCTCGGGGGCGGCTGCCGGGGTCGCGGTCTCGGTCGTCGCCGCCGGGCGGCGAGTCGTCCGGCGCTTGGGAGCCTCCGCCTCGGCCGTCGCCTCGGGGGCGGCTGCCGGGGTCGTCCGTCGGGTTGTCCGGCGCTTGGGGGCCTCCGCCTCGGCCGTCGCCTCGGGGGCGGCTGCCGGGGTCGCGGTCTCGGTCGTCGCCGCCGGGCGGCGAGTCGAGAGCTGCGCGCGGAGGAGCTCCTCGAGCTCGGGCGGGACCTCGCTCCACGGCTCGCTCCCGCCACCGGTCCTCGGTGCGCGATCGAACCGCTCGGGTCGGTCGGAGCGGGGTCCGCGAGGCGGCTGCTGGGCGCCTCGCCCACCGCCGCCACCGCCGCCACCGCGCCGCGGCGGCTCGGCAAAGCGGTTCACGCCGGCGCCCCGGCCGCCACCGAAGCGCTCTCGGTCCATGGCGGCCGCATAGGCGCCCCGCGCGCCACCACGGCCCCCGCCACCCCGGCCCTGGGCACCACGGCCCTGGGCACCACGGCGTTGCTCCGCGATCAGGTACTCGGGGATCTCCGGCTCGTCGAAGTCCTCGTCGTCCTCGGGGAGCGGCGGCAGGCTGCTCGCAGCCGGCCGGGCCGTCGGCGTCCCGAGCTGCCGATCCCAGACGGAGCCGAACGGGGTGGATCGTGGCGCGGGCCGCGACGGGGCGGGCTCGTCCAGCACATCGAAGGGTGTCGGGAGGTCACCGCTCGCGGCAGCGCGCCGTGTCCTCGGTGCCCGCTGGGTGGGCTCAGGGGTGGCAGCCTCATCGGCCTCGACGGCGTCCGGCGACTCGCCGGCCGCGCCAACCGCGTCGGTCTCACCGGCCTCGCCGCCCTCGGCGATGCCGGCATCCAGTCCATCGCGATGTCCCCGGCCACGACCGCGGCCACCGCGGCGCCGGCGGCGCCGGCGGCCCTCGCCGCCTTCGCCCTGCTGCTCCTGTCCGTCACCGTCGAGCTCCTCGAGCTCGTCCGGTGCATCGCCCGGCGCGTCCGTGGCCGGCTCCGCCGACACGACGCGCGTGGCTCGTGACAGTCGCTCACCGGGAAGGGCCACGAGACCCGGCACGGCGTCGCCGGGCGTGGTCTCGGTGCGGGTGCTCGACGCGGCGGCACGTCCCGTCCCCCGCGAGCTGCGCGAGGCGGCAGCCGGTGCCTCGTCACGCTCGGGACGCCCGCGGTACCTGCCGCGACCGCGGCCACGGCCCGTCCCTTCCGATTGCTTCTCGGGAACCTCGGTCATCGACAGATCCTCGTCGTCGTCCGCGACGCGACGTCCGGAGCGGGTCGAACCCTTGTCCACCTTGGCGATCTGGGTGATGTCGGTGAACAGGTCGGCAACCTCGATCAGGTCGGACGAGGTGTTGCCGCGGAAGCTGATGACCTCGCAGCGAACGCCCATCTCCTGGACGGCGCGGATCGCGGACGCGAAGTCACCGTCACCCGACACGATCACCGCGACATCGAGGTTGCGCGCCGTCTTCATCATGTCGACGACGAGCTCGATGTCGAGGTTCGCCTTGACCCTGCCATCGCCGTACTTGCGGATGTCCTTGCTGACCACCTTGTACTGGTGGCGGGCGAGGAACTGGTGGAAGTTGCGCTGGTTCTCGTTCTCCGGGTCCAGCCCGGTGTAGGCGTATGCACGGACGAAATCACGTCCGGCGGTGGCCGACTTCAACAGCGTGACGTAGTCGATGTCCACGCCGGCCGCCTTGGCCGCGTAGAAGATGTTCGCCACGTCCACGAAGACGGCGACGTTCTTGCCCACGTTGACTCCTACTGTGGTTGGGTGGTCCGAAGCACTCCGGCCACCCGGAGGCGCTAGGTGCGGCGGGCGGCCGAGCCGGCCGCCGCGACAGGCCGCCGGAGCGTGGGCCCGGCGGGGATGAACCCGGCCCGCTCGAGGCGGGCGAGGTCCGA
The DNA here is from genome assembly GCA_963849495.1 of uncultured Chloroflexia bacterium. GTDB lineage: Bacteria > Chloroflexota > Limnocylindria > Limnocylindrales > CSP1-4 > CAIXZV01. The sequence continues at coordinate 201,504 of CAWKHN010000009.1, read as the reverse complement.
GGGATCGGAGGGCTCTGCAGCCTCGACGACCGAGCAACCCTTGTTGCTGGCCGACCGGAGCAGCTCCTCCAGGAGGGCATCCGTCACGCGATCCGCATCGTGGTCCGGGGCGACGACCAGAAGGTCGATCGTCCCCACGTAGCCGCCGGAAACCACCGACGGACGAAGGACGAGGAGCGCCCCGCCCACGAGCTCCCGTCGCGCCTCGGCGACGAGCACGCTCGCGTGCGGCAAATAGACGAGCTGTCGAAGCAGGTCGGCGGCATCGAGCGCGCCGCGGTCCGAACCCCGGATCGACGACCGGCCGATGGCGGCCAGCCGGTCGATGTCGGTGATGCGGGCCTGCCGGATCAGGTACTCCACGCCGAAGCACGAACCTCGTTACAGCGAGCGGCCGGTGCGCTTGTGCTCCCGTCACGACCGGAATCGAATGGGGGCGCCCACGCCTGCCGCCAGTTCAAGGGCCGGGAGGCGAGCGACACGAGGCTCGAACAGCCATCCCGGTGCGAGGGGGGGTGCGCCTTGCATCCCCGCCGCTGGTGCGTATGATACGGCATCGCTCCGAGGCAGCATGCCCCGGAGCGAATCGGGTCCCTCGCCCGCGCCTCCGTCACCGCCGTGCCGAGATCGATGCTCGGCCATCAGGGATGTCGGCGTGCTCGTGGAGCAGCATTGGTCCACCTGGTCGCGAGGGGAATTGGAGGAGGCGCACATGAAGTTCGCACGTGGAGGCGTGGCTGTTGCCGCGCTGGCCATCATCGCCGCGGCGTGCAGCAGCACGCCCGCGAGCACCGGCAGCACTGGAGGCGGGAACATCGCCGTGAAGGTCGGGATCGAGCTGCCGATGAGCGGCGGCGAGGCCCCCAACGGCGTCCCGACCGCGAACGGCGTCCAGCTCGCGATTGACCAGATCTCGGTCCCCGGGTTCACGGTCACGGTCAACCAGCAGGACGACGCCCTCAACGGCAAGCACGACCCGAACCAGGGTGCCAAGAACATCCAGACCCTGGCCAATGACCCGGCCGTGCTGTTCGTCGTCGGCCCGTACAACTCGAATGTTGCGCAGGCCGAGATCCCGGTCAGCAACGGCGCAGGCCTCATGCAGTGCAGCCCGGCCAACACCGCCGTCGGCCTGACCAAGGGCGACGCCGCCAAGGCGTTGCGCCAGACGAACCCCGACAAGCTCGCCTACGTCCGCGTCGCCACGACCGACGACAATCAGGGTGCCGGCACCGCCGACATCGCCTACAACACGGTCGGCGCGAAGACAGCCTATGTCCTCGACGACACCCAGACCTACGGTGTCGGCCTCGACGATGGCTTCACCTCGGCGTACACGACGTTCGGCGGAACGGTCGCCAAGCGCGACGGCGTGCCGGACTCCACGACGGACTTCACCAGCTACGTGACGACGGCCAAGGGTCTCAACCCGGGCGTGATCATGTACGGCGGCGTCACCACGTCGGGCATCGGCCTGTTCCGCAAGCAGATGGCCACGCAGGGCCTGTCCAGCATCCCGCTCGTCGGTGGCGACGGCATCGTCGACGGCTCGGCCGACACGGCCAGCTCGTTCCTCAACGTGGCCGGCCCGGACGGCGACATGAACACGTACGGCACCGTCGCAGCCATCCACGACATCCCGAACCCGGACAAGTTCAAGACCGACTACAAGGCCAAGTTCAGCACAGACCCGGGCTCCTACAGCGCCCCCGGCTACGCGTGCACCCAGATCTTCCTGGAGGCACTCAAGGCCGTCGGCACCGGCGTGACCGACATGGCCCAGCTGCGTGAGGCCGTGCGCGCGTACGTCGCCGACCCGAGCCACACCTACGACACGGTGCTCGGCACGGTCGGCTTCGACGCCAACGGCGACACCACCCAGCACACGATCTCGTACTACAAGTTCGACCCCACCACCAAGGATTGGGCGTTCTTCAAGCAGCGCGACTTCACCGCGGATCCGGTCAAGTAGCGATCTGAATGCGATGCCGGGGCGCCCGTCGGACGAGCGCCCCGGCTCGCACGTCCCACGACCTGTCGTGGGGCCGCAGCTTCCTGTCACGCGTCACCCCCCTGGAGCGTTGAGGGACGAATGACCACCGCCGCCGCGGCACCGGGCACGCCGTCGATGCGCCTGCGGGCGGGTCGCTGGAACTTCGTGATCGGGGTGACCGCCAGCCTCGTGGTCGCCTACGTGCTGATGATCATCGGCGCGGGGGCGCAGGCGCAGGACCAGTTCATCAACGCGCTGACCATCGGCGCCATCTATGCGCTGATCGCGCTCGGATACACGATGGTCTACGGGATCATCGAGCTGATCAACTTCGCCCACGGCGACGTGTTCATGGTCGGCTCGTTCGTGTCGTGGTGGCTGCTGACGACATTCGGCTTCAGCGGCCCGATCAACGACCCGGTCCTGCTCGCGGTCATCCTCGTGATCGCCTTCCTGGTGTCGATGGTCGTCATGGGCCTGGTCGGCGTGGTGATCGAACGGCTGGCGTACCGGCCGCTGCGCAACGCACCCCGGCTGGCACCGCTCATCACCGCCATCGGCGTCAGCTTCATCCTGCAGAACATCGTCTACGTGACGATCAGCAACTCGATCGTGACCATCCCGCAGATCATGCCCAACCCCGAGCTGTTCATCGGGCCGATCGCGATCCGCCAGGTCAACCTGTTCGTGATCGTGCTGTCCGTGGCATTGATGGTGGCCCTGCAGCTGTTCATCAACCGGACTCGTCTCGGCCGCGCGATGCGATCCACGGCCATGGACCGCGAGGCGGCCGAGCTCATGGGCGTGGACATCAACACGACGATCGCGCTGACGTTCTTCATCGGCTCGGCGCTGGCCGGAGCGGCCGGCGTGGTCCAGGGCCTGTACTTCGGCATCAGCAAGTTCGACCTCGGCTTCCAGGCCGGCCTGAAGGCGTTCACGGCGGCGGTCCTGGGCGGCATCGGCAACACGACGGGTGCCGCGATCGGCGGCTTCCTGATCGGCTTCATCGAGGTGTTGTCGTCGGTCTTCGGATATGGTCGCTGGAGCGAGGCGGCGGTGTTCGGCGCCCTGGTCCTGGTGCTGATCTTCCGACCCACCGGCATCCTCGGCCAGCAGTTGACGGATCGAGCATGAGCGCTTCGAAGAGTCCGGCCGGCGCCCCGGCAACAGGCAGCAACAGAAGCGGGGGCCTCGCGAGCGCCCGCCAGCTCTGGCGGGCCGCCCGCGGCCGCCTGAGTCGCCACCAGTCGCTGACGATCATCCTGGCGATGTCCGTCGTGACCGTCGTCCTGCCGATCCTCGCGATCGTCCCGCCGTTCAACGGCTTCGGCCGCCAGAACGACTTCGTGTTCGGCTTCGCCGACGCCGGGGTGTTCGTGCTTCTCGCCCTCGGCCTGAACGTCGTCGTGGGCCTGGCGGGCCTGCTCGACCTCGGCTACGCGGCGTTCTTCGCGATCGGGGCCTACACGATGGCCTACGGTGCGTCGGGCTACTCGGGGCTCTCGACCCCGTTCTGGCTCATGCTCCCGATCGGCGCGTTCACCGCGGCGATCTTCGGGTTGCTCCTCGGCGCACCGACCCTGCGTCTGCGCGGCGACTACCTGGCCATCGTCACCCTGGGGTTCGGCGAGATCGTGCCGGTCGTGTTCCGCAACGCCGACGCGTACACGAACGGCACCAACGGGATCACCAGCATCGCCCAGCCCAACCTGTACGGGATCCTGGGGATCAACGGGTTCGGTTTCACAAACCCGTGGCCGTACTACGTCACCATCCTGGCGATCGTCACGATCACGACGATTCTCCTGTACCGGCTCCAGGATTCCCGCCTCGGACGTGCCTGGGTGGCCGTGCGCGAGGACGAGCTTGCCGCGGCGAGCATGGGCATCAACACCATCAGCACCAAGCTCCTCGCATTCTCGATCGGAGCGTCGACGTCCGGGCTGGCCGGCGTCTTCTTCGCCGCCAAGCTGTCATCGGTGTCGCCCGAGCAATTCGGGTTCACGGTCTCGTTCACCGCGCTGGCGATGGTCGTGCTCGGTGGGATGGGCAACATCTGGGGTGTCATGGCCGGAGCCTTCGTCATCTACGAGATCCAGAGCCAGGGGCTCAAGCAGCTCGGCAACTTCGTGCAGGGCCTGGGCATTCCCAGCTTCGGCCTTGGTCCGGTGACCATCGATCTCGGCTCGATCAACTTCCTCAACTACCAGTACCTGCTGTACGGGCTGGCCCTGGTCCTCATGATGCTGCTCAGACCCGAGGGGCTGTTCCCGAGTCGTCGCAGACGCGAGGAGCTGCATGAGGCGACGGCCGATGACGCGGTATCCACGGACTCCGGGTCCGGGGCAGTTGGTGAAGTATGAGCGCCAGCCAGGTGCCCGCTGCGGCGGGTTCGGACCCCACTCTCATCCTGAATGCCCGGCAGGTCACCAAGCGCTTCGGCGGACTGGTGGCCGTGCGCGAGATCGACTTCGAGATCCCGGCCGGCTCGATCGTCAGCCTGATCGGCCCCAATGGAGCCGGCAAGACGACGTTCTTCAACGTGATCGCCGGGCTGTACGACCCCACGTCCGGCTCGGTCGATTTCATGGGCCGGCAGATGATCTCGCAACCCGTGCGCGCCTGGGCCGAACCGCTGTTCTGGTTCGTCCTGCCGGTGCCGGCGCTGATCCTGTCGCTGATCGCGTTCGGGGTCGGGCTCAGCCTCATCGGGCAGATCCTGCTGCTGGCCACGCTCGGGCTTCTCGTCGCCTCGCTGCTCGTCGCCGTGATCCGGCCGCCCTGGTACATCGATCTGTTGCGCCGGGTGGCCATCTTCCGCAGCGCCCGACCCCACGAGATCGTCACCCTGGGTATCGGCCGGACCTTCCAGAACATCCGCCTGTTCCAGAACATGACGGCGCTCGAGAACGTGCTCGTCGGCATGCACTCCCGGATGCACGCCACACCGCTCGATGCCGTCCTGCGCCTGCGCGGCCATACGACCGAGGAGCGGGCATCCAACGAGCGAGCACTCGAGTGGTTGAGCTACGTCGGACTCGACGGCCGCGACGACGAGCTTGCCCGCAACCTCCCGTACGGCGACCAGCGCCGGCTGGAGATCGCCCGGGCACTGGCCAGCCGGCCGAAGCTGCTGCTGCTCGATGAGCCGACCGCGGGCATGAACCCGGTCGAGACGACGCAGATGACCGCCCTGTTCGGCCGCATCCGGGACGAGCTCGGGGTCACGCTCCTGCTGATCGAGCACGATATGCGCGTCGTGATGGGCGTCAGCGACCGGGTCACCGTGCTCGACCACGGTGAGAAGATCGCCGAGGGCTCGCCCGAGGTGGTGCGCAACGACCCGAAGGTGATCGAGGCATACCTGGGCAAGGGGGCGGCGTCATGACCGGAGAAGCCGGAGCCGTGGGCACACAGGATGGATCGAGCACGATGGGCACCGCGGCAGCCGACGTAACGGCCGACACCCGCGTCGTCCTGCAGCTGACGGATGTGCACACCTACTACGGCCATATCCACGCGCTCCAGGGGATCTCCCTCGAGGTTCACGACGGCGAGATCGTGACGCTGCTCGGATCAAACGGCGCAGGCAAGACGACTACGCTCAAGACGATCCACGGACTCCTGCACCCGCGCCGGGGTCGTGTGGAGTTCTACGGAGACGACATCTCGCATGTCCCGGCGCATGCGCTCGTGCGCCGCGGTATCGGCCAGTCGCCCGAGGGCCGGCGGATCTTCGGCCGCATGACGGTGCTCGAGAACCTGCACATGGGGGCCTACAGTCGCTCCGACCGGGGCCACCTCCAACCTGACTTCGATCGTGTGTTCGAGCTCTTTCCGCGGCTGTTCGAGCGGCGCTCACAGCACGCCGGCACGCTGTCGGGAGGCGAGCAGCAGATGCTCGCGATCGGTCGCGCCCTCATGGCCCGACCCAAGCTGCTGCTGCTCGACGAGCCCTCGATGGGCCTTGCGCCGATCCTGGTCGAGGAGGTGTTCTCGATCATCCAGGACATCAACCGGCAGGGGACCACGATCCTGCTGGTCGAGCAGAACGCCCTCATGGCGCTCGGCGTCGCGACTCGCGGCTATGTCCTCCAGACCGGCCGGATCGTCCGATCAGGTGACGCAAAGTTCCTGCTCGCGGACGACGAGGTCCGGAAGGCGTACCTGGGCGGCTGAGGCCAGGACCGGCCGGGTGCCCGCGGCGAGGGACCGGGCCAGCCGCGCGCAGGCCGAGGCAGGGCTCCCTCAGCGGTGGGGCGGCTCCAGCGAGATGTCGTAGGCCGCCCGTGCCAGCACGATCGCACCGACAAGGGTCATCCAGAACCCGTATCCGCGATCCGGCAGGAGCCCCTCGGGCGCGTCGATGGCGTTCGGGAGGAACAGGATGAGGCCGATCAGGGCGAGGACCGCCAGCAGCCCGAACGCGAGACCCCGGTCGACCGCCATCGGACGTTCTCCCGCGGCATACGGCAGGGCGATGAGGGCAAGCGTGGCGAGGCCGGCGAGAAAGGCGAGGATGCCGGTCCCGTCGAACGCCCGCATGATGAGCGGCGGCAGGCCGCCGTCGCCACCAAGCGTGTACCACGGCAGCACGGAACCGACGACGACGATGATCGCGCCGAGCAGCGCCAGGCGGCGGCCGTTGCCAAGGGGTCGACGGTGCATCAGTCGGCCGGCGTGTAGACCTCGGGGCGCAGGACGCCCACGAAGCTCAGGTTCCGGTACAGCTCCCCGTAGTCGAGCCCGTACCCGACCACGAACTGGTCCGGGATCTCGAACCCGACGTAGTCCACGGGGATGTCCACGAGGCGGCGGGCCGGCTTGTCCAGCAGGGTGCAGATGCGCAGCGAGGCCGGGTTCTTGCCGCGCAGGTAGCGGACGAGGTAGTTGAGCGTCAGGCCGGTGTCGATGATGTCCTCGACGAGCAGCACGTCCTCGCCGGCGATGCTGGCCGACAGGTCCTTCATGATCCTGACCAGCCCTGACGACTCGGTCGCGGTTCCGCCGTAGGAGCTCACCTCCATGAGATCGATCCGCAGCGGCACCGGGATCTGGCGCATCAGGTCAGCCATGAATGGCAGGGAGCCCTTGAGCACGCTCACGAGGGTGAGGTTGCGACCGGCGTAGTCGGCAGCGATGCGATGGCCGAGCTCGGCCACCTTGGCCGAGATCTGCTCCTCGGTCAGGAGGATGTCCCCGATGTCGGCCTGGAGATCGGCGGTGTGTGTCATCGGACAGTCAGCGCTGCCTCCACGTCAAGGGCTCGATAGATGGCGATCATCGCGCGTCCGGCGGGTCGGCGCACGACCGACGGCGCCCTCAAGGAGTCCCCGCACCCGCGGTGTCGCCGGTGAGGGCTCCGACCGATCCACCGGGCGCGTCCACGGGCCCCCGACGGCGGCGGCGTCCCCTGCGGCGGGCATGCGACTCAGCAACCGGCGACGGCAGCACGTCCTCCACAGGCAGGGCTCGAGGAGGGGTTGCCTGCCCCGTCGTGCCGGTCAGCTCGCTGACCAGAGCCATGCGTCCGAATTTGAGCAGGAGCATCCGGAAATCGCGCGCATAGAACAGCTTGATCCGTACGTCGGGGTACAGCTCGCGGAGACGGCGCAGCTTGCGGTTCTTCTTGCGCACGAGCTTCTGCTTGAGCGTGGTGAGCTCGACGTAGAGATCGAGATCGGGCAGGTAGAAGTCGGGCGAGAAGCTCTCGACGACGTCCCCGTCGAGGCTCCAGCCGATCGGGAACGTGTCCGGCTCGTAGGTCCACGCGACGCCATAGAAGTCCAGGATCCGGGCCAGCTCCGCCTCGCTCGCATGGGCGAACCCGTGGCCCGCTGGCTGAGGCGACGCCGCCGCGGCCGGCGGGGGCGGGACCGAGGTTGCCGGCTGACCGGGATGCGCCGGCTGGCCGGCGTGCGCGGCGATCGCCGGCCCGTTCACCGCGTGGTTCCGCTGCCGGTCGAGCCGCCCCGGTGGTCCAGCAGGGAGCGCAGGTCGCCATCCCAGGCGGCAAGGAAGCGGCGCATCTCGCGCACGTCCGTCTCCGAGAGCACAGGGGGCGCAGCGGTCCCGGCACCGGTGATGATCGCTTGGCCCGGCTGCGCCGGCGTGCCCTCCAGGGGGGCGGACGGCCCGGATCCCGCCGGCAGGACCACGCACATCGCCCGGTTGCCGCAGCTGTCGCAGGTCAGCTCGACGAACGCGAGCCCGCGCCGGTCTGCGAGGACGGCGATCCGGTCGCTGGGGATGACGGCACCGCATGCGGTGCAGCCGGCCCCGGCGAGGCGCTCCCGGAGTCCGCGATGATCCATCGGGGTGAAGTCTACCCAAGGTCGCGCCCGACGGCGCGCGGCTCGCCCGGGCTCGCCGTGGATACTCCCATGGGGTATCATCCGGGCATGGCCGCTTCCGCACCCCGCCCGGCATCCGGCCACGGAGCCGAGCAGGACACCTTTCGCCACAGCTACAGCAAGGACAAGGCGCAGCTGGTGCGCCGCCTGAGCCGCCTCGAGGGCCAGGTTCGCGGCATCGCCCGCATGATCGAGCGCGAGGAGTACTGCATCGACATCCTGCAGCAGACGGCCGCCCTGCGGGCCGCCGTCGACGCGGTCTCGATCCTGATCCTCGAGGATCACGTCCAGGGCTGCGTGCGGACCGCGGCCGAGCACGGAGAGGCGGACCGCTACGTGGACGAGGTGATCGACGTGGTGCGCCGGACGCTCGGGCGGCCGGTCCGCGCGGGAGGTCGCGCCAGTCAGCCGTGACGGCCGAAATGGGCCGCGGTCGGACCGAAGGACATCCACCGGTGGGCCGCTCGGCCCGCTCCTGTTCGGTGGTCCGTGGACGGCGACTCCGGTTATCCACAACCCGCGCTCGCGGGCCGCGAATTGTGGATAAGGGGGTTGACCGGGCATCGGCGGCCTCTTAACGTCCGCAGTCCGCACGCAGCGTGCGCGCGCCGGGGAACGCGATCCGCGAGGGGCCACGGGGAGACCCGGGCCGGAACCGGAGGGATTGCGCGAGACCGCGTCAATGCGCGCCGCCGCGAACGAACGACGCCGGGAGCGGCTCCCGGACGGCTTGGTGCACGACCACAGGAGGGTGCCCTGGACCGCCCGAGAGATCCGCTCCCGACGCGCGTCCAGGATCTCGCTCCACTTCCGGATGCGTACCACGTCGTGCTCGCTGCGGGGCTGGACGCGCTCGGAATCACGCTGAGCGGAGCGGCACGAGAGGCGATCGACGCGCACGCGCGCTTCCTCCTCGCGTGGACCACGGCCATCAACCTCACCGCGATCCGTGAGCCCTCCGACGTCGCCCGGCTCCACGTGCTCGACAGCCTCACGGCCGTGACGCGGCTGCGGCAGCTCGGCGCCAGGGCGATCCTCGACCTCGGCAGTGGCGGAGGGTATCCGGGCCTCCCTCTCGTCGCCGCCCTCGACCTGGAGCGCGGCCTGCTGGTGGATGCCGTCGGCAAGAAGATCCGGTTCCTCGATACCGTGATCGGAGCGACGGGGCAGCGACACCGGGTCGCGGCGGAGGCGTCGCGTGCGGAGGCCCTCGCGCGCGATCCGCGCGACCGTGAGGCGTGGCCCGCCGTCACGGCCCGGGCCGTCGCCTCGCTCGCCGAGCTGGTCGAGCTGGCGCTGCCGCTGGTGGCACCCGGCGGGATCCTGATCGCGTGGAAGCGGGCGCCGATCGACGAGGAGCTGGCGGCGGCCGGTCCCGCCCTGGCCGCCCTGCACGCCGGTCCGGTCGAGGTCATCGACGCAGGGGTGCCGGACCTCGCGGCGCATCGCCTGATCGTCGTCCCGCGCGGCGGACCGATCGACCCGCGATTTCCCCGTGAGCCATCCGAGCGACGGCACCGCCCGCTCTGAGGAGCGCGACGCACCGCATATTGTGCTGGCGCGCTGCGCTACCCTGCCCGAGTGCGTGCCGCCGTGCTCTCGGACATCCACGCGAACCTCGTGGCGCTCGATGCCGTCCTTGCTGCCGTCCCGTCCGTCGACGAGGTGTGGCAGCTTGGCGACAACGTCGGCTACGGGCCGGACCCCGAAGGCGTGATCGAGCGGCTCCGCGACATCGGAGCCGTCGGCGTCCAGGGCAACCATGACGCGGCGGCACTGGGTGGCCCCGAGATCGAGGCCTTCAACATCGATGCCCGGGTCGCCATGGAGTGGACGCGCTCCGTCATCGGCGCCGACGTGCGTGCCTGGCTGCGCGGGCTGCCGGAGCGACTCGAGCGAGAGGGGTTCACACTCGTGCACGGGAGCCCGCGGGACCCCCTCTGGGAATACGTGACCTCCACGCCGGTGGCGCGCGCCGGCATCGCGGCCATGGCCACGCCGTGCGGGCTGCACGGCCACACGCACATTCCCATCGCCTACGTCGAGGACGACGGACGCCTGGAGACGATGAGCCCGGGAGCCGGATCAACGATGGCCATCGAGGGCCGGCGGGTCCTGCTGAACCCGGGCAGCGTCGGCCAGCCGCGCGATGGCATACCCACCGCGTCGTGGCTCCTGCTGGACACGGACGCCGGCACCGCAACGTGGCGACGGACCGCGTATGACATCTCGGCCGTCCAGGCGGCGATGGCCGTGCGCGGGTTTCCGGAACGCCTGATCGCCCGCCTGGCCCATGGGCTCTAGGGACGCCCGCCGATGATCGGCGGGCGGCGCCCGCTCAAGGGCCGCAAGCCTGGTGACCAGCGGATCCGTGTCGAACGGCACCACGCCCCGTACTTCCGCTACACCGGACCGGGTCAGCTCACCGCGAAGGCGGCGGCCAGCGCGCCGACCACCCCGATGGGCCGGCTGGTGGCCCGGATCAAGCTCACCCTCATCGGCCGGCCCCTGGCCAACGAGGAGGAGATCGGCGAGCGGCTCTCGAAGAAGAAGGCGCTCGCGATCTTCAGCTCCGATGCGATCTCCTCCTCCGCCTATGCGACCGAGGAGATCGTCCTCGCGTTCCTGCTCGCGGGCGTCGGCGGCGCGGCCTTCAAGCTCTCGATCGAGGTCAGCGTCGCGATCGCGGTCCTGCTCGCGATCGTCGCCTTCAGCTACCGCCAGGTGTGCATCGCGTACCCGAACGGCGGCGGCTCGTACTCGGTGTCCAAGGCCAACTTCGGCCGCAACGCGTCGCTCATCGCAGCGTCGGCGCTGCTCATCGACTACACGCTCACCGTCGCCGTCTCGACGTCGTCCGCGGTGGAGCAGATCGCCTCCGCCGTCCCTGACCTCGACCCGGTGCGGGTCCAGATCGGCATCGTGGCGATCGGGCTCATCACGCTGGGCAACCTGCGCGGGATCCGCGAGGCCGGCAACATCTTCGCGATCCCGACGTACCTGTTCCTGGGCAGCGCGTTCCTGATGATCGCGCTCGGTGTGTTCAGGATCGTCGTCCAGGGCGACACCGGCCCCACCCCGACGGCCGCGGTGATCGCCGCGACCAAGTCCACTGCCGAGAATGTCGGGATCCTCGTCCTGCTCCGCGCGTTCGCGTCGGGCGCGGTCGCGCTGACGGGAACCGAGGCGATCGCGACCGGCGTGCCCGCGTTCCAGCCACCCGAGCCGCGAAACGCCGCGCGGACCCTGATGACGATGGCGATCATCCTTGGCATCCTGTTCATCGGGATCACGTTCCTCGCAACGAACTTCCACATCCTCCCGATCGAGGAGCCGCGCGAGACGGTCATCGCCCAGATCGCCAGGCACGTCTACGGGGACACGATCGCGTTCTACCTGTTCCAGGCCTTCACGGCTCTGCTGCTGTTCCTGGCGGCCAACACCTCGTTCGCGGCGTTCCCGCGGCTGGCCGCGGTGCTTGCCGAGGATGGCTTCATGCCCCGCCAGTTCGCATTCCGTGGAGACCGGCTCGCGTTCTCGACAGGGATCCTGATGCTGGGCGGCGTGGCGGCCCTGGTCGTCGTGGCCGGTGGCGGATCGACCCACGCGCTCATCCCGCTGTACGCGGTTGGCGTGTTCATCGACTTCACGATCTCCCAGGCGGGCATGGTCCGCCACTGGCTGGCGACCCGGCCGCAGGGCTGGCGGTACCGGCTGGTGATCAACTCGATCGGCGGCGCGCTGACCGCCGTCATCGCGGTGGTCGTGACCTCGATCAAGTTCCTGGCCGGCGCCTGGTTCGTCGTCCTCCTCATCCCGACCCTGGTCAGCATCATGCTGTTCATCCGGCGCCAGTACGACGGCCAGGCGACCGAGCTGCTGGTCAAGGACGACCTGGTGTTCGACTCACCGCACCGGGACCAGCGCGTGGTGATCCCCGTGAACGGCCTCAACCGGTCCGTGGTCCAGGCGGTGACATTCGGCCGCGCCCTGGCCAGCGACCCGTCGATGCTCCAGGCCGTCTACGTGACGACGGATGCGGAGGGTGCCGAGGCCCTGCGCGAGCAGTGGGAGCGCCAGCTGCCGGGCGTGCCCCTGGTCATCGTGGAGTCTCCGTACCGGGCCCTGGTCGGGCCGGTGGTCACCTATCTCGAGGTCCTTGATCGCGCCTGGCCCCCGGACCGGGAGGCTCCCCTGACGATCGTCGTTCTCCCCGAGTATGTCGCGCAGCGCTGGTGGGACCGCATGCTGTACAACCAGACTGCCAAGCGCCTCAAGGCAGCGCTGGTCGGCCGCGAGCACACGGTCATCGCCGACGTGCCGTATCGTCGCTCCGCACATCACGACTGACAGCTCCCCCGCCCGAACGAGGTCGTCCCGAACAAGCCCATGATCGGTGGACGCCGGCCCATGAGGGGTCGCAAACCCGCGGATCGCCGCGTCCGCGTGGAGCGGCCGCACTCCGCCTATTTCCGGTACACGGGCCCCGGCCAGCTCGTCGCCAAGCCAAACGCCTCGATGCCGCGCTCCGGGCTCGGCCGGACGCTGGTGCGCTGGAAGGCCTGGCTGATCGGCCGCCCGCTGGCGAGCGAGGAGGAGATCGGCGAACGCCTTTCGAAGCGCCTCGCGCTGCCGATCTTCAGCTCCGACGCAATCAGCTCCTCCGCCTATGCGACGGAGGAGATCCTGCGCGTCCTGGTCCTCGCGGGCGCCGGTGCCCTGCTCGTGTCCATCGAGGTGGCGATCGCGATCTCCGTCCTGCTCGCCGTCGTCGCGATCTCCTACCGCCAGGTCTGCAATGCGTTCCCGGGCGGCGGCGGAGCCTACGCAGTCGCACGCCAGGAGCTCCGTCCGATCCTCGGCCTCATCGCGGCCGCCGCGCTCCTGATCGACTACGTGATGACCGTCGCGGTCTCCACGTCCTCGGCCATGGACCAGCTCATCTCGATCCTGCCGAACCTGGAGCTGCTCCGGATCGAGACCGCGGTGGGCGTGATTGCCCTGATCACCATCGCCAACCTGCGCGGCCTCCGCGAGTCCGGGAACGTCTTCGCCGTGCCGACGTACCTGTTCGTCACGATGGCCCTGCTGATCGTCGCATCGGGGTTGCTCCACATCGTGACCGGCACCGCGACGCCGCTGCCGCACCAGCCACAGGCCGTGAAGCTGGGCACCGAGAGCCTGGGGGTCCTGCTCATCCTGCGGGCGTTTGCCAGCGGCTCGGTCGCGCTGACCGGCGTCGAGGCGATCGCGAACGGCGTGCCCGCGTTCAAGCCCCCCGAAGCGCGAAACGCAGGCAACACGATGCTCGCGATGGCGATCCTGCTGGGCACGATCTTCATCGGCATCACGATCATCGCCCGCGTCTATGACATCGTCCCGTCCGTGGCGCTGTCGGGAGGATCGACGGTGATCGCCCTCGTTGCACAGACGGCGTTCGGAGCTGGCAGCCCGCTGTTCTACCTGTTCCAGATCGCCACCGCGCTGATCCTGTTCCTCGCAGCGAACACGAGCTTCAACGCGTTCCCGCGCCTGGCCGCGATCCTGGCCGAGGACGGCTACTTCCCGCGCCAGTTCTCGTTCCGTGGAGACCGCCTCGCTTACAGCTGGGGCATCATCCTGCTGGCCGCCATTGCCGCAGGCCTGTACGTCGCCTTCCGCGGCAACACCACGGGCCTCATCCCGCTCTACTCGGTCGGCGTGTTCGTGTGCTTCACGCTGTCGCAGAGCGGCATGGTTCTCCACTGGTACCGCGGTCGCCAGTCCGGCTGGTGGTGGCGGCTGGCTGTCAACGCCTTCGGCGCCCTGCTGACGCTGGTGGTCCTGGTGATCGTGCTGGCCGAGAAGTTCCAGCACGGCGCCTATCTCGTGGCGATCCTGATCCCGACCCTCGTCGCGATGATGCTGTTCATCAAGCGCCAGTACGCGGCCTCCCGGCGGCAGCTGGCCGTCCGGCCCGACTTCGTCGTCCCGCCGCCGGTGCGCGAGGAGCGCGCCGTCGTGCCGGTCCCGTCGCTCAACCGGGCGGCCATCAGGGCGATCAACGTGGCCCGCTCGATCGCCGACGACGTGCTGGCGGTCTACATCAGCAGCGACCCGGCGGATTCGGCCGAGATGCGCGAACGATGGGAGCGCCAGATCCCGGGCGTTCCGCTGGTGGTCGTGGAGTCGCCCTATCGCGCGCTGGCGGGGCCGCTCGCCGCCTACCTGGATGTGCTCGATCGAGCGTGGCCGCCGGACAAGCCCGAGCCGATCACGTTCGTCGTCATCCCCGACTACGTCGCCAGCCACTGGTGGGAGCGGATCCTGTACAACCAGTCCGCCCGGCGGCTGCGCTCGATCCTCCTGGGCAGGCCGCACACCGTCGTGGTCGACGTCCCGTACCGGCGCGACGAGCCGGCGAAGTTCGGAATCGGCGAGGCCGAGGCCGGGCCGCCGACCGACGAAGAGGCTGCTTCCCGGCGGTGATCCGTGCGGGCCGGTGGTATCGTGACCCCTCGCAGCGACGATCCCGGGCACCGCCCACCACCTCGTCCATCGTCGCCATCACGCGGAGGCTCCTGGCCTGTGGCCGACTCGTCGGCACCTCAATTCCGGCGCGCCGTCATCGCCCTGTCCGGGGCCCGGACCGACCGGCCGATCGTCGCACTTGCGGCGGAGCTGGCGCGCACCGGTCATGCCGAGCTGGTCGGCGTCCATGTCGTCGAGATCGACTGGACGCTGCCCCTCGACGCCGACGTGGCCGGCCGCTCCGAGGATGCCCAGCGCGTGCTCGACATCGCCGAGGCAACAGCCGAGGCGCAGCGCTACAAGCTCGAGACGGTCCTGCTCCAGGCCCGCGATGTCGGGGCTGCGATCGTCGACGAGGCGACGGAACGTGACGCGGACCTCATCATCTGCGGCCTTCCGTTCCGCCGCCGGTTCGGCGGTGACTTTGAGATCGGCCGGACCATTCCCTACGTCCTGAAGAACGCACCCTGCGCGGTCTGGGTGATACGTGAGGCAATGCCCAAGGAGCAAGCATGAGAGCCGTGATCGTCGGGTGCGGTCGCGTCGGCGCAGATCTTGCCGACGAGCTGGACCGGGCCGGCTGGCAGGTTCTGATCATCGACATGTCCTCGGCCGCCTTCGACCGGTTGCCGACGACCTTCACGGGGACCGCTCTGCGAGGAGACGGCACCGACGAAGACATCCTCCGGCATGCCGGAGCCGAGGGCGCGGACCTGTTCCTGGCGATGACCGAGGGCGACAACCGCAACGTGATGGCTGCCCAGCTGGGCGTCGAGGTCCTCGGCGCCCGGCAGACGGTGGCCAAGATCAACGACCCCGTTCGGGCGGAGGCATACGCGCACCTGGGCATCGCGACCCTGTGTCGCACCAACCTGATGACGTCGGCCGTGCTCGAGTTCATGGGCCAGGCGGTGCCCCCACGGCCCGGTATCTACGCTCCTGCGGATGAGCACCCCCACGGGCTCGATGCAGGCCTTGGCGGTCCCGTCGAGCCACCGGCTCCCGGCACCGTTCCGGTCCCGGGAGCGCCCATGCCGCCCCGAACGGACGCGACGAGACCGGGCGGCATGCCCGGGACGGAGGCCTGAGCCATGTTCGTGCTGGTCGTGGGTGGCGGCAAGGTTGGGTACTACCTGACCAAGGAGCTCATCGAGTCGGGCCACGAGGTCGTTCTCATGGAGAAGGATCGGGGGCGGGCCGAGCAGATCGCCGACGAGATCGGGTCGGTCGTCATCGCGCAGGACGGCTGTGAAGGCAAGTACCTCAAGGAGGCCGGTGCGAACCGCGCGGACATCGTGGCCGCGGTGACCGGCGATGACGAGGACAACCTCGTGATCTGCCAGATGGCCAAGCACCACTTCGATGTGCCGCGGACGATCGCCCGCGTCAACAACCCGAAGAACGAGCGCCTGTTCAGGCACCTGGGCGTCGACGAGATCAACAGCCCGACCCGGATGATCCTGGGGGCGATCGAGCAGGACATCCCGGTTCACGAGCTCCTTCACCTCGCGGCGCTCGGGGTCGGGGAGCTGGAGATCATCGAGGCGCGCCTGGAGGCCGGGTCGCCGGCGATCGGCAAGGTCGCCCTCGATCTCTCGCTGCCACCGGGCTGCTCGCTGTTCGGCGTCATTCGCGACACCGTGCCCACGCCGCTCCGGATCGACACCATCCTCGCCGAGGGCGACAAGGTCATCGCCATCGGGCGCCCGGACTGCGAGCCGATCCTGCGGGATCAGCTGATCGGAGACGTGGTCGAGGCATAGGCCTGCGCGCGGGTCGCCCGACATCGAGCCGGCCGGACCACGGCCGTCCGGGTCGCGCCCGTGTGCGGCGCTTGGCCGTCCTGGTCGCGCCGCGACGGGAACGGAGTGCGGCGGCACAGGCGCACGGATCCACCCACCATCCGGCTCGCGGTGCGGGACGGATCGTGCGGGACGAGCCCGCCGGGTTCGGGGCGGTGTCGCGGCGAGTGGCGGGCAGGGCGGGTCGGCGCCACCGCAACCCGATCTTGACGCAGGTCTTCTCCTTTGTTGAGGATAGTTATCTTGACAACGTCATTGTCATGGTTCTAGTCTCTCGATCGACCGGATGGACGGCCCAGCCGCCCCGCCGGGTGCCAACCAACACTGCACCGGCGGCGTAGAACCGCCGGAGGAACCAGCAGGAGGCTCGACAGATGACGCTCGTGCGTCGCACGTCGCCCTTCAGCGAGCTGATCACGCTCCGCCAGGCGATGGACCGACTCTTTGATGACACCGTCTTCCGGCCGTTCACGGCCTACGGCAGAGATGGCGACTTCGCCCGGTTGCCGCTGGACGTGCGGAGCACGTCCGACGCGCTCCTGGTCGAGGCCGAGCTCCCCGGCATGGCGCCGGAGGACGTCGAGATCACCGTCGAGAACGGGACCCTGACGATTCGCGCCGAGGACCACACCGACCGGACCGACGACCAGGGCGACTGGGTCGTGCGCGAGATCACGCGCGGCAGCGTCATGCGGACCGTCACCCTGCCGACGGGTCTCGAGCCAGACCGGGCCGAGGCCACCTTCGAGCACGGCGTGCTCAAGCTCCGCATCCCGAAGGCGGAACAGGTCAAGCCCCGCCAGATCCAGATCCGCCCGGTCAGCGCCGGTGAGGCATCGGCCATCGAGCCGCAGCCGAAGGCAGGCGTGGCCGGGGCGGAGGGTTAGGCGCATGGCGGCGGCGCGCCGGCCGGACCGGGATCCAACCAGGCCCGTCTACGTCATCAGCGTTGCCGCGACGCTCGTCTCGGCACACCCGAGGACGTTGCGGATCTACGAGGGCGAAGGCCTGATCTGCCCGGCGCGCACGCCCACCAACATCCGCCTCTACTCGGAAGAGGACATCCGCCGGATCCTGTGGATCCGGCACCTGACGCGGGACCGCGGCGTCAACCTGGCCGGGGTCCGCACGCTGTTCGAGCTCGAGGAGCGCCTCGGCAAGCGCATCCTCGAGGCGCTCTACGACGAAGGGACCCGTGAGCAGCGCGGAGACGAGGTCGCCGCCCGGACGGCGGGACCCGCCACCGACCCCACGGGGACCGGCCCGGACGACGGTTCGGAACCCTCAACCTGACCAGCATTCCACCACCGAAGCACGAACCGAACCGTCGGGCCGGACCAGCCGGCCGGCGACCCAAGGAGATCCTGATGGCCAAGCGACCGTCGAAACCGGAGGCGCCGCAGGCAGCCCCCGCAATGCGTGAGCTGCCGCTCGTCGCGCTCCGGGAGACGGTCATCTTCCCGGAGATGATCGTTCCCCTCCAGGTGGGGCGAGAGAAGAGCGTCGCGGCGCTCAATGCCGCCGTCGAGAACGGCGGCCCCATCGCGCTGGTGACCCAGCGCCACGCCGAGCAGGAGGAGATCGGCGACGCGTCCGAGCTGTACTCGATCGGCACCCTGGCGAAGATCGCCCAGGTGGTGCAGCTCCAGGACGGCACCGTTCGCGCGATCGTCCAGGGCCAGGGCCGCATTCGGCTGCACGCCTTCGTCCACACGGCGCCCTACCTTGCGGGGCGCGTCGAGGAGCTCAAGGATGCGACGCCGGCGGGCGTCGAGATCCAGGCGCTCATCCGCAGCGTCCAGGCACAGATCGAGCAGTACGTCGCCAACGGTGCGCCGGTGCCGCCGGAGGCCGCCGTGGCCGCCCGCAACATCACCGAGCCCGGGCTCCTGGCCGACATGGTCGCCTACAGCCCGGACATGTCCACGGAGCAGCGCCAGCAGCTGCTCGAGACCATCGACGTCGAGGAGCGCCTCAAGCTCGTCTCGAACTTCCTCGCCCGCCAGATCGAGATCCTGGAGCTGAAGGGGAAGATCCAGAGCGAGGTCAAGTCCGAGATGGACAAGACCCAGCGCGAGTACATCCTCCGGGAGCAGCTGAAGGCAATCCAGCGCGAGCTCGGCGAGGACGACCCGCAGCAGGCCGAGATCAACGAGCTCCGCGAGAAGATCGAAGCCTCCGGCATGCCCGAGGAGGTCCGCACCCGGGCCATCAAGGAGATCGACCGGATGAGCCGCATCCCGTCCGCCTCCCCCGAGGTCGGCGTGATCCGGACGTATGTCGACTGGCTCATCTCACTGCCGTGGAACGTCTCGACGGACGATCGCCTCGACATCGCAGAGGCGGCCGTCATCCTGGACGAGGACCACGCCGGGCTCGAGAAGGTCAAGGAGCGGATCCTCGAGTACCTCGCGGTCCGCAGCCTCGCGGACACGATCCGCAGCCCCATCCTGCTGTTCGTGGGACCGCCGGGCGTGGGCAAGACGAGCCTCGGCCGGAGCATCGCCAAGGCGATGGGCCGCAAGTTCACCCGCATGAGCCTGGGTGGCATCCACGACGAGGCCGAGATCCGCGGCCACCGGCGCACCTATATCGGCGCGCTCCCCGGCCGGATCATCCAGAGCATCAAGACGGCGGGCACCAACAACCCCGTGTTCATGCTGGACGAGGTTGACAAGATCGGCATGGACTTCCGGGGCGATCCGTCGTCCGCCCTGCTCGAGGTCCTGGACCCAGAGCAGAACTTCAGCTTCCAGGACAACTACCTCGAGGTCCCCTTCGACCTCCGCAAGGTGCTGTTCATCGCAACCGCGAACCTGCTCGACCCGATCCCGGCCGCCCTTCGCGACCGGATGGAGGTCATCCAGCTGCCGGGCTACACGCAACGCGAGAAGGTCGAGATCGCCCGGCGCTTCCTCGTGCCCAAGCAGATGGAGAACCACGGGCTCACCGACAAGCGCGTCGAGATCAAGGACGAGGCGCTCGTGGAGCTGGTCCAGGCCTACACCAAGGAGGCCGGCGTCCGGAACCTGGAGCGCGAGCTCGCGAACATCATGCGCAAGGTCGCGCGGCAGGTGGCCGAGGGCCGGAAGCGCAAGACGATCGTCGACATCAAGAAGCTCAACGCGTACCTCGGCCCGCCGCGGTTCGAGTACGGAGAGCTCGAGTCCGAGGACCAGACGGGCAGCGCAACCGGGCTCGTGGTGACCGAGGCGGGCGGCGACGTGGTGGCCGTCGAGGTCACCAAGATGGAGGGCAAGGAGGACTTCATCCTCACCGGCCAGCTGGGCGACGTGATGCGGGAATTGGCGCGCGCGGCATTGTCCTGGATCCGGTCCAATGCGTCGGACCTGGGAATCTCGCGCGAGGTGTTCGAGAAGAACACGCTCCACATCCACGTCCCGGCCGGCGCCATCCCCAAGGACGGACCATCCGCGGGCGTCACGATGGCAACGGCCATGGTGTCGGCGCTCACCGGGATCCCCGTCCGCAAGGACGTCGCGATGACCGGCGAGATCACGCTCCGCGGCCGGGTCCTCCCGATCGGCGGGCTCAAGAGCAAGATCCTCGCCGCCCACCTGTCCGGGGCAGGCATGGTCATCCTGCCCAGGAAGAACGAGAAGGACCTGCGGGACATTCCCGAGGACGTCCGCAAGCAGCTCAAGCTCGTTCTCGCCGACTCGATGGACCAGGTGCTTGAGGCGGCACTCCGCCGCCGCCCCAAGCCGCTGAAGACCACACCTCCGACCACCGTCGAGGGTGGCGAGGGCTCGTCCAGGCGGGATCGGTCCGATCCGGAGCCGCCCGTGCGCCGGACGACCTTCCCGCCGTCGGACCACCCCCAGGTCGTCGTCAAGGGCGGGTAGGAGAGCCCTCGGGCTCTGCGGGGCCAGTGTGATGGAGTACCGGGACTACTACCAGATCCTCGGCGTGCCCCGCTCGGCCTCGCAGGCCGAGATCAAGAAGGCATTCCGGAAGCTCGCCCGCGCGCACCATCCTGATCGGAACCCCGGCGATGCCTCCGCCGAGAAGCGGTTCAAGGACATCAACGAGGCCAACGCCGTCCTGTCCGACGCCAAGAAGCGCGGGCAGTACGACATGCTCGGCGCGAACTGGGAGCAATTCCAGACCGCCGGAGGCGGGCGGAGTGGCGGCGAGCCGTTCGCGCCCGGGGGGCCGTTCGCGGGGTTCGGCGGCGCCGGCGGTCCGGGCGGAGCCGGCCGCTCCGGCAACGTCCGCTACGAGTTCCGGACGGCCGGTGGTGGCGACGCCGGCTTCTCGGACTTCTTCCGCATGTTCTTCTCCGGTGAGGAGGCGGGCTCGCCCGCGGGCGCCGGACGGATGGACCCGGCCGGACGCCGTGCGGCCCGTCGCGGGGCCGGGGGTGACGTCGGCTTCGAGGACATCCTGGCCGGGATGGGGCTGGACGGGGCCGGGGCAGGGAGCCCGGCCGGTCCTGGTCGCGCCACCGGCGCCCGGGCACGCCCACCGGCGATCGAGGCCACCGCCGAGCTGACGCTCGAGGAAGCGTTCCACGGCACCACGCGACTCGTCGCCGTGGAGGGCAAGCGGTACGAGGTCACCATCCCGCGTGGCTCGACCACGGGCAGCCGGATCCGCCTCAGCGGCAAGGGGCCGGACGGGCGGGACATCATCGTCATCGTTGACGTCCTGCCGCACAAGGTCTACACCCGCCGCGGTGCCGACCTGGAGCGGGAGCTGCCGGTGACGCTGCGCGAGGCGCTGCTGGGCGGCGAGGTGCCCGTGTCCACGCTCAAGGGCCGGATCCTGCTCACGATCCCCGCCGGCACCCAGAACGGCCGGACCTTCCGCCTGACCGGCCGGGGCATGCCGAAGCTCAAGAGCGAGGTCACCGGCGACCTGTACGTGAAGGTGCGCGTGGTCCTGCCGGCGCACCTCGACGACGCGGCGAAGGACGCGGCGCGGCGATTTCTCGACCTCGCCGATGAGCCGGATCCCCGAACGACCAGCTGAGCCAACCCAACCGATCACACCCGACACGAGACGACACCATGCAGCTCGACCGCTTCACCGAGAAGGCCCAGGAGGCCATCGTCGCCGCTCAGCAGCTCGCCGAACGGCTCCAGAGCCCCGTGCTCGACGCCGAGCACCTGCTGGCGGCGCTCGTCGAGCCGGACGACGGCATTCCCGCCGAGACGCTGCGACGGCTGGGCGTGGATCTCGCTGCGTTCCGGGGCGAGCTTGCCGCGCTGCTCGCTCGCCGGGCGCGAATCCAGGGGGGCTCACTGTCGCTCGACGCGCGCGCGAAGCGGATCGTCGATCAGGCCCAGGCCGAGGCTCGACGCCTGGGCGACGAGTACACCTCGACCGAGCACCTGCTGCTCGGCGTGGCCGAGGCCGGCGGCGAAGGCCAGCAGCTGCTGGAGCACCACGGCGCCGGCCGCGAGGCGATCCTCGGTGCCCTGCAGGGCGTTCGAGGTGGACAGCGGGTCACGACCCCCAACCCCGAGGGCACCTACCAGGCCCTCGAGAAGTACGGGCGGGACCTCACGGCGGAGGCCCGTGCCGGCCGGCTCGATCCGGTCATCGGGCGCGACGAGGAGATCCGCCGCGTGATCCAGGTCCTCAGCCGGCGGACCAAGAACAACCCTGTGCTGATCGGCGAGCCCGGCGTGGGCAAGACGGCGATCGCCGAGGGCCTGGCCCAGCGCATCGTGCGCGGCGACGTGCCCGAGACGCTCAAGGACAAGCGCGTGGTGTCGCTGGACCTCGGCGCGCTCATCGCGGGAGCCAAGTTCCGAGGCGAGTTTGAGGAGCGTCTCAAGGCGGTGCTCAAGGAGATCAAGGACAGCGAAGGACGCGTGATCCTGTTCATCGACGAGCTGCACACGGTGGTCGGCGCCGGCGCTGCCGAGGGCGCCATGGATGCCTCGAACCTGCTCAAGCCGATGCTGGCCCGCGGTGAGCTCCACACGATCGGCGCCACCACGCTCGACGAGTACCGAAAGCACATCGAGAAGGACGCCGCCCTGGAGCGGCGCTTCCAGCCCGTGATGGTGGATCAGCCCACGGTCGAGGAGACGATCTCGATCCTGCGCGGGCTGCGCGAGCGCTACGAGGTCCACCACGGCGTCCGGATCACGGATTCCGCGCTGGTTGCCGCCGCCACGCTGTCCAACCGCTACATCACGGAGCGCTTCCTTCCCGACAAGGCGATCGATCTCGTGGACGAGGCCGCCAGCCGCCTGCGCATGGAGATCGACTCGATGCCGGTGGAGCTCGATGAGCTCGAGCGCCGGCGGATCCAGCTGGAGATCGAGCGCGAGGCCCTGCGCAAGGAGACCGACGACGCCTCCAAGGCCCGGCTCCAGGCCCTGGAGAAGGAGCTGGCCGAGATCGCGGAGCAGGCGGGGGCGATGAAGCAGCGCTGGGAGGCGGAGAAGTCGGCGATCGCGGCGATGCGTGCCACCAAGTCCGAGCTGGAGCAGCTCCAGGTCCGGATCGAGCAGGCAGAGCGTGAGGCCGACTACGGCCGCGCGGCGGAGCTCAAGTACGGCAAGGCCGGCGAGCTCGCCGAGCGCATGAGGACACAGGAGGCAGCCCTGGCCGCGCTCCAGGGACCGGGATCGCTGCTCAAGGAGGAGGTCAGCGCTGACGACATCGCCGGGATCGTCGCAGCGTGGACGGGGATCCCGGTCACGCGCCTGATGGAGGGCGAGCTCGAGAAGCTGGTCCACATGGAGGACCGGCTGCACCGGCGCGTGGTCGGTCAGGACGAGGCCATTGCGGCCGTCTCGGATGCCGTGCGGCGTGCGCGGGCCGGCCTCAAGGACCCGCGGCGACCCATCGGCTCGTTCCTGTTCCTCGGGCCGACCGGCGTCGGCAAGACGGAGCTGGCGCGGGCTCTCGCCGAGTACCTGTTCGACGACGAGCAGGCGATGGTCCGCATCGACATGAGCGAGTACATGGAGAAGTTCGCGGTGTCGCGGCTGGTCGGCGCGCCTCCGGGCTACGTGGGCTACGAGGAGGGCGGCCAGCTGACCGAGGCCGTCCGGCGGCGGCCGTACCAGGTGATCCTGCTGGACGAGATCGAGAAGGCGCACCCGGACGTGTTCAACGTCCTGCTCCAGGTTCTGGACGATGGGCGCCTCACGGACAGCCAGGGCCGGACCGTGGACTTCAAGAACTCGGTCGTGATCATGACCAGCAACGTCGGCAGCCAGCAGATCCAGGCATTCGCCGGGCAGCCCGGGGGCCAGACGTACGAGGCCATGAAGCACCAGGTGACCGACCAGCTCGGAGCGCACTTCCGGCCGGAGTTCCTGAACCGGATCGACGAGGTCATCGTGTTCCACGCGCTGAGCGATGCGGACCTGGTCGCGATCGTGGACCTTCTTCTCGCGGAGCTCCAAGGCCGCCTCGCCGCGACCGACCTGACGCTGGAGCTGACGCCGGCCGCTCGCTCGCTCATCGTGCGCGAGGGGACCGACCCGTCGTTCGGCGCCCGGCCGCTCAAGCGGGCGATCCAGCGGCTGGTCGAGAACCCGTTCGCGAGGGCCCTGCTGTCCGGGACCTTCCGGCCGGGCGACGCGGTCGTCGCGGACGCGGATGCCGTGTCCGGGACCCTGGTGTTCAGCACCGACTCGTCGCGGACGGTGGTTGCGCAGGCAGGCGAGCGCCGCGACGCGCGGTCGTCACCCGAGCGTGAGGGCGCCCGTGTCGCCGCGCTGGGTCGCGGCACGCCGCTCGACCTCCCGCCGCTCGACGACGCGAAGGATCGCGACGACGACGGCGGGCTCGTCAACTAGGCTCCCGGGCCGGCGGCGCACAGCAGGCGGGCGACATGCGCTTCGACGACGTCCTCGGGCGACTGGAGCCGCTGCCGGAGGCTCTGCCCGAGGGGCCCGCGGCGCTGATGCCCGTGCTCGCCGAGACCGGGAGTCCCCGGCCGCGACCCGCGTGGGACGCCGCCGGTTCGTCTGCCCGGCCGGCCGCGGTGCTCGTGCTCCTCTACCCCGATGAGGCCGGTGAGGCGAGGATCGTGCTCACGGAGCGAACCGATCGGGGCGGCCACCACTCGGGCGAGGTCTCGTTCCCCGGGGGTCGTGCCGAGCCGGGGGACAAGGATCTCGTGGCCACCGCGCTCCGCGAGGCGGCCGAGGAGATCGGCCTGGATCGCGTGGCAGCGGGCGTGCGGGTGCTCGGCACCCTCCCGGTCCACTGGATCCCTGTCAGCAACTTCACGGTGACGCCGGTGGTCGCCGTCGCGGCACGCCGGCCATCGATGGCCGCCCAGCCGAGCGAGGTCGCGGCGATCCTGGAAGCCCCGGTCCGGGCGTTCCTGCCGGACGCCGCGCTGGTCCTCGTCGAGCGCGAGATCCGCGGCTGGCAGATCCGCTACGCCGCGTACCCGATCGAGGGTCTGGCCGTGTGGGGCATGACGGCACGGGTGCTGGGCGGCCTGGGGGCCCACCTGGCCGCGGCCGAGGTGTAGGGGTCCAGGCCGGCGTCGAGGTCGGGTCGGTTCATCGCATGCCGGTGCGAACCGGTCAGAGTGGCTCCCCGTCCTCCGATCCCGGCCAGGGCGCGCGCCCGGCCGCGGATGCGGGCCGCGGCGCCAGCCGGCCCTCGCCTCGAGCGACGTGCGGCGCAGGCTCGCCCTCGATCAGCGGTGACCCGACCTCAACCACCCCCAGCTGCGGCATCGGCGCGGGAAACTCGACGACGATCGCGCGCATCGGCGCACCGTCCGTCCAGGCTGCGTGCAGCACGTCGGGCGGCCACACCACCGCTTCGCCCGCCTGGACGCGGGTCCGCTCGTCACCGACGCCCACCCAGCCGCCACCCTCGATCACGATGAAGTACGAGGTGTTCGGGTTGGAATGCGGGGTGATCCGAGCCCGGCGCCCGAATGCCAGCTCGGCGATGACACCGGACGCGCCGCTGTGGACGACCTGGCCCTCGATCCCGGTTGTGCCCGGCGGACCCTCCGGGCGCCGGTGCCCGACGCCGAACCGGCGGACGTCGATCGGCACGGCGGCTGAGGGTCAGCGGCTCGCGGTCAGCGGCGGCGGCGCCGGCGCGACGACTTTGTCCGGATCGTCGCCTCAGGCTTGGCGAACCGTTCGCGCGAGAAGTAGCGCTGCTTGGCCAGCTGGCGCTCGTAGGCGCGGAAGTACGGTGGGAAGCGGATGAATCGCACCCACAGGAACGTGCCCAGACCGGCCACAATGGTGGACAGCACGATGATCCAGTCGAACCTGAACAGCGCGTAGACCAGGATCAGGCTGAACACGATGATCCCGGTCCACAGCATCCACTCGTACATCTCCAGGTACACCCGGTGGCGGTGCAGCTGGCGCGTGCGGACGTTGTAGAACACGATCGTGACCACCAGCAGCACGAGCGACGCGATCCAGATCGGGTTGTAGAGATCTGGAAAGCGCTCCCGGCTGAACGGCTGGAACAGGTATTCCCAAGGGAAGAGGTGCACGCGTCTCGTCTCCACGGCGGCCGGGCGCTCCGGCCCGAGAATGGGCCGTCCGAGTATGCCACGGGGCCACGGTATACTCCGCTCCTGAACGCGCTCGCCCGGAGCGGCGTGGGACTCGTGCCCGTCCCGGTCGCGATGCGCGGCGCCCGATCATCGCCCGCAGGGAGGACCCGCGCAGGTGCGTGCGCTGCTCTCGGTCGCCAACCGCGAGGGAATCTCGGCATTCGCCGGCGAGCTCCAGCGCCTGGGTGTCGAGCTGTATGCGACGGACGGAACCCGTGAGTACCTGGCTGCGGACGGCGTCGAGGCCGCCTCGGTCAGTGACCTGACGGCCGTCCCGCCGCTGGTCGGTGGCCAGGTCAGAACGTTCCATCCGGCGGTCTACGCCGGGATCCTTGCCCGGAGGGACATCCCGGAGCAGCTGGAACAGCTGGGGCAGCACGGGATCGGGCTGATCGACCTCGTCGTCGTCAACGTCAAGCCGTTCGCGCCGGAGGTCGGCCGCCAGCTGATCGGGATCGACGAGGCGATCGAGATGATCGATCCGGCCGGCGCGGCGCTCCTGGGTGCCGCGGCGCGGAACGCGGCCGGCGTGAGCGCGGTCTGTCGCCCGGAGCACTACCCCCTCGTGCTGGAGGAGATGCGCTCCCTGGGGCAGGTGTCCACCGATACGCGGTATCGACTGGCTGCCGACGCCTACAGCACGGTCGCCGCCTACTACGCGGAGATCGCCGCCTATCTCAACCAGATCTCGGGCAACGCCTTCCCGGAGCGTCTCGCGATCGTGCTCGAGAAGGTCTCCGACCTGCCGTACGGGGAGAACCCCCACCAGCGGGCGGCCTTCTATCGCGAGACGACCCACCGGTCGGGATCCCTCGCCGACGCACGGCAGGTCCAGGGCGCGTCCCCGACGTTCAACAACCTGCTCGACCTGGACGCCGCCTTCCGGATCGCCGCCGATTACACATCGCCGACGGTCGTGATCGCGAAGCACACCGACCCGGTGGGCATCGCGACGTCCGACGAGCTGGTCGAGGCGTATCGCAAGGCGCTCGAGACGGATCCTGTGGCGTCCTTCGGCGGCATCATCGGCGTGAACCGCGAGCTCGATGGGTCGACCGCACGCGAGATCGCGGCGAACTCGTTCGAGGCCGTCGTCGCGCCGGGCTTCTCGGAAGCCGCGCTCGGGATCCTGCGGGCGCAGCCCGGGCTCGAGCTGCTGGCGGTGCCGCCGTCGCCCACGGAGGGCCTGCGGGACTACGGCATCGCGAACCTGGACTTCAAGCGGGTCGGCGGCGGCCTGCTGGTCGAGGCGCTCGATGCCGTCGACCTGGATCGCGGTCAGCTGCAGGTGGTGACCAAGCGCCATCCGACGCTCGGCGAGCTCACGGACCTCCTGTTCGCGTGGCGCGCCGTGCGCCACGTCCGCTCGAACGCGATCGTCCTGGTGCGCAACGCGGCGACGGTCGGGATCGGGGCCGCGCAGGCGAGCCGGAACACCTCGGTCGACATCGCGCTGCGTCGTGCGGGGTCCCGCGCAAAGCTGGCGATCATGGCGTCGGACGCCTACTTCCCGTTCCCGGACGGGATCCAGATCGCGGCCAACGCGGGCGTCACCGCGATCATCCAGCCGGGCGGATCGATCCGGGACGAGATGGCGATCGAGGTCGCCGATCGGCACCACCTTGCGATGGTGTTCACCGGCAAGCGCCACTTCCGGCACTGATCCCCACGCTCGCCCGGACCCGGGCGTCGCGCCACACCGAGCCCAGACGGGAGGACGCGATGGAACAGCTTCTGGCCCTCGAGATGGTCCGGGTCACCGAGGCGGCCGCGATCGCGTCCGCGCGGTTCATGGGCCGCGGTGAGCGCGACGGCGCCGACCTCGCCGCGACCGAGGCGATGCGCCGGACCATGGACGAGACGGACATCGCGGGCACCATCGTCATCGGCGAGGGCGAGCGCGACGACGCCCCGATGCTGTACATCGGGGAGCAGGTCGGCCGCCTGGACGGCAGCGACGGCGCCGGGGCCGTCGACATCGCGGTCGACCCCCTCGAGGGCACCAACCTCGTGGCGACCGGGCAGGGTGATGCGATCACGGTCCTCGCCGCGTCCGAGAAGGGCGGCCTGACCCACGCCCCGGACACCTACCTCGAGAAGCTGTGCGTAGGCCCGGTTGCGGCGGGCTGCGTGGACATCACCCGGACGCCGAGCGAGAACTGCCATCGCATCGCGGAGGCTCTTCGCCGCAAGGTCTCGGACATCACCGTGATCATCCTCGACCGCCCCCGCCACGACGCCCTGATCGCCGAGGTCCGGTCGACGGGGGCACGGATCAAGCTGATCACGGACGGCGACCTGTCGGGCGCCATCAGCTGCGCCGTCCAGGGGACGGGCGTCCACGCGGTCATGGGCATGGGTGGCGCGCCCGAGGGCGTCATCACCGCAGCCGCACTCCGCTGCCTGGGCGGGGAGATCCAGGCCCGGTTCCGCTTCCGCAACGACGAGGAGCGCGAGCGCGCCGTCCGGATGATGGGCACCGCGGACGAGGACAGGGTGTACCGCACCGAGGACCTGGCATCGGGAGACCAGCTCGTGTTCGCGGCCACGGGCGTGACCTCCGGGGAGCTGCTCCAGGGCGTCCGCTTCTTCGGCGGCGGGGCCCGGACGCACTCGCTGGTCATGGCGTACCAGACGAAGCAGGTCCGGTTCGTGGACACCGTCCACATGTTCGACCGCGATCGCCCGCCGGCCGTTCGCCTCTAGGTCCAGCTTCGCGGGACACGCGGGTCCGCGGGCCTCAGCGAACCGGACGCCAGTCCGTTCCACTCCACACGGCGACCGGACGGACCGCGGCAAGGCCTTCGATGGCGCGCCTCCGTGCCGCGGCGGTCGCGACGGTCTCGCCCCAGCCGGGCGGCACCAGACGCGGGGCCAGATCCTCGAGGGGGGCGAGCACGAACAGCCGGTGGCAGGCCTCCGGGTGCGGCACCGTCAGCGGCAGGGACGCCTTCGCAGGGTCGTCGCTGCGGCCCTCCGGGGGCCGGGCCATGTCGACCCGGTGGCGACCGAAGACGAGCAGATCGAGGTCCACCTCACGCGGGCCCCACCTCTCCCGTGGCTGCCGGCCGAATGCCCGCTCCAGCCGCTTGAGCCCGATGAGCAGCGCCGAGGCGCCGGTGTCCGGGTCCGGGCCCGCCGGCACGTCCAGCGCCACGACCGCGTTGCGGAACTCGGGCTGTTCGGTCACGCCCACGGGATCCGTCGCGTACAGAGGCGAGACGGCTCGCAGCCGTGCGCCGGGGAGAGCCGCCAGGGCGTGGACGGCGGCAGCGAGCGTGCCGGCCGCGTCGCCGACGTTCGCCCCCAGCCCGATGTACGTACGCACCCGGCCCACGGTCCGTCACCTCTGCCTCGGTAGACTCGACGGGACATGCCGCCGGTCACCGTCCTGATCCTCTCGCCGCTCCTGCCGGCCGACGCAGGCCCGCTCGAGCGCGGGCTGGACGGGGCGCGGACTGCGCTCATCGAACGCCACCGAGCGGGCTTTCTTGCGGCAGGCGCGGCGGCGGTTGTCGTCTGGCGGGAGCCGCCCGACGATACCCCATTCGGCGCCCGGCTCCGCCGCCTCGTCGACGAGCTGCGGCCCGACGGGCTCGTGGTTCTCGGCGGGGGCGCCATCCCGCTTGCGACCTCCGCCGACCTGAGTGCGTTCGTCCGGGTCGCCTCGGGGAGCACCTCCGAGCATGGCGGGCCGGCGGCCCTTGCGAACCACCGCTACTCCGCGGACGTGATCGCCATCGCACATCCCCGGGAGGTTCTTCGAGCGCTCCCGGACCTCACCTCCGACAACGCGCTCCCTCGCTGGCTGGCGGAGACGGCGGGGGTGATCGTCGATGACCTGGCCGGCCGGCGCCGGCTCGCGATGGACGTGGACTCGCCGCTCGACCTGCTCGTGCTCGACGGGGTGCGGGGGGCGCCTCGCCTCCCGCTCCCCGGGGAGGCGGAGTCGGAACCCGTCCGCGGTCGGCTGGCCGCGATCCGGACCCTGGCGCTCGATCCGGCGGCGGAGCTGCTCGTCGCCGGCCGGACGTCCGCCGCCGACGTCCGGTGGCTGGAGCGTCGGACACGCTCGCGGACGCGGGTCCTGATCGAAGAGCGCGGTCTCCGGACCTCGAATGCGGACGCGACGACGGGGGGTGCCAACCGCCGTGCCCCGGCCAGCGTCATCGGGTCGCTGCTGGAACGGGACGGCCCGGAGAGCCTGGCCCGCACCCTGGCGGCACTGTGTGACGGCGCCCTGGTGGACTCACGCGTGCTCCTTGCCCACCGGCTCGGCGCGGACGAGCGAGCGTGGCCGTCGCCGGAGGACCGGTTCGCGAGCGACCTGCTGCTGGCCGGCCGCGTTCGCGACCCCTGGCTTCGGGCCCTCACCGCGTCGGCGGCGGCGGCTGCCGTGCCCGTCCTGCTTGGCGGCCACGGGCTGGTTGGCCCGGGCGTCCGTCTGGCTCTGCGGCGCGCCGGGAGCCGGTGACGTGACCGACGAGCGCACGCCGTCCCGGCCCGGCTTCAGCTACGACCCGTTCCCGGACCCGGAGGCGGTCGGCGAGGACGCCGAGCTGGTGGCGCTCCTGCGGGCCGAGATCGCGGCCGACGGACCGATGACGTTCGCGCGGTTCATGGAACGGGCCCTCTACGAGCCTGACCACGGCTACTACCGGCGGCCTGATGCAGGGCCCGGTCGCGCGAATGACTTCCTCACGGCGCCGGAGACCCACCCGATCTTCGGTGCCGCGGTCGGCCGGCTGCTGGAGCAGGCATGGGAGGCCCTGGGGCGCCCGTCGCCGTTCACCGTCACCGAGCCCGGGGCGGGCACCGGAGCGCTCGCGGCGGGCCTGCTGGGCGGCCTCCGCGATCTCGGCTCGCCGCTCCTCGACGCGATCCGCTACCGTCCCGTCGAGGTCGAGCCGGCCCGCCATGACGCCTTCGCCGCCCGCCTTGCCGGTGACGGGCTGGCGGACCGGCTGGTGCCGGATCCACCCACGGGTGACCGGACCGAGACGGGCGCGGTGGTGGCCAACGAGGTGCTGGACGCGCTGCCCGTGCACCGTCTCGTCGGCCGTCCCGGTGGCCCGCGGGAGCTGTTCGTGGACGTCGAGGGCGACCGGTTCCGCGCCGTCGAGGGAGATCCGAGCAACCCGGCCCTGGCGGACCGCCTGGCCGCGGAGGGCGTGACGCTCGAGGACGGCCAGGTCACCGAGATCTGCCTGGCCATCGACGGGTGGCTCGACGGCGCGACGCGGCACCTCGATCGCGGGGTCACGGTGCTCGTCGATTACGCGGCGGAGCCCACGCTCCTTCACGCCCCCGCGCGGCGCGCCGGCACGCTGCGAGCGTTCGCACGCCACGCGGTCGGTTCGGATCCGTTCCGGCATATCGGGCGCCAGGACATGACCGCGACCGTGGATCTCGCCGCCGTGCGGGCCGCGGCCGCCCGCGCCGCCTTGATCCCGCTGGGCGAGACGACCCAGGCCGAGCTGCTTGCGACGGTCGGGACGGGTGAGCTGACGTCCGCCGTCCTGCGCCGTCCCGGCGCCTCCCTCCAGGATGCCCTGCTGCTCCGGTCGGCCGTGGCACGGCTCATGGACCCGGGCGGGATGGGCGGGTTCAGGGTCCTGGCGTTCGGTCGCGGCCTCCCGCCGAACACGAAGCTGCCCGGGATGAGGCGCCTGACCCGCTCCGGGGCATGATGAACGTCCGCCGGTCCGGGCACCGGCGCCGGTCCGCGCCTGCCCGGATGCCGCTGCTAGAATGCGAAGGCCGAGCCGCCCCGAGCAGGGAAAGCGGCACGCCCACGATCATCATCGCCAGCGGGCGCCGACCTCAATGCCGTCGGTCCCGCTCGACACCGAGGACCACGTGACCGGGATCTGGTACGTCGTCGGGTTTGCCTTCGCAGGAGTCTCGTTCGTCTTCCTGACGATCGGGCTCGCGTGGCTGCTCACGCACCGGACACGGGGCGATCAGCACAAGGGCTACCCGTACGAGTCCGGGATCGACACCTACGGCGACACGCACGCACGCTTCGGGATCTCGTTCTACATCTACGCCCTCCTGTTCGTCGCCTTCGACATCGAGGCGGTCTTCATCTACCTCTGGGCGCTGGTGTTCCGGGATCTCCTGCTGGGCGGCTTCGTGAGCATGCTGATCTTCGTCGGGATCCTGCTGGTCGGGCTGGCCTACGCCTGGCGCAAAGGGGTGCTCACGTGGCATTGACCCCGGAGGACCCGGGCGCGGTCCGCGATCCCGGCGCCACGCCGGGCAACGACGCCGGGACGCCCGACCAGTCCGGCCGGACCGCGGCCTCGCTCGTTGCCGCGACACCTCGTGACCTCACGCAGCCCATCGTCGTGCCCAACACCCTGTGGACGTCCACGCGTCCGGAGGCATACGGGGGTGGCCTGCCCACGGAGCACACCCACCTGCGCGGCCTGGAGGGGTCCTCCCTGGTGCTCTCGGACACGGCGCGCTGGGGCCAGCTCGAGGTCATTCCCACCAAGGCGGACGTGGTCCTTGACCTGATCCGGATGAACAGCCTGTGGCCGCTTCTCTCGGGCCTCGCGTGCTGCGCGATCGAGATGATGTCCGCGGCCACGTCCAAGAACGACATGGACCGCTGGGGCATGTTCCCGTTCCGCGCGTCCCCTCGCCAGGCGGACGTGCTGATCGTGGCGGGAACGCTGACGACCAAGATGGCCGGCCCGCTCATCCGGTTGTGGGAGCAGATGCCGGAGCCGAAATGGTGCGTCGCGATGGGCGACTGCACGTGCTCGGGCGGCCGCTACAAGCGAAGCTACTCGACCATCGAAGGCATCGACCGGGTCATGCCGGTGGACGTCTACGTTCCCGGCTGCCCCCCGCGTCCCGAAGGCCTGATCTACGGGATGATGAAGCTCGGGCAGCTGGTCAAGGAGCGTCGCGGCGAGTGGCTGGAGCGCTCGATCGGCCCCACCGTCCCCGAGGACGTCTGAGATGGATCGTGTCCTCAGGCGACGCCTTGAAGCGCGCTTTGGCGACCGCCTCACCGGGCCGCTCCGGCAGCGCCACGACCAGACCGAGATCCGGATCCGCCCGGCGGACCTGCCCGAGGTCATGCGCGGTCTCCACGACGACCCCGATCTCGGCTTCGTGGTCCTCGCCGACCTCGCGGGCGTGGACACCGGCGACCACATGCAGGTCGTGTACCACCTGTGGTCCGCGACCACGCCCGACTGGCTGCGCGTGATCGCGGACGGCATGCCCCGCGATGACCCGCGTGTCCCGACGCTGACCGGCCTGTGGCCCGGCGCGGAATGGATGGAGCGCGAGGCCTACGACATGTTCGGGATCATCTTCGAGGGCAATCGCGATCTGCGCCGCATCTACATGCCGCCCGACTACACGAGCTTCCCGCTGCGCAAGGACTTCTACCTGCCCGACGACGCCGCCCGGTCACCCGGCGGCGGCGTCCGCCACATGGAGCAGACGCACGTGCCGACCCAGGCGACGACGGCCGTCGTCCGCCGGACTGCCAAGGCCTGACCGTGACCACATCCGCCACGCCCCACCAGCACCAGTCCGAGGACGATCCGCGGATCATGCTCGACGACCAGATCGGGTCGTTCGAGGCCGTGCCGCCGTATCCGCCGCGCACCGAGCGGGAGGCCGAGTTCTACGCCCTGGGCGACGGCGAGATGTTCGTCAACATGGGGCCGCAGCATCCGTCCACGCACGGGGTGCTGCGGGTCGTGCTCAAGATCAACGGTGAGCGGGTCGTGGACCTGGATCCCGTGCTCGGCTACCTCCATCGCGGCGTCGAGAAGCTGTGCGAGAACTCCGACTATCACCACATCATCAGCCAGGTCGATCCGCTGGAGTACGTGAGCTCGCTGTTCTGCGAGTGGGCTCCGGTGATGTCGTTCGAGAAGCTCCTGGACGTCCAGGTGCCGCGCCGGGCCGAGTACATCCGGGTGCTGACCGGGGAGCTCAACCGCATTGCCAGCCACGCCCTGTTCATGGGCTGGATGGCGCTCGACCTGGGCGGCCTCACGCCCATCCTGTACGCCTTCATCGAGCGCGACGAGATCGTCGAGATGCTGGCCGCCGTGACCGGGCAGCGCATGCTGTTCAACTACTTCCGGATCGGCGGCGTGAACGGTGACCTGAACCACGAGTTCATGTCCCGCCTCGGCGACTGGATGAGCCGGGCGACCGCGCAGCACGAGGCGCAGACGCAGCTCCTCAACGAGAACGAGATCTTCGTCCGCCGGATGCGCGGGATCGGGGTGCTCGACCGGGAGACCGCCCTCCGGATGGGCGTCACGGGCCCCAACCTGCGCGCCGCCGGGGTCCCGTTCGATGTCCGCCGGGCGCACCCGTACTCGGTCTACCCGGAGCTGGATTTCGACATCCCGACCCGCGGGCAGGGACGAGGCGGGGACAGCCTCGATCGCTACCTCCTGCGCGTCGACGAGGTGCGACAGAGCCTCCGGATCATCGACCAGTGCCTGCACAACATGCCCGACGGCCCGGTGATGGCCAAGCTGCCCCGGCTGCTGCGCCCACGCCCCGGGCGTGCGTGGGCCGGGATCGAGGGTCCGCGTGGTCTCTACGGGACGTACGCGATCTCGGACGGGACGGACCAGCCGTTCCGGATGAAGATCCACGACCCCTCGTTCGTGCACCTCCAGCTCGTCGGCATGCTCATGAAGAACAACCTGATCGCGGACACGATGGCCGTCATGGCCTCGCTCGACCCGGTCATGGGCGGCATCGACAAGTAGGGCGGCGGATGACGACCCTCAACCGGGCCTGGGGCAACCTCACCCTCACGGGCAAGGTGCTGCTGCCGCTGCTGTTCGTGGTCCTCGTCGTGGGACCGATCGTCACGGTGCTCATCGCCCAGTTCGTCGGACCGTTCCTCGGGGACCTCCTGGGCGCGAACCTCGGCGTCGTGCGGTTCCTGATCGCGGTCACCGGCGTCCTGGTGTTCAGCATCCCGGCCGCGTTCATCATCATCTACATGGA
Source organism: uncultured Chloroflexia bacterium (assembly GCA_963849495.1). GTDB lineage: Bacteria > Chloroflexota > Limnocylindria > Limnocylindrales > CSP1-4 > CAIXZV01. The sequence continues at coordinate 166,299 of CAWKHN010000009.1, read as the reverse complement.
GCTCAAGGTCATCGCCCTGATGAACCTCCGGATCGGTCCCAACCGGATCGGGCCGGGCGGGGCGCTGATGTCGGTGGTGCACGGGCTCAAGGTCCTCACCAAGGAGGACTTCACCCCCACCGGCGCCGACCGCCTGGTGTTCACGCTGGCTCCGGTCGTGGTGTTCCTGACCGCGGTCATGACGTTCCTCGTCATCCCCTTCGGCCCCGGGCTCGTGGGCCAGGACCTCAACATCGGGCTGCTCTACCTGTTCGCGGTCGGGGGCATGAGCGTCGTCGGCCTGCTGATGGCCGGCTGGGCGAGCTTCAACAAGTACTCGCTGCTGGGCGGTCTCCGGGCCGCCGCCCAGGTGGTCAGCTACGAGATCCCGCTCACCCTGTCGGTGGTGGGCCTGATCCTCCTGGCCGGGACGATGAGCCTGAACCAGATCGCGGCCGACCAGGGTGGCTGGTTCACCAACTGGTTCGTGTTCCGCCAGCCTCTCGGCGCGCTGATCTTCTTCATCGCCGCCACCGCCGAGGCGAACCGGACCCCGTTCGACCTGGCCGAGGCGGATTCCGAGATCGTCGCCGGGTTCGCGACCGAGTACTCGGGCATGCGGTTCGGGTTCCTGTTCTTCGCCGAGTACGTCAACGTGTTCATCATCTCGGCGTTGCTCGTGACGTTGTTCTTCGGGGCCTGGAATGCCCCGTTCCCGTTCCCCCACATCGTGGTTGCCCTGGACCCCGGTTCGCTGGGCATCAACCTGCTGATCCTGCTGGCGGCGGTGCCCCTGGCCGTGACCCTGCTGTTCGCCGCGCCCTTCTACCTCGTCCGGAGCGCCACCCCTGCATGGCAGGCGCTGGTGCTCGGGTTCATCCTGTTCAACGTGGTGGCCGTCGGCCTGCTGTTCGGGGTCGCCTATGCCGGCGTGGACTGGGTCGCGGGTCTCGTGTGGTTCATGGCCAAGTCGTTCGTCTTCGTGTTCGTGTTCGTCTGGATGCGGGGCACGTTCCCCCGCGTGCGCATCGACCAGCTCATGGGGTTCGCCTGGAAGTGGCTCCTGCCGGCCGCCCTGCTGAACCTGTTCGTGACCGCGGCGGCGATCGTCGTCGTGCAATCCCTGAAGGCCGGGTGACCCGATGACCATGATCCCGGGCATAGGCCTCGTCCGCGGCATGGGCCTGACCCTGAGGCGGTTCTTCCAGCCGAAGGCGACCATCCAGTGGCCGGAGCAGAAGGCGGACGTCGCTCCCAAGTTCCGCGGTCGCCTGCAGCTGCTGTACGACGAGCACGGCACGCTCAAGTGCGAGACCTGTTTCCAGTGCGCCCAGGCGTGCCCCATCGAGTGCATCGACATGGGCGGCATCGACACCAAGGGCCGCTTCCACGTCCACTGGGGCCCGCCCGAGACGTACGGCGAGCGGCGCGAGGAGTCCGCGATGCGGCGGGCCGGGCGGCCCGTGGCCGATCCCGCGTTCACGCGCTTCGACGCGATCGATACGACGCCGCTGGACGCGATCCTCGAGGCACACGACTTTGACCCGAAGGACCTGCTGGCGATCCTTGAGGAGACGCAGGCCGAGTACGGATACCTGCCCGTCGCGGCGCTCAAGCACATCTCGCGGGTCACCGGTGCCTGGTACGCGATGATCTACGGGACCGCCAGCTACTACCGGCACCTGCGCTTCGAGCCGCCGGTGATCGGCGACGCGCCCGCCGCCGGCGAGGCACATCGGGCGATCGAGCAGGCATACCGCTCGGCGCTCGATGCCTCCCTCGGCCACGGCGGCGGGAGAGCCTCCTGATGGCCACGTTCCTCACCACGCCCGGCGACTGGACCCGGGTTCTGACCGGCCGCATCGACGCGATCTCCGAGGATCCCGGTGATCTCGACGCGGCGGTCCGCGCCGGGGCCTTCGAGGGCCTGCGCGTCGCCGTCCGCGACCTCGGGGCGACGGGCACGATCGCCACCCTGGCTGCGGCCGGGCTGCGCGGGCGCGGTGGCGCCGGCTTCCCGACCGGCGAGAAGTGGCGCGCGGCAGCCTCGCAGCAGGCCGATCAGCGCTACGTCGTCGCCAACGGCTACGGCGCGGACCCTGCCGTCCAGACGGACGCCACCCTCATGTTCGCGGACCCGTGGGCAGTCATCGAGGGGCTCGTGATCGCGGCGTTCGCAACCGGCGCGACCCAGGCGATCCTGGCGGTGCGGGCCGGCGACCCCGCCCTCATCGCGCGTCTGGAGGCCGCCGTCGCAGCGGCCGAGGAGGCGGGCTTCGTCGGCGACGACGTGCTCGGGTCGGGCCACGACGTCGCCATCAGCGTCCGCGCCGTCCAGGGCGCGTACATGCTGGGCGAGGAAACCGTGCTGCTCAAGGCGCTGGAGGGCCGGCGCGGCCAGCCCGAGCAGCGGCCTCCGTGGCCCACCGAGCGCGGCCTGTTCGGCAAGCCGACCGTGGTCAACAACGTCCAGACGCTGGCCGCCGTTCCGTGGATCGTCCGGCAGGGCGGAGCCGCATATGCGGCGATCGGCTCGCCGGTCAGCCCCGGGACCATCCTCGTCCAGTTGCGCGGTCCCGAGGGCGCCGGCATGGCCGAGGTCCCGCTGGGCACGCCCCTGCGCGCGCTGGTCGCGCTCGCCGGTGGAACCGGCAGTCGCACGCTCAAGGCCATTTTGGTCGGCGGTCCCACCGGTGGCCTCCTCCCCCCCGACCTGCTGGACACGCCCTACGAGTTCGACGCACTGCGGGCGGCCGGCGCCCACATCGGCTCCGGCTCGATCGTGATCGCGGACGAGCGGGCGTGCATCCTGGATCTCGCCCGGCTCCTCACCCGGTTCTCGGCGGAGGAGGCGTGCGGCAAGTCGATCCCCTGCCGGATCGGGCTGCGCCGCCTGTACGAGATCGGCGAGCGCGCCACGTCCGGGCGTCCGAAGCCCACCGATGCCACGGTGCTGGCGGACCTGGCGCACGACATCGCCGCCAGCGGTCTGTGTGATCACGAGCGCCTGGCGACCCTCCCGTTCCTGAGCGGGATGCGATACTTCCGATCCGAGCTCGACGACCACCTCCTTCGCAGCTCCTGCCCCGCCGGCGTCTGCCACCCGATCGCGGTGACCGCCGGCGCGGCGACACCAGGAACCCGCTGATGGCCGACCTGATCACGCGCCCCGACAACCCGATCGAGCGACAAGTCGAGTCGCGCCCCGACATCCCCGTCGTGTACGACACGATCACGGCGCGCGAGGACACCCTCGCCGAGCGCCTGATCACGACCCAGTCGCCGCAGCGACCGCAGAGCACCCCGCGGATCCGGATCGAGGTCGACGGCCGGGTCGTGGAGGGGTTCGAGGGCCAGACGATCCTCGAGGTCTGCCGCGACAACGGGATCGAGATCCCGACCCTGTGCTACGAACCCAAGCTGCCCGGGTTCGGCGCATGCCGGATGTGCGTGGTCGAGGTCGAGGGCGAGGACACGCCGCCGATCTCCTGCTCGCGGAGCGCCGAGGCGGGCATGGTCGTGCAGACGCAGACGGACGAGCTGCGGCGGCTCCGGCGGACAAACCTGGAGCTGATCTTCAGCGACCACAACGCGTACTGCCTGCCGCCCTGCCAGAACAAGTGCCCGAGCCACATCGACATCCCGGGCTTCCTCAAGGCGAACGCCGAGGCGAACTGGCGGGAGTCCGCCCGGATCTTCAAGCGCACGATCCCGTTCCCCTCCATCCTCGGCCGCGTGTGTCCTGCTCCGTGCGAGGAGCACTGCCGCCGGGACGAGGTCGACGAGGCGATCGCCATCCGGGACAGCCACAGGTACGCCGGCGACCAGGTCCTGCGATCGATGCTTGACGAGGGTGTCGACCCGCCGCTGCCGTTCGAGCGCCAGGCGCCGTCGGGCCGTCGCGCCGCGGTCATCGGGTCCGGACCGGCGGGCATGAGCGCCGCCTACTACCTCCTCCTCAACGGGCATGACGTCACGGTCTTCGAGCGCGACCCGGCCCCCGGCGGGATGCTCCGCTACGGCATCCCGCAATACCGGCTGCCCAAGGTCGAGGTGCTCGAGGCCGAGTACGAGGCGGTGTGGCGCCTGGGCGCGAAGCTCCAGTGCAACATGGAGCTGGGCAAGGACTTCACGCTCGACGACCTGCAGAACCAGGGGTTCGACGCGATCGTGGTTGCCATCGGCTGCTACGACACGAACAAGCTGGGAATCCCCAACGAGGACGCCGACGGCGTCATCGACGGCCTCGAGTACCTGCGCACGGCGACGCTGGGGCTGCCCTACCCGGGTCACGAGGGCACCCGGGTCGTCGTCGTCGGCGGGGGCTTCACGTCGATGGACTGCAGCCGGACCTCGATCCGCCAGCACGCCAAGGAGGTCACCCTCGTCTACCGCCGCGACATGAAGGACATGCCGGCGTCGGGCGAGGTCCACGAGGCGATCGAGGAAGGTGTCACCGCGATCTTCCAGGCCGGCCCCACCCGCGTGATCACGGACGAGAAGACCGGCAAGGTCACGGGCGTGGAGTTCATCCGGATGGCGCTCGGCGAGCCCGACGCGTCCGGGAGACGACGCCCGTCGCCCGCGCCCGGCACGGAGTTCACGATCCCCTGCGACCGGGTGCTCCTGGCCATCGGCCAGGGGCCGGAGCTCACCTGGATCGGCCCGGGCTCGGAAGGACCCGAGGTCGCGCGCCACAGGCTGAAGGCGGACGCGGTCACGTTCGAGACGGCCCGTCCGGGCGTGTTCGGCACCGGCGACGTCCGGATCGGTGCCGCGACCGTCGTACAGGCGATCGCGGAGGGGCGGCGTGCGGCCTACGCCGTGGACGCGTACCTCAAGGACCAGGACCTCGCGGCGATCCGCACCCGCCAGACCCTTGCCGAGCCGCAGCCCGAGTTCCTCTCGATCGTCCCGTTCACCGGCGAGATCAAGGAGCCCCGCTACCGCCTCACGGCGCTCGAGCCCGAGGCGCGCGACCACAGCTACATCGAGTACGAGGTCCCGTACAGCCGCGACGAGGCCGTGGCCGAGTCGACCCGCTGCCTCCAGTGCACGTGCGAGGCGATCGGGTTCTGCGACCTGCGCCGCCTGGGGATCGAATATGGCACGACGCTCACGACCCTCGAGCCGCAGTTCCACCAGGGAGCCGGCTACCGCAGCGTGACCGAGAACCGGTTCACCGGGCTCAACCACGACTACGTCCGGGACGACAGCCACGCGTTCATCCTGCGCGAGCCGTCCCGCTGCATCGACTGCGGCCGGTGTGCAAACGTGTGCGCAGAGGTCGTCGGCGCCGCCTGCTACGACTTCATGCGGATCGGCTTCGACACGCTGGTGACGACGCCGCTGGACATGAGCCTCAACGACACCCCGTGTGTGTCCTGTGGCCGGTGCGCCGAGACATGCCCGACCGGCGCGCTGATGCCCAAGCCGCGCGTCCTGCAGAAGTATGAGGTCGACGAGAGCCGCTGCATCCTGTGCGGCATCTGCGTCGATGCCTGCCCCTACGACGCCGTCCGCGACAGCGACCAGTTCGAGCTCAGCCACACGTCCCGCGAGGAGCCGATGATCGATCTCCTCGCGCTGGCCGCGGTCGAGCGCGAGACGGAGATGAGCTACATCCGCAGCGAGCGCGACTGGGCGCAACGGGCGCGGGCCGAGGGACGCCTCCTCGACTCGTCCCGGCTGCTCCCGGTTCTGCCGGCCTCGCTCGCGCAGGGGGCTGGAAACGGAAATGGGAATGGCCATGCACCCGGGAACGGGTCGGGCCACGTCCACGATCACTGAGAGGGACGAGTGACGTTGCCGGAGACGATCCCGCTCATCGGGATCGGGTGGGATGACCTGCTGTTCCTGGGCCTGTCCGCCGTGATGGTGGGCGCGGCCCTGCTGGTGGTCACGATGCGCGACATCATCCGCTGCGGCCTGGCGATGATGGTCAGCTTCGGGGCGCTCGCCGGCCTCTATGTCCTCGCCGGGGCGCCGTTCGTGGCGGCCGCCGAGGTGCTCGTGTACATCGGCGCGATCAGCGTCCTGATCCTGTTCGCGATCATGCTCACCCAGTCGAAGATCGGCCCGACGTCGCTCGTCTTCCAGACCCAGGTCCTGCCGGCGACGATCGCCGCCGTGATCCTCGCGATCCTGATCGCCGTCACGGCAACGGCCACCGACTGGCCCCAGACGGCGGGGCGCGTCTGGACCAGCACCGAGGCCGTGGCCAGCGCCATGTTCTCGTCGTACGTGCTGCCGTTCGAGGTGGTGAGCGTGCTGCTCCTCGCGGCCGTGATCGGGGGCGTGTTCCTGGCCAAGCGCGAGCGCGGAGGACCCGGCTGATGCTCGCCGCCCTCCACAACCTGTCCCAGTCGCTGGACGCCTACCTCGTGCTGGCGGGGCTCCTGTTCGCGATCGGCTCGTTCGGCTTCCTGGCGCGCCGCAACGCGATCAGCATGCTGATGTCGATCGAGCTGATGCTCAACGCGGTCAACCTCGCGATCATCGCCTTCGGCGCGTTCAGCCCGTCGCTCAAGACCAGTGCGTCCGTGATCGTGCTGATCGTCATGGCCGCCGCAGCCGCGGAGGCCACCGTGGGCCTCGCGATCGTGATCGCGATCTATCGCAACAAGAAGACGCCGCTCGTCGACGAGTACGACGCGATGAGCCGGTAGGCGGCAGCCGATGCATCTCCTGCCCAGCACGACGTTCGCTGCCAGCGGTGCCCTCACCCCCAACGTGGATCCCGGCATGTACGGGACGCTGATCCCGCTGATCGTCCTGCTGCCGATCCTCGGCTTTGCGTTCACCGCCCTGTTCGGGCGACGGCTGCAGATGACGTTCGGCCGCAACGCGGCCAGCGCCGTCCCGGTCCTGGGCGTGATCGTGGTCTGGGTCATCGCGATGGTCGTGGTCGCGGGGGCCCTGGGCCACGCCGAGGCATTCGGCGAGGGCGGCCTCGACATCAAGCTCTGGACCTGGATCCCGGCCGGCAACTTCAGCGTGGACTTCGGGTTCCACGTGGACACCCTGACGGCAGCCCTCCTGATCGTGGTCACCACGATCGGGATGCTCGTCCACGTCTACTCGATCGGGTACATGGCGCACGACCCCGGGGCGTGGCGGTTCTTCGCCTACCTCAACCTGTTCATGTTCTCGATGCTCCTGCTGGTGATGGCCAACAGCTGGCTGCTGGTGTTTGCCGGCTGGGAGCTGGTCGGCCTGTCCAGCTACTCCCTGATCGGCTTCTGGTACCAGAAGCGGTCCGCGGCCCTGGCCGCGAAGAAGGCGTTCATCGTCAACCGCGTGGGCGACGTCGGGTTCGCGCTGGGGATCATGGCGATCTTCGTCAACACGGGCACCATGAACATCCACGACTCGCTGGCGCAGCTGATCGCGGCGCCGGCCGGCACCCTGACGATCCCGCTCTCGATCGTCGCGCTGCTCGTGTTCGCGGGCGCCGTGGGCAAGAGCGCGCAGTTCCCGCTCCACGTCTGGCTGCCGGACGCGATGGAGGGCCCGACCCCGGTCTCCGCCCTGATCCATGCCGCCACGATGGTCAATGCCGGCGTGTACCTGGTCGCGCGGGCCAACCCGCTGTTCGCCCATGCGCAGGACGTGATGGTCGTCGTCGCCGCCGTCGGCATCTTCACCGCGATCCTGGCCGCCTCGATCGCGTTCACCCAGACCGACATCAAGCGTGTCCTCGCGTACTCCACGCTGAGCCAGCTGGGCTACATGTTCGCGGCCCTGGGTGTCGGGGCGTACGGCGCGGCGATCTTCCACCTGATGACCCACGGCTTCTTCAAGGGCCTGCTGTTCCTCGGCTCCGGATCGGTGATCCACGCGGTCCACGAGGAGCAGGACATGAACCGCATGGGTGGCCTGTGGCGAAAGATCCCGATCACCCACTGGACGATGCTGACGGCCTCGATCGCGATTGCGGGCCTGCCGCCGCTGTCCGGCTTCTTCTCCAAGGACGAGATCCTCGGGGATGCGTTCAAGTTCGGGTTCTGGTGGGTCTGGCTGATCGGCGTCGTGGTGGCGGTGATGACCGCGTTCTACATGTGGCGCCTGATGGGCAAGACGTTCTATGGCGAGAGCCGCGTCGACCCCGAGGTGGAGCCGAAGATCCACGAGTCGGCGTGGACGATGACCCTGCCGCTGGTGCTGCTGGCCATCCCGGCCGCGATCCTGGGCGTCGCGCTCAGCTGGGGCGGCCCCCCGCTGTTCAGCGGGACCGGCCTGCTCGCGGGCTGGCTGGAGCCGGTGTTCGCCGATTCGGAGCACCTGCTCCATGGCACCCCCGAGGCATTCGCCATCGGCGGCATCGACGGCGTGCTGATCCTGATCAGCGTCTCCGCGGCGGCGATCGGCCTGGTCGTCGGCATCGCCCTGTTCGGCTTCTTCCGGCGCCGGGGCAACCATGCCGCCGTCGAGCGCCTGTCCTCCGCCAACGGGGCGACCCGCTTCCTGTATCGCGCCACGCTCAACAAGTGGTGGTTCGACGAGCTCTACGACCTGCTGTTCATCCGGATCGGCGGCCGCGTCGCTGCGTTCATGTGGTGGTTCGACCGCACGATCGTCGACGGCACCGTCAACGGTGTCGGAATGCTGACCCGTGACGCGGGTGGCGAGCTGCGCCGCACCCAGACCGGCCGGGTCCAGAACTACGCGCTTGGCATCGCGATCGGGCTGATCGTGATGGCCGGCTCCTTCCTCGTGATCGTGAGCCGGTGATGAACGTGTCCGAATTCCCGATCGTCTCGCTGATCATCTTCCTGCCCCTGGTCGGTGCGATCGTCGTCGCCTTCCTGCCCAACCGCCGCGCGGACCTGGCTCGCTACACGGCTCTCGGCTTCGCGCTGGCCGCGTGGGTGGCATCGCTGATCCTGCTCATCGGCTTCACGCCGGGCCGGCCGGGCTTCGAGTACATCGAGCAGCAGCCGTGGATCCCGCTGTTCGGCATCCGCTACAAGGTGGGTGTCGACGGCTTGTCGATGGCGATGGTCGTGCTCACGACGACGCTGACCTGGATCAGCATCCTCGCCTCGTTCCGCCCGATCCAGAACCGGGTCAAGGAGTACATGGTCTCCTTCCTGGTCCTCGAGGTCGGCATGATCGGCGTGTTCGTGTCGCTGGACCTGTTCCTGTTCTACATCTTCTGGGAGCTGGTCCTCGTCCCGATGTACCTGATCATCGGCGTCTGGGGCGGGGCCAACCGCATCTACGCGACGATCAAGTTCGTCCTGTACACCCTCGTCGGCTCGCTGCTGATGCTGGTCGCGATCCTGGCGACGGCGTTCACCTACCAGGCGGCGACGGGCAGCTGGGAGGGCGCGTTCGACCTCACGGTCCTGCGCGGCTTCCAGTTCGATCCGACGTTCCAGCTGTTCGCCTTCGCCGCGTTCGCCCTCGCGTTCGCGATCAAGGTGCCGATGTTCCCGTTCCACACCTGGCTGCCGGACGCCCATGTCGAGGCACCCACCGCCGGCTCGGTGATCCTGGCCGGCGTCCTGCTCAAGCTGGGCGGCTACGGGTTCATCCGCTTCGCCCTGCCGCTCTACCCGGACGCGGCCCACACCTGGGCGCCCGCGATCATCGTGCTGTCGCTGGTCGCGATCATCTACGGCGCGATCGTGGCACTCGTCCAGCCTGACCTGAAGAAGCTCGTTGCCTACTCGTCGGTCAGCCACATGGGCTTCGTGACCCTGGGGATCTTCGTGTTCCAGCAACAGGCGCTGCAGGGCGCGATCCTCCAGATGGTCAGCCATGGCCTGATCACGGGCGCCCTGTTCCTGCTCGTGGGCGTGATCTACGAGCGGACCCACGACCGGACGATCGCGAAGATGGGCGGGTTGGGCGCGAGGACCCCCGTGTACGCGGCTGCGTTCGGGTTCTTCGTGTTCGCGTCCGTCGGCCTGCCCGGCCTGTCCGGGTTCGTCGGTGAGTTCCTGACCCTCGTCGGCACGTTCGCTGTCTACCCGTGGGCGGCGGCCGTGGCGACGTTCGTGATGATCCTGGCTGCCGGCTACCTGCTGTGGATGTTCCAGCGGGTCGCCTTCGGCGAGCTCTCGGACTTCCTCAGGGGCCTGGGCGACCACCTGGTCGACATGCGTCGGGTGGAGATGCTGACCCTCGTGCCACTGGGCGCGCTGGTCGTAGTCTTCGGCCTGTTCCCCGGCCTGATCCTGAACCTGATCTCCGGGTCCGTCACGGAGACGCTCAACGCCGTCGCGCGCGGCGCGCCCATCGCCCTCGGGCTGTGGCGGTAGGAGGGTACCGGTGAGCTTCTCCGATGCCACCACGGTCGCGCCGTTCATCGCGGCCATCCTGGTCGCGGCCGCGATCCTCGTCGTGGACTTCATCGCGCCCGGACGCAAGGGCCCGGCTCTGGCGACGGCGTTCCTCGGCCTTGCCGTCGTCGCCGCACTGACGGCGGTCACGGGACAGACGGGATCGACGGCATTCGACGGCGCGTACGTCGTGGATCCACTGACGACCTTCCTGGACATCCTGTTCATCTCGATGGTCGCGCTGACCGTCGCGTTCGCACCCGACTACCTCGAGGAGCGTGGCCTCCCGGTTGCCGAGTTCGCAACCGTGCTCGTGTTCGCGATGTCGGGCGCGATGCTGATCGCCGGCTCCGCGGATCTGCTGGTGCTGTTCCTGGGCCTGGAGCTGATGGTGCTGCCCGGCTACCTGCTCGCCGGCTACAACAAGTCGGACGGGTACTCCACCGAGGGCGCGATCAAGTACTTCCTGCTCGGCTCCTTCTCGAGTGCGATCTTCCTGTTCGGCCTCGCCTTCGTCTGGGGGACCACCGGCACCACCCGCATCGCCGGCGTGTCCGATGCCCTGACCGCGGTCGTGAGCGGCGGCGCGATCTCGCCCGGCCTCGGCATGGGGCTGGCGTTCCTGACCACGGGTGTGGCGTTCAAGATCGCGGCGGTGCCGTTCCATTACTGGACCCCGGACGCCTACCAGGGCTCGCCGACGCCGGTCACCGGCTGGCTGTCCGTCGGGCCCAAGGTCGGTGCCTTTGCCCTGATCATCCGGCTGTTCGCCTCGGCGCTCGGGCCGCTGGCCTCGGACTGGAACATCGTGATCATGGTCCTGGCGGCCACGACGATGACGCTCGGCAACCTGGTCGCCCTGACCCAGGACAACGTCAAGCGGATGCTGGGCTACTCCTCGATCGCACACACCGGCTACATGCTGGTCGGCTTCGCGGCGTACGGGGCGGGCCAGATCCAGGGCCTGGAAGGGCTCCTCTACTACGGGGTGGCCTACTCGTTCATGAACCTCGGCGCGTTCGCGGTGATCGCGGCGCTCCAGCGGCGGCTGGGCGTCCACAGCAACCTGTCGACCTTTGCCGGCCTGATTCGACGGGAGCCGATGCTGGCGGTCCTGATGACCCTGTTCCTGCTGTCGCTCACGGGGATCCCGCCGACCGCGGGGTTCTTCGGCAAGTTCTACGTGATCCTGGCGGCCGTCCAGGCCGGCGGCTGGCTCACGGCGCTGGCCGTGCTCGCCATGCTCAACGCCGCGGCCGCGGCGTTCTACTACCTGCGGGTGGTCGTGTACATGTTCATGCGGGAGCCGGCCACTGATACGCCGCCGCTCGCGCACGGCCGCCTCATCTGGGCGGGCCTCGCGGTGACCACGGTCATGACGATCGCCCTGGGCGTGTTCCCCGGCCTGATCCTGGACATCGTGGGCAACGCCGCGCGGGCGATCGGCTAGCCTCACCGCGGTCGCCGGGGCGATCACGCACGGCAGGGGCCACACCCCGGCCGAGCGGACGAAGATCGGGGCCGCCGTGGATCCTGAGGATGCTCCGGCATAATGGGCACGTGCCTGTTGACCGACCGCGGGTTCTCGATGATCTCCTCGGTGCGGACGGCCGCCTGATCGTCGTCTCCAATCGCGGACCCATCTCCTTTCACCTCGACCCCGCCGCTCCCGCCGGGCTGACGGCTGCGCGGGGCGCAGGTGGCCTCGTGACCGCCCTCGGCGAACTGGGGCGTCATGCACGACTGAGCTGGGTCGCCGTAGCGATCACCGAGGGTGATCGCGAGGTGGCCCCGTCCCTGGGCCGCCGCACCACCCGTGCTGGGCGCCGGTTCGATCCACGCGTCGTTCGCAAGCTCATCGACACCGTCCTCCCCGGCCAGGACGTCCAGCTCCACCTGGTGGACCTGGATCGATCGGTGTTCGAGCCGTACTACAACATCATCGCCAACCCGTTCCTGTGGTTCCTCCAGCACCGGATGTTCGCACCGGCCTATGGCCCGAACGTGGACGCATCGCTGCTCGCGGCCTGGCGCGGCGGGTACCGGCCGGCGAACGATGCCATCGCGGATGCTGCGATCGCGGCGGCCGGTGATGATCCGCGGCCGATCATCCTGCTGCAGGACTACCACCTCTATCTCGCGGCGGGCCGGATCCGGCGGCGGTTGCCCAACGCGACGATCCTGCACTTCAACCACATCCCGTGGCCCGCTGCCAGCGAGTGGCAGATGCTGCCGGCCGGCATGCGGCGGACGATCTGCGAAGGCCTCCTCGAGTGCGACATCGTCGGCCTGCAGACCGACCGGTACGCGTCGAACTTCCTGGACACCGTCGCGAGCTCGGTGCGTGATGCACGCGTGGAACCCGACAGCCGGACGGTTCGCTGGCGCGGCCGGCGGGTGCCGGTCCGGACCTACCCGATCTCGGTCGACCCGGAGGGCCTCGATCGATTCGCCCGGTCCGAGGAGGTGCAGCGTCGTGTGGAGCGTCTCCGGGAGCGTCTCGCGCGGGCCGGCAACCCGAAGCTGGTCGTGCGTGCGGACCGGATCGAGCCGTCCAAGAACGCACTGCGCGGGTTCCTTGCCTTCGAGGAGCTGCTCGCGCACGAGCCGCAGCTGCGCGACCAGGTCCGATTCCTGGCCGTGATGGCGCCAACCCGTACCTCGATCACCGAATACTCGGAGTACGCGGGCGCCGTGCGCGAGGTCGTCGCCCGGATCAACGGCCTCAGCGACCCGGACGACGCACCGATCTGGATCTCGGACGGATCCGACTACGCGATGGCGATCGCGGCCCTCCGGCTCGCGGATGTCGTCCTCGTCAACCCACTCGTGGACGGCATGAACCTCGTGGCCAAGGAGGCCGTGCTGGTCGGGGAGCGGAACCCGGTCCTGATCCTGTCGGAGACCGCGGGTGCCGCTGAGCAGCTGGCATCCGACTCTCTCGTGGTCGCACCTGCGGATATCGCCGGGACGGCGGGCCAGCTCCTGCGGGCACTCGAGATGCCGGAAGAGCAGCGTCGGTTCCGGCTCCGTCGCCTTCGGATGTCGGTCCGCCACGAGGATGTCCGGTGGTGGCTGGACCGCCAGCTCCGCGACATTGCCGCCATCCGGCGCGGCGCGCCGCCGCCGTCGCGCCGCCTGCGGGACACCCTGCGGCGCGTGGAGAGCGAGGTCCTCTCCCCGGAGGAATAGCTCCCGGATCCCGGGGCAGAGCTCGTCAGTCGCTCGGCCGCGAGTCGAGCGCCATGGCAAGGGCATCGAGGATCGTGGCCGCCGCGCCCGGCGACGGGATCATGATGTCCACGCCGTCGCGGACCTCGTCGGGCGTCTCAGCCGCGCCGCTGACACCGAGGACGAGGGCCCGGACGGTCCCGGCGGCGCGCAGCTCGCGGACGACGGCGAATGCCCGGGCATCGGTCCGGTCGTCGCCGACCACGAGCACGGACCCCGGCCCGGTCTCCCGGATCAGACGCCGAGTCGCCTCGCCCTTGCCGTGAGCACTGCCGGGGCGAAGCTCGACGACGCGGCGGCTCTCGAGGCGCGCCACGTCGGCGATCCCGAGGTCCCGCTGGGCCGCGTCCAGTGCCTCGTGGATCTCCCGTCGGGCACGATCCGGATCCTCGGCGCGCCGGTAGTGGAGCCCGATCGAGGTCCCCTTCCGCTCGACCGCCAGCCACGCCGGGCCGCCGAGGGCCCGCACCGTCCGATCGGCCAGCCGGTCCAGGGCCGGACCGTGATCCGCGATCGCCGGGTCGCCCACGATCTCGGGGTCCGCTCGCGCGGTCGCGAGACGGGCGCGCTCGATCCCATGCTGTCCCAGGTACAGGAGGCCGGGCACACCCACCCGGCGTGCAACGTCACCGGCGTCGCGTCCGGACAGGACGGCCACGACGACGGGAGCACCGGCAGGTGCCGCGATGGTGGCGAGCCGGCGCAGCGCCCGTCGCGCTGCGGGCACGATCCGGGCCGCCGAGGGCTCCGCGACGATGGGAGCAAGCGTCCCGTCGAAGTCGACGATCACGAGCACGGGCGGGCTGGCGGCGAGCCCGGCGGCCCTCGCCGCAGCGAGGTCGGTCGCCGACTCCGCGGCTGAGCCGGGTTCTGCCGAGGGACCGGGATGCCGTTGGCTCACGGGACCGTGACGTCGACGCCGGGGAGGATGGTCTTCAGACCCGCGGCCATGACGTCCGGTCCGATCCCGCCGAGGGCGCCGTCGCGGACAATCCCGTCCGCGTCGATCCAGAAATGGACCGGCAGCGCGTACGCGCGCCACGCGTCCTGGGCCTTCCCGTCGACGTCCAGGCCGATCGGGAGCGCAACGCCGAGCTGCGTCGCGAACGCGTTCACCGTCGCCTCGTCCTCCCGGACGTCGATCGCGACGATCACCAGGCCCGTGCTCTCGTACCGGGCGCCAAACCCGGCCATCAGCGGCAGCTCGTCCCGGCACGACGGGCACCACGTGGCCATGAAGTTGACCCACACCGGCTTGCCCCGAAGGGCGGTGAGGTCGATCCGGCCGCCACCGAGCTGCGACACGTCCAGGATCGGAGCCGGCTGACCGACGCCGAACGCGGACGCCGTCGACGAGGCTTCGGGCGAGGACGCCGGGGGCGACACGGACGCGGAATTCGAGGTGGACGGCGACGGTCCCGTGGTCATCCCGGGCGAAACCCCGGGGGAGGACGAGGCACCTGCGGACGCGATCGGGCCGGCGGGCACAGGGGTCCCCACGGGCACGGCGGGCACCGGCGCCAACAGGATGAGGGCCCCAAGACCCAGCACCCCCACGACCGTGCCAGCCAGGAGACCCGCTCCGATCGCCATCTTCCCACCCATCCGGACGAGCGTACCAGTACCAACCGTCGAGGGCAGGATGCTCCGGCCTCCTCTAGCATTCCGTTCGATGGACTATCTCGCCCTCGTCCGTACCCGCCTGCTCCCGGCGTTGCTCACCGCGCTGGGCATCGTCCTGGTGACGGCCGGCCTGATGTCCTACACGGATCCGGCGGCCGCGGGAACGATCATCGAGGCGTCGCCGGTCGTCGACGTGCTCACGCCCTCGCCGGCCCCGTCCCTGGCGCCCCTGCCGACGCCGTCGACCGCTGTGTCGCCCACCACGAGTGCGACGCCGGGTGCGTCGACCGATCCCGCCCAGCAGGCGGTCGCGACGCGGGTGGTCGTGCCCGCGCTCAAGATCGACCTGCCGGTGGTCGCGGGGCCGGCCGGCTACCCGCTGTGCAACGTCGCGATGTACATCAGTGCGCTTGGGCAACCGGGCGAGGGGCGCGCGACCTACCTGTATGCCCACGCCCGCGACGGCATGTTCGGCCCGATCTACGAGCTCGCGCACGCCGGCCAGCAACGGAAGATGCTGGGCATGATCGTGCAGGTCTACACGAGCGACAACAAGCTCTACCTGTACGAGATCCGCGAGGTGCGGCTCCACCAGCTCACCCTCGATGCCGCGCTGGCCGCGACGTCCGAAGAGCTCTGGCTGCAGACCTCGGAAGGACCCAAGGGCACGCCGGGCAAGACGCAGCTCATCGCCTACCCGCTCTCGGTCGGGGACGCCGACCCGGCCGACGCGCACCCGACACCGAAGCCGCTCGTCTGCGGCTGACCGCACGTCGCGCGGCGCCGCCGCGCCGGTGCCCGCCGGGCGACGTCCCGGCCGCGGCTACCGCGACCGGGACGCTCAGATCCAGTCGATCCGCCGCAGGACCAGGGTGGTCAGGGCTGCCAGCACGACGACGAGGCCGGTGACCAGCCAGAAGCCGCCCGCCTCGTGGTTCGCGAGAGCTGTCCCCGCCTCGCTCATGCCGAAGATTCCGGCCAACGCGCCGACACCCGCGATGATCACGGTCACGCCGGTGAGGCGCTTCATGATCACCGACAGGTTGTTGTTGACCGTGGACAGGTAGACCTCGAGCGTGCCGGACACGAGCTCACGGTCGCTGTCCAGCTCATCCGTGACGCGGATCAGGTGATCGTAGACATCGCGGAAGTACAGGACGTGCTCCGGCGCGACGAGCGCGAGATCGCGGTTCGTCAGCTGGTTGAAGATCTCCCTGGCCGGCGACATCGCCCGCCGGAGCCCGACGAGCTCACGCTTGATCGCGAACAGGCGCTCCAGCGTCAACGTCGTCGCAGCGCGGACGACATCGTCCTCGAGGGCGTCGATCTCGTCCCCGATGGCATCGAGGACCGGGAAATACCCGTCCACGATGCCGTCCGTGATCGCGTACAGGAGGAAGTCCACGCCGCGCTCGATCAGGTGACCGGCGCCGGCGCGGAGCTGCGGGAGGGTGAGCGGGTCCCAGCCCGGGTCATGGACGGTGAGCAGCGTCCGCGCCCCCAGCACGACGTCGACCTCGATCTCCGTGACTTCGCCCGGGTAGGCGATCCAGAACATCACGAGGTGGAGCGTCCCCTCGATCTCCTCGAACTTTGCCCGCTGGTTGCGCTCGGCGATGTCCTCGACGATCAGCGGGTGCAGGTGCATGAGGTCGGCAACGACCGCGACATCCGCATGCGACGGCGCGCTGACGTCCACCCAGACACGCGCGGCCGGATCGGCCAGGATTGCCGCCAGATCCCCGGTGCCCTCGAGGGTCCGGGCCCCATTTGCGGACCAGGCGATGACGCGGACGGGCGGGCGCTCAGCCGGAGCCGAGGGTGTGATGTTCGGGGTGCGTGCCGTGGGCTCCATCGGGGCCTGGTACTCCACTCGGGGGCGCTTCCGGGTCGCCGTCGGGGAGCATACGCCGCCGCCTCCGGTCCAGGACGAGCGAGGGCGGCAGGGCGACGGCGGTCACCACGCCCGCCACGAGGAAGATCCCGACCATGATCCGTGCGGCCTCGCTGGCGGCCCACGCCTCCAGTGCATCAACGACCTGTCCGTCCTCCAGGGGGCGGTCGCGCAAGGACGGGGGGACGTACTGGCGGTAGGCGTCGGGCGTCGCGTACACCTGGTCGTACAGGCGGTCGATGGTGGTGGAGCCGTAGGCGGTCAGGATCGCGAGGCCGACGGCCATCCCGATCATGCGGGCGACCGTCACGGTCGACGACGCGATCCCGTAGGCCTCGCGCGCGACCGACTCGACGGCCGCGGTGGACCTCGGGGTCACCGTGAGCCCGAACCCTGCCCCGAACAGAGCGAGCGACGCGGAGGTTGCCTCGATCGTCGTGCTCGGCGTCCAGGTGGACATCATGACGAGGGCGACGACCGACGCCCCGAGACCGATCACCGTCACGAGCCGGAGCGACAGCAGCCGCACGGCGAACCCGGACACGAGCGCGCCGAGCGCGGTTGCCGCCCCGAGGGCACCGAGGGCGAGCCGCTGGTCATCCGCGCCTCCATACAGGACCCTGTCCACGAAGACGGCGCCGCCGACGATCGCGGTTGCGAAGCCATAGCCGGTCAGTGCGGACACCACCGCTGCGGCCGTGAACGGCGCGTGACGGAACAGCCGAGGGTCCAGGAACGGGTCGCGCACCCTGAGCCCGCGCAGGACGGTCGCAGGCCCGGCGACCGCCGCAACGCCTGCCAGGACCAGCGAGATCGTCACCGGGTCGAGGCCCTGACCACCAGCGGGCGAGCGGCTGCCCAGGAGCGTCAGCGCCCCGAGCGCCCCGATCAGGAACGCGGAGAAGAGGAGGGCGCCGACGATGTCCACCCGGCCGGCGCGCCGCGGCGTCTCCCAGCCGCTGCTCGCCGCCCAGGCGAGCACGAGGGCCGCGATCCCGATGGGCACGTTGACGTAGAACACCCATCGCCAGGCGGGCGCCAGCGCCTCCGCGACCCAGGAGCCGGCCGGGATCCCGAGGCGGGCCAGGGCCGCGTCCGGGTGGAACGCGTCCAGGATCGCCGCCCCGAGGAACGGCCCCGCAGCCATGCCCAGGAAGGTGAGGGCGCCCACGACCCCCAGGGCGCGCGGCCGCGCGCGGCCTTCGAACAGGTGTGAGGCCGCCGAGGTTGCGACGGGGACGAGCGCGCCGCCACCCGCGGCCTGCACCAGGCGGGCGGCGACGAGCTCCTCCAGGGACTGGGAGCGGCCAGCCAGGGCAGACCCGACGGTGAACAGCACCAGGGCGGCCAGGAACAGGCGCCGGTTGCCCCACAGGTCGGCGAGCCTGCCGGCGAGCGGCATCGTGATGACGTAGACGAGGAGGTAGCCGTTGATGATCCACGACGCCTCGCGCAGACGGGTCCAGTCGGCGAGGTCCACCACGATGGCCGGCAGCGCCACGGCGGTGATCATCAGCTCGAGGCCGGCGAGGAACACCCCAGCCCCGAGCACGACCAGGAGAACGAGCGCATCGCGCTGCGACAGCCGGTCCACGCACCGAGTGTAGGGGCTTCTGTCTCCGGCGAGCCACCGGGTCCCCGAACGCCGCCGGTACGTCACAATCGACGCATGACCGATCGAGATCGCCGGCGGGCGCTCCGCGACGAGGCCCGGCAGCACCCACCGAGCGCCGGCGTCTACGCCATCCGGAACCGGGTCACCGGACGGGTCCTCGTCGCCTCGACCCTGAATCTCACCGGGATGTCCAACCGGTTTGCGTTCGCGAAGGCCACCGGGAGCGTGGGCGCGATCGATGGGCGCCTGGCGGCGGACATCCGCGAGCACGGCGTCGACTCGCTTGACCTCGAGATCCTCGAGACGGTCGCGGTCAGGCCGGCCACGGACGCGACCGAGCTGGCGGCCGAGCTGGCGGCGCTCGAGGAGCTGTGGGCCGAGAAGCTCGCCGGCAACGGCTGAGCCGCAGTAGGCGGCGGTGACCGCCGCGATTCGCGTGCTGTCCAGCCACGATCCGCCTGCCGCGATCCGCCTGCCGGGTTGACAAGGTGGGCACGCGCTCATAGCATCAACATCCGTTGATATAAACCGTCGTTGATCCGACGGTGACGTCCGCTAAGGTGTCGACTCGCCCGTGTCCCCGTCCCCCGCCCGCATCCGCAGCACGCTCGCATCCGTCGTGGATCAGCCGGACGATCTGCGCGAGCTGCGGATGTTCCACAAGGTGCTGGCAGACGTGAACCGTCTCCGCATCGTCCGGAG
Organism: uncultured Chloroflexia bacterium; assembly: GCA_963849495.1. Taxonomy (GTDB): domain Bacteria; phylum Chloroflexota; class Limnocylindria; order Limnocylindrales; family CSP1-4; genus CAIXZV01. Next base: position 146,966 of record CAWKHN010000009.1, on the reverse strand, counting down.
GCTCGCGCACGGCCCCGCCACGGTCACGGAGCTGATCGAGCACGTCGGACTGTCACAGCCGCTCGTGTCGTGGCACCTGGGCAAGCTGCGCGAGGTCGGGCTCGTGACCGCCCGGCGTCACGGCCGCGAGACGGTCCACACCATCGAGCCGGCGGCATTCGCCCGGTTTGCCAGGCGCCAGGCCGAGGTCCTGGGCTTCGGTGACACGGCGGGCGCCGTCCCGGGGAGCCTCTCGTGAGCGGATCGCTCGTCTCGCCCGAGCTGCGGGCCCGGATCCGCGGCCTGATGGAGCCCATCGCGCTCGGCTTCGGGCGGCTCGGACTGACGCCCAACGCCCTGACCGTGATCGGGTTCCTGATCGCGTGCGTCGCGGCGGCCGCAGCGGCATCGCAAGCCTGGCTCGCTGCCGGGCTGCTGGTCGTGTTCGGCGGCGCGTTCGACCTGTTCGATGGCGCGCTGGCGCGCGCGACGGGCAAGGTCAGCAGGCTCGGCGCGTTCATGGACTCCACGTTCGACCGGTGGGGTGAGGGCGTCGTCTACGTGGGCGTTGTGATCGGCTGCCTCGCGTCGGACTTTCGGCTCGGCGCGTTTCTCGCGGCGGCCGCCATGGCCTCGGCATTCATGGTCAGCTACACCCGGGCCAAGGCCGAGAGCCTGGGTTTCGCCGCGGGCAGCGGCATGGCAAACGTCGGCTTCGCGCCACGTGAGGTCCGGATCGCGGCCCTCACGATCGGCCTCGTCGCCACCGGGCTGATGGGCGGGGTCGGCATCGACTTCCACGAGAACCCGGCGCTCCTCGTCCTCTACGAGCGGCCCGGTGGGGCATCCGCCCTTGGCATGACACTCGGAATCATCGCGATCCTCGCGACCGTCACCACCCTCCAGCGGATCGTGCATACGGCCCGCCAGGCAGCACACCAGGAGCAGGGGTAACCGCAGCAGATGGAGCAACCGGAAGTGAGCACGAACGGCAGCACCCCCAAGGCGCGCGGCAAGAAGATCCGCGTCGCCATCGTCGGCGTCGGCAACTGCGCAAGCAGCCTCGTCCAGGGCCGCTACTACTACGAGAACGCCAAGGCCGGCGACTTCGTCCCGGGGCTGATGCACGTCCAGCTGGGCGACTACCACATCAGCGACGTGGAGTTCGTGGCCGCGTTCGACGTCGACAAGGAGAAGGTTGGCAAGGACATCTCCGAGGCGATCTTCTCGGGCCAGAACAACACCTACAAGTTCATGGACGTCCCCCACATGGGCGTCACGGTCGACCGCGGGATGACCCACGACGGCCTCGGCAAGTACCTGAGCCAGGTAATCGAGAAGGCGCCCGGCCCCACGGCCGACGTGGTCGGCATCCTCAAGGAGCGCGAGGTCGACATCGTCGTCTCCTACCTCCCCGTGGGGAGCGAGGAGGCCACCAAGTGGTACGTCGAGCAGGCGCTCCAGGCCGGCGTCGGCTTCGTCAACGCCATCCCCGTGTTCATCGGCCGCGAGCCCTACTGGCAGCGCCGGTTCGCCGAGAAGGGCCTGCCGGTCATCGGCGACGACATCAAGAGCCAGGTCGGCGCGACCATCACCCACCGCGTGCTCACGCGCCTGTTCATGGACCGCGGCGTGCGCATCGACCGCACGTATCAGCTGAACTTCGGCGGCAACACGGACTTCCTCAACATGCTCGAGCGCGAGCGCCTCGAGTCCAAGAAGATCAGCAAGACCAACGCGGTCACCTCGATGCTCGACTACGAGATCGCCCCGGAGAACATCCACGTCGGCCCGTCGGACTACGTGCCGTGGCTCAAGGACCGCAAGTGGTGTCACATCCGGATCGAGGGCACGACCTTCGGTGATGTCCCGCTCAACGCCGAGCTCAAGCTCGAGGTCTGGGACAGCCCGAACAGCGCCGGCGTCATCATCGACGCGATCCGCTGCCTCCGGATCGGCCTCGATCGGGGCCTCAAGGGGACGCTCGTGGCGCCGTCCAGCTACTTCATGAAGAGCCCGCCCCTCCAGATCCACGACGACATCGCGTACAACCGTGTCGAGGCGTTCATCCGGGGCGAGGACAACGAGACGCTGGTGGGCAACGAGGAGTCGAAGAAGGACGCCAAGGCGCTTGCCGGCCAGGCGAAAGCCAAGGCCGCAACCGCCAGGTGACACAGAGCGCGCGCAGACCCGAGGCGCCTCATCGGCGCCCCGGGTCGCCTCCGCGCGTGGTCGAGCGTTCCGCGGTCGTCGGCTACCGTGCGACCGCGGCGCTTCTCGCTCATCTGCCGCCGCGCCTGTCGCGCGCGGTGATCGGCACCGCGGCCCAGGCGAGCTATCTCGCGTGGCCGGCCAAGCGCCGGTTCTCGAACACCAACTTCGGGCACGTGCTGGGGCTACCGCCCGGGGATCCCCGCGTCCGGCGACTCGCACTCCGCGCGTATCGCGAGTACGCCCGCTACGTCGTGGAGCTCATGCGGCTGCCATCCAGGCCGAAGGACGAGCTGGCTGCAGCCATCGACGGGGACGGCATCGAACGCGTCGCCGCGATCTGGCGCGAGTCGGGCCGGCCGCTGATCGTGGTCGCCGGCCACGTCGGCAACAACGAAGCCGTCGCCGCCGCCATCGCCGGTCATGGCTACCCGGCGAACGTCATCGCGGACGACACCGCGTTCCCGGAGCTGTTCGACCTGCTCCGCAGGCAGCGTGAGTCGTGGGGCGTCAAGGTGATCCCCTGGCGCAATCTGCGCGGTCTGTTCGGCGTCCTGCGTCGCAACGAGATCCTGGCGCTCCTGGTCGACTGGGGCTATCGGGACGACGGCATCCCGGTGCGCATATTCGGCGCCTGGACGACGCTCCCGGCCGGTCCGGCGACGCTGGCCGCCAAGTCCGGGGCCACCATCGCGCCGCTCGCGATCCGCCGGACGAGCGAGGGCCGGTTCCGGATCGAGCTGCAGGAGCATTTCACCGTGCCGTCCTCCGACCCCGCCGACCTGCAACGGGCGACGCAGCGGATTGCGGACGCGCTGGAGCAGACCGTGGCCGCGGCGCCGGAGCAGTGGTACAGCTTCAAGCCGATGTGGCCGACCGGTTCGGTGGAGGCAGCCTCGCTCGAGGCACGTGCCAGCGCGATGCTTGCCGGCCGGGCCGCTGCGGGCGCCGCGGCTGACGCCCACGACACGCCCGAGACGCGCGTCGCGTCCGCGCCCGGGCCGGCAGGATCGTGACCCCGGCGACGGGTCAAGCCGGCGACGGGGCGGGCGACGCATCCCGGCCGACGGACCACGCGCGGCGCCCGGGAGTCCGGGATGCCGTGCTTCTCCTTGGGGTGAGGGTCATCGCCCGGCTGCCCGAGGCTCCGCTCGTCGCGGCCGCCGAGGCTGCGGGCGAGCTCTGGTATCGGTTCGCCCCTGCGCGCGCCGCGCAGGCACGGGCGAACCTGGCGCGAGTCTGCGAGGGCCTGGCCGCGTCGGGGCGCGGTCCGGCGCGTGCACGTCGCGCCGCGACGGATCCCGTAGCCCTCGAGCGCCTTGTCCGGGCCACCTTCCGTCACGCCGCCCGCTACTACCTCGAGGTGGCACGCTCGGGCGGCTTCGACCTCGCGACCGCTCTTGCCAGCATCGACGTGGAGACACCGGTCGAGGTGCAGGAAGCGCTTGCCGGCGGGCACCCGGTCGTGATCGTCGGGCTGCACTTCGGGGCCATCGAGCTGCCGACCGTGTTCGTGTCCCACCTCGTCGGCCATTCGGTCACGGCACCCATGGAATTGGTCTCGAACCCTGCGCTCCAGCGCTGGTTCGTCCAGTCGCGAAGCCGTGTCGGCGTGAACATCGTCCCGATCACGGATGCCCGGCGAACGCTGCTTCGCGCCCTCAGGCGTGGAGAGTCGGTGGGCATGGTCGCGGACCGGGACCTGGCGCACAATGGTCTCCTCGTCCCGTTCTTCGGCCACCCGGCGCCGATCCCCGCCGGGCCTGCATTGCTCGCGATCGAGGCCGGCGTGCCCGTGTACGCTGGAGCGGCTCGTCGCACGAAGGGCCGGCGGTACCGCGGCCGGCTGATCCTGGTGCCCACCCCGGAGACGGGGAGCCGACGGGAGCGGATGACAGCATTGACTGAGGCGATCGCCGTGGCCTTCGAATCGATCCTCGCCGACGCCCCGGAGCAGTGGTGGGGGGCCTTCCACCCGATCTGGCCGGACCTGGCGCTGGCCGAGCCGCCCGCGGGTGAGGCCGCGCCACCCGCGGGTGAGGCCGCGCCACCCGTCTCGTCCCCGAGCGGGACGGTGTCGCCGGGGGGACCCGGGTGACCCCTGAGCCGCTGATCAGGCTGGGCCGGGCCGACCTCCACGTCCACACGCTGGCATCGGACGGCACGTCCTCCGTTCAGGAGATCCTGGATCGCGTCTCATCCGAGGACGTCCTGGACGTGCTGGGGATCGCGGATCACGAGCGGATCGACGCAGCGCTCGCGGCACGCGCGATGGCACAGGACCTGGGGCTGCGGGTGCAGGTGGTCGTGGGCGAGGAGATCACGACGCGGGGCGGACACCTGCTCGGCCTGTTCCTGGAGCGTCCCGTCCCGGCGCTGCGCGGCTTGCGCTGGTCGATCGAGGCGGTCCACGATCAGGGCGGCCTTGCGATCCCGGCCCATCCGCTCGTGCCGTACCCTCTGTGCGCACAGGGCTTCCTGCTGCGCCGCCTGCTCGCGAGCGACAATCCGGCGGCGCGCCCCGACACCATCGAGACCTTCAATCCCACGGCGCTGGGTCGCTACCGGCACGAGCGGGTGGTGGCGTTCGCCGTGGAGCATGGCCTGTCCGAGTTCGGCAGCAGCGATGCCCACGCCGCGGCATCCGTCGGAGCCGCCTGGACGACGTTCCCGGGCCGGACCCCGGAGGACGTGCGCGCCGCAATCCTCGCCGGCACGAGCCGGCATCACGGCGAGTTCCACGGCACGGTCGGCCAGCTGGGAACGTTCAGCAAGCAGCTGCGCAAGTACGGGCGCGACGCGCGGGCGGACCTGGGCGGACGCCTCCGTCGCGATGGCACCGGCCGCGACCACGGCTATCCGGGTGGACAGCTCCGTCCACCCCGGTACTCGCCCGACGACGAACGGCCGTCACGCGACGAGCGGCCCGGATGAAGATCGGGCTCGTCTCGCCCTACGTGTACCCGCTGCCCGGCGGGGTGACCCAGCACGTGCGGTACCTGTACGAGAACCTCCGCCTGCGGGGCCATGACGTCCGGATCCTCACCTCCTCCCACGGCCTGCAGCGTGCCTCCGAGGGTGACGTCATCCGGCTCGGCAAGGGGTTCTCGGTCCCGGCCAACGGGTCGGTCGGCACCATCACGCTGTCCTTCCGCTACATCTCGCAGGTGCGCGAGGTTCTCGAGCGGGAGCGCTTCGACGTTCTGCACTTCCACGAGCCGTTCGTGCCGTTCCTGTCGCTGGTGATCCTCAGGGAGTCCCAGAGCGTCAATGTCGCAACGTTCCACGCCTACGGCGGCTGGTCCGCCGCCTACGAGTTCGGGAGCAAGGCGTTGCGCGGGTACCCCGAGCGGCTGCACGGCCGCATCGCGGTCTCGGCGGCGGCACGCCACTTCATCGACCGCTACTTCCCGGGCGACTACAAGGTCATCCCCAACGGAGTGGACATGGATCGGTTCCAGCGCGCCGTCCCGATCGCGCGCTGGCAGGACGGAACGCAGAACATCCTGTTCGTCGGGCGGTTCGAGCCCCGGAAGGGCGTGCTGGATCTGCTCAAGGCGTACCGGGTGCTGCGCAAGACCGGCTGTGATTGCCGGCTGCTGCTCGTCGGGGGCGGTCCCCAGGAGCGCGAGGCACGACGATACGTGGCCACCCGCCGCCTGCGCGGGGTCGAGTTCCTCGGCCGCGTCTCCGACGATGAGAAGGCTCAGCTGTTCCGGACGGCTGACGTGTACGTGGCCCCGGCCACGGGGCGCGAATTGTTCGGCATCGTGCTGCTCGAGGCGATGGCATCCGGGGCGCCGATCGTGGCGTCGGACATCCACGGCTACAAGGGGGTCGTGCGGCGGGGCCGCGAGGCGCTGCTGGTGCCGCCCCATTCGCCGAAGCAGATCGCCGCGGCGGTCGGCCGGGTGCTCCGTGACCCGGAGCTGGCGCGCGCGATGTCGGAGGCTGGCCCCCTGCGCGCCGAGGAGTTCAGCTGGCCGAGGGTCACGGCAAAGGTGGACGACTACTACGGTTTCGTCATCCGCCGGCTCGAGGCGGCCGGAGGCCTGCCCGCGCACTTCTCGGCGGAGGTTCCGCCATCCCCGCGGGTGGCCGCCCCGACGGACTCGGACGACAATCCGTCGGACCTGGCAACCGGTCCTCGCTGACCCTCGCGGAGCACCGCCGCGACAGACCCTCGCGGTTGCCTCGCGGGCGATCAGGGGCGCGACCGCTCGCGGGCGGCTCGCCGTCAGGCGGCGCCGGGATCCCCTGCGGGACCTCCCGACACGCCGTGTGTGGGCTCGTCAGCGGGCTCGTCGGCCAGCGCCTGGCGCCACACCCACGCCGAGTAGGCGACGACGACCGAGGCGGCCATGAGGAACACCACCAGCACCAGGAAGCGGGGGTCCTGGAACGAGATGGAGCCGTTGCGGTCGATCGTGTTCACCGAGAACTGGAAGGCGTACAGATAGGTCGGCAGCAGCCCCTGGTAGGCGTTCACGAGGGTCGCCGGCAGGGGCAGCGCCGAGATGTTCGGGTAGAGCACCACGAACCAGATCGCGGCCGCGGCCACAAGGCCGCCCACGAACCGCCGGCCGTCCCGTGCCGTGACGATCTGTGAGGCAACCAGGAGCAACGGGACCGCGACGAGGACGGCAATGAGCTCCGGCACGATGCCGGGCAGGTTCAACAGCGGGTCGGACGACGGAAGCACGCGGGAGAGGGCGAGGAGCGATCCACCGCCGATCGCGGTGACCGTCAGCGGCACCAGATCGCGTGCAGCAAGCGGACGCCCGTCCGGTCTCGGCCGACCGAGATCGATGAGCAGCCGGACGAGCACGACCACCGTCACGACGCCGACGACCGCCATGACGGCGGCGGACGGGGTGACCACGAGGTTGCCGGGGTTCCCGTTGCATGCTGCCGACCCCGGGTTGACCGCCTCGACGTTGGCCAGCGCGCACAGCGGCAGCCGGAGCATCCACAGGATGACGGGGCCCAGCAGGGCCACGGCGGCCGCGATGCGCGCCAGCCACCACGTCCGGCGCGACGCCCCGTGCCACACCTCCGCCGCGAAGTACGCCAGGGCGATGACCACGAACGGAAGGCTCGTGTAGTAGTGATATTCGAAGGCCGCGCGATCGATCCTCGCCCACGACACCCACTGGCACAGGAAGCCGATCACGACCAGCCCGAGCGCGAGGCTCCGACGGCGGAAGCCCTGGTAGGCGATGAACGCCATGGCCGGGATGCCAAGCCACCAGATGACGACGTTGCCGGCGTCGTAGATCGAGCCCGCGGTCGCCCCTGCGAACCCGCCCTGGTAGAACCAGACCGGCTTGAGGTTGAGCGGCCACGCCCACCACGGCGAGCTGGCAGGATGCGCCGCCGTCAGGTTGTTGTGGTAGGCGTACATCTGCTCGGTGAGCTGCAGCAGCGTCTGGCCGGTGTGCCCCGGTGGCCAGCCGGAGACGATCTGGTTGCCGTTGATCGCCGCCCACGGCAGGTACGAGATCACGTACACGACCACCGGGATCGCGATCAGCGAGACGAGCATCCACACGATCGGCAGCCCCCACCCCGAGCCGAGACGGAGCCAGCCCTCGGCAGGCGGGGAAGCCGGAGGAACCTCCTGGAGCTCACCCGGGCCCGGCCCGAGCGCCATCGGGCCGAAGCCGAGCCGCCCGGCAACCCGCAGGACAGCGTAGATCGCGAGCCCGGCGACCACGAGCGCGAATGCCGCGGTGAGCGGCGTGATGAGCACGGGCCCGACGGTGGTGGACGCGCCGGCCTTGCCGAGCGCGACCGCCCCGAGGAACACCAGGATGCCCAGCAGGGGCGGTCCGCCAACCGCGATCCGGACCTCCTCGTCCGACCAGGCGATGGGATGGTAGACGGAGACGGCGACGGTGCCCAGGGTGAGGCCGATCATGACCAGCGCGAACGTCACGTTTCCGGAGGCGCCGCTGCCCGGCGGGACGGCGAGCCCCATCCAGCCGAGCACGGCCGTGAGGCCGATCAGCGCGGCGATGAGCAGCACCCGCCCCAGCGCCGAGCGCGCGAGGACGAGGATCCCGAGCGCCCCGATCGAGTAGGCCGCAACCCACTTCGACGCAAGCGCGAGGCCGAGAAGCACGCCGACCACGGGCATCAGGAGCCAGAACGCCCGTCGACGGCGTGGCTCCAGCCACAGCCAGGCGAACAGCAGGTACGCCGCCAGGATGAAGAAGCCCGTGTAGACGTCGTTCATCCCGATCCGGCTCTGGACGAAGAACATGCCGTCCAGCAGCGTGAACAGACCGGCGAGCACGGCCACCGTGCGACGCCGGAACAGCAGTCGCGTGAGCAGGTAGAGGAGGCCGGCGGTCAGGGCACCGAGGATCACGCCGGGGAGACGCCAGGCGAAGGCGTAGTCCCCGACGTCGACCGACGCGGTCTGGCCATCTCCGGCGAAGGCGAGGATCGCACCCCGGCTCGCGCTGGGGTAGTCCGGATTGGTGTCCAGAACCCAGGCTGCGGGAACGAACGGCAGACGCTGGTCCGCGAACACGCTCTTGCCGTGCGGCTCGATGACGTAGATGGTCGTCCCCGTGCCGTCAGGCGTCGTGCCGAGCACCTCGACCATCTGCGACGCCGCGTCGAACACGATGCGCGACCCTTCGCCGGGGAGCTGCACCGTCATGGTCTGGGTCGGGCCGCTCTTGGCCTGGTCGCCGGACACGGCGAGGACGGCGATCTCCGGTGTCCGGGTCGTCGTGTCCGTGGTGGTGACGTAGAGCTGGGTGCCCTCGTCGACCCCGCTGACGAGCGCCAGCCCGGTCGCAGGGCCGCCGACGGTCACCCGTGACGCGATCGTCGCGCGGGTCGTCACGAAATCCACGCCGTCGGAGCCGGCCACCGCGAGCAGCGGGACGCTCCCGATCTGGATCCCCGAGAGGAGCCCCTGGTCGATTGCCCCCTGCAGCTTGGTGCGGACATCTGCGGTGAGCGTTCCATCGAGGACGATCGTCGGGGAGTCCGTCGTCGCGAGATCGGCGGCGTACCCGGCGGGATCGCCGCCGAGGATCGAGCTCAACGTCGCGGCCTCGGCGGTGGCGTCCTGCACGTCCACCGGGGTCGCGATGATGGCGTCGCCGACACCCGGCGAGACCATGTCGGCCGCACCGGGGATGGTCAGGCGACCGGTCTCGGCGCCGGTTCCCGCATTCACGATCGCGACCACGTCGTCCGGAAGAAGCGCCGCGATCGACTGGCCACCGTCGAACGTGGCGAGGCCGCGGATCGGGCCGCCGAGGGTGGCGACCGGCACCGGCGACACGGGGGGCTGCGTCGCACTCGCCCCTCGGAGCGCGTCCAGCGACGGAGTGTCCAGCGCGAGGATCTGACCCGTGTCGGTGCCGACGAGGAGCTGGAGACCGTCCGGGTCGTACGTCACGGACGACGCTCCGGGCACGGGCCAGCGCGCCGCGACGGCCCTCGTCTGCAGGTCGTAGGCGATGAGCTCGGTGCCGGTGACGACCCACACCCGGTCCCCGTCGCGCGCGGAGGTCGACAGGGCGTCCGGGCGGCGCGGTTCGATCGCGGCGTCACGAACCGTCACGCCCAGCTGGCTCGAGGCGCTCACGTCGTGCCCGGCGAAGGCGACGATGCCGGCCGCCATCGCGTACTTCGCCAGGTGTGGGTGGGTCCACTCGTAGATCGAGTGCGGGATCCCGTACCGCCAGTCCTGGAGGAACTCGGCAGCCGTGCGCGCGTGGTAGACCTCGTCGAAGTGCATCCGTGCCGGCTCGGCCAGGCGATAGGTCCGCAGTCCCATCGCGGCAATCACGATCACGAGCACGATCCAGATGTCGAGCCGATCGAAGCGCCCGCGCCCTTCACGGGCGAGCTCACGGGAGCGGTCCGGGCGGATCGGCGTCTCGTTCATCCGGGCCCGGAGCCAGCCGATGGGGCCCAGGTCGGATAGCGACGGACGGTCGAACCATGCCGGCGTCCGGCGAGCCGGCGGCGGGGTCGGAGCGACCGGAGTCGATGGGCCAACCGTGGTTGCGGCGTGGGTCATCGTGGCGACCGGCGCGGTAGCTCCCGGGGCTTCGATCCCGCGGCGAGCGGTGCCCGGGTCGGGTTCGGGCACCTCGTGGAGCACCAGCGGCGTGTCCTCGGTGACGTCCGGCTCGTCCTCGGTGGCCCCGTGCGCGAGCTCGGCAGCCAGCGTACGCCGCGCCGATCCGCGGAGCTGGGCGATCCCCCAGACCAGTACCGCCGTGTTCGCGATGGCGATGATCGCCACACCCAGCGAGGAGCGGATGGCCTCGCCGATGCCGAGCCAGTCCTGGATCTGCGGGTTGCCCGGGTAGAGCGTGGTGAGGACGACGTACATGTTGAGGAACGTCGCCACGCCGGCGATCGCGTAGGCAATCCGCCACCGCCACGAGAACGCGAGCAGGATGCCGGCCAGGCCGAACAGCGGGAACAGGTAGCGCTCGTGGACCCGCGTCGGCACCGCGAAGAACGCGAGCGCAAGCACCGACACGCCGACCAGGATCGTCAGCCGGTCCGGCTTGCGAGCGACGATGATCGACACAACCAGCGCGATGCCCAGGAGGAGCGCCGCACCCACGAGCGCGGCCGGCACGCCGCCGATCGCCGCCCAGGAGCCTGCGTTGGAGATCGGCGCGTCCGGGATCCACCCGCCGTTGGTCGCCATGCTGTTGCCATCCACCGGGAACAGGGCCCAGGCGTTGTAGGCGTTGACGGTCACATACGAGTACGTGGCGGCGGTGCTGAGGATCTGGCGCACCAGCGCGGAGTCCACGAAGGGGGCGGTGCTCGTGAATGAGACGACGGACAGGCCGAACGGCGCCGACACAGCCACTGCCGTCAGGAAGCCCGCGACACCCGTGGTGAGGATCCGGATGGGCCCTCTCGTCCGCCGCTCCCAACCGGTGCCGGTGGCAGGCGGGGGCGCCTCGTCCCCCCAGCCACCGTCGGGCCACAGCGCCCGCCGGATGACAACCAGGGCCACGATCGGGACCAGGATCGCCAGCTGGGGCTTGATGAGCGCGGCCACGACGGCCAGGATCGCCGACCGCTCCGAGCGCCCCTTCCACAGCTCCCGGATGGCCAGCAGCAGGAACACCGTCCCGAACGAGTCGACCTGGCCCCAGATCACCGAGTCGAACCAGCTGATCGGGTTGAGGATCACGATCGCCCCGGCGATCGTGGCGCGGCGCTCGGTGACACCGAGGTCCAGCGCCATCCGGTACACGACGAAGCCCAGGACGACGTCGGTCAGGATCGCCGGCAGCTTGATGAGGTCGCCGATGCCCCCCAGGAGTTGGCCGACGATACCGACCACCCACAGTGCGTACAGGTATCCGGGCGTGTAGTCGGCGAAGAAGCCCCGGTCGTAGAAGCCGAACGGGCCGTGCTGTCCGAGGTTCGCAGCCCAGAACTCGAACAGGTTCAGGTCGGTCTTGAAGCCCGAGCCACGAAGCCCATCGATGCCGTATGCCATTATCAGGCGGAAGACGAGCCCGATCGCCATCACGATCAGGATCTGCCGTCCGATCCCCCGCCTTGCGGCGGGCTTCGGCGTCATGTTCCGGCCGGGCGCGCCCGAACCCGAACCGGTCACAGGGAGCCTCCTACGCAGCGTTGAAGGTGGAGCGGAGTATAGCCGAGGGTCGCGATCCGACCCCTGCGCCATCCCCTGTCGGCAGGAGCCCGTCGACGGTCGTCGTCGGGCTCCTGATCGCGCTGGCCGCACTCGTCCTGTACGCGGTCTCCAACCCGGTGCACCTGAACCAGTACAACCACTTCGTCTGGCAGGCGGACGCCTTCCTCCATGGCCGCGACTGGTTCCCGTTCCCCGTAGCGGACGGCACCGGTCAGCCCGGCAACTGGTACTTCCAGGACGTCTATCCGCTGACCGATGCGAATGGCATCCCCACAGGGCGAGCGCTGCTGCCGTTCCCGCCTCTGCCCGCGCTCGTCCTGCTGCCGTTCGTCGCCGTCTTCGGGCTGTTCACGGACCAGGAGGGTATCGGGATCCTGCTTGCCGCACTGGGGGTCGGCCTGGCGTACTGGATGCTCGGACGCCTGTCGATCCGGACGTCGGTCCGCGTCCTGACAACCGCGGTCTTTGCAACGGGCACGGTCTGGTGGTGGTCGGCGGCGGTCGGCAGCACGTGGTATTTCGCGCACCTCGTGGCCGTCGACATCGCGCTCGGGGCCGTCGGCGTCGCCCTGGGGACGGATCGGCGGGCAGCGACCGAGAGCCTGTGGGAGGAGGCCGAACGCGAGGCGGACCGGCTCGACCGGCTCGACGGGGCGGGCGCACCCCCCCGGGGCCGGATCGCGACCGCCCTCGCCGGCCTCTGGCCGCTCGATCGATCGCAGCTGGTCGCCGGGTTCCTGCTCGGGCTGGCGGCCACTGCCCGCCTCCCGCTCGTGTTTGCCGCCCCGTGGTTCATGCTCGTGGGTGGTGGCGGATCGTGGCCGCGCCGGACGGCCTCGGCCGCCGTGGGGGGAGCGCTCCCGGTTGCCGCCCTGGTCATCTACACGCTCGTGACCACGGGGGCGCCGCTGAACCCGGGTTACGACTACCAGTACCAGCTGGAGGCCAACGGCTATCCGTCCCTCGGGTATCACCCGGCCTGGTCCATCGAGGATCCACGCTACATCCCCCAGAACCTGGGGATCATGTTCGGGGAGCTGCCGGCGGTGCTGCCGGACATCAAGCCGGACACGCTCGGCTTCTCCGCGCCGCAGCCGCTGTGCACGGCACCGGACGCCAAGCGCTCGCTGTTCAACCCGGAGTGCCCCATCGCGCTGCCCATCGACATCGGCACCAGCATCCTGCTCAGCGCCCCGGGCCTCCTCCTCGCGCTGTTCGCGTTCCAGAGGCGACCGCGAGCACGCCTGACGATCGGCACCGGCCTGACCGTCCTGTTGATCGCGACCTTCAATCTCGCCCACTTCAGCCAGGGATGGGTTCAGTGGGGCTACCGGTTCTCGCTTGACTTCATCCCGTTCCTGCTGCCGCTCGTGGCCCTCGGGGTGGCCCGTCTCGATGGCCGGCCGCGCCTCACGGCGTTCGTGCTTCTCGTCGCCGGCGGGCTGATCAACCTGTGGGGCGTCACCTGGGGGCAGCTGCTTGGCTGGTAGCGGCCTCACCGCCCGGGCCCGGCGTGTCGACCCGGCGTGGATCGGCGCCGTCCTGGCCGGCCTCGGCGCCGTCGCGGTGATCCGGACGACCCTGTTGCCGTCGGTCGGCACCTGGGACACGGGCGAGGCCCAGGTCGTGCTGCCCGTGCTCGGAACGATGCATCCGACCGGCTTTCCCGCGTACGTGATCCTGGGCTGGCTGACGTCGATCGTCCTCCAGCCGCTCGGTTCGCCGGCCTTCCTGATGAACCTCCTGTCGGCGCTGCTGGTCGGCGTCGCGTCCGGCGGCATGGTGCTGGCGGCCAGGCGCCTCGGTGCACCGGTCGCGGTGGCCCTCGCCGTCGCGGCAGGCTTTGCCCTGACGCCGATCGTGTGGAGCATCGGCATCGCGGCGGACGCCCACGCGCTCCACCTGGCGCTCGTCGTCCTGGTGGTTCTCGGGCTGCTGCGCTGGGAATTTTTGGTCAGCGCGGGTCGGATGCTTCCCGAGGACGCGCACCTGGGCCGCCGCGCGGATCGCGCGATCGTGCTCGCCGCTGCCGTGTTCGGGGTCGCGCTTGCCAACCACGCCCTGGCCCTGTTGATGATCCCGCCGATCGGGCTGTACGTCCTGGCCGTGGAACCGCGGATCCTTGCCCGCCCGCGGCTCGTGCTCGCGGCGCTCGCGGCGTGCCTGGGTGTCGCGGCACTCCTCTACCTGGAGCTGCCCCTGCGCGCCGGCGTGTTCCGCGCGCCCCTCGTCTACGGCCACCCGGAGACATGGGACGGCTTCTGGCGGGTCGTTCTGGCCAGCCAGTTCCAGGGCAGCATCTCGGGCCCGCTCGCCGACCTGGGGGCGAAGACGAGTGCGCTGGTCAACCTGGCGGGCGCGCAGTTCGGGCCGCTGGTGGCGGTGATCCCTGTCGGCCTCGCGGTGACGGTCGCCCGCTTTCCCCGATACGCCCTGCTCTCGGCGAGCGCGACCATCTTCACCTGTTTCTTCGCCGCGTCCTACGCGAACGCGCAGATCGACCGTTACTACCTGGGGCCAATGTTCTTCGCGTGGACATGGATCGCCGTGCTGGCAGGGACACTCGTGGAGATCCTCGTTCCGCACGACGAGCCGCCCGCACACGTGCCCGCGTGGAGCCTCTCACGAACAGTCCCTGCGTTCGCTCTCGCGCTTGTGCTCTTGGCGCCCACCATGCTCGCGCTGCCGGTGCGCTGGCACGAGGTCGACCGCTCCCACGACACCGCGACGGCCGTCTGGTTGAACGATGCGTTCGCCGCGCTGGCGCCCAACGCGGTCGTGGTGTCCTGGTGGTCGTACTCGACGCCGCTGTGGTATGGCCAGTTGGTCGAGGGCCGGCGCAGGGACGTCTGGGTCGTCGACGACCGGACCCGCCTCGACGACAACCTGGGCAGCGTCGAGGACGTGATCGCGGCCAACCTTGGCACGCGCCCCGTGTATGTCATGCGGGTGACAGAATTGGAGCTCCAGGCTGTCGCTGCCTACTACGCGCTCGAGCCCGTCCGCCTCCCGGTGAACCTCTACCGGGTGACGGGCCCCCAGGAGACAACCCCGTGAACGACACCTCAGACGCCACGCCGGACGGCGCCGACCCCGGGGACGCCGGCTCGCCGTCCAGGGTCGCGCGCCTCTCGTACTTCTTCCCGGCCCACAACGAGGAGGCAAACCTCGAGGGTCTCGTGGCCGAGGCTCTCGTCGCGCTGCCGGCACTGGCGGAGGTCTTCGAGATCATCGCGATCGACGACGGCTCGCGAGACCGCACGGCGGAGATCGCCGACCGCCTCGCCGAGGCCCACCCCGATATCGTCCGCGTCGTGCACCACCCGGTGAACCGGGGGTACGGCGGGGCGCTGCGCTCGGGGTTCGAGGCGTCCCGCTATGAGCTCATGGCGTTCACCGACGGAGACCGGCAGTTCCGGGTCGCCGACCTGGGCCGGCTCCTCGAGCGACTCCGGGCGACCGACAGGCCTGATGCCGTCGTCGGATACCGGATCCGGCGAGCGGATCCCGTCGTCCGGGTCGTCTACGCGAGGAGCTACAAGCTTGCAAACCGGATCTTCTTCGGGCTGCGGGTCAGGGACGTCGACTGCGCCGCCAAGGTGTTCCGCCGGCAGGCGCTCGAGGGCATCCGGGTCGAGTCGGGCGGCGCGTTCTTCTCGGCGGAGCTGCTGATCAAGGTCCGGCGCGCGGGGCGGATGATCGCGGAGGTGGGTGTGCCCCACTACCCCCGCACGGCAGGGTCGCCGACCGGCGCGCGGCCGTCGGTCATCTGGCGAGCCGTCAAGGACTTCTGGGGGCTCCGGCTCAGGCTGTGGGCGAACCGGGAGCGAGCGCTCCGCCGGGGTGAGCCGATCCTCGGCTGAGAGCGGCGGGCCGTCTCGCGGTTCCCGCTGCCGAGCCCGCCCCGCATCAGCTGGACGGACCCGCGCCGCCGCGCTGGTCGCCTTCGGCGTCCAGCGAGTTCACGAACTCGCGGAAGATGTCGAGGCGCGTCGGGTCGATCTTCTCGCCCGTCGCCTCGAGGGCGGCCGCGGACAGGCGCGCGGTCGACGCCCCGGAGTCGCCGCCCTCCGCGCCCGTGACATCGGCGCCGAGCGCAGCCTGCTCCAGCACGGCCTCCGCCGCGTAGATCGGCGCACCGAGGCGGACCGCGAGAGCGATCGCATCTGACGGCCGCGCGTCCATCTCGAAGCGGGCGTCAGGCTGAACGAGCACCAGCCGGGCATGGAACGTCTCGTCGGTCAGCGCGGTGATCAGGATCCGGTCGACGCGCACGCCGAGCTCGCCCAGGACGGCGGCGAACAGGTCGTGCGTGAGCGGCCGCTCCGGCGTGAGGCCCTGCAGGCGCATCGCGATCGCGCTCGCCTCCCACGGGCCGATCCAGATCGGCAGGTACCGGTCGCGGCCGGCGTCCTTGAGGATCACGACGTGGCGGCTCGAGAGCATGTGGACGCGGACGCTCTCGACCACCATCTCGATCACGTTGCCAGGCGGGTCGGCCATGAGCCCATTATCCCACGCTGCAGAGGAGGCGGCCGTCGGGCCGTCCGCGCCGCGCGGCCACCCGCGCGTCAGCGGCCGCGGCTCGCGCCGCGCCAGCGGTACGGGACGGCCAGCAACGCGCCGACCAGGAAGCCGCCGATATGCGCGAAGACGGCGACCCCGCCGTCGAGGCCGGTCGTGGCGCCCAGCGATCCGATCCCGTCGACGACCTGGAGCAGGAACCAGAACCCGAGGACGATGACGGCCGGCACGGCGATCAGTTGATAGAAGAAGCCCAGGAACACCAGCGACTGGATGCGGGCGCCCGGGTACAGCACGAGGTAGGCGCCGAGCGAGGCCGAGATCGCACCGGATGCGCCGATCATCGGCACGTTCGATCCCGGGTCGATGAGCGTCTGGCCCGCGACGGCTGCGATCCCGCCGAAGAGGTAGAACCCGAGGAAGACCGCCCTGCCCATGCGGTCCTCCACGTTGTTGCCGAAGATCCACAGGTAGAGCAGGTTGCCCAGGAGGTGCAGCCAGCCGGCGTGGAGGAACATGCTGGTGAAGACATCGAGCACGGGCCCCGAGACCAGGTCGCCCCGGCCGACGGCCGCGGCCAGCTGTGCCGGCACGACGCCGTGATCCTCGACGAAGCGCGCCAGCGCCTCGTCGCCGCCCTGGGCGAGAACGGCGAGCTCCCACGCGAACACGATCCCGCACATCGAGATCAGGGCCAGCGTGACGACCGGGAAGCGTCGCGTCGGGTTCGCGTCGCGGAGCGGGATCACCGCGGGGCGACCACCATCACGGCTTGGCAGTCGGGGCGGCCGTCTTCCCGGACGAGGCCGTCGGCGATCCCGACGGTGGGCCGGACGGCAGGCCCGAGGCTCCCGGCGACGGCGAGGCTCCGTCGGGTGCCGCCTCGAGCAGGGCGCTGTGGAGCTCGGTCGCCGAGATCCACCACAGCGTGGCCGGGGCGGTGGCATCAGGCCCCGGCAGCACGACCATGCCACGGAGGTCGGTCCAGGGATTGACGTCGCCGGCGGGGCGGTACTGCGCGACGTATGACCCGTCCGCCTTGTTGAAGGCGACGATCCTGTGGTTGATCGAGTCGAATGCGTACAGCGTGCCGTCGCGGCGGCTCGACGAGCCGTCGGGCTTCGTGGGCGACGAGAGCCACACGTAGCGGGATGTCGGCCGCAGGAGCGTGTCCGCGGGCGGAGTCACCTGCCAGCCGGAGGCCGGGATCACCCTGGAGACCTGGCCGTTCTCCGCGACGTAGATGTCACCGTCGATCAGGAGGTCGGTGATCCCGTCAACGGGTCGGTCGGTCGGCAGCCGCCCCGTGGGCTTCACCGGGTAGCCCGACCCGTCGTTGGCGGGCGAGAGGACCATGATGTTCTGCTGGGATGGATCCACGACGTACAGCTTGTAGAACGCCGCGTCGAAGTTCGCAACGAAGGTGGCGATGGCGCGGATGTCGTTTCCCCACGATGCGGAATCCACGACGGGAATGCGCCGGAGGGTCCCCTTTCCGGTCGCGTTCGTCGGTCGCCACCGCCACAGCTGGTTCTTGGAGTCGAGGATCAGGACGTCCGGCCCGCCGATCGCGAGGAAGGTCGGGTCGGCCACGGTGACGCCGGACACCTTCTGGCCGGAGCGCAGGACGGCCGTGGCCGTCTTCTTGGAGGCGTCGATGCGCCACACGGTCTTGGATGCACTGTCGAGGACGTAGGGCGCCCCGTCCGACCCCTGGACGACGGCCGTCAGCGCCACCGGCGCCTTGTCGGTTGGAAACGCGAACACCGTCGACGACACGATGGGGACGACCCCGTACAGCCGGTCGAGGCCCGCGATCGTCTGCGTGCGCAGGGGCGCGATCTGCGAGAGCGGGTAGCCGGCACTCTGCGCCGCCGCGAGCTCCGAGTAGGCCGTCGAGAGCAGGTCCAGGGCGCGCTGCGGATCGTTGCTGACGAGGTCGACCCCCGGGCCGCTGACCTGGTCGAGCGCGGTCTGGGCGGTCTCGAAGGCGTGCTGCGCGACCGTGATCGACCGGGCAGCCTCGGCCGGCTGCTTCTGTGCGCCGACCGCGTACACAGCGAGCCCGAGCGTCGCCGCGACGCCGACGAACGCCAGCAGGGCAAAGGCTGCCCGCCGCTGGCTCTCGATGCGGGTGGACGGGGCGATCACGCGCCGAACGCCGGGCTGGCGGTGCGGCAGCAGGTCCTGCGCCCACCACACCGCTCGCTGGATGTTGCTGCCGGCGGCGCTGCGCGCGCGGGTCGCGCCGGCTCCGATGGCCGCCGCGCGGGCTGTCACGGAGTCCGCAAGGGGGATCGGCGACCGGTCCGGCGCTCCTGCCAGTGGCTCGGCGGGACGCACGGGAACGAGCACCCTCGACTTGTGGGTCGCGCCGACCTCGGTCGCCTCGAAGGCGACGGCACCGTCGCTGCCGCGGCCCTCGGCGGCCACGAACCGTGCGTGCACGTGCTCGACGGCCGACTGCGGGTGGAGGGTCACGAGGGCGTCCTTGAGCACATCTGTCCCGACGCGGCTGATGATGTTCGCAGACACGAGGCACAGCGAGTCGCCCACCGACAGCTCGCCTCGCCACACCTCCGGCTCGAGGTCCGGCGCAGGCAGGCCGCGTTCGCCGAACGGGTCCGGCAGGGTGGACAGCCGCGCCTGGCGGATCAGGTAGGCCTCGGCCGGGCCAACGGTCGCCACGTACAGCTCGCGACCCCGGACCACCGCGACCGCGATCCCGATCGGCCCGGATCCGTCGGCCTGGTGTCCGAGGCCGAACCGGTCCCGCTGGTGGCTGAGCCGCTTGTTGGCGATCGCCAGGGTCTTGCCCAGGCACTGCCGGATGCCCGCCGACTCGTCGTAGTAGTACTCGTTCCGGATTGTGTCCGCGACCAGGCGCGTCGCCTCCCGCGCCCGCCCGCCGGGCAGCCGGGACGTCACCAGCAGGTAGAGGCTCCCTTTCGTCCGGGAGATCGACCCGATCGACGGCTCGACGATGACGACCGTGTCGGGCGAATCGTTCAGCCGATCCTGCTCCGTGACGGCGCCGAGCTTCAGCTGGAGACGGACGGCCAAGGGGCGAGCCTCATGGGGGTGACGACGCACGCCGCGATCCTTGGGTGACGCTGCCGGGTCGCCCGTCGGAGGCGGGATTGCGATTATACGCGGGCACTGCCGGCGCCCCCCGGTGCGCGGTCACCTGGTGCCACCAGCCGGAGCTGCCCGACGCGGGCGCCACCGGGCGCCGCAGCGAAGGCGCCGAGAAGCTCCAGGGCGCGCAGCCGGAGCTCGGCCGCAACGATCGGCTCGTCGACCGCGACCACGAGAGCCTCAGGCTCGAGGCGGATCAGCCTGCAGGTGCCGACGGCCGGCGGGACGCGTTCGGCGATCAGCGCGTCCCAGGTTGCGATCGCCCTCGCCAGGCGGAGCTCGTGCTCGAGCCCGAGCTGCCGGGCCGCCTCCGGAAGCAGGTCGCCGAGGCGGTCCGGTCGCCGGCGACGGCCCGGCGCCTCCGGGTCGTGGCCGCTCATCCGGCGCGCTCCATGCGCGCGCTGCCGTCGGCCCCCGCCGACACTGTCCATGCGGTGCCGATCAGCCGAAGGGCGGGGTCGAGGTCGTCCGGCGTGGTGGTGGTGATGAAGGCCTGGGGGAGGTCCGCGATTCGCCGGACGAGATGCGAGCGGCGGTCGGGATCGAGCTCGGAGAACACGTCGTCGAGGAGCAGCAGGGGTGGACGGCCGTCGAGCGCGGTCAGGAGGTCCAGCTCGGCCAGCTTGAAGGCGAGAATCGCCGTTCGCTGCTGGCCGCGAGACGCGAACGACGCCAGCGGGCGCCCGTCGAGCTCGAACACGAGGTCGTCCCGATGGGGACCGACCAGCGTCGTGCCGTTCCAGACCTCCTTGTCCGCCGTCTCGGCCAGGCGCCGCGCGAGGGCCTCCCGGGGCGCCTCCCCAGGAAGAGGCTGGGCGTTGGTCGCGTAGCGGACGGTCAGCCGGCCTGCGGCGGCCTCATCGGGTGCGATCTCCGCGTGAGCCGCGGAGAGCGGGTCCGCGAGCGCGGCCAGGAGGCGCCCCCGCTCCGCTAGGACGGCGCCGCCGGATTCGATCAGCGCCGCGTCCCAGAACCGGAGCTCGGCTCGCGTTGCCAGCTCCTCGCGGATCATCCGCAGGAGCCCGTTTCGCTGCTGGAGCGAGCGCCCGTAGGCCGCGAGGTCACGAAGGTACGCAGGGGACCGTTGTCCCGCCAGCCGGTCGAGCGCCTCGCGGCGCAGGGATGGGGAGCCGGCGACCAGCAGCATCTCCTCCGGCGCGAACATCACGGTTCGAAGCACACCGACCAGTGCAGCCGCCCGCCGCGCGACCCCATTCACGCGGATCCGCTTGCGCGCCCCGCCCGTCGCCGTCCGGACGAGAGCCACCTCCACTCCGTCACAGGCATCGAGGCTCGCTCCCACCCGCCCGATCCGGGCCTCGACCCGCGCCAGGTCGCGCCCCCAGCCGACGAGCTCGCCATCGCTCGCCGTGCGGTGCGAGCGACCCCACGCCAGCAGCACGATCGCCTCGAGCAGGCTCGTCTTGCCGGCGGCATTCGGGCCCCACACCAGCTGCGGGCCGGCCTCGAAAGCGACGTCGAGAGACGCGTACCCGCGCAGGTCCCGGATCGAGAGACCCCGGAGAATCGGGGTGTCGAGGTCCGTCAGGAGGTGGTCCGGACGGGCATCACGACGTGCACGTAGGCGTCGTCGCCCACCGGCCGGAACACGCCCGGCGAGAGGGGCCCGTTGAGCTCGAGCGCGAACCGGTCCACCTGTACGTTGCTGAGCACGTCGTTGAGGTATCGGGCGTTGAACGCAATCGACGTCGGGTCGCCCTCGATCGTCGCCTCCACGTCGCCTGTGTAATCGCCGACCTCCGCAGTTGCGGTGACGGTCACCCCCGTGGTGGCCTCATCCCCGCCCACCTGGAGCTTGACGATGTTCGCCGACGAGCTGGCGATGAGGGCGGCAGGCCGCACCGCCCGGAGGAGCTCTTCGCGATCGATCTCGGCGCGCGTGGCATGGGTGGCCGGAAGAACCTGCTGGTAGTTCGGGAACTGGCCGTCGATCAGGCGCGAGACCAGGTCCACGCCGTCCAGGTGGAACAGGACCTGGTTGCGGGCCTGGGCAAGGACCACCTCGATCGGGTCGTCCGTGTCGGCGAGGATCCGGCCGAGCTCGGCCAGTGCCCTGGCAGGAATGACCACGGCGGCGGCCTCGACGGGATCGAGGACATCGATCGTGCGCACGGCGATCCGGTAGTTGTCGGCGGCCGCAAGCGTCAGCCTGCTGCCCTCGAAGCGGGCCAGGACCCCCGTCAGGATCGGCCGCGCCTCATCGCTTGCCGCCGCGAAGATGGTCTCGTCGAGCGCCCGCTTGAGGACCTTCTGTGAGATGCGCGTGGTGGGGCGCTCACCGGCCGTCTGGATCGCCGGGAACTCATCCGCGTCGATTCCCTTGACGTGGGTCGCAAACCGGCCGCAACGGAGGTGAAGCGTGTCCGCACCCTGGAGCTCGAGATCGACGCGCTCCGAGGCAGGGAGCGAGCCGACGAGGTCGGTGAGCAGCCGGGCGGGAACGGTCGTGGCCCCGTCCGTCTCGATCTTGCCCGGCACCCAGTAGGTGATGCCGATCTCGAGGTTGGTTGCGGTCAGCTTGAGCCCGGCGTCCTCTGTTCGAAGGAGGACGTTTGCGAGCACCGGGAGGGTGCTACGGCTGGAGACGGCCCGGGTCACGACCGACAGGCCGCGCGCGAGGTTCTCCTGCATTACCGAGAGTTTCACGTCGGGTTGGTCTCCAGCAGCTCGATGCGGATCTGATCGGCCGCCTCGCCGATGGCGTCCTCGGCCTGACGGCGATGCGAACCGCGCTCCGCGGGGCGGGTCATTGGGTGGAATGATCGTCCTATCTTCTCATCCCGTCATCATCATCATCATGCCGTGGATCCGGGGGACAGCCACGCTCATTCGTGCGGGCCGGACCTGTTGACCGAACGGTGTGGGGCGTGGACGACACCCGTGGATCGCGGGGACGCACCGAGGGAGCCGGTGTGGAGAAGCCGGGGCCAGCCATCAGGATATCCACGGGGGCGCCCCAGGGGGTGATCGCGCGCACCGTCCGGTCCCCGGGATCCGGTCGACGAACCCACACTCCGGTGAGCTTGTCCACGTGTTCTCCACAGCCAGGAGGCCCCAAGGGGCCGGGATCGAGTCGTCGCGGCGCCTGCCGCCGGGGCGCCGACAGCCGCATGCCGGCCGGGCGCCCCCTACTCGGAGTAGATCAGCTCCCGGACGGCCGCGACCTCGCGCCGCATCTCGTCGTTGACCTGCATCTCGCGATTGATCTTGTCGCAGCCGTGGAGGACCGTTGAGTGGTCCCGGCCACCCAGCTCCGCGCCGATCCGGAGGAGCGAGACGTCCGTCTCCTCGCGCATCAGGAACATGGCGATCTGGCGCGGAACGACGATGCTCTTCTCGCGCTTCTGGCCGCGGAGCTGGTCCAGGGCAACGCCGTAGTAGTCCGAGACGGCCTGGGTGACGCGCTCCGGGGTGACCTGGCGCTTCTTCGGGTTGTAGAGCACGTTCGAGAGCACGGCCTGGGCCAGCTCGATCGAGACGGGCATGGCGCCCATGGACGCGTAGGCGACGATCCTGTTGAGAGCGCCCTCGAGCTCGCGGATGTTGGACACGACCTTGCGGGCGATGAACTCGATCACGTCGGAGGTGATCGGCGTCCCCTGCTCCTCGGCCTTGGCGCGCAGGATCGCGATCCGTGTCTCGAGGTCCGGGGCGGTGAGATCCGCGATGAGACCCCACTCGAAGCGGCTGCGGAGCCGCTCCTCGAGGGTCAGGATCGCCTTGGGCGGGCGATCCGACGACAGCACGATCTGCTTGCCGTCCTCGTGGATCGTGTTGAAGGTATGGAAGAACTCCTCCTGCGTCCGCTCCTTGTCGGCGATGAACTGGATGTCGTCGATGAGGAGCAGGTCGATCCGCCGGTACCGGGCGCGGAACTCGTCGATCTTGCCCTGCTGGATCGAGGTGATGAACTCGTTGGTGAACTTCTCGGACGTGGCGTAGACGACCCGCTTGCGCGGGAACTTGCCGGCCACCGCATTCCCGATGGCATGCATCAGGTGGGTCTTGCCCAGGCCCACGCCGCCGTACAGGAACAAGGGGTTGTAGGCGTGGCCCGGACGCTCCGCGACGGACAGGGACGCGGCGTGAGCCAGGCGGTTCGCCGAGCCGACGATGAAGTTGGAGAACGTGTAGCGCGAATTGAGGTTGGTGACCCCGGCCCCTGCGCCCTCCGGCGCCCCGACCCGGGTCGGCTCCACGCGGACGGCCTGGGTCGTCGCCTCGGTGCCCGCTGCCCGCGCCTCGCCACCCGCAGTCACCACGAACTCGACCTGGACGCTGTAGCCCACCACGCGAGCGAGGGTCTGGGAGATCAGGGAGCGATATCGCGTCTCCAGCCAGTCCTTCGCGAACCCGTTCGGAACGGCGATGCGGAACCGCTGGTCGTCGACGTCGACCAGGTGGGTGTCGCGGAGCCACGTCTCATAGTTGGCGGGCGACAGGGAAACCTGCAACTCTCCGAGCGCGGCACGCCAGACCTGCTTCGCGTCCATACCTGCGATCTTGATCCCGGGCTGTAGAGGGCTTCGATGGGTAGGACCGACCGCGGAGCCTGATCGAGGAGCCAGCGCCGCGAGCATCGCGAAACGATCTGCCGGAGCCGCTGGACGAACGGACAGGCGTCCCCTCGGAGGCCTTCCCGCGGCGTCCCGGCGCCTAGGGCTCGGGAACAATACACCTCGCCGCAGGGGGGTCGCAAGGTGATTCCGGCATACTCCATGGGGGTATCACGCGAGAGCCGCTGCCCCGCCCGCGAGGGGCCGCGCGGCCGGTTGTGAAGGCCCACAGTCACGCCCCGGGCGCGCCCCCGCCCGCGTTTGACACCCGTTCCCGACGGGCCATATCATCCCCTGGACGAACACGCGCCGTCGCGCTTCAGGGCGCTCGGCGCGTTTGCGTGCCTCCAGGGGTCGGAGCTTCCGGGTCCCAAGGCCGGACGGAGAGGATCACGGACAGTCCCGATGGGCAAGCCGACGTTTCAGCCCAAGAAGCGACATCGCGCCAAGGAACACGGGTTCCGCGCTCGCATGAAGACAGCGGGCGGGCGACGCGTGATCGCGACGCGGCGCGCGAGAGGCCGGAAGCAGCTCACGGCCTGACCGGCGAGCGCAGTCACAACTCGCTGCGGCTCGTCATGCTCTCCCGCCCGGGAGATTTTGCCCGGCTGGCAGAGGAAGGCGTCGGACGGACGCACCCACTGCTCGTCGGACGGTTCGCCCGGACCGACCTTGACCGGACACGGTTCGGTCTGGCAACTGGCAAGCGGCTCGGAGGAGCCGTGGTCCGAAACCGGGTCAGGCGCCGGATCAAGGAGGCGCTCAGGGTGATGGCGCCATCGTTCCAGCCCGGCTGGGACGTCCTCATCATCGCCCGGCCCGCCGTCGTCGAGGCCGACCACGACGCATTGGTCGGCGCATTGGGGCGCATCCTCCGCTCGGGAGGGGTGCTCGGAGGTCGATCAGAGTCGTGAGACGCGTCGGGGTCGCGGTCGGAGTCGGGTTGATTCGCCTGTATCGGATCGTGTTCGCCTGGCTCCCGTCGAGCTGTCGCTTCGAGCCGACCTGCTCCCACTACACGGAGCAGGCGATCGAGCGGTATGGCCTGCTGCGTGGCGGCTGGATGGGGGCCAGACGCATCGCCCGGTGTCACCCTTGGAATCCGGGCGGCTACGACCCGGTTCAGTGAGGAACGAGAAGCCCCGCGTGACCCGCCTTCGAAGTCAACTCGTCCGGCTGGCGCCGATCCTGCTGCTCATCGGGATCGTGCTGCTGGTCGCGGCATGCGCGCCCGGCTCGAGCGGCGGAGGCGCATCGGGCGCTCCGACGCCCACCCCAAGCCAGGCGCCGCTCACCCCGTCGCAGCCCGGAACGAACCCGGTCGAGCTGCTCGCGTGGCTGTTCAACCCAATCTTCCAGGTGCTGTTCCTCGCTCTGGTCGCGTTCGACCAGCTGACCGGCAGCATCCTGGTGGCGATCCTGCTGCTCACCGTCCTGCTGCGGGTGCTGGTCATCCCCCTGTACCGGCGCCAGCTGGTCTCGAGCCGGCAGATGCAGCTGCTCCAGCCCGAGATCAAGGAGCTGCAGCGCAAGTACAAGGGCGACCGGGTCAAGCAGCAATCGGCCGTCCAGGAGTTCTACAAGCAGCGCGGCATCAACCCCGCAGGCGGATGCCTGCCGATGATATTGACGATGGGTCTGCTGATCCCGATGTACTCGGTGTTCAGCCAGGGCCTCACCAACTTTGACCCGAGCGCGATGTGGAACGTGTTCGGGGTCAACCTGTTCCCGAGCATCACGTGCGCAGCAGCACCCATCTTTGATCCGGTGACCCACCACGTCACCAACGCATGCCTGCACCCCATCGCGTTCGGCATCAACTGGGGCATCCCGGAGCCGGACACCACGGGTTTCAAGGTCGCGGGGTTCGGCGTCAGCATCCTGGCGATCATCTCGTCGCTGGTGCAGCTGGTCGCGTCCCGGATGACCGTGCCGGCCCGCGACCCCCGGGCGTCGGAAGACCAGAACGTCAAGGTGCAGCGCCAGATGGCGTACTTCCTGCCGCTGATCTCGCTGTTCTACGGCGGCTTCCTGCCGGCGGGCCTGTTCCTCTACTGGATCGCCTCGACGGTCATCCAGATCATCCAGCAGTACCTGATCCTCGGCTGGGGCGGCATGTTCCCCCTGTTCGGGTGGCACCCGGAGTTTGCTCGCAGCCACAGCCCGCGGTTCCCGGTCCCGATCCCGGTCGCGAAGCCCGCCAGCCCCGGCCAATCCACGAGCGCCGACGCGCGCACGAAATCTGTCGACCGCGACCTCTCGGCACGGTCCACGATCCGGCCGAACCGGGGACGGAGCGGCCGACGAGGGAGACGACGCTGACATGAGCGAATACCAGGAATTCACCGGCAAGTCCGTGGAGGAGGCCATCAGGGCCGCCTGCGAGGAGTTCGGCGTTGGCCTTGCGGACCTCGACTTCGAGATCCTGACGCCCGGCAGCCGCGGGGTCCTCGGGATGGGCGCCGAGCAGGCGCGCATCGTGGCTGCCTCGCGGAGCGCTCTCGGTGGCGTTGCCCCGAAGCGTGCGGCCGCCGAGGCGACCCCGCTCCCGACACCAGCGCCGCGGGAGGACCGGGGGTTCGACCGCGACCGCGGCCCCCGTCGCGACGACCGCGGGCCGCGCCGCGACGACCGCGGGCCGCGCCGCGACGACCGCGGGCCGCGCCGCGACGACCGCGCCGCACCGGCGCCCGAACGGCCGGCAGCGGCGCCGGAATCCCGCCCGGACGATCGCCCGCAGGCGGACCGCAGGCCCCGCCGCGAGCCCGACCGCGACCGCGGCCCGCGCCGCGAGGAGCGACCCGCTCGTGGAAGCACCGAGCTGACCGCTGCGGAGATGGCCCAGCTGACCACGGCCAGGGGCTCGCTCGCGATGGAGCGCGCCGAGCTCGAAGCCGCGGAGGCGACGCCCGAGGCGCTCGCCGCGGGCCGGGAGATCCTCGAGACCCTGATGGCCCACCTGGGATTCGAGGGCATCAAGGTCGAGGTCCGCGAGGGTGAGACGAGTCGCCTGAACGTGGTCGGCGAGGGAGCCGATCGCGAGGCGCTGGGGTCCCTGATCGGGCGCAAGGGCGAGCGCCTGTCGGCCCTCCAGCATCTCGTCAACCTAATGCTGTCCCGCCGCACAGGGCAGTGGACGCGGGTGCTCGTCGATGTCGAGGACTATCGCGGTCGACGCGAACGTCAGTTGATCGACCTGGCCCAGCGTGCCGCGGAACGCGTGGTCGAGACGGGCAAGATGCTCCAGTTGGAGCCGATGCCGGCGCTCGAGCGACGCTGGATCCACCTCGCCCTGCGGGATCACACGGGCGTCGGCACCCAGTCGATCGGCGAGGAGCCGAACCGCCGGGTTGTCGTCCTGCCCCGCAACCCCTAGTCTTTCGGCCGCGTCCCGACGCAAGGGTCCCAGGTCGCTCGTCGGATGGGGGATGGACGCGCGCGCCCGATCGCGCGAGGATCATCCCTCGGTCGTCCCCGAGGCCCCCTGGCATGAAACCCGGCAGCGCAGATGTGGAACCGATGACCAGCGACAACGACACCGAGGCCGAAACCCAAACGGTCACGCCAACGCCGGCGCCAACGCCGGCGCCTACGTCAACGCCGGCGCCTTCGGCCCCTCGTCGCCGATTGATCCGGCTGCAGTTCGTGCTGGCCTTCGTGCTCGGGGTCGCGCTCGTCGCGGGCGTGGGCGGCGGTGCGCTGTACGCGTACGGTCAGCAGTACACGGGCCGGATCCTCCCCGGCGTCCATGTCGGAGACGTGGATCTGTCCGGGCTGGCGCCGAGCGCCGGTCGCGAAGCCCTCACCAGCGCCTACGCCTCACTGGGTGCCGGCCACGTGCTGGTTCCCGGCCCCGACGGCGATCTGACGATCGGGTACGCGGAGATCGGACGGCAGATCGACGTTGACGCGCTGATCGCATCTGCGATCGATGCCGGGCGGCGGGGAGAACCGGTCGCGGACCTCATCGGTGTTCCCCAGGCAGCGCTGCGCGGCATCACGCTGCAGCCCG
Organism: uncultured Chloroflexia bacterium; assembly: GCA_963849495.1. Classification (GTDB taxonomy): domain Bacteria; phylum Chloroflexota; class Limnocylindria; order Limnocylindrales; family CSP1-4; genus CAIXZV01. The sequence continues at coordinate 118,858 of CAWKHN010000009.1, read as the reverse complement.
TCGTGACATACGACAGGACGAAGCTCGCCGCGGCCGTCGCCGCGGCTGCCAGGGTGATCGACCAGGCGCCGGTCGACGCATCGGTGGCGCTTCAGTCTGACGGGACGTTCGCGGTGGCGCCCGGTACGGACGGGCACGTGGTTGACCAGGCCGCCCTGATCGCGGCAATCGCCCAGCAGATCACGAGTGTCGACGCCCCCGCCGAGATCACCGTGCGGCCATCGATCGTCTCCGCCGCACCTGCCGTCAGCACGGCGGCGGCGGACGCCGCGCGAACGATCGCCGATCGCATGACCGCCGACCTGGTGCTCACCCGCGGCACCGACAGCTGGACCATTCCCGGGGCCGAGCTTCGGAAGCTGGTCTCCTTCTCGCCGACCTCCGACGGCGGGCTGACGCCCGTCCTCGATGAGGCCGGCATCGACCCCCTGCTGGCAGACGTCGCAGACGCCGTGAACCAGGCTCCCCAGAGCGCGACGTTCAAGCTCAGTGGGGCAAAGGTCGTGGTCGGGGCCGATGCCCGTGAAGGCCGAGCGCTGGACGTGACGGCGACCAGGGCGCTCATCCTCGAGGCGCTCATGGCCCGCCAGACCGGCAATCCGGAGCCCGCGGTCCAGCCGGTCGTCGCGGTCACCGAACCATCGCTCACGACCGCGGCGGCCGAGGCCGTCGCGCCCAAGATGGTCGAGATCTCCCGGTGGAAGACGTACTTCCCGGTCTACATCGGCAACGGCTACGGCGCGAACATCTGGATCCCCGCCGGCCTGATCAACGGCTACGTGCTGGGCCCGGGCGAGATGTTCGACTTCTGGAAGGCCATCGGTCCCGTGACCCGCGCCAAGGGCTACAAGGACGGCGGCGTGATCATCGACGGCAAGACCGAGCCCCAGGGCGCGCTCGCCGGCGGCATCTGCTCCTGCTCGACGACTCTGTTCAACGCCGCGCTCCGGGCCGGACTGAAGATGGACGCCCGGCTCAACCACTACTACTACATCAGCCGCTACCCGCTCGGCCTCGATGCCACGGTGTTCATCTCCAGCAGCGGCGCCACGCAGACGATGAGCTTCACCAACGACACGCCATACCCGGTCCTCATCCGCGGCATCAACACCCACATCGGCAGCAGCGGCTACGTCACCTTCGTCATCTACAGCGTGCCCAACGGGCGGACGGTCGACATCTCGCCGGCAACCATCAAGAACGTGAAGCGTGCGACCGACACGGTCGAGTACACGAGCAGCCTGCCCAAGGGAACGTCCAAGCGCGTCGAGTACCCGACCGACGGCAAGGACGTCTGGCGGACCGTCACCGTGTCCCAGGACGGCAAGGTCCTGCGCTCGACCACCTACTACTCGCACTACTCGGTGATCACCGGTGTCCTGCAGGTCGGCACCGGTGGCAGCGCGGCCCCGAAGCCGACCCCCAAGCCGTCCGCCCCCGCGGCCACGCCGACTCCGGCCCCGACCCCGGCCCCCTGAACCGCCGCACCGCAGTGGCCGTGCCGGGCGAGGGTGTCCCGCCCTGGTGGCAGACGGCCGTCATCTACCAGGTCTATCCACGCTCGTTCCAGGATGGGAACGGCGACGGCGTCGGCGACCTGCCGGGGCTCATCGGCCGGCTCGATGACCTGGCCTGGCTGGGGATCGACGCCGTGTGGCTGTCGCCGATCTTCCGATCGCCGATGCGCGACTTCGGCTACGACGTTGCGGATTATCGCGCGGTCGACCCGCTCTTCGGCACGCTCGCCGACCTCGACCGCCTCGTCGCGGAGGCCCACGCGCGGAAGATCCGGGTCGTGCTCGATTTCGTGCCCAACCACACATCGTCGGACCACGCGTGGTTCCAGGATGCCCGCAGCGCACGGAGTGCCGCGCATCGCGACTGGTATGTGTGGCGCGATCCGGCACCGGATGATGGCCCGCCAAACGACATGCTTGCCCAGTTCGGCGGCCCGGCCTGGACCCGTGACGCTGCCACGGCCCAGTACTGGTATCACTCGTTCCTGCCCGGACAGCCGGACCTCGACTGGCGCAACCCCGCGGTCCGCGCGGCGATGCTCGATGTGCTTCGCTTCTGGTTCGAGCGCGGCATCGACGGGTTCCGGATCGACGTCCTGTGGATGATCGCCAAGGACGACTGGCCGTGGCGTGACGCGCCCGTGGGGCCGGGGCCCGTGGCCGCCAACGGGGATCCGCGCAATGCGCTCGAGCACGGCGACGGGCCGGCGATGCCCCTCTACCTGCGGGAGCTGCGTGGTGTTGCAGACGCCTACGGGGAGCGCGTGCTGATCGGTGAGATCTACCTGGCCCCGGAGCGCCTGGTGCGCTACTACGGCGAGGATGGCCGTGGCGTCCACCTCCCATTCAACTTCGCCCTCGTCACGACGCCGTGGGAGGCGCCCGCGATCGCGGCGGCGATCTCCGCGTACGAGGCAGCGCTGCCGGACGGCGCCTGGCCGACATGGGTGCTCGGCAATCACGACCAGTCGCGGATCGCGAGCCGGGTCGGGCCCGCGCAGGCACGGGTCGCCGCAGTGCTGCTTCACACGCTCCGCGGCACACCGACGATCTACAACGGCGATGAGCTGGGGCTCCCAGACGTCGCGGTGCCGCGCGACCGCGTCGTGGACGTGGACGGTCGTGACCCGCAGCGCTCCCCGATGCCCTGGGATTCGGGACCCCACGCGGGCTTCTCCACCACGGAGCCGTGGCTGCCGATGGTGGCGGACGCGGACACCATGAACGTCGCCGTTCAGCGCGCCGACCCGGGCTCGATGCTCACGCTGTACCGCCGCCTGCTGGCCCTGCGCCGTTCGGAGCCCGCGCTCCGGGTCGGGAGCTGGACGGCTGCAGCCGCGCCGGACGGTGTCCTCGCGTACGTCCGTGAGGCGGACGGCACGGCCATCCGGGTGGTGCTCAACCTGACCGGCCGCCCGGCCGTGGTCGAGGTGCCCGGCGCCTGGATGGTGCGGCTCTCGACCGGCCCCGGTCGCGACGGTGAGCGGGTGGCGGGCCGGCTGGCCCTGCATCCGGACGAGGGGCTCGTCCTGGCGCCGGCATGATCGACCGACCGGCCTGATGGACGCCAGCCTGTTCGCGCGCGGTCTCGCGATCGGCTTCGCCGTGGCCGTCGCGCTCGGTCCGATCGGCCTGCTCGTCATCCGGCGCACGATCGACCGGGGGTGGGTCAACGGGTTCGTGTCCGCTCTCGGCGTCGCGACCGCCGACGCGAGCTACGGGGCCGTCGCGGCATTCGGTCTGACCGCCGTCACGGAGATCCTGGTCGGGATCGACAGGCCCCTGGGGATCGTGGGTGGGGGGGTGCTGCTCGTCCTGGCGGCGCGCGCGATGGTGGCGCCCGCCGACTCGAGCGCACAGGCGGCCGAGCGCGCGCCGGGCGGCTGGCTGGAGCGTCCGATCGGAGCGTGGGCGTCGATGGTCGGCCTCACCCTGGCCAACCCGGCAACGATCCTCTCATTCGTGGCGTTGTTCGCGGGTATCGGTGCCGGTTCCGGCGGCGCCGCAGGCGCGGCGAGCCTCGTGGTCGGGGTGTTCCTGGGCTCGACCGGGTGGTGGGCGATGCTGACCGCGCTCGTCGCCGGGCTGCGGACGCACCTCACCCCGCGGGTCATCCGCGGGCTCAATGTCGCATCGGCGGTGATGATCGGGGCCTTCGGAATCGTCGCCATCGGGCTCGGGCTCGCAGGCTGACCTGGTCCGGGACCGCGCGCCGCGGGCCCGTCTCCAATACGATCAGCCCGTGCCGCCCGGACTCCCCCTGCCCACCGCCGTGCTCTTCGACTGGGACGGCACGCTCGTGGACACGCTGCCGCTGATCTACCGCGCGAATGTCGTGGCGTTGCGGGAGCTCGGCATCACCCTCGACCGCGCCTGGTTCCGGGAGCGCTACACACCCGACTGGCGCCGGTCGTACCGGGAGCTGGGGGTCCCGGAGGACCGGTGGGACGAGCTGGCGGGGCGGTGGGCCCGGGAGATGCAGGCCGGCCGCCCGCGCACCCTGCCCTGGGTGCGCGGCGCGCTTCGGCGGCTGCGCGGCAACGGCGTGCGCCTGGGCCTCGTCACGGCGTCCACGCGCGGCGTCGTCGAGCCGAACATTGCGCGCCTCGGTCTGGGGGGCGTGTTCGAGACGGCGTACTACTCGGACGACGTGACCGACTCGAAGCCGCACCCCGAGGCCCTGTTGCTGGCTCTCGCCGACCTTGGCGTAGCCCCGGGCGAGACCATCTACGTCGGCGACACCCTGGTGGACCTCGAGATGGCGACCGCCGCCGGCGCGCCGTTCGCCGCGGTCGGTTCGACCACGTCGCCCGAGGCGTTCCGGGCGGCCGGCGTGTCACGGACATGGCGCGGGGTGGGCGACTGGGCGGACGCGCTGCTCGGTGGCCATGCGGCCCGCGCAACGGTGGTCCGCGGTCGTGCTCCCCGTCGTGCCGCCTCGCCCAGCGAACCGGGCCGTGCGGCAGGGCCACCACGCGAGGACCGACGCTAGCATCGAGCGGTGACTCGACTCGTCGCAGGGTTCGGTGCGCTCGCCGAACGCCTCCTGCTTCCGTTGACCCTCGGCGGTCTGCTCCTGGGCATCGCGCTCGCGGTGGCAGGCCACGAGCAGCTTGCCGCGGTTGCCTGGACCGTCCCGGCCGTGATCGTCGGCGCATGGCTGGCCGGCTCCATCGTGCGCGACCTGCTGCGGCACGAGGCCGGCGTGGACATCATCGCGGTCCTCGCCATCAGCGGCGCCGTCCTGTTCGGGGAGTCGCTGGCGGCAGCGGTGATCGGTGTCATGCTCGCGACCGGCGACTGGCTGGAGCGATTCGCCGCCGGCCGCGCCCGCCGGGAGCTGTCCGCGCTCGTGTCCAGGGCACCGCGGACCGTCCACCGCTACGAGGATGGCGAGATCGCGGACCGGCCCATCGCGGACGTTGCTGTGGGCGATCGCCTGGTCGTCAAGCCCGGGGAGGTCGTCCCGGTCGACGGCACCGTCACCGGCGAGACGGCCGTGCTCGACGAGTCGGCGTTGACCGGTGAGGCGCGGCTGGCGTCGCGGGCCGCCGGAGATCCGGTCAACTCCGGCACGGTCAACGCCGGGGCCCCGTTCGATCTGCTCGCCACGGCAACAGCCGAGCGCAGCACGTATGCGGGCATCGTGCGCCTCGTCGAAGAGGCCCAGTCATCCAAGGCGCCGTTCGTGCAGACTGGCCGACCGCTACGCGCTGCTGTTCGTGCCGCTGTCGCTCGCGATCGCCGGCTTCGCCTGGGCCGTGTCCGGTGATCCGGTTCGGGCCCTGGCGGTGCTCGTTGTGGCGACGCCGTGTCCGCTGCTCCTGGCTGTCCCGATCGCGATCGTGGCGGGGATCAGCCGCGCCGCCAAGCGCGGCATCATCGTGAAGGGCGGCGGCGCGCTCGAAGCTGTCGCCCGCGCGCGTGTCCTGCTGTTCGACAAGACCGGCACGCTCACCGCCGGCCAGCCGCACCTCGCGGATGTCGTTGCAGCGCCGGGTCGGACGCCGGATGAGGTCCTCGGCCTCGCGGCATCGCTGGAGCAGGTCTCCCCACACGTGCTCGCCGCCTCGATCGTCGGCGGGGCGCGCGAGCGCGGCGTCGCGCTGCGTCTCCCCAGCAATGTCGTCGAGTCACCGGGCGCAGGGATCACCGGACGGGTCGACGGTGTCGCGGTGGTCGCAGGCACGCCCGACTACGCGCTCGCCGGCGCTGCGCTCCCTGTCTGGGCGCGCGATGTGCGCCGGCGGGTGAGCCTGGAGGGGGCCACGAGCGTCTATGTCGCCGCCGATGGCGTGCTCGTCGGGGCTCTCGTCCTCGACGACCCCATCCGCCCGGAGACCCCCCGCGTCATCCGCTCGCTGCGCCGCGCGGGGGTGCGCCGGACCGTCATGGTGACCGGGGATCACTACGGTGTCGCCGACATGGTCGCGGCCGCCATCGGCGTGGACGCCGTGCTCGCCGAGCGGACGCCCGCCGACAAGGTCGAGGCAGTCACGGAGGAACGTGCCGAGGCCCACGGGATCCTCGTGATGGTCGGCGACGGGATCAACGACGCGCCAGCGCTGGCTGCGGCCGATGTCGGTGTGGCGATGGGTGCGCGTGGTGCGACGGCCAGCTCCGAGGCGGCCGACATCGTGATCACCGTCGACCGGCTCGACCGGCTGCCGGAAGCGATCCGCATCGCCCGGCGCTCGCGGACGATCGCCGTCCAGAGCGTCGCGATGGGCATGGGCATGTCGCTCGTCGCGATGCTCGTCGCGACCACCGGGGCGCTCCCGCCCGTCGCCGGCGCCCTGCTCCAGGAGGCGATCGACGTGATCGTCATCGTGAACGCGCTGCGAGCCCTGACGGGCGGCCTCGAGAAGCTGCCCCAGGTCCCGGGCTGGATCGAGCTCAGCGCGCACCTGCAGGCGGAGCATCGGGAGCTGGCCCGGCCGATCGCGCGCATACGATCGCTCGCGGACCGGCTCGGAACCATGCCCGCGCAGGACGCACGCGAGGAGCTGGAGCTGATCCGCGTGTTCCTCCTGGAGACGCTGGTTCCCCACGAGGAGCGCGAGGATCGAGACGTGTTCCCACTGCTGGCTCGCGCCGTGGGCAACGACGACGTCACGGCCGCGCTCCATCGCACCCACACGGAGATCTTCCACCTGGTCCGGTTCACGGACCGCCTGGTGCGGGAGGTACCGGACGAGGGTCCGGGCGCGGAGGACCTCACCGACCTGCGACGCGTGCTGTACGGCCTGGACGCGATCCTCCGCCTGCACATGGCGCAGGAGGAGGAGCTCTACGTCGCGCTCGGGGACGAGCATCCGGCGGCCGCCCGGGTGGTGCCCCAGGGGGCGTAGCGACCCCGGGCGCGAGAGCCTCGGGCCGTCCGGATCGCGCGTCGCTCAGCCGACGACCGTGATCACGCCGCGCATGCCGGCCTCGTAGTGGCCGTCCGCATGACAGGCAAAGGCGTAGGGTCCGGGTCCGTCGAACGTATAGGTCACCGACTTCGTCGCCATCATCCCGATGTCCGCGACCTCCGGCGTCCCCTCCTTGTCCGCGGCGACGGCGCCGGCTGGGCCGACCATGAACTCGTGGACGAGCGGCCCCATGGTCGTGACCTGGAACGTGACGGTCTCACCCTCCGCGACGTCGATGGTCGACGGGCTGAAGCGGTAGCCGGGCCCAGCGACGACGGTGATCACCCGCGGCGAGGCAGGCGTGCCTGCGACGAACCCGGGATCTCCCGGCTGCGGAGCGCTGACCGTACCGGGCGCCACGCCCGGGCCGTACGCGCCCATCATGCCGCCGCCACCCGGCCCGTAGCCGCTACCCGTCGTGCCCCCGTCGCCATTGCCATTCCCACCCATCATCCCGGTGGATGCCGTTGAGAGCGGCGTCCGTCCGACGAGCGTTGCCGTGAGCGCGGCAGTCGCGATGACGAGCGCAGCCACGGCGACCACGATGACCAGCGAGGTTGGGACACCGCGCTGCCCGGTGGCGTGTTGTTCGTTCATCGTGATCTCCAGGGCTCCGGGTCAGGGCTCGAGGAGGCGACGGGCGCGCTCGAACTCGTCCGGCGTGATCTCGCCGCGGGCAAGGCGGCCGCGCAGCGTGGCCATTGCCTCGTCTCCTTCGCGGGGGCGAGGTTCGCGCACGAGGAGCCAGACCACCAGGACGAGGACGAACGCCCAGGCGGCCATCCAGAGCCACCCTTCGAAGCCCATCGTCCAGCCAGCCATCGTGCGCGATTCCATCGTGCGCTGCCGGTCGTGGAGGGACCGGCCTTGCACCAGCGTCGCAGCGCACCCTCAGGATGCCGTCGAGGAGCGGGCAAGCGATCCTCAAAATTCGGTCAAGCCCGGTGATCAGGCGACGGGCAGCTCCAGGACGAACGTGGCGCCGTGTCCCAGGCCGTCGCTCTCCGCCCACGCGCGACCGCCCATGGCATTCGCCAGGGCGCGTACGATCGCGAGGCCGATACCGGCGCCGCCCGCGGTCCGGCTGCGTGCGGGATCAACCCGGTAGAAGCGCTCGAAGACGGCCTCGAGCTGCTCGGGGGCAAGCCCGGGGCCCTGGTCGGCGACCCGGACCTGCACGCTTGTCGTGGTTCCGGTTGCCGTCAGGGTGATCGTCGAGCCGTCAGGTGAGTAGCGGAGGGCGTTGGACAGGTAGTTCGACAGGATCTGGGCAACGCGGTCGCGGTCCGCGGTGGCGACGGCGCGGCCGGGTGCGACCGCGATCCGGAGCTCGCGCGCCTGCGCCTGTGGGCCGAACCGCTCGGCAACGTCGGTGATGACGCCCACCACGTCGATCATGTCGAGCCGGAGCGGCAGCTGCCGCGCCTCGGCCCGCCACAGCTCCGAGAGGTCGGTCACGAGCCGGGTGAGACGGCCGGTCTCGGTCCGGAGAAGCTGCCAGGTCTCGGGCCTGGGCTCGATCACGCCGTCCTCGAGGCCCTCGAGGTACCCGTCCAGGGTCGTCAGCGGCGTTCGGAGCTCATGGGCGACATCGCCGACGAGCTGGATCCGGCGTCGCTCGGTGGCCTCGAGCGAACGGGCCATGTCGTTGAACGACGCCGCCAGCTCCCCGAGCTCGCCGGGCTCATCGGCCGGAACCCGCTCCGCGTAGTGGCCGCCGGCGATCCGCCGGGAGGCCCGGGCGAGGGCGCTGATCGGTCTCGCGAGCCGGGCCGCGACCGCGAGGCTGATGATGGTTGCGGTCACGACCGCGATCACGGTCGCGGCGACGAGTGCCTGACGGATCGCGTCCATGAAGGCCACCTGTGTCGCCTCGCCCATCATCTCGCCCATCGGGTCTCCGGGCATGTGGCCCATCGCCTCGGCGAAGTACCCGGGCCCGATCAGGAGGACGGCGACGCCCACCGTACCCAGGGCGGCTGCTCCAACCGCGAGGAACGCGACCAGCAGACGTGCCCGAAGCGACCGCGGGATCATCAGCCGGACCCCCGCAGCCGGTAGCCGACGCCGCGCACGGTCTCGATGAACCTGGGCGCCGCCGGGTCGTCGCGGAGCTTGCGGCGCAAGTTCGCGACGTGGACGTCGACCAGGTGGTCGTCGGCGACGTACGCGGCTCCCCAGACCTGGTCCAGGAGCGCCTGCCGGCCGACCACGATGCCGGGGTCGCGGGACAGGGCAACGAGGATGCTGAACTCCAGGGCCGTGAGCTCCGCCGGCGAGCCGTCCACGCGGACGACGTGGCGTGCCTCGTCGATCTCCAGCCCCGCCGGCGCGGCCGACGCAGCATCGGGGCCGGGCCGCGGACGCCGGAGCAGCGCCTTGACCCGTGCCACGAGCTCACGGGGGGAGAATGGCTTCACGAGGTAGTCGTCGGCCCCGACCGTGAGACCCATGATCCGGTCGATCTCCTCGCCGCGGGCCGTGAGCATCAGGACGTACGCGCTCGAAAACGCGCGCAGCCGCCGGCAGACCTCGATGCCGTCGAGGCCCGGCAGCATGACGTCGAGGATGACGACGTCGGGCGCCGTCGTCCGGATCGTCTCGAGCGCCCTGAGCCCGTCGTCGGCGCTCTCGACCACCCACCCCTCGCGCGACAGGTATCCAGTTACCAGGTCGACGATGGGCGGCTCGTCATCGACGACCAGAACCCGGATCCGTGAAGCGGCCATGCCGCTAGTGTGGCCGAGTCACGAACGGCTCGCCCGCGCGGAGGCATCGCCGTTGGTCAGGATGCCCGTTCGCGCACGATCTTCCCGAGCTCCAGGTGGCGAACCGCCCGCAGCGCCGGCACCTGCGACAGCAGGCCCGTGATGACGATCGCGAGCGCCGTCAGCAGCAGCGTCGTCGGCCGGATCTCGAGATCGAACCGGAACATGTCCGACGAGAACGAGGCCATGAACACCGCCGACACGGCATACCCGACCAGCAGGCCCGGCACCAGGCCGATCACCGTGAGGAGCATGTTCTCGCCGGTGATCAGCCTCGAGATCGTTGCGCTCGGCATTCCGAGCGTGCGCAGGACGGCGATCTCGGTGGCCCGCTCCGAGATGTTGGCCACGAGCGTGTTGTAGATCAGGGCGAACGCCAGGATCCCGCCCAGGACCACCATCACCCCGATGAACACGTAGAACAGGCCCATGAACTTGTTCATGACGTCGTACAGGCCGTGGCTGTCGATCACGGCCGCGACCCCGTTGACAGCACGGAGGCGGGTGGTGACGGCGCCCGGCGCCGCGCCCGGGGTGTAGCGGACGTAGGCGACATTGAGGAGCTCGGTCGACACCGTGGGGCCGACGACCTCGGACAGGTAGGGCAGAGACGCGTAGGCGGAGGTCCCGAGCGGCTCCTTCACGAACCCGGCCACCACGACGTCGATCGACGGCGGGGCTCCCGAGGCGGCGGCGCCGGGTTGCGTTGCCAGGCCGAGCCGCACCGTGTCGCCGACCGCGATCCCCAGACGATCCCGGAGCGCCACGCCGAGCAGGACGCCCCGGTCCGGCAGCGCGATCTGCGTGCCATTGGGGTCGTAGAAGCCGTGCATCGTCGTCCGCGGCTGGTACCCGACCAGCTGCGTGAGATAGGTCCCGGTGCCCGACGCCACCGCGACGCTCCACTCGGCCGCCGGCTCGACCGCGGCCACGCCCTGGACTCCCCGGATCTTCGCCAGCTCATCGCTGGTCAGCGGGCCGGCGGGATACACGGAGGCATCCTGCCGGGAGACATCGACGAACTGGCGGTGCATGAGGATCTGGACCGTGTCGATCATCCCCCACGAGGCGAGGATCAGGGTGGCAGCCATCACGACGCCACCGATCGTCGCCAGGCTCCGGCGCGGGTGGCGGCCGATGCCCCGGAGCGCCACCCGCCAGCGGACGGGCAGGCGCCGCAGGGGCGGCAGCAGACGCTCGAGCAGGCTCTCGCGCCCGGCCCCCGACGGCGCGAGACCGCGCATCGCCGCCGCCGGTCCGATGGACGCCGCGTGTCGTGCGGGGATGAATGCCGCGAGAACCGCAGCCAGGACACCGATCCCGAGCCCCGCCAGGACGGTCGTCGGGCGGACGTCCGTGACCCGGCTGGGGATCCCGAGCTCGCCTGTGTACAGGGAGCTGATGATCCCGGCCAGGAGCGCGCCGAGGAGCGCACCGACCACCGATCCCACCAGCCCGACGGCGACGCCGAACCCCGTGTAGTGGGTTACGATCATGCGCCGGCTCGCGCCGTTCGCCCGGAGCGTCCCGATGATCGCCTGGTGCGACGCGATCATCCGGCCGAGCAGGACGAAGGTGGCGAATGCGGCGGCTCCCAGGAACAGGGCCGGAAACGCGAGCGACAGCTCCCCGAAGCCGCTGACGTCCTCCTGGAGCGCCGCGTTGGACGGCTGTTCCGCCCGGGTCATGACGTCCAGCGCCCCCGCACCGAGCATCGCCGTGCTGACGGTGCCGGTCGTGCTCGGTGCCGCGCCGGGTCCGACGTACGCGAGCGACTCGCCGTGGACGGACGACGGGGACAGCCCGGCGACGAGCGGCTCGGGCGCAAAGATCACGCCGAAATCGTCGGGCAGCACGAACACCTCCTGCCGGCTTCGTGCCGGCCAGATGTATTCGGAGGAGAAGGCGGTGCCGAGGACCCGGAGCTGCTTCCAGGCAGTTCCGTCGAAGATCTCGATCGTGTCGCCCGGCACGAGGTGGAAGTTGTCCGCCATGTGCTTCTCGACGAGCACGCCGTTGGGGACGGATGGATCGAGCGGCCCCCCGGAAAGGACGAGGACGGCGTCCACGGCGGCGGGGCTGCCGTCTGCAGGGAGCCCGATCGCCCGGCCCAGGAACTGGCGATTGCCCACCCGGATCGGCGTGTCGGCCACGGATCGCGTGGCGGTGGCCGCGACGCCCGGGATGTTGCCCGCGGCCCGCGCGATGGCGGCCGTGTCGCCGCCGACGGCCGTGACGGAGGCAAAGTGCGTCTCCTCGTACAGCTGTCCGTACGAGGCGGTCAGGTTCAGGAACGCGTCGTAGGACGCCCCGAACAGAGCAACCCCCAGGACGACGGTGACGATCACGGCCAGGAACGGACCCCGCCGTGCCCGCAGCTCGCGGATCATCGACCGTTGCAGGAGGCTCACCAGGTCACCTCCTCGGGACGAATGGGCTCCGTCTGCAGGATGTCCTCGACGATCGCCCCGGATCGAAGCCTGAGGACCCGGTCCGCCATGGCCGCGATCGCGGAGTTGTGGGTGACCAGGAGAACGGTCCGGCCGCCGCTGCGGGCCAGCCGGTGGATGACGCCCAGCACCACGCGGCCGGTGTCCAGGTCGAGCGAACCGGTCGGCTCGTCGCACAGCAGCAGCGCCGGCGACTTCACGATCGCGCGCGCGATCGCGACCCGCTGCTGCTCTCCGCCGGACATCGCGCTCGGGAAGTGGTCCACCCGGTCGCCGAGGCCCACCGCGTCCAGGGAGGCTCGTGCCTCGGCCTCGCCGGCTCCGACCAGCTCGGCGACGAGGGCAACGTTCTCGCCCGCAGTGAGCGTCGGGACGAGGTTGAAGAACTGGAAGATGAAGCCGACATCCTCGCGGCGGTAGGTCGTCAGCTCCCGATCGTCGAGACCGGCCAGGTCGCGGCCTCCCACCACGACGCGGCCCGACGTGGGCGACTCGATCCCGCCGACGACGTTCATGAGGGTGGTCTTGCCGGATCCGCTGGGGCCGAGGACGACGACGAACTGGCCGGCCTCGATCGTCAGGTCGAGCCCCCGCAGCGCATGGACCGCCACGGCGCCGGCGCCGAATGTCCTGGTCACGCCCTCCAGCTGGACGACGGCGCCGCCCTTCCCGGCCGGTCCCGTTCCCGGCCCCGCCGGGACCTCGCTGTGCACCGGGGCCTGGATGGGATCCTGGGTCATGACGGGCCTCCTCGGGCGGGATGGGCGGGATCGAGGGCGAGCCGCAGAAGCATCTCGCGGACGCCGGCGACGTCGGTGGACGGGTCGATGATCCGGTGCAACAGGACGCCGTCGAGCGTGGCCGCGACGAGCGTGCCGGTGGCAATGGGCGACACGTCGGCCGGGATCTCGCCGGTCGCGGCAGCGAGGCGGACCCGCGTGGCGACCAGGTCCCGGAACGCCTGCAGGCTCCCGACGATTGCCTCCGCGATGTGTGGATCCCGCATGGCCCGGACCATCGCCTCCACCAGCAGGATCGCCGAGGGGGAACGAGGGTCGAAGTGGTCGACGGCATCGAAGGCGCCGGTCAGCCCTGCTCCGAACGTGCCCTCGGTGAATGGCTGCGCAGCCCCGGACGTCTCCGCCTCGAGCGCTGCAACGACGGCAGCCTGCAGGAGGGCCTGCATGGAGCCGAAGTGGTAGTGGATCAGCCCCTGGTTGACGCCCGCCCGGGCTGCGACCGCGCGGGTCGTGACAGCGTCCCAGCCCAGCTCCGCGACGAGCTCCGCCGCCGCCGTGGCGATCCTGAGCCGGGTTGCCTGACCGCGACCGGGGATTGCATCCGAATGTCTATTGGGCATATGCCCAATACTGTGCCACGCCGTGTCGCGTCCTGCCAGAGGACGCGACGAGGGTGGCGGGCGAGGCGCTCCGGCCCGGCCGGCGAGGCGCTCCGGCCCGGCCGGCGAGTGACGGGTCCCGTCCGGACGGGGCCATCGGGCGCTATGCGGGCGCCCACCGCGCCCTGCATCGTGCAATTCCGCGGTCGATCGCCCGGCCCTCGGTCGGCCTTGACCGTCTCGCATCGAGGCTCAGATGGACGTCTCCCACGTCGCCGCACTCTGGCTCCACACGGTAGCCATGGTGTTCGTGCTCGGGTACTACGGGATCATCGCGCGGATCGTTCTGCCCGCCCTGTCCAAACAGGTCGACGGCCCCACGCTTGCACGTGCCCTGCTGGCCATCGAGCGTCGTGCCATGCCGATCCTTGTCATCGGGATTGTCCTGTTCGTGGCCAGCGGGATCTACCTGCTGGTCCGCGACGGAAGATACGCGGGCGTGGGCTCGTTCGCCTCAACATGGTCCACGCTGATGCTGGTGAAGCATCTGGTCGTCGTGGTCATGGTCGTTCTCGGGGTCGGCATCGATCGCCTGACGGCCGGACTGGCCGACGCGACGGAGCGGGGACGAGGTCAGATGCTCGGGGTGCTCGATCTCGCCATGGACGGCATGACCGCCCTCGGCCTGATCGTGCTGCTGCTGACCGCCGCGGCGCAGCTCAGCTGACGGATCGCGAGATCCTCGACTCGCACGGCCTGAGAGCGGAGAAACGTCCCCGACCACGCTGGACCCGACCGGACACGGGCTTCGCCGAGACGTCCAATCGCCAGCCGAGGCGGGCCCGCCGGTCGGCCGAGTCCGTCATTCCGGAGCGTCGACGGGAATGATGACCAGGAACTTGCCGTCGCGAGTCGGGTAGCGGCCCTCGGGGCGCTTCCAGGCCGGGAAGTTGCGCTTCATCTCGGCAGCGTCCTGGAAGGTGCCCGGCGGATCGGACCGCCCCCAGATGCTGGACACACGCGGGTACCACGGATCAAGCACATAGACGCCCTGCACCGCCGCGTCCGCGAAGATGACCGGGTCTGCCGTTGCGCGATAGCCGGTGATCACCCAGGCGTGCGCTCCCCACCAGGCCAGCCAGATCACCGGACTTCCGGTTGCCGTGATTGCCCGTGCGGTTGCCGTGATCGCGGCCGCGCGGGTGCTGTAGATCCGGAGCTCGTACTGGACGCCCCCCATCTCGTTGAGGGTCGCGACCATCCCGAGAGGTCCGACGCCGCCATCAAGGCTGTCGGCGTGCGTCGTGAGGGCGACCTCGGTGTCGCGGATCTGTCCCTGGTAGTCGGCCGTGATGTCCACATCCGGGCCATTCACGTTGAGGACCATCTGGACGGCCGCGGCCGCGCACCACGTCTTCTCCTGCTCGCTGATGAAGACCGCCTTGGGATCCGTGTTCACCGTCGTATCCACCGGGACCCTGGGTGGCAACGGGGTGGCGGTTGGCTCGGGTGTGGCCGTCGGATGCGGGGTGGCGGAGGGACGGCTCGTTGCGGACGGCACGACGACGGCCGCACGCGGGGAACCGGTGGGCAGCACGATCGCGGCGTTGGTCGCCCCACCCAGCACGTTCCACGCGCCCAACGCCGCGAGGAAGGCAAGCGTCAGAAGGACCGTGATGCCGAGATCCTGGCGCGACGTCCTGATGTGCCGTCGGACGGGAGGCGGCGGCTCGCGCACATCAGGGGGCTCGAAGTACCGGTACGCGGTGTCGCCGGTGTCGCCGAACCGGCGCAGGGATGGACCGACCTCGCCGACACGCGGGTGGTATGCAGCAGCGCGAACGCGGGTGGTCGATGATCGCGGCCGCACCTGCGGCACGTCGGCACGAGGATCCACGGGGTCGTCCAACGGGTCGTGCGGCCGTCAGGACGCAGCGGTGCGAAGCGATGAGCGTGACGAGGCCCCTGGTCTCGTTCGTCGGGTCGTCATCAGGGGTGTCGCTCTTCCTGTGGCTGTGTCCGGGCGGGCTCTTCCAGCCAGGATCCGAGTGCTGACGGTCAGGCGACCGCGCCTGAGATCCAGCGAACATCTTCCGAGCGGTTCGCGCAATGGCCCGATCGCCGGGCCAAGGCACCGTGCGGCAGACGGGTGCGACGAGCAGACGATGTGATCGGCGACTCCCTCCCGTGTCAGCACCGGGTCGCCGGTTGAGCGGAAGGGCGGCCGATCGACCGGGGAACGATCGAGACGGCCGGCGCCGCACGGATCAGCACCATGTGATCAGTCGCAGGGACACGCCGCACCGTGTCGCCGGCAGTGCAGGCGACGACCGCCGCCGCGCGCGCGCTCGGGCGCATCGAAGAGGTGGTGGTGGAGATGGGGGAGAGTCGAACTCCCCGTCCAGAACCCTTCGCCAGGACCCACTACGAGCGTGTCCGATGATTTTCGTCAGCCGGTCGGACGCCCATCGGCAGGCTTCCATCCGGCCCAGTCACGTGCCCCTAGATCGGGCTTGGCTCCGGACTACGTGGCGCTCGTCCGGGTTGCACCTTCGCTGAGTGACGCTTCCACGGCCCGCGAAGGGGAGGCCGCTTCCACGCTCACCTTACCGCCTAAGCGGCGAGGGCGAGAGCAGGCTGCTTGTTGGCAGTTACTTCGTTTTGCCGCCGGTTTAACGAGGCCTGACGGCACCTCGGCTCGCGTTCCCTGGCAGCCAAGCCCTGTCGAGACCACGCATCCCCACAGGAACGAACGACTGTTCGGACAATCAATGCTAGCACCGGCGTCGGTCAGGGCCAACAGGCGGCGACCCCGCTGTGGACGGCGACCCCGGCTGTGACGTGCCGGCGCGGGTCAGGCATCCGTATGGCGCCACGCCGTCATGCACGGGCGTAGGATGCGGTGGATGGTGCACCCCCTCGCGGCGTTCACCCTGGCTCTGTTCCTGGTCCGCATCCTCATCGCGGGCGGGCTGCTGATGGTCGCCGCGGTCTTCATCCGCAGGCGCTGAGCAGCGCCAGCCCGGCGCGCGGTCCCGCGGGCCCGGGGCAATGCGCCGGCCACCACGGGCGACGCTCCTGCCGCCCCGGTCGCCGGTTCGGGCTATCCTCGGTGGGCCGTTCAGGAGTCCGAGCAGCCGAAGGGAGGTGGCCGTGGGGGCGGTGTCTCCGTCGCTGGGCAATGTCACGTCGCTGTGGCCGGGCCGTCCATACCCGTTGGGTGCAACGTTCGATGGCGCCGGCACGAACTTCACCCTGTTCTCCGAGGTCGCCGATCGCGTCGAGCTGTGCCTGTTCGGCGACGATGGCGTCGAGACACGCCTGGACCTGCCCGAGATCACCGGTCACGTGTGGCATGGGTATCTGGCGATGGTCACGCCGGGTCAGCACTACGGGTTCAGGGTCCACGGTCCCTGGGACCCGGCCAGCGGCCAGCGGTGCAACCCGGCGAAGCTGCTCCTGGACCCGTACGCGAAGGCGATCGAGGGCGCCGTCGACTGGCACGAGGCCGTCTACCCCTACCGCCCCGGCGAACCCGATCAGCGCGATGACCGCGACAGCGCTCCGTACGTTCCCCGATCGGTCGTGATCAACCCATCCTTCGACTGGTCGGGGGATCAGTCGCCCCGGCGGGACCTGTACGAGGTGGTGATCTACGAGACGCATGTCCGCGGGTTCACGATGACGCACCCCGAGATCCCGGAGGAGCTGCGCGGGACGTACAGCGGGCTGGCCCATCCCGCGGCGATCCAGCACCTCACGTCGCTGGGCGCGACGGCGGTGGAGCTGATGCCGGTCCACCAGTTCATCGACGACCAGCACCTCATCGATCGAGGCCTCCACAACTACTGGGGCTACAACTCGATCGGCTTCCTCGCGCCCCACAACGGGTATGCGAGCACCGGACAGGCCGGTGAACAGGTCGGCGAGTTCAAGGCGATGGTCCGCTCGCTGCACCAGGCGGGGCTCGAGGTGATCCTCGACGTCGTCTACAACCACACCGCGGAAGGCCACCACCTGGGGCCGATGCTGGCGTTCAAGGGCATCGACAACGAGGCGTATTACCGGCTCATCTACGACGATCGCCGGCATTACATGGACTACACGGGCACCGGCAACTCCATCAACGTCCGGCACCCCCAAGTGCTGCAGTTGATCATGGACAGCCTGCGCTACTGGGTGCTGGAGATGCACGTCGACGGGTTCCGGTTCGACCTCGCGTCGACGCTGGCCCGCGAGCTGCACGCTGTCGACCGGCTGTCGGCATTCTTCGACCTGATCCACCAGGACCCGGTCATCAGCCAGGTGAAGCTCATCGCCGAGCCGTGGGACGTGGGCGAGGGAGGCTACCAGGTCGGGAACTTCCCGGTCCTGTGGTCGGAGTGGAACGGGCGATTTCGCGACTCCGTGCGCGACTTCTGGCGCGGGGAGCCCGGTGCGATGGCGGATTTCGCGTATCGCCTCACCGGGAGCTCCGACCTGTACGAGGGAACGGGCCGTCGGCCGCACGCGAGCATCAACTTCATCACCGCCCACGACGGGTTCCCGCTCGCGGATCTGGTGGCCTACAACGAGAAGCACAACCTTGCCAACGGCGAGGATGATCGAGACGGCGCATCCGACAATCGGTCGTGGAACTGCGGTGTGGAGGGTCAGACGGACGATCCCGGGATCCTCGCCCTCCGTCGCCGCCAGCGGCGGAACATGCTTGCGACGGTGTTCCTGTCCCAGGGCGTGCCGATGCTCCTCGGCGGCGACGAGATCGGTCGCACCCAGGGCGGCAACAACAACGCCTACTGCCAGGACAACCCCGTCTCCTGGTACGACTGGGAAAACGCGGACCAGGAGTTCCTCGAGTTCACGAGCCGCCTGCTCGCATTCCGCCGGGACCACCCCGTGTTCCGCCGCCGTCGCTTCTTCCAGGGACAGGCGATCCACGGCCTGGACCTCGCCGACATCGAGTGGTTCACGACCGACGGCGTCGAGATGGCCGAGGAGCATTGGGGCCAGGATCACGTGCGCGACTTCATGGTCCTCCTGTCGGGGGATTCGATCCCGACGCGGGGCGAGCATGGCGAGCAGATCCGCGATGACACGTTCTTCCTCCTGTTCAACGCCCGCGACGAGGACATTGCGGCGACGCTTCCCGCCGAGCGAGGCGCCCGCTGGCTGACGGTGCTCGACACGGCGGCGCACGAGCCATTCCCGGACCCGGGGCCGTCGTTCGTCCCCGGTGAGGACGTTTCGATGGCAGCCCGCTCCGTCGTGGTCCTGCAGCAGGTGGACGGCGACACGTGACCAGCTTGATGAGCAACGAAGAACAGCCGGCGGGAAGTCCGCATCGGGTCGATCCCCGGGCCACCTACCGGATCCAGCTGACCCCTGCGTTCACGTTCGATGATGCCGCGGCCCTGGCACCCTATCTGCAGGCCCTCGGCGTGAGCCACGTGTATGCCTCGCCCTACCTGCGGGCGATGCCGGGCAGCGTCCACGGCTACGACGTGATCGACCCGCGCCAGGTGAACCCCGAGTTGGGCGGCGATGCCGGGCACGCACGGTTCTGCGCGGCTCTGGGTGGCCACGACCTGGGGCAGATCCTCGACACGGTGCCCAACCACATGGCGATCGGTCCGCTGAACCCGTGGTGGTGGGACGTCCTCGAGAACGGGCCGGCCAGTCGCTGGGCGATGACGTTCGACGTGGACTGGGCGCACCCCGAGCCGCATCTCCGGGAGCGCGTCCTGCTGCCGGTGCTGGAAGACCACTACGGCCGGGTGCTGGAGGCCGGAGACCTGCGGCTGGAGTGGGACGACGCGCAGTTCACGATCCGGTATCTCGACCAGCGGTTCCCGGTCGCCCCCCGCAGCCTCGACGAGCTGCTCGCGGTCGCTGCCGAGCGGGCCGGATCGGCGGAGATGGCGTTCCTGGCCGACGCCTTCGGGGCACTGCCGCCATCGACCGTCGTCGACCCGGCCCTCCGCGAGCGACGCCATCGGGACAAGGAGGTTCTCCACGACCGGCTCACGGCTCTCGCTGCGACGGATCCGCGGGTCAGCGAGGCGATCGAGGCGGTTGTCGCCGCGACCAATGCCGACATCGACGCCCTGGACAGGATCCTGGAGCGGCAGAACTACCGGTTGGCATGGTGGCGCGCGGCCCGGCGCGACCTCGGCTACCGGCGCTTCTTCGATGTGACCACGCTCGTCGGCCTGCGCATCGAGGACGAGCGGGTGTTTGCGGAGACGCACGCGCTGGTGCTGGAGTGGCTGGCCGCGGGGGTCCTCGACGGCCTGCGGATCGATCATCCGGACGGCCTGCTGGACCCCGAGGGTTACCTGCGCCGCCTCCGCTGGGCGAGCCCCCGTGCGTGGATCGTGGTCGAGAAGATCCTGGAGCCGGGTGAGGACCTGCGGCGGAGCTGGCCGGTCGCCGGTACAAGCGGCTACGAGTTCCTGCGGCGGGTGAACGGCTTGTTCGTGGATCCCGCAGGCGAGGCCGGCATGACGCGACTGCAGGCGCAGGTCACCGGGGAGACTCGCCCCTTCGCGGATATCGCGCGAGCGGCCAAGCAGGACGTGCTCGACGAGGTTCTCGGCTCGGAGCTCGGACGCCTGACCGCCCTTCTGCTGGACGTGCTCGAGCGGCTGCGGCGACACCGGGACCACACACGCCATGATCTCCACGAGGCGCTGCGGGCCGTCCTCGTCGCGTTTCCCGTGTACCGGACCTATGTCCGGATCGACACCGCGGAGGACGGCAGGCGAGTCCCGGCAGTCGCACCGGAGGATGAGACCGTCGTCCGTGAAGCGATCGAAATCGCCAAGGGACTTCGACCCGACCTGCCCGCCGACCTGTTCGACATCCTCGGCGACCTGCTGCTCCTCCGGCGGCCCGGCGACGACATGGAGGAGGAGCTGGCACTCCGGTTCCAGCAGCTGACCGGTCCGGTCATGGCCAAGGGCGTCGAGGACACGGCGTTCTACCGGGACCTGCGCCTGGTCGCGCTCAACGATGTCGGCGGGGACCCAGGGTCGTTCGGCACGTCCCCCGCGGCGTTCCACGAGGCCAACCGCACCGCGCAGGACCGTTGGCCGCTCGCGATGCTCACGACGTCAACCCACGACACGAAGCGGAGCGAGGACGTGCGGGCGAGGCTCGACGTGCTCTCGGAGATGCCGGACGAGTGGACGCGCGTCGTGGGGGCGTGCCGTCGGCTGGGCGAGCGGTTCCGGACCGAGGGCGGGCCGGACGGTCACGCCGAGTACCTCCTGTACCAGACGCTTGTGGGCGCGTGGCCGATCGGGATGGATCGACTCGGACCGTATCTCGTCAAGGCCCTCCGGGAGGCCAAGCTCCAAACATCGTGGACGGACCCAGATGAAGCGTACGAGGAGGCTGTGCTTGCCTACGCCGGCGGGCTGCTCGAGGACGCAGGCTGCAGGACGCTGCTCGAGGGGTTCGTCGGTGAGGTTCTCAGGCCTGGGCGGGTCAACTCCCTGGCCCAGCTGCTGCTCAAGCTCACAGCGCCCGGCGTACCCGACATCTACCAGGGCACCGACCTGTGGGATCTGAGCCTGGTCGATCCGGACAACCGGCGGCCCGTGGACGTCGAGCTGCGGCGACACCTGCTCACCGACCTGACCGGACCGAACCCGCCGGATCCCGAGGCGCTCGCTGCCAGGCTCGATGATCCGGACGAGCCGGGCTCGCCGAAGCTGGCGGTCATGCGGGCCGCGCTCGCGGTTCGGGCCAGGCTACCCCTGGCGTTCGGGGCGGCGGCCACGTACACCCCGATCGACGCGACGGGTCCGGCAGCGGATCACGTCGTGGCGTTCGTTCGCTCGGAGCGTGTCCTCACGGTCGCGCCGCGCCTCTCGGTGCGTCTGGGCGGTACCTGGGGCGAGACGAAGCTCGGGCTGCCGGCCGGCCGCTGGCGCGACGAGCTGACGGGCAGCGTCCACGCGGGCGGCCATGGGGGCCGCCCCGTGGCGACGATCCTCGGCCGGTTCCCGGTGGCATTGCTGGTCCGCGAGGAACCCGTTTGACGGCCTTCGGAGTCTGGGCTCCCCTGCCTGAGCACGTCGAGCTGGTGGTCTCGGGTACCGGACGCGGCGAGCGGCCAGACGCGGCACCGGCAATCCACTCGATGCACCGCGACGCAGCCGGGTGGTGGCGGGCGGAGGTCGA
Source organism: uncultured Chloroflexia bacterium (assembly GCA_963849495.1). Taxonomy (GTDB): domain Bacteria; phylum Chloroflexota; class Limnocylindria; order Limnocylindrales; family CSP1-4; genus CAIXZV01. Next base: position 97,183 of record CAWKHN010000009.1, on the reverse strand, counting down.
CGTCCCCGAAGCCGGGACGGACTACGGGTTCCTGGTCGACGGCGACGGCCCGTTCCCCGACCCACGGTCACCCTTCCAGCCCGAGGGCGTCCGCGGCCTCTCGCGGACGGTGGACCCCGGGGCATACGCGTGGTCCGACGAGGGCTGGGACGCTCCACCGCTGGACCGCGCCGTCATCTACGAGCTCCATGTCGGGACGTTCACGCCCGCGGGCACCTTCGAGGGCGTGGTCGGGCGGCTCGACGACCTCGTGGCGCTCGGGATCACCCACATCGAGCTGATGCCGGTCGTTGAGTTCCCGGGCCGTCACGGCTGGGGGTACGACGGCGTTGATCTGTTCGCCCCGCACCACGCGTACGGCGGTCCGGTTGGGCTCAAGCGCCTTGTCGACGGCTGCCACGCCAGGGGACTCGCGGTGCTCGTCGACGTCGTGTGGAACCACCTCGGACCCGACGGCAACCACCTCGCCCGGTTCGGTCCCTACTTCAGCGACCGGTACGTGACCCCCTGGGGAGATGCGGTTAACTTCGATGGACCGGGCTCCCACGAGGTCCGGGCATTCGTGCTCGAGAACGCGCGGCTCTGGCTGGAGGACTACCACGCCGACGGGATCCGCATCGACGCCGTCCACGAGATCTTCGACCGTTCCGCGATGCACATCCTCGAGGCCATCGCCGAGTCCGTGCACGCCCTCGGCCGCCGGCTTGGACGGCGGCTGGTGGCCATCGCCGAGAGCGACCTCAACGACCCCAGGCTCGTTCGCAGTGTCGAGCGGGGCGGCGACGGGCTGGACGCCCAGTGGAACGACGACTACCGCCATGCGCTCCATGTCGCGCTGACGGCGGAGACCGATGCCTACCACGCGCAGTACACGGGGATCGAGGATGTCGCGGCCGCCCTCCGGCGGGTCTTCGTGTTCGACGGACGCTACTCCGCGTTCCGCGATCGCGAGCACGGACGGCCGGTCGGCGACTTGCCGGGGACGCGGTTCGTGGGGTTTCTCCAGAACCACGACCAGGTCGGCAATCGCGCCCTGGGCGAGCGGATCGGCCACCTCGTGTCGCCGGATGCAGTCAGGGTCGGGGCGGCGCTGGTGCTTCTCGGGCCGTTCGTTCCGCTGCTGTTCGCGGGCGAGGAGTGGGCGGCCTCGACTCCATTCCTGTACTTCACCGATCACGAGGACCCGGCGCTGGCGGCCGCGATCCGCGCGGGCCGGCAGCGTGAGTTCGCGGCCCTCCTGCGGGATGGGCTCGAGCCCCCGGATCCGCAGGCGGTGGAGACGTTCCGTCGGTCCTGCCTCGACTGGTCGGAGCGGGAGGCTCAACCGCACGCCTCGATCCTGGCGTGGTACCGGCAGCTGATCGCGTTCCGGGCCGCGCACCCCGAGCTGCGCGACGGCTCCCGCCCGGTGGTCGCCGTCGACGCAGGGGCCGGCTGGATCGTCATCACTCAGGGCCGCCTGCGGATCATCGCGAACATCGGCCCGACCGCGCGCCTCGTCCCGCTGGCAGACCCGGGACCCGTCCGGATCACGCTCGCCTCTGACGCGGAGGTTGTCCTCGATGGGGCCGGGGTGCGCCTTCCCCGCTGGTCCGTGGCGGTGGTCGAGCCTCGTCCCTGACAGGAACCCGCGCCCGGCCTCGCCGCCGCGGTCGCCTTGGGCGCTATCCGCCGGCGGCCACCGACGGATCCGCGATCCGCCCCAGGAACAGCACGGCGCCGGTCTCGGTGTCACGCAGGGCGAACAGGAATGGCCGATCCACGGTCAGCGTGACCACGCTGCCCGGCGCCGCGGAGGCGCGCATGACAACGGCCGTTGCGGCCGCGGCCTCGGTGCCCTTCTCGTCAACGTCGATGTTGGCCTGGTGGACCACGGCCGAGATCTGGAGGGGTTCCTGTGAGGTGATGCCGGAGAAGTCGGCCGCGTCCGTGAATGCCGTCGGCATGCCGAGCGCCGCGAGGACCGGGCCCAGCTCCACGCGCGACTCTGCTCCGAACTTGGGCAGTCCCAGGATCACCTCGTGGGTGCCGAGCGAGCCGACGATGCCGTCCAGCACCTGGGCGTTGAAGCTCGCCTCGAACGATGAGAGGTCGTCCGGGACGATCACCAGCATCGACAGTTTGCCGCCGACGTAGGGGAGCTCGACCGCCTGCCACCCGGTGCCCGCGCCGTAGAGGACCTCTCCGCCGCCGTGCATCATCGGCACGTCAACCCGGGACCCGTCCGATCGCGTGAACGGGGCGGGCGCGGTGGCCTCGGCCGCGAACGGCGTCAGCCAGGCGGCCTTGAGGTAGATCGCGTTCACGAGCACGAGCCTCGTCAGCGCGTCGACATCGCCCTGCGCGAGCAGCTCCTTGATCCGCTGCTGGGTCTGATCGGCGACCCAGCCGTTGATCGCCTGCCGGGCGGCCTCGGCCGCCGCGACGTAATCGACCAGCCGCAGGCCGGCCCCGAAGCGCGAAGCCAGCGCGTCGAGATAGGCGGGCTCGAGGGCAAACCCGCGCTGGGCGAACGGGGCGTTGACGATCCGGAGGGTCACGTCCTGCGGGACGCCCGTCATGTCCGGGAACTGGCCAGTCCGCGAGTTGAGTGCGGCGTCCAGCGCCGCGAGCCAGGCCGCATGGCCGTCGGTGCCGAGGTCGCGCAGCACGGCATCCATCTCGGTTGCGGTCTGGCCGCGCGCGCCGGCACGGGCCATCGACAGCGCGAGCGCGATGCTGGCCGGCGACAGGACGAGGTTCGACCCGGGCGCGGCACCCGCGACACGGCCATAGAGCGCGAGCCCGAAGGCATTGACCGCCGCCCCGGCGAGCGCCGCATCCGCGGGCGTGCCGGCAAGGTGCGCGACGTTCGCGGCCGCGAGCTCGATATCGCCGCCGGTGTCGCTCGTCGGGCTCGAGGTGCTGCAGCCGGCCGTGAGGACCAGCGTCAGGAACCCTGCCAGGAACCGCTGCATGCGTGCTCTCCCGTGCCTCGCACGTACATTGTGCGCTGGTGTTGCGGACGCTCACTGGCGGGACGGCCGCCGGCTGGATCCGGTTCCCTGCGCACCGCTTCCATCGGGGCAGGTGCTACCGGCCGGACCGGGCGGGGTCTGACGGGCTGCACCCGGGGCCTCGTTGACATTCGTGGCGGCGCACCCGGACCGACGTCCGCTTGCAAGGCGGCTGGGTACCCGTCGCAAGCTCGTCCCGGCGCGGGGAGTGCGCGGTTTGACCCGTGCGGACATGGTCCTGAACCGGGCGACAGCGCCGGTCGACATCGACTGCGCAGCGGGGCCGTCTCCTGGGCTGCCTGCCTCACTGATCGGCCAGCCGCTCACCCGCGGCTGCGCCGGGTCTGGCGGCCAGCCACCTGCTACCAGAGGTCGCCGACGGTGTACCCGTCCGGAAACGGGTCCGTCGGGTCCACGACATAGGAGGCGAACCCGGTGATCCATGCCGTGCCGGTGATTGACGGCACGACTGCGGCGCGGTCACCGATCCGTGCGTCCGCCTCGAGCCGTCCCGTGAACACCGTCCCGAGGATTCCTTCGTGCCGGAAGTCCTCGCCGATCGCCAGCCGGCCCTTCGCGTGGAGCACGGCCATCTTCGCCGAGGTCCCGGTCCCGCACGGCGACCGGTCGATCACGCCGGTCCAGGTCGCCGGCTTCGACCAGTCCAGCTTCCCGGTGCTCACCGTGACGACGTTCCGCCGCGCGTTCCGCGGGTCGTGTGGCGGTCCGGACAGCTGCCCGATCGTGATCCCGGCAAAGCCCGGCTGCTCCGGGTGCACCACCGGCAGCTGCTCCGCCGCGGCCGCCTTGATCATCTCGGTGACCCGGGTGATGTCGCGCCCTTCGTCGGGAACGAGCCGGAACCCCAGTGCCTCCGCATCCGCGATCACGTAGAACATGCCGCCGTACGCCACGTCCACGGTCACCGTGCCCAGCTGCGGGACCTCGATCGGGGTGTCCAGGTGGGTGGCGAAGGCAGGCACATTGCGAAACGTCACGCCGGTGACCTTGCCGTTCGCGCAGGTGGCCCGCACGCGGATCAGCCCGGCCGGCGCCTCGAGCGTGATCTCGGTCACGGGCTCCGTCATCGGCAGCATTCCGGTCTCGAGCAGCGTCGTGGCCACGCAGATCGTGTTCGTGCCCGACATGCCCGGATACTCGACCTGCTCCATGATCACGAACCCCGCGTCGGCGTCCGGATGCGTCGGGGGCAGGATCACGTTGGCGCACAGCGCGGGGTAGCCGCGGGGCTCCCGGAGCATCAGGCGCCGGAGATCGTCGCCGTGGTCGGCGAGGTGGCGCATCTTGTCGAACATGGTCGTGCCCGGCACGTCCAGCACGCCACCGACGATGACCCGTCCGGGCTCCCCTGCGGCGTGCGCATCGACCGTCTGGATCATCCGCGCAAGATGCATGCGAGCCTCCCCTCGGCCGCGGGCCCGTCACGGGGCGGCCATCCGACCTGGTCGATGTCAGCGGCGGCGGGCCTCGGCGACGGCTCGCTCGGTCTCCCGTTTCGCATCCCGCTCCGCGATCTCGCGGCGTCGATCCCACGTCTGCTTGCCCCGCGCCAGCCCGAGCTCGAGCTTGGCCCTTCCCTGGTCGGTGATATAGAGCCTGAGGGGCACGAGCGTGAGACCCTTCGCCTTGGTCTTGCCCAGCAGCTCGTCGATCTCATCGCGGTGGAGCAGCAGCTTGCGGGACCGCTTGGGCTCGTGGTTGAAGCGGACGTCGGCGGATTCCCATGGGGCGATGTGGAGACCGACGATCCAGGCTTCACCGTTCTCGATGCGCGCGTATGCGTCCGCAAGGCTCACCTTGTGAGCGCGGATGCTCTTGATCTCGGTGCCCCTGAGGACGATGCCGGCCTCGAACGTCTCCTCGACGCTGTACTCGTGCCGCGCTCGTCGGTTCTGGGCGATCGTGTCGCCCATCGTGCCTGCTCCTCTCGTCGGCCCGCCTGGATCGATCAGCAGGCGGCGCCGAAGTGTGCCATGCCGGCGTCGCACGGGCACGCGGCCGGCCGCGTGCGGTGCGACGTCTTCCGCGGACCGAGGTCGCCGGGTGAGACGCACGAACGCCGGCCCGTTGCCGGACCGGCGTTCGAATTGCTACCGACCACCCGCCGGGATCGTCTCTAGGGGACGATCTCCGTCGAGGTGGTGCAGCTTTTACTGTCTATCACTGCACATCACCTCCTTTCGTTCGAGGGCACCGTACCCGATCCACGACGTCGACGCAAGCGTGCATGCCGGCGTCCGGCGGTCAGGCCGCCGGACGGAGGTCGAGGCTGGTTGCAGCGGAGCCCAGCACCTTGAGGGCCGCGTCGAGGGCAGGGTCATCGCCCGGCGTCGCGGGCGCTGCCGTGACGACCACGTCCGGTTCGATCCCCTTGCCGTTGATCCAGGTCTTGTCCGGCGTCAGCCACTTCGCGATCGTCAGCCGGAAGCCGCCGTTGTCGCCCTCGAGCTGGGTCCATTGCTGGATCGTGCCCTTGCCGTAGGTCTTCGTGCCCACCAGCGTGGCGCGCCCGCGGTCATGCAGCGCTCCTGCGACGATCTCGGACGCGGAGGCGGATCCCCCATCAACGAGGACAACAAGGCGGATTGCCGGATCGGTCGCTGCGCCACCGGGCTGGGCGACGGTCTCCGTGAGGTCCCCCGCAGCGTCCTCCTGCCAGAAGATCGTCCCGTCGGCGAGGAACTGGCTCGCAACGGCCCGCGCGGCCGTCACGAAGCCGCCCGGGTTGCCCCGCAGATCGAGAATCAGCTTCGTGTGTCCGCTCGCGACATCGGCGGCCACGACCGTGTCGAATTGCCGAACGGCGTTGTCGGAGAAGCCCGACAGCTTGATGTACCCGACGGTGCCGTCCGCGAGGTCCCTCGCCTCGACCTCCTGCTGGACGATCACGGCCCGCACGATCGAGATGTCGAAGGCCGGCTGCCCGTCTCGCACGACGGTCAGCCGGACGGCCGTGTCCTTCGGTCCGCGAACGAGATCGAGCGCGGCGTTGACGGTCAACCCGTCGAGCGAGGCACCGTCCACCTTCTCGATGATGTCACCGGCCTTCAGGCCAGCCTTCTCCGCCGGCGACCCGGCCAGCGGTGCGACGACCGAGAGACGGCAGTCGGCTCCCAGCGTCGTGCACGATGAGGTGGCCCCTGCCGCATCCACGGTGCCGATCGTGGCGCCGATCCCCTCGAACTCGCCGGAGATGTCGCGCAGGGTCGCCTTGAACTCCGCGGACGTCAGGTACTGCGAGAACGGGTCTCCGAGAGCGGAGATCATTCCCTTGATCGCGCCCTCGATCAGTGTCTTCCGGTCCACGGGCCCGCCGGCATAGTTCTCGGTCACGGCGCGATAGGTGTCCCAGAACGGCTGGAAGGCCTGGGCCTCGCCGGCCGGGGTGCCGGGCGTCAATGCCGACTGACGACCCAGGGTCCAGCCCGAGACGAACAGGATCGACCCGGCGAGGACCGCGATCAGCGCGACGGCAACCAGCACCGGGCGGGAGCGCCGCTGCGCCGGAGGGGGCGGCACCCGGGCGGTGGGGGCGGGGTCGTGGGAAGCGGCGGTGTCCACTCCTCCGGCACCCGCGCGGCCACCCTCGTCTTCGGGGGTGAGGGCGGGGGCGGGGGGCTCAGGGTCGAGTGACATGGTGGGTCTCAGTGCAGGCTCGGGAACGGACGCGCGGGTCGAAGCGTACCTCCGGACCCGGGAATGCGGCCCGGATGTCGGACGGCTACCGGATGAGGTACGTCCGGACGGACACCCAGGACCCGAGCACTCCGAGCCCCAGCCCCGTCGCGAGGACGATGGCTGCCGTGTCGGTGGCCAGCGATCCGAACTGGAGGGGCAGCACGTTGAAGAACCCGACCATCGCCTCCGACAACGGCTCGGATGCCGCTGCGAGCAGGCCCAGCGCGATCAGCGCGCCCAGCAGCCCGACGAGGGCGCCCTCGAACACGAACGGCCAGCGGATGAACGCGTCCGAAGCTCCGACGAGGCGCATGATCTCGATCTCCTCGGCGCGAGCGACCACGGCAAGCCTGATCGTGTTCACGATGATGAACAGCACGATCAGGCCAACGACCGCAACCATGGCCACGCCGGCGGTCCGGACGAACGTGGTTACCGTGAGCACGCGGTCCACGAGCGCCTCGATGTTGAGCACGTTGCGCACGATCGGCTCGTTCTCGGGTTGCAGCGCCGCCGTGACCACCCGCAGGTCGGACGGGCTTCGCAGCTTCACATTCACGCTCGCATAGAACGGGTTGGAGTCGAGGTACTTCGTCAGGTCCTCGCGCCCCTGGGCCGCCTGGGCCTCCTGGAACTGGGCAAGGGCCTCGTCGCGGGTGACGTACTCGACGGAGGCGACCTCTGGCATTGCCCGGAGCTTGGCCACGAGCGTGTCCACCTGGGTCTGTGTCGAGGTTGTCTGCACGTAGGCGACCACCTCGACCTTCTGCTCCACGAAGCCGAGGCTGGCCAGCAGCACGCTCTGGAGGATGAAGAAGCCGGCCAGAAGCAGCAGCATCAGGACCATCGTGAGCGTCGCCGCCAGGCTCATGAGCGTGTTGCGCCAGAAGCCCTGCCAGGCTCGGCGCAGCGAGAACAGCACGAACGTGATCACGCGTCAGTCCTGGCGATGGTAGGTGGCGCCGGTCTCGTCGCGGATGACCCGGCCCTCCTCGAGAGCGACCACGCGCTTCCGGAGCGCGGTCACCACCTCCGCGTCGTGCGTCGCCATCAGGATCGTCACACCCAGCTCATTGATGCGCAGCAGCAGTTGGATGATCTCCCAGCTGATGACGGGATCCAGGTTGCCGGTCGGCTCATCCGCGATGATGATCCGCGGGTCGTGGACGAGCGCACGCGCGATGGCCGTCCGCTGCTGCTCGCCGCCGGAGAGCTGGGTCGGGTACTGCGCTGCCTGCCCGGTCAGCCCGACGAGAGCGAGGACGCGATCGACCGCCGGGCGGATCCGGCGGCGCGGCGTCCCCGTCACCTCGAGCGCGAATGCGACGTTCTCCCACACTGTCTTGCGCGGCAGCAGCTTGAAGTCCTGGAACACGATCCCGATCTTGCGTCGCACCCTGGGGACCATGCGGCGCCGGATCCGGGCCAGGTCGTCACCGTCCACGACCACCATGCCGCGGGTCGCGACCTCGTCCCGGATGAGGAGCCGCATCAGGGTCGACTTGCCGGCGCCGGACGGCCCGACAAGAAACACGAAGTCGCCCTCCGGGACGACGAGGTCGACGTCCTTGAGCGCCTCCTTCCCGTTCGGGTAGCGCATCGTGACGTCGTGCAGCACGACGACGGGGTGATCTGACGCCGGGGGCTGCGCGCGCCCGGTGACGCGGTCGAGAAAGGACGACTGTGCTGACGGCTGGGCGCTCGGCTGGGCGCCCGGCGGGGCGATGGTCATCGGTTCGCTCGGTGACGGTTGGTCGCAACGAAGGCCGGAGGACCGGCCAGGTGATCAACTCCGTCCGCGGGCACGATCGGGGGAGCCACGTGCGGCGAGGCTAGCAGCAACGCGGGTGACCGGCAAACGAAGCAGTCCGGCGCCGGGCCCTAGACAAGCGCCATGGAGATGGGGACATACCGGTCGAACGGGGTATCGGCGGATGACCAGCAGATCAGGCCCGGGAAGCCGTCGAGACGAAGCCCGGCGTCGAGCAGTGCCCGCGTGGCGATGTCGGCGGTGCCCGGAACCCAGAGTGCGACTGACCCGGCGATCGGTGTCTCACGGATCGCGGCGCCGATCAGCATCGGGTGCAGCGAGGGGTCCAGCGCCGCCACGGGTCCCAGCCGCCCAACGCCGGACCCGTACGCGTAGCCAAGCGGGCGGCCGCCGCGCTCGCGAATCATGAACCCCGCCCGCCCCTCGCGCCGCAGGTACGCGTGGTCGGCGCCGTGGGCCGAGCCCACGATCTCGCGATCCAGGGCGTTGATCGTCTCCCCCAACCTGCGATGCCCCTCCGGCCCGTTCGAGGCGATCGCCTCGAACGGCACGACCTCGAGCGTCCGGGGCACCGTCGGCAGGGCGGCCCAGCGACGCACCTCGCCGAACAGGCGCCAGATCGGGATGCGGGGCACCATCCCGCGGCGCGCGTACAGACCGTTGGAGATCGGTTGGACCGCGTCCGTGCACATCCCCCAGCGCCGGATGGCCGTGTCCAGCGGCGCATCGGGCCTAGGCACCGCCGGGCCGCCGGGATCGACGTCGCGGCCCGCCTGGGCGCGGTCCATCAGGGCCTGACCCACGCCACCACCCTGCGCCGCGGGATCGACGAACAGCATCGCCAGGAACCAGAGGTCCTCGCGCAGCGACGCAGCGGCGAACCCGATCACCTGCGCGGATCCGGCGACCTCCCGGGTCGCAACCCAGAACCGGTCCGGGTCCGTGACCAGCAGGTGGGCGAGCAGCCGGCCCAGGGGCGCCAGGTCATCCGGCATCGGCGGCTGGTTCAGGCGGCCCTGGTAGTCGTCGATACCCGCCTTCCACACGCGGGTGCAGGCGCCGACATCCGCCTCGTGGGCGGGACGGTAGGCGACCGGCCCGGGACGGGGCATCTGCTCAGTCGTCCGCGACGTCGTCGGCCGACGGCGGACGGCCCGTCGCCACCCGCTCCAGCTCGGCCTGCATGAACGCGTCCAGGTCCCCGTCCAGAACGCCCCCGGTGTTGGAGGTCTCGTACCCCGATCGCAGGTCCTTGACCATCTGGTACGGATGCAGGACATAGGAGCGGATCTGGTTTCCCCAGCCCGCGGTGACGTGCTCGCCGCGGAGCTTGCGCAGCTCCTCCTCGCGCTTCTCCAGCTCGAGCTCCAGGAGTCGGGACTTGAGCACCCGGACGGCAAGCTCGCGATTCTGTGTGGCGGAGCGCTCGTTCTGGCAGGTGACCACGATGCCGGTCGGGATGTGCGTCAGGCGGATCGCCGACTCGGTCTTCTGGACATGCTGACCCCCCGCGCCGGAGGAGCGGAACGTGTCCACGCGGATCTCGTCGAAGTTGAGCTCGATCTCGACGTCCTCGTCCGCCTCCGGCATGACCTCCACGAGCGCGAACGTCGTCTGGCGGCGCTTCTGCGCGTCGTAGGGGCTGATGCGCACCAGGCGGTGCACCCCCCGCTCCGCACGCAGCCAGCCGTAGGCGAAGCGCCCGGTGACGGTCACCGTCGCGCTCTTGATGCCCGCCTGGTCGCCTTCCTGCGAGTCGACGACCTCGGTCCTGAACCGGTGTCGCTCGGCCCACCGGAGATACATCCGGAGCAGCATGTCCGCCCAATCGGTCGCCTCGGTGCCGCCCGCACCGGCGCTGATCGTGAGGACCGCATTCTTCGCGTCGTACTCGCCCGAGAACAGCAGAAGCGTGCGCTCGCGCTCGAACTCGGTGCGCAGCCCGTCCGCCTCATGGTCGACGTCCGCCTCGGTCTCGGGATCGGGCGTGTCCTCGAGGAGGGTCAGCAGCTCGACGAGGTCCTCGGCGCGCTTCTCGAGCGATCGCCAGAGGGTGATCTCCTCGCGCAGGCCCTCGGCCTCGCGGAGGACCCGTTGCGCGCCACGCTGATCGTCCCAGAACCCGGGCTCGCTCGCCCGGCCGTCGAGATCCTGGAGCCTCGCTTCCTTGGTGGCGAGGTCAAAGCCGCCCCGAGGTCGACCGGATCCGCTCCGCCAGGTCGCGAGTGGACGAGGCGTCCACTAGCTCCGCACCTGGAGGTCCTGGAGCAGGATCGGACGGAGCTCGATCAGCCGAAGGGCGGTCTTGCTCCGGGCGACGACGGGGTTCACGCAGGGACAGTAGCCGTTGTGGGGACAGACGCCGCAGTTGCCATCGCAGTCGAGCGCAGCCGCGTAGCTGCAGGTGCGGCAATCCCGTTCGCAAGCGATGAGATCCACGAACTGGGCTTCCTCAGCCTGCTTCACACATCCCTCTCTCTCGCTCTTCGCTGTCGGTCGGGCGTGACGGTTCGGGACGAGGAGCACCGAGGAGATTGGGGGCGCGCGAGCGAGCGACGGTGCGAGTCCCTGGGTGGCGAAGAACTGACCCGAGTATAGGAGAGGGCCCCTCGTACGCCAAGGGGGGGAAACGAGGTTTGCGGGCACGAATTTGCACGTTCTTGCGAGGCGGGCCGAGTTCCCTACCCGCCCGGGCGCTCGACGGCGGGCTCACTGCCGGCAAGGAAGTAGACGGCGAGCGCGCCGAGCTCGTGGACGGTGGCCTGCAGGCGGAGTGCGGGATCCTTCTGGACGGGCGAGGTCAGGGTCGGCGAGCCGTAGGCCTCGATGCCCAGGTCCTCGGCGATCCGCAGCACCCTGAGCATGTGCGTCGGGTCCGAGACGAACAGGGCGGACCGCAGGCCGCGCTCCTTCATCATGGCTGCCACAGAGCGCAGCGACGAGAGCGTGTTGCGGCCCTCGTCCTCGCCGAAGATGGCCTGTGCCGGGACGCCACGGTCGATCGCGTATGCGCGGGCCACGCCCGCCTCCGTGTATTTGTCGCCCGGGATCTTGCCGCCGGTGACGACGAACGCCCTGGCCAGACCCAGGTTCCACATGGCGACGGCGTGATCGAGTCGCGCCGCGAACACCGGCGACGCCGTTCCGTTGTACTGCGCGGCGCCGAGGACGACGATCGCGTCCACCGGGCGCCGTTCATCACGTTCGCCCTGCTGCCAGATGCGCAGGGTCGCGAACCCGGTCACGAGCGTGACCGCCACCGCTCCGGCGACAAGCAGGCGCACGAGATCGAGGCTTCGAGAGCGGGTCAGCCTCCGTGGCACTTCTTGTACTTCTGCCCGGAGCCGCACCAGCATGGTTCGTTGCGCCCGATCCGCTCGCCGGACGGCGTGTAGCCGGGCCTGGCGTCCGAGCCCCCGGCCGCACCGGCGCCGGGCCCCTCACGGGCACCGCGCATCGGGTCTGCGGGCAGCCCGGTGACAGGGTCCGACGCCGTCCCCGGTCGGCGCAGCACGCCGGTTCCCGGTGCCAGCGGCCGGGCCGCGGCTGCGGCACCGCCTGCGGCTGCGCCGGCGAGCGCTGCCGCGGCTCCCACGCCGTCCGTTCCCTGGGCGGGCCGTGCCGGCTGGCCCGGTCCGGGGAGCGGCGTCGTCCCGTCCGGGTTGGGACCAGTCTGCCGGGTGACCGTCACCCGGAAGATCGACGTCGCCACCTGACGGCGGATGAGGTCCCGCAGCTCGATGTAGAGCCGGAACGCCTCCATCCGGAACTCGTTGAGCGGATCCTGCTGGGCATAGCCACGGAGCCCGATGCCCCGGCGCATGTCGTCGACCTCCGTGAGGTGCTCGACCCACAGGCTGTCGATGGTGCGCAGCAGCACGACCCTCTCAACCTGCGACCAGACCTCCTCGCCGTGCTCCTGCTGCTTCGCGTCGAGCTTGGCGTCGACGAGCTCCCGCACGTGCTCCACCAGCGTCTCGCGGCTGGCGGCGGCCTCGTCGAGATCCTCCTCGGAGGTGCCGGGCCCGTCAACGCCCATGGCATGAAGCGCCGCCGTGAGCCCTTCCAGATTCCACTCCGACGGCGACTCGCTGGCGAGATAGGTGTCCGCCATGGCGTCGATCTCGGCGTCGAGGAACTCACGGACTGTCTCGGTCAGGTCCTCGTTGCGCAGGACCTTGTCACGCTCGTCGTAGATGGTCTCCCGCTGCTTGTTGATCACGTCGTCGAACTCGACGACGCGCTTGCGGATGTCGAAGTTGAAGCCCTCGACGCGGGTCTGCGCGCTCTCGATCGTCTTGGACACGAGCTTGGACTCGATGGCCACGTCGTCCTCGAGCCCCAGCCGCTCCATGAGCCCGGCCACCCGATCCGACGCGAACCGCTTCATCAGGTCGTCGTCCAGGGAGAGGTAGAAGCGGGACGATCCCGGGTCGCCCTGCCGTCCGGCGCGACCACGGAGCTGGTTGTCGATCCGGCGGCTGTCGTGCCGCTCGGTGCCGATGATGTGGAGGCCGCCCGCAGCGACGACCTTCTCGTGATCGCGATCGGTGGTGCCGGATGCCTCCGCGAGCGCCGCGTCATAGGTCGCCTTGTCCACCTCGGCCGGATTGAGGCCCCGCTTGTGCAGGATCTCCGAGGCGAGGCCCGCCGGATCGCCGCCGAGCTTGATGTCGGTGCCGCGGCCGGCCATGTTGGTCGCGATCGTGACCGCGCCCGCCTGCCCGGCCTGGGCCACGACGCCGGCTTCACGCTCGTGGAACTTGGCGTTGAGGACCTCATGCGCGATCCCGCGTCGCTTGAGCAGCGTGCCCAGGACCTCGGATTTCTCGACCGATACCGTGCCCACCAGGACGGGGCGACCGGCCGTGGTCATCTCCTCGATCTCGTCGATCACCGCGTTGAACTTGCTGAGCTCGTTCTTGAACACGAGGTCCGGGTAGTCGTCGCGGATCATCGGCGCGTTCGTGGGGATGGCGACAACGTCGAGCCCGTAGATCGTGTGGAACTCCTCGGCCTCGGTCATCGCCGTTCCGGTCATGCCCGCCAGCTTGTCGTACAGCCGGAAGTAGTTCTGGAACGTGATCGTGGCGAGGGTGCGGGACTCGCGCTGCACGCGGAGCCCCTCCTTGGCCTCGATGGCCTGGTGCAGGCCCTCGCTCCAGCGTCGGCCGGGCATCTTGCGACCGGTGAACTCGTCGACGATGACGATCTCGCCGTCCTCGACGATGTAGTCGCGGTCGCGCTTGTACAGGGCATGGGCCTTGAGCGCGGAATTGAAGTGCCGGGCGAGCCGGGGGTCCGCGTCGTACAGGTTCGCGACGCCCAGAAGCTGCTCGATCTTGGTGATCCCATCCTCGGTCGGGGAGACGGCCTTGTCCTTGAGATCGACGAAGTAGTCGCCGCCCTCCTCCTCGCCCTCGGGACGGGGCTTGAGGCGTGGGACGAGCCGGGCGAACGTGAAGTACAGGTCCGCCGACTCCTCGGCCTGGCCCGAGATGATGAGCGGGGTCCGCGCCTCGTCGATGAGAATGTTGTCAACCTCGTCCACGATCGCGAATGAACGGTCACGCTGCACCCGCTGGTCCAGCTCCAGGACCATGTTGTCGCGCAGGTAGTCGAAGCCGAACTCGTTGTTGGTGCCGTAGGTGACGTCGGCGGCGTAGGCCTCGCGGCGCTGGACGGGGCGCAGGTTGATCAGGCGCTCGTCCGTCGTGGGGTAGCCGGGCTCGAACACGTACGACGTGTCGTGGGTGATGACCCCGACCGACAGCCCCAGGAAGTGGAACACCGGGCCCATCCACTGCGCGTCCCGCCGGGCGAGATAGTCGTTGACCGTGACCACGTGGGCACCGCGGCCGGTGAGGCCGTTGAGGACCGCGGCCAGCGTCGGGATCAGGGTCTTGCCCTCGCCCGTACGCATCTCGGCGATCTTCCCCTGGTGGAGCGCGATGGCGCCCATCAGCTGGACGTCGTACTGCCTCATCCCGATGGTTCGCTTCATCGCCTCGCGGCCTGCGGCGAAGACCTCGGGGATCACATCGTCGAGCACGGCCTGCACGTGCGCGTTCTCGCGCTTGCGGCGGGCCGTCGTGAGGTCCCGGCGATGCTCCAGGTCCGGGTGGTGCAGCTCGTCCTCGGACGGCTCCTCCGGCTCGGCCGCATCGAGGACGTCGACCCGGATCGTGTCGATCCGTTCGCGGATCTCGGCGTCCGTCAGCCCCTCGTACTCGGGCTCGAGGTCGTTTGTGCGATCCACGAGCGGCTGGATCCGCAGCAGCTCGCGGTCATTGTTGTCGAAGAATTGGGAGATGAAGCGCATGGCCGGCTGAGTATAGGGTGGACGGCGGTGGCTCCCGGCTGCAGGGGCACGGGCCGTGAGGGCCACGACCGGCGATCCGTTCACTCGGCGCGGCCGGAGGATCGGCTACCCGCGCGGCGTCGCCGAAAGCGCAGGCGGGCTCAGCGCAGGCGTCTCCCGGACGGCGCTTCGAGACGCGGGCCGGGCGCGTCGTGGCCTCCGACGCCGGACGGCCCCCCCTAGGCCCAGAAGCCCGTTCCGTATCCGACGACGACCAACAGGAAGGTGATCACGCCGAGAACGAGCCAGAACAGGACCGACGCACGGGTCGAGGTCGGGTTCATCTCGGGGTTGGCCAGGTCCGGCAGCCTGCCACCCTTGAGGCCCGCGCCCCAGCGCGAGGAGCGGAGCTGGTTGCGCCAATTCTGGTCCGTGACGGGCCGGATCTCGAGTCCGCCCTTGCCGTCCGGGCGATGCAGCTGCAGGCTCATGGGTCTCCGAGTGGTGGCCGGCTACGAGCCGGCGGGTGCGGTCATCGCCGATGGTACGTCGTCTTCGCCGGCCGGCTCGTCGCCCTCGCCCCCGTGGCCGCCGCCGACATGGCTGCCTCCGTTGTCCAGGCCGTCCTCCCACAGGAGCATCTCCTGGGTGAACGAGACCTCGGAGGAGAACAGCGCGCCCACCGATTCACCGCGGTGGATCCGCTTGATGGCCTCGCCGATGAGCGGAGCAACCGAGAGAACCTTGAGCTTGGGCAGATGCTTCGCGGGCGGCAGGGCGATCGTGTCGGTGATCACGACCTCCAGCAGGTCGGAGTTCGCGATCCGCTCCATGGCCGGATCGGACAGCACGCCGTGGGTCGCGCAGGCATAGATCTCCGTCACGCCCTCGCGCTCGAGAGCGCGCGTGATCTCGATCAGCGTGCCCGCGGTGTCGATCTCGTCGTCCACGATGATCGCGCGGCGACCGCGTACGTCACCGATGACGTTCGTGACCTCGGCCCGGTCGAGGTTTCCGTATCGCCGCTTCTCGACGATCGCCAGCGGGGCATCCACGAGCTCTGCGAACGCCCGCGCCCGCTTGGCAAAGCCGAGGTCCGTGACGACCACGCACTCGTCGAGATGCTTCTCGACGAAGTAGCGCGACAGCATGTGCACTGCCGTCAGCTCGTCCACGGGGATGTTGAAGAACCCCTGGATCTGGCCCTGGTGCAGGTCCATCGTCAGCATCCGGTCCGCGCCGGCCACGGAGATCATGTCCGCGACAAGACGGGCGGTGATCGGTACCCGCGGCTGGTCCTTCTTGTCGGATCGGCCGTAGGCGTAGTACGGGACCACCGCGGTGATCCGGCCGGCGGACGCCCGCTTGAAGGCGTCGATCATGATCAGCAGCTCCATGATCGACTGGTTGACCGGGCGGGACGTGGGCTGGACGACGAACACGTCCTTCTCGCGGACGTTGTCCAGGATCCGGACGAAGATGTTCTCGTTGGCGAACTGGAAGACCTCGGCCTGACCCGGCTCGCTGCCCAGCCAGTGCGCGATCTTGCGCGCCAGCTCCGGGTTGGCGTTGCCGTGGTAGATCTCGTACTGGTCCGCGTACACGCCTGCCTCACGTGCGCCGAAGGCGGTCAAGAGGAGCGACCCTGGTCCGAGTCCTCCGGTGCGTCACCATCGGGCTGGGGGTCGTCATTGTCGCCGATCGCACCACGCTCCGCCAGCCCCGGCCTGAACGCGGCGATTGCCACGACCCGATCGCCCTCGGCGAGGCGCATCACGATCACGCCGCGGGCGGCCGCCGAATAGCGATTGATGGTGTTGGTCTCCGTCCGGATGACCTGCCCGTGCGCGGAGATCAGCAGCAGCTCCTCGTCCTCCGGCGTCACCTGCTGGACGGCTGCGACGAGGCCCGTCTTGCGTCCCTCCAGCGCGATCAGGCGGACTCCCTGTCCGCCGCGATGCTTGAGCCGGAACTCCGTGATCGGGACGCGCTTGCCGTAGCCGGTCTCGGACAGGACGAGCAGGTCGGCGTCCGGTTCGACCACGCTCATCGAGACCACGGCGTCCCCCAGGCGTGCCAGCCGGATGCCGATCACACCCGCGGCGTCGCGGCCCATCGGGCGCACCTCCCGCTCGGAGAAGCGAGCGAGCATGCCCTGCGCCGTGGCGATGATCACGTCATCCTCGCCGCTCGACACGCCGACCCAGGCGAGCTCGTCGTCGTCGTTGATCGTGATCGCGCGGATGCCCGTGGAGCGGACGCGCTCGAACTGCTCGAGCGGTGACTTCTTGATGATCCCGTTCCGCGTCGCCATCACCAGGTAGTGCCCGGGCTCGAAGTTGGGCAGGCAGATGGTCGCCATCGGGACCTCGCCGGATTCGACCTGGACACCCGGCAGGTTGATGATCGCCATGCCCTTCGCCTGGCGGGAGGCGTCGGGGATCGCGTGGACCTTGGCCGAGAACACGCGACCGCGGTTGGTGAAGAACAGGGCCCAGTCGTGCGTGTTCGCGGCCAGGAGGTGCTCGATCGCGTCCTCCTCGCGCGTGACGTGGCCGATGATCCCCCGCCCGCCGCGATGCTGACGACGATAGGTTGCGACCGGCTGCCGCTTGATGTAGCCGCGACGGCTGATCGTGACCACGACGTCCTCGTCGGCGATCAGGTCCTCGTCGGTCAGCTCGCGGTTGGAGTCCTCGACGACACGGGTGCGGCGTTCGCCGGCGTACTTGCGCTTGAGCCCCGTCAGCTCGTCCTTGATGATCGACAGCACGCGGGCGGGGTTGGCGAGGATGTCCTCCAGCTCCGCGATGAGCTGGATGATGGCCAGGTACTCATCCTCGATCTTCTGGCGCTCGAGGGCGGCAAGGCGGGCGAGACGCATGTCGAGGATGGCCTGCGCCTGCAGCTCCGACAGCCCGAAGCGGCTCATGAGGTTGTTGCGCGCCGCCTCGACGTCGGCCGATTCGCGGATGGTCTTGATGACCGCGTCCAGGTTGTCGAGCGCGATCTTGAGCCCTTCGAGGATGTGCGCCCGGGCGCGTGCCTTCTCGAGGTCGTACTCGGTCCGGCGACGGACGATCTCGCGCCGGTGGTCGATGTAGTGGCTCAGGACGCTCTTGAGCGACAGCGTCTGCGGCTGCCCGTCGACGAGCGCGAGCATGTTCAGGTTGAACGCCGTCTGGAGCGCGGTGTGCTTGAACAGGTTGTTCAGCACCTTGTGCGGGTTGGCGTCGCGCTTGATCTCGATATAGATGCGCATCCCGTCGCGGTCCGACTCGTCGCGCAGGTCCGCGATCCCGTCGATCCGCTTGTCCTTGACCAGGTCCGCGATCTTCTCGAGCAGCGTCGCCTTGTTCACCTGGTACGGCAGCTCGGTGACGACGATCGCCGTCCGGTCGAGACGCGTCTCTTCGAACGCCACCTGCGCGCGGACGACGACGCGGCCGTGGCCGTGCGCGTACATCTCGCGGATCGCGTCGATCGTCTCCTGCTCACCGGTGAGCGGGTTGCGCCGCGTCTCGAAACGGAAGATCGAGGCGCCGGTCGGGAAGTCCGGGCCCTTCACGAACCGGCAGAGGTCGTCGTTGGTCACGCTCGGGTCGTCGATGAGGCCGATCGCGGCGTCCACGATCTCGCCCAGGTGGTGCGGCGGAATGTTGGTCGCCATGCCCACCGCGATCCCCGAGGACCCGTTGATCAGCAGGTTGGGCAGCCTCGCGGGCAGGACCGACGGCTCCTTCTGCGTGCCGTCGTAGTTGTCGACGTAGTCGACGGTGTCCTTGTCGATGTCGGCGAGCATCTCCGCGGAGATGGCCGTCAGCCGGGCCTCGGTGTACCGCATCGCGGCCGCGGAGTCTCCGTCCACCGAGCCGAAGTTGCCCTGCCCGTCCACGAGCGGGTAGCGCATGGAGAAGTCCTGGGCCAGCCGGACGAGCGCGTCGTACAGAGCGACGTCGCCGTGCGGGTGGTACTTGCCCATGACCTCGCCGACGATCGCGGCGCACTTCCGGAACGAGCTGGTGGCGGACAGCCCCATCTCGCCCATCGTGTACAGGATCCGCCGGTGCACCGGCTTGAGGCCGTCACGGACGTCCGGCAGCGCACGAGCGACGATGACGCTCATCGCGTAATCGAGGTACGAGGTCTGCATCTCGTCCTCGATGCGGATCGCGCGGACTTCGCCCAGGTCGTCGGTCACGAGGTGGCTCTCCTCCGTCGGGTGGGATCAGGGGTCGGGGTGGTCACGGTCGCGGAAGGATGGGCCGCTCGGCCGGGTGGACCGTGATGCCGAGGTCGACGAAGCCCGCGGCGGCTTCCGCGGCACGGGACGTGGATCCGGCGCCCGGTCTCTTGCGGATGCCGGCGAGGATGGCGCCGAGCTCGGCCTGCGTCCGCGGCGCCAGCTTTTCGCGCGCGTCGCGGATGACCCAGGCGCGGTGACCGTCACCGGTTCGTGCGGCGAGCTCGGCTTCGCGCCGGAGGAATGCGACCGTTGCCGCCTCGTCCACGAGCGACAGGGACCGGAGCGCCCACGAGATGGCCTTCTGGACATCCGGCTCCGCGTCACCGATGAGTCCCCGCAGGATCTCCAGCCCGTGGCTCGATACCTGGGGTCCGCGACCGGCCGTGCGGTCGATGTACGGGATCGTAGCGATGGTCGAGCCGACGAGCCGGCGTTCCCAGCGGGACGGCGAGTAGACGAGCTGCTCCAGCTCCGCCCACCGGTAGGTCTCGCGCAGGATGCCGCCACCGGCGACATGGGCCAGCGAGTCCACGGTGATCCAGTCGCCGGCGCGACGCGCCTCGGCGCGGACGAGCTGCCATGTCTGTTCCGGGTCCCGGGCGATCGACCGGTCGAGGAGCGGGAACGCGAGCCAATGGAGATCGAGCAGATCCTCACGCATCAAGCGCTCGGCGATGGCGAGCAGGGTCGTGGTTGAATCGCGGCGCGTCGCGGCGCGCAGCCCGGCGGTGACGGCGGTCAGAAGCGGTCGGCGCACCCCGAGGATGGGGCCGATCCCGGGCGCCACGCGACGCTGCCCGTCCAGGTACTCGCCGTCGGCGAGGCCGGCGAGGCCGGCACGCAGGACGGACACCACCGCACCCGGATCCTGCGCAAGGTCGCCCGCTCGCCGCCCCAGATCGAGGGCGGCGAGCCGGCGCTCGGCGACCAGGGCACGAGCACGCTCGGTGGCGACACCGGTCGCGATCATCCGATGGCGTCCACGCTATCGGGCGCGTCGGTCTGGTCCGGTACCAGCCGGAACCCGTAGCGGGCCTTGAGCTCTTCCTTGCGGGCAGCGGCTGCCCCGACGTACGTTGCCTCGGACCGAGCCAGGAGCGTCCCATCCGCCGCGTCGAGGATCACGCCCTCCGCGGTCACGAGCCGGCGACGAACCTGGAGCACCCGACCCTCGGCCCGAACGGGCCGGCCGATCGGGACCGGTCGCCGGAACTCGACGCTCATCCGGGCCGTGACGCCCCACACGTCGTGGTCGACCAGGGCCCAGGCCATCACCTCGTCAAGGATGGTGCACAGGATCCCGCCGTGAGCCATCCCCTCCCAGCCCTCGAACCGCTCGGCCAGCGTGAGCTCCACCCAGCAGCGGTCGCCACCGGCATGCAGATCCAGCTGCAGGCCGTGGACATTGAGTGTTCCGCAGGCAAAGCAGTTGTGCGGGGTGAGGATGATCCTGCGGCCCGAGACGCGAACGTCCTGAGGCGCCACGGTCGCGTCAGATGTCAAGGTTCCGCACCTTGCGCGCTTCGGTCTTGATGAAATCCTTGCGCGGCTCGACGCGCTCGCCCATGAGCATCGTGAAGATCCCGTCGGCGACGGAGGCGTCCTCGACCTCGACCTTGAGCAGCGTCCGGGACTCCGGGTTCATGGTCGTCTCCCAGAGCTGGTCGGCGTTCATCTCCCCAAGGCCCTTGAAGCGCTGGACGCTCAGGTTCTTGGTCGTGAACTCCTTGATGACGCGATCGAGCTCCTTCTCGGACTTGGCATATCTGGTCACCTTGCCGGTCGAGACGCGGTACAGGGGTGGCTGGGCGATGTACAGGTATCCGGAGTCGATGACCTCGGGCATGTGGCGGTAGAAGAACGTCAGGAGCAGCGTCCGGATGTGGGCCCCGTCCACGTCGGCGTCGGTCATGACGATGATCCGGTGATATCGCAGCCGGGCAAGGTCGAAGCTGTCGCCGATGCCCCCGCCGAGCGCGATGATCAGCGGCTTGACGTTCTCGGAGCTCAGGATCCTGTCCAGCCGCGCCTTCTCCACGTTCAGGAGCTTGCCGCGGAGCGGCAGGATCGCCTGGAAGCGGCGGTCGCGGCCCTGCTTCGCGGAGCCGCCGGCCGAGTCACCCTCGACGATGTACAGCTCGCTCTTGGCGGGATCCCGCTCCTGGCAATCGGCCAGCTTGCCCGGCAGCGACAGGCCGTCCAGCGCGCCCTTGCGGATCACGAGATCGCGTGCCTTGCGCGCGGCTTCGCGGGCGCGCGCGGAGGTGAGGCACTTCTCGATGATCCTCCGGCCGTCTGCCGGGTTCTCCTCCAGGTGCTGGGAGATCGCCTCCGCGAGGGCACTCTCAACCTGGCCGGCCACCTCGGCGTTTCCCAGCTTGGCCTTGGTCTGTCCCTCGAACTGCGGCTCGGTGAGCTTGACGCTCACGACTGCCGTCAGACCCTCCCGGACGTCGTCGCCGGAGAGATTGCTCTCGGATTCCTTGAGGACACCGGAGCGCTTCGCCCACTCGTTGAGGGAGCGGGTCAGCGCACGTCGGAAGCCCGTGATGTGGGTGCCGCCATCCACGGTGTTGATGTTGTTCGCGAACGCGAGGACGTTCTCCGCGTACGAGTCGTTGTACTGGAGGGCGACCTCGATCGTGGTCGACCCGTCGCGACGCTCGCAGTAGATCGGCCGGCTGTGGAGCGTCTCCTTGTTCCGGTTGAGATGCCGGACGAACGAGACGAGGCCACCCTCGAAGTAGAACGAGCGCTCACGCTCGTTGCGCTCGTCGCGAAGGGTGATCCAGACACCCTTGGTGAGGTATGCCGACTCCCGGAGACGCTGTGAGATGGTCTCGAACGAGAAGTCCGTGGCGTCGAACACCTCGTCATCGGCCTTGAACACGGTGCGCGTGCCCTTGCGCGTCCCCTGCAGCCCGATCTTCGCAACGGGGCCCAGGGGCTTGCCGCGGGCGTATTCCTGGGCCCAGACGCCGCCGTCGCGCGCCGTCTCGACGCGCAACCAGGAGGACAGGGCGTTGACCACCGACACGCCGACACCGTGCAGCCCGCCGGAGACCTTGTAGCCGCCTCCGCCGAACTTGCCGCCCGCATGCAGGACGGTGTGGACGACCTCGAGCGCGTCCTTGCCGGTCGAGTGCCTGCCGACGGGCACGCCGCGGCCATCGTCCTCGACGGTCACTCGCCCGTCCTGGTGGAGCGTCACCACGACGGTGGTGGCGTGACCGGCCATCGCCTCGTCGATCGAGTTGTCCACGACCTCCCAGACGAGATGGTGGAGGCCGCGGATGTCGGTTGAGCCGATGTACATGCCCGGTCGCCGCCGGACGGCCTCGAGGCCTTCGAGCACCTGGATGCTGGCGGCCGTGTAGTCGCCCCCCGGTGCTGCCTTGCTCTTGCGTGCGCCGGGGGCGCGGCCGTTGCCCGATGCCGTCCGCTGCCGATCGCCGACGTCCGTCACGCAGTTCCTCCGATCAGGCGCTCATAGAGCCGCCCGAGCTCTTCGTCGCTGTAGTACTCGATCACGATCCGGCCGCCCTTGCGCGACCGGGTGAGGCTGACCTTGGTTCCCAGCCGCTGGCGCAGGTCCTCCTCGACTCGTTCCAGGTCCGGGTCGAGTCGTGCCTGAGGCTCAGCCGGACGCGGTTCCCTTGGCTCGCGGAGCCGGCGCACCAGCTCCTCCGTCTGGCGAACGGAGAGCCCCTGGGTGAGCACCGTGCCGAGCACGTGCGCCTGCCCGTCGAGGGCCAGGCCGCCGAGCGCACGCCCGTGACCCTCGGTCAGCCGGCTGTCGGCGATGGCAGTCTGCACGTCCGGGTGCAGGTCGAGGAGACGCAGGGTGTTGGCGATGCTGGCTCGTGCCTTGCCGACCCGGTCGGCGACGCGTTCCTGCGTGAGCCCGAACTCGTCGATCAGCTGCCGGTAGGCGAGCGCCTCATCGATGGGATCCAGGTCGGCGCGCTGCACGTTCTCGACGAGGGCGACCTCGAGCTGGTCGTGATCCGCAAGCTGCCGGACGACCGCCGGGATGCGTTCCAGCCCCGCGATGCGTGCAGCCCGGACACGACGCTCGCCGGCGATCAGCTGGTAGCCGTCGAGCGTCTCTGTGACCAGGACCGGCTGGAGCACGCCGTGCTCCCGGATGCTCGCCGCGAGCTCCTCCAGGGCTGTCTCGTCGACGTGACGGCGCGGTTGGAAGGGGTTGGGGGAGATCCGGGCGAGCGAGACCTCGAGGATCGCCGACGGTGGCAGGCCACGCTGGGGGATGAGCGACGCGAGCCCGCGGCCGAGCGCGGGCGACCGATCCGAGTTGACCGTCATGCCGGAGAACCCGCGAGCATGGATGCCGTTGGAGCGTGCGTGCCGGACGCCCCCCGGACCAGACCGCCGACCGGAACCGGCGACACGCCGGTGGCGCGCGAACGTCGCGCGCGCAGTTCCACGGCAAGCGCGGCGTAGGCCTCTGCTCCCTTGGAGTCGGGTCGGTAGAGCGCAATCGGAAGCCCGTGGCTCGGGGCTTCCGAGAGACGCACGCTCCTTGGGACGATCGTGTCGAACACCGCGTCGCGCAGGTGACGGCGAACCTCTGCAGCAACGTCGTTGGACAGGTTGGTCCGCGCATCGAACATGGTGAGCACGACGCCTGAGATCGCGAGGTCCGGGTTCAGGTGATCACGAACGAGGTTCACCGTCGCGATCAGCTGCGTCAGACCCTCGAGCGCGTAGTACTCGCACTGGATGGGAATGAGCACGGCATCGCAGCCCGTGAGGGCATTGACCGTCAGCAGGCCGAGCGACGGCGGGCAATCGACGAGGACCCAGTCCCAGGCATCCTGCTCCGCCCGGACCGCTCGACCGAAGCGTCGCTCCCGACCTTCCTCGACCGCCAGCTCCACCTCTGCCCCTGCGAGCGCGATCGAGGAGGGGACGAGCCGCAGACCCTCCACGGGTGTTGCGACATGCAGCGATGACAGGGGTCTTCCGTTCACCAGGGCGTCGTAGATCGACGCCGTCAGCATGGTCCGATCGATCCCGAACCCGCTCGTTGCGTTGCCCTGTGGATCGAGGTCGATGACGAGGACGCGGTCACCGAGGAGTGCGAGATAGGTTGCGAGATTGACCACGGTGGTGGTCTTCCCGACGCCGCCCTTCTGATTTGTGCAGGCGATCGTCTGGCCCACTCAGCCTCCCGTCCAAATCGTGCTCATGAACTCAAATTCTAGCATTGGCGCCCCGTTGCCCACCGGATGGGGCAGGCCGGTGGCTGCATGCTGCCTGCGGCCAGTTGGCTGCGACTTACGTTCCGCCCAGCACGACCGAGGCCGGGCCCGTGTGCGACCTGAGGCATCTGGCTGCAGGCGAGTGGGCACGAGGGAATCAGTCACGCAACGTGCCCGGAGTCCGATGTTTCACGTGAAACGTTGGGCCGCCATACCCATCGGAAGGGAGCTCCGGCGATTGCTCGATCCCAAGGCTCGTGGGATACTTCGCACGACGTTGCTGCCACTCCGTCGTCGCGGACGCCAACCGCCTGCGCCAGACCGTCGGCTCGTCTGCCGAGGATCGAACGCCACATGCAAATGACAATCGCCGCGGCGCTTGCCGTGGTGGCTGCGCTCGCCGAGTTCACGGTTGTTCCCTATCTCAAGATCGGCGAGGCCACCCTTCACCCGGTGCTCGCCTTCGGCGTCATCTGGGTTATCGCGGGCGGGCTCGAAGCCGGCCTTTCGTGGGCCTTTGTTGGCGGCCTTGCGCTGGACATCCTGAGCCAACGACCACTCGGGTCGTCGGCCTTCTCGCTCTTGATCGCCATCGGCGTCGCCTATCTCATCGGCGGCGTCATGGGCCGGGTCAGGATCGCTGCTCCGATTGCTGCCACCATCGTCACGAGCCTTCTGTACTCCATGCTGCTGCTGATCACCACGACCACGCTGACCAACGCCTCCCTCGCCGATGTGTCACTGGCCGCCGTTGTTCCCTCGGCTGTGTACGACACTCTCCTGGCAGCCGCCTTCGGGCCGCTGATCGTGGCGATCGTGGCGCGACGAAAGCAAACGGAACGGGCTGACTGGTGATCGACGACTATCTCGGGCCGCGACCGCAACGCGATCGTCGCCCAATCCGGTTCCTGACGTTCGGGATCGTGACGATCCTGGTCTTCGGGCTGCTGACAACCCGGTTGGCCTACCTCCAGATCGCGAGTGGTTCCGCGTATGCCGCACAGGCGGAGGCGAACCGGACGGTCGAGGTGCCGCTGCCGGCGCCACGCGGGCTGATCTACGACTCGCAGGGCCGCGTCCTGGTCGCGAACGTCGCCTCATTCAGCGTCAAGATCACGCCTGCGGATCTTCCGTTCAGTCAGCGGGAAGATGTCGCGCAGCGACTCGCAGGCCTGCTTGGCCTGGATCCATCGGACATCCTCGCCACGCTCGACAACGCGCCCGGCTCACGTTTCGACCCGGTTCGCGTCGCGCAGGATGTGCCGGAGGCGACCGCGCGGTTCATCTCCGAATCCGCCGACCAGCTCCCCGGCGTCCAGGTTGTCGTCGAGACGCGCCGCGAATATCCCGAGGGCGCGCTGATGGCCGACATCCTCGGGTACACGGGCGCGATCAACGCTGCCTCTCTCGCCAAGCTCGCCCCGGATGGATATCTGCCCGACGACCTGATCGGCGAGGCGGGCCTCGAGGCCTCGTTCGAGTCGACGCTTCGGGGCACGTATGGCATGGAGCTCGTCGAGCGGGACGCAACGGGCCAGGACGTGCAGGTCCTGCAGACGCTCAAGCAGGCCGTCCCGGGTGCGTCCCTCAAGCTCACGATCGACACCACCGTCCAGGAGGATGCCCAGAAGGCGCTCGAATGGGGCATGAAGACCGCGGGCCTGAAGCGCGGTGTGTTCATCGCGATGAACCCGCAGACGGGCGAGATCCTCGCGATGGTCAGCCTGCCCTCCTACGACGACAACCTGTTCGCGAAGGGCATCTCGAGCAAGGAGTTCTCCTCCCTGGTGAACGACCCGAACAAACCGCTCACCAACGAGGCCGTGCAGGCGTATTTCCCGCCCGGATCGACCTACAAGCTGGTCACGGGGGCGGGCGCCCTCCAGGACAAGAAGATCACCGCGACGACGCGCCTGACGACGCGCCCCTATCTCACCCTGGGGTCGACGAAGTTCTGGGACTGGAACCACCTGGGCTTCGGGCAGTGCGACATCTACTGCGGCTTCGGACACTCGTCGGACACGTTCTTCTACCAGGTCGCCGGGATGCTGGGCGCAGATCGCCTCGCGTACTGGGGCGACCAGTTCGGGTTCGGCTCCCCGACCGGGATCGACCTGCCGGGCGAGGTCGCGGGCATCGTCCCGTCGAACCAGTGGAAGATGGACACGCTGGGCCAGCCGATGTTCCCGGGCGAGGTCTACCAGGCCGGCATCGGGCAGGGGTACGACATGGTCACCCCCCTCCAGCTCATCAACGCCTACGCGGCCCTCGCCAACGGCGGCAAGATCTACCGCCCGCAGCTGGTCGAGGATGTCCTCGGCCCGGATGGCACGGTGATCAAGCCGTTCACGCCGGACCTCGTCCGGACGATGAACGTGTCCCAGCAGACCCTGCTCACGATGCGCCTGGCGGCCCGCAACACCGTCCTCCTCCGCCACACGTACAACCTCGTCGACATGCCCGTGAAGGTGGCCGGCAAATCCGGAACGGCGGAGTTCGGCCTGCGCGACTCGAAGGGCCGTCTCCCGTACCACTCGTGGTTCGTCGGCTTCGTCCCCAAGGACCCCTACAAGGCCGACTTCACCAAGACCGACTCGCAGCTCGTGTTCCTTGCGTTCGCGTACGACTCGCAGACGCTGGGCAACGCGGGCACCGAGATCGTGAAGGCCTTCCTCCAGTACCACTTCAAGATCAAGCACAACTACCTGCTGCCCCAGCTGCTCACGAAGACCAACTTCTACGGCAGCAACTGAGCCGACGACGATGCGCGTGATGCGAGCCGAGCCGAGCCGCTTCGCCGACATGACCGCGAGGTCCGTCGGGGCCGTGTGGCGCGCGTACGACCTGCAGCTGACGACATACGCGGCGCTGCTGGGTGCGGTCGGCCTCGTGATGGCCTACGTGAACAGCGTCGAGACAGGGCAGTCCGCACTGAGCGATGGATCCGTGTTCTCCCGGGCGCTGATGTGGTCCGGCCTGGCGATGGTCGTGTTCGTCCTCGTGACGGCGTTCGACTACCGCTGGCTCAAGACGCTGCGCTGGCCGATCTACGTGGCGAACGTCGGGCTGCTCGTGATGACCCTGGCCATCGGTGACGGGGTCGGGGGCTCCGCGCGGTGGGTCTCGGTCGGCCCATTCACATTCCAGTTCTCCGAGCTCGCGAAGATCCTCATGATCGCGGTGCTCGCCGGCTATCTCGGCGACCGTGAGCGGCGGCTCGATTCCCTGGCCTCGATCGCCGGCGCGTGCATCCTGATGGCCCCGCCGCTCGTGCTCGTGATGATGCAGCCGGACCTCGGCACGTCCGTGGTGCTGGCCGCGATCCTGGCCGGGATGCTGTTCATGTCCGGTGCCAGCCTGAAGTGGCTGATGGCGATGGTCGCCGCTGCCGTCGCGGCGGTCCCGCTCGCATGGACCTATGTGCTGCGCGACTACCAGAAGGACCGGATCCTCTCGTTCCTCAATCCCGCCGCCGACACACAGGGGTCCGGCTGGCAGGTCCTCCAGTCACAGATCGCCGTCGGATCGGGCAGGTTCCTGGGCACCGGGCTGACGAATGGCTCGCAGACGCGCGGGCAGTTCCTGCCGGTGCAGGAGAGTGACTTCGTGTTCGCCGTCCTGGCCCAGGAACTGGGGTTCATCGGCGCCGTCGTGGTCTTCCTGTTGTTCGCCGCACTGCTGTGGCGCGTCCTCGTATCAGCGTGGCGCTCGAAGGATCCGTTCGGCACCCTGTTCGGCGCAGGCCTCGCGTCGATGATCCTGTTCCAGGTGTTCGTGAATGTCGGGATGGTCATCGGCATCCTGCCGGTGACGGGCATCCCGCTGCCGTTCGTGACCTATGGCGGCGCATCACTGGTCAGCATCGCGATCGGCCTCGGGGTCGTCCAGAGCGTCAACATCAGACAGCGCAGGGCGGAGTGGTAGTGGAGCAGCGGCTCTCTGCCCCGTACACTGGCGCGGTGAGCACACTCTCTCATTCAGGGCCGCGAACGGCGGCCGAGCCGCAGACGATGGGCGCGGACCGGGCCGGTCCAGCGTCGTGGGTGGTGGCGGCCCGCGGCAAGCGGGACGGGTGACCGAAGGAGTGACGCTCGCCCGGCGGACGCCCGTCGCGGACTGCCAGGGCCTCCTCGCGATCGAGCCTCTCATCGTTCCTGCGGATTCGAACCTGCTCGATGCGTTGCGCCGCTCCGCGCGTCAGCCGTCGACGCGGCTGATCGCGGTGGCCGGTCCGGACGGCCGGATCGTGGGCGTGCTCCCGGTCTCGGGCCTCGCCGAGGCCGTGGTCGCCCATGCCGTTCCGGAGGCCTTCTTCGCCGATCTGCCGAACATCGACGAGGTCGCGCACTTCGGCCACGCGATGGAAGCGAAGACGCTCGCCGAGATCATGCTGCCGCCGGCGACGATCGAACCTCGCGCGACGATCGCCGAGGCCTTCCGGCTGATGCACCAGCGCCACCTCTCCGGGCTCTACGTCGTGGACGCGGCCGGCCGCTCAACCGGGTACCTGGACCTCCAGGAGCTGGCGATGCGCTACGTGGGAGCGCTCGAAGAGGCACTCGAGGCGTCTCCGGAGGCGGGTGAGCCCAAGCCGTCCCAGCCTGGGGGGCCATCGCCGACCGGCGCGGCATGATGGACGTCTGGATCGCGGCCGTCCTGTTCCTTCTGACCTACGCGGCCATTGCCACGGACCGGCTCGACAAGACCGTGGCGGCACTTCTCGGTGGCCTGCTCATGGTCGCCTTCGGCATCGTCAGCCAGGAGGAGGCCTTCGCCGCAATCGACCTCAACGTCATCTTCCTGCTCGCGGGGATGATGGCGCTCGCCAATGTCCTCGGACGGACGGGGTTCTTCGCCCTGGTGGGCATCCGGGCAGCGAAGCTGGCCGGCGGGCGCCCGTATGTGCTGATGGCGATCCTCGCCGTCATCACGGGCGTCCTGTCGGCGTTCCTCGATAACGTGACGACCGTGGTGCTCCTGGCTCCGGTGACGCTCTACGTCGCGTCCGTGCTCCAGGTGTCACCCATCCCGTTCCTGATCACGCTGATCTTCGCCTCGAACGTCGGAGGGACGGCGACCCTGATCGGCGATCCTCCCAACATCCTGATCGGCTCCGCTGCCGGACTCGACTTCGGCGCATTCCTGACGAACCTTGCACCGATCGCCGTGCTGACCTTCGGAGTGCTGCTGGTCATGCTCAGGGTGATGTTCCGGGGGAACCTCGCCGTGAACGCACGGGTCCGGGAAGCGGTGATGGGCCTCGATGAATTGGAGGTCATCAACGACATCCGGACGATGCGTATCGCGCTCGTGGTGATCGGCGTGACGATCGTCGGGTTCCTGTTCCACCGCACGCTCGGCCTCGAGGCAGCGACGATTGCCCTGCTGGGTGCCACGGTGCTGTTGCTGGTGGGGCGGATCGAGCCCGGACCCGTGCTGCGGGAGATCGAGTGGCCGACCCTGTTCTTCTTCGTCGGCCTGTTCATGCTCGTCTCCGGTGTGGTCCGGGTCGGGATCATCGAAGGAGCCGCGGAGCTGCTGCTGCGCGTGACCAAGGGCGACAGCAACGTGACGGTGATCGGACTGCTGTGGCTGAGCGGCATCGCATCGGGGATCGTGGACAACATCCCGTACACGGCCACGATGATCCCTCTGGTCCACGACCTGGGTCGTCAGGGAGTGCCGCTCGAGCCCAGCTGGTGGGCGCTTGCCATGGGCGCAGACTTCGGTGGAAACGCGACGCTTGTCGGCGCGTCGGCGAACGTCGTGGTGGCCAGCCTCGCGGCACGTGGGGGACATCGCATCGGGTTTCTTGCCTTCCTCCGGTACGGCGTCCTGGTGACCGTGATGTCGCTCCTCATGGCGACCGCATACATCTGGCTCAGGTACCTCCAGTGAGCTCCCGGCCGCCGGCGAGCCGTCGCAGGATCCCGATCGTGGTCCTTCTGCTGGGCGCGGCTGTTCTTGTCGCGCCTGTGGCGCCGGTGCTGGCCGGGTTCGCGCCAATCGGTGGCGGCGGTGGTGTGAGCCCGCCCGCAGCCGGCGGACCAGAGCAGGTCGTCGACACCCTGATCGCGTTGTTCGTGCTGCTCATGGGGGCGAAGGTCGGCGAGGAGGTGCTCCGTCGGCTCGGACAGCCCGGCGTGGTGGGCGAGCTGATGGGCGGCTTCATCGTAGGCCCGTTCGGTCTCGGCCTGGTCACCCCCGGGGACACGGCGCTCGTGTTCGCCGAGCTCGGTGTCGTCCTGCTGCTGTTCTCGGTCGGCCTGGAGGTGCGCACGGACGACCTGTTCAAGGTCGGCCGGCCCGCGGTCCTCACCGCGGTCATCGCGATGATCCTGCCCATCCTCGCCGGCTTCGGCGTTGCTGCGGCTCTGGGGTCCACGCCGACGGCCGCGTTGTTCGTCGGGCTTGCGCTGGCGGCCACGAGCATCGGTATCACCAGCCGCGTCCTGCGTGACCTGGGCGTGCTCAACCGCACGTTCTCCCGGATCGTCATCGGCGCCGCTCTCGTGGACGACATCCTGGCCCTGGTCCTGATCGGATTGGGCGTGGGACTGGCCGAAGGAAACGTCTCGGCAAACACGGTCGTCGTGGGAGTCGCCGGGGTCGGCCTCGTCCTGCTGGGCTTCCTCGCCGCGCGACGTGCCCGCGGCCTTCCGGCGACGGTCTTCACCTGGCCGCGATTTGCCGACACGCCGCTGGTGCCTGCCTTCATCGTGATGCTGTTCGCCGCTCTGCTGGCGGCCGCCATCGGGCTCGCTGCGATCATCGGCGCCTTCGTGGCGGGTCTGATCGTCGCCGAGACCGAGGCTCGCGAGGACGTCGAGCGCGACATCCGGCCCCTTGCGGCGATCTTCACCCCGTTCTTCTTCGCGGTCACGGGAGCCCAGCTGGATCTCTCGGCGCTGGGAGACCCCTCGATCCTCGCACTGGCCGTCACGCTGGCGGTCGTCGGCGTCGTGACCAAGGCGCTGGGTGGGCTGATCGGCGCCCGCTCGATCGGCAGGTGGGGTGCCGCGACCGTCGGCTTCGGAATGGTGCCGCGCGGCGAGGTCGGGATCGTTGTCGCGAACCTGGCGCTTCTGACGGGCGTCGTGGATGCGTCGCTGTTCGCCGCCATCCTCGTCGCGGTGGTGCTCACGACCGTGGTGGCGCCGTACCTGCTCGCCTACTCGGTGCCGCGAGCAGAGGCGGAGGCGGCTCGGACGGAGCGTCTGCCGGGACGGCCCGCGACCTGACGTTCAGCGCCGGCGGAACAGCCCGTGCCGCTTCGTGTCCGCGGCGGAGGCGCTCCTGCGCCGTCCAGCCGACCTGAGCAGCCCGTCGATCTCCTGCTGGTACATGCGCCCGATCGGCATTCGGTCGAGCCACTCGATGTACTCGATGTCCGTACGGGCGATCTCACCCAGCGACCAGCCCGAGTAGCGGCCGAAGTTGAGGACGGCGCCGGACGGCCGGCCCGGCGGCGGGCCGGCGGCCCCCTGACCCTGTGGCGACCTCATGGTCGCGGGATCATACGTGCTGCCGGTTGTGGACCGGCCGGTCGTCCAGTCTCGTGACACCGTATCCGGACGCGGGTCCGCCGGCTCCTCGTGCGAAGGATCGCGCATGCCCGGGATGGGCCAGTCGGGGGGTGCCTGGTGCGTGCGAGCGGATGGCCGGCGAGCACCGGGCGGCTCGTCGGCGCCACTCCCCGATCGAGCCGCCCGGGGCACCGATGGAGATCGGTCGCGACCGCCGGTGGCGGTCCGCTCGCGACTCTCGACCGAGGCGGCCTGCGCGGCCGCACCGGTCGAGCGCAGACGGGCGCGGTCCACTGCCGCCCGACGTGTCGGGTCGCGCAACACCTCCCAGGCCTGGTTGATGGCAACCATGCGGGCGTCCGAGTCGGGACCCGAGGACACGTCCGGGTGGTACTTGCGCGCCAGACGCCGGTAGGCGGCCTCGATCACCTCGATCTCGGCCTCGGAATCCACCTGCAGGACCTTGTACGGGTCGGGGATGCTCACAGGACCGCCTCGTTCGAGGGTGACGGCTCAGGGGACGTCGGAGCAGACACCGAACCCGGGCCCGGAGGAGGGCTCGTCGCGAAGGGTGTCGCGACAGAGGCCGCCGGAGGTCGAGGTGAGGACGCTTCCACGGCGGATCGTCGCACCGCGGACGTCAACCGGGGAGAGATGCGGGCGAGGGATTCGTCCACGGACGCCGGCGGCTCGCCGACGCGATGGAAGGCGTATCGGAAGATGTCCCGCGAGGCCGCGGCGACCGGCAGCGACAGGATGGCCCCAAGGATGCCCGCGATCGCCGCCCCGACAACCAGCGCGAGCATGACGGCCGATGGATGAAGCTCCACGGCGTCGCCCTGGATCTTCGGGACGAGGATGTTGTTCTCGAGCAGCTGGATTGCCGCATACAGCGCGAGGGCCGCCAGGACCCCGCCGGGTCCGGTGGTCAGGGCGATCAGGACTGCGGGGATGGCGGCAATGATCGGTCCGATGAACGGCACCAGCTCCATGACCCCGGCGACGAGCGCGAGCAGCACCGCGTACCGCCCGAACACTGGATCCACGTAGGTCGCGAGGACCATCAGGCCGACGTACGAGAAGACGCCGACCGTGGCACCCAGGATCAGCTGGCCTCTCACCCAGTTGCCGAACACCCGGTTCGCAATCGCGAGCAGGGCGAACACATCGCCGCGCCACGACGGGGGAAGCGACCGCTCGAGCGCGGCGCTCAGCCGCTGCCGGTCCTTCAGCACAAAGAACAGCCATGCCGGCAGGATCGCGTAGGCAGTGATGGTGCTCAGCACGCCGACGATCGAGCTGACCAGCGGCGAGACGATCGCGCCGACGATCGAGCCGACATCGACGCCCCCGAGGCTTGAGCCGGCATTGTTCAGCGCGTTGTCGAGGGCACGTCGGACATCGGGCGCCAGGTTCAATCCCTGGTAGGAGTCCACGAGTGCCTTGCGCAGGTCCGTCGCGATGCTCGGCAGGTCGGCGATGAACAGCTGGACCTGCGCGATGAGTGGAGCCAGCGCGACGGCGCCCACGACCGCCACCACCGCGATCACCACGGCGAACATGATCAGAACGGCAAGGCTGCGCGGGATGCCGAGGCGCGCGAGCCGGTCCACCGATGGTCCGAGCAGGTACACGAGGAGCACGCCAAGCAGGAACGGCTTGATCGCGCCCGAGGCGAGCATGGCGATCAGCACCAGCAGGGCGGCCGCCGCGATCACCGTGGCGACCCGCGGGGTCGGCGCGCCCATCCTCCGCGAGGGGAGCGCGACGGGATGCGTATCGCGCGCGACGGCTGGCTCCATCCCCGGCAGACTAGCAGACGTGACCGACCGCCCAAGCTCCTCCGCCCAGCCGGCTCCGCGCCCGAGACCGCTCCGGGAAGCCGTGCAGCGATGGCGCCTGGTGGTGTCCCGAGATGCGCCTCTGCCCGATCAGCCGCAGCGGGCAACCCTCTCCGCCCTGGAGGACGCCCTGCGAGGATCCGGCCTTCCGGTCGCGGGGCTCGATGCCGATCCTCCCAAGCCGCGGCTCGCGATCGCGGCGCCCCTTCCCGTCGGCGTCCCGGGTGAGGCGGAGCTCGTCGACGTGTGGCTCGGCGAGCGGTTGCCCCGGTGGCAAGTGCGCGAGGCGCTCGGCGGGTGCCTGCCCGCGGGAAGCCGCCTCCTGGAGGTCTTCGACGTCTGGCTCGGCGAAGCGGCGCTGCCCGGCCAGGTCGTCGCGTCGCTGTATCGCGTCGAGCTGGCGCCGTCCCCGGTCGGCAGCGACGCCCTCCGTGGGGCCGTGGCCGGCATCCTCGCCATGCCGACGCTTCCCCGGACACGTCGCAGGGGCGACAAGGCCGTGGCCTACGACCTCCGCCCGTTCGTCGCCGACGTGGAGGTGGTCGAGCCGGCCGGTCGGGAGGCGGCTGCCAACCTCGTGATCCGGATGGAGCTCCGCCACGACCCCGAGCGAGGCGTCGGCCGTCCCGAGGAGGTGCTCGCCGAGCTGGGCGACCGGCTCGAGGCACATCTCGCCGCCGTGTCGACCACCCGCGAGCGGCTGATCCTCACCTCGGACAGAGCGGGCCGCCCGGTGAACGGGGTCGGACCGCTGCCCGTGAGACGTGAACCGCCCCATCGTTGACGGGGCTCGCGGATCCACCCTACAATCCCCGTTCGCGCCCGCGAAACCGCGCGGCGTCCCTTCCTGTCCACGCTGCGGCCATTCCGCGGCCGCCACGATGTTCCGAGGACCCATGTACGCAGTCATTGAGACCGGCGGGAAGCAGTACCGCGTCGAGGTCGGCACCGAGCTCGAGGTGGAGCTGCTCGACGTCGAGGCCGGCCAGTCGATCACGCTGGACCGGGTGCTCCTGGTCGCCGACGGGGCCGAGGCAGCGGTGGGAACCCCCGTCGTTGCCGATGCAGCCGTGGAGGCCGAGGTCATCGGCCGTGATCGCGGTGACAAGGTCATCGCCTTCAAGTACCGCCCGAAGGCACGCCGACGGGTGAAGAAGGGACATCGCCAGGACTACACGGTCCTTCGCATCGCAGACATCCGGTTCAACGGCAAGAGCGCGGCAGCCACCGAGGCCAAGGCCGAGGACGCCAAGAAGACCGAGCGCCAGCGTCTGCAGGAAACCGCCGCACGGCAGGCGGCCGAGGATGCGGCCCTCGCCGCGAAGCTCGCTGCCCGCACGGCCCCGGCCGAGGCACCGGCGCCAAAGCGCGCGCGCTCCAAGGCTGCGGTCGCGGAAGCGGCGACGACCGACGATGTCGCTTCTGCCGAGACGGAGGCCACGACGACAGACGCGGTGGCTCCGGCCGATCCGCAGACCGCCACCAGCGACGCCGCCGCGGACGCGCCCGCCAAGCCGGCCCGAAAGCCGCGGGCAAAGGCGGCAGCTTCTGATGACGCGGCGGCCGCGACCGACGAGACCACCGACGCGGCGACGCGGAAGCGGACGCGCACGAAGAAGGACGACTAGCCATGGCGCACAAGAAAGCCGGGTCGAGCTCCAAGAACGGCCGCGACAGCGTCGGCCAGCGCCTCGGCGTGAAGGCCGGTGACGGCCAGCTCGTGACGGCCGGGACGATCATCGTTCGCCAGCGCGGCATGACCTTCAAGGCCGGCGAAGGGGCGGGGCTCGGCCACGACTACACGGTCTTCGCGACCGTCGACGGGAAGGTGCGCTTCGAGCACGCGACCCGCGACAAGAAGCGCATTCGCGTCATCCCGGTCGACGCCGCCGAGGCGGCCGTCGCCGAGGCGTAGCGATCGGGCGCTGACCAACAGCGGCGACCACCGGCGGGCACGAGGCCCGTGCGGACGGCGTCGAAGGAGCACCGGTGAAGAACGACACGCATCCCAAGTACTTCCAGGCAACCGTCCATTGCGGCTCGTGCGGTACCGACTTCGTCGTCGGGTCCACCCGCCAGGAGCTTCGCGTGGACGTGTGCAGCAACTGCCACCCGTTCTTCACGGGCAAGCAGAACATCATCGACACCGCGGGCCAGGTCGAACGGTTCCAGCGCCGCATGGAGCGCCAGGCGCGCGCCTGACCAGCTCCTCTCGCGACTGCGATGACAGCCCCGCCGACGGCGGGGCTGTTCTGATTCCGGTGCTCGCCGGCGCCCGGACGAAGCGGCAAGCCAGCGCCCCGCGGCTGCTCGGGCTGGTCCCAGTTGGTCAGGGTCGGAGCCTGCCGCCTGTTCGCCGCTCACAGCTCCCGGCGACGGAAGGCGATCACCGACGCGGCCAGCGACGCTCCGATCAGGACGACCGTCCCAATGACAGCCGTGGTCAACCGCCCCGCGTCGAGGTCCCCGGTCGTGCCGGCCGCAAGCTGGATCGCGGGAACGGTCAGGCCGGTCGGCAGCAGCCGGTCGAGAGCCGGGACGACCGCGGCGATGCTGACCACGATCCAGGTCACGAATCCGAGGCCGGCTGCGGCCGTGGTGGAGCCGGTGGCCGCGGAGGCCAGGAAGGTCAACCCAGCCCACGTCGCGAGCGCGAGCCACGACAGCACCGCCATCGCGACCCAGCCGCCGATCGGCAGCGGCTCGAACAACACGGCCGTGTAGATCCAGGCCGCCGCCGTCGCGAGCAGCGTTGACACGCCCAGGAGGATGGCGATCCCGATCAGCTTGGCGACCACGAACGCGGCCCGGGTCGCCGGCTGGGCGAGGACGAGCGCGGCGGTGCCTCGATCCAGCTCGCCGGAGATGCTGCCCATCGCAATCGCGATGGCCACCAGCGCCCCCAGCTGCGAGAGGTTCTTCGCGAGCTGCTCGAGCGCCATCGTCGCGGTGGGTGTCGGCACCGGAATCGTGAGCTGATCGCCGAGGGCCGACTTGAGGATCTCGGGCAGGTACTTGGCGGTGAGCGGGGATGCCATCCCGACGACGAGGAACAGGGCGCCCACGACCGGCAGCCGGCGGGTGCGCCAGGATTCGAGCAACTCCTTGCGGATCAGGATCGCCAGGCCGTTCATGCCGCCGACTCCCGGCTCTCGGTGGTCAGGCGCAGGAACACGTCTTCCAGGGTGGGGCGCGCGCGTGCCACCGAGATGACGCCGATCCCCTCCGCACTGATCGCCGGCAGAAGCTCGCGTGCTGCAAGGCCGGGATCGGACACGGCCACCGTGAGCAGTCCGTGCTCGACGCCGGTGCCGGTGACCCACGGCAGCCCGCCCAGCCGTCGAGCGAGCGCGTCCAGGGCGGCGCCCTGACCGGGCTCGGCCTCCACCCGATAGACGGGCAGCGCATATCGATCCAGGAGCTCCGACAGCGTGCCCTCCACGACGAGCCGCCCGTGAGCGAGGATCCCCACCCGATCGCAGATCCGCTCGACGTCCGCGAGGACATGCGTGGAGAACAGGACGGTGGTCTCGCCTCGCAGCTCGGCGATCAGGTTCAGGACATCGCGCCTGCCTTCGGGATCGAGCGCGCTCACCGGCTCGTCGAGGATGACGATCGGCGGCCGGTGCACGAGCGCCCCGGCGATGCCGAGTCGCTGCCGCATGCCCCCGGAGTAGGTCCCGGCGCGCCGGTCGGCAGCGTCGGCAAGGTCAGCGCGCGCAAGCGCGTCGCTGATCGCTCTCTCGAGGGATGTTCCCTCCAGCCCGTGGAGACGTCCCAGCAGCCGAAGCTGCTCCCGGCCCGTCATCCAGCCGTAGGCGCGCGGATCCTGCTCCAGGTAGCCGAGCCGTCGGCGAGCCTCGAGCACATTCGAGGCAACCGCGATGCCCGCGACCACCGCCCGCCCGGCGGTCGGACGAGTGAGGCCCGCCAGCAGCCGGAGACACGTGGTCTTGCCTGCACCGTTGGGTCCGAGGAGCCCGAACACGGAGCCGGCCGGGACGACCATCGTCAGCGTATCGAGAGCGAGGACACCGCCCGGGTAGCGCTTGCTGAGCCCTTCGACCATGATCGCCGGGGGCGCGTCCGGCCGCGGTTCGGCCCGTCGCTGGGCCGCAGGCGGGACAACCGGCCCGGTTTCGAGCGGGTTTGGGACCACCCCGGGTGAAGCGGGCGCGGGCGTCCCGGCTGACGCTGCCGGTGGCTCCGGGCGCACCCCGGGCCGGCTCATGATCAACGGGGGGTCGTTGGGGCTTCCCCATCCGGGCATCGCGCCCGGTCCGGGTGCCTGCGTGTCGACCGGCCTGTCCTCACGCCCGATCAGGAAGTACAGGATCGGTCCGATCATGCTCACGAACACGATCACGACAGCCCACACGCCCTTGTTGCCCCCGCGAACCTGCCGATCGTCCCGCAGCAGGTCGATCACCGCGATCACGAGCAGCCCGAACTGAAGGATGACCAGGGGTACGAGCAGCAACAGCAACTGGGGAGTCAGGGAGTCGAACCCATTCAGGCTCACGAGCTACCTCCGAAGGATCGCCGGTCCGGGTCGCCCTTCCAGACGCGATAGGAATACACGACCGCAACAACGAGGATCGCAATCACGAACACGACCATGGTGGCGATAACGAGCACCATTCGACCGGTCAGCGCGAGCGGCACCATCAGGACGCCGGCGCAGACGAACAGCCGGCCGACAACACGGTGGGTCCGATCCCAGGCCAGGTCGCTCGACAGTGTCCAGGGGGTGCGAACGCCGAACAGGAAGTTGCTGCGCACCGTTCCCAGCACGTTGCCGAGGGCGATGAACAGGACACCGACCGCACCGCCGATCACGGTTCCCATCGCGACGGGGGATCCGATCGCGGCAAGCAGGACAACGAGATGGACGACCACCATCAGCGCCAGAAGCGAGGTCCCGACGGTCTGGTACGCGGCCGCGGATCGCCGCAGGTTGGCCCTCCGGGGCTCGATCCTGGGTACGATCGCGAGCAGCGCGATCAGCCCCAGCGTGATCAGGGGCGTTGACGCGAAGGCGACCAGCGCCGGGGCGTAGCCGTCGGCGTCGCCGTTCACATTCCAGTGAATCGGCACGGTGGCGCCCGGCCCCACCACGAGCAGGCCCCATGCGCCGGTGACGACCATCACGAACAGGGCGATGGCGCCCACGCGGTAGAAGACGCGAAGGTTCACGACGTGCGAACCCCCGGATCAACGCCGAGTGCATCGAGCAGAGCCATCAATGCCTCCTGGAGCACCGTCTGATTGAGGCGGTACGTGACCGTCGAGCCGGTCCGGTCAGCCTGCACAAGGCCCGCCTCGCGCAGCACTGCGAAATGGCCCGACATCGTGGGCCAGGTGAGATCGAACTGGCGGGCCAGCTCGCCCGCGGTCATCGGCCGCTCCCGGAGCAGCGACAGGACCCGGCGTCGCGTGGGATCGCCCAGCGCCCGATAGACGCGGTTCGTGATCAGGCTCCGGCTTCGGCAAGTGACGAATTAGGTAGATGACAAAATAGCACCAACAGGGCCGGACCGGCAGGTGGCGCTGGTAGACTCGGACGGCCCGGCCGTCGCCCCCTGACCGGCGGGTTTCCATGAGACGCCCCGGAGGTGCCAGCATGACCGACGACCGCGAGCGATGGGCTCTGATCCTCGGTGCATCCTCGGGCATGGGCGAGGCCACGGCGCTGACCCTCGCGGCCGCCGGATACCGGATCGCCGGCATCCACCTGGACTTTCGCGCGGCGGTGGGACACGTCGAGGAGGTCAAGGCGAAGATCGCCGCCGCCGGATCCGAGGCGCTGTACCTGAACATGAACGCGGCCGACGACGAGAAGCGGGCGACGGCGCTGTCGACGCTCAGCGAGCGCTTCGAGCGATCACGCGCCGCGGGCCGGCACCCGTATGTCCGGGTCGTCATGCACTCGCTCGCGTTCGGTTCCCTGGTCCCGTTCCTGACCGGCGACCCGAAGGCGGGCGTCGACCGCAAGAAGATGGAGATGACCCAGGACGTCATGGCGAACAGCCTCGTCTACTGGGTCCAGGACCTGTGGCGCGGCGGCTTCCTCGAGTCCGGCTCAAAGATCTTCGCCATG
Organism: uncultured Chloroflexia bacterium; assembly: GCA_963849495.1. GTDB lineage: Bacteria > Chloroflexota > Limnocylindria > Limnocylindrales > CSP1-4 > CAIXZV01. The sequence goes on along the minus strand of CAWKHN010000009.1, from coordinate 57,478 downwards.
ACATCCGAGGGCTCCACACGGGTCGTCCCCAGCTACGGGGTCGTGTCGTCTGCGAAAGCGGCGCTCGAATCGCACATCCGGCAGCTGGCCATGGAGCTGGCCCGCCTCGACACAGGCGTCACGGCGAACGCGATCCGCGCGGGCGTGACCCTCACGCCTGCCCTGATGAAGATCCCGGAGAAGGACGCCATCATCGCGGCCGCCACGAAGCGCAACCCGACCGGTCGGATGACGACACCGCGGGACGTGGCGAACGCGATCCTCGCGCTGTCCGGCGACGGCACTGAGTTCATCAACGGTGAGGTCATTGGAGTCGATGGCGGCGAGTACGTCACCGGCTCGTAGCGCGGCACGCGACGCCGCACGGAGAGGGGAGCCGCGCCGATGAGCGGTCGGGTCCTGGTGGTCGGATCGGTCAACGTGGACCTCGTCGTCCAGGGGGAACGCCTGCCGCTGCCCGGCGAGACGGTGGTGGGCGGCACCTTCACCCGCTTCCACGGCGGCAAGGGTGGGAACCAGGCGGTCGCGGCCGCCCGTCTCGGGGTGCCGGTCATGCTGGTCGCGGCGCTCGGTGACGACGCATTCGGGTCCGAGGCCCGGGCCGCCCTGTTGCGCGCGGGCGTCGGCACAGACGTCCTCGTGACCCTCGAGCAGACGGCAACGGGGGTCGCGCTGATCCTCGTGGACGCAAAGGCCGAGAACCAGATCGCCGTCGCTCCGGGCGCGAACGCGGGTCTTACCGCGGCCCATGTCCGCCAGGCGCTCGGCCGGCTGGCCCCACACGCGGGCGACGTTGTGATCGTCACCCACGAGATCCCCACGACAGCGGCGCGCGAGGCTCTGCGGGTCGGTCGTGCTGGAGGGGCGTGGACCGTTCTCAACCCGGCGCCTGCCGATGGCCTGGACCGGTCGGTGCTGTCCCTGGCGGACGTCCTCACGCCGAATCGGGGGGAGCTGGCACGCCTCGCCGCCGACGACGCGAATCGCTCCGGACGCGCGACCACCGGCATGGAGGATCCGATCCACGCTGCGCGGTCGCTCCTCGAGACGACGAGTGAGGGTCCCGGGCCCGCGCGGGCCATCCTGGTGTCGCTGGGGCCTGGCGGCGCAGTTCTCGTCCGGAAGGACGGAGCCCCCATCGACATCAAGCCCCCGAAGGTCAAGGCGGTCGACGCGACCGGTGCGGGCGACGCCCTCAACGGTGCGCTCGCGGCGGCACTGGCCAATGGGCTCGACCTCGTGGTCGCGGCCCGGCGCGCGGTTGTCGCGGCCAGCATCTCGGTGACGCGCGCCGGTGCACGCGAAGGCATGCCCACGCGGGAAGAGCTGGAGGCGATGATCGGGGAGCCACGACCGAGGCATGTTGCGACCACACCCGCGGAGGTCCCCACGGCACCCGTCGACCCCGGTCCGGCGGCGGACGCCCCGCCGACGGCGGGCGGGACCGAAACCTAGCCGAGGCGCCCCTCGGCCACCCAGGCGCTGCGCAGCCGTGCCTCGGGGGTCATCCCCAGGTGTCCGCGATCGTCCACCCACCACGCGGCGAGGCCCCGCGTTCTCGCCTCCTCGCCGATCCGCGCCTGCCCCGCGAGGAACAGGGCCTTGCTCCAGATCTCCGCCCAGGCCGGATCCGCGTTCGCGACCGTGACCGCGATCAGCCCCGTCCGTGCCGGCTCGCCCGTGGCAGGGTCGACCAGGTGGTGAACCGGACGCCCGTCCGGTCCGACCCAGCGGCGCACGCGGATCGAGGACGTCGCGACGGCACCGGCGTGCACCGCCACGACGGCGACAGGCTGGGCTTCCGGCCCTGGATCGGCAACAGGATCCTCGATCCCGACAAGCCACCCGTCGGCCGGCGGAACCCCACCGAGGACGAGATCACCCCCGGCCTCGAGCAGCAACCCCGCACCAGCCGGCAATCGCCGCACGGCCGCAGCGGCGGCCCAGCGGAGCGCCAGCCCTTTGCCGATGCCGCCCATGTCGAGCGGTGCCTCCGGGACCTGTACGCGCTGCCTCCGTCTTCCGGGCTCACGGCGTTCACGGGGCCCGGTGCGTTCGACGTGGTCCGGCGATGCCGCAGCGGCGAATTCCGTGGTGGTGCTGAAGGGGTCGAGCGGCACCCCATGCTCACCGAGACGCTCCAGCGCAGCCAGCACCCGGGCGTCAAAGCGCCCGTCGGTCACGCGGTGTGCCCGGTGGACGGCCGCGAGCGCCGTCCGCAGCCGCCACGAGGCCTGGACCGAGATCCCACTGCCCGCCAGGCGGTTGAGCGCGGTGAGCTCGCTGTCGGCGCGGAACCTGGACATCGCGATGTCCACCGCGTGGAATTCGTCACGGACGCCGGTCCAGGCAACCTCCGCGGCGCCCAGGGCATCGGGCGACGCGGGCTCGGAGAGCCGCACCTGGAGGCACAGCGCGGAGCCCAGCGCACGGGCCGAGAAAGCAATCACGCGGTCGTGCTGCTCTCCGGCGTGCGGCCCGAGCGTGGCAGCTGCCGTCCCTGATCTCAGGGCGCGCCCGACGCGCCGGTCTTGGCGCTGGTCGCGGGTGCCGTGCTCCCGACCGAGCTCCGTACCGAGACGGCCGGCAGGCTGAGGCGCGACGGCAGCGAGGCCGCTGAGCCCTGGACCTCGGCCACCAGGCTCGCGAGGGCGTCGAGACGTGCCTCGTAGGCGGTCACCGTGTCGCCGGTCCGCGCATAGAGCTCGCCCAGCGCCTGGGCCTCCGTATCGGCCGCTTTGACCGCGGTCTGGAGTTGATCGTTCGCTGCCCGGACGGTCGCGAGGGTCTCGAGGTACGGCTGATGTCGGGCGGTCACCTCTGCGTCGCTGCCGGCCTGCAGGCCGGAGACGCCGGCAAGCGTCACCGCGTAGATCGCGGCGGATGCGCCCAGCAGCATTCCCGCACGGGCCGGTGTCGTGACCCACGTCTCCCCTCGCCCGGTGACGGCACGGTCGGGTGCCTTTGTCTCGGCGCGCGGTGCAGCATCGCGCCGGAGTGCAGGGATCGGCAGGGCGACGGCGGGAAGGGTTCGCTCAGTCGCCATCGTGCTCACCGCTGGTCGTGGTCGTGGTCGTGACCGGGGCAGCCGCGTTCAGGGCGGCCTGCCGGGCGGCGGCCTGGTTCAGGCTGGCGAGCCGCGTCTGGGCGGCCTTGAGCTGTGCCTGCAGGGCATCCAGCTTGACCCGGGCATCCGCCAGCTGCTGCTTGAGAGTCACGGCGGTCTTGGTGTCTCCGCTCACATGCTGGTCGGCCTCGACGAGCGCGGCCTGCAGCGTGGCAACCTGCCCGGCAACCGAGCCGATCTGATCCGACAGGGCGCCCGTGCGCTGGGTCTCGGAGACGAGTTGCGCGCTGACGGTGTCCATCCCGACCGGTGCCGCGTCGAGCGGTGCTGCGGCGGAGCGCCAGTCGCCGGCGATCTTCACGGTGCCGACGCCGATCCCGATGACGGCGAGGGTCGCACCGAGCACGATTGCTCGCCGCACCAGGCGGCTGAGGGCGTTACGAGACATCACAGGTCCTCCAGGATGGCGCCCGGCGCTGCCGCCTGGGTGCTCGAGGGGGTGGCCGGCGACGAGTCACCGGTTGGAGCCGTGCGCCGCGGGCGGCCCATCGCGGTCCACCAGCGGTGTGCAACCCCGGCCAGGATCGGCAGGCCGGTTGCCAGGTACAGGGGTGTGAGCGCCCCGCCGTCGGTTCCGGCAAGGATGGCGTGCACCCAGGCGAGAAGGAATGCCAGGGCAGCGAAGCGGTGGACCTTGAGCCACCACCCGGACGGCAGGAGGCGCGTCCACTTCGCCGTGACGGCCGTGAAGATGAGCGCATAGAGGGCGACGGAGCCGATTGCCACTGCCGGCGGCCGGTACACGGAGAAGCCGGGCACGAACGCCCCGATGACCCCGACCTGTGCGTACGGGTCGATGACCAGCAGGGCGATGTGCAGGGTGAGGAAGGCGCCCGTGAACACCGAGATCATCTCGTGCCACGGGAAGACCGGCTTGGTCACCTGCCAGACCGTGCTGTTCCTCGGGTGGCTCAGGACCAGGCCCGAGGCGACCTCGACTGCCAGCAGCAGGTAGGCGGTGACGCCCAGTGCCCGCGCGGCGATCCAGGGCCTGACCTGGACGATGTGGGGCTGGGTGGCCGGCAGGATCTGGTCCGTGACGCCGAGCGCGACCAGGGCGGCGATCGCGCCCAGGGCGATCAGCGTCGCCGCGCCTACGCGCATCGCAGGTCACCCGCTGCGATCGACGGGACGGCTGCGAGTCGAGGGGGAACGCGGCGGTGGGTCATGACGGCTCCAGGTATCTTCCGGTGCCGTTCTGAGGCGGGGCAAGCCCTGATGGTTTCAGCCCGGCGGCAGCCGATGGTCCCGGTCGCCGGGCGTACCGTGCGCCGCGTCCCGGCGTGTCAGCTGTTCACGGCCGCGCCGGGTCCCCGCTCAGCTCCCGCCGAGGACCGAGACCACCTGATCGACGTCGGAGCGGATCATGCCCACGTAGGTGTCGGCCGGCGGCTGGCCGACGCTGTCCGTGTACAGGTCCGTCACCACCGTGATGCCGGTCTCGCCCGCGATCGCGTCGGCGAGCTTCGGGCTGAACTGGGCCTCTGCGAAGATGGCCTTCGCGCCGGTGGATCGGATCGTCGCCACCAGGGCCGCCATGGCGCCGGCGCTCGGATCCTGGCCCGGAGCGCCGACGATCGAGCCCACCACCGTGATGCCGTAGGCCGCGGCGAAGTACGGGAACGCGTCGTGGAACGAGACCACGATCCGGCTGGCTGCCGGCAACGCGCCGATCCGTGCGCGGACCTCCCCGTCGAGCGTCGCCAGCGTCGCTCGGTACGTGTCGGCCGCTGCGCTGAAGTCGGCCGCATGTGCGGGATCCGCCGCCGCCAGGGCGGCCTCGATGCGATCGACGTACTTCGAGGCGTAGGCGACATTCATCCACAGGTGCGGGTTCGTCGTCGAGCCGGGCTCCGTTCCGCTCAGGTACGTCACGCTCGACAGCCCCTCGGCGACACGGACGACCGGGGCTCCCGTGGCGGCGTCGGCGGCCAGGGCCGTCAGCCAGTCGTCCAGCCCCAGACCATTGGCGATGATCAGCCGAGCCTGGCTGACACGCTGGACGTCGGACGGCGTGGGGTCGAAGGTATGAACCTCCCCGCCGGCCGGCACGAGGCTCTCCACGCTGACCGCCGAGCCGCCCACCTGGCGCACGAGGTCGGCCAGGATCGTGGACGTCGCGACCACGCGCAGGGCGTCAGGAGCCGGCGTGAGCCCGGAGGCAGTCGTGCCGGTGCCCTGGCCGCAAGCGGCGACGAGGAGGGTGACGGCGAGCGACAGGGCGGCGCCGCTGTGCCGCAGCGCCCGCGCGGGTCTCGGGGAGCCGGAGGATCTCGGCATCATCGGGTCCGGCCGTCGTCCGCCTGGCACGTTGCGCACAGCCCGAAGATCTCGAGCCGGTGCGCGGTGACCCGGAAGCCGGATCGACCGCCGATGGTCGCAAGCACGTCGGCCAGTCCCGGATCGTCCACGTCGAGTGCCCGACCGCAGCGGGTGCAGATGGCGTGATGGTGGTGCACGGCCTCGCAGGCGACGTAGGCGTGGTCCCCGCCCGGAAGATCGACCCGCTCCACCAGATTGAGGCTTGTGAACAGCTCGAGCGCCCGGAAGATGGTCGCCCTGCCGATCCCCGGATGACCCCGGCGCGCGTCCGTGACCAGCTCGGCTGCGGTGAAGTGGCCCTCCCGGCCGGCGATGAGCCCGGCGACCGTGAGCCTCGGCCCTGTCAGCCTGCAGCCGGCCGCGGTGAGGGCCTCGACCAGCCCACTGGCGGGGCTCTCGGCGGCCGGGGTCACTGATGCGCCGCGCATCACGCGGCCGCCGTTGCCGACGGGCCGTTCGCCTCGGGCGTCAGGTGGGTCTCCCGCCGGCGGGCGATCACGCCCCGCGGACCGATCAGGAGCGCGATCAGGAACAGCGCAGTCTCCACGAGCACGATCGTGGCCCCGCTCGCGACGTCCAGCCAGTAGGACAGGTACAGGCCCAATACCGCGCTCGCGATGCCGACGACCGCCGCGAGCAGCATCAGGCGCGTGAAGTGGACGCTGAGCATCTGGGCCGTTGCGGCCGGCGTGACCAGCATCGCGACGACGAGGATGATCCCGACGGCCTGGAGGCTGACGACGATGGTCAACGCGACCAGCGCGAGGAACAGGTACTCCAGCCGATCCACCCTGATCCCGGAGGCTGCAGCGCCGAGCGGGTCGAAGGTCGCGTACAGGAGCTGCTTCCACAGCAGCGCGACGACCATGATCACGCCCAGGCCGAGGACGACGAGCGCCACCAGATCGGTCGGGCTGATGGCCAGCACGTTGCCGAACAGGAAGCTGAACAGGTCGGCCACGTAGCCCTTGATCGCGCTGAACAGGAAGATGCCGAACGCGAACGTCCCCGCGAACATCACCCCGATCACGGTGTCCTGCCGGATCCCCGCGCGCTTCGTCACCAGGCCGATGGCCAGTGCGGTGCCGACCGCAGCCACGGCGGCGCCGAAATAGGTCGGGATGCCGAGCATGTACGCCGCGACCACGCCCGGGAAGCCGGCATGCGCGATCGCATCACCGATGAACGCCACTCCGCGGAGGACGACGTAGGTCCCGACCACCGCGCACACGACCCCGACGAGTGTGGACGCGATCAATGCCCGAACGAAGTAGCTGAGGGCGAGCGGCTCCAGGATGGCGTCCATCATCCGTCTCCATCCGACTCGTGGAAGTGGCGCTCGCCGGGCGCAGCCTGGTCGTGGTGGTGGGCGTCGTCGAGGATCACCGTGCGGCCCTCGAGCACGAGCAGGTGGCCGCCGTACGCGCGGGCGAGGACGTCGGCATCGAGCACGAGGTTGGACGGCCCGTACGCGACCACGGTGCGGTTGATCGCCAGCACCTGCTGGAACCGCTGCGCCGCGCAGGCGAGGTCGTGCGTCGTCGCAACCACCGTCTTGCCCCGCGCGGCCTGCGCCTCGAGAAGATCCATCAGCAGCTCCTGCGTGGTCGCGTCGATGCCGGTGACCGGCTCGTCCAGCAGGAACAGGTCCGGCTCCGCCGCGAGCGCACGGGCCAGGAAGACCCGGCGTCGCTGGCCGCCGGAGAGCCGCCCGATCTGCGTGTTCCCGTGATCCGCCATGCCCACCTGCCTGAGCGCGCCGGTCACGGCCCGGCGGTCGTCCGGACCGGGCCGCCGGAAGGAGCCGAGCCGCGGAAAGCGGCCCATCATCACGACGTCCTCCACGGTGACGGGGAACGCCCAATCGACGAGCTCCGCCTGCGGGACGTACGCCACCCGCCGCGCCTCTCGACCGGGGGGAGCGGCCAGCACCTCGATCCGTCCGGTCCAGGGGCGGAGGAGCCCGGCCATCAGCTTCAGCAGCGTGCTTTTGCCGGCGCCGTTCGGACCGACCACCGCGAGCAGGCTCCCCGGCTCCACGGCAAGGGTCACATGCTCCAGTGCGGTCCGCTCGCCGTAGCCGGCGGTGACGTCACTCAGCCAGACATCGGCATGAGCGTGCGCGTGTGCAGGATCGGCCGGATCCTCGTGTGCATGGACGTGCGGGGCCACATTCGGGCGGGCGTCCGGCACAACAGGATCTGGATCGACGAGCGAGGTCATATGAGACACAGTATCAATAACCGGATGAACACGCAAGGGCCGGACGGCTTCGCCGTGCACGTTGGGCCGTGGGTCTGGTTGAGTGTCCCGCATCGCGGAGGCCGCGCGTGGCCCGGAACGCAAATCTGCGCCACAATGCCTGTGCGTCCAGCCACGACCACGACCGGAGGCACCCCCTGAGCGGCAAGCAGAAGACACCCCCCTCCACGCGCAGGGAGCGCCGCGCGGCGGAGCGGCGCGACCGATTCGAGGTTGCCCGCGAGGAGCGTCGGAACCGCGTCGCGACCGGTGGCGGAGGCGGCGCATCGACACTGATGTCGACGCGCAACATCACCATCGCGGCACTCGTTGTCGGCGTTCTCATCGTCGCAGTCATCGCCGCCGGCCAGCTCGGCGGCACGGTGACCGGGACACTGAAGAACCCGAGCATGGCGTACCCGGCGAGCCTCCTGAGTGGGACGACGATCGGGAAGGCCGACGCGCCGGTCACGCTCGATGTCTACGAGGACTTCCAGTGCCCGGTGTGCGCGGATTACGACCTGACCGTGGAGCCGGTCCTGGTGAGCCAGTACGTCCAGCCGGGCACGCTCCGGATCGTCCATCACGACATTGGGATCCTGGGACGTCCCGCAGCCGGTGCCGTCGACGAGTCGAAGCTCGCCGCCTCCGGTGCCTACTGTGCGAATGAGCAGGGCAAGTATTGGGACTACGCCCACTGGGTCTACATGAACCAGGCCGGCGAGAACGTCGGCGGGTTCAATCGAGATCGGCTGACCCAGATCGCCGTGGCTGCGGGCGTTGATCCCACCGCGTTCGGGACGTGCCTCGACGCTGCCGCCACGATTCAGGCCGTCAACGACAACAGCACGAAGGCGCTGGGCATGGGTATCGACTCCACGCCGACGATGTACATCGCCGGCCAGAAGATTGTGGGGCTCCAGTCCGCCCAGCAGCTCGGCACCCTGATCGAGGCCGCTGCCGCGTCCGCCTCGCCGGCCGGGTCGCCGTCCACCTCCGCGTCGCCGGACGCCTCGCCGAGCACCGCCCCCTGACGCCACCCATGTCCGGGCGGACCGGGCGCGGTTCGCTCGGAGTGCCACTGATCGTCCTCTCCCTGGCCGGGCTCGGTGTGTCCGCGTACCTGGTCGCGGTCCGGCTGCTCGGTGAGGCGCCGGTGTGTGGACCCGTCCACGGCTGCGAGACGGTCGCAACCTCCTCGTACTCGACCGTGGCGGGCATCCCGGTCGCGGCATTCGGGTTCGGTCTGTCGCTGGTCCTGGTCGGGTGTGCCGTCCTCTGGTGGCGGCGCGCTGACCGGCGAGCCCTGCTGGCGGCCTGGATGCTCCTGCTGCTGGCGACGCTGGCCGTCGCCTACCTCACGTTCCTCGAGCTGTTCGTCATCCATGCGATCTGCGCCTGGTGCGTCACCTACGCGGCCACGGTCATTGGCTCGCTGGCGACCGCGGGGTTTGCGCTCCGTCGCAGCTGAGCTGACGGGTACGGGGCTCACCGGGACCATCGGCGGGCTGCGGGCTGCGCGGCAAGCATCTAGGATCAGGCGGCCGCCGGGGGCAGTCCGGGCGGTCCGTCGCGGTCGGTATCGAGCCGCGGACAGGAGGGAGCGATGGCGCTCCGCGGCCTGCGATCGGCTTTCAACCGCGGCGAGAAGTCAACACAAGATTTGTCCGGTGCCGCCGCCGACGGCACCCGGGTCGTCCGCTGGGGTCCTCCGGCAGGCACCGGTGTGCTCGGAGGCGGATCCGCGGTCCAGCGTGAAACGGCGCCTTCGGCTGCGACACCGGCCGTTGTGACACCCGCCGTTGCGACACCGGCCGCTGCGACGCCAGGCCCGATGGCCCCCCCGGCCGCGACAGCCGCCAGTCACCCGGTCGCGCGCCGCTACCCGCCCGCCGGGCGATTGCCGATGACGCCGGGCGCGCCCACCGATTCCACGCCCGGAACGGCGACGAGCCCCGACGCCGTGACGCCGCCCCGAGTCGTCGCGCCGCCCACCGTCCCGAATGGCGCGGCCACGGCTGCGGTCAGCGCGCCTGCGACGGTCCCGTGTCCGTCCTGCGGTCGCGCGATCCGCCGGCACGCATCCAGGTGTGACGCCTGTGGCCAGCGGCTCCTGCTCGACGTTCCGGCGCGCAAGGCCTCGATGCTCGTGGGCGCCGGCGTCGTCGCCGGCATCGTGGTCGGCGGCCTGCTGGTGGGGATCGCGCTGCCCCGCCAGGCGACGCCGGCAGGGATCGCCGACGGGCCCGCCACCTCCGCGCCGAGCCTGGTCCCGGTGTCCAGCAACCCCGCCGCAGCTCTCCGGGGCACGACCGCCCTGAACGGCCGCCTCGCAGCGGATGCCGATCCCCTCACGGCCGCCCTGGCTGCCAAGACCTTCCCGGTCCAGGACGTGATCGCGGTGCTGCGGCGGATGAGCATCGACACGCGCGCGGCCGCAGCGATGGTGCCGTCACTCGGCGAGTGGCCCGCCGCCCCGGCTCACCAGGCGGCGCTCACAGCCTTCTACGACGAGCTGACGACCGAGATCGACGGTGGCCTGGCTGCCGCGGCCAGCAACGAGGCCTCGTACAAGGCGACGACCACGTCGATCCTGGCGACCCTGCGCAAGGTGGCCGTCCTCGATGCCGAGGCGCGGGCGCTCGCAGCCGGGACAACGATCGTGCTGCCGGAGATCACCATCCCCGACGCGCTCCGATAGCCCGCCCCGGCGGGCGGAAGCGGCAGAGCACGGCTGCGTTTGCTCCGGACGTCAGCTCCCGCCCGCGTATCCCGTGAGCTCCACGTAGGCCCGGCCCCCGAGCGGGGTGCCGTCACGGGTCGCGGTCACGCGCTGCGAGCCCTCCCAGTACACGACCCCGGTGGTCGCACGCGTGTCCAGCTCCTGCTGTGGCACCGTCGGTGAGAGCGAGATCGCCAGGCGCTCCGCGGGAACGGTGATCGTCCAGCCCGCCGGGTAGGTGGTACCCGTCGCCGGGCTCGTCCAGTGGCCGGTGACGGCGACCGAGAACGCTGCCGCGTCGAGGTTGTGGGTCGCGCCTCCTGCGTCCACCCGGGTTCCGTAGACGAGCGGGTCGGTCCCGTCCGCGGCACGCACCAGCGACAGCATGAGGTCCGTGCCGTCATCGAGGTTGACAGCGAACCAGTCCCATCCGCCGGCGCCGACGGCGATGAAGTCGCCCCACTGGTGATCGAACCACGCGCTGCCGTCGACCGTGAGGGTTCGGCCGCCGACCGTGATCGCTCCGGTGGCCGTCATCGCCGTCCGCGAGTAGTAGTAGGAACCACCCGCCGGCCCGAAGTCGATGTAGCCATCCCCTCCCTGGAGCGCCGGCGGCTTCGTTGCGCCCAGCGAGAGCGCCAGTCCGAAGCCGGGAACCGGGTCGCCGCGGACCTCCGATGCTGAGGCGGATGCCGTCAGCACGTCGCTGCCGTTCGCCCCGACCATCGACCAGGGTGATCGCGTGAACGTGGACGGATCGGCCGGGTCGAGGCCTCGGATCCCGAGGGCGAACCCCGGGACGTCCGCGGTGGCGACCTGTGGGCCGATCTCTGCCCGCTGCGCATAGTGGAACGCGCCGCCACTCTCGTCCGTGAGCGCGAGGTGGGACGCCCAGGTGACCGGGAGGCCGCCACGCTCGGCACGGAAGACCACGAACTCGAAGCCCCATCGGGACCCGGCCTGATCCCGGAGATGGCCCGTGTAGTACCACCACTCGGTGAGCCGGTCATGGGGCGCATCGTCGCGCGGGAACGTGATGGGGACGGGGTCAGCAGCCCGGGGCGCGGGCGAGGATCCCGGGGTGACGACCGGGTGGGCCGCCGGCGGGTTGGCGAGGATGGGGCCCCCGCAGGAGGCCACGGCGAGGGCGAGGACGGCGAGCAGCGCCAGGACCGGGCGACGGGTCGTCATCGGATCGTTGCCTCCACGTCCGCCTCGGTGCGCGGCAGCACACGGCTCAGGGATCGCTCCAGCCTCGCCGGAACCCACCAGTTCCACTTGCCGAGCAGGCGCATCGTGGCCGGGACGAGCAGCGCCCGGACGATCGTCGCGTCGAGCGCCACCGCGATGGCCACACCCAGGCCCAGGGCCTTGATGAGCACGATGTCCGCGAACGCGAATGACCCGGCCACCACCACCACGACCAGGGCTGCGGAGCTCACGATGCGCCCGCTGCGCTCCATCCCGCGCGCCACCGCCTCGGTGTTGTTGCCGGTCCGGTCCCAGACCTCCTTCATGCGAGTGAGCAGGAACACCTCGTAGTCCATCGACAGCCCGAACAGGACGCAGAACAGGATCACCGGCTGCGTCGTCTCGACGAAGCCGAGAGGCTGGAACCCCAACGGTGCCGACAGGTTGCCATCCTGGAAGATCCAGACCAGGGCGCCGAAGCTGGCCACGATCGAGAGGGTGTTCATCACCAGGGCCTTGACCGGCAGGACCAGGGAGCGGAGCAGAACGAACAGGACGGCGAACGTGGTCAGCACGATGAACGCCGCGGTGCGCGGAAAGTCGGCCCAGACGCGGGTGACCACGTCGTCGACATCGGCCGCACCGCCCCCGACGAGGATCGAGATGCCGGGTGGTGGCGCCAGCGGGCTGGACGGATCGCGCATCTCGCGCACGAGCGCGCGTCCCTCCTCGACATTCGGGCCGAACGGCGTGTAGACGGTGAAGGCGGTCAGGTTGCCCCTGGTCGTCGCGGCGAGCGTGGCCGCCACATACCGGTCCGGCGGGCCGGCGGGCGATCCGTACAGGAGCTGGTACTGGGCCAGGGTCAGGCGCGGGTCGACGTCCACCAGGCTGGTGACGCGGGTCACCCGTGGGTCCGCGGCCAGGCGTCGCGAGTAGTCGTAGAGCCGCGCAACGTTGTCCGGGGTCGTCGCGTCGCCCGTCGTCCGCACGGCCACGACGAGCGGCGCGAACTCGCCCTCGCCGAAATCGCGGACGAGGATGTCGTAGGCCTCCCGCGACGGGACGGACGGCGGCAGGATGGTCGCGTCGGGTGCGTTGAACCGCACGTGGAGGAAGGGGATGCCGAGCACCAGCAGGATCGTGAGCGTGGGGACGAGAACCCTGACCGGGTGGCGCATCACGCGCCGCGCGAGCCGTGCCCAGGGCCCGTCCATCCCGGGCTCGACGGTGACCGATCGGATCGCGAGCGCGTCGATCCGGGTGCCGATGATGGCGAGGATCGCGGGCAGCAGGGTGATCGCGGCGGCGACTGCCAGCCCGACCACGATCGCGCCGGCGATCCCCACCGAGCGCAGGATCATGAACTCGAACAGGACGAGGCCCAGGAGACCGAGAAGCACCGTGAGCCCGGAGAAGAACACCGCCCGCCCCGCGGTCGCCACCGTGATCCGGACGGCCTCCGCGACGCGGTCCGGGCCGCGTTGATGCGCGAGCTCCTCGCGGAACCGGCTGGTCATGAGCAGCGAGTAGTCGACGCCCAGCCCGAGACCCAGGAGAGTCGCGAGGTTGAGCACGAAGATGCTCATCGGCGTGAGCGATGCCACGACGAAGATGCCCGCCAATGCCACGAGCACGGCGGCGCCGCCCACCGCCAGCGGGATGCCCGCGGCAACCCCCGAGCCGAACACCAGCAGCAGCGCCAGACCGGCCAGCGGCAGGCTGATCAGCTCGCTGCGGCGGAGGTCCGTCTCGGTCACCGTCTGGACGTCGCCGTAGAAGGCAGGCCCGCCGCCGATCCGGACCGTGAGGCCGGGCACCGGATGCAGTCGTGCCTCCACGGGCGGGATCGCCGCCGGCGAATCATCCGGCGGAAGATCGAGGAACACGATGTCATATGCGGTGTGGCCGTCGGCCGACACCTGGCTCGGCGCGAGCATGTGGCTCAGCACACGGGTGACGTGCGGCGCGCTCGCAACATCCTTCGTGGCCGCCGTGACGGCCGCGATCCATGCCGGTGTCCCCGCGGTCAGCGTGTCCGACGTGTACACGAGCACGAACGCCGACGGCTCGACGCCCAGCTCCTGCTGGAGCACCTGCTTCGCGCGTGCGGACTCCAGATCATCGAGGGTGAAGCCACCCGCCGACAGCACGCCCGGTGCTCGCGGCGCGAAGGGGATGGCGAGCAGGATCAGCGACGCCCACGCCGCGACGATCCACCAGCGGCGGCGAACGGCGAAGCGCCCGAGGTGATCGAAGGTCATCGGTGTTCCGGTTCGGGCGGACGGGTCGCGCGGATGGCGGCATCGCGCCCGGATCCACGCAACGTGCGTCTGCGAAGTAGCATGTTATACCGGAGCCGCCGATGCCGTTGACGGTGTCATGGGTCCCGTGGACCGCGACGTCTTCCTGGTCGTGGTTCTACGCCCGCCGCCCGTTCTGCTAGCATCGACCGACCGCCGACCGGCCGCGTGACGCCCCATCCGTTCTCCCGTTCCGAGGACCTTCCGCGTGACGATCTTCACGATCTGGTTCCAGAACTTCCCGAACAACCTCGTGATCCTCATCACCGCGACCGCGATTGCGGGAAGCTTCGTGTTCGTGTTCGCCCGCTCCGCGATGGTCGCCGAGGGCGGCCGTCAGGGCTGGGCCCGCCGGATCACCGGCCCGAACAGCAAGCTCCTGTTCGCGACGCTGTTCGTCATCTGGGCGGTCGTGTTCGGCATCGGCCTGCAGCTGGTCCCCCACGAGGGCGCGAGCTCGCCGTACGGCGGCCTCGGTCTGATCGCCCTGTTCAGCGGCTTCTTCATCATGATGGGGCTGATCTGGAGCGTCATCGGGGAATAGAGGCCCCCGCGTCCGACGTTCCGGAAGCCCGGCCGCGCCGGGCTTCACGTTTCACGGAGGCGCGAGTCGACCGGGTCAGGGAAGGGCGGCGACGATCGCGGCGACTGTCGCGTCGCTGGCGATCAGGACCTCGAACAGGACGTCACCCTTGAGGTAGATCACCGAGTTGAGCCCGGCCGCGCTCGACCTGAGGACCTGCTTGCCGCCGACCGTCGCCGGCGCGAAGGTGGCGGACGCGGTGCTCTCGGCCAGGCCCACGAGCTTCGAGGCATCAACACCACGGATCTGCAGCGCGAGAACGACCGCGGTTTCGGTCGCAGTCGGGCTGGCGGGTGACGCGATCGCCATCCGCACGTCGGCGGCGGTCTTGCCGTTTGCATCCAGGATCGGTGCGAGCTCGCCGGGGTCAACGCCCATCCCGGCGCCGTTGATGCCCGCGCCGTCGAAGCTCTCCTTGGTGAACGTGACGCCACCCGCGGAGTCGGGGAGCATCGCCTCCAGGTCGGGCGCCGCCCCTGTGTCGAAGCTGGGATCGGCTCCCGGTGGAACATCGCTCGCTGGCGCGGCATCGGACGCGCCGGGCCCGCCGCCGGCGGGGGACGCGGCCGGCTGACTTGCGACCGGGAATGGGCTGACGGTTGAGATGGGCGAGCCGCCGCAGGCGATGACCAGCAGGCCCAGGCCGACCGCCCCTGCGAGCAGGCGCCGATCGAATTGCATGACGTCCCTTCACTGGTAGCGAGAGGATGTGCGCCGTGTGGCCCCGGGCGTGCCCCTGGAGGCGACACCGCGCGCATCTTACGACCCGCCGCCGCGACAGGACAGGCGATCCCTGTGGTGCCCCGTCCGGTGGCGGTCAGCCGCGCGCTGCCCCTCCGGTGGCGTGGCCCCGACATGGACACCGACATGGACGCTCCCTGCGGCGTCGGGTATCATCCGACTCCATTCACGATGCATAGGATTTATGCGTCGAGACGTCGCCCGACGGCACGGGCGCACACACGCGACGCGACAGCGGAGGGTTCGCCTGGTGGAGACGGACGCGAGAACGACGGCGGCGGCAGCAGGCACGCTGGCGCCGGCGGACCCGGCGCCCTTCGTCAACCTGCGCGACCCGGCCGGCCGTCTCGGACCGGACGGACGGCCTGCGGTCAGCCGGCGGGCGCCGAAGTGGCAGGACGTTCCCGACGAGAAGTGGAACGACTGGCGCTGGCAGCTCAGCCACCGGGTCAACGACCTGGAGGAGATCGGCGAGATCCTCGAGCTCACCGACGAGGAGCGCGAGGGCCTGTCCGCCCCCGACAAGTTCCGGGTCGACGTCACCCCCTACTTCATCAGCCTGATCGACCCGAAGGATCCCAACGACCCGATCCGGCGGCAGATCATCCCGCTCGGCCGCGAGCTTCGGTCCTTCACCGGGATGATGGAGGACAGCCTGGCGGAAGATCGCCACTCCCCGGTCCCGGGGCTGGTCCACCGATACCCCGATCGCGTGCTGATGCTGATCACCACCCAGTGCGCCAGCTACTGCCGGTACTGCACGCGGAGCCGGATCGTCGGGGACGCCACGCAGAACTTCAACCGCCGCGAGCACGAGGCACAGCTGGACTACATCCGGCGCACGCCCCAGATCCGCGACGTGCTCATCTCCGGCGGCGACGGCCTCACGCTCGCGCCGAAGCTGCTCGAATCCGCGCTCCGCGGCCTGCGCGAGATCCCGCACGTGGAGATCATCCGGATCGGATCGCGGGTGCCCGTGTTCCTGCCCCAGCGGATCGACGATGAGCTGTGCGAGATGCTCGCCAAGTACCACCCACTGTGGCTGAACATCCACGTCAACCACCCCAACGAGATCACCCCAGAGCTGTCCCGCGCCTGCGACAAGCTGTCCCGCGCCGGCGTCCCGCTGGGCAACCAGTCCGTGCTCCTGGCCGGCATCAACGACTGCGTCCACACGCAGCGCGAGCTGGTCCACCGGCTGGTCGAGAACCGCGTCCGCCCGTACTACCTGTACCAGTGCGACCTGGTCGAGGGCGCCGGGCACTTCCGGACGCCGGTGGGCAAGGGCCTCGAGATCATCGAGGGGCTGCGCGGGCACACGTCCGGGTATGCCGTGCCGCAGTTCATCGTCGACGCGCCCGGCGGCGGCGGGAAGATCCCGGTGATGCCCAACTACGTCGTCAGCTACTCGGACCATAAGGTGATCCTCCGCAACTACGAGGGCTACATCACCACCTACGAGGAGCCGGCCGAGTACACACCCCACGATTCCTCGAAGTGCGCCTACTGCCGGAACCCGCGCCCGGAGCCGGGCCAGGAAGGCATCACGGGCCTGCTGGACGGAAAGCGGATGTGGATCGAGCCGGCAGGCTTCACCCAGGTCCACGAGCGGGGCAACACCGAGGCGCATCGCCTCAGCGACCCGTCGAAGTGGGTGCCGTACGGGGTGGGCGCGATCGAGGGAAAGACCGCGGACGGCGGCCACGCGCTGCCGGTGCTCGAGTCGGGCGCCGAACCGGCCGAGTAGGCCCGGGTCCCGTCCATGGCGAAGCGCAGGAAGCAGCCACTCGGCCAGACGATCGGCGGCGTCCTGTTCGGGTTCGAGCAGCAGGTGCTCCGAACCATGCCGCCGGCGCAGGAGCTGGTCCATCACGCGCGCCCGGACGACCCGCTGCCCGCGGGTGACGGCGGGTTCGTGACGATCGAGCTGCCGGACCACGAGGAGCCCGTCCTGCCGTCCGGCCCGGAACCCGCCATCGATGCCGGAGCTCACCGCGACTGACGGCTTGACCCGGATCCGGCGGCCGGCGGTCCGCCCGGGCCGCCTCCCGGCTCCCCTGTGTTAGCCTTCCAATCCCGACCCACGCACTCGGATATCACGTGACCACCCGATGACCGCCACGCCCGGTGTCGTCGGCAGCCGCCCCGCCCCGGCCGGCCTCCCCGACGCACACATCCAGCCTCCGACGATTGCCGAACCCGGCGATCCGTTCGCAACCCTGCGCGTCATCGACCTCGTCGCGCGCATGGACCGCGGCCGGGCCGTCCGCGTCGACGACCTCGTCGACCGCCTCAACGCGACGCACCTCGACTGGCTGTTCACGCGCGCCGTCGTGGCGGATGTCCTCGTGGAGCTCCAGGCGAACTGGATGACCGACTATCGCAACGCATCCGGCATCGTCATCGCGGATGGACCGTACGGACCGACGGTGGCCCTCGAGGACTCCAGCCGGGTTGATCCGTGGATCGTCCGCCAGGCCCAGCGCGAGGCGACCGAGTGCCGCCGCCGGCTCGGCGAGTTCGCCCTCCGCGATCGGCCGCACGGGGGTGGCTGACGTGACCTCCGCAGCCAACGCCGTCCCGCCCACCGGAGCCGCCCACGCGGGGCGTTGCGGACCGGCTCCGGGCCGCTGCTCGTGTCGCCGGCGGGCACGATCCGCCGGATCGTGATCCCGCCGCCTCGACACTGACCCGTCCCGAGAAACCCAGGAGCATCATCCCCATGTCCGTTTCCGGCTACGCCAAGGACGTCCTCGTGTCCGCCGACTGGGCGAGGGCCCATCTTGACGATCCGCGCGTCCGCTTCGTCGAGGTCGACGTGGACACCACCGCGTACGACCAGAGCCATATCCCCGGCGCCGTCGCCTGGGACTGGACCAGCCAGCTGTCGGACGGCGTGCGGCGCGACATTGCGACCCGCGAGGAGTTCAGCGACCTGCTCAGCACCTCCGGGATCGGTGCCGATACCACGATCGTGCTGTACGGGGACAACAACAACTGGTTCGCTGCCTGGGCGTACTGGCAGCTCAAGCTCTACGGGCACGAGCCGGTCAAGCTGCTCAACGGCGGCCGCAAGTACTGGCTGGACCACAACCTGCCGCTGTCCACGGAGGTGCCGTCCTACCCCGCGACCGGCTATCAGGTCGGCGCGCCCGACTTCTCGCTGCGAGCGTTCCGGGATGACATCCTGCCCCGGCTGGGGGATCCGCAGCTCGTGCTCGTGGACGTCCGATCGCCCGCCGAGTACAACGGCGAGGTCATCGCCCCTCCCGGCATGACCGAGACCGCACAGCGGGCCGGCCACATTCCCGGCGCAGCATCGATCCCGTGGGCCCAGACCGTGCGCGAGGACGGGACGTTCAAGAGCCCCGAAGACCTTGCCGCCCTGTACGCCGCCCGGGGCATCACGGCCGACAAGGACGTCATCGCCTATTGCCGGATCGGCGAGCGCTCGTCCCACTCCTGGCTCGTGCTGCACGAGCTGCTCGGCTTCGAGAGGGTGCGCAACTACGACGGCTCGTGGACGGAGTGGGGCAGCCTGATCGGCGTTCCGATCGAGAAGGCGGTCGCGGCCGGCTGATCGTCCGCCCCAGGCGAACCTCAGAGCATCCCGGGGTTCGGGATCAAGCGAGCCGGGTCCACCAGGCCCGGCGCGCTGGCCATGTACTGGTCGCGGTCCAGGATCACGAACCCCACGTCCAGGAGCGTGCGCAGCAACGGGCTCGGACCCTGGACGATCGCCTCGACCGACCCACCCCGCGCAGCCCGACGAAGGGCGGCCAGGGTCGGGGCCAGGGGGTCCGCCCCCGGCCGGACGAGCAGCCGGGCGATGATCCGGATCGGGGCCGCCTGCCGGGGGCGGGCGTGGACGATCGCCACGGGCTCGCCGTCCTCGGCGACGATGAAAGGGTCCGCCAGATCCCGGGTTCCCCAGAACGCGTGGTCCACCGTGCGGTCGACGCCGGTCCACGCGAGCTCGAGCGCCGCCAGCCGGGTCGGGTCCGCGGCCTCGAGATCGATCCGTGGCGGCACACGGGGAAGCACCGTGGCCGCCCCCTCCAGGTACAGGCACGGCCACAGCGGCGACATCCCGGAGCGGACGTAGAGCGGGAGTGCTCGCGGATCGCTGGAAGCGAACGTCGTGCGACGCGGCGCATCCCGGAACAGCGCCGCCAGCAGGGGCCGGCCGATCCCGTGGCCCAGGCGGTCCGGGCGCACGAACAAGTCGGCCAGGTGCAGCGAGACCCCGGCATCGACGACGGCACCGAACGCGACCAGGTCCCCGTCCAGCGCGCTCACCAGCGTGCGGTGGTGGCGGACGAGATGGGCAACGTACGGCCCGACCACGTCCACGGTCACGATCGGTCCGTCGTTGCCGTGCGCCGCCAGGATCGACCGGATGGCAGGGATGTCCTCGGCGGTCGCGGCGCGAATAGCCGGCAGCGGCGTCATGGATCTGTCCTCACGCCCGTCGGCCGCCCCGCTCAGGCGGAGCTCGCACGCGGGCCGCGGCCGTACCGCGCCATGACCTCGAGCAGCCGTTCGTGGTCCAGGGCATGGGCAGTGATGCCATCCCGGCCGGTCATCGTCTTCGCCGCCAGGAGCGCGTTGACGACCGCGGCCTCGGTCGCCTCGGCGGCTGCCTCGAACAACGGGTTGATGGCGCGATCCACGACCATCCGGGTCTCGACCGTGAGGCGGGGGTCGCGTTCGCTCGCCGTCCGAGACAGGCCGCGGTTGCCGGTCGCGAAGGCGATGAACAGGTCGCCGGACCCATGGGATGCGATGCTGCCCATGCGCGCGATGCCGAGCCCGGCCCGCTGGGCCAGTCGCTCGCACTGGTGAGGGAGCAGGGGGGCATTCGTGGCGAGGATCACGATGATCGACCCGCCGCCGGCGCCGGATCGCCCCGATCCACCGGTGGGCGCGCTGCCTCTCTGGGCCGCCTCGGCCGCTGCCTCGGCCGCCGCCTCACGGCGCTCGATCTCATCCCAGGGGCTGGGAACCTCGCTGCTGGGGATCGCCGCGCCGACCGGCACCCCGTCGATCCGCAGCAGGTCGCGCGAACCATAGTTCGCCTGGACCAGGGCACCCACGATCCAGCCACCGTCGGCCTCCGGGATCGCCCGGGACGCCGTCCCGATGCCGCCCTTGAACTCGTGGCAGATCATGCCGGTGCCGCCGCCCACGTTGCCTTCCGCAATCGGTCCTCCGGCCGCGGCGGCAAGTGCGGAATCCAGGTGCTCGGGCCGCACATGGAACCCGTCCATGTCGTTGAGGGCCCCGTCGTACGTCTCGCCCACGACGGGCAGCGACCAGAACGTCGACTCGTTGGACCGATCGCGCGCCGCGTGGCGGATGAGGGCGTCCCGGACGACGCCCACGCTGTGCGTGTTCGTGATCCCGATCACACCGCCGAGAAGGCCGGACTCGCGAACCCATTCCAGCCCCGTCAGCTCCCCGTTCCCGTTGAGCCGGTGGCAGCCCGCGAACAGAGGCTCGGTCCAGACATCGTCCCCGTGCGGGACGACGACCGTCACCCCGGTCCTGACCGGACCCTGGCCGACCACGAGCGGTCCATCGCCCGCAACAAGAGTCGTGTGCCCGACCAGGACCCGCGGGACGTCCGTGATCGCGTCGTTCTCTCCCGGAGTGAGCCTGCCGATGCGGATTCCCAGCTCGCGAGCGCCCACCGTGCCTCCAGCTCCGTCTCGGCCGCCATCGTGCGGCCCGCCTATCATCGCCGGGTGCGCACGATCCCGGAAGCCGGTCCTGCAGAGCGCCGCGGCCAGCGCGGCGCGGAGCCGCTGCTGCAGCGCCTCCGCGTGCTCGACCGCCTCCCGCCGCTCGATGTTGCGGAGGCATTCGGCGAGCTCCCGGGCCTCGTCCTGCTCGAGAGCGCCAGACCCGGTCGGACCGGGCGCTGGACCTACCTGACAGCTGACCCCGTGCTGGTCCTTGATGCTCCCGCCGAGGGTCCGGACCCGTTCGCGGAGGCGAGGGCCGTGCTGCGGCGGCTGGGGGGTGGGACCCCGGCGTCGCCCGACGTGCCGCCGTTCGCCGGGGGTCTGGTCGGATACCTCGGCTACGACCTCGGCCGGCGTTTCGAGCGCCTGCCGACGAACGCCCGGGTGGACCAGCACCTGCCGTTGCTGCGGCTGGGTCTCCATGACTGGGTGCTCGCATGGGATCGCCGCACGGGATCGGCGTGGCTGGCTGCCCGGGCGGTCGACGGGGACCGCGCCGGCCTGGAGCGACGCGTCCGGGGGGTTCTCGACCGGATCGACGGGCTCGTGCGGGCGGACGCGGGCGAGCCCACGACGGCGGCTACGGCCCACCCACCCGCCGCGTCCGTGCCGACCGCACTCGTGTCGGCGACCGGACGGGAAGCCTGGACGACCGGTGTCGAGACGGTGCGCGCCGCGATCAGACGCGGCGAGATCTACCAGGCGAACCTGTCGCGTCGCCTGGAGGCCGCCTTCGACGGTGATCCGTGGCCCGTCTTCCGGCAGCTGCGGACCGGCGACCCTGCCCTGTTCGCGGGGTTCCTGGACCTCGGCCCGTCACCCGCCACCGGTGCCCCCCGGGCGCTGATGTCCGCCTCACCGGAGCCATTCCTCTCGGTCTCGGCCGGTGGCCTCGTCTCGACGGATCCGATCAAGGGCACCCGCCCGCGGGGTCGGACGCGGTCGCAGGATCGGGCGCTGGCGCATGAGCTGCTGGCGAGCGGCAAGGATCGGGCCGAGAACGTGATGATCGTGGATGTCCTGCGCAACGACCTCGGACGCGTCTGCGTGCCGGGCAGCGTCCGCGTGCCGCGCCTGCTCCGGCTGGAGCGGACCGCCGCGGTCCAGCACCTCGTCACGACCGTCACCGGACGGCTTCGGGCGGGATATGACCCGTTCGACCTCCTGGCCGTCTCGTTTCCCGGCGGCAGCATCACCGGTGCGCCCAAGGTCAGCGCCATGCAGATCATCGACCGGGTCGAGCCGGTCCGGCGAGGGCCGTACTGTGGCGCGATGGCGTGGATCGGGCCTGATGGGCGGATGGGATCGAGCATCCTCATCCGCACGTTCGTGGCTGACGGGGCACGGCTGACCCTGCACGTCGGCGGCGGGATCACCTGGCGCAGCGACCCCGATGCGGAATGGGCGGAGACGGTGGCCAAGGCGCGAGGTCCCCTGGGCGCGATCGGCGCCATCGAGGTGATGGCGTGATGGTCGCTGCCGACCCGCGCCACGTCTGGCTGGACGGCGTGGTCCTGCCGGCCGACGGCCCGCACCTCAGCGTGTTCGACCGCGGCTTCCAGCTGGGCGACGGCATCTTCGAGACGCTTCGGGCGCGCGGCGGGCACGTCACCGAGCTGCCCGAGCACGTGGCCCGCCTGCGTCGCTCGGCGGACGGGCTGTCGATCGAGCTTCCGGACGACGTCGAGGCGCGCATCGCGGCCGGGATCGCCGATCTCCTCACGGCCGAGGGCCTCGCTGAGCCGGGGATCGATGCCTCGGTCCGGATCACGGTGTCACGCGGCGCGTGGGCCTCGCGCGGCCTGCTGCCGGCTGCGGGAGAGCTGCTGACACCGACGATCGCCATCCAGGCCTGGCGCGTGGAGGCGCCGCGGGCCGGTCACCTCGATCGCGGGCTGTCGCTGGTCGCGAGCGCGATCCGCCGGGACCCCCAGAACCCGATGCTGGCGCTCAAGACGACCAGCCGTGCCGACTACGTGTACGCGCGGCTTGAGGCCCGCCGAACCGGTGCCGACGATGCCCTGTTCCTGACGGTCTCGGGCCACCTCTCCGAATCGACGACCGCGAACGTGTTCCTGGTGCGGCGCGGTGTCGACCGGGTCGTGGAGCTGGCGACCCCCGCCCTGGATTGCGCGATCCTGGCTGGAACCACCCGGTCCTGGCTGCTGCGATGGGCAGGGACGGTGGGCCTCCGCCCCGTCGAGGGCTGGCTCACACCCGACGAGCTGGCGGCGGCCGACGAGGCCTTCGTGTGCTCGTCCGTGGCCGGGATCCTGCCCGTGACCCGGTTCAACGGTCATCCGATCGGCACCGGGCGGCCCGGCCCCTGGACGCTGCGCGCCAGGACGGACCGGGAGACCTTCATCCGCGAGGGCTGACCTCAGGCGATCTCGAGCTCGGCCGCGATGCGGCGGGCCTCATCGGTCCGCGCGACGATGAACGCGAGGGCGCGGCCCCGCTCCCTGAACAGGAGCTCGGCATCCTCGATCCGCAGACCGCCATACCCGACGAGATCCACATCGGCCGCCCGGGCGAGCATTGCCGGCGCCAGCCAGTCGTACTTGACCGCGGACGCGCACATCGCCAGCCGGACCTGCCGCTCGTCCCCGTCCCAGCCCGCATCGTTGAGCCCGTCGAGGTACCCGCCGAACACCGCGATGTCGAGATCCGGCAGGATCGCCGTGGGGTGGAGGAGATCCAGGACGGCGTCGAACACGAGGTTTCCCGGATCCTCGCCCAGCGCCCCGTCGCCGGCAAACGCCCAGTCGACGAGCCCGAACCCGTCCGCCCCGGCGAACACGTTGAGCGGCCACACATCAAGGTGGGCCACCGTCCGCGGAGCGGCCTCCATCCATGCCAGGAGCCGGGACTGGTCCCTGTGCAGCCCGGCGAGCGCGTGCGCGAGGGCGGCGGGGAATGCGGCACGGACCCGTGGCTGGTTCCACGCGTGCTGTTGCCCGAGGAGCCCGTACGAAACGGAGCCGGATTTCTCCGCGAGGTAATCGCGCAGGAAGCCGCGACTCAGGGGGGCGTGGCCGGGCGTCGCCGCCGCGAGCACGCCCTGGGCCCGGCCGAGCCGGCGCGCCAATTCCGTGAACGTCGCGACGTCCCAGGAATCGCCCCGCACACCGGTGACCTCCTCCTGCCACAGGGCCACCATCTCGGGGCCGCGCGCGATCGCGGCGAGCACGGCGGGTGGGCGCAGCCCCGCTTCCCGATACACGTCGAGGACCGGCCCGGTGAGCAGCTCCGGCTCACGCCGCCAGTACCGGAATGAAGCGGCAGAGCGGGAGGCATCCGCCGGGTCGGAGCCGCGGGGCGCGATGACCTTCACGATTGCGCTGCGCGCGCCTGCCCGCACCCGGAAGACGCCGGTCGTGGCGGACGCGACGACGCTGTGGGTGAGGCGCTCGACCTCGTCCGGCTCCGCGCCGAGCACGATCACGCTCTCGGCGAGCAGGCTGTCCGTCACGGGACCTCCGGCTGGTCGCCGGTTTGCGAAGTTGCGCCCCGGCTGAACCCACAAAGCCTATCCGCCGCCGGCACCCTAGACTCAGGCGGTGACCCGGGACGAGCTCATCCTGCGCACGCGCCAGCTGATCGCCGAGGGCGAGCGGCTCCTGGCGCAACCGTCCCTCAACGCGCTCCAGACCTGGCTCCAGCTGTCCGACGACCTGCTCGCCTCGGCCTGGGGGACCATGGACCGCTACCACCTGGCGTGGCTCATGGTCGGCAAGCCCAAGGGCATCGTGCGCGGTCGCGGAATGACCGTGGACGAGGAGGCGGCGTACGTCCGCGAGGTCGCCACGCAGAAGGCTGCGGCACTGCGGATGAGCCTCGACGCCGTGGAGCGGCAGGGCATGCCGTTCCGCGGGGAGACCGGCGGGATCAGTGCCGGGCAGGGGATGGGCGAGGTCCCGGCGACGGGAGAGCCCGCGGGTGCGGCCGGTGTGGACCGGGCGACCGATCCGGTTGCCCCTCCAGGGGCGGCGGAGGGGTCGGGCGCGGCGGAGGAGTCCGGCCCGGGCATCGAGGCCGTCGCGGAACGTCACGCACACCTTGCCCGGGGTTCCCGTCGTTCGATCCCGCTCGACCCGGAGCTGCAGCGCCGCCTCGAGGAGGCGCGTCGTGCCGCAGCGGAGCACGGAGACCATGGCGAGCGCCGCGCGCCGCGCCCGGAGCGACTGCAACGATGACGAACGGTCGCGTGCCCGCGGTCGGTGGCATCCGCACCGTTCCGGCTCCCGACCCGATCGCCCGTGACTACCTGCTCCTCGCGCTGCGCCTTGACCAGCACCTGCCGGGGACCGTTGACGGGTACTACGGTCCGGCCGATCTCAAGGCGCGGGTCGACATGGAGCAGCTCCGGCCGGCCGCCCGGCTGGCGGACGATGCGACATCCCTCCGGGCCCGCCTGGACGAGGAGGTTCGCGAGCCGGACCGTCGCCACTGGCTTGACCTGCAGCTGGGTGCGCTCGAGGCGCAGGCGCGCGCTCGGGCCGGCTCCCCGCTGCCGTATCTCGAGCTCGTCACCCGCTCATTCGCGCACTCACCGGCACGCCGCCCCGAGGCCCGCTTCGAGGCGGCCGCCGAGGAGCTCTCCGCGGCCCTGCCGGGACCGGGCACGCTCGCACAGCGTCTCGCCGCGGAGGACGCGGCCTGGACGATCCCGCCGGAGCGGGTGCGACCCGTCGTCGACGTCCTCGTTCGTCGCGACCGGGAGCGCACGGCCGGGCTGTTCGATCTCCCGGGTGGCGAGGACCTGAGCGTCACGCTCGTCCGCGACCAGCCGTGGTCCGGCTACAACTGGTACGACGGCGGGTACCGCTCCCGCGTGGACCTCAACCTGGACCTGCCGGTGCGGCTGCCCGGCCTGATCGGGACGATCGCCCACGAGACGTATCCGGGCCACCACCTCGAGCACGCACTCAAGGAGCAGGTCCTGGTGGAGGGTCTCGAGCGACTCGAGGCCAGCATCCTGCTGATCAACACGCCGGAGTGCCTGATCTCCGAGGGCCTGGCCCAGGTGGGCCGGGACCTGGTGGTGCCGCCGGCCGAGCTGGCCGACCTCCTGGTCGAGCTGGCCCCGCTGGCGGGCCTGTGCCTGAGCGGCGACCCCTCTGCCCTCCGCGAGGCCGCCGATCGCCGTCGCCGGGTCGAGGATCTGCGCTCGATCCTCGACGAGACCCGGGTGAACGCCGCCTTGATGCTGCATGAGGACGGGGCCGCGCGCGAGGATGTGCTCGGCTACCTGGTCGAGGTCGGCCGGTTCGACCCCGATGAGGCGGCGAAGCGCCTGGAGTTCATCGAGCACCGCCTGTGGCGCACCTATGTCTTCGTCTACCCGGATGGAGAAGCGCTGCTGCGCCGCTGGCTGGAGATGGTCCCGGTGGACGCGCGTCCGGCGCGGTTCGCTCGGCTCCTGCGTGAGCCGCTCACGCCGTTCCGGATCGAGGCGGAGATCGCCGGCGGCGCGTGAGCGAGCGCGGTGGCCCGGAGAGGTAGCCGCGGCCGGGCGGGCCTGCGGGACAAGCCCGCGTCTACCGGGCGCGGAGCGCCCCTGCGAACGCTGCGACGACGATGTCCGCGATGGCCAGCAGCCCGTAGCGCTGGTCGAGGTAGGCAGCCGGGTCGAGCACGCCGCCCTCTCCGCGTGACCAGCCCCAGTTGAGCAGGAACCCGGCGATGATTCCGGTCGCGCCGAGCGCGGCGGCGATCGCCATGCGGGTGCCCCGGTTCCCGACGCCGGTCCCGGCGCCGCCCCACACGAGCGCGAGCGCCACCGCCCAGCCGACTGCCGCGGAGACGGCGATCAGGCCGGGCCCGATCTCCACCAGCCCCAGCGCGAAGATCACGAGGGCGCCCCCCGCGGCTGCCAGGGCAGCGGCAGCCAGCGCACGCACCCTGCGCCCGGGAGACGGCATGGCGGACGGTGGCACGGCGCCGCCCGGCGTGCGCTGCGCGTACCGCTCGCCGGGGGCACGATCGAGGCGTGACGTGGCGCCCGGGCGTCGCTCGCCGGGCTCGCGGGCCGGATCGGTCATGGCCAGATGCTACGCGCCCGGCGGCCGAGGACGGTATCCTTCGACTCCGTGAGCCATCCCACGCTCGGTCTTCCGCCCCGCAGCCTGGTCGCCGGGTACCCGGAGGCCGCGGCGCGCCTGCGGGCGGATCGCGGACGGCTCGCCGCCCGTGCCCTCGAGGTCGCGGTAGACGGCGACCCGACCTTCCGGACCCGCTACGACGACGCCGGGCTTCGCAACCTGCTCCGCGATGCCGAGGTGTTCGTGGACCGTCTCGCGCTGTGCGTGGCCGGCAACGATGCCCACTGGCTCAAGGAGTTCGCTGACCAGACGGCGACCGTGTTCCGCCGCCGCGAGGTGGCGATGGACGATGTCGTGCAGATCTGCGAGGGGTTGCGGGCCGGCGCCCGGAGCGCCCTGTCCGAGGAGGAGGCCGTTCCGGCCGACCACGCCCTGGACGAGGCGATCGCCGTGTTCCGGTGGTATCGGCGCCTTGCCGGCGATGCGCGCAAGCGGAACCGGCTCCTCAGCGCGATCTACAGGGGCGTATAGGGACACCGATGACGATCAAGTGGGTCAAGGTCGACCCGCTCGTGATGAACGGCGAGCCATTCTGCTACGGCAGCCGTCTGACCGTGCGCCAGGTCCTGGAGCTGCGTGCCCACGGGCTGACTGCGGTCGACATGCTCAAGGACCACCCGGAGCTGCGGCTCCTCGGCATCGCCGAGGCCTTCGTGTACGCGGCCGGGCATCGGGATCGCTACGCTGACTTCTTCGATCCCGCCGGCACACTCGCGGGCCCCGGCCTCACGGACGAAGAGGCGGCGGCGCTCCCGGACCGGTTGCGCGTCCCCGGCGTCGTGATCGGGGTCCCGGCACCGGCGTGAGCCGGTGGTCGTCCCGGCCTCGCGCCTCGGCGGCCATTTCCGAGCAAGATGGTAGGATTTCCCGACCATGACCGACACGCAGCCCGCCGCCCCGGACACCGGCACTGACGCCGCCGCGGCATTCGACCCACAGCGCCGCGCCACCGAGCTCGCCATCCTCGATGCCCTTCGGGCCGTCGTCGATCCCGAGATCGGGATGAACGTCGTGGAGCTGGCGCTCATCCGGCAGATCATCCTCGGTCCCGATTCCACCGAGGTGAAGATGATCCTCACTACGCCCTTCTGCCCCTATGCGGGAGCGATGATCCAGCAGGTGAAGGAGCAGGCCGAGAGCGTCGTCGAGCATCCGGTCAAGGTGACGCTGCTGGCCGAGCGCTGGGATCCGCGCGACGCCGGCCTGATGTGGTGACCCGGATCACCCTCGACGCGCACCCGACGATGACGACCCGACGATGACCAACCGACGACTTTCCTTCGATTCCGCGGTGGCGACCGGCCGAGGCGACGATGGCACGACCGGCCTCCTGTTCGGCGGCGACCGGGTGCGCAAGGACGATCTCCGCACGGAGGCCTACGGGACGCTCGACGAGAGTGTGGCGGCCCTCGGGCTTGCCCGCGCCGAGCTCAGCATGAAGGAGCAGTACGGCGTGCTGTCGCCGGGCTTCGGGGGCCTGGGCGATCTCATCCTCCGCTTCCAGCGCGAGCTGTTCGTCGCCGGCGCCGAGCTCGCCACCAACCCGGAGGCGCGTGACAAGCAGCGGGACGGGGAGACGCGCGTGTCCGTCGCGATGCTCGAGGGGCTGGAGACCGTGCTCCGCGAGACGGAGCGCGGCATCGAGCTGCCGCGCGAGTTCGTCGTCCCGGGCGAGACCCGGGTCAGCGCCTCGCTCGAGCTGGCACGCACGATCGTGCGTCGGGCCGAGCGTCGGGCCGTGACGCTGGCTGCCCTGGACCCCGCGCTCGCCGCCGGACACCTGCTGCCCTATCTGAACCGCCTGGCGGACCTGCTGTGGATCCTCGCTCGGGTCGCCGAGCAGGCCGAGGCCAGGGAAGCGACCACGGCCCGCGCCGCGCGCGGTCGTCCGGGTCGCGCCGCACCTCCGTCACCTGAAGGGAGCGCATGATGCTCGGAACCCCGTTGACTCCCACCCGACTGGGCGTTCGCCCGTCACCCGCTCTCGTCCAGCAGCTGCTCGTCGGAGCGTTCGGCTGGATGTTCGCAGGGCTGCTGCTGACCGCCGGCGTCGCCTACCTCGTGAACACCAGCGATGCGCTGCTCCAGGCCGCCACCAACCTGCTGCTCCTCATCGTGATCGGCCAGTTCGCCCTCATCATCGGCATCCAGGCCGTCATCAACCGCGTGTCGCCGACCGCGACCCTGGGTCTGTTCTTCGTGTACGCGGCGTCGATGGGCCTGACCGTTGGCGTCATCGTGTCCCTGTACACCGGGGCCTCCGTCGTGACCGCGTTCGTGTCGGCCGCCGCGATGTTCGGCGGCGCGGCGCTCTACGGCGCCACGACCCGACGCGAGCTGGCAGGCCTGGGCGGCCTGATGTTCATGGCGCTGTTCGGCATCATCATCGCCTCGCTCGTGAACCTGCTCCTGGCGTCGAGCCCGCTCGGCTGGATCATCTCGGTCATCGGCGTGATCCTGTTCACCGCCCTCACCGCGTACGACGTTCAGCGCATCACCCGCGGCGACTATGCGGCCTTCGCCGGCACCCAGGAGCGTGCCTCCATCCTCGCGGCGCTCCACCTGTACCTGAACTTCATCAACCTGTTCCTGTTCCTGCTCCGGCTGACCGGCGGCACGCGAAACTAGGGGCCTCGGTCGGGCTCACGCACGGGCGACACGGCGCGCGCCCATTCGGCCCGGGCCGGTGCCGGCGAGCCGATCCTCGGAGCCCCCCATCCGGCCCTCCTTCCCGATGCGCTCCCGCCGGAGACTGTGCCCACGCGAAGCGCGGACACGACCGACGCTCGGGAGGCAGTCATGAAGGTGCTGGTCAGTGCGGCCTCGAGGCACGGGGCGACGACAGAGGTCGCGGCGTCGATCGCGGCGGCGCTCACCGCTGCGGGCGCGGAGGCGATCGTCGTCTCACCGGCGGACGTCGGCGACGTCGATGGCTTCGATGCCGCCGTCCTCGGCAGCGCGGTCTACGTGGGCCGCTGGCTGGAGCCTGCCCGGGATCTCCTGGAGCGCCATCGCGCGGCCCTGTCGACGATGCCCGTGTGGCTGTTCTCCAGCGGCCCGATCGGTGATCCGCCCAAGCCCCTCGATGAGGCGGTGGACGTGGCCGCGATGGTCGCTCTCGTGGGTGCGCGGGAGCATCGCGTGATCCCCGGCCGGATCGACAAGAAGCTGCTGGGGCTCGGCGAGAAGGCGATCCTCGCCGCTGTCCGCGCGCCCGAGGGGGATTTCCGGCCCTGGCCCGAGATCGAGACATGGGCAACGGAGATCGCGGCCACCGTGCAGAAGGAGACCGCGCCCGTCCTTCAGTCCTGAGTCGAGGTCGGTCGCCGGCCCGAGCCGGTGCCAGGCCGCGGTCAGACTGGCGAGGACTCCCGGTCCACCATCTTCGGCTCAACCGGGATGTCGTACGCCCCGTCGAGCGGTGGCTCCATCCTCGGCATCCCGTCGACCGCCGGGACCGTCGCCGCGTGGCTGGCAAATGTCCCCGGGATCATCGCGGCGAGGTTGAGGCGCAGGTATCGCCACCCCATCCGGTCGAACGGCGCCGCGACCCGCGACGGGAACATACCCGTCTCGCCGATGGTGATCAGCTCCGGCCGATCCAGCTCGTACAGCATCTCGTGGAACTGCATCTGCGCGCGACCGGCCACCTGGACGTTGCGGACCCAGTGGGACCCGACTCCGAGCGGTGCCGGAATGAGCACGGTGGTCTCGCGGACCGTCGGATGGACCGGGGTGTAGTACGTGGTGCCGGACGTTCGGCCGACATGCTCGAGCGTCGCGATCTCCGCATGGGCGCCGCCCGGGATGCCGTGCTCCATCAGCCACGGATTCACGGTCTCGTTCACGCCCTTGCGCAGCCACGGGAACTGCTGCGCGGCGGGCTTCTGCAGCTCGAACCAGACCCGGTCGGCCACGATCCCGATCGCGACACCGGTTGCCACAAGACGCACAGCCTTGAACACCATGACCGGACCTCCTTTGCGCGTGTCTTCGATCATGGTCTGGCGCGCCGGCCGGGCCAAGTGCCGAACCGCCGCTCGCGCAGGGCTGCTCAGGACGGGTCGGTGAGACGGCCGTCGTGCAGGCTGAGGACCCGGTCGGCAACGTCGAGCATGGCCGGGTCGTGGGTGGCCGCGATCGCGGTGACGCCGGCGGCTCGGCGAGGTCGGCTGCTACCCTACGTCCCATGCAACAGGCCCGCGTGCTGCTCGCAACCCTGATGGTTTTCATCGTCGCCGCCTGCGGCAGCACGCCGCCCACCGCTCCTCCCTCGCTCGCCGCCACGAGCGCCTCGCCGGACACCTCTGGATCGGCCTCGCAGGCGCCATCGGGATCAATCGAGGCGAGCCCGACTCCGAGCGCGACGCCACTGCCTGCCGACTTGACGACGCGACCGTTCACCGTCCTCGTCCTCGGCGGCGATAATGGCTTCCGCACCGATGCCATCATCGTTGTCGGCATCGACCCGGTGAAGCGCACGGTCTCGTACGCGTCGCTACCCCGCGACACCATCGATGTCCCGTTGCCGGACGGCGGTGTGTTCAAAGGGCAGAAGGTCAACGCGTTCT
Source organism: uncultured Chloroflexia bacterium (assembly GCA_963849495.1). Taxonomy (GTDB): domain Bacteria; phylum Chloroflexota; class Limnocylindria; order Limnocylindrales; family CSP1-4; genus CAIXZV01. The sequence goes on along the minus strand of CAWKHN010000009.1, from coordinate 25,826 downwards.
ACGACTTCGCAGCAGCCAACCCCGGGCGCTACCCCCAGGGTGCCGGCCGGGCAACGGCGGACCTGATGGGCAAGCTGCTGGGGATCCACATCGACTACTTCGCAGCCACGACGTTCTCGGGGTTCACCAACCTGGTGAACGCGATGGGCGGGCTTCGCGTCAACGTGCCCAAGACCGTCGTCGATCCCTACTACCAGATCACCACGAACAACGTCGGTATCCGCTTCAACGCGGGCTTCCAGGTCATGCCAGGCGCGCGTGCCCTGATCTACGCCCGGACCCGCCAGGGCGACAACGACTTCGAGCGCTCCCGCCGGCAGCAGGTCCTGCTCACGGCCGCGGGCAACCAGCTGCTGTCCAAGCCGGCGTTGCTCGCGGCGCTGCTGACGGCTGCGAGCAACATGATCACGGACTTCCCGCTGTCCCAGGTGCCCGCGTTGATCACGGCGATCGGATCCGTGCCGAGCGGGTCGGTGGTCACGGGCACGGTGTTCGGCCCGAAGACCTACTCGAGCTCTGTCTCCTGCGCCTGTGGCTATGCACTCGAGCCGAACCTTGCGGCGATCCGCAAGACAGCGGCCACGCTGTTCCCCTGGGCCGTCAGCCCCTGAGCCAGCGCGGCGGGGGTGCTCCGAACAACGGACGCAAGGCCAGCCCGGAAGGTGATCAGGGCGACGACTGCGGGCTCGGCGTCGGGGCCACGTAGTAGACGCTATCGGCGCCGAATGTCGTCGCGGACCACTTCTTGATCACCGTCATGTTAGGGCGCAGGAGCCAGACGCCGCCGGTCGTCGAAAGGGGCGGTGTCTCGGCATACGGCGGCCCCAGAACGAACTTCTGGATCGCGGAATCCGGGATCTGCTGGGCAAGGTCCATCATGTCCGCCAGCCTGGCGACAGGAAAGTTCGTCTGGATGGTCTTGGACAGCGCGTCGAGGAGCGCAGGGATGCGGGGCAGCGTGGCCGGAGTTGCCAGCTCGTGTCGCAGAGCCTCGAGAACGAGCTGCTGGCGCCTCGCCCGCGTGTAGTCGTTGTCCCCGATTCCCTGGCGCGTGCGCACGAAGGCGAGTGCGAGCCGGCTGTCGAGGTGGTGTGGGCCAGCGCTCAAGTAGAACCCGGTCTTGCCGTCGGGGAACTGGTACCCGGCGTCGGCAATTGGAGCGGGATTGACGACGTCAACGCCGCCCACTGTCTCGATGACCTTGGCAAACCCCGCCAGGTTGACAAACGCGTAGTAGTTGATCGGGATCCCGATCAGGTATCCGATTTCCTTGGCGAGCGTGCCCACCCCTCCGTCCGGGTACTTGCGGGGATCCGCGAGCGCCGTCGACATCAGCGAGTTGATCTTGCCGTTATAGGTCCCGCCGCTGTAGAGCGGGAACTGTGCCATGTCGCGCGGGATGCTGGCCATGACGACCGATTTGGTCGTCGGGTCGATGCTGACCACGATCTGCGAGTCTGTCAGAGCATGGTTGTAGCCCATGCCGCTGTCGGCACCCAGCAGCAAGATGTTGATCCGCGAGCTCGGTGCCGGCGGCGTCGGCAGGTTCGCGTTCGCAAACGGGTCAAAAGACGAACCGGGCGAGGGCGTTGCGTCACCGGCGGTCGAGCCGGCCCCGGCGCCGTTCCCCTGCGTGCCGTTTCCCCCGCCATGGAAGATCTGGCTGCCCGCGGAATAGAACGAGGCCGTGTAGTAGCCGGCCACGCCATGGGCGAGCAGCGCGAGCGCAACCAGGATCGTCGCCGCTGGGAATGAGCGCGAGCGCGGGCGCGTCCGCGACAGCATCCTGTGCGCATCGACGATGGAAACAACGCGGAGGATCCCCGTGAGCACGATCGCCCCCAGCAGGAGCGACGAGAAGCCGGTGTCGAACATGTCGAACGCGAGGCGAGTCAAGCCCCCGAGTGCCAGCCAACCCAGCCACAGCGCGACCGCGAGCGTCGGCAGAGCGAAGATCGCCGCGCGACGCGGCGCGCCCGCGTAGAGCTCGCCCAGCCCTGGCCAGAGGAATGACAGGAGTGCGCCGACCAACGGCGCCCTGTCCCTTGGACTGCGTCCAGCCGGAATCGCCAACCGGGGCGGGGTGCGACCCGGCGACCGCGGTGTGGCCATTCGGCGACCACTCGAACCTGAATTCACGCGGGGGAGCCTAGCACAAGGACACGTCGGCCCCCGTCCTGCCCTGATGGGCGATCGGGTCGCTGGTTGCCCCGGTCAGCCGTACCTGAGCGAGCCGGGGGTCGTGAGCAGCTCGCCCGTCTCGAGCCAGGTCTTGAGCCCGGACAGGATCATCGGCCAGCCGCCGTACAGCTGCTCGTTCGCCCCCTCGCGAAGCTGGTCGTGGGTGACGGTGAGATGGCACGAGTCCCCGATAGGCTCGATCTCCCACGTGATCCGCGACGTCCCCTCGGCCTTCACGTCCTCGCCCCACAGGGCGACCATCGTCTGGACCAGCCGCCGCGGCGGATCGACCTCCAGGTTCACCCCCTCGCCGAGGGGGCCGGGCGCGCCGGGCGCACCCATCCGGTACTCGGATCCCGGCGTCCAGTCGGAGACCTGGCGGGCACCGAAGTTGTACCTGGCGCGGATGTCCGGGTCCGTGATCGCCTCCCACAGGCGCTCCGGGGTCGTCTTGATGTAGATCTCGAACACCTTTTCCATGGGGCGCTCCAGCTGCTCCTTGAGGCCACTGAGCGCTGCCGCCCAGGGCTCGGCGTACTTGCTCACCCAGCGGTCGTGGACGAGCCTGATCGGGACGGGGTTCAGGAAGTGGAGCTTCCGGCGTCCCCTGCGGCGGGTTGAGATGAGGCGCGCATCCTCCAGGATCCGCAGGTGCTTCATCACGCCGAAGCGCGACATCGGGAGGCGGGCCTCGAGCTCGCCCAGCGACTGTCCGTCCTCGCGAAACAGCTCATCGAGCAGGCTCCGACGAGTCGGATCGGCGAGGGCTCTGAACACGTCGTCCATGAGCGGAACAATATGTGACCAGATGGTCACCTGTCAAGTAGGCAGCGCCTCTTGTGCGTCAAGGACGGTTGGTAAGTCGAGATGCTCGCCGCTGCTGCCGGCAGGGTCAGCCGGCAATGCGGACCGATGTCCGCTCCGGGGCCAGCGTCGCCAGAATGGCCGCCCACTCCTTGAACACGAGTAGGTGCCCTTGCTCCTCGCGCAGGTGCAGGTTCGCGTCGGAGAGCTTCGCCCGTGCCTTGTCCGCCATCCCGGCCAGGATCTCCCGGTCGGCCGTCCCCTGCCAGATCTCCACGTGCGTCCGGATGTCTTCAAGCGGAAAGCCCCACGGCTGCGTCACCGCGAGGCTGTGGTCGTATGTGCCGGCTCCGCCGCGGTCCCAAACCTCATGGCCACTCGCCACGAGCATGGCATGGGTCGAGCTCCCTGCCTCGACAGCCGCGTCGTCGCCACCGGTCTCGGCGGCCTCCCGGTGTACCGTGCCGTCCGGATCCCGGCGGAACCCGCGCGCCTGGAACGCGGTGAACGCGCGGGCCGCCGGCCGCAGGCGTCGGCACCACGTGGCGAACGTGCGGAACTCCGGTCGGACGTCGTCGACGGCGCCAGGCCCGGCCAGCCAGCCCGCGAGACCCGAGATCATCCCGACGACGGAGACGCGCTCGGGCAGGCAATATGCCGCCGCCAGCGCGTACGGGGCTCCCCACGACCACCCGCCGACCGCGAACCGGGGAAGGTTGAGGGCGTCGGCGAGCGCGCCAAGATCCTCGGTCCAGCGCAGCAGCGTGTAGCCGGGCCATCGATCGGAGAGGCCAACGCCCGGCATGTCCACCGAGATGAGACGGATTCCAGCCGCCTCGGTGATCGCAGGATCGCCAAAGGCAAGGCGCGAATGGCCGTAACCGGGCACGAGCACAACGGGCGCCCCGTCGGCCATGCCCGACTGCGCGAAGCCGAGCCGGCGTCCGTCCGCGAGCGTGATGGTCCGGTCGTCGATGCCGTGCGCGACGATTGCCACGGCAGTCATGGTTGGGTGGGATCCCTGCTCGAAACAGATCCACGTGGCCGGAAGCCGCGAGCGACTTGGCCCGATGTGAGCCCTCGGAGGCGACGGCGGGATCGGGCTCGGCGAGCCCACCGGGGCATGACTGCGGTCTAGACTCGATGGATGAGCGATCGTCCCCAGTTCCCCCCGACACCGCGCCGCCCCGTCGTCGACACCTATCACGGTGTTGAGGTGGTCGATGACTACCGGTGGCTCGAGGATCGCGCCGACCCCGAGGTCCGTGCGTGGAGCGAGGCCCAGAACCGCGTGGCGCGCGCGCATCTCGATGCGCTGCCCTCGCACCCGATCCTTCGCCAGCGGGTCGGCGAGCTCCTCGGCACATCCGTCCGCTACGCCGCAATTGGCTCGCGCGGCGGTGACCTGTTCGCCTACAAGCTCCAGCCACCGCTCCAGCAGATGCTCCTCGTCGCCTTCGGCGACGTGGGCGACCTGTCGACCGAGCGCGTCGTCGTCGACCCGAACACGCTGGATCCGACCGGATCCACCGCGATCGACTGGGCCGTCCCATCGCTCGACGGGGCCCTCGTCGCCGTCTCGCTCTCGGTCGGCGGCAGCGAGGACGGCACGCTCCACGTGTTCGACGTCCGGACGGCGCAGGAGGTCGGCGAGCGGATCCCGCGCGTCCAGTACGGGACCGCCAGCGGGAGCGTCGCCTGGCTCGAGGGATCACGATCGCTGCTCTACACGCGCTATCCGGGCGAGGGCGAGCGGGCCGCGGCCGACCTGCACTTCTACCAGCAGGTCTGGCGCCACGAGCTCGGCACGCCGGTTGAGTCGGATGCCTACGAGGTGGGCCGCGAGTTCCCGCGGATCGCCGAGGTGGCGATGGTGTCGTCCGAGGACGGGCGACGCGTGTTCGCCCGCGTCGCAAACGGCGACGGCGGCGATGCCGAGACGTGGCTCCGGGATCCCGATGGCCGCTGGCGGCGCCTGTCGACGCTCGAGGACCAGGTCGTGGGCGGGGCCTTCGGGTCCGATGCCGTGTGGCTCCGCAGCCTTGCCGGCGCGCCCAACGGGAAGCTTCTCCGCCTGCCGTTCGAAGGCGACCTCGCTTCCGCGTCCGTGGTCATCGCCGAGACGGGCGCGTCGATCGCGAAATGGGCGGTCACGCGCAACCGCATCTACGTGGCGCGTCTCGAGGGCGGCCCGTCCCGGCTCGAGGCCTTCGACACCGATGGCCGGTTGCTCGGCACCGCGCCGGGCCCCGAGGTCTCGGCCATCCGGTCGCTGGTGCGGCTCGATGGCGACGAGGTGCTGTTCAGCCGGGTCAGCTACACGGAGCCCGAGGCATTCTTCCGCTGGGCGGGTTCGGGCGAGCCGCGGCCGACGCCCCTGCGGGTCACCTCGACGGCCGACTTCTCGGGGGTCGAGGTCGTCCGCGACGAGGCCGTGTCGAAGGACGGGACGAAGATCCCGATCAGCATCCTCCGGCCGCGTCGGACCGCACTCGACGGCTCGACCGCGACGCTCCTGTACGGATACGGCGGGTACGGGCTCAGCATGGAGCCCGCCTTCGATCCCGTCCTCCTTGCCTGGCTCGAGCAGGGCGCGGTCTACGCGGTCGCCCACATCCGGGGCGGCGGCGAGTTCGGCGATGCGTGGCATCGCGCGGGCAACCTGACCCGGAAGCAGACCGTGTTCGATGACTTCATCGTGTGTGCCGAGCGGCTGATCGAGATCGGCTACACGACGCCGGAGCGGCTGGCCATCATGGGCGCGTCCAACGGCGGCCTCCTGATGGGCGCAGTGCTGACCCAGCGTCCGGAGCTGTTCCGGGCGGTCGCCGCGAACGTCGGCGTGCTCGATTCCCTGCGGGTGGAGCAGGACGACAACGGCGTCTTCAACGTCACCGAGTTCGGCACCGTGGCCGACCCGGACCAGTTCCGGGCGCTGCTCGCATACTCGCCCACGGCGAACGTGCACGACGGCGTGGCGTACCCGGCCGTCCTCCTCTCGACCGGGGCGAATGATCCGCGGGTCGATCCATACCACTCCCGGAAGATGGCGGCACTCCTCCAAGCCGCGACGTCCTCCGGGCGCCCGGTCCTGCTGCGCACGACGGACAAGGCCGGCCACGGCATGGGTTCGAGCGTCAACGAGACCGTCGCACTCAGGTCTGACCAGTTCACCTTCCTGCTCGACCAGCTCGGCCAGCAGGTCAGCCCGATGCGAACCGCGCGACGGTCAGCTCAGCGTCAACGCTGACTCGGCCTGGCGCGGTTGACGGGACGGGCAGGTCAGGCTCCGGCCTGGGCGAGCAGGCCATCGCGCAACTCCAGGACCCGGTCGGCGAGCTCGAGCATCATCGGGTCATGGGTCGCGACGATCGTGGTGACGCCCTCGGAGCGAGCGACCACCTGGAGCACCTGCATGATCGAACGGCCGGTCTCGGAGTCGAGCTGGCCGGTCGGCTCATCCGCGAGGAGAACCTTGGGTCGGTTGGTCAGCGCCCGAGCGACCGCCACTCGCTGCTGCTCGCCGCCCGACAGCTCATGCGGCCGGTGCCGTGCCCGTCCGGCGAGGCCGACGAGGCCCAGCACCTCGGCCACTCGCGCCTCACGCACCCGACCGGGTGTCCCGACGAGACGGAGCGGGACCTCGACGTTCTCGGCCGCGCTCAGGATCGGCAGGAGGCCGAACGACTGGAAGATGTACGCCACCGTGCCGCGATGAAGCGCGACGAGCCCGCTCTCGTCCATCGCGGTCACCTCGCTGCCGTCGACCCAGACCCGGCCGGCGGTCGGCCGATCGAGCCCGCCCAGCAGGTTCAGGAGCGTGGTCTTGCCGCTCCCGGAGCGCCCGCGGATGCACAGGAGCTCACCGGCGCGCGCGGCGAGGTCCACGCCGCGCAGCGCGTGGACGACCGGTCGTCCGTGCCCGGAGTCGTAGTCGCGGGCGATGCCGGTCGCCTCGACCATCGGGCGCGACGCGTCCGCATGGCCGGCGCTCGCGGGTATCTCCATGGTCACGACCCATCCTCCGGCGGCCGGCGATAGCGCTGGTCGACCGGGGCCGGCCTGACGGGGTCGCCGCCGGCCGCCTGCGCATCGCGTGCGGCCAACCGCGGGGCTCCAGCCGGCGGGATCGAGCCGCCGCGCACGTCGGGCCCCATGGCGCGCGGGCTGCCGGCCGGCCAGATCTCCACGTGGTCGTCCTCGAGAACGAGCCTCACCCGGTCGGCCAGGCCGAGCGTCTCGAGGTGCGCCCGGGGCAGCTGCAGCCGACCAGCGCGATCGAGCACCGCGAACTCCTCGGCGATGACATGGTGCTGTCCGTCGTGGGCCCGTTCGGTCCGGCGCAGGACGACGCTGCTCGTCCGGCCGTCGCGGATGGCGACCGTGCGCGCCACGTGCTCCGACACCGTCGGGTCGTGCGTGACGACCACAATCGTGGTTCCCAGCTCGGCGTTGGCCTTCCGGAGGACGTCGAAGATCTCGCCCGAGGTGGCGCTGTCGAGCTCGCCGGTCGGCTCGTCGGCGAGGAGCACCGCTGGCCGGTTGGCCAGGGCGACCGCGATCGCCACGCGCTGCTGCTCGCCGCCCGACAGGGTCTCGGGCCGATGGTCGGCCCGGTCCGTGAGACCGACGAGCTCCAGCAGCGCGTTCGCCCGCTCGCGCCGCGAGCCTGCGCCCGCGAACGCCATCGGCAGCTCCACGTTCTCGCGTGCATCGAGATACGGCAGCAGGTTCTGGGCGGTCTGCTGCCAGATGACCCCGACGACCTCCCGTCGATACCGCGTCCGCGAGCGCCGCCCGAGGCGGCCGAGGTCGTAGCCGGCGACCGTCGCCCTGCCGGCCGTCGGCGTGTCGAGCCCGCCGAGGATGTTGAGGAGCGTTGACTTGCCGCTGCCCGAGGCCCCGACGATGGCGATCATCTCGCCCGGCTCGACGATGAGGTCGAGGCCCTGGAGCGCGACCACCTCGAGGTCGGCCACCTTGTAGATCCGGACGAGGTTGTCGCACACGATCACCGGACCCGCCGACCCCGCGCCGTCGCCGCCCGCGGCGCGGCTCGAGACGACGATCTCTTCGATCACCATGGGCCCGTCGCCCTCCTCGTGCGGTCCACTCATCCGGTGCCTCGGCGGATGGCTGCCCAGGCCGCACGACGCTGCGCCAACGCCCCGAGCGCGACGCCGAGCCACAGGATGCCGCCGATCAGCACCGCGAGCAAGCCGAGCTGCAGCGGGTCCACGCTGGGCGGCGCGGTCACGAGCACGCCTTCGATCGCCGTCAGGCCGAGCCCCGGGGCGAGGTAGCTGAACAGGCCGAGGCCCAGGGCCCAGCCCGCCATGACCGCGAGCACCACCGACGGCCCGAACTCGACGAACAGCATCGAACGCGACTGGCGGTCGCTCAGACCAAGCGTGGTGAGCTGCGCGGTCTCGTCGGCCCGCGCCGCCGCGGTGAGCGCAAACGCGGCGATGATCGCGAGTGCCGCGTACAGCAGGGCCACGCCCGCAAGCACCACGACGCCCGCGGACACAACCACGACGACGCCCTGGCTGCCGAGGGTTGCCGCCTCTGCGGCCTGGCTGCTCACCACAATCAGGGGCGACGCGGCATGGGCAGCCGCCTCGAGCCTGGTCAACGCGGCCGGGGCCGCGTCGAGGTACAGGCTCGTCGTGCCGACGAGCCCGCCCGGCGCCGCCGCATCGACGGCCGGCCAGGAGACGATTACGAACGGCGTGCCCGCCGGCATGCCCGGGAAGGTGTCGAGGAGCTCGACGACACGGAAGGTGACCGGCTTCGTGGCGGTCGCGACCTTGAACACGTCCCCGATGGCCAGGGCGCGATAGGCACCGACGTTCCCGGACGACAGGACTGCCGGCAGTGGATCCTCAGGCGTTCCAGGAGCCGGTCCCGATCCGCCCGCGGCCCCGGGCGCCGGCGGGCGGAGCAGGTCCGCCGTCACGTCGAGCGCGATCGGCGAGCCGTCGAGAAGAGCGGCATAGCGGGACGCGTCGAGGGCCACCAGCTCGCGCTGGCCGCCGGTCGAGAGGCTGATCCGGCTGATATGAGCCGGGACCGCGGAACGGACCCCCGGCAGGGCGGCCGACACGAGCTCCGGCGGCAGCACCGCGCCGCTGCCCAGCCAGTCCGTGCTGGCATCCACCCGATAGGCCGCGCCCACGTCCTGCCAGGCCTGCAGGTCGGCCGAGCCACCCAGGCCGCTGATCGTCGCAGAGGCGAACCCTCCGAGAGTCGCGATGGCGAGGACGATCAGCAGGACGCGCGATGCGCCAGGCCCGCGGGCTGCGCGTCGAGCGGAAAGCACGGTGCCGAGACCGGGCCGCCGTGCGGCGAGCCAGGCGAGCGCGGAGAGCAGCACGGGCACGATCCGGAGCGCGACGATCCCGGCGGCCAAGCCGACGAGAACCGGCACGATCGCGAGGAACGGATCCGGGCCCGCTGTGCCGGCGAGGGTCGTGGGGCCGGAGCCGGCGGTCCCGGCGGCGGGACCCGGGGTGCCGGCCTGCAGGCCACGCCCGCGGAGCATTGCTGCACCCGCCACAGTCACGCCGACGACCACGGCCTCGAGCACGAGGCGCCGGGGCCCGACCGAGCGAGCCACCCGGGGCGCGCGCACGAGCAGCCGCGGCGGCCCTGCCACCGCCCTGATGATCGGCGTGACCTCCATCGCCGCCACGGTGATCGCGATGCCCGCCGCGGTCACCAGCGAGAGCCCGATATCCCCGCGCGGCAGGAGCCACGTGGCGAGGAAGACGCCAAGGACCGCGCCCGGCAGGACGGTGACGAGCGCCTCGACGACGCCGCCGGCCACGGCCTGGAGCGCCGAGGAACCCCGCTCGCGCTGGATGACCACGATCCGGCGGCGCTCGTCCGCGCCGAGCGCGATCACCAGGCCGAGGCATGCGAAGGCGACCATCGCGGCGCCGATCGTCGAAAGCGCCAGCAGCGCCCCGGCGGCACCCCATGGCGCCTGGAGCCCGACCAGCCGCCGCAACAGCCCGGTCTGGATCGAGGGGGACGACGCGTCGAGCGGGAGGATCGGGTAGGTCGCCTGCAGGCGGCGGAGCGCCGAGACGATCGGATCGAGGTCCGCGGGATCGATCCGGGACGGGTCGGCGGCGTAGCGCCAGGTGACCCGGAGCGCGGGCTGCGCGATGGTATACCCGCCCGAGCCCTGGCCCTGCATCGCGGTCCCGAACGCGAGGGAGTCATACGCGTCGGGCGAGAGGAGGAGCGTCGTCTGGATGAAGGTGACGTTGGCCGAGAACTCGCGGAGCGTGTAGCCGCGGACCCGCGCGTCGTCGGTCCAGTAGGGGTCGGTCCCACTGTCGACATCGAAGATCCCCGTGACCTTCACGCCGATTGCTCCGCCGCCGGCCAGGGGGTCGAGCAAGGCGTCGGGCGCGAGGACCAGGACCGCGCCCGGCGCGAGGCCAAGCTTGTCAGCGGCCACGTTCGAGATCTCGGCCTCGAACTGAGGGATCGTGGCGGGCGCCTGGCCATCGCCGCCGTTCCCAGAGTGGAGCGGGTCAGGGACCGGCGTGACCGCGCCGGTGGATGCCCGCCCGCCGACGAGGTGGATGTGGTCGGACACACCCTCCATGATCCGCAGCCGGAGCTCGGTGGCCAGGGACGTGCCCTCGACCACGCGGGTGCTCGGCGTCTCGACGATCGTGACGGCGCTGCCCAGGATCGCCGGCAACGGCTCGGGAAAGAGGCGTGCCACCGCGGCGCCGGCGGACGACTGGCCCTTGAAGGTGCGCGGCTGGCTCGGCAGCCCCGTGTCGACCTGCGAGAGCTGCACGACACGGTCCGCCGGCGGAATGGCCAGGACGGCAGATCGAATCGACTCGCCGGACACCCGCTCGTACAGCCTGGGTCCTGCCACCGCGGCAAACACCGTGATGGCGACGAGCAGCGCGACCCCTGCGAGGGCGACACGGCCCTGCCGCAGCCTCCGGAGCGGGTCCACCAGCCAGGTCATCGCACTAGTCCTCGGCCGCACGAAGGATCGTCGCAACGCTGTGCCCCGGGAGCGGGCGCCCGAACAGGGCCACGGTGGCACCGAGGAGACCGAGCGCGATCGCGTACGTCAGCGCGACCAGGGGCCACGGGACGAGCAGCAGCGGAACCGGCACCACAGGCTCGCCGTTGCTCCCGACCAGGGTAGCCGGCACGATCAGCCAGGCCAGGATGAGCCCGATGGCGGTGCCCGCGACCACCCCGACGCCGAGCAGGAACCCGTGCTCGATCGCCAGCCAGCCAGCCAGCTGGCGGCGGGACAGTCCCAGCGCCCGCAGGAGCGCGAACTCCGTGAGCCGCTCGCGGGTGGAGACGGAGGCGCCCACGAGGAAGCCGACGATCGCGAACACGGCCGCCGCGAGGGAGCCCAGGAGCAGGGCGCCGAGGGTGCCCAGCCCGACAGGGTCGTTCTCGAGCCCTGCCAGCAGTGAGGCGCGCTCGAGGACAGCCTGCGAATGGAACGCCGGGCCGCCGAGCGTCGCGGCCACGGAGCCGGATTCGCCGGGCTTCGTCGCCAACCACCACTCGGAGGGCGTCGGCGGGCTGCCGCCCATCAGGTACTGTTCCATGGCCAGCGTCGGACCGTCGACGATCACGAACGGAGCGTCGGGCTGGAGCGTCGGGAACTCGAGCGTGTGACCGACGATCCGGAGAGCGATGTCGACGCCACCGGAGCGTGCGTGGAGGATCTGGCCGACGTCCGAGGCGGTGAGAGCGAGCAGCCGATCTCCTCCGATTGCCGGGATCGCCGGGTCGTCAGGTGCGGGAGGCACGAACCGCAGCGGTACCACGTTCGACGCAAATGCATCGTTGTCGGACAGGGTCACGGCGCCCGGACCGGTCCCGACGGCGTTGAGGACCCCCGTCGAATTTGCCTCCTCCCACTGCCACGAGGCCGCCGGGTCGAGCGAGAGCGCCGTCCAGGCCTCCGACCCGCTCGGGCCGGCGAGGCTCGTGTCGAGCCCCGTCACGTGGAGCGTCCCCGTGATCGGGTTCGCGAAGAACGGGAACGGGCTCGCCAGCGTGAACTCCAGGCCGATCAACCGGCGTGGCCAGGCCGGGCCTGCCCCGTCCGGGGCCGCGGTCGGATCGTCGAGCGGGATGAGGAGGGTTTGGCCGGCCCCGTCGAACAGGCCGGGCTGGGCTCCGGCAAGCCCATTGCCTGCGCCGGGGAAGGTCGTGATCAGCCCGTCGGCGTCGATGACGACCGCGGACACGCCGATGCCGCGGTAATCGGGCGGGATCTCGAGCGTCTGGGGGCCATCGTTTGTCTGGAACTCCGCGCCCATCTCCGTCAGGGCGGCGTCGAAGTCGACCCGCAGGCTGGAGGTGCCATCGGGCAACAGGATGCCGGGCATCGGAGGGCGAGCGGCGGCAAGCGCAGCGAGCTGCCCGGACAGTGACGCGCCCTCCGAGGCCGGCGGCAGGGCCACGATGGCAGGCGCCGTTCTCGCATCGGGCGCGAGAAGCACACCCGAGCGCACCACCTGCCCGATCCCGAGGTCGCCGCGGGCCACCGGGAGGGCGGCAACCACGCCAGGGATGCCGCGGTAGGCGGAGCCGAGCGACGAGGCGGGCGTCACGGCCCCGGATCCGGGGGTCACCCGGATATCCGCCCCAACCGCGTAGGCCGCCTGGTCGGCCTGGGATGACGACCAGGTCGTGGCGTAGACGGCCGCGAACGTGCCCAGGGCGGCGGCGAGCATGAGCAGCAGTGCGGCGCGTGTGTAACGCAGGGGCCGGCGCGCGACCTGCCGGGCGACCAGCGGCGAGACGAGGCCCCTCGACCGGCGCGTGATGCGCTCCCCCACCTCTCCGATCCGTGGGATGAGGCGTGTTGCGAGGACGCCGCCGGCGACCAGGCCGAATGCGGGAGCCGCGACGAGGAGCGGGTCCAAGCCGAGCGCGCCGTGGACATCGCGCGTGAGCGGCTGGCCGTAGCTGCGGAGCTGCCAGATCGCGAGGGCCGCGACGGCCAGCAGGGCGACGTCGATCCCCAGCCGCTGCGCCAGGGTGCGCGCGACGGGGCGTCCCAAGAGTGCCCGGATGCCCGCCACGTCGGCGCCGCTGCCGAAGGCCGGGACCGTCAGCACGATCGCCGCGACCAGGCCTGTGAGGCCGACGACCAGGAGCGTCGACGGGCTCGGCGACGCGCCGGCAACGGCGCCGGTCGCGGCAAGCGGGCCGTACCGTCCGAGCAGCCCGACCAGGCCCGTGGCGATGAAGGGTGCGGCGATCGAGGCGGGCACGGCGAGGAGCAGCGCCTCGCCGAACGCGAGCGCGGCCACGTGGCTGGTCGACGCCCCGCGCGATCGCAGCAGTCCGATCTCGGGCCGCCGCCGGTCGGCCAGCATGCCCGCCACCAGGAGGATCGCGTAAGCAGCCACCACCGCGAACTGGAGCGTCAGCACGAGGACTGCCCCGCGTGCCACCTGCAGCGAGCTGGCAACGCCGTCGAGGAGTCCCGCCAGCTGGAGGCTGACGTTCACGCTGCCCTCGGCGGGGAGGTGGCCGCGCACCTCGCCCGGCAAGGCGTCGATGCGGGCCCGCAAGGGCTCGATCTCGCCCGCTGTCAGGCGATCGAGGTCCGGAACTGCCCGCCACCGGGCGTCGAGCCGGGCGAACGTCCCTCCCAGGAGGTCCGCGGGGTCGACGAAGAATGGACCGCGGAAGGCCGTCCCGTTGAGCAGCGCCGAGCCCGCGAGGTCCAGCTCGTCGCCGCCCCAGGCCGCGTCCACGGCGTCCGGCCGGAAGATGCCGACCACCGTCAGGGTCACGACCGCCCGGTTGGGGTCGGCCCCAGGCGTGCCCGCGTCGGCGAGTGGCACGCGATCGCCGATGCCGAGGCCGAGGGCCGTCGCCGCGGCCTCCGTCAGGTCGGCCTCGAGCGGCTGCTGCCCGGGCGTGGCCCATCGCCCGTCCACCAGCTGCGCCCGTGAGGCGATGTCGTCGACGCCATCGACCATGGTCAGCCCCTGGCTCGCATCCGAGCCCGACGACCCGATCCGCACGAGCGAGCTCGAGCGGAGCTCGAGGGTGACCGAGCCCCCCGGGCCGCCCAGCGCGCCGCGGAGGGCGGATTCGATCGGGCCGGTGCCCGTCCCGACCTGGGCGGGCGTGAGACCGGACTCGACGAGGACGCCTTGGGCGGCGGACGGGGCAGCCCGGATCGCCGCCCGCAGGCTGCCCAGCGCCACCGCGTCACCATAGATGACCCCGGACGCAAGCAGGGTCGTGGCGCACGAAAGCAGCACCCAGACGCCCCCGAGGAAGCGCCAGTCCGCCCGGATCCGCCCACCGGCCAGCCGCCAGAGCCCGAGGAACCACGTCCCCGCCGACGAGAGACTGCGCATCAGCGCGCCATTGTATCGGTTGAGGTGCACGACGATCGGCGGTTGGCGGAACCCCCTGGTGACCGATTCCGACCGGTCGATCGGTGTGGGCTAACTCGCCAACGTACTACCCCAGGCCACCGTTGACGGGGTAGTAGTTAGAGGCGTCAGAAGTTGCCGCTCGTGCCCGCCGGGACTCGAGCTAAGCCTCGTGGCATGGACAACAAGGCTGCCCGCACCACCTTCGTCGATGCCGCACGCAGTGACCTCGGGACTAGGCCCTGAACCAATACGCCCGCGCTCGGTTCTGAGGCAGGCTCTGAGATCGTCAAGGGCTTCAATGTGACGAGGACGGCAGCAGGGTCCGTGGTGTGACCAGTTCCGAGATCAGACCCGCCTCCCAACCGACATGACCGAACTCCTCGCCCGATTAGCGTCGCGCACTTTGGCCGAGCTGCCGCTAGGTGACGGCTCGCCCCGCTGCCTGCTCCCAGCCAACTGCGAGCACACCGGCAAGCGTGACGACAGCTAGCAGGACGGTGCTTTCATCGACATTCGGAACGACGCAGGTCCAAAGAGCCACCACAAATATCGCCGAGAACGCAGCGGCGACGACGGCACGCGCCATCAGACGAACAGCTAGCAGAGACCAGGCGGCCCTTCCGAATTGCCGCGCCCGGTGCCAAAGGACCCGGATGGCATGTTCCTGCCGCGGGGTCGCCTCGACTGTCGCGCTGGGTAGAGCCTCAATCTACGGCGCCATCCTGCGGAACACCGTCTCAATGTGCGAGGAATTGTCGCCCTTCGCCTCTCGTCGGCCGCAGCCACCGAGCGCGAGGCCACCCGGCGTGGCTACGTGGTGAGCGACGCTGAGATCACCGCGTACCTGACGACGCAGACGGATCGTGCCCTCCAGGTCGACGGTGACGTCGCACGGACCGTTTGGGAGGCAAACGGCTACGCCACCGCCCAGGAGTACATCCAAGATCCGGCAGTACGGGGCGTCGCGCGGCAAATGCTGCTCGGCTCGAAGATGTTCAGTGACATGACGAAAGCCGATCCAGGCTTTGATGTGCAATCGTTCGTCGCCAAGCTCAAGGCATCGGTCGACATAGAGGTGCTCTTCACCCCATGACGCGACGGCTCCGATGGAGTGGGGCCCGTATGGCACCACTCCTCCTCGCAGGTTTCGTATGCGCAGCGGGCTGCGGAACCCCGGAGTCGAGTGCCACGCCTGCGCCTGTCACGTCCGACTGCGATCGGTTGGCATTGTTGGATGCCGCGGTGCCAGCAGCGCAGGATCTCACGGGTCTCGTGAGACAGTCGGCCGCAGACGACGCCATACGGACGAAAGCTCAACAAGTCTTGCAGGCAACGAGTGCCGTCGTCGCTTCATTTGGCAGCGGCGACCCAATGAGCCCCGAGAGTTCCCAGATCCAAACGGCGGCCTTCGATCTAGCAGAGCCTGCAGGTTATCTGGCGAACATGGTCGCCCCAGCCGCAACCTCACATGCATCGCCCGACCCCGCAAGCGTCGCCAAGACCCTAGATGACCTCGGGCAGGCCATTGTTGAGGTGCAAGCGCTGACGCAACAACTCAGCCGGTCGCCAGCACCTGGGCAGCCGGCTTGTGGTAGCTAGCGGTTCTGCCACACATCTGCGTCGCCACCACCCACGACGCCCGAGACCATCCACGGACTGATCGCGGATCTGTCCGGTAGGGCATGGTCCCAAGGGTGATCTTCAGTTGCGGATGGTCGGGCCGCGTGGATGATAGCGAGGCACATGCCGAGCGAGCCTCGTATTGCTCGCCTCGCGAACAGGGTGAGGCGGCGTGCAGGCGGCCGGAACTCCTCATCGCCCATCGCGCGCAAGCTGCGGCCCAGCCCAGCGGCAACTTCCGTACCCTCTAACTACTACCCCAGGCCACCGTTGACGGGGTAGTAGATAGGGCGGGTAGAAGTTGCCGGCAGCCGTCGCGCCGGCAGATCGCCGCGAGTAGGCTTCACTCGCGGCCCGCAAGAGAGGGCAGGGGACGGTGATGGACGAACCGCGATGGAATGACGACGACCTTCGCGAAAGTCTCGGTCGCTACGGGGAACTGCTCAACGACTCAAGCCTGACTCCGACGACCTTCTATAGCTATGTTGACTATGCGAGTCGCTTTCTTCGATGGAGAACGGGCGACTACCAGCCGCGAGGCGTGCCGCTTCGAGGCCGTGTCGTTCCGCTCGGCCCGGTATCCCTCCAGGGACTTCGCGACGAACTCGCCCAGTACGAGGCCGCGCTTCGCGAGGCAGGCCTTCGACCGCAGGCCGTGCACACATACGTCGACTCCGCGTCTCGGTTCGTTCGGTGGCTTGCGGGTGAGTACACGGTCCCCGCTCCCGGAGGCGGGGCGAGGCCTCCCCGCCCACCAGCCCCGCCGGCGACCTCCGATGATGGAATGGGAGACGCCGAGGACCGGCCTTGGTACTGGGAGGGCCGGGTGCAGGGCCTCCTCGTGGCCCACCTGATTTCCCGCGGTTGGGAGATCCTGTCGATGTCAGATGCTGAACGTCGCGAGCGAGGAGTCGATGTGCTCGCGCGCGTCGAACATCGAACCTTGGCAATCGAGGTGAAGGGATACCCCGGTCCGACCCGCGAACGCGGCCCTCGTCGTGGTGAGCGAAAGGTGGCTCATCCCTCGGCGCAGGCGATGCACTACATCGGAGACGCCCTCTTCACCGTGACGCGCTGGCCTGATGTCTTTCCTGAGCGCGAGAGTGCGATCGCGTTGCCCGACGTGCCGCGGTACCGAGATCTCATCGCTCAACGACGAACGGCGCTGCAGCGTCTCGGCGTCGGCGTCTTCTTGATCGCCGAGGATGGATCGGTATCCGAAGTGATCAAGCCGGCCGAGTAGTCACGCGGACTGAACGGAACATGCCGTCCCACTCTCTCCCGCCTACAGGCCCGGACCGATACCCTGTGCATGACGCGATCGGGCTACCAACGTGGGGATGAGGCGTGGGCGACATCAAGCTGTTCAGGACCACACCGGCAGGCGTGACGGAGCTCGAGGGCAAGTCGGTCGTCATTGAGAAGACGCTCCAGGCGTTGATGGAGAAGAACCTCGAGGCGTTCCTGGGCGTGACGTTCCTCGCGTCTGAGTACACCACCGGCAAGAGCCATGGCGGTCGCATCGATTCCCTCGGCATCGACGAGAACCTGAGCCCGGTCATCATCGAGTACAAGCGAGCGCTCAACGAGAACGTCATCAATCAGGGGCTGTTCTATCTCGACTGGCTGCTTGATCATCAGGCCGAGTTTGCGCTGCTCGCGATGCACAAGCTCGGCAACGGTGTCGAAAGCAAGATCGACTGGGCAGGCAACCGCCTCCTGTGCATCGCCGCGGACTTCACTCGCTACGACGAGCACGCGGTGTCCCAGATCAACCGGAACATCGAACTCCTCCGCTATCGGACGTTCGGCGACGATTTGCTCCTGCTCGAGCTGGTCAACGCGGTAACGACGGCAAAGATGGACGCCGGCGGTGGGTCAGGCTCGAAGGGCATCGTCTACAAAGGCGTGGCGGAGTACATCAAGCAGGCGCCGCCTGACCTCGCGGACCTGTACCAGTCGCTCGACGCGTTCCTCGTCGCCCTTGGCGATGTCCAGGTCAACATCACCAAGCAATACGTCGCGTATCGCCGGATCAAGAACTTCGCCTGCGTGGAAGTGCACCCCCAGTCGAAGAAGCTCCTCGTCTTTGTGAAGGTGAGCCCCGACGAGGTGCAACTGGATGCCGGCTTCAGCCGCGACGTCCGGAAGATCGGGCACTTCGGCACGGGGGACCTCGAGCTGACGCTGACGAGTGCGCGGGACTTCGAGCGAGCGAAGCCCCTCCTCGTCGAGAGCTATCAGGCGAGCTAGACACCGCTGATGACAGCCTGGGCTCCAGAGGCCGTGACGAAGGCCCCTGTCGCGATCCTGACCGGGGCGGGGGCCTCAGCTTCCCTTGGATACCCGACAACTGCGGAGTTCCTTCCCCAGTTCACGAACGCGGCAGTCAATCACTTCAATGAGCAGCGCATCAGTTCACTGGCACTCCGGCTGATGGAGCGGGCCTCACATGAGCGCTGGGATATTGAGCATGTCCTGGACCTCCTGGAGCGGCTGTCTCAGGCGCTCGAACTGATCGAGCGGGAGGCAGGAGACTCGATACAGCTCGACGCTACATCCCTCGCGTACATGCGGCAGCCATTCGAGGAGCTCCGAGACTTCGTGTACGACGAAGTCGTCACCACCTACGAGCGCGGCGAGCCGGGTCAGGCCGCCCAGGTCTATGCGCCACTGCTCCGGGATTTTCCATCGTGGTTTGTGCGTGTGCCGGGGATCGGCCGGACGCTCCCCTGGTTCACGCTGAACTACGACCGATCCGTAGAACTCGCGGCCTCGACACTTGACGGCGAGGATGGGGAGCCTCGAGTAGCGCTGGTTGACGGCCTGGGACCTTCGCGCGGACATTCCGAACGGCGATGGTCCCGGGAGCGGTTCCTGCGGTATCAAGAGGAGCCAGAGGCATCCAACGTCGTGTTCGTGAAGCTCCACGGCTCGGTGCGATGGGGGCGCACCGACGACGGCTCGATCGTAGAGCTGCCTCCAGGTCTGCCGCGGGATCCCGGAGGATACCGCCGTGTGGTCTTGTACCCGTCGTTAGTGCCCAAGCCGCTGCGTGATGACCCGTTCCGGACTGGATACCGCCTGTTGGATGCCTGGCTGCAACGCGGCTCGGTGCTGATAGTGATCGGCTGCTCCTTGCGTGATCCAGAGCTCGCGGAGGCCCTTCGGCGGGCCACGGAAGATAACGAACGATTGCGCTTTGTGGTGGCGTCGCCCCATGCGGATGCGACCCGCGTTGCAGCCCGCCTCGGCGTCCCTCTCGACCACGTGGCCGCGTTCCAATCCGTGTTCCAGCCTGCAACTTCGGAAACGGTCGACCTGTTCATGGATGGCTTGCGGCGTCTGGCGGTTGCCGCGGTGACTAGCCCGCCGGAGGCAGCACAACCGGAATTCGGGCGCACGTATGCGCCGGGAGAGACCGGGCTGCAGCTGGTCGAGACCGCCGAGTAGCAGCGACTCGGCCTGCCCCCGCCTGGTCGTGTCGGTAGTCAGCACCGGCTACGGCGCTTGGCGCATCGCCGACGAGAGCGCCTCCCACCACATCGGGTGCGGCACGACCTTGCCTCGCTGCACCCTTCGGCAGTACGCCTCGGACAGCCCGGTCGCCTCGACCAGCGCCCGCACCGGCACGCCGGCCAGCCGCGGCTGCACCTCGCGGCTGAAGTAGTCCGGGTCCTCTGGCCACGCGTGCGTGCGCTGCCACTCGCGCGCAGCCCGCACGAGGTCCGAGGCCGAGCGCCCGACGCGCTCTCGACCGGCCTCGCTCATCTCGGCCTGCCAGCCCGCGGCCCTTCGCTCGGCGATGCCCGCGGAGCCCGCTGTCACGAAGGCGTCGAGCCCGGCCGCGCGCGCCTCCGCCTCGCACGCGCCTGAGCAGGTCCGCCGCTGCGCTGCCACGGGCGCACCGCACGTCGTGCAGGCACGGCCGGGGGCCGGGACACGCGCGCGCCGGGACCGCCCGGTTCGCCTGCGGTTCGCGCTGCGGTTGCGCCCGCTGACCGGCGTGGGGATGAGGCGTGCCCGCTGCGCAGGCCCGGGCTCGAGGAGCCGCGCGACGTCCTCGGCCACCCGCCCGACGGCGCGGCGCCACTCGACCGACGTCGCGGCGAGCTCCCGGGCGAGTGGCGGGGTGATCCGGCACACCCCCTGCCGGGTCTCGTGGAAGTCGGCCGCGGCGAACGAGCGCTCGGTGAGCAGCCGCAGGACGTACCGGTCGACAAGCGGCCGGACCGGCTCCATCAGGTCGGCCGAAAGCGAGTCGCGGTTGAGCTGGTCGGCGTGGAGGAGGCCGATGCCCGGGTCGAGCCCGACGATCCGGGCGGCGATCGTCGCCTCGCCCTCTAGGATCGCGTACAGGTAGTTGAGCAGGGCATTGGCGGGGTTGCCGGCGAGCCGCGGGCTGCCGGTGAGCGGCGATGTCCGGGCACCGAACGTGCGCCAGTGCGACGGGACCCGGTCGGCGTCGCGCCGGGCGAACGTCACCGGCACGGGCGACCAGGCCGACCAGTACGCCGCGGCGGCCTGCGCCTCGGCCAGTCGGAGCTCGTCGCGGCCGACGGCGACGTGCAGCGCGTCGGCGGCGGCCCGGATCGACGTCACCGCGACGTCGGGGACCCCGATGACCCGGTCGACCGCGACCAGGGTCTCGGCCTGTGCGGCGATCTTCTCGGCCAGCAGGCGGCGAACGATCCCGTTGCCGTCGGGGGTGTCGAGCGCGCGCGCCTGGGCTCGACGCAGGCCCGGTCGGTCGGTACCCTGCGGGCCGAAGGCGGCGAGCACCCGGCCGTCTGCGTCAAGCTGGAGGTAGCCGGCTCCGACGTCGGCGAGCCAGCGGATGGCGTCGAGGCTGATCGAGCCCGTGTGGCCGAGAACCACCAGACGGCGGAGCCGCCCGGTTGCCCGGTGGACGAGGGCCTCCCGGCGGTCCCGGCCGATCCCGTCGGCGACCCGGAGCCGGCCGCGCCAGACGCGGATGTCGAGGCCGTAGCCGGAGAGGGTGAGGACCCCGCGGGACGGAACGAGGTCGGCTGGCCACGCGGCCAGCGAATCGATAGCCTGAGTGCGCATGCGGACCAACCTCCGTGTGCCATACCCCCGGGCTGTTAGCCGCAGCCGCGGGGGTTCTTGATGCGTCAATTATCAAGCGCTCTTGGCGGCTCCGCTGACTCGCTCACACGTAGCGGAGCGCCGGCGCTCCGGGTTTCGCGCTGGCAAGGGCGGCCTCGTTGGCGGCCAGAACGTCGCGAGCGGCGGGGTGGTCGCGGAGGACCAGGAACGATGCGGCAAGGAGGACATGCAGCTGCCTCGTCTCAACCAGGGTGAGCGCGGAGGGAGCCGCGGACACCGTTTCGAGCGCGGCCGCGGCGATCAGGGCACCCGCCCGGGCGGCGGCGAGCTGTGTCAGTGATGCAGTGTCGATCGCGGCTCGCGCGGCCTCGGGCCTCCAAGAGTCCGCCACGGCCGGGAGCTGTCCCGCGCCCGCACTCGTCAGCCCTGCCGCTCGGCCCAGCGCGTCGATCCCGGCGGGATCGGGTGGGCCGTCCGCGACGCCGAGGGATCGCGCGACGTGGTCTGTGATCCCCTGGGTCAAGTCTGCCGCGTCCCCTGTTGTATGAACGCCGCCTAGGACGTTCGAGTTCGGGGCGACTACTGCTGCCGCGAACGTGCCGACATCATCAAGGCTGCTGCCCCCATCCTCGCCGCGGCGGGCGGTGAGGGTTTGTCCCATCCTGGCCGCTCGAGAGACATCGACGGCGTGGAAGAGGGCCTGGCGTACCGTCGCGGCAGGAAGGTCATAGCCCTCAAACCAGAGAGCCATCGCGATCGCCTCCAGGTCGCGGATCCGGGCCGCGTAGCGCAGGCGGCAGAGGGTAAGGACCTGCGGCCCGGTCTTCGCTGAGTAGGAGAACCCGCGTTGGCCGAACCCATACGGCCGGGGCTCGGCCCTCGGCAGGAGCCCCCGCTTGACCCACTGCTGAACTGCGGGCCCGGTGACGTCCGGGTAGCCGCGACCCCGCGCGTATTCGGCGAGCTCCTCGTACCGGCGGGCGTCCTTCACGGCCGCAACCCTAACGCACAGCGGGTAATTCGACCCGGCCCGAGGCCGGTCCGGATCGCGTGTGCTTGGCAGGCCCTCCCCAGGCCGGCACCAGGCCGGCGCCGGGGGCACACGAAGGAGCCGAGCCGTGCGCAAACCCAGAACCACAGTCGAGTTCTACGCAACCTTCCGCGACCTGTTCCCGCTCGACCTGCCACCGGACGCGGAGGACCCTCGGCGAGCTCTGGCGGACTTCGCAGGCGAGTTCACCCTGATCTACGCAACGATCACGCTGGGGCCGGGCGGAACAGACGAGGAGATCGGTCGCCACCTGCGGTTGCCTGTGGACCACGTTCGCCAGGTTCGCCGGCAGATCGCGCGAGACGACAGGCTGGCGCGCCAGTGAGCCGCCGAGCGCGCAAGCGCAAGCCCATCCCGCTCGACTCCACCCCCGAGGAGCGGTCCCTGGACGCGCTCGCCCTGACCCGCAAGGGTCTGCCGTTCACGCGGGCGGCGGCCCTCGCCCGGACCGACCCGCGAACGGTCCGGCGCCACGTGGGCCAGGCCTTCCGCAAGGAGGGCCGCCGATACATCCCCAAGCCGTACGACCGCATCCCGCGCCGGATGACGGCGGGGGCCACGACAGGACCCCGGGAGGTCGTGGTCCGGGACTCGCGAACGGCCTCGCTGCTCGCCGAGCACGCGAACGCCGTCCGCGCGTACATCGAGACCGGGGACGAGAAGCCGCTCCGCAAGCTGCGCCGCCGGCGCATCCGCGTGAACGGCGAGGACATCGACCTCGAAACGGATCCCGTTCGCCTCGATCGCCTCGCGGCCGGGGGCGAGCTCCACTACGAGCTGTACCGCCACTGAGCGGAGAAGGAGCACACCCGTGCCCGACCCCGAGCTCGACGCCGTCGCGCGCGCTGCGCGGCGGCGTCGCCGCCTCCCGCCCGACGCCGCATGCGCGGTGTGCAGCGGGCGACGCCACCTCGCCCCGGCTCCGGACGGCCGGGTCCTCTGCTACGCCTGCCGCCGCGCCGAGCAGGGCGCCGGGCCCACCGAGGCGGACCACCCAGCGGGCCGCCGCAACCTCGGCGGGCTCGTGGTTCACCTGCGCGCCAACGACCACCGGACGGTGACCGAGCTCCGGACTCGGATCGGCATCGACGCGTGGCCCGACGCGGCTGGCGACCCGCTGCTAACGGTCGCCCACTTCCTGGCCGGCATGGCCACCCTGCTGCTGCTCGTCGCCGAGTGGCTGGTCGAGGCCGCCCGGCACGTGGCAGACCGGCTGGGCCCGCGTGCCTGGGAGGGCGCCCGCCCGGCGCCGCTCGTCCCGTGAACGGCCGGCGGGCCCGGACCCGGAGGGCAGCCGCGGCGGCGCTGCAGACCCAGATCGCCGTCCGCGCCTACGTCCCCCGCACGCGACCCAAGCACACTCCGGAGGCGCTCCCGGAGCCTGACCTCGTTCTCGTGTTCGACACCGAGACCACGACCGATCATGCCCAGGCGTTCCTGTTCGGCTCGTATCGCGTCTACGAGGCGACCGGCAAGCTGCGCCAGGAGGGCCTGATCCACGCGGACGACCTGCCCGATGCCGACCTCGCGACCCTGCGCCGGTACGTGGACGATCACGCCGCGGACGGCGGCAGACGGCTGCGTCTCCGGAGCCGGCGGGCGTTCCTGCGCGAGGTGTTCTGGCCCATCGCCTTCAAGGCCCAGGCGCGGGTGGTGGGCTTCAACCTCCCGTTCGACCTGTCGCGCCCCGCGTGGGGCTGGCGAGCGTCGCACAACGGCGGCTTCACCCTCCAGCTGTTCGAGTCGGTGGACGAGGACGGCCGCTGGTGGACGGACCAGTACCGCCCGGAGGTGCGGGTCAAGAGCCTCGGGTCCAAGCGCAACTTCATCAGCTTCACCCAGCCCGCCCGCCTAGACGCCCACCTGCGGCAGGCCGGCGGCGCCTACCGCGGGCGGTTCCTCGACCTGCACACCCTGACCTACGTCTTCACCGACAAGTCGCGCTCGCTCAACGCGGCGGCCGCCGAGTTCGGCCTCGCCGCCCGCAAGGCCAAGGCCGAGCAGCACGGGGTCATCACGCCCGAGTACATCGACTACAACCGCCAGGACGTCCGCCTGACGTGGCAGCTGTACCAAGCCCTGATGGCGGAGTGGGCCCGCCACCCGATCGACCTTGCGCCCGAGCAGGCGTACTCCCCGGCGGCAGTCAGCAAGGCCTACCTGCGGGCGTCCGGTGTGACGCTGCCAGCCGAGCGCAGCGATGTGCCGGACGCGCGGCTCGGGCAGGCGACGACCGCCTACTACGGCGGCCGGACCGAGTGCCGGATCCGCGGGGTGCCGCTGCCCGTGCGGTATGTCGACTTCACCTCGATGTACCCGACCGTGTTCGCCCTCCAGGGCCTCTGGTCGTGGGTGGTGGCCGAGCGCCTGACGAGCGCAGACGCGACCACTGAGGCCCGCGAGCTGCTCGGCTCGCTCACCCGCGAGCGGCTCCACGACCCCGGGGTGTGGCCGGCCCTCGCGGGCGTGTTCTGCCGGATCCGACCGGCCGGCGACCTGCTGCCGGTCCGGGCCCGCTACGGCGCCGATGACGCCGAGGCCAGCGACACAGTGACAGGCTCGGCCGCTGCCTGGACGATCGGGCTGAACCCGCTCACCACTGACACCGACCTCTGGTACACCCTGGCGGACCTCGTCGTCGCGCGGCTGCCGGGCGACACGACCCCGACGATCATCGAGGCGTTTCGGATCGTGCCCGTGGGTCGGCTGCTGGGGCTGCAGCCCGTGCACCTGCGCGGGTCGATCCCGGTGGACCCGGCCCGCGACGACCTGTTCCGGCTCGCCACCGAGGAGCGGGCGCGGCTCAAGGCCGACCCGACGATTCCGGTGGCCGAGCGGGCGCGGCTCACCCAGTTCCTCAAGACGGTTGCCAACGGTGGCGCCTACGGGATCTTCGCCGAGTTCCGCCAGCTCGACCCCGTGCGCGGGGGGACGGTCGTGGCGGCCCACGGCCTGTGGCCGATGGACGCCCGGGTGACGACCCCTGAGGAGCCCGGGGCGTTCGCCTTCCCTCCGCTCGCCGCCTCGGTGACCGGCGCGGCCCGGCTGCTGCTCGCGCTGCTCCAGGCCGACGTCGAGGCCCGGGGCGGAACGTACGTCGCCTGCGACACCGACTCGCTTCTGATCGTGGCCTCGGAGACCAGCAGCCTGCTCGCCTGCCCCGGCGGCCCGGAGCGGCTCTCCGACGGGACCGAGGCCGTGCGCGCCCTGTCGTGGGCCGAGGTGGACGAAGTGCTGGCCGGGCTGAACCCGCTGCTGCCGTACCGCCCGGGCACGATCCGCTCGCTGGTCAAGCTGGAGAAGGAGAACCTCGCCCGCGACGGCAGCGGACCGCTGGAGCTGTACGCGCTCGCCCTGTCGTCCAAGCGCTACGTCCTCTACACCCGCACGCCCGACGGCGTCGACGTCCGCAAGGCGTCGAACCACGGCCTCGGGCTGTACCGCTCGCCGATCGAGCGGCGCGACGAGTGGACGGCGGAGTGGCCCGAGTGGGCGGACCGCGTGTGGCGCCGGATCATCGCCCAGGCCGAGGGCCGCGACCCGGGCCCGGCGCCCAGCTGGTTCGGGCTGCCGGCCGTGAGCCAGCTGCCGGTGTGGTCCCCGACGGTCCTGACACCCTTCCGGGGCTTCAACGCGGGCCTGCCGTTCCGCGACCAGGTCAAGCCGTTCGGGTTCATGCTCGCCGG
>CAWKHN010000008.1:0-104523 GCA_963849495.1 uncultured Chloroflexia bacterium | reverse complement strand
TACAAGGGCCAAGCGATGCATAGACCTCAATCACGCTGCTCGTCATCGGCATCTTCATTGGGAGTCACGGTCGCGATCCAGATGAACGGCTCGTTTCCGACCGCACGCAGGGCATGCCGAACGCCGTGCGGCGCGCACAGGACTGTGCCCGGCCCCGCCAAGATCTCCTCGTCATCGCCGAACGTGAAACCGCCTACCCCACGAAGCACGTGAAATACCTCGTCGGCGCGAGGGTGGAAGTGCGCGGCAAGTTTGTCGCCGGGAGGCGTCAGTAGGAGGACGACTCGGACGTTATTGGTTGCCACGAGCGGCTGGCGCCATGCCTGCTGATCATGGTCACGTACCAGATCATCTATCTTCACGCTTCGACGATTTTAAAGCCTCATTGGCTGGAACATATGGCATATCCGGACTCCATTATCTTGTCAGCGGGTCGACCCTGGCGAGCCTGGCAAGCCGGGCGCAGCCATTAGGGCTCCCGCGAGTGGTTCGGCGTTTGAGGTCCCCAAAATGGACTTCTGCAGCAGACGAGTGGCTGCATCCTCGATGTGCTTGCGAACTTTCTCTCCGTGATGTCGGGATCGCCGGAGAGAAGTGCAGTGACAAGGCGCTCGTGAGACTCGATGTCACTCATGAGGTCACCTTTGTGCAAGTTGCTGAGGATTATGAAGCGGCGCGTATGAGTCGATAGAACGGCAAGTAGCTGTTGAAGGATGATGTGACCACGGAAGCGCAGACATGCGCGTGTGGAAGTTCATGTCAGCCTCGACACACGCGTCGAAGTCATGTGACGCAATCGCCGTGGAGAGACCTTGGATAGCGCTCTTGAGATCGCGGATTGCCGAAGCATCGACGCGCTGGCGTTCGACGGCGAGGCGCGCTGCGTATGGTTCGAGTATTGCTCTGAGGCTGTAGGTCTCCGCAGCCTGATCCGGCGTGAGCGTGGCGACTGATGCCCCACGGTGTGGCTGGATGACTACCAGCCCTCCTTGGGACAACGTCAACAGAGCTTCGCGGACTGTGCCGCGCGAAGTTCCTAGCGCCGATGCAAGTGCGGGCTCCGCAAGTTGTGCTCCTGGTGGGTAGACACCCCGCACGATCGCGTCACGAATGTGGTTCGCGACCGCTTCTGTCAGGGTTTCCGGACGTCGCAACTGTTGCAGACTCC
Organism: uncultured Chloroflexia bacterium; assembly: GCA_963849495.1. Taxonomy (GTDB): domain Bacteria; phylum Chloroflexota; class Limnocylindria; order Limnocylindrales; family CSP1-4; genus CAIXZV01. The sequence goes on along the minus strand of CAWKHN010000008.1, from coordinate 103,355 downwards.
TACCTCCTCTCGTGGTCCAGCAATCAACCGTAGGAGCGTCAAGTGTAGGACGGTCGTCAAGGGGTCTGCGTGCTTGTGTCTGCGTGCTTGCCGTTGCCCAGCTCACGAGGGCGAGTGGCGTCCGGCGCGCCTGATCGACCGCCACGGCCGGATGGCGTGGTCGGCGTCCTCGACCGTGCGTTCGCGGCTCTGGCCCCTGGGTCATCGGAGCGCATCGCTGAGGTCCTCGCCGCCGCCTTGGCCCAGGAGCTCGATCCATGCCCTGACCCGACGGGCGCGGTCGACATGCGACTGGTCGGATCGGCGGCAAGGGCGCGCAGCGATCGAGGCGGCTCTGGGCCGACGATGGGCACCGCCAGCGCGTCGAGGCCCTCGGAGCCAAGGTCGGCGAGGCGCACGACCCACGATCGGCCGTCGAGCGACGCGGGGCCATGCCAGGACCCCAGGCGGCGCAGCCAGCGGGTGCGTTGCTCGCTCTGGACGACGAACAGCAGGTGCCAGCCGGCCCGCGCGGGCAGCCATCGGCCGTAGGCGGCGAGGCGGGCCCGGATGACCGGGGCGTGCTGGGTCCCCTCGTCCATCTCGAGGCACAGGACGGCGGAGCGTGCACCCACCTGCAGGGCGACGACGCTGTCGGGCCGGATCCCGGGACCCGGCAGGTCCGCGCTCATGCGCTCGGTGAGCCAGGCCTGGATCGGGTGAGGCGCATCGGCATCATCGGGGACGGCGAGGGCGCAGACGGCTTCGACGATGTCGAGGGTGTGGCGGAGGTACAGGCTGCTGGCGCGCGGTTCGCGGATGCCGAGGTACGCGCGGGTCGACTGGCTCGTGCGGTACGCGTAGGTGGCGGTGCCTCGGCCCGAGCGCGGGTCGGTGGATCGCTCGAGGGCGCCTGCACGCCAGAGCTCGAGGAGCCGGTCCTGGGCGGTCCGCTCGCGGCGGTAGATGAGGCGAGCAAGCTGCGAGGCGGTGGCGGCATCGGCGCGGACGAGGAGGCGCAGGGCGGCCTTGTCCGGGATCGGGAGGGCGTCGAGGTCGACACCGAGCGTGCGTGAGCTGACGATCGGTTGTCCACGGTGCTGGCTCATGTGAGGTCCCGCCCGCGCGACCCATCGTCCGGAGCACGGCAGGGGGGCGCCCACAGGGGCGTCTCGGCGCCCCATCTGGCGCCCCACCTGGCGCCCCATCTGGCGCACCGGATCAGTGGGCGGATCACGTCTGGTGCCCGCGTTGCTGCTCGGGCTGTGCGGCGCCCGCGACATCGGCTTGCTTCGTGGGCACCTCGTCGTCGCCACCGGCCCGCCGACGCACCTCGGCGCGGACGCCATCGACCGGCCGGGCATCGCGCGCGTCGCTCCGGGCCACGATCGCCGCCCCGGTGGCCGGGTCGGACGGACCCGGGCGGGCTGACCGTCCCGCCGTACACACCCGGGACGCCCGTCGGGACCCGGCATCCGGAGCAGGACCTCGAACCGGCGCATGGCGGCGAGCTCGTCGACCGAGACCGGCGCCACCAGGCGCGCGAGCCCGCGCAGGTCGTCGGCGCCCGGCGACGAGCAGCGCGAGACAGGCGGCGTTCGTGAGGACGGTGTTGCGCAGGCGCTCGCCGAGGCCACCGAGCGACTGGGAGGCGAGCGCGAGGGCGAGGCCGAACTTGCGCCCTTCCACCGCGATCTTGCCCAGCGCCCGCGTGTCGAACCGCTGCGCCTCGTCGACGACGAGGACGTGCTGCCGCCGGCTGTCGCGCGGTGTCCCCTGGCGCCCGGTGGCGTCGATGAGGCAGCGGCTGATGAGCATCGCGCCGAACAGGTTCGCGTTGTCGCCGCCGACGCCCGACAGATCGACCAGCAGGATGTCGCCGCGGTCCATGAGCGCCCGCGGCCGGATCGTCGAGACGCCCTGTCCCACGACGTTGCGGATCGAGGCGTAGGTCACGAAGGCGCCGAGCTTGTTGAGGACGGCCTTGATCGAGCTGTCGCGCTCGCGCTCCTTGGGTCCCGGCCACTCGGTCCGCCAGAAGGCGGCGACGAGCGGGTCGGTGACCTTGTCGACCAACGGCTCGCGGAAGGCGTCGTCGGTCAGGATGCGGGTGAGCTCGATGATCGTCCCGGGCTCCGGCGTCGCCAGCAGCGTGAGGAGGGCATGGCGGAGGTAGTGCTGCATCTTGGGGCCGCAGAACCGCGGCCAGAGGTCCTCGAACAGCTCCACGAACTCGGAGGTGACGAGCTGCGCCTCGTCCGGGGACGTGCGCTCGAGGAAGTTGAAGCCGCGCGGGTGGTCCCGATCGGCGAGCCGCAGGACGTGGACGCGGGTTGCCGCGCTCGCCGGCAGCCGCTCGAGGATGTCGGTCGTCAGATCGCCGTGGGGATCGATGACCGTCGCCCCGATCGGGGACTCCGCGAGCGCAAGGACGAGGTTGAGCAGGAGCGTGCTCTTGCCGGATCCGGTCGAGCCGAAGACCGCGAGATGGCGGGCGAGGGCGTCCGCGGGCAGGGCGAACGGGCGGCCGCGGCTCTCGCCGAGCACGAGCCCGAGGCTCCCGTGCTCGCTCGGTGGCGCGGCACCGAGCGGACGGGCGCGGGCAAAGCCGGCGCGGTCGAACGATCCGTCGGGCAGGTACCACAGCTGCGCGAGCTCCCAGTCCGCGAGCCGGGCGGGCGGCGCTGTCCCGCCGGCGCCACGCCGGATCTCCCAGCGGATCGCCTGCCGGCCGTCGTCGAGCTCGGCGGTGAAGTGCACGAGGCGCCACAGGAGCGCCTCTGCGGCTTCGGCGGTGACGCCGGCGACCTCGAGGCGGAGGCCGACGTCGAACCCGACGACGCCCCGGCGCTTGCGGTTCGCCGCCTCGCGCTCGGCGGGCGAGCGCCGAACGGGCTCCCGAGGGCCCCGTGGCAGCGGTCGGCCGGAGCAGGATCGCGTCGATGACCGCGCGGCCGATCAGTGACGAACCCGATGTCGAGCCGGCCTCCTCCGGCGGAGTGACCGCCCGATGCCAGGCGTCGGGCGGCACGGGTCGGGCGATGAGGCGCAGCCGGACCTCCGCGTCGGCCGGGGCATGCTCGAGCGCCGCAGCGAGTGCCCGAAGGACGCGCGCCTCGGGGGCGGCCACCTCCCGCAGGGGCCAGCCGGCGGACCCGGTGAGCCGTCCGATCGCGACCGCCGCCGGCGGCCGATCGGGGGCGTCGGTCGTCTCGATCGCGACCCCGGGATACAGGGTCCGGAGCGACGTTTCGACGAGCGCCGCCGTCTGGCGGTTCGTCTCGATCTCCCAGGCGAGCGCTCCGCTGCGCGAGACGACCCGGAGCTCGATCGCGGGGCCAGCCGACGCGCCAGGCGTCGAAGCCGCGCCGCGCGCGGGGATGGATCGCCCGGATGCATTCGACCGCGAGGCTCGGGTCGGCGTCGACCCGCGCGGGCAGGGCGATGACGAGCCGGACCGTCTCCGTCGCGGACGCGCGGTCGTACGCCCGCTGGCGGGCGACGGGCACGAGTCGGGCGACGAGGGCAGCCGCGAGCAGGAGCCCGAACGCCGCGGCCGCCTCGGGCGCGAACGGCACGAGCCCGCGAACGATCGGCCCGAGGTCGAGGATCACGGGCGCGCCGGCAGGACGCGGAGGGGGTCCACCGGCACCCCCGCGCTCCAGATCTCGAGGTGCAGGTGCGGCCCGGTCGTGTTGCCGGTCAGGCCCACCCGCCCGATCACCTCGCCCGCGACGACCGACTCGCCCACCCCGACGGCCGGGTCCACCTCGAGGTGACCGTAGGTCGAGAGGACGCCCGCGCCATGGTCGATCTCGACCACGACCGCGCCGTCGGCGACCCGGCCCGCGAGCACGACCCGCCCGGCGGCGATCGCGCGCACCGGGGTGCCGAGCGCCGCCGCGATGTCGAGCCCGTCGTGGAAGTGCGCGTAGCAGGTGCCCGCATAGCAGCGGGCGGGTTCGGCGGTGAAGGTCGTCGGGCCGAAGGCCTGGGTGATCCGGCCATCGAGCGGCCAGACAACCGCAGCGCCGTACCCGTACCGGGCCGCCCAGCGAAGGACCAGCGGCGGGTACCAGTCGGCCGGGTTGTAGCGGTAGAGGGCGCGCGTCCAGTCGCCGGGTGCGCCGTTGGACTCGAGGTAGGCCGCGGCCGCCGGGATCGCATCGGCCGGGTCGCAGATGTCGGGGTCGGAGAGGCCGGCGAGTGACGCAGCATGGGCGAAGGTCGCGGGCAGGAACTGCATCGGGCCCCGGGCCCCCGCCGCATTCGGCGCACAGCCACCCGCGTTGCGGCCGTGGTTGGTCTCGACCCGCCCGACCGCAGCCAGGACTTCCCAGTCGAGCCCGAAGCGTGCCGCCGCCTGTTGGTACAGGACGAGGTAGTCGGCCGGGATATCGGCGATGTCGGCCGATCCGGTGAGCGAGGGCGCCGCGATCGCCGTCCAGCTGGTGGCAAGGGCCACCGTGACGCCGGCGACCATCACCGCGACGAGCGCCACGATGAGACACCCGCAGCCGCACGCGGGGCCGCAGCCCGCGCCGCGGGCGCGCCGGGCGGTCACCCGGTATCGGGCGGCGCGTACCTGTGATCGGATGCCAGCAAGTCGGCTGGTCGCGTGGTGAGCATCGCGTATTCGCGGCGGCTGACAACGGCCTCGAAGGCGACGTGGCTGCGCCCGACGAACAGGAGCCCTTCGCCTGGCCTCGCGTGGACGAGCGAGCGGCGTTCGGCCGCGGTGAGGTCGAAGTAGCGGGCGAGGGCGTCGGCACCCTCGGGCGTCTGCCCGAGCAGGACCCGCAGGTCGCACTGCTTGACGATCGATTCGCCGAAGTCCGATCGGAAGAACTCGACGATGTCCTGGGTCGCGAGCTGGAGCCCGGCGTGGTAGTGGCGAGCCGACCGGGCGAGCTCCTCGATGAACTCGGCGCCGGCCGGCTGGCGCATCACCTTCCAGGCCTCGTCGACCACGATGAGCTTGGGCGCGAGGTCGCGGCGCACGGCGTCCCACAGAAGCCCGAGGGCGGCGAGCTGGGCGACCGCGCGCACCTCCGGGTCGCTCAGGGACGCCAGGCCGATGACGAGGAGGCGGCGATCGAGCGGGAGCGTCGTCCCGCCCGCGAACAGGTGGGCGAGCGAGCCCGTCGCCCAGCGCTCCAGGCGATGGGCGAGGGGCGCGCCGCCGTCGAACCCTGGGAGGTGGTCCACGAGATCGGCGAGCGTCGGCGGTTCGCGATCGAGCGACGATGGGTCGGGGCCGATGCCCGCGGCCTCGTAGGTCGCACGCAGGGCTCGATCGAGCGCCGGTCGCTCATCGCGGGTGAGGCCGCCGGCCATCGCGGCGACGAGTCGGGTGAGGGCGGCGATCTTCGCCGTGAGGGCGCCGTCGGTCGCTGACCCTGTGAAGGCGAACGGGTTGAGGCCCGTGCCGCCGGTCCCGAGCTCGACGTACGTGCCCCCGAGCTCGTCACAGCAGCGGCGATAGTCGCCCAGCGGATCGACCGCGAGGACCCGGACGCCGCGGATGAGGCAGCGGCTCATCTCGGCGCCGGTGAACATCGTCTTGCCGGTCCCGGTCTGCCCGAGGACGATCGCGTTGTGGCTCGCGTGGGCGAACCGATCGAGCACGATCGGCGCACCACTGGTCCGTGCCCGCCCGTACAGATGCCCCGTCGGCTCGTACAGGTCCGACGCCGCGTGGAGCAGGCTCGCGGCGAGCGAGCCTGAGTCGAGGTTGCGCTCGGCGAGCGGCGCCGGTGCCGGGCCCGGGAGCGCGGCCCGCCAGGCGTCGGCGAGCCGGAACGTCGCGACCTCGAGCTCCAGGCCCAGACCGCGCCCTTCGAGGCGGAGCGACTCGATCCGCTCGGAGAGCGCCGCGGCATCGTCCGCCTCGACGAGCAGGACCGTATCGGTGAGATAGATGCGGCCGCGGCCCGCCTGGACGGACCGTCGGGCGGCGATCGCGGTGTCGCCGACCCGCTCGCGCTCGACGTCCGGGAGCTCGCCCCGCTCGGAGGCCAGACGGTCGGCCGCCCGGACCTGGCGGAGGCGCGTGGTCATGAACGACATGGCTTCGGCGCGCGCGAGCGGCCGAACCCGCATCGCGACCGCGCCCAGGCCGTCGACCGCGAGGAGACCCGTCAGCCAGCCAGGCTCCACGTCGGCAGGCCAGCGCCTGCCGGGCGCGAGCGCGGTCATGAGGCGCTCCCCGCTGATCAGCGCGGCACTGACCCGATACTCCGCATCCGCATGGGCCACGGTCGCCCAGAGCGTGCCGAGCTCGTGCGCCGCGACCTCACGAGCGACCACGCCGCGTTCCTCGGCGACCCGGGCGAGGCTGGTCACGACCCGTCGAAGCTCGGGCTCGCTCGCGGCGTCGAGGAGGAGATACGTGCGCCGGAGCGGTCGCCGCGGAGCCGCGGCGATCTCGCGGTACAGCGCCGCGTACGCGGCGAACGTCCGGAGGATCCGCTTCCCCTCGGCCCGCTCCTCCATCGCGGCGAGGTGGTCGCCCGGGTTCCGCTCCGCCGGAACCGACAGGAGCTGGAACGACCGCGGGATCGCGTCATAGAAGGCGGCGAGCGACTCGAGGGTGGCCGCGCGCTCGACCTCGGCCAGGAGCTCGAGGTTCACCGGCGCGAGCTCGAAGCCCGCGAGGAGGCGGCCGTCGATACGGAGGCCGTCGTCGGTGACGCTCGCGACCGGTGCGCGCGCGGGAGACAGCTGATGAGGACCCGCACCGCGGGAACTCGTCGGGCGGTGGACTTGGATCAACCGGTTCGGCAGCACGCTCCGCATGAGCGCACGATCGGTGTCTCAGGCTGGTCCGTCAAGATGGATTGTGTACGCTTATGTGTCCGTGCCGCGGTAACCAAGTTGGCAGATGCCCGATGGGGTCCTCGCCGCACATGTGGACCGCGTCGGCTCGCGGAGGATTTGCCGGGGTCTGGCGGGCGAGCTCAGTGCCGATGCGCCGCATCACACCAAGGAGCGCCGGGTGTGCGATCACTGGGACGAGGTCGGCCAGCGCTGAGCGCCTGGAGTGGATCGCGTCGTGCGGTGCAATCCGACAGATGGCGCGGAGCCCGGTCCCCGTCCGGCTCACCCGGCGATCACACCCAGCTCGCGGCCGACGCGATCAAACGCGGCCAACGCCTGGTCCAGCATGTCGTCGGTATGCGCCGCGGTCACGATCGTGCGGATCCGCGCCCGGTCCAGGGCGACGGTCGGGAACACGACCGAGGTGCCGAAGACACCCTCCTCGAACAGGCGGTTCGAGAACCGGATGGTGGTCTCGGTGTCGCCCAGCATGATTGGGGTGATCGGCGTCTCCGAGCGGCCCGTGTCAAAGCCCAGCCGGGCGAGCTCGGCCTTGAACCTGCGGGTGTTCGCCCACAGCCGCTCGATGAGCTCCGGCTCGTCCTGCATGATCCGGATCGCCTCCCGGCAGGCGGCGGCGACGGCCGGCGGATGGCTGGTGGAGAACAGGAACGGACGCGCGCGCTGGACGAGGATGTCGCGCAGCGCCTGGGACCCGGCGACATAGCCTCCCAGGACGCCGACCGCCTTTGACAGCGTGCCGACCTGGACGGCCACCCGGCCGTGCAGCCCGAAGTGATCGACGGACCCGCGACCGTCCCGGCCCAGGACGCCCGACGCATGGGCGTCGTCGACCATGACCGCCGCGCCGTATGCCTCGGCCGCGTCCACGATCCCCGGCAACGGCGCGATGTCCCCGTCCATGCTGAACACGCCGTCGGTGACCACGAGGATCAGGCGGTACGGGGCGCCGTGTCCGTCGCGACCCTGTTCCACGGCTTCCCGCAGGACCTCGCGCAGCGCTGCCGGGTCCGCGTGCGCGAACACCTTCCGGGGCGCCTTCGACAGCCGCATGCCGTCGATGATCGACGCGTGGTTGAGCTCGTCGGACACGATCAGGTCCGTCTCGCCGGTGATCACCGGGATCACGCCGGTGTTCGCCGTGAACCCGGACTGGAAGGTGAGGACGGCCGCGGACCGCTTGAACTCGGCGAGCTCCGCCTCCAGCGCCTCGTGCATCGTCATCGTCCCGGCGATGGTCCGCACGGCGCCGGAGCCCGCCCCGAACTGCTCGACGGCCTCGATCGCGGCCCGCTTCATGCGGGGGTGGTGCGACAGGCCCAGGTAGTCGTTCGAGGACAGGCTGATGACCCGGCGATCGTCGAGCGAGACGATCGGGCCCTGGGCGGACGACATCACCCGGAGCGGCCGGAACAGGTGCCGCTCGCGAAGGGCGGCCAGCTCCTCGCCCAGGAAGGCGAGGGGATCGGGACGGGATGCGATGCCCATGGTCAGGTCCTCCGACTCACGCGGTCCAGTCAAGGATGACCTTGCCGGCGTCACCGGACCGGGCCGCAGCGAATGCCGCCTCATGCTCGCGGAACGGGAAGCGATGCGTGATCGCGGGCGTGATGTCGAGCCCCGACTGGAGCATCACGGTCATCTTGTACCAGGTCTCGTACATCTCGCGGCCGTAGATGCCGCGCACCGTGAGCAGCTTGAACACGATCTCGTTGACGTCCAGCGCGATGTCCTCGGTGGGGATGCCCAGGATCGCGATCGAGCCACCGTGCGCCATGCTGTCCACGGCGCTGCGGATGGCCGCCGGGCTGCCGGACATCTCGAGCGCGACATCGAAACCCTCGACCATGCCCAGCTCCCGCTGGACATCGGCGAGGTCGCGCTCGCGCGGGTCGACGACGGCCGTGGCGCCCATCCGGGCAGCAATCGAGCGCCGGACGGGGTTGGGCTCGCTCACCACGACGAACCGGGCACCGGCATGGCGGACGACGGCGGTCGCCATCAGGCCGATCGGCCCCGCGCCCGTGATCAGGACGTCCTCACCCAGCACCGGGAACGCGAGCGCTGTGTGCACCGCATTGCCGAACGGATCGAAGATGGCGGCCACGTCCTCGTCGATGCCCGGCCAGTGGTGCCACACGTTCGTCATCGGCAGCGCCACGTACTCGGCGAATGCCCCGTCCCGCCCGACGCCCAGGCCCACCGTGTGCGCACACAGGTGCCGCCGGCCGGCCATGCAGTGGCGGCAGCGGCCGCAGGTCACGTGGCCCTCGCCGCTGACGATGTCCCCGGGCTGGAAGTCGACGACGTTCGCCCCGACCTCGACGACCTCGCCCACGAACTCGTGGCCGACGACAAGCGGTGGCACGATCGCTTTGGCCGCCCACGCGTCCCACGACTCGATGTGCAGGTCGGTGCCGCAGATCCCGGTCTTGCGGACCCGGATGAGGACATCGTTGATCCCGATCGCGGGGTCGGGGACGGTCTCCAGGCTGAGCCCCGGTCCGGGGGCGGTCTTCACCAGGGCGAGCATCAACGCCTCTCGCTTCCCCGGCGGTCCGGTCGGCGCGTCAGACGTCGCGCCGGGGGTCGTCGGTCCAGTCGACGATCGGATTCTCCACCATGCCGATGCCGTCGATCTCGCACCGGGCACGGTCGCCGGGTTCCAGGAACACGGGCGGATCGCGGAACACGCCGACGCCCGACGGTGTGCCGGTGGCCACGAGGTCGCCGGGCTCCAGCGTGATCTGCTGTGAGATGTAGCTGATCAGGGTGGACACCGGGAAGAGCATGTCGGCCGTATTCCCGTCCTGCATGAGGACCGGCGTGTCGACCTCCGTGCCGCTGCCGGGGATCCGCCAGCTGCGAAGACCGATGCCGTGGGTCGGGTCCAGCTCGTCCGGGGTGACGAAGACCGGGCCGACGGGCAGGAACGTGTCGCTGCCCTTCGCGCGCAGCCACTGGCCGTCGCCCTTCTCACCGGCGCGGAGGGCCTGCGGGTTGCCCTGCCAGTCCCGGGCGCTGACGTCGTTGACGACGACGTACCCGGCGACGTGGTCCATGGCCACGTCCGGCGCCACGCGCCGCGCCTGCTTGCCGATCACGACGCCCAGCTCGACCTCGAGGTCCAGGGCGCAGGTGCCGGGCGGCCGGACGATTGCCTCGCCGTCACCGATGATCGTGTTGGCGAACTTGGCGAACAGCAGCGGGCGCTCCGGGGCGGGACGGCCTCCCTCCAGGGCATGGTCGGCGTAGTTGAGGCCGACACACACGATCTTGGCTCCCTGCCCGGCCTGGCCGATGGCCGCGATCGGCCGCCTGGCATCAGGGTCGATGAGCGGCGCTCCGGCCTTGAGGGCCCGCGTGGTGGCTCGCCGGACGGCGTCCTGCCAGTGGTCACCGAACCGGAGCTGGTGGCCGATGCCGAGGTGCGTGTTGACGCGCTTGCCGAGCCCGCCGCGCTTCTCCAGCTGGCCGCCGGTGAGCAGCCGTCCGGCCACGATGACGCCGAAGCGCTCGTCATCGGAGCGGTCCAGGTATGCGTAGAGGCGCATGCCGGCTCAGCTCGCCGCCGGGCTGGGTGCGGCGCTCGGTGATGCCGCCGGGGACGGTGCGGAGCACTGTGGCTCCGGCGGGCTGATCCATGTGCCATCGCTGCCGACCCGCTCGGCGTAGCGGGTGAAGAAGCTGTAGATCTGCTGCGTGTCCAGCGTGTCGAGGTACAGCACGCGGTCCCAGATGAGGGCCGCGAACCGCGTCGGCATCTGCTTGAAGGGGGCGACGACCGGCCCGACGATCCCCTTGGCCAGACCACAGACGGCGCTGTTGGGGAAGCCGTTCCAGAAGGCCTGGAGCTGCGCGATCGCCGCATCGTCGCAGGCTCCCTTGTCGCAGGAGTAGAGCAGGACGAGGCCGCCGTGCTCCAGGTTGTGGACCCAGCCGTTGGGGACGGTCTGGTCGTTGGGACCGTAGACCTTCGGCTGGATGGGGCCGAACCCGGTCTGGTTGATGTGGTGGCCGGACGCGGGCGGGCAGACGGCATAGGTGACCTTGTCGCCCACCCCGACATGCGTGTTGCCCATGTCGGGCTGGATCTGGCCGAGCTCGCCCGATGGCGCCGGCTTGACGGTGTCCACGGACGTGCAGGCGTAGGCCGGTGTGGCCGCCGAGGCGAACACGAACACGCTCACGCCCACGATGACGACGATCACACCGATCGCGACCAGCGGTGTCCGCAGGCGCGCGAACAGCGTCTGCTCCTCGCGGCGTCGCCGAGCGGTCTCGCGGCGACCCGCCCGGGGCGTGCCCGTCGGCCCCGTCGAATGCCCCTTTCGTCGCCCGGAGGACTGGCGCTCGTCCGGGTTGGCGTTGCGGGAGTTCGGCCGCCGCTTCGAGTCGGTCAAGGTTCGGATGCTCCGTCTGGGTTCCGGCGACGGTGGGGACGGCAAGCCGTGGTCGCAGCCGGCCGGTCGGCCGCGTGCGCTGCGCGAAGGGTAGCGTCCCGCGGCCGCATGCGCCGGGAACGGGCTCCGGCCGCTACGGCTCGTTGAGCCACGCGCGGACGTCGGGCCGCGTGAGCCCGAAGAACAGGACCCCTGCGAGCGCCGCGATGATCAGCGCGAACAGGGGCAGCGCGGCCAGCAGGAGCAGGGGGATGGCCGGGAGCGTCAGGGTCGAGAGGCCGATGGCCAGGGCGCGTCCCGCCTCCTTGCGCTGGAGGACGAGGGTGGTGGTGAAGATCGTGTAGGCGAGCAGGATCATGACCACGATCCCCTGCCACGAGATGGGGGCGCTGATCGCCGCGTCGATCACGAACCGGAGCGACAGACCGACGAGGCCCAGGATGAGGAAGGCGTAGCCGAGGAAGATGCGGACGCCGGGCGGCATCGCGCGGAGCTGGTCGAGCACGCAGCGATGATGCCACCGTCCGCCGCTTCGGGCCTGGCAGGCCGGCAACGAGGACGACGTGCAGCGCGGATCGACCGGTCCCGCTCCGCGCGAGTCGGGGGTTCTCGCCCGTACACTCATCCGACGGCCACACCAGAGGAGCTCCATGGCGGTCAACACCCCGGACTGGGTCCGGGACGCGGTCTTCTACCAGGTCTTCCCCGACCGGTTCGCCGCGTCTGCCCGCGTGCCGAAACCCGGCGGCCTCGAGCCATGGAACGCACCGCCGACCAACCACGGGTTCAAGGGCGGTGACCTGATCGGGGTCCTCGAGCACCTGCCCTACCTCGCCGACCTCGGCGTCAACGCGCTGTACCTCACGCCGATCTTCGCCTCGGCCTCGAACCACCGCTACCACACCTACGACTATCTCTCCGTGGACCCGCTGCTCGGCGGTGACGCCGCGCTGCGCGAGCTGCTCGATGCGGCGCACGGCCTCGGGTTCCGGGTCGTGCTCGACGGCGTGTTCAACCACACGGGCCGCGGGTTCTGGCCGTTCCACCATGTCCTCGAGAACGGGGCCGGCTCCCCGTACCGCGACTGGTTCCTGTTCGATCCGGCGGCGCTCGAGGGCCGGCGCCCCCTCCGGCCGTACCCCTGGCCGAGCGACGTGGACGACATGCCGTCGGAGCCATCGCTCAACGCCACGGACGATGAGCAGGGCGATGCGGCGCTGGCACGGTTCGGCTACCGGGCATGGTGGGGCCTGCCGGCGCTGCCGAAGCTCAACACCGCCAACCCCGAGGTGCGGGAGCACCTGTTCGGGGTGGCCGAGCACTGGCTGCGCTTCGGCATCGACGGGTGGCGCCTGGACGTCCCCACCGAGATCCGGGACGAGACGTTCTGGCAGGCCTTCCGCAAGCGGTGCCGTGCCGTGAACCCCGATGCGTACCTGGTCGGCGAGATCTGGCACGAGGCGCCCGACTGGCTTGCCGGCGACCGGTTCGATGCGGTCATGAACTACCCGCTCGCCGAGGCGATCCTGGGGTTCACGGCGCAGGGCCACCTGGACGAGGCGGTCGTCCGTGCCCACCCCGAGTACGGCAAGACGGTGCGTCGCCGCGACGGTGCAGCGTTCGGAGCGGAGCTCGAGCGCCTGACGGCCATCTACGACCCGGGCGTCACAGAGGTGCAGCTCAACCTGCTCGGGAGCCACGACAGCCCGCGGTTCCGGACGATGGCCGGCCGCGACCGGGCGGCCTACCACCTCGCCGTCCTGCTCCAGGCAACGCTGCCCGGCGCCCCATGCATCTACTACGGCGACGAGGTGGGCATCGAGGGCGGTCACGACCCCGACTGCCGGCGTGCGTTCCCGTGGGACGAGGCAGCATGGGACGAGCTCGGCCTCGCTTGGACCCGCGCGGCGCTCGCCGCCAGGCGGACGCTGCCGGCCCTGCGGCGCGGGTCGTTCCGTGTCGCCGGTGCCGTCGCAGACGCCCTGGTGTTCACCCGCGACGGCGCGCACGGTAGCCCGGGCGTCCTGGTCGCCGTCAACGCGGGCGAGGAACCAGCCGAGATCCCCGTGCGTGCTCCCGCGCTGGCGGGCCGATCGCTGTTGGACGTCCCGCTGCCCGACACGGGTGAGGGTGGCACCATTCCCCTGGTCGTCGGCGCCGACGGCCTCGGGCAGGTGCGGGTGCCCGCCCGCACGGGAAGGATCCTGTGTCCCCTTGGCTGACCTGCCGTTCCCGCTCCCCGGCCCACTTGCCGAACGACTCTCCGCCGCGGTCGACGTCGAGGGCAAGATCGTCCACGCGCTGATCGAGCTGGGTTCGCTGGTGGGCCATGATGTTGCCCTGCTCGATGTGCCGGATGGGGTGTTCATCGACCGGTTCGCGGCGGTTGGGGTTCGCCCGCTGCGCCTGCCGCTGACCGCGCCGCTCCGGCTGGACCTGCCCGATGCGAGCGTCGACGCGATCGTCAGCCTGTGGTCCGGGTTCCGCGGTGTCGATCCGGACGACCTGGCCGAGGTGGATCGCGCGCTGCGGCCGGATGGCGTCCTGCTGGTCGTCCACGACTACGGACGGGATGACGTCAGCGCGTTTCGGCCGTCGGACGCACCGGAGTACCGGCTGTGGAGCCGGCGCGAAGGCCCGTTCCTCGTGGGCGGTGCGTTCAGGATCCGGGTGCTGCACTGCTTCTGGACCTTTCCCTCGATCGAGGATGCGCGCTCGCTCCTTGCGGATGCGTTCGGGGAGCCCGGCGAGGTGGTGGGCACCCGGCTCAAGCGTCCGCGGCTGAGCTGGAACGTGGGGATCTACCATCGCCGGCGTGGAGGTGCCACCGTCGGTGCGGCGGACACCACAGCGATACCCGGATAGGGCCGCGGTCGCCGCCGCCTGCTACGCTCGGCGCGATGTCTGGCCGATCACCCTCCAGCAGCCGCTCCCGGATGCAGGTCCGTGGGGTTGGCACCGGCCGCCGCCGGGGACCGCACCTGAGCGCCATCCGGGTCACGCCGGCGCGCGCGATGCTCCTCGTGGCGCTGGCGGGCGGGCTCGGCTTCCTGGGCTACTCCCTCATCCAGCGGGATCAGCTCCAGGTCCCGCTGATGGCCACCGGCTTCGCGATCTGCGGCCTCGTGTTCGCGGTGGCGGCCGTGATGGGCCTGGCCGGGATCATCCGCGCCGGTCGCGAGGGGCGGGATGGGGCAGCGGTGGTGACGGCGCTCGTCGCCGGCAGCCTGGCGATCGCCTCGCTGCTGTCGCTCGCAGCCGCCGTGATCATGAGCCTCATCTGGAGCAGCACGTCGGCGTCCTGAGCCGTCGCGGGACACCGGGGTCGGGGGACCCCTCTGGTACACTCGGCCGGCCTCGCCGGCCTCGTGCCCCCATCGTCTAGAGGCCCAGGACGCCACCCTTTCAAGGTGGAGATCGCCGGTTCGAATCCGGCTGGGGGTACCAACCCCGGCCGTCGCGTCCGGCGGCTGCATGACCCTGCTGCAACGGCTCTGCCGGCCCCGGGAACGGCCGGCCCACGGCCGGGCCCATCGCGGCTACGCTGCTCACGTGTCGTCGGTGTCGCAGCCCCTCGAGGTGGTCCCGCTCCAGCCGTCTCATGCCCCGGCGGCCGCGGTGCTCGTGGCCGCGCAGATCCGGTCGCTCTGCGCGTCCGTGCCCGCCCTGGCCGTCGAGTGGTCCGAGGAGGCGCCGCTGGCCCGGCTCGTCACGGAGCTCGCGGTGCGGGGCTCGGGCGCCGTTGCGCTGCGGGCCGGCGTGCCCGTCGGGTTCCAGGCGGCCACCCTGATCGATGGCCACGGCGGGCGGTGGGCGTACACGCCCGATGTCGGTCACGCGGCGGCCGGCGAGGGACGTGATCGCGTGGTCGAAGCCCTGTACGCCAACCTCGCCGCCGCGTGGGTTCGGGAAGCGTGCCTGGAGCACACGGTCACCGTGCTCGCGAACGAGATCGAGACGCTGGGCACGCTCGCCCGGCTGGGGTTCGGGCAGACCGTGGTCGACCTGATCCGCGACCTGTCACCGGTCGATGGATGCCGGCCTGCTGCAGAAATCACGGTCCGCCGGGCGGGACCCGCGGACGACGCCCCCATCGCGGCGCTCGAGGACGGGCTTCGTGCCCACCTTGCGGCATCGCCGATCTTCCTGCGGATGAAGCCAGCGAGGTCGCCGGAGCTCCATCGCCGGGTGCTGGCCGACCCCGCCCAGGCAACGTTCATCGCCGAGGCCGCGGGTTTACCGATCGCGTTCCTGAGGATCGGGCCGTCGGCGACCGACGTGGCAACGATCGTCCGTGGTCCCGGCACCGCGAGCATCACCGCGGCGTACACGGTTGCCGGCCGCCGGGGCGATGGCATCGCGACCTGTCTCCTCGATGCCGCCGTCCGCTGGGCCCGCGAGGCCGGATATGCCCGCAGCGCCGTTGACCACGAGTCGGCGAACGGCGAGGCGGCCCGGTTCTGGGCGCGGCATTTCACGCCCGTGGCACTGTCCATGACGCGCCGTCTGGCGCCGCGCCTCGCGCCGTAGGACGAGCCGCTCCCTGCTATCCTCGACGGCGATGGAGATCATGGGCGTGACGATCCGGACGATCGTCCACGACAACGTCGCGATCCGCTGCGATGGATGCCGGGAGGTCATCCCGGGGACCCCGTGGCGGGTGAACCTTCTCGACATCGTGGCCCCGGAGGTCGCCGTGGGCTGGACCGAGACGACCCCGGTCAATCCCGGCCCCCACCAGTTCCACGGCGATCCGGCCTGCGTGCGGCGGTGGATGGCGGAGCACGGCTACTACATGTGCCGGCGCGGCGAGATCCGCGAGATCATGCGCCCGGTGCGCCTGCCGCTCGACCCCCCCGCATGGGGGCTGTGCGACGGCCTGCACCGCGACGAGCACGAGTTCGTGCCCGCCTGACGTCGCCGCTCCGGGCGCGTCGGACCAGGCCGTCGCCAACCCCGTGACGGGCACGGACGACCCGTTTGACGGTCGTCGCGCCGCGCGCCTACACTCGCGGCTGCGCGGCCTTGAATACCAAGGTTTACCCAAGTTTTCAGGTGCCCGCCGGACGCTCCCCGAACCATCCACGGAGGACACGTGCCCGACAACCGGTCGACCGGCGACCGCCCTCTGCCGGACCGGCTCGCGCTGGGCGAGGCAAGCCGGCTGCTGGGGGTGGACCCGGACACCCTTCGCCGCTGGGCCGACGAGGGCCGCGTCCCCGCATTCACGACACCCGGCGGTCACCGCAGGTTCGAGCGACGCGCCCTGGAGCGGCTGATCGCCGCGAGGCGCACCGGGCCGGCCGGTGGGCTTGCGGGGCTGGGCGCAACGCAGGATCGCCTGAGCGCGGCCTATCGGCGACGCTACGGTGCCGTGCATGGCGAGGCGCTCGATCCCCGCGCACGGGTCCCCGCCTCCGACCGGGAGATGTTCCGCGACAGCGGACGCCGGCTCGTCGAGGCCCTCGTCCGCTACCTCGACGAGACCGGTCCGGCTCGTGTGCAGGCGGAGCGCGACGCGGTGGATCTCACGGCCGAGCTCGCCGAGCGGCTGGCGCAGCACGGCGTGCCGCTGGCGGACGCAGTCTCGCTGTTCGTGGCCGCCCGCCGGCCGTTCCTCGCCGAGCTGAGCGTCATGGCACGCCGCCGAGACGTCGAGGGAGCACGGGTGGGCCGCCTTTACGACACGTCGACCGGCCTGCTCGACCGGCTGCTGCTCGCATTCGTCGCGGCGCATGAGGCCGCGGCGGCGAACGGTGTCCGCGAACCGGCCGCCCCACCGGCGACCACCCCCGTCGCCCAACCTCACGAGGCCCGACAACAACGATGACCGCGCTCCTGCCCACCCTGACGTCCCTGCTCGCGCTCGTCTTCGCCGTGATGCTGTTCGACCAGTGGCGCGAGCGGCGCCACGGCTTCCAGATCATCTGGGCCCTGGGGATGCTGTTCTACGCGATCGGCGCCGGAGCGGAGGCGCTCGCGGCCACCGGTGGCTGGAGCGAGCCGCTCTACCGCGCCTGGTACCTCACGGGGGCCGTCTGGACGGCTGCCTGGCTGGGGCTGGGGACCGCCTACCTGCTCGGCCGCACACGGTTCGGCTACACGTACGCGATCCTGCTCCTGTTCTCGGGCCTGATCGCGCTGATGATCCGCAACAGCCCGAACTACGCGGGTGCCGGGCCCCTGCCCCTGGTGTACCTGGTCGCGGCCGTCGTCCTCGCCCTGGCCATCGGCGTCGAGACCTACTTTCAGAACGACCGCTGGACCCGCTTCGCGGCGGGTGCCGTCATCGGCACGACGCTCCTGTCCATCGTGCTGATGGCGGCCACGGCGCTGCCGGCGCCCGGGTACGCGCTGGATCCGGCGACCGGCGAGCCCGTGGCCACCCTGATGCCCGGCTATCTGAGGCTGCTGACGCCCGTCCTCAACTTCACGGGCGCGCTCTCGCTGCTGCTCGGGGCACTGTTCTCGACCTACGTGTTCATGCCCAAGAAGCGCGCCCTCCCGTACTCGCTGGACCCGAATCAGCCGGGTGACCAGTTCCTGTTCAACCTGTTCATCGCGATCGTCGCAATCCCGGTCAACTTCGTGGTGTCGCTGCCGGCCGCTGCCCGCGAGCTGGTCGCGGGCCGCCTGCACTCCCGGGTGCCGGCGACGATCCTGATCGCGATCGGGGCGTTCTTCCCGACCATCACGGACTCGCTCAACCGGGCGGGCGACACGGGTCTGTTCCAGGTGGGCAAGTTCCTGGGCGTCGTGTTCCTGTTCGCCGGCTTCCTCGTCTCGGTCGAGGTGTTCCGCGAGGTCCGGATCCCGCTGACCAGCATCCGCTTCGCGACGGCGAGCCGTGACCGGGCACGACGGCGCGATGCTGCCGCTGTGGCGGCCGAGGCGGAGCCGGGCAGCACCGGGCAAGCCTGACCGGCCCGGGTCTGCCTGACCGCGACGGGCTCCGCGCCCGGCCGGCGCACAGATCCGTGCCCGGCTCTGCCGAGCCCCGATTCGTCGGCGGCCGTATGCTCAGGGTATGGCCGCTCCACCCCACCCGGATCCGCGCCCGGCCGCACCGCGTCCCGCGCCGATGACCACGGAGTTCCCCCTGGAGGTCCCCACCGAGACGTCCCGATCCGGCGAGCCCGGACCGGGGGAGCCTCCGTGGACCGTCCTCGGGCCGGAGGATGCGCCGGCGATCGTGTTCCTCCACGGCACCCGGCTCACGAGGGCCCAATGGTGGCCCCAGCTGCGCCGGCTCTCCGGGTCGTACCGGTGTGTCGCCGTCGACCTGCCGGGCCATGGAACGCAGGCGGATCGGCCGTTCACCCTCGCCGGCGCAGCGGCCACGGTGGCCGCTGCGATCGATGCGGCGGTCCCGGCGAGACGCGCGGTCGTGGTCGGGCTGTCGCTCGGCGGCTACGTGGCGATCGAGACGGCCGAGCGCTACCCGGACCTCGTGGCCGGGCTGGTCCTCGCCGGCTGCTCGGCGGAGCCGATCGGTCCCACGGCTGCGCTGTTCAGGTGGCTGGCCGCGATCCTCGAGCGGACGCCGCGCCGGGTCCTCCAGATCCTGAACGTCACCTTCTTCCGCGTTCGCTACCGGCGCAACGTCGCCGGGCCGATCATCGCCGGCGGGTTCTGGTCGGCGGGTGGCGCCCGAGCGCTGCGGGCACTGACCGGGCGCCGGTTCCTGGACCGGCTGGGACGCCTGTGGACGCCGGTCATGGTGATGAACGGCGCCCTGGACCCCGTCTTCGGCCCGGGCGGCGACATGTGGGCGGCGAGCTGCCGGCAGGGTTGCTGGGTCGTCATCCCCTGGGCCGGTCACCTGTCCAACCTGGATCGGCCCGGGGCCTTCTCGGCTCAGGTCGCCGCCTTCGTCGGGAGCGGCGTCCAGACCGCCTGAGCAGGCCCGCCCGGTGTCCGGGTGCGCGACGGGGAGGGCCGGGGGGTCGCGGGTATACTGGCCACCGCCCATGCTCCTGCTCGAGAGGTTCGATGCGCGTCCGAAAAGCCGTCTTCCCCGCCGCCGGCTGGGGCACCCGTTTCCTGCCCGCCACGAAGGCGCAGCCGAAGGAGATGCTGCCCCTGGTCGACAAGCCGATCATCCAGTACGCGGTCGAGGAAGCGGTCGCCGCCGGCATCGAGCAGGTGATCATCGTCACGTCGTCGCAGAAGCGGGCGATCGAGGATCACTTCGATCTCAACTACGAGCTGGAGCACCTGCTCGAGGAGAAGGGCGAGATCGAGAAGCTGCGCCAGGTGCGGCATATCAGCGATCTCGCGCAGATCGCCTACGTGCGCCAGAAGGAGCAGCTCGGGCTCGGCCACGCGGTGCTGATGGCCAAGGACCTGATCGGGCATGAGCCGTTTGCCGTGATCCTGCCCGACGACGTCGTCGTCGGCGATCGCCCGTGCATCGGCCAGCTGATCCATGCCTACCACGAGGTGCACGGCTCGGTCGTGGCGGTGATGGAGGTGCCGCGGGAGGAGACGCGGCGCTATGGCGTCATCGGCGGTGAGCACGTCACGGAAGGCCCGGACCAGGACCGCACCTATCGCGTGACGTCGATCGTGGAGAAGCCGGAGCCGGACAGCGCGCCGTCGAACCTCGCGGTCATCGGGCGCTACGTGCTGACGCCCAAGATCTTCGACAAGCTGGAGCAGACGCAGCGGGGCGCCGGCGGCGAGATCCAGCTGACGGACGCGATCCAGGCCCTGATGGACGAGCAGGGCGTGTTCGGCTACGCGTTCGAGGGCCAGCGCTACGACGCGGGCACCACGATGGGCTGGCTCCAGGCGTCGGTCGAGCTGGCCCTGGCCCGGGCCGATATCGGCACCGAGTTCCGCGAATACCTGGGCACGCTCGACATCTGAACGGCGTGGGATCGCCCGCACGGTGCGGTAGGATGCCCACGGCCGCATCTGGGCCTTTCAGCCGCACCGTGGAGACGAGCAGACCGTGACCGAGATCGGGAGCGTCCTTGGTGGCCGCTACCGCCTGCTGGAGCTCCTCGGGCAGGGCGGCATGGCGAAGATCTACCGGGCGCGCGATGCGCAGCTCGAGCGAGACGTCGCGGTCAAGCTCCTGCGCCCCGAGTTCGGGCGGGACCCCGACTTCCTGTTCCGGTTCCGGGATGAGGCTCGCGCGGCAGCCTCGCTGAGCCACCCCAACATCGTGGCCGTCCACGACTTCGGTGAGGACGAGTCCGGGCCGTACATCGTCATGGAGCTCGTCGAGGGGGAGGACCTCGCCTCGATCATCCGCGAGAGCGGCCCACTCGCACCGCGCCAGGCGGCGAGGGTGTGCGCCGAGGCGTGCAAGGCGCTCCATGCCGCGCACGTGCGGGGGATCGTGCATCGCGACGTCAAGCCGTCCAACATCCTGGTCGGACGCGACGGTCGCGTGAAGGTCGCGGATTTCGGGATCGCGAGGGCGCTCACGGAGTCGCAGCTCACCCTGCCCGGCACCACGATGGGCTCGGTGCACTACTTCAGCCCGGAGCAGGCGCGCGGTGAGCCGTCAACGGCCGCCTCGGATATCTACGCCCTTGGGATCGTCCTGTTCGAGGCGCTCACGGGGCAGCGCCCGTTCTCCGGTGACGGGGCCGCGGCCGTCGCGCTCGCCCGCCTGACAACCACGCCGCCGCGTCCGTCCGCGCTCCGGCCCGCCGTTCCGCCCGCCCTTGACGCGGTTGTGCTGCGTGCGATGGCGCTCGACCCGACCCAGCGCTATGCATCCGCGGCGGCGATGGCCAGCGCGCTGGAGGGGTTCCTGGGGGCGCCGGGCGCCCTGCCGGTGGACGCGGCCTCGGCCGCGGACCTGGCTGCCGCGCGGACCGTGGCGTCCGCGACGGCTCGTCCGAACCCGCCGGTTCCGTACCCGCCCGACGCCTATGCCCGTTCGACGGACAGGTCGTCGCCCGTGACGACCCGGGGCGTGCTGCCGCCCCCGCCGGTCCACGGGGATGACGACGACGGCGGAGCCGGGCCGTGGGCCTGGGTTGCCGGTCTGCTCGGACTCGCGATCCTCGCCGTGGTCGGCTTCCTCGTGTTCCGGCTGCTGACCGCCGGAGGCACTCCCACTCCCAGCGCGGCGCCGAATCAGGTGACGCTGCCCAGCTTCACCAACATGCTGTACTCGGACGCCGAGGCACAGGCGGCCGAGCTCGGAGTGACCCTCCAGAGGGCGGGGTCGGAGCAGCGCACCGACGTCGCCCCCGACACGATCCTGTCCCAGGATCCGGCCCCTGGTGCGGTCGTGAACTCTGGCTCCGTGGTCCGGCTGACGGTGGCCGTCGGACCGACGTCAGCCACCGTTCCGGACCTTCGCGGCAAGGTCGAATCCGAGGCGCTCCAGCTCCTCGTCACGGACGGCCTCGCCGTCGGCGTTCGCAGCGAGTCCTTCGACCCGTTCATCCCGGCCGGGTCGATCGTGAGCCAGAACCCCGGACCCGGGCTCCTCGTCGCCCCCCAGACACCGGTGGACTACGTCGTCTCCAAGGGCCCGGAACCGACGCCCAGCCCCACGCCGGAACCGACGCCCACCCCCACCCCCAGCCCGACCCCGACGCCGACACCGACACCGCCGCCGACCCCAGCGCCGACTCCCACGCCTGTCCCGCTGGCAACCGTGGGCAACTACGTGTGCAAGACACTCGGCGACGCCAGGGCGGCGATCGCGCAGGACGGGTTCACGGTCGGAGCCGTGCTGCCGTCGGGTGCCGCCGACACGACGTGGGTCAAGGACCAGTCGCCCAATGCCAACACGTCTGCACCACAGGGCTCATCGATCATCCTCAGCGTCCAGGACACGAAACCCGTATCCTGCCCCTGACCCTTGGCCGGAGAGTCAGGCCTCGGGGTCGCCCCACAGGGACCACGCGCCGCGTGCTGCCGCGGTCGAGGGCGCGCGGGGGGGAGTCGTCGCTGATGGCTCCCGGGGCGCGGCCACCACGTCCTGGCTGCGTCCGGCATCCTCGATGAGAACGAACGTTCGGGGCTGCCGCCGCTCCGACCTGTGACCATCGCGCTCCGGCAGCGGCGATGACGGTGCGAGCAGCGGCTCGTCCACGAACGCCGGTGGCGCCCAGCAGGCGCGCATCTCGGAGCCACGCAGGGCAACGTGCCGCGGGTCGAGGCCGCACAGTCCGAGGCCGCTCGCGACACCGCGCCGGAAGTGACGGCACGACGCGCACGAGGTGGTCGAGCGGTGGCAGACCCAGCAGCGCGAGGTCTCCGCCTGTGGGGTCCCGCAGTGAGGACATCGCCAGTGCGGCATGGACGGATCGTAGCTGCGCGCAACGCCGCTGTCGAGCGACTCGGCACGTTCGTACCTGACCCGGTTGCGGCCGGCGGTGACGCGTGAGCCGCTACTGGACGGTCAGCACCTGGCGGTCCGTGCCCGTGCCCGCATTCGCCGTCGTCACCAGCACGACTGCCAGCCCGCTTCCGGACATCACGCCCTTGGGGATCTCGGTCGAGAAGGTCGCCGTGCCGTCGCTCCCGGTCGGCATCTCCGGCGACACGATCGGCTGGAGACCCGGCACCGTGACCGTGAACAGCACCGTCGCGCCCCCGACCGGCCGGCCGTCCGGACCCGTGACCACCACCGTGAACTTCGCGGTCTGCGGCAGCTTCGCGGCGCTGAAGCGGTAGACGGTGCCGGTGAGCGAGACGCTGAGCTTGCCGGATCCCTTGCGGACGCTCAGGACCATGCTGTTGGCATTGCCGGCGGGGTCCGTCGCGGTGATCGAGATGCTGTTCGTACCCGCCCCGATGGCCACCGCTGCCTGGAACAGCCCGTCCTTGTCGGCCGTGGCGGTCGCGGTTGCTCCGTTCACGTCGTCGTGGAAGACGATGGTGCTCTGCGCCTGGGTCGTGCCCTTGATCGTCACGGTCGCGGTGGTGACGGCCGAGCCGGACTTGGGTGAGATGATCGTGATCTTGGGCGCGACCTGGTCCAGGACCCAGGTGACCACCGAGGACCGCTCGCTGTCACCGGACGGGCCCAGGATCGAGGCCTGGATGTCATTGCGGCCGCTGGCAAGGGTGACGTTCGGGATCACCATCGCCGCGGTCGGACCCACCGGAACCTCCGCGAGGACCGTGGCCGGAGCGTCCTGCAGGGTGACCCACAGGCGAACGGAGTACCCGGTCCGGCCCACGACCGCCTGGGGGAGATCGACCGTGATGTCGACGGTCTCGATGTTCGTATACGGCTGAGTCGGGGCGACGATCGTCGGCGAATCGCTGATCGCCGGCAGGGGAGTTGGAGACGGGCTGCTGACGACGTTGGCGATCTGGCCGACGAAGCCTCCGAAGCCCCGCACCAGGCCCGACGCGACCGGCCCGACGCTCCCACTGCTGATCCACAGGATCGTGGCGCCGAGAGCCACGATCGAGACGGCGAGAAGAGCCTGTGCAGCCAGGGGGAGGCCGCGGCGGCGCTCGATGCGGCGGTGGCGGGCCAGCCGGACGGGCGACGGGGCAACCGGCCGCACCTTGCGCGGCATCGGGCGGCCGTTCGACGGGGGGCGCGGGCGGACCTGCGGCGGTCGCCCACCTCGACGGGAATCCATCGGGCCCGATTGTCGCACGAAGCGCCGGGCCGCCCGGGCCGCGGGCATCATCGTGGTGCGTCGGCGATCGTGGTGCGTCCGCGCGCCGGCGCGTGCCGCGTGGGGGCCGGAGGTCATGCCCCGGTGGTACTCTGCCCAGCGTCGACGCACCGCCCGTCCCCGCGGGCATCGAACGCATGAGGGAGGGTTTGGAAGCCCGCGACCGGCAGCCCACGCGACCCGCCCCGGGTGATCGCGGCTCCTGGAGCCACGGTCCGATCTCCCGGGTGCGGCCGCGAGCCGCCGACGCCGACACCGGCGACGGGGCTGCGGCCGGCGATGCCGCCGCGCAGCCGCCCTCGCTCCGCACCCCATTGCCCCTGCCGGGCATGCGGCCGATGGGGCCCGGTCAGGTGCGCCGGTACTCACCACCGGGTCGCGGCGGCTTCGGGTTGCCGAGCATTCGTCGCAACGTCTGTCCGCACTTCTACCTGACGGGATCCCGGGGCGCGATCCCCATCCAGGCCCCGCACCTGCTGAAGGGGCTCCTTCGCCAGCCGAACAACATCTCGCGCTGTCAGCTTCGAGGCGGCGTGCACATGGATCAGGGCTTCGTGAACGACGTGTGCCTGACGCCGCGATTCAACCAGTGCGTGTTCTACGAGGATGAGCTGACAAAGGAGTGAGCTCTCCCGCCCCCGAGGCCCCGCCATCCATGGTCGACCCCGACCTGTCCTACCCGGCGGCGCTGCGCCTGCTCGATGCCCGAGGGCGGTACGGGATCCGTCTCGGGCTCGGCCGCGTCCGGGCGTTGCTCCGGGCGATGGGTGACCCGCAGCTTGCAGTCCGCGGAGCCCTGGTCGCGGGCACGAACGGCAAGGGCAGTGTGATCGCACTGGCCGGCTCCGCTCTCCGGGCAGCCGGCTACCGCGTCGGCGAGACACCGAAGCCGCACCTCGTCACCTATCGCGAGCGGCTGGTCGTGGATGGCTGGCCGATCGACCCGGCCAGCTTCTCCCGGCTCGTCGCCGAGGTGCTGCCGCTCGCCGACACCATCGCCCGCCGGCTCGGCCCGCCCACCGAGTTCGAGCTCCTGACCGCGATGATGTTTCGTCACTTCGCGCAGTCGGACCTCGACGTGGCGCTCGTCGAGGTCGGGCTCGGCGGTCGACTCGACGCGACCCACGCCTGGGACGGAGGCGTGGCCGTGGTGACGAACGTGGATCTCGACCACATGGACCGGCTGGGGACCACGATCGGTGCGATCGCTCGGGAGAAGGCCGCAATCGTGGAGCGAGGCGACGTGGCCGTCACGGGCACGACCCGCGAGGCCCTGGCGGTCGTCCGCCGCCGGTGCGCGCGCCTGCGGGTGCCGCTCACCGTTGCACCGCCCGCGCCGCTGCTGGACTGGACCCGGGACGCGATCCGGGTGGAGCTGCCGCGGCTCGGACCGACCGACATCGGCCTGCGCGGCCGGCACCAGGCGGCCAATGCCGCGGTCGCCGACGCGCTCCTGGACGCTCTCGAGGCGGCGGGCATCGCTCACGTGCCGTCCACGGCGCGCCGGCAGGGGTACGCGAGCGCCCGGTGGCCGGGCCGGCTCGAGCTGGTCATGGTGCCCGCGCCGGATGGCTCGCGCCGGGAGGTGCTGCTCGACGGGGCCCACAACCCGGCCGGCGCCGCCGCCCTGGCGCGTGCCCTGGATGACCTGCGACCGCACCTGGCGGATGGCGGGCGCCTGCCGCCTCCGCCGCTGACGCTGGTCTGGGCGTCGATGGGCGACAAGGATGTCGCAGGAACCCTGGAGGCGGTCGCGGCTGCCCGCTCGCTGGCCGGTGCGACCGTCGTGTGCACGGCCGTGGACCTGCCGCGCGCGCTGCCGCCGGTCGAGCTCGCGGCGGCGTGGCGGGCGGCCCTGCCCGGCGCCCGCATCGTCATCGCACCCGACCCGGCAGCGGCCCTCGACCTCGCCCTCGAGGGGACGTCCGCGCCCGTCGTGGTCGCCGGATCGCTGTATCTCGTCGGTGCGGTCCGCGCGCGCATCGTCGACGACCCCGGGCTGCGCGACCCGGCGGCCGCATGAGCGACCGGCGGCTTCCCCCCGGAGCAGGGCATCGTGCCCGAACGCCCGGACCTTGGTGGCGGGGCCGCGACGCCGTCGTTCAGGCTCCCCGAGGACGCCTCCGACGGGTTGCCCGGCCGGCCCGGTCCCCTCACGATCGGCCCGCGCACGTTCGACTGGGGGCATCGGACCTACGTCATGGGCGTCATCAACGTGACCCCGGACTCGTTCTCGGGCGACGGGCTGCTGGCGGCAGCCGCAGGAGCCGGCCCCGTGCCGGCCGCGGTGGCCCGGGCGCGGCGGATGGTCGACGAGGGGGCCGACGTGCTCGATGTGGGTGGTGCGTCCAGCCGTCCCGGCCACGCAGGCGTCCCGGAAGCCGACGAGATCGGGCGGGTCGTCCCGGTCATTACCGCTCTCGCGGCGGCCATGCCGGACGTGCCGCTGTCGATCGATACCACCAGCCCGGCCGTTGCGGCGGCGGCGCTCGACGCGGGCGCGCATCTCCTGAACGATGTCTGGGGCGTCGCCGAGGACTCGGCGATGGTCCGGCTGGCGGCCGCTCGCCGGGCGCCCATCGTTCTGATGCACAACCGCGCAGAAGCTCGCTACCGCAACCTCCTGCCCGAGGTGATCGGGGACCTGCAGCGGGCGCTCGACCGGGCCCAGGATGCGGGCGTCGCGTGGGACGACCTGCTCGTGGACCCGGGCTTCGGCTTCGGCAAGACGCCGGAGCACAACCTGGCCCTGCTGGGGGATCTCGCGGCCATCCGGGTCCTCGGCCGGCCGATCCTGCTGGGCACCTCCCGCAAGAGCACCCTCGGCAGGTTGCTGGATCTGCCGCCCGACCAGCGCGTCGAGGCGACGGCGGCAACCACGGCGCTGGGCATCGCCGCCGGTGTCGACATGGTGCGCGTCCACGACGTCCGCGAGAACGTCCGGACCGCACGCATCGCCGATGCGATCCTGCGCGGCTGGCGGCCGGCCGGATGGACCGGAGGCGGGACGCGATGACCGACCGGATCCTCCTCGACGCGATGGTGTTCGAGGGAACCCACGGGGTGCTGCCGGAGGAGCATCTCGCCCCCCAGCCGTTCGAGGTGGACGTCGAGCTGGCGCTCAACCTCCAGCCGGCGGGTCTCAGCGATGACCTGGAGCAGACGATCGACTACGCGCAGGTCTACGAGACGTGCCGCCAGATCGTGGAGTCGACGCGGTTCAACCTCCTGGAGGCCATCGCCGAGGCGATCGCGCACGAGCTCCTTGCCGGCTTCCCCGTCCAGGAGGTCACCGTCCGGGTGCGCAAGCCAAAGGTCAGGCTCGGCGGTCCCCTGCGGAACGCGGGGGTCGAGATCCGCAGGCGCCGTCCGGTCTGACGGCCGCGACCCCGCGCTCGTCGACGCTCGCCGGCCCGGGCTTGCCGGACCTTGAGGTCCTACAGGTTGCCGGGCCGGGTGCCCAGGGTCAGGCTCAGCGTGAGCGTGGTCCCGTTGCGCAGAACCTGGAGCGAGATCGTCTGGCCCGGTGCGAACTGCACCAGGAGGGCATCGAGCGGGTGATCGGTGTCGACCTTGATCCCGTTGAGCGCCACGATGATGTCGCCGTCCTTCAGCCCCGCCTTGGCCGCCGGGCTGTTCGGCACCACCGAGGGGTCCGTGCCGCCGGTCCCGCTGGTGACGAGCGCGCCTGCGCTGACCGGCAGCTTCTGGTCCTGCTGGAGCTGGAAGTCGATCGGCACGAACCGGACGCCGATCCACGGTCGAGACAGGGCCTCACCCTTCACGGCCTGCTCCATGATCGGCCGGGCGATGTCGATCGGGATCGCGAAACCGATCCCGCTGGAGTCGGTGGCGACGGCCGTGTTGATGCCGACGACCGCACCGGTGGCGTCCGCCAGGGGACCCCCGGAGTTGCCGGGATTGATCGCCGCGTCGGTCTGGATGAGGTTCGTGATCCGGTTGCCGCTGCTGACCTGCACCTCGCGACCCT
The DNA here is from genome assembly GCA_963849495.1 of uncultured Chloroflexia bacterium. Taxonomy (GTDB): domain Bacteria; phylum Chloroflexota; class Limnocylindria; order Limnocylindrales; family CSP1-4; genus CAIXZV01. The sequence goes on along the minus strand of CAWKHN010000008.1, from coordinate 75,528 downwards.
TGCCGGAGACGATGCCGCTGGTCACCGAGAAGGAGTACGTGCCCAGCGGGCTGCCGATGGCGACGACGAGCTGGCCGATCTTGAGGGCATCCGAGTTGCCGAGGGGCGCCGTCGGCAGGCCGGTCTGGTCGACCTTGACGATCGCGAGATCGGTGAGGGTGTCCACACCGTACACACGACCGGGGAACTGGCGGCCGTCCTTGAGCTCCACGGTGAGGCTCGTGGCACCCGACACCACATGCTGGTTGGTGAGGATCCAGCCGTTCGAGTCGTAGATGATGCCCGAGCCGACCCCCTCCGTCGGGATGTTGCCGAACGGGTCGGTCGTCTGCCCCTCGACGGTGATCTTGACCACCGCCGGGCTGAGCTTGGCGGCGACGTCGATGACGGCCGAGGATTCGTCGATCGTGACCGGCTGCGTGCTCCCGGTCGTGTTCGCGCTGCCAACGGTCGCCGGCGCGGCGGTGCGGTCGAAGGCGCCGCTCTGGTTGAGGACCGCCACGGTGCCGCCCGAGGCCAGCACGGCCGACAGGAGCGCGGCCACGAGGATGGCGACGAAGCCCGGGCCTCCGCTCCGCTTGGCAGCCGGCTGGGAGCCGGTCGCGTACGCGGGGGGCGGTGGCGTGACCGCGCCGGCAGGGGGCGGGCTCCAGGGGCCGAATGTCTCCTGTCCGGGCGTCGCCGGCGGCTCGGGCGGCGCCGGCTCGAACCAGCGATCCCGGGGGGGCTGGCCACCGGGTCCGGCCCACGCCCAGGTGGCGTCCGGACGCGGGTCAGGGGCAGGTGCGAAGCGCGGGACGTCGACCCGCTGCGTCTCATCGAGCGGGTCGGTGCCGTCGGCGCTCTCGGCGCCGCTCTGGGTCGGCTCGTCGTTCATGGCTGGGGAGGTCTTCTCTCTCGTGCGACGGATGGATCGGCCGCGGGCTGATCCGGGGTTGTGATCAAGGGTGCCTGCACCGGGTTCACGGGCGGCTTGGTGATTGGTGAAGAATCATCCACCTTCGCGCCGATCTCTGCCCGCGGGCGAGCGGGCCGCGGCACGTCGGGGACCTCGCGAGGGTCGCGCGGCAAGGTCACGACGAACAGGGAACCGCGCCCGACCCGGCTTTCCACGGCGATCGTGCCGCGATGCATGTCCACGATCGACTTCACGATCGCCAGCCCGAGCCCCGACCCGGTGCTGCGCGCCTCGTTGGCCTCCGAGCCCCGATAGAAGCGGTCGAAGATGCGCGGGAGCTCGATGGTGTCGATGCCGACGCCGGTGTCCGCGACCTCGATCAGCGCCCCGCCGTCCTCGGCCGCCGCGGCCGAGACGCGGACCTCGCCGCCGCGCTTCGTGAACTTGAGCGCGTTGCCGACGAGGTTGGTCACGATCTGTCCGACACGGGGGCTGTCGTGGAGGATTCGCAGCGGGCGATCGGGGAGGCTGACGGTCAGCCGGATCCCCCTTCGCTCCGCGGTGCCCAGCTGCTGCTCCACCGCGGACTCGATCGTTCCCCGGACGTCATCGGGCCGGAGGTCGAGCAGCACCAGGCCCGACTCCAGCTTGGACAGGTCCAGCAGGTTCTGCGCCATCCAGTCCAGGCGGTCGAGCTGGACGGCCGAGGAGTCCAGGAACTCCGTGCGCGCCGCGGGATCGAGCCCGGCCGGCCCCTGGAGGAGCTCGATGAACGTGCGCGTGGCCGCGATCGGGGTCCGGAGCTCGTGGCTCACGTCGGCCAGGAAGTCGCGGCTGCGGTCGCGGTCCCGCCGGATGATCTCGACACTCTCCTGGAGGTGATCGGCCATCGTGTTGAACTGGCGCGACAGCGCGCGCAGCTCGAGCGTGCTCGACTGGACCTCCTCGCGCGGGACGCGCGAGCCGAAGTCCCCCTCGGCCAGCCGGCGCGATGCCTCCGTCAGCCGGGTCAGCGGGGTGGTGAAGCGGTGGGCGATGAACGCGGCCACCAGCACGGCGACGAGAAACGCGATGGTGCCCATGATCAGCAGCAGCCCGGCGATCGCCGCCAGCGTGCTCGCGCGGCTCGTGTACGGGTTGGAGAGCGTGACGACCATCCCCCAGTCCTGGACGGGGCTCGAGCTCGCGAAGTCGAACCTCGCGGGGGCGATGCCCGGGTCACGCGCCTGTCCGCGGGCCGGATCGATGGTCAGCGTCGCGTCGAACCCCAGGTCGCTCGACGGGTTGGTGACCAGGACCCCGTCCGTGTCGGGCCTGGCGAGCCCGAACCGGAGGCTGATGTCGGCCTGGGCGACGTTGTTGGCGAGCAGCCCGAGCATGCCGCCATCCACGAGCAGGCGCTTGACCTCCGGATTGAGCGCCGGCCTGCCGCCGACGCTGGCGACCACGGCGTTGTTGCCGATGTCGTTCTCGATGAACCGGTCCAGCACCGAGGCCGTGGCGCTTGCCCTGACGCGCAGGCTCTGCGCCTCCTGCTGCTCGAAGTAGTCGTCGAGCCGGTTGAACACGACCGGAGCGACCAGGCCCAGGGTCAGCGCGACGACGCCGACGAAGGCGATCGTGAGACGGGTCTGGAACGACTGCGGCCCAGTCGGCCGTCGCGGCCCCCGGGGGCTCCGGGTCCGGGCATCGCCCGGTTGGTCGCCGGCCGGCGCCCCGTCCGGCGTCCGGTCGTCGGCCACCTTAGCGCTCGGCGAACTGGTAGCCGGCGCCCCGGACGGTGAGCACGAACTGCGGCGCCGACGGATCGTCCTCGATCTTGTCCCGCAGGTGGCTCACGTGGACGTTGATCGTCTTCTCGTCCTGGTCCAGGGCCTCGTAGTCGCGCAGCAGCTCCAGCAGCTCGCGGCGGCCGAACACGCGTCCCGGCCGGCTGGCCAGGTGGCGGAGGATCTCGAACTCCGTCGCCGTGAGCGCGATCCGCCGGTTGCCACGCTGGACGCGCCTGCGCTCGAGGTCGATGACCAGGTCGCGGTGGCGGATGATCCGCCCGCCCGCGGCATTCGAGAGGTCGCCGTAGGCGCGGCGCAGAAGGGCGCGGATCCGGCTCATCAGCTCGCGCAGGGCGAAGGGCTTGGTCACATAGTCGTCCGCGCCGAGCTCCAGTCCCACGACCTTGTCGAACTCGTCGCCGCGCGCCGTGAGGAACAGGACGGGGGCCTTGGACCCGATCGCCCGGAGCCGCCGCAGGACCTCGAAGCCGTCGATGCCCGGCAGGCGCACGTCGAGCAGGATGAGATCCGGGGCCTGGCTCGTCGCGAACTCCAGGCCCTCCTCGCCGGACCGCGCGACGGTCACGTCGTACCCCTCCTGCTGGAGGGCGTACTGGATTCCTCGTGCGACCGCGAACTCGTCTTCGACGATCAGGATGGTGGCTGTCACGGCCCGGCGATCCTACACCGGGGCTCGCCACAGCGGGGTCCGTCCCCTCCGGACGAAGGTGCCACCGGCGCAGACGGTGGTCGCGCAGGCGGATCGGGCAGGGAGGATGCCCGGCGTATGGTAGCCTCGGGCGCACGCTGCGACGCGCGAGACGCTCGTCGCCTGCGGCGCCGCCCCCCAGCTCGGGCCGGAGCGCTGCACACCAGAGAGGTTCACCACGATGTCCGACCGCCCCCGCCTCGCGGCCGCCAGCCGGTCCGTGACCGGCAAGGCCGTCGCCCAGCTGCGCCGCCAGGGCCAGCTTCCGGCCGTGGTCTACGGCCACGGTACGGCCAGCGAGACCGTCACGCTCGATGCTCACGAGTTCGATCTGCTCCGCCGCCACGTCGGCGCATCGACCCTGGTGGAGCTCGCGGTCGACGGCGGCAGCCCCCGTCCGGTGCTCGTCTCCGGGATCCAGGTTCACCCGGTCAACCGCCGACCGCTCCACGTCGACCTGTTCGCCGTGCGCATGACCGAGGAGCTCACCGTCGAGGTGCCGCTCGTCGGCACCGGCACGGCTCCGGCCGTCGCGGCCGGTGGCACGCTCGTGCACCCGGTCTCGACCGTGAAGGTGCGTGCGCTTCCGTCCGACCTGCCCTCGTCGCTGTCGTACGACATCTCGCGGCTGGACACCTACGAGGCCACCATCACCGCGGCGGACCTGGTCGCGCCCGAGGGGGTCACGATCCAGGCCGACCCGGCCGACGTCATCGCCCGGGTCCTGGCGCCGCGCGTCGAGGAGCTGCCGGTCGCTGCCGAGGGGATCGAGCCCACCGAGGAGGAGGGTGCGCCCGCGGCCGCCGAGGGTGGCGAGGAGTCGTCGGAGGCCTGACACGAGGCGGGGTGTCCGACCGGACGCCCCGACCCGAGAGGCGCCCGGCGGGGCGGCCGGTCGTCGATCAGCGCTCCGGCGCCCGGCGCCCGGTTGCGTACACGAGCGGCAGCTCCAGCCGCAGCCCGTCTGCGGGCAGCGCATGCAACCGGGACAGGAGCTCGCTGCGCAGCCGCTCGCGCCGGTCCTCCGCCAGCGAGGCGAACAGGTCCTCCTCGTCGAACCTGGCGAGGAATTCCAGGAACCCGTCCGCGGTGAACTGGTGCACGAGCGCCGCGCGTGTGGCGGAGGCCTCGGCGAAGCCCGCCCGACGCAGCTGCGCGACGGCCGCCCGGGGCGATGCCGGCTCGCTGTGGCGGCCCCCGGCCGCGCGCGGATCGAGCCCCACGGCGACGAGCGCATCGTCGAATGCCCGGTCGGCCGCAAAGGTCCCGTTGCTCTGGAGCCAGGTCACGTACGCGAGTCGTCCGCCCGGGCGCAGGACGCGCCGTGCCTCGCGCAGCGCCCGATGCCAGGACGGGACGAGCTGGAGCACGAAGGCCGTGACCACGACGTCCACCGACGCGTCGTCGAACCCGGTGCGATCGGCGTATCCGTGGTGGTAGCGGATCCGGCTGCGCCTGTCCTCGGGGAGGGTCGCCCAGTCCCGCTCCGCGACCCCGAGCATGCCGAGGGAGGCGTCGACCCCGTCCAGCTGCACGTCGGGCCAGCGCGCCACCGCGGCGGCGGCGAGGGTCCCGGTCCCGCACCCGACATCGAGCACGCGGCGGGCTCCCGCACGAACATCGGGGTCGATCTCGTCGAGCAGCCGGAGTGTCGCGGGACGGTGCACGGGCGACCACCATGTCGCGTAGCCGTCCGCGATCCGGTCGTAGCGGGCTTCCTGTTCCGTCATCTGCGCATGGTGCCATGACCACTTCATGCCCTTCGGCCCCCGCGCCGCGGTCCGCGGGCGCTGGTCGCTGCCGCGCCCTCAACGGATGCTGCATCGTGTGCAGCACTGGGTTTCGCGGAACGGTGTCGGCTGTGGCCACGTCGCGACCCACGCGCACGCGACGGTCGTCGACGCTCGTCCCCGGCCGCGACTGTCTGACACCGATCCAGCCCCGAATGGGGCGAACCGATCCCGCCGCCCCGAGGGCGGACAGAATGCACCGCTCCTGGAGGCACGCTGAATGAGCCTTGTGAAGCCTCTCGCGACCGCGCGAGAGCCCATCCAGGGGCTGTCGAGGCCCGTGCTCGACGCCCTTCGCAGTGGCATCGGCCCGGCACCCATCCTCCGGCGCGGCATCACCCTGCTCGCGGACCCGGTGCTCAACAAGGACGTGGCGTTCTCCGAGGAGGAGCGCGACGCGCTGGGCCTCCGCGGTCTGCTGCCACCCCGGGTCATGGACATCGAGGACCAGGTCGCGCTCGAGCTGGAGCACGTGCGCCGGAAGGCGGACGACCTCGAGCGCTACATCGGGCTCGCGGCGCTCCAGGACCGCAACGAGACGCTGTTCCACCGCGTGCTGCTCGAGCACCTCGATGAGTTTCTCCCGATCGTGTACACGCCGACGGTGGGGCGTGCCTGCCAGGAGTACAGCCACCAGTACCGCCGCCCGCGCGGGGTCTGGATCACGCCCGATGACATCCACCGGGTCCCGGACATCCTGCGACATGCCGCCCGCGACGAGATCCGCCTGATCGTCGTCACCGACAACGAGCGCATCCTCGGCCTTGGCGACCAGGGTGCCGGCGGGATGCCGATCCCGGTCGGCAAGCTCGCCTTGTACTCCGCTGCCGCCGGCATCCACCCGGGGCTGACGCTGCCGGTCTCACTGGACGTGGGCACCGATCGCGAGGCGCTGCTCAACGATCCCCTCTACGTCGGCTGGCGCCACCCGCGCCTGCGTGGCGCTGCCTACGACGAGGTCGTGGAGGCCTTCGTCGCCGGCGTCCGCGAGGTTCATCCGCGTGCCGTGCTCCAGTGGGAGGACTTCAAGCAGCACAACGCCATCCGGCTGCTGGAGCGCTACCGGCAGTGGGTCTGCAGCTTCAACGATGACATCCAGGGCACGGCGGCGATCGCGGTCGCCGTGATCCTCTCCGCGCTCCGCTCGACGAGCGGGTCGCTGGCCGGGATGCGCGTCGTGCTGGCAGGGGCCGGTGCGGCCGGCACCGGCATCGCCCGCCTCCTGCGCCTTGCCATGGAGGAGGAAGGTCTCTCGCCCACGGCTGCGCGGAACGCGATCGCGATGATCGACTCGCGCGGCCTGCTGGTCGAGGGTCGGCCGGGTCTCGATGACGACAAGCTTGACGCCGCCCTGCCGCGCGAGTTCGTCTCGTCGCTGGGCCTGGATCCCGACGGCACCCACGATCTCCACGCCATCGTGAGCGCCTTCCGGCCCACGGTGCTGCTGGGCACCACCGGGATCGCCGGGGCGTTCACCGAGGCGACGATCCGGGCGATGGCCGCGAGCTGCGAGCGCCCGATCATCCTCCCGATGTCGAACCCGACCGCGAACACCGAGGCCCGGCCGTCGGATGTCCTCGCCTGGACGGATGGACGCGCGACGGTGGCGACCGGCAGCCCGTTCCCGCCGGTCGAGATCGGCGGCGACAGCCGGCCCGTCCCCCAGGCCAACAACGCCTACGTCTTCCCGGGGATCGGCCTCGGGGCGATCGTGTCGGAGGCGCGGATCCTGCCGGAGACCGCATTCCTCGTTGCCGCCCGGCGGCTCGCGGAGCTGGCAGACCCCGAGGATGTCGCGCGGGGCGCCCTGTTCCCGCCGATCAGCGACCTGCGTCACGTTGCCCGTGAGCTCGCGATCGTCGTCGTCGCGCACCTCGGGGAGCTCGGCGTCGGCCGCAGGTTCCCGCCGGAGGCCATCCCGGACGCCGTCGACGCCGCGATGTGGCGTCCGGCGTACGTCCCCTACGAGGCCGTCTGACCTCTCGAAGACAGGACCGCAGAGACGGCGGTGGGCCGGCCCCGGTGGGCCCGCCGCCGGGAGGGCCTCAGACGCCGTCGCCCCAGCCCGGGATCGGGTCGCCGCCGCGAGGCTTGGGGGCGAACCGCCGGAACAGCCAGCGCATCACGAGGGCCACCAGCAGGAGCACGAGCAGCACCGGCAGCCACACGATGCCGAACCAGATCGCTGCGCTCACGACCGTCTGTCCGGTGCCGATCAGGGTGGCCGTCGCCGAGTCCACATCCTTGGACGGGTCCCAGCCCTTCGCCGTCTCCTGGACGGCGACGATCTCGAGGCCGAAGGTCGTGACCAGCGTGCCGTAGGCGACCTGGTCGTTGAGCTGGGTGCGCTGCGCGTCGAGCTCCTCGATCTGGCCGCGCACCTGGGTCAGCTGCTCCTCGACCGCGAGCAGGTCGGTGATCTTGCCGGCGCTCTTGGCGATGTCCTGGAGCGCGGTCTCGCTCGCCCGCAGGTTCTTGATCCGCGCCTCGAGATCGACGATCTGGCTGCCGACCTCGGTTGCCTGCGTCTGCTCGGCGACGACCTTCGTCGCGAGGCCGCGGAGCGAGGCGATGGTGTCATCCCAGCGGCTGGCCGGGATCCGGTAGGTGATGGTCGCGACCGGACGGTCGCCGTTGTTCGACTCCTGCGAGGCGCCGACGTACCCGCCGACCGCCGCCACGGCCGCCTTGGCCCTGGCCAGCGCCGGCTCCAGGTCGGCGACCACCAGCTGGAGCGAGCCCGTGTAGACGACCTTGAGGTTGTCGAGCAACGCGGACGGCGCGGTGTCGGTGGAGCCGGTGCCGTTCCGCTGGCTTCCGAATGTGTCGCCGCCCTGGGCGTCCGCCGGAGCGGCGCTCGCGGCCGGGGCCGGGGCTGCGGCGTCGCCGACTGGTCCCCCCACGGTGCTCAGCACGCTGGCCGAGCTGCCGCATGCGGAGACGAGGACGCCGGCCACCAGGGCCAGGATCAGGCGGGACGCGAGGATTCGAGGCTGTCGGGCCCCCATGGCGGTTCCTCCCCGTTGTGCGGCGTTCAGCTTGTGAGCCGCGAGTCCCGCGTGCCCGCGGTGTCCCGATGACGTGGCCGGGCCCCCCGGGGTTCCGCGTGAGCGGTCCGTCGCCGGCATCGCCATCGTTGACGACGCTAACGGCCCGCCCGGCCGCCGTCGTTCGGTGGGGTCCCGCAACCGGGGCTGCGGGCTTCCGCGGCGCGGTATCGTGCCGTCATGCGCCTCCCGTTCGAACCCCCGATCGAGCCGATGCTGGCCAAGGCCGCCGCAGCGCTGCCGGACGGGGAGGGCTGGCTGTACGAGCCGAAATGGGACGGGTTCCGGGCCCTCGTCTTCCGCGACGGCGACGAGGTGTTCACGCAGAGCCGGGACCTCAAGCCCCTGGACCGCTACTTTCCGGAGCTCGCCGCCCCGCTCCGGGAACAGCTCCCGGAGCGATGCGTCCTCGACGGGGAGATCGTGATCGCCGCCGGCGGGGCGTTGCGGTTCGAGTCGCTGCTGCTGCGCATCCATCCCGCTGAGTCACGGGTGCGAATGCTTGCGGCCGAGATGCCGGCCTCGTTCGTGGCCTGGGATCTCCTGGCCCTCGGCGACGAGGACCTGCGCGCCGTGGCCCAGGGGGAGCGACGGGCGCGGCTCGAGGCCGCGCTGGGTGGGGTAACGCCACCGATCCACCTGACGCCGGCCACCCGTGACCGAGCTCTCGCGGCGGACTGGTTCGACCGGTTCGAGGGCGCGGGCCTGGACGGCGTGGTCGCCAAGCGCCTCGACGGCCCGTACCTGCCCGGCAAGCGGGCCATGGTCAAGGTGAAGCACGAGCGCACCGCGGATTGCGTCGTCGCCGGGTTCCGGTGGCACAAGAACGGGCCAGGGACGCACGTCGGGTCGCTGCTGCTCGGGCTGTTCGACGCCGCGGGCACGCTGCACCATGTCGGCATCACGTCCTCGTTCACGTGGGAGCGGCGGGCCGCGCTGGTCGAGGAGCTGGCCCCGTTGCGGGACGGCGCGCTCGAGGGCCACCCCTGGGCGGAGTGGGCCGAATGGGCGTCCACAGGTGCCGCCGACGCCTCCGGGCAGCGGCTGCCGGGCGCGACCTCGCGCTGGAACCGCGGCAAGGACCTCTCGTGGGAGCCATTGCGCACGGAGCGCGTGGTGGAGGTCGCCTACGACCACCTGCAGGGCGACCGGTTCCGCCACGCGACGACGTTCCGCCGCTGGCGCCCGGACAAGCCGGCCGCCGACTGTCGATACGACCAGCTGGAGACGACCACGCCGTACGAGCTCGCGCGGATCTTCGGCAGCAGCTGAGGCCCGGCTCCGCAGGCCCCTCCCGGCTCCGCAGGCCCCTCACCGCACGCGCGCGCCCCGTGACGGCTGTCATGGTGCGATCCCGACGCGCGTGACTTCGCGCGGGGCCGCACTCCGCCCATGCTCTGGGCATGACTCCTTCCGCGTCTCAGAGGTCCATCCCATGACTCACCTTCAGGCCGTCGATTTCGACGGCGTCTCCCGCCGGTTCGGCGCGACCCTCGCGCTCGACGATGCCCGGTTCGGCGTGGGCATCGGCGAGACGGTCGCGCTCCTCGGTCCCAACGGTGCCGGCAAGTCGACGGCGATCGGGGTGATGCTCGGGCTGCTCGAGCCGAGTGGCGGCACCGCCCGGATCCTCGATCGGGCCCCCCGCGACGCCGTGCGATCGGGCAGGGTCGGGGCGATGCTCCAGTCCGCGACCCTGCCGGCAGGTGCGCGCGTGGTCGAGCTGGTCGACCTGGGGCGCGGCCTCTATCCCGCTCCACTGCCGCGCGACGCGATCCTCGAGCGTGCCGGCCTCACCGGGCTCGCCGGGCGCCGGGCCGAGACCCTGTCGGGTGGCGAGATGCAGCGGGTACGGTTCGGGCTCGCGATCGCCGGTGACCCGGACCTCGTGTTCCTCGACGAGCCCACCGTCGCCATGGACGTCGAGAGCCGGCGCGCCTTCTGGGCCGACATGCGCCGCTTCGCGGCCGAAGGCCGGACCGTGCTGTTCGCGACCCACTACCTCGACGAGGCCGACCAGGTCGCCGACCGGATCATCGTCCTCGATCGCGGGCGGGTGGTCGCGGACGGATCGCCGGCGGCCCTCAAGGGAGGCATCGCGGAGCGGACGGTCAGGTTCACGTGGCCGCTGACCGACGCCGTCCAGGACGCTGCGCTCCGGGCGCTGCCCGGCGTGACCTCGGCCGAGCGGCACGGCGAGACGGTGACGCTGCTGACCGGTGATGCCGACGCGACCGTGCGCGCCCTCGTGGCATCGAGCGTCGCCTTCCGGCATCTGGAGGTCACCGGTGCCGACCTCGACACCGCGTTCCTGGCCCTCACCCGCGGCGCGACCGACGCTTCGGCCGCGGCCTGACCCGACGAGCACATAGGAGATCTGACCCATGCTTGCGTCTCGCGCCCTGACCATCCCCGGCCTCGCCGCCTCCCCGTTCCTCGCCTATCTGCGTCTCGAGGTGCGTCGGTCGCTGCGCAATCGGCGCTACCTCATCTTCACGATCGCGTTCCCCGTCATCCTGTACGTCCTGTACACGGCGATCCTGCCGGCATCGGCCACGGGCCTCATCGACGGCCTCGCGTGGCCCGTCTACTTCCTGGTGTCGATGGCCTCGTACGGGGCGATCGGCGCGGCGATGAGCCAGGCGGCGCCGATCGCGATCGAGCGGCGGCAGGGCTGGGCTCGCCAGCTGCGGGTGACGCCCCTCCCGGGTTCCGCCTACGTTGCCGCCAAGGTCGTCTCGGCGGTCGTGCTGACGGTGCCCGCGCTGCTCCTGGTTGCCCTGGCGGGCGGCCTCGTCAACCATGTCTCGATGGGTGCGGAAACGACGATCCGGATCGTCGTCGTGCTCGCCCTCGGGTCTGTCCCCTTCGCAGCCCTCGGTCTGCTCATCGGCTACCTTCTCGACGCCGACAGCGCGCAGGGCGGGATGGTCCTGTCCTACTTCCTGCTCGCGATCTTCGGTGGCCTGTTCGCCCCGCTCGAAGCATTCCCGTCCGCACTCGCTACGATTGGCCACGTGCTCCCGTCGTCCCACCTCGCGAGCCTTGGCCGATCCGCCGCAGCCGGGCGGACACCGGATGTCCTCGATGTGCTCGCGCTCGTCGCCTGGGCGGTCGCCCTCGGCAGCCTCGCTTCGTGGCGGTACATTCGCGACGAGCAGGCAGGACGGGCCTGAGACCGTGACCGGCCCGGGCGTGGATCCCGAGGCGCGCCGGCCCATCGCCGATGGGCCGGCGCTCGGTGCCCTCCGGCGGACGCGCTACCGGCCGGCGTTCATCGGCGCCACCCTGTTCTTCACGTTCGTCCCCCTCATCTCGGTGCTCGCGCATCCGCCGGGGCCGACTCCGCTGATCCTGATGCTGATGGCCTGGGCCATGTTCGGGAGCACGCTGGTGCCGCTGTTTCGCGGCCAGCCGTTCGGGCGGCTCCGGGACTCTCGCTGGCTGGCGATCGCGGCTGCCCTGATCACCGCGATCGCGGTGATGGTCGAGGTCCGGTACGGCACTGGCGAGGCCACGGCGCTGTTCTTCTACGCAGGGGTCACCGCCGCACGCCTCGTGCCCGAACCCTGGGCACTGACCGGCATTGGGCTCATCGGCCTGGTCGCCGCCGGCACGACGACGGTGGCCGCCGGGGGCTGGGACAATGGGCTCACGACCGGCATCACGGTGGCCACGATCAGCCTCACCCTGTCCGCCCTGTCAGCGCTGGGCCGGACGAACCGGCAGCTGCTCGATGCGCGGCGCGAGCTTGCCGATCTCGCCGTCCAGGAGGAGCGCAACCGGATCGCCCGGGACTTGCACGACACGCTTGGTCACAGCCTGTCCGTGATCGCGCTCAAGAGCGAGCTCGCGCGGCGGCTGCTCCCCGATGAGCCGTCCCGAGCGGACACAGAGCTCGCCGATGTCGAACGCGTGTCCCGCGAGGCGCTCGCCTCCGTTCGCGAGACGGTCAGCGGCTATCGGCAGCCGTCGCTCGCGATCGAGCTGGCCGGAGCCCGCGCGGCGCTCGCGGCTGCCGGGATCACGGGCGAGGTCGAGCCGGCGCCCGAAGGCCTGCCCCGGAACGTCGACGCGATGCTCGGCTGGGCGGTCCGCGAGGGCGTCACGAACGTGCTTCGGCACAGCGATGCGACCACGGCGCGGATCCGGATCATCGCCGACGGCTCGTCGCGCGCGGTCGAGGTGGTGGACGATGGGCGCGGATTGCCGCCCGACGACGGGGCGCCCGACGGTCGCGCCGGCGTCGGCCTGGCCGGGCTCCGGGAGCGTGCCGCGAGGCTGGGAGGCCGCGTCGAGGCCGGGCCGCTTCCGGATCACGGCTTCCGCCTGCTCGTTGCCGTGCCGGCCGAGATCGCGGGATGACACGGATCCTGCTGGCCGAGGATCAGGCCATGGTCCGTGGCGCCCTGGCGGCGCTGCTGGCGATGGAGCGTGACCTCGAGGTGGTGGCCGAGGTGGGCCGCGGTGACGAGATCGTCACCCGGGCGCTGGCCACCCGGCCGGACGTCGCGCTCCTGGATATCGAGCTGCCCGGCCTCGACGGCCTGTCGGCCGCGGTACAGCTGCGCGCCGCGGTTCCCGGCTGCCGGGTGGTGATGCTGACGACGTTCGGGCGACCCGGCTACCTCCGAAGGGCGATGGAGGCCGGTGCCTCGGGCTTCCTGCTCAAGGACGCACCGGCGGCCGACCTCGCTGATGCGGTGCGACGAGTGGTGCGCGGCCAGCGGGTCGTCGATCCCACGCTCGCGCTGTCCGCGCTCAGCGAGGGCGCCAACCCGCTGTCCGAGCGGGAGCGCGAGGTCCTGGCACTGTCCGCAACGAATGGGACGGTGGCCGACATCGCCGACAAGCTGGGTCTGTCGGAGGGAACGGTTCGCAACCACCTGTCGGCCGCGATCCAGAAGGCGGGCGCCCGGAACCGTGCCGAAGCCGCCCGAGTCGCATCGGCCAAGGGGTGGCTGGCGCCTCTCACGGAGGGCTAGAAGCGGCGCCGGTTTGGCCCCCACGCGGCCAACGGGCCGTCCCGCGTCGGCGCCCGGCCGTCCCGGGTCAGGGCCTGGCCATCGCGGACGACACCCGCGGCGATCAGGCGTCCGTGAGATGCTCCCACAGCTCGATGCGGTGGCCCTCGGGGTCCAGGAGCCGCACGAACTTGCCCGTGCCCTGCCCGTCGTCGCCGACGATGGCAGCCGCGGTCTCCGCTCCGGCCTGATGAAGAGAGGCGACGACCGCGTCGATGTCGTCGACGCGGTAGTTGATGATGTGACCCTGGCCGGGCTGGCCCGGATCGCCCGGCATGATCGCGAACACGAGCTGCTGGGACCGATCCGGGCGATCCGCCTCGCGGTAGGACAGCTCGATGTAGTACGAGCCATCCTCGTCGAGCGGGCGCAGCTGCCAGCCGAGGTGCCGCCCATACCACTCGGCCAGCGAGCGCGGATCCCGTGCCAGCAGGAACACGCCGCCGATCATCGCTGCCCTGCCCATCGAACCTCCGATCCGGTCACGGTGTCGCGCGCACTCCCGCTCCGCGGCATCAGCCGCCCCGCGGGTCCGCCCACTCGTACCCCTGCCACGGGTCGTAGTCCGGGTCGAGGGGCTCCTGGGCCGGTCGGAGGGCTTCGGGGACGTGGATCAGGTTGACGCGCAGCCGGTACCAGACGTAGGCGCGGCCGCGCATCCCGTCGGTGAGGATGTCAGCGGGCTCGAGGTGCGCGGCCGCATCCGGGTGGCGCGCCTTCCAGCGTTCGAGTCCCTCGTTCACCTCGGCCTTCGTTGCCGCCCTCGCGATCTCGATGACGGGGATCGACGACCTGCGGCGGCCGGTCGGTGTCGGGCGGGTCCCCTCCCATTCCGTCGGCAGGCCGGCGTTCGGATCGCCGGCGGCGACCGCAGCCGCACGTGCCTCGGCGACTTCCGGGGGTGGACCGCCCTCGCGGCCGCGCCCCGCGTAGTCCGCGTCGGCGCGCCGTTTGCGCGAGGGCTGAACCCGGGGCGGCTCGCCCGCCTGCTTCGCGTAGTTGGGCGGCCACGGGGCGTCGCCCAGCCCCTCCGCCTCGTGGCGGGCGGACAGCTCCAGGAGCGCTTCGAGCGAGCCGACGGCGTCGTCGATCCCGGCGCCCGCGTCGCCCCGCTCGGCGTACAGCGCGGGGACGGTCGCGAGGGTGAAGTCCTCGGCGACGATGTCGGCGAGCTCGTCCCAGCGAAACGGGAACGAGACCCGGGCATCGGGCAGCGGCCGCACCGAGTAGGCGGACGCCACGGTCCGGTCCTTGGCGTTCTGGTTGTAGTCGAGGAACACGCCGTGGCGCTCCTCCTTCCACCACTTCGAGGTGGCGATCGCAGGTGCCCGTCGCTCCACGTCCCTCGCCAGGGCCAGCGCAGCACGCCGGACCTGCGGGAACGTCCAGCGCGGCTCGATCCGGACGTTGATGTGGATGCCTCGCGATCCCGAGGTCTTGGGCCAGCCGGTGAGCCCGACGGCCTCGAGCGACTCGCGGCAGACAAGCGCGACCTCGCGGATCTGTGACCAGGGCACGCCCGGCACGGGGTCGAGGTCGACGCGCAGCTCGTCTGGGTGGTCGAGGTCCCCGGCTCGCACGGGGTGCGGGTTGAGGTCGATGCAGCCGAGGTTCGCGACCCAGGCCAGGCCGGCCGCCTCGTCGACCACGATCTCGTCCGCGGTCCGGCCGGACGGGAAGGTGAGCGTCGCGACGCGCATCCACCCGGGCCGGTTCTCGGGCGCCCGCTTCTGGAAGAAGGGCTCCTTGTCGATCCCGTCCACGAACCGCTTGAGCGCCATCGGACGTCCGCGAATCCCGACCAGAGCCCCGTCTGCGACGGCGAGGAAGTAGCGCACCAGGTCCAGCTTCGTGTGCCCGGCCGCGGGGAAGTAGACCTTGTCGGGGTTGCTGACCGCCACCTCGCGGCCGCCGATCTCCAGGATCTCCTTCCGGGTCGCCATGCGGGAATGCTCGCACGGCGCAGCAAGCGCCTCCTTCGGGCGGGCGCTCGCGTGGCTGGCAGGTTCCCGCGAGTGGCTCCGGCGCCTCAGCCCAGCGAGATCCCGACTGCGCCGAGCGCCGTCACGCCGAGCATGACCAGGTTGAGCGCCACGACGAGCGCAACCGCGCCCCATGCGAGCAGGTTCGCGGCCCGCCCGTTCACGTGGGAGCCCATCAGCCGCCGATCATTGACGAGCAGCACGAGGAAGACGAGGACCACCGGCAGCAGGATGCCCTGGAGGTTCTGGCTGGCGACGATGATCGGGACCAGGGCGTTCTCCGACACGAGGAGCACCACGACGGCCCCCAGCGCCAGCACGAACGTGTAGATGCCGAAGAAGATCGGCGCGTCCGAGAAGCGCTTGCCCACGCCGCTCTCCCACCCGAATGCCTCGCAGATGACGAACGCCGTGGAGATGGGCATGATCGTCGCCGCGAGCACGGACGCCCCGAACAGGCCGACCCCGAACAGCGCGCCCGCGAACGGCCCGGCCACCGGGACCAGGGCATGGGCCGCGTCGGTGGCGGAGTTGATGGTGGCTCCCCCGGCGACGCCCACCGCGGCTGCCGTCGCGACCACGATGAAGATGGCGATGGCGTTGGTCCACACGGACCCGACCACCGCGTCCGCCTGTTCGAGCCCCAGCTCCTCCTCGCCGATGCCCTTCTCCGCGACCGCAGACTGCAGGTAGAACTGCATGTAGGGGGTGATCGTGGTGCCGACGACCGCCACCATCAGCAGCAGCACCGACGGGCTGAGGTCCAGCGACGGAGTCACGAAGGCCGTCATGACCGGGGTCCAGTCCGGCGTCGCCAGCACCGCGGCAACGGGGTAGGCAAGGAACACCAGCATCACGGCCAGGAACACGCGCTCCACGATCCGGTAGCTCCCGAACAGCACGAGGCCCCAGATCGCGATCGCGACGACGGGGACCGTGATCCATTTCGGGACCCCGAAGATGTCGAGTGCCGCCGCGGCGCCGGCCATGTTCGCGATGGTGTTGGCGACGTTCGCGACGAGCAGCACGCCCATCGCGAACACCGTCCAGCGCACGCCGAACCGCTCGCGGATCAGGTCGGACAGCCCCTGGCCGGTGACGACGCCCAGCCGCGCGACCATCTCCTGGACGATGGCCAGGATGAGGATGGTGATGGGGAAGATCCACAGCAGGCGGAGGCCGGTCTCGGCACCCATCACGGAGTACGTGGTCAGGCCACCTGCGTCGTTGCCCGCCACGCCGGCGATGATCCCCGGCCCCATGACGGCAAGGAACGCGAGCAGGCCGCGTCTCCGGAAGCGGCCGCGCAGCCGGGGTACGGGGATGCGCGGCAGCCGCGACGCGATCCGGCCGCGCTCGGCGACCACCGCGTTGCGCAGGCCGCGGCCCGGGATCACCCTCGCGGCTCCTCATCGGGCCCGCGCCCGACGACCGCCAGCGGCTCGCCCGACCGTTCGGTGTCGCGCTCGGCGCGGGCCACGATCCTCGGCAGCCGCCGGCGCCACGCGGCCGGTGCCACCGTGTCGATGGCATCGTCGACCGTGACGATCCCGACCATCCGGCCGTCGTCATCGACGACCGGCACCGCGAGCAGGTTGTAGTGGGCAATCGTCTCGGCGACCGATTCGGCCGACTCGAGGGCGCCGGTCGCCACCGGCTCGTCGATCATCACGTCGGCGATCAGGGCGTCCGGCTGGGCCACGATGAGGTCCCGGAGCGAGAGCACGCCGACGAGCCGGTTGGCGTCGTCCACGACGTACACGTAGTAGATCGTCTCCGCGTCCGGCTCCAGCTCGCGCAGCCGCTCGATCGTGTCCGCGGCCGTGAGCGTCGCGGGCACGGCCACGAACTCGGTCGTCATCATGCCGCCGGCGGAATCCTCAGGGAACGCGAGCAGGTCGCGGACCTCCTCCGCCTCTTCGAGCTCCATCAGGGCGAGGATCTCGGCGCGGCTGCGATCCGACAGGTCGGCGACGAGGTCTGCCGCGTCGTCCGGGCTCATCTCCTCCAGGATGTCCGCGGCCCGCTCGGGGGTCAGGTCCTCGAGGACGTCGACCTGCGTGTCCGGCTCCATCTCCTCGACCACGTCGGCAAGGGCCTCGTCGTCCAGGGAGGCCAGCACGCCGAGCCGGTCACGAGGCGCGAGCTGGTCGATGATCGAGGCGAGATCGGCCGGATGGAGCTCGGCGAGCTTCGCGTGCGGCACGCGAAGGCGGATGCTGGCGATCGTGCTCTCGAGCGGGTCGACGTCCTCCCAGTCGATGTACCGCTCGGGGACGCCGAGCCGGAGGTTCCGGGCCACGGTCCGGAAGGCGCCCTCCATGCCCAGCCTGCGGAGCAGGCCCGCGGCGCCCACGTCGACCGCGACCACGTGCAGGGTGCCGTCGACCAGGTCCAGGCTGATGTCGTTGACGCGGATGACCTTGCGTCCCTCGATGTCGACGATCTGCTTGTCCAGCAGGTCCACCTTGAGCAGGATCTCGTCCTGGCGCTGGCTGAACTTCCCGATGTCGATCGTGGGCACGCGCAGGCGCGCGCCGGCTTCGTCGAAGGTCTCGACGTTGGCCCAGGGCAGGAAGATCTGACGCCGGTCGGTCCGCACGACCAGACCGGTCACGGGCGGGTACGCGTCGCCGATCGCGACGATCAGATCGGCGATGGTGCCGATCGGCTCGTCGTCCGGGTCGCGCACCGGCAGGCCGATGCACTGGCTCAGGAAGCGCATGGTGGCCACCTTCTGGGCGGGTCCGACCGCCCTGGGTGGCCGGGCACGGCGCGTCGGCGCCGGCCCTCGCCGTCAGCGGGCGGGGTGGACCAGGATGATGCCGGCGGCGATGCCGGCGGGACTAGGTCCGGTCTCCACGATGGAGCGAATCCTCGGTGCGGCGATGGACACCCGGAAGCCCGCGCACGAGCGCCGGGGGCATCGGGACTGTAGTCCTCGGACGGGAACGCGGTCAACCATGCGGAGCGGAGCGTCCCGAGCGGCGGACCGTGGCCGCCGGTCGATCGACAGCCGTACCATCGAGCAATGCACAGGCTCCGGGTTGCGCTCGTCCAGCTCGAGGCGCGCGACGACGTGACCGACAACATCACGCGGGCCGCTGCGATGGCGCGCGAGGCGGCCGACGGGGCAGACCTGGTGGTGCTCCCCGAGTACGTCCAGTACCGCGGCACGGCGGCCGGGTTCCGGGCCTCGGCGCGGCCCGCCCCGGGTCCCACGACAGCGCCGTTCGCCGCCGTCGCGCGCGAGTGTGGCTGCTGGGTGCTGGCGGGCAGCCACGCGGAGGTCTCCGCGAACCCAGACCGCCCGTACAACACGGCCATCCTGTTCGATCGGGCCGGGTCGCTCGTCGCTCGCTACCGCAAGCTCCACCTGTTCGACGCGTCGGTCGACGACGGTCCAACTGATCAGGAATCCGCGCGGGTGACGCCCGGCGACCGGGCGGTGGTGGCCGGGGTGGACGGCGTGGGCCTGGGGCTCTCGATCTGCTACGACCTGCGCTTCCCGGAGCTGTACCGGGCGCTGGTCCTCGCGGGCGCCGAGGTGCTGGCGGTGCCGTCCGTGTTCACGGAGCGCACCGGCCGGGACCACTGGGAGGTGTTGCTGCGGGCACGGGCGATCGAGAACGGCGCCTGGGTGATCGCCGCGGCGGGCTGCGGCCGTGGCGGTCCGGGCGCGATCCCTGCCTGGGGTCACTCGATGGTCGTGGATCCCTGGGGCCGGGTCGTGGCCGAGGCGGGGATGGACGAGACGATCCTGCGCGCTGAGCTGGACCCGGACCTGGTCGCGGCGGCCCGCCGTCAGATCCCGGCCCTCGCCAACCGGAGACCCGAGGCGCTGCCTCCTGCTCGCGAGGTCGAGGTCGGGGTACGCGGCGAGGGTTGAGCTCGGCGCAGCGCGGCGCCCGCCCGGCGCCGCACCGCCTGAGCTCAGCGCGGTGCCGGCGACCTCGTTCAACCCCCGGGCCCGGTCCCGCGGTCGACCGGGTCGCGGACCGATCCTGCCGTTCACCATGGTGCGTGGTGGTACGCGGCGATCGACCTCGAAGTCCTGTCACCCACCATCCTGCGTGGTGGTCGTCAGCGATGTTCGGGTTCAGGGGCCGGGTTCGGCGCAGTGAGAGGCCGCGCGCCCTGGGATCGTGCGTGCGCCGCGACATCATCGTCATGCGTCGTGGCAGAACCTTGACGACCACCACGGACCGTGGTGGCTGACACAACCTCCCTGAAGGAGGCGCAGCCCCGCGCGGAGCGGACAGCCCCAGCGCGGGCCGGCCGAACCGGCGCTGACAGCCCCGGCGCGTGCTGGCCGAACCGGCGCGTGCTGGCCGAGCCGCTGGGTCAGACGGCCTCGCTCCGGACGCGCAGCACGCGGTGCGTGAACGGGACCCGGATCTCGCGGAACACCTCGATCGAGACGAGGAAGCCGGCGAACAGGAACACGACGCCGAGCAGCTCGCCCAGGAAGAACGTCTGGGTGATGCCGAACCGCGACAGGCCGCTGGTGACGGATGGGATGAACCCCCCGATCGCCAGCAGGATCGTCGCCGGCACGCGGCTGTGGAGCTTGCCCTGGACCAGGGCGACAACGGTGCCCGGGATCGACACCAGGAGGTTCACGGTGATCGCGACGGGTGCGACCACGAGGTTCACGAGGAACGGCGCGATGCCGTTGCTGCGGGTGAGGTCGTAGCGGATGAGCCGGCGCTTGGGCATGAACACGTACGTGCTGTAGAGGGCGCCGAGCGCCAGGGCGAACCCGCCCGTGACGTTGAACAGCGGCGTCAGCAACCGGACCGAGCCGGGCATCAGCGTTCCGACCGGGATCCCGGTCGCGTCGAGCGTGTAGCCGGGGGCCGCGATCGGGGCGGAGAGGACGATCGGCACCGCGACCAGTGACCCGCCGACGACCAGGACGCCCGCGACCCACGCCCAGCGTCCGGTGCCGCGGTACGTCTCGATCGAGATCACGATGGCGCCCACGATCGCGATCGCGAACGCCGCCACCGGGATGGCGCCCGTGTCGGGGTACTGCTCCTTCGCCTGGGAGAGCATCGTGAACAGTCCGGCGAGCAGGACGCTGAACGCGGCGCCATACCCGAACCGCGTCTTGCCCAGCAGGTACATCGTGCCGAGCCCCAGCCACGCCGCCACGTAGACCGCGCCGATCAGGTACCACGCCCGGTAGAGCGGCTCGCTCCAGCCGAACGCCCCGCCCCAGAACTCGGTGCCGGCCGAGATGCCGTACCAGACCATGCCGACCGCCCAGATCAGCTGGTAGGACCGCCGCCGCTCGAGCCACTGGTCCAGCAGGAACAGGGCGAACACGAAGCTCATCGCGGACGACAGGAACGGGAGAAGAGCGTTCAGCTCCATCGCGGCACCTCGGGGGCCGGGCGCGCTCGCCCGGGGGTAGCTCGGACGGTACCCGCCTGCCCCGCAGACCTCAATGTGCCCACCGATCCGGGGCGTCCGCCGTGCGGCGTCGCGATCCCCCGATCGGCATGGATCGCTCGATACCTGTCCGCCTCCGGGCGCTGATAAGCCCCGATGCAGTCGCGGTTTGACCGCAGCCAAGCGAGGTCCGTCACAGTCGTCCCATGAGCGAGCATGACAAGCGACGGAGCAAGCGGCGGCGCAGGGCCGGCAAGGACTACCGGACGTACGACCTGGGCAACGGCGTCGAGCAGGCCGCGCCGGAGGCAGTGTTCCGGGCGATGGGCGCCCTGCCCCCGGACCTCGACTGGCCCGTTCTCGCGCCCAACGTCGTCCCGATCCTGCCCCGGCGCCGGCCGATGCCGGCTGCCGCCGGCGACCCGTTCCGGGTGACCCTGCCGCCCGGAATCCCCACCGGATTCGGCGTGGACATCGGACCGGCATTCCTCGTGGTGGGAGCGAGCCTCCTTGAATCCTGGCCCATCGGTGCTGCCGATCTCGTGGCCACCGGCCTGGCAAACCTGCGAGACCGGATGCACACCGTGCGTCCACGGGACCTCGTGCGGCAGTCGATCGACGGCGTGCCGGTCCGCGTGCTCCAGTCCGGCGTCGGCTGCGCGTCGGCCCTCGTCCTCGTGCCGGATGAGCTGGAGCGGATCTTCGGCGGGCAACCACAATGCCTGATCGCCCCGATGCGTGACCTGCTCATCTCGCTGCCCGGCGACGCAGACCGCTCGTTCGTCGGCTGGCTGAACGACGAGTTCTCGGAGATGGACCCCAACGGGCTGGCTCTGGACGCCTTCGTCCTCGAGGCCGGCGCGCTCCGGTACGAGGCGCTGCGGCAGCGTGGTCTCAGCGCCTGATGCGGTCCACCCGGCCTCGGCGGCCCCGTCGCCCCGGCGCGCTCATCGGACGTCGACCTGGACCGCGCTGCTGGTGTCGCTGCCGGCGACGTTGGTGACCGTGAGGGTGACCGCGTACGTTCCCGGCGACGTGTAGGTGTGGCCCCCGGGGCTCACGCCGGCGGATGTCGTCCCGTCCCCCCAGGCCCACAGCCAGTCGGTGATCGCGCAGCCCGGCGAGGTCGACGCATCGGTGACCGAGATCGTGACCGGAGCCTGCCGGCTCGGTGGAGCGATGGTGGAGGTGAAGCCGGCGCTCGGCAGTGCGCACGCGACCGGGGTCGGGCTCGGGGTGGTCGGGCTCGGTGTCGGTGTCGGAGCCTCCGTTGGAGCGGGCGTCGGAGTCGGCGTGGCCGAAGGCGGGGACGAAGGCGTCGGAGGCGGACCGGTCGGCGCGGGGGTTGTCGCTGGGGTCGGCGTGCCGGAGGAGCCGGGTGCCGTCGTCGGAGTGCTCGTCGCACCCGGGGCCGGTGTCGAGGCCCCGAAGGAGGTCCCCGGCGCCGGCACGGTGGCCGCCGGCACGGTGGTTGCCGGTGGCTCGCCGCCCCCGGTGAAGCCTCCCGCGCCGATCGTCGGGCTGGCCGCGGCCGAGCCGCCCGGTTCGGCTGATACGTCGAGCCCGGAAGGCGACACGGCTGCGGCGGAGGCCAGCGGCGTCGCGGACACGCCGGGGGTCCCGGTCGCGTCGAGCACCGACCCGTGTGGTCCGGGCGGCCTGCCCGACAGGACTGCGAACAGGCCGAGGACGAGGAGCACACCGAGGAGGCCGGCGGACGCGATGCGACGTCTGCCGGCGCGCCGGCGGGTTCGAGGCGGCGGGCCCGGGACGTCGGTGGAGCCTGCCGCCGCAGGCGCTCCGACGCGCGACATGAGGGCCGGCGAGAGGCTCGAGGGACGTCGCGTGGCGACAGCCGGCGGCGTTCCCGCAAGGCGACGACCGAGCGCGGACGACGGGACCGGCAGGACCACCGGCTCGATCGTGGGCGTGACCACCGGCTCGATCGTGGGCCTGACTGCCTGCAGGCTCGGGCCGGGGGTCGGTGCCGGCGATGAGAATGCCCGAGGTGAGGGTGCCGGCGGCGTCCGGATGACCGCCTGGGCGACGGGCTGCGATGGGCCGTGAGCCGTGGCCCCACCGGTGCGATGGAGGCGCCAGGCCCGGATGCGGCGGCCTGCGACTCCGCCGATCGCCGTCGCGACGACCATGGCCAGTATGAGCAGACCCAGGGCGACCACATTCAGCTCCGGCGGCATCTACCCTCGTCGATGATGGAACCGCACCCCGTTGACTCGATGCTAGCAGAACGCGACCATCGCTCCTGATGCCCGACCCCGCCCCCGCGCCCCGCCGCCGCTTCGGCGGGCTGATCGCAGACCCGGCGCCGCTCCGGCACGACCGCGACTTCCGGCTGCTGTGGACGGGGCAGGCCATCAGCACGATGGGCCGGATGATCACGTCGGTCGTGCTGCCCTACCAAATCTACGTGCTGACCGGCGACCTGCTCTCCGTCGGCGTCCTGTCGCTTGTCCAGCTCGTCCCGATCCTCATCTTCGCCCTGGGCGGTGGGGCGGTCGCGGACGCCGTCGACCGGCGGCGCCTGCTGCTCCTGACCCAGGCGGGTCTGGCCCTCTCGAGCCTCGCACTCGTCCTGCTGGCGGTGCAGCCCGCACCGTCGGTGCTCGCGATCTACGCGGTCGCGTTCGTGGCCGCCGGGCTCGGGGCGATCGACCAGCCCGCGCGGGCATCCGCGATCCCGCGCCTCGTTCCGCCGCACCGCCTGCCGGCGGCGATCGCCATGAACCAGCTGGTGTTCAACGGAAGCGCGGTCATCGGGCCGGCCATCGGCGGTGTGGTCCTCGCGACGGCCGGCGTCGCGGCCGCGTATCTGATCGACGTCGTCACCTTCGGGGCGGCCATCGTGGCGTTGCTGCTGATCGCCCCGATCCGACCGGCGCCCGGCGCTGTCCGGCCCAGCATCGCGGCGATCGTGGAGGGACTGCGCTATGCGCGCCGCCGTCGCGAGGTCCTCGCGACGTTCGTGGTGGACATCAACGCGATGGTCTTCGGATCGCCTCGATCCCTGTTCGCCCCCCTCGCGCTCGACGTGTTCCACGTGGGACCGGCAGGCGTGGGCTTCATGGCATCCGCGGCCGGGCTTGGCGCGCTGCTCGGCGTGGTGTTCAGCGGCTGGACGACGAGCGTGCGCCGAACGGGGCGGGCAGTGCTCCTCGCGGTCGCCGTCTGGGGCCTCGGCATCACCGGTTTCGGTCTGGCGACGTTCAGCTTCCCGCTCGCGCTGGTGTTCCTCGCCATCGCCTCCGGCGCCGATGTCATCAGCGCCGTTCTGCGCAGCTCGATCGTCCAGATCCTCACGCCCGACGGACTCCGCGGCCGCGTGAGCTCGATCCACGTGCTGGTCGTGACCGGTGGTCCGCGCATCGGCGATGCGGAGGCGAGCGCGGTTGCGGTGCTGATCGGGCCCGCGATGTCAGTCGTCTCGGGAGGCCTCCTGTCCATCGTCGGGCTTGCGGCCGTGGCGCTGGCGATGCCGGAGTTCGGCAGACTCGATCTTCGACGGGCGGCGGCGGACGCGGAGGCGGCGGCGGACACGGCCGCGGAGGAGGAGGCGCGCATCACGGTCTGAGCGCTTGCGGGCCCGCCGGCCCCGGCGCCCGCACCGGCCACGGACGCCCAGCGGGCAGGAGCGGGGCACCCGCATCCTCGCCCGGTATGATCACGCGGCGTCTCGGCCCTCCCGGCCACGATTCCCGTGCCCCGGGGGATGTCTCCACAGGTGACCGATGCTGCTCCTGGACCGCGCCGATTCCCAGCTGGTGGTGATCGACATGCAGCCGGGCGTCTACGCGCCGGACGCGCCGGTGGACCGTGACCTGATCGCAGGGATGTCCGCTCGCGTGGCATGGCTCGCTGCCGTAGCCGCCGCGCTCGATGTCCCGGTCACGATCACCGAGGAGGATCCGCCCCGCAATGGCCCGACGTCACGCGCGGTGACGGACCGGGTCCCGGCCGGTTCGCCGGTGTTCACCAAGACGGTGTTCGGTCTGGCCGACCAGCCGGACATTCTCGCCGCGGTCCAGAGGCTGGGTCGACGGACGGCCGTGCTCGCCGGTCTGGAGACGGACGTGTGCGTGGCACAGTCGGCGCTGGGCCTGCTGGAGCGCGGATATCGCGTGGCGGTGGTCACCGATGCGACGTATGCCCCGGGCGCCATGCACGATCACGGCCTGCGCCGGATGCAGGACGCAGGGGCCATCCTGGTCCATGCGAAGGGCGTCTACTACGAGTGGGTCCGGACGCTCGCGGAGGCGCGCCGCTTCGAGGCGGAGCACCCGGACCTGACGGAACCGCCAGGCTTCCCGCTCTGAGAGCCGCGGGTTCCGGCCGTGTCGCGGCGAGCAGGGCTCGCCGGGCGGCGACGACGATGCGCGATGCCGCCGCCCGGACCCGAGCCGGTCAGCGCTTCTGGAGCGGGATGTAGGGGCGCTCGCTGGCGCCGGTATAGAGCTGTCGCGGCCGGCCGATCCGCGACGAGGGATCGACCATCATCTCGCGCCACTGCGCGATCCAGCCGGGCAGGCGCCCGATGGCGAACAGGACGGTGAACATCCGGGTCGGGAACCCGAGGGCCCGGTAGATCAGGCCGCTGTAGAAGTCGACGTTCGGGTAGAGCTTGTGGTCGATGAAGTACGAGTCGGCGAGGGCGACCTGCTCCAGCTGGAGGGCGATGTCCAGCAGCTCATCGCGCGCACCGACGTTGCTGAGGACCGTATCGGCCGCTCGCTTGATGATCTGCGCGCGGGGGTCGAAGTTCTTGTAGACGCGGTGACCGAAGCCCATCAGCCGGAACGGATCGCTCTTGTCCTTTGCACGGGCGACGGCCTTGGACACGTCGCCTCCATCGGCGCGGATCGTCTCGAGCATCTCGAGGACCTCCTGGTTCGCACCACCGTGGAGCGGTCCCCAGAGAGCCGCGATGCCGGCCGAGATGGAGGCGTAGAGGTTCGCGTGGCTGGAGCCGACCATGCGCACGGTCGAGGTCGAGCAGTTCTGCTCGTGGTCCGCATGGAGGATGAGCAGGATCCGCAGCGCCTTGGCGACGTCAGGATCGAGGTCATACGCCTCGGACGGGACGGCGAACATCATGCGCAGGAAGTTCTGCTCGTAGTCCAGCGAGTTGTCCGGGTAGATGAACGGCTGGCCGATGGACTTCTTGTAGGCGAACGCGGCGATCGTCGGCATCTTGGCGAGCAGGCGGATCGTGCTGATCTCCACGTCATCGGGATCGGCCGGATCCTCGGAGCCCTCGTAGAACGTCGACAGGGCCGCGACCGCGGACGCGAGGATCCCCATCGGGTGCGCGTCCTTCGGGAAGCCTTCGAAGAACCGCTTGAGCTCCTCGTGGAGGAGGGTGTGCCGGGTGATCGAGGCCGTCCATTCGTCGAGCTGGCCGGGCGTGGGCAACTCTCCGTAGATCAGCAGGTACGCGGTCTCGAGGAAGGTCGACTTCTCGGCCAGCTGCTCGATCGGATAGCCCCGGTAGCGCAGGATGCCGGCCTCGCCATCGAGGTAGGTGATGCTGCTGCGCGTTGCCGCCGTGTTGGCGAACCCGTAGTCAAGCGCGGTGACCTTCGCGTCCTTGAGCAGGGTCGACACATCGATGGCGGTGTAGCCCTCGGTGCCGTGCTCGACCGGCAGATGCAGCGTGGTGTCGCCCACGGTGAGCTCGGCCGTCTGGGCCGCTTCGACGGGAGGCTCGGTGATGGCGCTCATGAGCAATCGCTCCTCGGTTCCTGTGGGGCGTGGCCGCCCGCACGGACGGTGACGCACCGGTGTGTGTTCGGGGAATCGCAGAGCCGGCCTGATCTCTCGACGGCGCAGCCCCGCCCCGCTGCCATTGTGCCCATGGTGGCCATGCCGGGGAAGTGCTCCTAGGTCCGTTCGGCACGGCCGTGATGGAGCATCCCGGCCCGGATGTGGCCGGGGGGCGCGCCGGGTCAGCGCGCGGTCAGGGCGATGGCGCGACGATCGGGTCAGCGGGCGATGGGCGGAGCGTCGTGGTCGACGACGTCGTGTGCCCGGATGCCGTCGCCTGGTAGCGGAAGGTGAGGCCGGTTCCGTCGATCGTGATCGTCACGGCGACCGGGTCGCCCGTCAGCCCGAGGGCGGCTGCGGGGTAGGTCGCGTCGAGGGACGTCCCGCTCCCGCTGTCCTGCGCGAGGGTGAGCGCGAGCGGCTTGGACAGGACGGCCAGGGGTGCAGTCGACGCCGGATCGGATGAGACCAGGACCCAGGCGGCGCCGGGCTCGCGCGCCCACGTCTGGGGCGGGATCTGGACGTAGTCGACCGTTCGCCCCGAGGTGGTCACGCTCGTGGTGCTCGTGTTCCCGACCGAGCGGCCGGTCGCGGACACGACCTCGGTTCCGTCGACCTCGACCTTCGTCTCGAAGGCTGCCGCAGCAAGCAGCGGATCGAGTGCTCTGGACAGGATGTCTGCCGGGGTCGTCGAGGCGGTGGGCGCCGCGGAGCCCGGGATGGGGGAGATGCTGACGGTCGCGGCCGTGGTCCCCCCGGGCGCCGGGGCGCAGGCAGCCACGGCTGCGACCGTCAAGAGGATGGCCCCGCCGAAGCGGAGCCATCCCCGGGACGCGAGCCTCTCGGGAGAGACGCTCAATCAGTGGCTCCCACCGTCGCGGCTGGTGCCGCCGGAGTCGGAGCCCGACCGATGGTCGGTGCTGCCCGACCTGTTGTCGGTGCTGCCCGACCTGTTGTCGGTGCTGCCCGCCCAGTCACCCGAGTGGTCACCCTCGTGATTGGACGGCTGGCCGGCGCCCGGCAGGACCGGGGCGTTGACCGTGGGAAGGGGAGCGGGGGTGGAGCAGCGGCCGAGCTCCGCGCGCGTGCTGAGCGCCCAGGTCGTGCCGTCGTTGGCCGGCGTGAGAAGAACCATCACGCGAGCCTTGGTGCCGTCGAACCGCACGATGAGCCCGTGCCCGACCGACGTCGATGTCGCCGTCGCGCCGGTGGCCGAACCGAAGGTCAGGGCCCCGGCATCGCTGACGCTGTAGCTGAAGCCGACGGCCGTGCCGTCGCACAGCTTGCCGGACCAGGTGTGCGCCCCGACGAGATCCGCGAGCGGAAGCTGCTGGCGATCCCTGCCCGACAGGGTGACGTTGAGCTGGGCCTGGTGGGTGTCCTGGGTGTCCACCGACACGCTGATCGTCAGCTTCTTGGTGAAGCCGTTGAGGCTGAACGCCACCGTGGCCGAGGCCTTGGCCTCGTGGTCCTCGGTGGCCGTCTTCGGGGTGCCCTGCGCGACCGTGATGCCGCTGGGGGCGTTGACGGAGTCGATCGACACGGTCGGCGAGCCATCAGCGGCCTTGCCCACCGTGTACGCGACCTCGGTCTTGGTCCCGGTGCCGAACACGTCCGCCGACCAGGTGCCGGAACCGACGAGCGCGTCGAGCGTCCCGGCGGCCGCCTTGACGGACAGCCGGCTGCCGCCGGCCCTGATCTTCACCTGGGTCGTGCCGTCGGCGCTGTCGAAGGTCACGGCGTGGCCGCTGAGCTTCGACGCGGAGTAGGTCCCGACCGGGTCGAGGTTGACCTGGCTCACGTTGCCCGACGCGTCGAGCTGCACGTCGACCGTGATCGGTGTTCCGAGGCCGGGCAGCAGGACGGTCATGCCGCCGGTCTGGGCGATGGCCGCCGTGGTCGTCGCCAGGACCGACATGGGGAGCGCCATCAGCGCCACAAGCCCCAGGGCGACCGGCGCGGCGAGGAGGCGTCCGCGAGGTCTCCGAATGCGCAACAGGTTCTCCTTTTCGATATGGGACGCGCGGGCCGCCATCGAGCCTCGCCGTGCGATGGCCGATCGACCCACCTGTCGGTTGGACCCTGCACTGGCAGGCTCACCGCACCTCTGAGGCAGCGCCGGCGCGATGGGTTTCGCCTGAGGCCTGCATGCGCGGGGTCCGATCGTCCCGGTACGTCGGTACCAGGGGCGCCGGGCGGCAATTGCGAGTGTCGGAGGGTGCTCTTGGGAAGATCCGCCCTCGCCCTTCGGGCGCGACCGTCACGACGTAGGATTCATGCATGGCAGCCCCACGTCGCGTCGGGATCCTCACGGCCGGTGGCGACAGCCCGGGACTCAACGCGGCCATCCGCGGGTTCGGCAAGGCGGCGATCACATACGGCTTCGAGGTCGTCGGGTTCCGGGACGGGTTTCGGGGCCTCGCCGAGGATCGCCGAGTCCGGCTGGACAAGAGCACGCTCGCCGGCATCCTCACGGTGGGCGGCACGATCCTGGGTACCAGTCGCGACAAGCCCCACCGGATGTCCGTCGGGGGCGAGACCCGCGACATGACCGATGCGATCGTCGCCACCTATCGCAAGAATCGGCTTGAGGCGCTCGTCTGCCTCGGTGGCGACGGCACGGCGAAGAATGCTTTGCGCGTCGCGCGGGCGGGCCTCAACGTGGTCACGCTGCCCAAGACGATCGACGGTGATCTGGCCGGGACCGACGAGACGATCGGCTTCGCCACCGCGCTCGAGATCGCGACGGATGCCCTCGACCGGCTCCACAGCACCGCCCACAGCCACCACCGGATCATCGTCGCCGAGCTGATGGGGAATCGTGCCGGCTGGCTGACGCTGGGCGCCGGCCTCGCCGGCGGTGCGGACGTGATCCTGATCCCGGAGATCCCGTACCAGGTGGCGGCGGTCGCTGCGGCGATCCGGCGGCGGGTCAAGCGCGGTACCAACTTCAGCATCGTTGCGGTCGCGGAGGGAGCCCGGAGCGTCGAGGATGCCCAGGCCCTGGTCGCGGCTGAAGCCCGCGTCGAGCGGGCCACGGAACGCGCGGCCATCGACGCGGCCAAGGCCGAGGTCTCGCTGCTGGTGACCCAGCACATCGGCAACACCCTGCGCCTGGCCCACCAGCTGGAGCAGCTCACGGGGCTGGAGTCGCGGGTCTCGATCCTCGGATATGTGCAGCGAGGCGGGACACCGTCTCCGGTCGACCGGCTGCTCGCGACCCGGCTCGGCAGCGCCGCCGCCGACCTGGTGGACGCCGGCACCTTCGGCGTCATGGTCGCGACGCGCGGCGCCACGACGGTGCCCGTGCCGCTCGAGGAGGTCGCCGGGCATCGCAAGGTCGTCCCGACGGATCACCCCTGGGTCGCCGCCGCCCGCCACGTCGGGACGTGCCTCGGGGACTGATGGCCGCCGCGGGGTCGCCGACGAGGGGCCATGCCAGTGGCGTCGTTGGCCCGCCGGAGCTGCGAGCGCCCCGTCCGACCGGCACGCTCCATCGCGATGTATCCATCGCGGCCGCGATCTCGTCCATTGGACAGGAGGGCTCGTTCGAGACCCCTGACCGCCTGGAGGCGACCGCCATGAAGCTCCCGACAAACGAATCCACCATCGATCGCGTGCTGCGCATCGTGCTCGGCCTCGCCGTGGCCGCCGTCTCGCTCGCCGGTGCGGTCGTCACCCCCTGGCTCTACGTGGCCTGGGTTGTTGCCGCGATCCTCGTCGTGACTGGTATCGTCGGCTTCTGCCCGCTGTACGCGATCTTCCGCCTGAGCACGAAGAGCCGCGCGCACTGACGGGTCCATCGCAACAATCTGCAGGTGTCGATGAGGGAGCCCGACCACGTTGCTCCGGTGCCGACGGGCGACGCGTTCGCCGGTGCGCTGGCGGCTGAGCTCCCCCGCCTCGTCGGCCTCGCCAGCCGCCTGGTCCGCGACCCGGACCAGGCGGAGGACTGCGCGCAGGAGACGATCATCGGCGCCTGGCGCCGCCGCGACCAGCTTCGTGATCCGACGGCGCTGACGGCCTGGCTCCGTCGGAGCCTGGTCAACCGCATCATCGATCGCTCGCGTGCCCATCACGCCGAGCTGGACATCGACACCGTTGAGGCGGACTGGCGCGACGACCGGTACTCGGTGGCGCCGGAGCGCGTGCTCGAGCGTGCCGAGCTGCGTGACGAGCTCGAGGACGGGCTGGCCCGCCTGCCGGTGATCTACCGCGTCCCCGTCGTGCTCCACGACGTCCTGGGCTGGACCGCCGCGGAGATCGCGGCCGCGATGACGGCCGGGCTGCCGGCGACCAAGCAACGATTGCGGAGGGGCCGGATGATGCTCGTGAGCGCACTAGCCGAGGATGACGAGCGGCGGCGGGCAAGCCTCGCCCAACCGCTCCGCTGCTGGCGCGCGCGCCGGCACGTGTCGGCCTACCTGGACGGCGAGCTGGACACCGAGACTGCCGCCGCCGTCGAGTCCCACCTGCACGACTGCCCGACCTGCCCGCCGCTGTACGCGAGCCTGGTGGGCGTGCGGGCGTCCCTGGGCGGGCTCCGGGACCCCGACACGGTCGTGGAGGAGGCGATGGCGGCACGCGTCCGGGCCCGGCTCGAGCAGGAGCCCGGGCAGGGGACCGGCCGATGACCGGCCCCGACCGCGAGTCGGCGCAGCAGCGGCGCGAACGATGGGATGAGCGGCATGCGGTCCGGGACCCGATCGAGTCGGTGGATCCGGACCCGACCCTCGTCGAGACCTGCCGCAGCCTCGAACCCGGGCGGGCCCTCGACCTCGGGTCCGGCGACGGACGCAACGCCATCTGGCTCGCGCAGCGCGGCTGGCGTGTCACGGCCGTCGACTTCTCGTCCGTGGCGATCGAGCGGGCCGCCGTCCGCGCCGCCGCGGCCGGTGTCGAGATCGAATGGCGCCGGGAGGACCTGCTCGCCTGGCGCCCGACCGGCGCGGCCTTCGACCTGGTCATCCTGGTCTTCATCCACCTCCCGATCGATGAGCGGCGGACGGTCTACGAGAACGCCGCCGCGGCCGTGGCGCCCGGTGGCACCCTGCTGGTCGTCGCCCACGATCTCGCGAACATCACGGACGGCGTCGGCGGGCCCCAGGATCCCGGGGTGCTGTTCACGCCCGCCGAGATCGTGGCCGACCTGCCGAGCGGGTTCGAGGTCGATCGGGCCGAGACGATCCGCAGGGGGCGCGACGCACGACCCGCGCCGATCGACGCGGTCGTCCAGGCCCGCCGGCCGGCGATCAGCGGAGGATGAACAGGCTCGAGAGCAGCACCGCGAGCACGACGAGCGTGATCCCCGCGTAGAGGCGGTCGCCTTCCAGCGAGAACCCGATCACCGAGGCCGCCACGCGCATCACCGGCGTGGCGACCAGCACCAGCAGGCCCGCCTGGGCCAGGCCGATGGGCCGGAGCGCGAGGAGGTTGCGTCCCAGCGCCCCGAAGTCGGTCGAGACATCCGATCCCGCCGCCGACCCGGCGAGCGATCCGCTCCAGCCGACGACCAGCGATCCGATGAACCCCGACGCGACCAACGCCGCGCTGAGGGTGACCCCGACGATCAGCACCGTGCTCACGACGACGCGGAACCGCTCCGGCGTCATGCGCCGATCCCCAGGCCGCGCAGGAGCGTCTGGAGCCCGATCACGAGCAGGACGGGCAGGAACACCAGGCGGACGTTCCGGTTGGACAGGCGGGGCAGCAGCCGCGCCCCGACCGTCGCCCCGACCAGGACCCCAAGCGCGACCGGGGCCGCGATCGTCGGGTCCACGTCCCCGCGGCCGAGGTAGATGCCGGCGGACGCGGCCGCGGTGACCCCGATCATGAAGTTGCTGGTCGCCGACGAGACCTTCATCGGCAGGCGCATCGCCCCGTCCATCGCGAGCACCTTGAGCGCGCCTGACCCGATGCCCAGCAGGCCGGACACGATCCCTGCCCCCGCCATCAGCACGAAGCCCAGGGGGACGCGCTGGGCCGCGTACGGGACCTCCCGTCCCAGCCGCGCGTCCGGGTAGCTGCCGGACAGGCCCAGGCGGGCTGTGATGGGCGAGACCGCGACGCTCGGCGGCAGCTCCTCGCCGAGCCGGAGAGCCTGCTGCGCCGCGGAGAACAGGAGCACGACGCCCAGCAGCACGTACAGGAAGCTGGGTGCCACCACCGCGGCAAGGATGGCGCCGGCCACGGCTCCGGTCGTCGTGGCGAGCTCGAGGAACATCCCGATCCGCATGTCGGTCATGCGATCCCGCACGTATGCCGCGGCGGCGCCGGAGCTCGTGGCGATCACGCTCACGATGCTGGCGCCGATCGCGAGACGGATGTCCACCCCGAACAGGAGTGTCAGGGAGGGCACGACCAGGATCCCGCCACCCACGCCGGCCAGGGCACCGATCAGCCCCGCCGCGACGCTGATCGCGAAGATCCCGAGATCCGAGCCGAGCGTCATCGGGCGGCGGCGGCGGGGCGGGCATGGCGCGGCATCACGCCATGAGGATGCCACGCGCATCGGGACGAAGCCGGACGGGGTCGCGCCCGTGCCGGGTCGAGGATCGCTGATCATTCACTTGCGCAAGTATGCAATAAGCGCTATGGTCCGTCCACGGCCCGTTCCCCGGACCACGAGTGGAGGCCTGATGATCTCGCCCGCAGGCACGCACGAGCGCTACCGGCTGCACGCCGACGTGTGCAAGGTGCTCACGGATCCCAAGCGCCTCATGCTGCTCGATGCCCTCCGCGCCGGCGATCGCTCCGTGAGCGAGCTCGCGGCGGTGGTCGGGCGTCGCGCTCCCGAACGCCAGCCAGCACCTGGCGGTGCTGCGCGGCGCGGGGCTCGTCGAGGGCCGCCGCTCCGGCACGACCGTTCGATACCGCCTCGCTGAGCCCGCCATCGTGGAGGCCTGCGACATCATCCACGCCATCGTCGACCGCCGGCTCGACGGCCGCTCCCGTGCGCCTCGCACGCGGACGACGGCCGTGACACCGGTGGCAGCCCAGAGGTGATCTCCATGGCCATCCGCACCGATTTCACATTCGGGACCCGCATGCGCGGGTCCGTCGCCGACGTCCGCCCGGCTGTCGAGGCGGCGCTTCGGGCCGAGGGCTTCGGCGTCCTCACCGAGATCGACGTCCAGGCCACCCTGAAGGCGAGGCTCGGCGTGGAGCGTGCGGCCTACGTCATCCTCGGTGCCTGCAACCCGCCGCTCGCCCATCAGGCGATCGAGGCGGATCCGGCGGTTGGCGCCATGCTTCCGTGCAACGTCGTCCTGCGCGAGGACGGCGCGGACACGATCGTCGAGGCGATGGATCCGATGGCCGCCCTCGGCATCACCGATGCGCCGGGCGTGCGCCCGGTCGCCGTCGAGGCCAAGGTCCGTCTCGAGCGCGCGATCGCGTCGCTGGAGAGCGCGAGCTGAGCATCACGACCCGAGCGCGCTGACCCGAGCGCGAGCCACCCAAGCCCCCCAGCCGATCCGCCCTCGGGCGGCCCCCCACGGAGTCCAGCCATGGCACTCAAGACCGCGACCGTCACCCTCGACGGGGGCGACCTGCGCTTCATCGGCCGCACCGGCAGCGGCCACGAGATCGTGCTCGATGACGGCAAGAGCGACACCGGCATGCGGCCGGCCGAGATGGTGCCCCTGTCGCTCGCCGGCTGCACCGCGATGGACGTGATCTCGATCCTGCGCAAGAAGCGCCAGGACGTGCGCCGCTACGAGGTCGAGGCAACCGGCACGCAGCAGGACGGGCACCCGAACGCGTTCACCCGGATCGATGTCGTGCACGTGGTCGAGGGTCCGGGGATCGACCCCGAGGCCGTGCGACGGGCGATCGAGCTGTCCGCGGTCAAGTACTGCTCGGTCGGGGCGACGCTGTCGAGCGGCGTGACCGAGATCCATCACGGCTACGTCGTCCGCGACGAGGCCGGCAACGAACAGTCGGCCGAGGTCATCGTGCTTGGGCCGTCCGCCAACCCGGTCGAGGCGCTCAGCCTCGGCACCTCGAACTGAAGGGCATCGTCATGGCAGGCAGCAGCACGCGTCAGTCACGATCCGGCAAGCGGTCCGGGGGTGTGCCTCGATCCACCGCATCGAAGGCCGCCAAGCGCCAGAAGGGTTCCAGCCAGCTCGGGATGTGGGCGTGGCTGGGCGGCGGGATCCTGATTGCGGTCATCGCGGGCGTGATCGGGATCTCGATCGCTTCGTCGCCGTCCACACCGGCGACCGGCGGAACCGGCACGGTCGTGCAGGGCAACGGCGGGACCTGGACCAACATCACGGCGAACACGCTGGCCGCCAAGATGACGACCAAGACGACCAAGAACTTCACGCTGCTCAACGTGAAGACCCCCTACATCGGCGAGATCCAGGGCACCGACCTCTACATCCCCTACACGGATCTCACCGCTCGCGCGTCCGAGCTGCCCACGGACAAGACGGCCCCGATCGTCGTCTACTGCCGGTCCGGCAACGAGAGCGCGATCGCGTCCCAGACGCTGCTGGACCTGGGCTACACGAACATCGAGAACCTTGACGGCGGCATGGAGGCATGGACCGCAACGGGCAGATCGCTGGTGCAGGTCGCCAGGTCGTGACCGCCTGCGTCGCGTCGCTCGCGCTCGACCGACGCTTTGCCGGCTGGGCGCTCGGCTGGTCGGCGCTGGCCCTGGTCGCGTTCGGGCTCGTCTCGGCGATCATCCCGAATCCCGTGTTCGGACGGCAGATCCCGCCGGAGCCGTTCGCCATCTGGGTCTGGCTCGCTTCGGCGCCGCTGATGGGGATCGTCGGCGCCACCTACTCCGCGCCGGTCCGGCAGGCGGCGCCGCCCGTCGCCCGGCCCCTGATGGCGACGGCGGCGGGCACGGCGACCGCGGCCGGAGAGCGCAACGGGACCGCCCTGGGCACCATCGGGAGCTTCGGGGCCTTCCTGGCCATCGGCTGCCCGGTGTGCAACAAGATCGCGCTGCTCATCCTTGGCGCGAGCGGCGCGATGACGGTCTATGCCCCGCTCCAGCCCCTCATCGGGGCCGCGTCGCTCGTCCTCCTGGCCGGCACGATCGCCTGGCGATTCCGGCTCCGCGTTCGCGGCGGCAGCTGCGCCGTCTGAGGGCCGGCATCCGTTCGCACCGGCCCGAACGCGCGGATCCTCCCCGCAGTCTCCACGCAGCCTCCATCTCCCCTCCACCGGCGCTTGCGAGGATCGGTCTCGACACCACCGATGGTGTGGCCGGACCACCGGCACGAGACAGACAGGAGACTGAAGAATGAAACGCATTGCCATCTCGCTCACGGTCGCCGCGCTCGCGGCACTCACGGTCGTCGCGGCCGTGTCCGCTGCGGGCCCGACGCCGACGCCGACGCCTGCCGCCGAGCAGGTCCAGGCCCGCGACACGCTGCCCGCGATCCTCGGCCTGTCGCAGGCCCAGATCATGGAGCTCCGCCACGACGGCCTGTCGCTGGCCCAGATCGCCGACCGCCAGAAGGTCGATTCCCAGAAGCTGATCGACGCCCTCGTCGCTCAGTGGGGTGAGCGGATCGACGCGCGCGTCACCAACGGCGCGCTCACGACCGCCGAAGCCGCGACCCTCCGGGCGCAGCTCGCCGTCCAGGCCAAGGCGACGGTCAACCAGGTGACCCTGGGCGGCATGCGCGGCGCTGCCGTGGGTGCCGGACCCGGTGCTGCCGGTGCCGGAAACGGCGCGGCCGCGGGCCGCGGCGCGGGCATGGCCGCAGGCGGTGCGCAGGGCGCAGGCCACGGCATGGGTGCAGGCAACGGCCTGTGCGACGGGACCGGACCGCGCGGTGCGGCCACCCCGTAGCCGATCACGAACCTTCTCGAGACGGCCGGATCCGAACACGGACCCGGCCGTCTCTGTCATCCTCGTGACATGGCTCGCATTCTTGTGGTCGACGACGAGCCGCACATCGTGGCCGTCGTTGTTGCGTACCTCGAGCGCGACGGCCATGACGTCTCGACGGCGTCGGACGGCGACGGCGCGCTCGCGCTTGCGCTCGATCCCGACACCGTCCCGGACCTGATCGTGCTCGACGTCATGCTCCCGAAACGCTCGGGGTTCGAGGTCCTGCGCGAGCTCCGCGCCGCCGGGAGCAGCGCAGCGGTCGTGATGCTCACGGCCAGGGACGACCTGGTCGACCGCGTGGCCGGTCTCGAGATCGGGGCCGACGACTACGTGACCAAGCCGTTCGAGCCTCGCGAGCTCGTGGCAAGGGTCGGTGCCGTGCTCCGCAGAACCGCGGCGGGGGCCGTGACCGGGGTCGCTCAGCCGGGGGCTGGGATCGCCACCGCGGCTGACGGCGCAGCGCGGTGGCTGGATCTCGACATCGATCGGGCTGCGCGCGAGGTGCGCCGGGACGGTCTGGTCATCCCCCTGACGCGCGCCGAGTTCGACCTCCTTGCCGCGCTTGCCGACCGGCCCGGTGTCGCGATGACCCGCGAGCAGCTGGGCGAACAGGTCTTCGGCGAGGCGTTCGATGCCTACGACCGGACCATCGACAGCCACGTCAAGAACCTGCGTCACAAGCTGGGACCCCGCGAGGGCTCGGAGTCGTACGTGGAGACGATCCGGGGCGTGGGTTACCGGGGGGCCCGCTCGTGAGACTGCAGCTGCGCCTCGCAGCTGCGTTTGCCCTGGTCGCGCTCGTCACGGCCGTCGCGGTGGCGCTTGCGGCCCCGACCATCGTGGGTCATGGGTTCGCGGCGATGGAAGCCACGGGTGTCGCCGGCGGTCCGGGCCAGGGTCCGGGCCAGGGACCAGGGCCGTTGGCCGGCATCCGCGCGCAGCAGATCCAGCAGGACACCACCTTCACGATCATCGCGGTCGCGGTCCTGGCCGCGGGGGCGGCGTCGCTGCTGGGGTTCGCGATCGCGACCCGGATGGCGCGACCCCTGGCCAGGCTCGAGGAGTCGGCGGCGGCGGTGGCGCGCGGCGA
Source organism: uncultured Chloroflexia bacterium (assembly GCA_963849495.1). Classification (GTDB taxonomy): domain Bacteria; phylum Chloroflexota; class Limnocylindria; order Limnocylindrales; family CSP1-4; genus CAIXZV01. The sequence continues at coordinate 38,179 of CAWKHN010000008.1, read as the reverse complement.
GCTCGACGCCCGCACGGGGCTCGGCGATCGCACCGACGAGATCGGATCGCTTGGACGGTCGTTCGACGCGATGGCGGCCGAGCTCCAGGCCACCGAGCTCACGCGCCGCCGCTTCTTCCAGGACGTCGCGCACGAGCTCAAGACGCCGCTCGCGGTCATCGACGCCACGACATCGGCCGTCATCGACGGTGTCTACTCCCACGAACCCAGGCACCTGCAGACGATCCGTGACCAGTCGCGGCTCCTGGCCCGGATCGTCGACGACCTGCGCACCGTGAGCCTTGCCGATGCCGGGGCGCTGCCGTTGCGTCATGAGGCGGTGGAGATCGGCCCGCTGCTGGCGTCGATCGCCCGCGACCTGGATGCCCGGGCGACCGCCGATGGGATCTCGATCGAGGTGCATGCCCTGCCCGGTGTCACCGTCACCGGGGATGGGGACCGGCTGCGCCAGATCATCGTCGCGCTGGCCGACAACGCCATCCGCCACACGCCGGCCGGCGGGCGGATCCGGCTCGAGTCGCGGACGGCCGGTGGACAGCGCGACGTCACGGCTCCGGGCGCGATCGGTGGCACGGCCGGCACCGTGATCATCGCCGTGAGCGATTCCGGGCCGGGGATCGCGGCTCCGGACCTGCCCCACGTGTTCGAGCGCTTCTACCAGGCCGACCCCGCCCGCGACCGGGCGACCGGTTCCTCCGGCCTCGGGCTGGCGATCGTGCGCGCGGTCGTGGAGGCACATCACGGCCGGGTCACGGCCGCGAACGAGCCCGGTGGCGGAGCGCGCTTCGAGATGGAGCTGCCGGCGGTCATTCCCGCCTGACCCGCGGAAGCTGGCGGCCGCGCACCGGGAGGACCCGTGCATGGCCCGCCGAACCCAGGAGAAGTCGTAACGTTTCGCAGACGACGATGACGCACCGTGCGGACATGCCATTCATGGACCACGACCCCGGGATTGCGCGGACGCGGCGACTCGCCGGGCACCCCGAGCGGATCGCCGTCGGGAGTGCCCTGTTCTGTCGGCGGCCCTCGCCGGCTCAAGTCTCGTCGCGGACCCGACCTCGCTGCTCACGCTCATGATGGCGGCCCTCTACGCGGGGGTCGGGGCGTTGCTGGCGGTTCGCCGGCCGCGCAATGCCATCGGCTGGATCTTTCTCGGGATCCTGCTCGTGTTCGCGATCACGTCAGCCGCCGAAGCGTTCGGTGGGGCCGCCGTCCAGTCCGGAGGCTCGCTGCCCGATGGGCTGCCGCTGGCCCTGATCTGGGTCGAGACGTGGGCCTTCCAGGCCCTGTTCGGGCTCTACTACGTCCTGACGCTCGTCTTCCCGTCCGGCAGCCTGCCCCGCGGTCGGATCGGCAGGTTCGTCCGGATCTCGCTCCTGGTCCCACTCGGCGGGGTCGTGATCGCCGCATTCAGCCCGCACCTCAGTGGCATCTACGCGCCGGACACCGTCGGTCGGGCGCTCGCCAACCCTGTCGCACTCCTCCCGCTCCCGGACGGCCTGGATCACCTGCTCGAGATCGCGACCATCGGGCTCCTGGTCGGCGGGGTCGTCTCGATGATCGCGCGGTTCCGGCACGCTCGCGGGATCGAGCGCGCGCAGCTGAAGTGGCTCGTTGCGTCGCTGGCCCTGACCGGCCTGCTCGTGGTGGCCACGGTGTCGGTGGTGGTCGTCAATCCGCAGGCCGGCTCGAACGTCTGGATCGTCGCGGTTCTCGGCTACGGCACGATCCCGCCGGCGGTCGGCATCGCGGTCCTGCGTCACCGCCTGTACGAGATCGACCGGATCGTCAGCCGGACGATCGGCTGGGCGAGTGTCAGCGCCGTCCTCGTCGCGGTATTCGTCGCGATCGTCCTCGCTGCCCAGGCGGCCCTGTCGTCACTGACCGCCTCGAACACGCTGGCGGTCGCCGCGTCGACCCTTGTCGTGGCCGCCCTGTTCCAGCCGCTGCGCCGCCGTATCCAGGCCCGCGTGGACCGGCGCTTCAACCGGGCTCGCTACGCTGCAGAGCTGACGATCGCGGCGCTCTCCGACAGGCTGCGCGAGGGTCTTGATGTCGATCAGCTCGCGGTCGACGTCGCCTCGACCATCTCCGAGACGGTCGAGCCCGCGTCCGTGTCGATCTGGCTGCGCCGCTGAGCCTGCCCAGCCGGCCGTCACGGCGCAGCGTGGGTGAGCGTGAACTGCCAGCTCTGGCAGTCCGACTGGACGCGTGCGGTCGCTGCGCCGGCGACGACGTTGGCCGCGGTCTCGGAGTCCCGGACCGTGTCACCCGGCAGCGGATAGGCGCTGGCCGCCAGCGACGGGAAGCCGGAGGCATCCGTGAGCCACAGGACCCATGCGCATGCCGTCCCGGTCGGCGCCGTGACGACGTAGGCGATCGTGTAGGTCCCGGAGGCCAGCGTCATCGCGATGCCGTCCCGGTTGCCGCTGCCCGAGATCGACGCGGCCGCCGTGGTCGATGGCGCCGCGCTGCTGCCGGGGGTCGTCGCGACCGGGGAGGGCGGCGGGACGGTGGGCGACGGGACGGGTGTCGGCGGGGGCGACGGGACGGGGGTCGGCCGGGACGACGGCGATGGCGCGGGCGACGGCGTCGAGGGTGCCGGTGTCGACGGGATCTCCGCGGTCGGCGGGACCCCCCCGACGACCAGGACGGTCTGCCTGACCGCATCGCTGCCGACCAGCATGCGGACGACGCCCACGGTCACCAGCGCCGCCACGATCGCGACCGTCGCGAGGGCCCTCCGCGCCGTGTGGCGCCAGTCGCGGCCGGGTCGCAAAGGGTGGGCCATCCGGATGGCCGCCCGCCGGGGCCGCGGTACGGCAGCTCTGCGGTGTCCGCCGCGTCCGTCACGCTTCGGCTCCGGCCCGCGGGCACCGGGCACCGGTCCCCGCCCGGCACGTCGGCGGCTCGTCGCCCTGCCCTGCGGACGTTCGGCGTCACGCTGCCGCTGTGCGGCGTCGCGCCTCCGGCGGATGGCCGCGCGGTCCTCGTCGTACCGGGCCCGTCGTGCGGGATCCGTCAGCCAGTCGTGAGCGACATTGAGCCGCACCGAGCGGTGGATCGATCCGGCCGGACCGACGTCCGGGTGATTGCGCCTCATCAGGGCGCGCCACGCAGATTCGATCACCGCGGTCGTGGCGGCCTCGCCGACCTCGAGCTCCGCGTACAGGTCATAGTCGGGGATGAGCTCGGGCATCGCCGCCATGTTGCCGCAGGTTCGGGTCGACCGGGTTCGACGGGCGGCCCACGGGCTCCCGGGCGGGCTCCCGGGCCGGCGCTGTACAGTCCGATGGTCGCTCCTGCGGCGGACCCGACCACGAGATCGAGATGGCCCGACACCCCCTGGTCACCCAGCTCCACTTCGCTCGCAGCGAGTTCGCGCGTGGGCTGGACGACGTCAGCGAGGCCGATGGCGTCGTGCGCGTCGATCCCATGAACTCGATCGGCTGGATGGTCGGCCACCTGGCGAACCAGGAGCACCGCTACTGGGTCATGCTCGCCCAGGACCGGAGCATCGCGCCGGGTCTCCACGAGCTGGTCGGGACGGGGCGCCCGGCGAGCACCCCGGCCCTCGCCGAGATGTGGTCGGTCTGGCGCACCGTCACCACGACAGCGGACGAGTATCTCGATGCGCTCACGGTCGAGCGCCTGGGGTCGTTCCTGCTTCGGGCCGGCCGGCCGGTCCCGGAGAGCGTGGGCACGATGCTGCTTCGCAACATCCACCACTACTGGTTCCACACGGGCGAGGCCGCCGCGGTCCGCCAGCTCCTCGGTCACCGAGACCTGCCCGAGTTCGTGGGGGACATGTCCGCCGCAACCTACCGGCCGGAGGTGGACGAGGGCTGATCAGCGCGAGCGCCCGGCGGGGGGCCTGCCGTCCCCTGCACCCTCCGCAGCCGCTCTCAATCGGTCCCCAACCCATCTCCGGACAAGATCCTGTACGTTCTCGCGATGCTGACCTTCTTCCAGGCAATCGTGCTCGGCGCGCTCCAGGGGTTCACCGAGCTGTTCCCGGTCTCGAGCCTCGGGCACTCCGTCATCCTGCCGCAGCTCCTGGGCTGGACGGACGTCGTCGCCGCCCAGTCCGCGTCGGAGTCCTACTTCCTCGCGTTCCTCGTCGGCCTTCACGTGGCGACCTCGCTCGCCCTGCTGTTCTTCTACCGCTCGACGTGGGCGCGGATCATCCGCGGCCTGATCGTCTCGCTGCGCACGCGCCGGATCGAGACGCCCGACCAGCGCCTGGGCTGGCTGCTCGTCGTGGCGACCATCCCGGCCGGGCTCGCCGGCCTGCTGCTCGAGCATTCGCTGCGGGTCCTCTTCGCTCACCCGCTGGCAGCCGCCGGCTTCCTGGTCGTCAACGGCCTGCTCCTCCTGTTCGGGGAATGGGTCCGACGGCGTGCCGAGGTGCGGCGGGTCGTCGCCGCGCACGCCACCAACGAGGCCGGTGACCGCCGGCTCGACACGTTCGAGTTCCGCGAGTCGATCGCGATCGGCCTGGCCCAGGCATTCGCCCTCCTGCCGGGGATCAGCCGCTCGGGGATCACGATGGTGGCCGGGCTCGCCCGCGGGCTCGACCACGAGGACTCGGCCCGCTTCTCGTTCCTCCTGGCCACGCCCATCATCTTTGCCGCCGGCGTCTACAAGCTCCCCGACCTGCTCGGCGCCAACGGCGACGGCGTCCGACCCCAGATCCTCGTCGGGAGCATCGTCGCGGCGGTCGCGGCCTATGTCTCGGTGCGGTTCCTGACCCGGTACTTCACGACCCGGACGCTGACGCCGTTCGCGATCTACTGCCTCGTGGTCGGCGCCCTGGCGATCATCCGCTTCGCCTGAGGTCCCCGCCCTCCGGAGAGGCTCCCGGCACAGCGTCGGGCTCAAGCCCTGCCCCGGGCTCCTGTCCGGATTCCGGCTCCGGCCCTGCTTCGGGCACCGGCGGCCGCCCCTCCTGGTCGGCGTCGTCGCCCGGCCGGCTCGCCACCAGCAGGTCCAGGACTGTGTCGGCAAGATCGTCCGCTGCCAGGACGGTCACCACGTCGCCGGGCTCGATGACGGTCCCGGACCCGGGCCGGAACGAGCGATCGCCGCGCCGGACGGCGATCGGCAGGCAGAACGCCGGCCACGGCAGCTCGCCGATCGGTTGCCCTGCCGGCACCCCGCCGTCGCCGGCGTCCAGGTCCACCAGCCGGTAGTCGCGGAGTGCTCCCGGCAGCGCCGGACGGGTGGCCGCCGGGGCCGTCGCCGTCCGCGGCGCGGTGAGGTGCCCAGGGCCAAGCCTGTCCGCGTACGCCCGCAGGACGTCGCGATGGGTCAGCCATCCCACGACCTGCGCGTCGTCCCGGGTCACGACCGGCAGGCCGGACGACTCCTGTCCCATCAGCCGCGTGAGCGCCCCTTCGAGCGACTCGTCGGGCGCCAGCGTGGGCAGCAGGCGGGCAAGGCTGCCGGCGGTCGCCTCCATGTCGTTGTTCCGCATGTGGCCCTCGACCTGCTGCGCCGTGACGATGCCCCGGTAGGCGCCCGACTCGTCGACGACCGGCAGGGCCTCGTGGCCGGCGCCGACGAACCGGTCGATGAAGCCGCGGATCGGTTCGGCGGCGGGGATCGCGGGCGGGATGGGCTGCATCGCTTCCCGGACCCGGATGAGCTCCATGGCGTCCGCCGCCGGGGTGCGGGTGATGTCGAACCCGCGCCGGCGCAGCTTGAGCGTGTAGATCGTGTCCCGGGAGAGGATCGTGGACAACCCGGCCGCGACGGCGACGGCGAGCATCAGCGGCAGGATGATCTGGTAGTCGCCGGTCAGTTCGAAGATGATCAGCACCGAAGTGATCGGAGCGCGGGCCGCCGCGGCGAACACCGCGCCCATCCCCACCAGGGCGTAGGCGCCGGGCGGCCCGACCAGTCCCGGGGCCAGCTGGTCGAGGACGATGCCGAAGCCCGTGCCGAGCATGCCGCCGATGAACAGCGATGGCGCGAACACGCCGCCGGACCCCCCGATCGCCATCGTCAGGCTGGTCGCCACGATCTTGCCGCCCAGCAGGAGCAGGACGAGACCGATGGAGAACCCGCCTGAGACCGCGGTCTCCATCGGCGGGTACCCGACGCCGTACAGCTGCGGCAGGACCAGGAGCATCACACCGAGCGGAAGACCGCCGGCGACCGGCCGGAGCCATTCGGGTCGTCCCGCCCACAGGCGGTTGGCAATGTCCTCGGCGCCGTAGAGGCTCCGGATGAACAGGATCCCGGCCCCGGCCGACAGGAAGCCCAGCACGACGTACAGCGGATAGTCCCAGAAGGACGCGATCCGGAACACCGGCAGGTCCAGGAACGGCGCGTTGCCGAACGCTGCCCGGCTGATGATGTCGGCGACGACCGAGGCCAGGACGACCAGGCCGAACGAGCGGACCTCGTAGTCGCGGAGGATCAGCTCGAGCGCGAAGAAGACGCCCGCGATCGGGGCATTGAACGTGGCGCTGATGCCGCCGGCAGCGCCGCACGCGACCAGCAGCCGCATGTTCGCCTCACCCAGCCGGAGCACCTGTCCGATGCTGGACCCGACGGCCGACCCGATCTGGACGATCGGCCCCTCGCGCCCCACCGAGCCTCCGGCTCCCAGGCAGATCGCCGAGGCGAGCGACTTGACGACGGCCACCCGGGGGCGGATCCGGCCGCCCTCCTGCGCAACCGCGAGCATGACCTCGGGCACGCCATGCCCTCGGGCCTCGTGCGCGAACCGGTCGATCAGGGGCCCGTACAGCAGGCCGCCCAGGACGGGGACCGCGACGATGAACCAGGGTCCCAGCGCGGGCAGGGCCGGGTGCACGGCTCCACTGGTCGCGCTGTAGTCAGCGCTGCCGGTGAACAGCAGCGTGAACCCCGCGATGAGCTCCCGGAAGACGACCGCGCCGATGCCCGCAGCGAGGCCGGTGGCCAGGGCGAGCAGCGCCAGCCCGGTCGGGCTGCCCCGCAACCAGTCGTAGGAACGGGTCAGGGCCGAGCTCGGCAGCCTGAGCGTCCTCCTGCCCGGGTGGCTCGCGGCGACCAACGGCATCGCCTGCTGTCGCCTCCTCCCGTGGGTCGCCTCAGGTCCGGGTGACTGGGTTACCGCAACAGGCCCACCCACATCACCGGCGAATCCAGTCTACACACGCGCCCCGTGCACGACCGGGTTCTCAGAGCCCGCTGTCATCCCGTCCATCCGGGCCTGCCGCCGGGACGCACGCCGGAGGTTCGGCTGACCGCACCTCGGCGCTGAGCCACACAGGCAGAGGACCCCACTCGCCGGATGGTGGCGTCGCGCCACCGTCGGAGAGAGAGGCCCTCGATCGCCCGTGCGAGCGCCTGCCGTGGCGCTCGCGGCCGCGTCAGCTCAGTGGCTGGGGGTTGCCAAGGACCGGACACCGGAAGTCCGCCTGTGCATCGCGGATCAGTGTCAGCTGCCCGCTCGCGACATACGTCTGGAGCGCGGACCAGCTGGTCACGAGCGTCGACGAATCCCCCGTCGTCCAGGTCGCGTGGTACACCGCCCAGCGGCCGCCATGGTGGCCGGTCGGAGAGCCTGGAGCGAACTCCGCCACGCCGTACTGGGAGTCGGCAGTCGAGTTGGTGAAGATCGCGAACGGATCGGTTCCGGTGCCGTCGGGGACGTTCGCGTTGTTGCCGAACACGCGGTAGACCGCATTGTTCACGTACACCGACCCGAAGGTGCGGCCCGCAGCCGAGACCGGCCCGGCCACTGCGGAGACGGCAAGCAGCCCGACGGTGGCTGCCAGCAGGATTCGCCTCATGAGGTCCTCCATTCTCGTGGTCCTGTCGGCGCCTGCCGACCTGCACCGCAGTCTTCACGACGGCCGTGTCAGCCTGACGACGGGCTCGTGACGCCTCGGTGACGGCGGCCGGCCGTTCGCCGCGGGAGGGCTTTCGGAGGGCGTGTCGATCTCGGGCCCTGCCCATTCGACGGATGGGTCGCAGCGGCGGGCAGCAGGGAGCGCATCCAATCGGGATGCCACCGAATGGATACCGCAACGGCGGTCAGATGCCAGGCGCGATGGCGGTCAGGCGCCCGGCGCGATGGCGGTCAGGCGCCCGGCGCGACCTTGCCCACCTTGGTCTCGATGCGGCCCAGGAGCGAGTTCCACGAGGCCACGAACGCGTCGGCGCCCCTGACCTGGAGCTCGTGGCCCACGGCGTCCACGTCGATCCCGGCCGCGGCGAAGCGGGCGAGCTGCGCGGCGGCGCCGGCCGCGTCGTCCTGGAGGACGCTCCCGATCGTGCCGTGATCCGCGAAGGCGAGCAGCGTGTTCTCGGGCATCGTGTTGACGGTGTGCGGCGCGGCCAGGCCCGAGACGTACAGCGTGTCCGAGGCGGCCGGGTCCTTGGTGCCGGTGCTCGCGAACAGGAGACGCTGCGGGCGGGCTCCCTCGTTGAGCAGCCGCTGCCAGCGATCGGTGGCGAAGAAGCGGCGGTACTCCACGTACGCCTCGCGCCCGATCGCGAGGCCGAGCTGGTTGCCGAGCTCGGCCGGGACCCTGTCGGCGACCGCGGGATCCCAGCGGCTGATGAAGAACGAGGCGACCGAGCCGACAAATGCCGGGAGCCCCGCCTCGACGCGCCGCTCGATGCCGCGTGTGTAGGCCTCCATGCAGCCCTGGTAGTGGGCGGGTGAGAACAGCAGCGTGACGTTGACGGGGACGCCCGCGAAGATCGTGTCCTCGATCGCCTGCAGGCCCTCGGGGGTGCCGGGGATCTTGATGAACAGGTTGGGGCGACCGCCGAGCGCGTGGAGCCGGAGCGCCTCGGCGTGGGTGGCCGCCGCGTCGTAGGCGAGGAGCGGCGAGACCTCGAGCGAGACGTACCCGTCCACGCCACCGGTGCGGGCATGGACCGGCGCAAACAGGTCGGCGGCACGCCGGAGGTCCGCCAGCGCGAGATCGAAGAAGATCGCCTCGGGCGCGAGGCCGCTGCCTGCCCCGTTGCGGATGTCCGCGTCGTAGGCGGCTGTGCCGCCGATCGCCTTGTCGTAGATCGTGGGGTTCGAGGTGAGCCCCGTCACCGACAGCTCGGCGATGTAGCCGGCGAGCGTGCCGCCGTCGAGAAGGTCCCGCGTGATGTTGTCGAGCCACAGGCTCTGCCCGATTGCGTGGAGTTGTGCCGGGGCGTTCATGGGCCCTCCTGATCTGTCGTTGTCGTGTCCCATCGTCGCTCAGAAGTTGATCGAGCGCCCCGAAACGGCCATCGCCGCCTCGCCCAGGATCTCGGACAGGGTGGGGTGCGGATGGGTGCTGGCGCCGACAGCGTCCGCGGATGCACCGAGCGTCGCCGCGAGCGAGCCCTCTGCGATCAGCTCCGTGGCGTGCGGTCCGACGATGTGGATGCCCAGGATCGCCCCCGTGTCGCGCTGGCTGATCACCTTCGCAAAGCCCTCGGTCTCAACCGCGATCACCGCCTTGGCGATGGCGGTGAACGGCACCTTGCCGATGGCGACCGGCAGGCCGCGCTCCCCGCACGCCTGCTCGGTCAGGCCGATCGAGGCGATCTCGGGCCGCGTGTAGGTCGCCCGCGGCTGGTTCACGTAATCCATGGGGTGGACGCCGGGGTCGCCGACGATCGCCTGGACCGCGGTGAGGCCCTCGTGCGCCGCGGTGTGTGCGAGCCACAGGCCCCCGACGACGTCCCCGATGGCGTACACGTGAGGATCGGCGGTCCGCATCCGGCCGTCCACCTCGATGACCCCCCGTGCGGTCCGCACGCGGGTCGTGTCCAGACCGATGTCCTCGATGTTCGCAGCGCGGCCGGTCGCAACCAGGATGCAGTCCGCGGCGACCTCGGCCGGCGGCGCGCCCTCGGGCCCGACCATCAGGCGGATCCCGGTCTCGCCGACGACCAGCGAGGCAGGGTCGAAGCGGGCGCTGGTGATGACCGTGATGCCGCGACGCTCGAAGCTTCGCCGGAGGGCGGCCGAGACCTCGCCGTCCTCCAGCGGCACGATGGCCGGCAGGTACTCGAGGAGGGTCACGGCGACGCCGAGGTCGTGGAACGCGGAGGCGAACTCGGCACCCACCGCCCCGGCCCCGACGATGACGATGCTCGCGGGGAGCTCGGCCATCCGCAGGACGTCGTCGGAGGTGAGGACACGCCGCCCGTCGGGGACGATCCCGGGCAGGGACTTCACGCGGGAGCCGGTTGCCAGGATGACGTCCGTCGCCTCCAGGACGCGCTCACCGCCCGTGCCCGGGCTGCCGTCGGCGCCGTGGAGCTGCACGCGAACGCGACCCGGTCCGTCGAGGCGGCCCCGGCCCGCGACCCATTCGACGCCGTTCTTGCCGACGAGGCTCCGGAGGCCCGTCCACATGCGCCGGACGACCTGGTCCCGGTGCTCCGCAACGGCCGCATAGTCGATCGCGATGCCGGTTGCGGTCACGCCGAGGCGCCGGCCGTTCTCGCGGACCCGGTGCGCCAGGCCGGCGGACTCGAGGATCGCCTTGGTCGGGATACAGCCGCGGTGGAGACACGTGCCGCCGATCTTGTCGGCGTCGACGAGCGCCACCTTCAGGCCGAGCTGCGCGGCGCGGAAGGCTGCGGTGTAGCCGCCGGTCCCGGCGCCGAGGACGACCAGGTCGAACGAATCGGGCCCGTCCACGCGCGCGACCGCGGGCGCCACGACGCCATCGGCGGCCGCCGTCGCGATCCGGAACGAGGTTGCATCCTCGAGCCGGCCCTTGAGGCCGGCCAGGAACCTCGCCCCGGTCGCGCCGTCCACGAGCCGGTGGTCCGCGGAGAGGGTGAGCTTCATGACCGGGCGGATCTCGACCGCGGACCCGACTGCGACGGGGGTCGGGATGGCTGCCGAGACGGCGAGGATCGCGGCCTCGCCCGGGTTGATGATCGCGCTGAACTCCTCGACGCCGAGCATGCCCAGGTTGGACACGGTGAACGTGCTGCCGGTCAGGTCGTCGACCGATGCCGTGCCCTCGCGGGCGGCGGTCGCGAGGGCGGCCGCCCGGTCGTGGATCTCGTTCACGGTGAGCCGGTCGGCGTCGCGGATCACGGGGACGACGAGGCCGGCCGGGACCGCGACGGCCATTCCGAGGTGGACGCGGCCACGGGGCCAGACCGAGACGCCGTCGGTCCGGGAGTTGACGTCGGGGAACTCCGCGAGCGTGTCCGCGGTCGCGGCCAGCACGAAGTCCGTGACCGTGAGGCTCGTGCCGGCCGCCTTGACCTGGGCGCGCAGCGCGAGCAGCCGGCTCATGTCGACGGTGACGGTGACGGTGAAGTGCGGTGTCGTGGTCCAGCTCGAGGTCAGCCGGTCTGCGATGACGCGCCGCATGCGGGTCATCTGGCGCGGCGGCTCCTCGTCGTCGGTCGAGGGCGGGCCTCCCACGGGCTGCGCAGGGCCTGTCCGCGGAGCCGTCCCGGCCGGCGCGGCAGCGGCGATCGCGGCCTGCACGTCGCGCTCGACGATCCGGCCGCCGGGGCCGGTTCCGGTGATCGTCCGGGGGTCGATGCCGCCCTCGGCGGCCAGCCGGCTGGCGCGCGGGCTGATCGCCAGGCGGCGGCCGGGATCCTTCACAGGCGCCGCCGGAGCCGGGGCGGCGACGACAGGGACGTCCGCGGTCGCCGCGGTCCCCGTGATCGGCGCGTCGTCGGGGAGGGTTTCGCCCGCCTCGCCGACGTACGCGCACACGGCGTTGACCGGCACGGATTCCCCGGCCCGGACGAGGATCCTGAGCAGGACCCCGTCGTCAAATGCCTCGACCTCCATGACCGACTTGTCGGTCTCGATCTCGAACAGGACGTCGCCCCGGTGGACCACGTCTCCTTCCTTCTTGTGCCACTCGACGATCGAGCACTCCTCGGTCATCTGCCCGGGCTGCGGCATGCGGATCGCGTGAGCCATGCGACGGGTCCTTCCCGGTTGGTTCAGCAGGGGGTGGCGGTGGCCGTGCCGGGCGTCAGAGCAGCGCCTTCGCGGCCTGGTAGATGTCGCCGGCTCCGGGCAGGAAGGCCTTCTCCAGGCCTTCCGCCTGGGGCGAGATGCCGGCCTTCGCGCCGATCCTCGCGATCGGGCCGTCGAGATAGTCGAAGGCCTCGGCCTGGATGCGCGCGACGATCTCGTTCACGAATGAGCCGGCCAGGATCGCCTGGCTGGCCACGACGCAGCGCCCGGTCTTGCGAACGGACGCCAGGACGGTCTCCATGTCCAGCGGCACGAGGCTGCGCAGGTCGATGACCTCGGCCTCGGCACCGTCCTCGGCTGCGAGCTGCCCGGCAGCCGCGAGGGCATCGGGAACGGCCGGTCCCCAGGCGACGAGCGTCACGTCGGCACCCTCCCGGGCGACTCGGGCGACGCCGATCGGCTCCAGGTGGTCCGGGCCGTTGACGACCCCCTTGGTCCCGTACAGGCTCTGGCTCTCGACGAACAGCACCGGGTTGTTCGTCCGGATCGCGGACTTGAGCAGCCCCTTCGCGTCGGCCGCGGTGGACGGGTAGATGACCCAGATCCCGGGCAGGTGCGTGAACAGGCTCTCCAGGCTCTGGCTGTGCTGGCCGCCGTAGCCCTTGCCGGCGCCGACCGAGGCACGGACGACGAGCGGGACCTCGACCTGCGCGCCGCTCATGAAGTGCCACTTCGCCGCCTGGTTGGCGATCTGGTCCGATGCCATCAGGGCGAAATCCATGTACATCAGCTCGACCACGGGGCGCAGGCCCACGATCGCCGCGCCGACGGCGGTGCCGCAGATCGTCGCCTCGCTGATCGGGGTGTTGAACACCCGCTCCCGCCCGAACGTCTCGAGCAGGCCCTTGGTGAGCTTGAAGGCGCCACCGTAGTCGGCCACGTCCTCGCCGTAGAACAGGACGCGGCTGTCGCGGGTCATCTCCTCGGCGAGCGCCTCGCGGATCGCGTCCCTGTACAGGATCTCGCCGTCGGGTCCGGCCTTCGAGACCGGGGCGGGCGCGTAGATCACCGGGTGGGCGGACTCCTCGGGGACGATCTCGCTGGTGCCGTCGGTGTACAGGAAGTCGAGCGCACTTTCCGGGGCCGGGTCCGTGGCCTGGGACGCGCGGATCGCCGCGCGGGCGTTGCGGTCGCGGACCCGCAGCTCGACCGCGGCCACGCCGTCCGCATCGGCGACGCCCGCCTCGACGAGCTGCGACTTGAGGTTCTCGATCGCGTCGACCGCCTTCCAGGCCGCCTCCTCCTCCCGCGTCCGGTACTCGTTGCGCGGGTCCGACAGCGAATGCCCGTAGTAGCGATAGGTCGAGGCTTCGATGAGCACAGGCCCCTCGCCGGCCCGGCAGATCTCGGCCGCACGGCGCACGGCGTCCCGCACGGCCAGCACGTCCATGCCGTTGATCGTCTCGGCGTGCATGTTGTTCGAGGCGAACCCGGCCGCCCGGCGCGCGAGGTGGGGCATCCCCATCACCTCGTCGTCCGAGTGGTGGGTCATCCCGTAGTGGTTGTTCTGGATGAAGTAGATGATCGGCAGGCCGTGGGCGCGATCCGCCGCCAGGTGGTTGGTCCACTGGGCTTGGGCGGCCCAGTTGAGCGACTCGAGCACCACGCCGTTGGCGTATGCGCCGTCGCCAGCGAAGCAGCACACGACCTTGTCGTTCTGCTCGTAGCGGTGGGCCATGGCCGCACCCGTGGCGATCGGCACGCTGCCGCCGACGATGGCATTGGCACCGAGGTTGCCCGTGGAGAAGTCGCCGATGTGCATGCCGCCACCCCGGCCGTGGCAGTAGCCCTCGTCCTTCCCGAACAGCTCGGCGATGATCCGGTAGAGGTGCTCCTCGAGGGCGGCCTCCAGGAGCGCGGCGCGGTCCGTCGCGGAGGAGCCCGGGACGCGCGCCCGGAGCTGGTCGTCGGTCATCGTGCGGATGGCGGCGAAGCCCTTGGCGATGGCGTCGCCGTGACCGCGGTGGGAGCTCGTGACGTTGTCATCCGCGCGGAGCGCGGTGCAGGCACCGACCGGCGAAGCCTCCTGCCCGATCGAGACGTGGGTGGGCCCCCGGTAGTCGTAGCCGGGCAGCGGGTCGTAGCCACCTGAGCGCAGGCGGACGATCATCTCCTCCGCCTCGCGGATCGAGAGCATGTCGTCGAGCAGGTCGAGCGCGGTCCCGGCCGTGAGCGTCCCGGCGGCCATCTCGGTCGCCAGCGTCCCGCTGAACGTGAATCCGCGGATCGAGCCCAGCTGCTCCTCGAAGGGCGCCATGTCCGGGCGCAGGTCGCTGTGATAGGCGGCCGCCGAGGTCGCCGGTGTTTCCGTCGTCATGACTGTCTCCGAGGGTTCGCCGGCTGCCCGCCGCCTGGGTGACGCGCCGGCGTCATGCCTTGATCACGGTGATGCCCGACCGCTGCAGGGTTCCGGCCAGGTGGTCGTCGATCCCGTCGTCCGTCACGAGGACGTCGATCTGGTCGAGGCGGCCCGCGTGCGCGAACGAGTGCGCGCCGAGCTTCCGGCTGTCGGCGAGGACGATGACCTCGGTGGCGCGATCGACGGCGAGCGACTTCGTGAACGCCTCCGCCGCGTCCGTCGTGCTCAGGCCGTCGTCGATCGAGAGCGCATACGTCCCGACCAGCGCCTTCGTCACGTGGACGTTCTCGAGCAGGTACCGGGTCAGTGGTCCGACGAACGCCTGGCTCGTCGGCCGGAACTCGCCGCCCACGAGGATCAGGCCGGGACCGTGGCCGCCGAGCTCATTCGCGACCGGCAGGCTGTTGGTCACCACCGTCAGGCGGTCCCAGCCGCGGAGCAGGCGCGCGGCGGCCAGCACGGTGCTGCCGCTGTCGAGGTACACGGTGTCGTCCGCGGCCAGGAGATCCACCGCCCTGGCCGCGATCCGCTCCTTCTCGGCTGCGGCCTCCACGGCCTTGGCCTCGAAGTGCGGCTCACGCTGGGCGTCGATCGCGACGGCTCCGCCGTGGACACGACGGAGCAGATCCCGGGAGGAGAGCTCGTCCACATCCCGCCGGATCGTCGCGACGGACACCCCGAGCGCGCTGCTCAGGTCCTCCAGTCGAGCCGCACCGCGGGAGGACACGATGTCGAGGATGCGCTGCTGACGCTGTGGGGCGAGGTGCCGCGACGGGGCATCCTGGGCGGCGTGCTCGGTGTCGGTGGTCATGCGACGGATCCTGACAGTACAGTGCGTAGTCCGTCAATATATGACATTACGTTGCATGCGCCCAGCGGGCATCGCCGGCACGGTGTGGCCTGCTGCATCGATCCCGGAGGCAGCGGGCCGACGCGTGGCTACTGGATGTCGGGGTGGGCCAGTCGGGCCGGTCGGCCGATGAAGGCACCGTATGCCCGGGCAGCCTGCGCGATCCCCTCGTGCACCGCGGCGGGCTGGCGGGCGAACAGGGTTGCCTCTACGAGGACCTCGCGAGCCCGGAGGGTTCGTCGCCAGGTGCCCACGACCTCGCCATCCACCACGATGGTCGGCCTGAACATGCCGTTGCCGCCGGGGACGATCGCCTCGTCGTGCTCCGTGGCGAGGGCCGCCGTTCGGTCCCCGTAACCCAGCAGGTACTCGTCGAAACCGGGCAGGAGGTGGACCCGGGCAGTGGGCGGGGCTGCGGCCAGGGTCTCCGGGGCGAGGTGGTAGGTCGTCCCATCGAGCTCGATCGCGGTGAGCAGGTTGCCGCACATCGCCAGACCGCGTCGGACATCGCCCACCGTGAGGCCGGACCACCGGGCAAGGTCCGTGACCGTGGCCGGTCCGTGGCTCCGGAAGTACCGGAGCGCGAGCTCGCGCAGCGCCTCGTCGCGGCCCAGTCGCCTCGGGTTCGGCACCCACGCATCGAGCACGGCGAAGGTCTGCTGCCGCCCGGCGGTCGGGCCGAGGACGAGCGTGCCGGTCTGGGCGAGGGACCACAGCACGTGATAGCCACGCTGGCCGGCGGTGCTGACACCGGCCACGTCGATCGCCCGCAGGAGCGCGTCGCGTGTCATGGTCCGCGGGCCGGCCAGCGCCTCCACGGCGATCCCGCGGGCTCGTTCCACGTCTGCCTCCGTGATCCCGAGTGCAGCCCGCCGTCCGGCAGCCGATGCCATCGCCCGCGGTGCCGTCAGCGCGAGCAGCCACCCGAGGTCCTCAGCCGCCACGAGATGGAGGGTGCCGCGCAGGGGCCAGGAGCGCACGATCTCGCCGGCGTCGCAGGCCGCCTCGACTGCCGCCTCGGTCGCGCCGGCGTGCCGAAGGCCGACCGACCACTTGACGCCCGGGAAGTCCTGGCCCTGGAGGGCCAGCATCCAGCGCACGGCTTCGACGAACGTCGACGGTCCGCGTCCCCCGATGTGCTGGGCGGCCATCCGCAGTCCGGTCAGGCGACGGCGGCTCGGCGTGAACTCGGATGTGGGCATGTGCACAGTATCGACCGGGGCGCCGGGCGGACTGCCCTGCGACGACCACGCGGAAGCGCCGAACCAACCGGTCTCGCCGCCGCTGCGCCATAATCCGCCGCATGCCAGGTGACATTGCGTCCGTTGAGCACGGCCCGCCGGTCGGGCAGGTCGACGGCGGCGCGCTCGATCCCCTCGTCGGACCCCAGTGCTCGCTCGCGGTCCAGCTGCGCCGGGCGACCGGCGCGATCATCGGGCGGGACGCCGAGCTCGCGGCGATCTCCCAGGAGCTGAAGGAGGCGACGAGTCGCCTCGCGGCGGTGACGCTTGAGGGTGAGCCGGGGATCGGCAAGACCCGACTGCTGCTCGCCGCCGCCGAGCTCGCGTCCTCCGTTGGGTTCACCTGTGTGGCCATCACCGCCGACGAGGAGATCCGCGGGCCGTTCCTCGTCGCGCGCAGCCTGTTCGCCTCGGGTGCCATCCACGGAGCAGCCGCGGGGACACCGGCGGAGGCTGCGGTCAGCCGGGTGGTCGAGGCCATCTCCGGGCGTGACGAGCGCGGCTTCGAGACCCTGTCCCCCGACGCCAAGCTCCTCCGGGCCTTCGACCTTGGCGGCGTCGCGATCTCGATGCTCGCCGGGCTGCGCCCCCTCGCGCTGTTCATCGACGACGTCCAGTGGGCCGACGACGACACCCTCCGGCTGCTCCGGTACGTCGTCCGGAGCGACGCCGATCGGCCGGTCTTCCTGTTCCTGACGATCCGGCCGGACGAGTTCGCGTCGGTCACCGAGGCCGTGAACTTCGTCGCCGACATGGAGCGCATGGGCCTCGTCCGGCGATTGCGGCCGGGTCGGTTCAGCTCCGTCGAGACGAGCGAGCTCCTGAAGCGCGTCCTCGGCGGCCCGGTCGGTGCTTCTTCTGCGGCCACGATGCACGCCCAGTCCGAGGGCGTGCCGTTCATCGTCGAGGAGCTGGCCCGGACCTACCGCGAGGCCGGCACCCTCCAGCAGGTCGACGGCGAGTGGCGGCTCGGCAGGAATGCGGCGCGGCTCGTGCCATCGGCGGTCCGGACGCTCATCGATCGCCGCGCCGCGCGCCTGCCGGCCCGGACACGGGCTGCCCTCGGCGATGCTGCGATCCTGGGCCGGAGCTTCAGCCTGCGTGACCTCCGGGCGATCCGGGGACGCATCGGCGACGGCGCGACCGCGGCGGACGCGACGGCACGTGCCCACGCGGCCGGCGGCGACGCGACCGCACACGAGCAGCCGGCCGATCCCGGCGACCGCGCCGACCCGCTCGCCGACGACCTCGGGCCTGCCGTCCGGGCGGGCCTCCTGCTCCAGCAGGCGCAGGGCGAGCCGGCCGACTACACGTTCACCCACGAGCAGGTCCGCCAGTTCGCGTCGAGCCAGCTCTCGGCGGCACGTTGCCGCCAGGTCCACGCGGCGGTCGTCGACCTGCTCCTGGAGGGTGGCGATCCGGCTCCCGCGGGCCTCCCGATGCTCGCCCAGCACGCGCTCGCAGCCGGCGACACGGTGCGGGCCGGGCGGTTCTCGATCGACGCCGCGACGGCGGCCCTCGCCTCCAACGCCCCCGAGGAGGCGCTGCGGCTCGTCGAGCAGGCGCTTCCGGTCGTCTCGACACCGGCCGACCGGCGGGTTCTCCTCGCGACCCGCGACGACGCCTTCGCCGTCCTCCGCCGGACCGCCGAGCGGCTCGACGGCCTGACGGAGCTGGCCGCCCTCGCCGAGGCGATGCGCGATCCGAAGATCGAGCTCGATGTGCAGCTCCGGCGCGCGTCGGCGCTGCGGATGAGCCACGACGAGGAGTCCGCGGCCGAGCTGGCCCGTCGCGTCCGCGCCCGGGCGGTCGAGCAGGGCGATGCACCGACGGAGCTCCGGGCGACGCTCGAGCTCGGACAGGCCCTCCTCGGCAGCCCGCTCGGGGAATCGTTCGGCGGTGCCGCGATCGAGATGGACCTCGATGGTGCCGAGGAGGCCTACCGCCACGCCATCGAGCTCGCCGAGCAGCTCGGCGACGAGCGGAACCTGGCCGCCGCCCTGCGCGAGATCGGCACGATCGACTTCGCGCGCGGGCGCGCCTGGTTTTCGGGCGAGGTCCTCTCCGGCCGGGCGAACGAGATGCTGGCCGCGCTGTCGTCGGGCGTCAGCATCGAAGACATGATCATGGCGACGCCGGTCGGGCCGCTGTTCGCCGAGGTGACCCAGGTCCTCGAGCGGGCGCTCTCCATCTTCGAGCGACTCGGCGACCGCACCGGCGTCATGTCGACCGTCATTGCGATGGCGTACGCGCAGTACGGAACGGCCATGCATTTCTCGTCGTCGGCGCGCCATCTCGAGGAGATCCGGCGGGTGACGAGCCGCCTGTCCGAGCTCGTCACCGAGAGCGAGCGGGCCCGCCTGGATCTCCAGATGCTGTTCGGGGTCCACGTGTTCTCCCGGGCCAAGGTCGTGCCCGACCTGGCCCTGTCCCGCGGCGAGGACGCCTACCGGGCGGCGAAGCTCCAGGGGGACCGGAGCATCGAGTTCCTGGCCGCCGGCGGCGTGGCGATGAGCCTCCTGGAGCTGGGTGACATCGACGAAGCCGAGCGATGGATCAACCTGGCCGCCACCGCGGCGTCGATGGCGCCGTCCCGGCCGCGTGCCCGCCAGCTCGAGACCTGGCGCGGGATGACACGAGCCGGCGCCGGCGACGTCGACGGCATGCGCCGCCACCTCGAGCGAGCCGTCGCCATGGCCACCGAAGGAGGCCGGGTGTCGGCGCGATGCGAGGCCCTGGCCCGCCTGGCCACCGAGGCGGCGTCGCTCGTCACGCGGTCGGCGCCTGGCGCGCCGGGAGCAGGCGAGGACGGCATGCCGGACCCGGTGCTGGTGGAGCTGGTCGAGCGGTCGGCGGCGCAGGCGAAAGAGCTGCTGCCACTGCTGCCGGGTCATGCGCCGTGGGGCGCCCAGGCCGACGCCGCCCTTGCGGCGGTCGCCCTGGCGCGCGGTGACATTCCGGCCGCCGTCGCGGCCGGTGGCGCGGCCCTCCATGCCCTCCAGGCCGGGCTCCACGAGGACGCCAGCCTGGAGATCGTGATCCCGGCGGCCCGGGCCCTGTTCGCCGGGGGGCCGCCGGAGGTCCAGGGGTTCGTCCGGGGCTTCCTCCAGTCGACGCTGTCCAAGATCGTGCAGGGGACGGCCGACGAGACGATCCGCGTCCGGTGGCTCACCGGGCCGGTCGGACGCGAGCTCGTGGAGCTGGCCGGCCCGATGGACGGGCCCGGGTCCGGCGCCTCTACTGCGGGGCAGGCGGACGCCGGCGCCGCGCAGGGATCGCCGGCACGCGACGCCGGCCCGAGCCTCGACGAGGACGAGCGGCGGCTGCTCCAGCTCCTGACCGAGGGTCACACGAACGCCGAGATCGCTGTCGAGCTCGACGTCGGGGAGGACGACGTGGCCCGGCGCCTCGCGCGGCTGCAGGCCCGGCTGGGGACCTCCAGCCGATCCGAGGCGACCTCGCTCGCTTTCCGCGGGCTTGCGGCCGTGGGGTCCCGCTGATGGCGATCCGGGCGCGCGTCGATCGCCACAAGTGCATCGGTGCGGGCAACTGCATCACCATAGCCCCGACGGTCTTCGACTGGCTCGCGGGCGACTACGGCAAGACGGACGTGGTCGGTCCCGACAGCGTCGACGAGGAGATCCTCCGAGCCGCGGCGTTCTCCTGCCCGACCGCCGCCGTCATCCTCGAGGACGTCGCCGAGCTCCTGCCGTGGCAGCTGCGCGGCAAGGCCGGTCCCGCCCGGCGGGTCCTCAAGACCTTCATGTTCACGGACATCGTCGGGTCGACGAACCTCGTCGAGGCGCTCGGCGACGAGGCCTGGGAGACGATGCTCCGCTGGCACAACACGGCCCTCCGGGAGGTGTTCACGGCCCACAGCGGCGAGGAGATCTCCACGACCGGCGACGGGTTCTTCGTCAGCTTCGATTCGCCGGATCTTGCGGTCGCGGCGGCGATCGCGATCCAGCGGCGCCTCGCCGAGCATCGGGCGACCCAGGGCTTCGCACCCCAGGTGCGGATCGGTCTCCATGCCTCCGATGCGACGCAGGTCGGCGGCGACTTCCACGGCAAGGGCGTCCACGAGGCAGCCCGGATCGCGGCCCTCGGTGGTGCGGGCGAGATCGTCGCCAGCATCACGACGATCGGTGAGTCGCACCGGACGTCCGGCCTCCGGAGCGCGACGCTCAAGGGCCTCTCCGAGCCGATCGAGGTCGTGAACGTCGACTGGCGCTGACCGTTCCGTGAACCCGCACGGCCCTCAGCGGGGCACGAGCCGGCGCGGACGACCCAGATCGTGATGAACGGCCGGAGGCTGCCGTCAGCCCGGCGTGATGCGATCTCGAGCTCGGTGGCCCGGCTCAGAGGGTCAGATCGGCGCTGCTCCAGGGGCAAGCCACGTCAGTGCACCTCCCCGCAGGCCAGGAACGAACCGTCCTTCCAGAAGCCGCCGGACATGTTGACCCAGGACCCGGTTCGCGTAATCACATTGCCCCGCTCACCGACAACCACGACCTCGCCCAGCGATCTGCGCCCGGTGTATCCGGGAGGCCAGGTGACGGCGTAGCGGTGTCCGCTCTGCGACTCGATGATCGCGGTACCAGCCACGTCATCCGCGACCAGTTGTCCCGAGACGCCGCTCGTGTAGCAACCGACGGTGCCGGGGGGCGCATCGGGGTAGAGACTGCCGGTCTTGAGAGCCACGGGGGTTCCGTAGGTCGCGAGGATGCCGCCTGCAATCGCCAGAAGACCCAGCCCGGCGGCGACGTGGCGCCTGTTCATGACTGATCGTTAGATCAATTCGTCGTCGAGCGCAACTGAACGACAGTCATGCCTCCTCCTCACCCTCTCACCAGAGCCGTGATCTCCTCTCGAACGAGTCTCTGGAAGTGGGTATTTGGCGGGCAGACGCAGGCCCCGCCAACGGACCGCTCCAGGAAGAGCCGGATGCCAACAACGCTCGCGGGCCCGAAGCCTCTCGGCTCGAGGTGAACCTGTCGCGCCTCACGATCAACGGATGCTGCGCGGCGCGCGCCACCGGATTGGGCCTCGCTACGGACCGGTCGTGAACCCGGCGAGAGCCGCCCGAACGGTCTCGCTGATGACCCCGCTGCTGCCGAGGACGACGATGCGCTTCGGCTTGAGCCGGAGCAGCTCGGTCGTTGTCGACGCGTTGAGCGGCATCCCCGTCGCCGCCAGCAGGACAGGCCCCCCGGTCGTCCCGGCTGCCGCGCCTCCCACCATCGCGTCGGGGAAGTTGTACGCGTAGGCGATGTAGGCGACGTCGACCCCGGGCGCGAATGTCGCCGCGCTCACGGCGGCCGCGGTCGCGAACCGGTCGCTGCCGGCCAGGCGGGTGACGGTCCCCGTGGGCGGGCCGGGGACGGTCCGCGGGGTGACGCTGTTCGACGGGTCCGAGGCGGGCCCGGTCCCGCCGGCGTTGGTGGCGGTGACCGTGAACGTGTACGGGGTCCCGTTGACGAGGCTCGAGACGGTGCACGAGTGGGCGCCCGATGTCGTGCAGGTCTTGCTGTCCGGCGTGCTGGTCACCGTGTAGCCGGTGATCGTCGATCCGCCGTCCGATGCCGGCGTCGCCCAGGACACCGCGGCCGACGTGTTGCCGGGCGCGGCGACAACCGCGGTGGGCGGGCCGGGGACGGTGACCGCGATACCAGGCGGTGAGTGCGTCGCCTGGGTCCCGGAGTCGGTGAAGGTCGAGCCCGCGACGGGAAGGAACGTCCACGCATAGTTCGTGGCACCGAGCGTCAACTCGAGGACGCCCCAGGTATCGGCCTGGAACACCTCGGAGTTGGGATCAACCGATCCGAGGTCGTACAGCGGCCCGCCACCGGTTCCGGCGATGAACTCACGAATGCCGAACTCCGGATCGGCGACTCCATCGGGCGTCTGCGGCGCGAATCGCTCGTAGCTGTGCTCGTGACCGTTGACGACGACGTCGGCCCCGTACTCATACAGGTCGCGCCAGATAGCCTCGGCGGCCACCTCCGTCCCGTGAACCGACCCGGAGTTGAACCTGGGGTCGTGCCAGAACGCGATCACGTTCCTGGTCGGGTTCGCGGCGAGGTCCGCCCGGAGCCACAGCTCCTGTGGTGAGTCCACGGAGAACGAGATCTCGGTGTTGAGCACGACGGCGTGCCAATACGGCCCGAGGTCATAGCTGTAGTAGCCATCGGGGGCGCCGACCTGCGTGGCGCCGAAGTAGGCGAAGTAGCCCGTCGACCGGTTGGCCCAGTCGTGGTTGCCGACGGCCGGATACGTCCGATCCTTGAAGGCACCCCAGCTGGGGTCGTAGCAATCGGCGTAGTTCGCCGCTGTGCCGTCCGGATAGGCGTTGTCGCCGGCCGTGAACACGGGCGCTGCCGGGAGCGCCCCGATGAGCGCCGCCGTCTTGGCCGGCCCACCGGTGTCGCAATCCCCGATGTCCCCGGCTCCGACGATCACGATGTCATCCGTCGTCGCCCCCGCGGACCTCGGGACGGTCGTCGGCGGCGTGATCGCCTCGGCCCGGTCGGGGGATCGCCCGGCCGTGAGTGCCAGGGACGCGGCCGCCATGGCGGCCAGAAGCAGGGCGAGGAACCGCAGCGACGCCGAGGACCCACTCACTCGAGCCCAGCCGCCCAACGCCGTACAAGCCTCCCATCGAAGCGCGGTCTGCCGTGGGCAGCGCGCCATCCCGCCCCCGCGACGTGGTCTCACCGCCGGTTGCGTGGTATCGAGCATCAACCTCCGGCGCCGCTCGTCCAGTGCCGATCGGCGTGTTGGGAGGTCGTGACCGCCGCCAACTGATGCCGGCCGATCCGGGACACCCGACTCGGGTGACCGGTGACGGAGTGGGATGCGCAGCACGAGACGGGCGCCGCCGGCGCCCGTCTCCCGTTCCTGCCGGCCGGTTCAGTTGCCGATGACCAGCAGCCCCGTGGCTGCCTGGAGGACAAGGCTGG
The DNA here is from genome assembly GCA_963849495.1 of uncultured Chloroflexia bacterium. Classification (GTDB taxonomy): domain Bacteria; phylum Chloroflexota; class Limnocylindria; order Limnocylindrales; family CSP1-4; genus CAIXZV01. The sequence goes on along the minus strand of CAWKHN010000008.1, from coordinate 14,811 downwards.
TCACGGCGATCAGGATCCAGCCCGCGAGGCCCAGCAGCAGCGGCCGGGGCCCGGCACGACGGAACCGCCCGAGATGCGTGCCGAGCCCGATGGAGGCAAGCGCGAGCACGGTTCCCACCTGCGCCACCCACGCGGCGGCGTGCCCCACGGCCGCCGGCACGAGACCCGCAGAGTTGAGCAGAGATGCACCAAGGAACGCCACGATGAACCAGGGCAAGGCCCGCATGAGCGCCAACCGGGCCCGCGTGGCCAGGTCCGCCTCGCTGCCATGCGCCGAGAGCACTGCGGTCGCGACGGTCACCGGCAGGATCATCAGCGTTCGTGACAGCTTGACCACGGTGGCGTAGGCGGCGGTTCCCGCGCCGAACGCGAAGGAGGCCGCCAGCACGGACGAGGTGTCGTTGACGGCCGTGCCTGCCCAGATCGCGAAGCTCTGCGGCGCGAAGCCGGCTGCGTGGGCGATCGTGGGGAACGTAATCACGGCGGTGATGTTGAACACGAAGATCACCGACACGGCGTAGGCGATCTCGGCACCGGTCGCCTCGACCACCGGGGCAACCGCGGCGATCGCCGAGGCGCCGCAGATCGACGTCCCCACCACCAGCAGGCCGCGGACCGGCATCTCGACACTCAGGAGGCGGCCCAGCACCGACATCCCGGCCAGGCCCACCGCCAGCGTGGTGAGCATCACCGGCAGCGAGGTGCCGGCCACCCGCAGGACCTCGCCGGCGTCCAGCGACAGGCCCAGCGCCACGATCGCGAGCTGGAGCAGCCGCGTTCCCACGACCGGCGCGCGGGCGACGACCTGCTCGTCGACGGGTGCGATCGTCGTGACGAGTGTGCCGACGAGCAGCGCCAGGACGGCCGGCCCGAGGACGGGCAGGACGGCGCCGAGGAGCCAGGCGGCGATGGCGACGAGGACGACGAGCGCGGCCAGGGCAAGGCGCGGGTCGTTGATGCCGAGCCCGCGCCCGCGGGTCGCCCCGTCCGTTCGGGCGGGCTCGGAAGACATCGGCGCCATCCTATGGTCGATCGGGCTTGCGTGCCGGGACGCGGGCGTGCGAGGCGGGTCAGCTCCCGGCCTGGCCCTCGGTCCCCGGCTTTGGCGCGCGCGCGGGCGCGGCATCGAGCTCGGGCTCCGGCGCCGCGTCGGGTTCCGGCGCCCCCGCCGCGTCGGGGTCCGGCGCCGCCGCCGGCAGGAGCGGCAGGCCGTCCTCGCGGTTGGTGCCCATCAGCCCGACCCGGTGGTAGACGACGAGCTTCTCGCGCGTGTCCGCGATGTCCAGGTTGCGCATCGTCAGCTGGCCGATCCGGTCCTGGGGCGTGAAGAAGACCTCCTCGCCCTTCTCCATCGTCAACCGCTCGGGGTGGTAGGTCAGGTTCGGGCTCGTCGTGTCCAGGATCGAGTAGTCATTGCCGCGCCGGAGCTCGAGGGCCACCTCGCCGGTGATCGCGCGCGCGACCCAGCGCTGCGCGGTCTCCCGCAGCATCAGCGCCTGCGGGTCGAACCAGCGGCCCTGGTAGAGCAGGCGCCCGAGGCGGTGCCCGTTGCTCCGGTACTGGTCGATCGTGTCCTCGTTGTGGATGCCGGTCACCAGGCGCTCGAACGCGATGTGCAGCAGGGCCATGCCCGGCGCCTCGTAGACGCCGCGGCTCTTGGCCTCGATGATCCGGTTCTCGATCTGGTCCGACACCCCGAGGCCGTGGCGGCCGCCGATCTCGTTGGCCTCCGTGAACAGCGCCAGCGGCGTCTCGAACGACCGGTCGTTGAGGGCGACGGGCTCGCCGTCCTCGAAGCGGACCGTCACCGCCTCCGGCTCGACCGCCACGTCGGCGCGCCACGAGGCCACGCCCATGATCGGGTTCACGATCGAGACGCCCTTGTCGAGGAACTCGAGGTCCTTCGCCTCGTGCGTGGCGCCCAGGATGTTGGAGTCGGTCGAGTACGCCTTGTCGGCGCTCATCCGGTACTCGAGCCCGGCGCCCTCGAGGTAGGCGGACATCTCGGCCCGGCCGCCCAGCTCGTCGATGAACTGCTGGTCCAGCCACGGCTTGTAGATCCGGAGCTGGGGGTTGACCAGCAGGCCGTAGCGGTAGAACCGCTCGATGTCGTTGCCCTTGTAGGTGCTGCCGTCACCCCAGATGTTGACGCCGTCCTCCTGCATCGCCGAGACGAGCATCGTCCCGGTGACCGCGCGGCCGAGCGGCGTGGTGTTGAAGTACAGCTGCCCGGCGGTCGAGATGTGGAAGGCGCCGGCCTGCAGGGCGGCGATCCCTTCCGCGACGAGCTGGGGCCGGCACTCGATCAGGCGGGCCTGCTCGGCACCGTACGTCAGCGCCTTGCGCGGGATCGACTCGTAGTCGTCCTCGTCGGGCTGGCCGAGGTGCGCCGTGTAGGCGTACGGGATCGAACCGTGCGCCCGCATCCAGTGCAGGGCGGCGCTGGTGTCGAGCCCGCCCGAGAACGCGATGCCGACCCGCTCACCGACCGGGAGGTGCTGGAGAATGCTCGACACGGGCGGGTCCTTCGACACGGGCTGGATGGTGGTCATCGCGCGGCTCCACCTGCCGACGGACGGCACGCGGAACCGCTGCTCGGTCCAGAGTACCGGCGCTTTGGGTCGGCCGCCGGTGCCCGGACAGTGGCTTCGGGGCGGTCTGCGTCGGCCGCGTCGTCGGCCCGGGTTCGGGGGATCGCCCCGGGCCGCGTCAGGGCAGGGCGATCAGCCCGATCCCGACCAGCGCGATCGCCATCCCGACGACCTGGACGAGCGCAAGGCGCTGGCCCAGGACCACCCTCGCGAAAAGCATCGTGACGGCTGGGTACTGCGAGGAGAGCACCACCGCGATGCCCAGGGCTCCCTGCGCGTTCGCAAACAGGAAGAACACCACGCCGATCATGTCGATGACGCCGATGAGCGCCATCGCGCCGGAGGCGGATCCGGCCGTCGACCGCACCTGCCGCAGGCTCACGGTCATCGCGAGGGCCAGGAGGACGGATGTCGCGCGGCCCGCAATGAGCGGCCACCAGGTCGTGCCCCCGGCTGCCGCGGACTGGCCCATGCACACGAAGAATCCGCCGGCGCCGATCCCGGACAGGACCGCGAGGCCGACCCCGGAGCGCCCGATCTGGATCCCCCTGCTGGGTCGCGTCACCAGCGCGATCGCGACGACGGCGCAGGCGATCCCCAGGAGATCCGTCGGCCGCAGGCGATCGCCCGTGATCAGGCCGATGACCACAGGCAGCGCCACGCCGACCAGGGTTGCGATCGCGCTGACCGGCCCCATGGCCCGCGTCGCCAGCGCGCGATACAGCGATACCAGGGCCACGAACCCCGAGGCGCCCGCCAGGGATGCCCAGCCCAGGGCGACCGCTCCCGGCAACGGTTCCCCGATGACGGCCACGATCGCCACCGCGACGAGCAGGCCGGCAAGCTGCGAGACGACCACCGTTGCCAGGGGCCTCGCGCGCCGGCTCAGGAAGCCGCCGCCGAAGTCCGCCGCGCCCCAGCAGGCTGCGGCTCCGACACCGGCGCCGACGCCGGCGACGTTCACGATCCTGTACCCGCGACCGCAGGCCGTGACGTCCGGACCAGGACCCGCCGAGCACGCAGCATCGCCCACGAGGCTAGCAGAACACCCGTCTCGCCCGGACCGCAGCTCGCGGCCTGCCCCTCCGTGTATCGAACCCGCCGGGTCTCGCGGTGGGTTCGATGCTGCGTTCTCCTATCCGGGAACAGGACCGCAGGTCAGGAACGAGCCGTCCAGCCAGTAGCCGCCCATCAGGTTGACATGGGTCCCTGTCCTCGCCACGACGTTGCCTCCCTGGTCGACGATGTCCATCGCTCCCAGCGATCGACGCCCGGTCCAGCCGATCGGCCAGGTAACAGGGACGCGTCGTCCATCCGACTCGATGATGGCCGTGCCGGCGGATGGGTCGGTGACCAGCTCGCCGGACGTGCCGCTCGTGTAGCAGCCGACGGTTCCGGGTTGAGCGTCGGGGTAGAGAGCGCCGGTCTTGAGTGTCACGGGCATGACAAGGTAGGCCACGACGGCGAGCGCCAACAGCAGTGATCCGACGACGACAAGACGGGGTCCCGTGCGCACAACCGATCGTTAGATCAACTCGTCGTCTGGCGCAACTGAACGAGAGTCATGCCGCCTCGTTACCCTCTCACGCCCTGCGGGAGTGCCCGAAGGATGTCGCCGTGGGTGCGGCTGCCCACCAGCCCTCAGGCAATGGCCACCAGCCGTTCGGCGGCCGCGTCCGGGCGGAAGCGCCGGTCCACCAGGACCCGCACGACGTAGTTGAGCTCGAGGCCGGCGCCATCGAAGGACGGCGCGACATCAGCATCGATGGGGAACTCGACCCTGGCCGCGCCCGACTGCAGCTCGGCGGCATCGAGTTGCCGGGAGGCAAGGACGGCGTTGACGCCATTTGGGGCATTGGAACGCCGGTGCAGCTCGATGCGTGCTTCTCCAGCCGGCGCCGAGGGCCAGTTGACCCCGATCGCCAGCTGACTGCCGGGGGCAACCGGCAGATGAGAGAGGACGCTGATCGTGGCCCCGTGGGTACTGACGGCATCCATCATCGACAATCCGCCCTGTTTGCCAACGCCGGCCGCCAGCAGGTCGGGGTGCTGGGCAACCGGCAGAAGGGTTGCGAGATAGGCGTCGCTGTGCCTCGGCACGTCGAATCGCACCTCGATGGCCCAGGCGACGATGGCCTCGCCAAGGTGGGCCGAAGGCGGTCCCAGCGGCGGGGCCGGGAGCTTGAACCGACCTTCGAAGGTCTGGCCGGCATGCATCGTCGCCGGGATTTCCGGCTCGGTGAAGGGCAACGTCTCGAACAGATCTCCGTGGACCTCGACCCAGTGCTCGGTATGGGTGGTCCGGCCTTTGGAATCCTGATCGCTGCGAGACTTCCTCTCCTCGCGCAGGCGCACCCCGACCAGCCGCACGTGGGCGCTGCGGCCGTTGATGTCGCTCGTCGCGGTCAGCGTCACGGAGCCCTCGATCGACCCACCAACCTGCACCGGAGCATCCAGGGTGAAGGCCCCCGACAGCGAGCCACCAGTGGGCTTGACCAGCGCGTCGGCGCTCACACCGTGGAGCGGGTGACTGCCCTGGGGGCCGGCCAGTCGGCTGCCATTGAGGGCATCGAAGGGTGAGGGCGCCGCGCCGCTGTGGCCGCCCAGGCCCGAGACACTGAAGCCACCGCCCGAGAGTGAGAAGCTCATGGGTTCGCTCCTTGCGCAGCACTGCTGGCTCGTCGGGGTTCACGCGAACGACAGGCCGCCGTGACAAGCCTGAAGCCCATTCTGAACCACCCGGGCGGCCGGCAGCGACGGAGCTCCAGCGAAGCGCCATCACCGGGATTCAAGACCAGCCAATTGCCTGCGGCACCGCGAGCCCGGGGCATGCGAAGTCGTTGCTCCTGAGGTGCGGACGATACCCGCCGCCGTCATGAGAGCGGCACACCTGCACTCGAACTCGGATTAGGGCGGAGCTCAGAGGGCCAGGAGTCGGAGCCCGATCTGCGCGCCGAGCGCCGAGGCGGCCACGGAGATCACCGGCAGGGCGATCCCCCAGCCGACCAGCCGCACCTCGGGTATGCCGACGATGGAGAGCCCGGCCAGGAGCCGGGTCCCGGTCCGGACCACCGGCGCCACGACCACCGCCACGACCACTGGCGGGATCACCGCCGCTCCTCGGCCCTGACCGCGGGTCTGACCACCTGTCGGGGTCGCGGAGGACCGCGAACTCCTTGACGAAGACGATCCGGCGCCGACAAGGGCGCACGCGTGAGTCCCTGGCGCAGTAGGGGATGCACGTGACGCGGCTAGATGCCGTCACCCGATTGAGCAAGTGCGGGGGCCACGACCGGGCCGTTGGCGTGTCGCGGGCTGCTGGCGATGAACGCGAGAAGACGTCGCATGGTGAATTCACTCTGTGGCGGATCGTCGAAGGTGCCATCCACGAGTGTCCGGCCCGACACGCCACGTGTCATTACCAGGTGTCATCGCACTCGAGTGCCCCCTTGACACCCCAGAATCACCACGAACCTGCTGTTTACGAACCAGATCGGCCTAAGCGCTGTGGCCTGAGCGTGGAACCGCGAGCGTACGCTGCTCAGTTAGCAGGTCTTCGTTTCGAGCTCGTATCTCTGCTGTTTGTTGCCTCTCGAGGATGCGCGTGGTCAGCGCCATACGAGCGCTGGGGATGGGTCCCCGGCAGGCCTAGGAGCATCCGGATCCGGTCGGGGTCCATGCCATCGCCGCGTGCGACGCCCCCGGCCTGCCGGCGACTCCACGCCATGTCGTCGAGGAGGGCGAGCCCCTCGCGGCGGCCGGCCGAATTGAGCAGCGCCTCGCGCGGTGTGCGGCCACCCAGGGCGGGGATCCGCTCGTCGATCCAGCTTCGCTCCAGGTCGCGCATCATCTGGTCGAGCAGCGCCTGCAGCTCCGGGTGCTCTGCCGGGTCAAGGATGCCCGCCCCAGCCGCTCCGACTCCCTCGGTCGCGCCCTCCCCGCCGGCCGCTCCGACCCTCCCGCGGTGCTCCACGAGCGCCTCGTCCAGACCCCGCTCCTCCCGCTTGATCAGCCGGGACCCCGGCGCCGCTTTCAGGAGGTGCCGCACCAGCCGGCTCGCCCGCTTGGTTGAATTCGTGTCGACCGTGGCGATGTCGCCCTCGATCCGGATGGTTCCCCGTGTCCATTCGCGACCCCGCCGGACGACCGTCTCGGTGAAGACGTCGTCCCCGTCGTCGCGCAGGGACCGGCCCAGCGCTACGCGGGCGGCCGCAGGGTCCGGGAGCCGGTAGGTTGCGGTCACGAGGAGGAGCGGCTCGCCCTCCATGTTCTGCATCTGCGGCGGCGGTACCGGGAACGCAATCCAGCGCAGTTGGCCGACCTCGTCGTTCGCCCGGACCAGGTCCGCCACGAACGCCCGACGTGTCCGCGGGACCAGGATCCCGTCGGTGGCGATCATGCGGCCCATGGCGTCTGGCCGAAGGCGCAGGAACGCCAGGTCCAGCGGCTGGACGGTACGCGACAGGGACCGGTCGGTGACCTCAACGGGGGCGCTGTCCCTGACGATGTCCCGCATGACGACGCCGCTTCCAGGCCGTACCGACTGCACCTCGAACAGGCTCCGCCTCGTCGAGCGCCACGCCTCCGCCAGTCCGCGCTCGGCGGGCGGCAGGAGCGGGCCGCGGACCGCAAGGAAGCGGTCGAACCATCCCCGGTCGAAGAGCAGGACATCGACCGTCATGTCGTTCCGATCGCACAGCAGCAGGTCCTCGGCGGCGGCCGCCTCCTCCGAGTGGGTCGGGTCACCTGCCCGGTGCCCCCCGATCACCTCGTGGACCAGGGCGATCCGTGCCTCGTGGACGTCGGGTTGCTCCACGAACATCGAGAGCTTGCGGAATAGCGCATTGGCGGGTCCGGCGCGGCGTCCGGCGCCGCCTGGCCCAGGTGGCAGGCCTTGAACTTGCGGCCAGAGCCGCACGGGCACGGCTCGTTCCGCCCGACTTTCTCGACTGCAGGCCGCACAAGTGTCTCCAGCCACGCGCGCGTTGGGTGGTCGGCCGGCATGCCGAGCGTCCGCAGGTGGGCGAGCGCTGCCGCGTAGTTGCCCCGGTCGATCTCGTTGCGGTGCAACGGGAGCCGGGCCGGCCAGAACCCGGGGTCCACGGCCAGCGCCGCACGGTAGTGGCCCTCCGCCTCCTCGACGGCCGCGCGGGCGTCTGCGCACGCGCCGAGCAGGAACTCGGGTCCCGTGGCGAGGCGGCCCCGGGAAGCACCCGCGCGCAGGTCCACGACGAACGCCTCGAGACCGTGGTCGGTCCACGCGTAATCGGCGAGCGCGAGCGCAACGCGCCCGAGCCCCACGAGTTCGGCCAGGTTGCGCCGCATCGCCGGCGAGTCGGCCGGACAGGCCCCGTCCGGCAGCGGGACGCGCCACGCCAGGTACATGTCGAGCACGATTCCCAGGGTGGTCGTCTCCTGGTCGTCGAGATCGAAGGTTGCCGCGAGCGCGGCGAGAGCCTCGTCGTCGAATCCGTGTTCGTCGTCGTCAGCGTCCGTGTCATCGCCGAACGCGCCATCGATGCCGTCATCCTCGTCTCCGGCCGCGCGCACCCGCTCCCCGAATTGGTCCAGCACGGACCAGTCGTGACCGGCAAAGCCGATGAAGTTGCGGTGGGCCTCGAGGCCGGTTCCCTCGAACAGCTCGCCGAACGGCGGCAGCGGCTCGGCGAAGAAGTCCGGCTCATCGGCAAGGAGGCCCAGGATGACCACCCCGATCGTGGTGACCGGCTCGCCGAGGACCCCGGGACCCATCACCTCGAGGTGGCGCCGGGTCGCCTCGACCAGCCGGCGGGTGCGCATGCGACTGCTCGGGCCAGGGGCTGTCGTCGTCTCGTGCCGGATGACGCGGCCCCTGGCCGTCACACGGACGAGCGAGCCCGCGAACTCCTCGAGCCAGCCGGCCGGTCCGCGAAGCGCAAGTCCCGGGGCATCAGGTCGTCTCTCAAGCGAGCGGCAGGAGGCAGTCGGATGAGACTGTAGCCGCTGGCTGATGCCCCAGTTCAGGAGTGCCTCTTGATAGGGCCACTCTCCCGGCTACCCGCGGCTCGGCGCTCAGAGCCAGGAGACGAAGTCAACGAGCCATCGATCGAAGGCGGATGCGAACTCGTCACCGGTCGCGTTGAGGTTCGGCATCGGCATGCCCTCGGCCGACATCCGCCGTGCAAGACCTTCAATGAGGCGGCGCGCCTCGATCGCACGGACGGTCGTGGACACGGCGTCGCGGTCGGCGAACCGATGGACTTCGAGCGCAACGCCGAATCGGGAGACCCAGTCCGGCTGGACGACCGGCGGTCGCAGCCCCGGGAGGAGGGAAATCCTCGGTGGCAACCCGATGCGCCGCTCGTTCGCGACCGGATGCGGCATCACCAGGCCCGCCAGGATCAGCGCATCCAGGGCGGAGGCGACATTGGGCTTGGTGAAGCGGGTCGCTCGGGCGAGATCGGCCGCCGTGAGGTCGTGCGGCGAGGCAGCCAGCAAGGCCGCGAGGACGTCCGCTCGAGCGTTCACGCCGAACGCGGCACGAAGCCGGATGCGCAGCCGCGCCAGCGATGTCGCCGTGTTCATCCGGGCCTTGCCCCGTCGCTCGTAGTCGGGTCGAGGCTGGGTCGCCATCGGCCAGGATGGCCCGCCCGATGCCGCGACCGTGGCCACGTACTCACCGATCGCATCGCCCGGGGTGCCGAGCTCGCGACACACTTGCTTGAGCCGGGATCCATTGACGTACCGACCGTAGGACACGCACCAGTCGGTGCTGAGATCCCGCAGTCGCGCGTCCGCATCGCCGAGCTCCGCAGTCAGGGCGATCAGGGCCTCCGGATCCACCACGGCGTCGTCTCGCTCGACGGTGGCGTCGACGCCGAGCGCGGCCCACTGGATCCACGCCCGGTCAAGGAGTGCACCCTGGAGGGAACTACCCGAGCTGGCCATCAGCATCCTCCACGCCGAGCGCGCGAAGCGTTTCGATCAGCAGCGACCGGAAGCCGGGCGACGGGTCGTGGGTCAACGCCCAGCGAGCGGCCTCGAGCAGGTCGTTCCGGTTTGGGCGCAACTCGACGAGATCCTGGAAGTGTCGGCTCCGCGGTCCCTGGTCGACAGCGGCATAGAGCTTGAAGCACACCATGTCGTACGAGCCCGCGAGCCACACGACGAGCCCGCCGAAGTCCCGGCGCTCGAGCCGCTCCGTGAACCCGTCGGGCAGGCCGAGGTCGAGCAGGGAATCGGGTCCGACGTTGAGCCAGTCGTTCGCGAGTCCGAATGCACGCCCGACATCCATCACGGCATCGCGAAGCGGCCCGGGCATGGGGCGAAGTGGCCTGATGACGTCGAGTGCGCGCTCGCCCAGGATGTCGAGGTCCTTCGTGGTCGGCCGGGTGATGAGCCCGCGCAGGATCAGGTTGCCGCCGCCGACGAGCACGACCTCATAGCGCACCCCACGGGCCGCCAGGAGTTCGCCAAGGGCAGAGAGCGCCGCTTCGAGCTGCTCCCGTCCGATCATGTCCATGGCGTGACGATAGGCGTCCAGGTGGTAAGAGTCAACCTATCGAATCGATACACTATCTCTTACCATCCCATGCCTGCTGCGCGCAAGACAGCAGGTCTTGACGCGCCCCGTCACGCATGGACCCAGACGCTGGCCGACCAGGCCCGCAATTGAGGGCTCGACCAATCTCGTCCAGTTAGCAGGTCTTCCCGCGCCACGAGCGTTGTGGCCAGGAAAAGCGGTCCCCCAATCGGTCCGGAAGACGGGATAGCAGCTCTTCCTGAGCACGAAACGGGGGAGTGGAGCCGACACTCGGATTTGAACCGAGGACCTGCTGTTTACGAACCAGATCGGCCTAAGCGTTGTGGCCCGAGCGTGGAATTGCGAGCGTAGGCCGCTCAGTTAGCAGGTCTTCGTTTCGAGCACGTTTGCCCTGCTGCTTGTTGCCTCCGAGGACGTGGTTGACGGGGTCATGGTATGCCTGCGTATCAAGCAGACGCCCTGCCCCAGTGTCACCGCCGAAGACCCCCGGCCCCCCGCACGTCGAAGCCGAGTGTCGCGTATGCCGCCAGTCGCTTCGTCAGCATCCGAGCGAGCACCGGGACCTTTGCGTCCACGTAGTCATGCACCTCGATCCGCTGCTTGCCCTCGAGCGGTCGGAGGACGCGCCCAACGTACTGGACGATGCGCCCGCGGAACGCGATCGGGAAGGCGAGGAACAGCGTGTCGAGCGGCGGACAGTCGAAGCCCTCACCAAGGAGGCTCCCGGTCGCGACCAGGATCGAACCGTCGCCGGGCTGGGCGTGGGCCATCTGGTCGATGATCTCCCGGCGTTCCTTCATCCCGACGCCTCCGACGAGGACCGCCGGCTTCACCCCAAACTCGACGAGGCGGGCTTCGAGCGACCGTACGTGGGTCGTCCACTGCGAGAGGACGAGGCAGTTGCGACCGGCTCGGGAAGCGGCGGCGATGTCCGCGCAGATCTGCCCGGTGCGGACGTCGTCCTCGACCAACCCGCGGAATACCGTCTGGATCGCCGGGCTGGCTTCGCCTCCACGCTCATCGGAGCCCAGATGGTCGGTCTCGTGGATCGCAAGCAGGCGCTCAATGCCGTCGTCTTCGGTCGAGCCGCCGCTCATCCTGTGGCGAACCGGCCCGCAGTACATCGTGATCAGGCCCTCCAGGCCGTCCCGGCGATACGGCGTCGCGGTCAGGCCGAGCCACGCTGGGGCGCTGATCTGCCTGACGACCCGCTCGAACGTCACGGCGGGGACATGGTGGCACTCGTCGACGACGACCAGCCCGTAGTCGGACGTCAACTCCGGAAGGTCATCGCGACGCGCGAGGGACTGGACCATGGCCACGTCAACGATCCCCTTGAGGCGACCTGATCCTCCGCGGATCGCGCCGACCTGGCGGCGGTTGAGCCCGAGATGGTCCTGCAGCCGCTGGCGCCATTGGTCGAGCAGCGGTTGGCGGTCCACGAGGATCAGCGTGGCGGTCGCTCGATGCGCGATGACCGCGCAGCCGACCACGGTCTTGCCGGTTCCCGGGGGCGCGACCAGGACGCCGAGATCATTGTCGCGCAGCTCGCCGAATGCGGCCTGCTGGTCCGTGTCCAGGGTGGCGTGGAGCCGGAGATCGATGGCCGGGGCAGTCGACGGAGTCTCGCGGACTGCCAGGCGGCTACCGGCTTCTCTTGCCAGACCAATCGCTGCCTCGCGTAGGCCCCTCGGCAGCAGCAGCTGGTCGACGGTCTCCTCATAGCAGCGGACCAGCCGGGGTGTGTTCCAGGTCGAGAAGCGGAGGCGCTCCTTCTCGTAGTACTCGGGGTTGTGGAGCGAGGCCAGGTGCTTGAACGACGAGACGAGCGCGGGCGGGAGCCCGATCCGGTCAATCGCGAGCATCGTGCCGGCCACGGCCTGGATCGACGCCGGTGGCTTCGGGGCGTCACCTAGGAACGGGCGGCGATACGCGGGCTCCATCGGACCGGCCGCCACCTCGCGCAGCTGCTCCGCCATCGAGCACGCGACCGTCGACGTCACGCGCTGAAGCGACGACAGGGATGCCCACTGATCGTCGAATGGCCCCAGCGCATCGTCGAGGAAGACCGTGGTCCCCTTGCGCCGGCACTGGCCCTGGAGCGGCAGCGCGATGAGGTTGCCGAACGAGCCTTTGGGCATGAAGTCCTGGGCCGGAAAGAGGCGGTCGTAGCTCGCGAGGTCGAGCTCCGCACGGATGGTCATCGCCTCGCGTAGCAGGTGTGCGCCGATCCGGCGGGCGACCGACGCGGGCACGGGGCCTGTGAAGAGGATCCACACATGGGCGCCGTCGCCGGAGCGGGAGCGCTCGAGGGCGGCATCGATGCCCAGCGCTCGCGCGGCGTCCTGGTAGGCCCGAGCGTCGAGCGGCCAGCTCGGCCCGTCGAAGTCACACGCGAGCAGTCGGCAGGAGTCGTCGGCGAGGAGCGGGTACAGACCGACATGGGTTCGCCCGGAGAGGTGCGCCTCGATCACCGCGTCGGTCAAGGGGAGATACTCGCGGTTCGGCCGCTTGGCGTTGGCAGGCCCGCCGGCCACGGCCGGGCTCCAGCCCGCCTTCCCGGTCCGCGCGTTGTCCCAACGGAGTGCGTAGACATCGTCGCGCCCCGCGAACAGGGCACGGAACAAGGCGATCTTCGCCTCGGCCGAGGACTTGGCGTCCACCTGGGGGAGGCCAGCTGCCCCATCCTCGAAGAGCGTCAGCCTACCGGTCGGAGCGCTCGGGGTCGGTTCAACCGCCGGGGACCTGACGGAGTCGGCTTCGGTCCCGAGAAGTTCGCGAAGGCGTGTGTTCTCGGCCCGCAGCAATTCGATCTCGCGCAGCAACTCCGGCGGCGCCGGAGCCCGTCCGCCCCGCGATCCGTCGCTCACGCTTCTGTGCCGGCGCCGCCGTTCGGCGCGGTGGTCAGCCGCCAGTAGCCATGCGGATCGCGCGCGCTCTGGCTTTCGCGGCGCAGGTAGCCAGCATCAGCGAGGGCTGTGAGGTATCGGCGCGCCGTGTTGACCGAAACGCCAAGGAGCTCCTTCGCCTCGGCGGTCGTCACGCGCCCGTTGCCCAGCGCGAACTCCACGAACCGCTCCGATCCCCGCGGAAGGAGCCGAAGCATTCGCGCGCCGACCGGGTCCATCAGCAGCGTGACGATCACCGATGCCGGCCCCTGGCGATAGATGGGATCAGGGAGCCCGACCTCCTCCATCCCCTCGAACATCCGGTCCACGCCCTCACCGAGCTCTCGCCCGAAGCCGAACTCGAGGACGGTCCTCGCCACTCGGGGGTTGCGAGCGAACCGCGTCGTCCGGATCGTCTCGATCCGGACGAGACCTGGCAGGCGTCCGGGCGATTCGACCTCGAGCCGGTCGGCGAACAGCGACACCCGGATGTGGTCGCCCCCGATCGAGTACGACCGGTGAACCACGGCATTCACGATTGCCTCGAGCCAGACCCTCTCAGGGATCACCGCGGCACGATGGAATCGCCCTCCGGACCCGAGCCGGATCACGGACCCGAGCCATCGCCGCAGTGTCCTACGAGCGAACAGGATCTGGTCACGAAGTGCGCCATCCCCGTGGGCGTCCGAGATGACGTTCAAGCGCCCCCCGGTCTCGCGGGCGCTCCCCTGATAGCGAAGCAGCCGGATCCGCGCCTCGGGCAGGAATCGCTGGGGGCCGGTCCCGAGCGTCAGGATGCCGGCCACAGTCGGCAGCAGCTGCCCCCGGCTCGACGTGAGCAGACCCCGTGCCAGGAGTGCGTCGTCGGGTCGCTGATTGCCTCCGACCGAGCGAAGGAACCGGTCGATGAGGTTTGGGTCGAGATCGTCGCGAGCAGCCCCGGCAACCGGCGTCCCGTCGAAGAACGTCCCGCCCTTGTCATAGCGGAGCTCCGAGGCCTCCATCGGTCCCAGGCGCCGGTTCTCGTCGCCAACTCGAAGGAGGACCTCGCCGCGCACGTTCTCGTGCACGTGCTCGCTCGCATCGACTTCGATAATCAGGAGGCGATCGGCGTCGCCGCGCTCGTTGATGCAGGGCACGACCTCGTAGTGGGCGGGCACCGGCGGGCGAGTGAAGTCGCGGCCGGCTTGGCGCCACCCGTTGTGCAGCCGCTCGTCAGGGCCCGTGCCCTCGATGGCGCCGCTCCAGATGCCGACCACGATCAGGCCACCTTCGGCGTTCGCAAGTGCGACCATCGCGTCGGCGAGCTCACGGGGCTTCACGCGAGCACTCTTGCGATCGAACCACTGGCTTTCCGGCCGCTTCCGCAGCGCTGGCACACGCCGGTCCTCGGGGAGCAGCTGGAGCTGCTGGATCGTCGTGAACCCCAGGTCGCCTACCATGGCCGAAACTATAGTCACTACTTGTCAAGTTGACAAGTACGAACATGCTGGCGAGCGGCTCGTCGGCGACCTGCTACGCAGAAGACAGCAGGTCTACGGGAGTCGTTCCTGGTCGGTGCGGCGGCGGAGCTGCGCTCAAGCCGCTGTCGCGTCGATGCGCCGAAGGCCCAGCTGGCGTCCAGTTAGCAGGTCTTCGCCAGGTAGCAGGTCTTTGCTCCGATTCGGATCGGGCAGCCACCGGCGAAGACCGTGCTATCTCCGGACAGCAGGTCTTCGTGAGCACGAAACGGGGGAGTGGAGCCGACACTCGGATTTGAACCGAGGACCTGCTGTTTACGAAACAGCTGCTCTACCGCTGAGCTATGTCG
>CAWKHN010000007.1:0-20144 GCA_963849495.1 uncultured Chloroflexia bacterium | reverse complement strand
CGTGGCCGCTCGACGCGGCCGCATACGCGGATGCCGCCCTGGAGGCCGGCATCCCGGTTGCAGTCGAGCGGTCGCGATCCGGGAACGGCGCCCACGCGTGGACCTTCTTCACGGGGCAGGTCCCCGCTGCCGCCGCCCGCCGGGTCGGCGCATATCTGCTCAGGGAGGCGATGACGATCCGGGCGGAGCTCGACCTCGCCAGCTACGATCGGCTGTTCCCGGCCCAGGACTTCATGCCCGCCGGATCGTTCGGCAACCTGATCGCGCTGCCGCTCCAGGGGGCCTGCCGCAGACGCGGCACCACGGTGTTCCTGGAGCCTGGGACGCTCGAGCCTGCCCCGGACCAATGGGCCTTCCTTTCGTCGGTCGGGCGGTGTTCGCCGGCGTCGATCCTCTCGCTCGCGGATGCCGTCCGTCTCGTTCCCGCGGGGCCTGACGAACGGACATACCGACCGCCTCGGCGACGCCTCGCGATCCCATCGCCCCCTGTGGTCGATGCCGAGGCCGGCGCGATGCTCTCGATCGACCGGATCGGGATCCCCCCAGCGTTGCTCGCGGCCCTCAAGCACCTGGCGTCGATCCACAACCCGGTCTACTACGAGAAGGAGCGCCTCCGCCTGTCGACCTGGAAGACGCCGCGCTTCCTGCGCTGCTACGGCGAGAGCCTCGACAGGTTGCTGCTGCCGCGGGGCCTCCGCGAGGCGGCCGAGGCCGTGGCGGCCGAGGCGGGCAGCGAGCTTCGGGTGCACGACGCGCCGGAGGCGCTCCCGCGCATCGACGTGCGTCTTGGGGCGACGCTGTCGGCGGCCCAGTCCGACGCCCTCGGGGCGCTCCTTTCCTACCGGCTCGGCGTCATGGTCGCGCCGCCCGGCAGCGGCAAGACGGTGGTCGCCTGCGGCGTGATCGCGGCGCGCGCAGTGCCCACGCTCGTGATCGTGGATCGCCAGCCCCTCGTCGATCAGTGGCGGGACCGGCTGTCAGCCCACCTCGGAATCGAGCGCAAGCGGATCGGCGTGATCGGCGGCGGGCGGCGGCGGCCGAGCGGCGTCATCGACATCGCGATGGTCCAGACCCTCGCCCGACGGGATGACCTCGCCGAGCTGACCAGGCCGTACGGGCTCGTTGTGGTCGATGAGTGCCACCACGTGCCGGCCACGACTTTCGAGCGGGCCGTGAAGGAGATCGCCGCGCCGTCGTGGCTCGGGCTCACCGCCACCCCGTATCGCCGCGACGGGCTCGAAGGGCTGATCACGATGTACTGCGGGCCCGTCCGGCATCGCGCCGGCTCAGGCGGCCAGGACGCCGACGGGTTCGCGCGGAAACTCGTCGCCCACCCGACGACGCACGTGGCCGGACCGACAGCCGCCGATGGCGACAGGGAGCCCGGACCGTCGATTTAGTCGGTGTTCCGGGGCCTCGTCGATGACGCGGAGCGCACGCGGCAGGTCTGCGACGACGTCGCAGCGGCGGCGCGCCAGGGCCGCAACTGCCTCGTCCTCTCGCAGTGGACCGGCCACGTCGCGAGCCTCGCCGATGCCCTGAGGGCCGACGGGATCGAGGTCTTCGTGCTGCAGGGCGGGATGGGGAAGAAGGCGCGTGGGCTCGTCTTGGCATCCCTCGAGGGACTGCGGCCGGGAGGCGGAGCGGTCGTGGTGGCGACCGGCAGCTTCTTGGGCGAGGGGTTCGACTGCGCGGCCCTCGATACCCTCTTCCTCGCGTTCCCGGTTTCCTTTCGAGGACGCCTCGTGCAGTACGTCGGCCGGGTCCTGCGCCCGATGGAGGGCAAGACGCGCGTCGAGGTCCACGACTACGTCGACGCCGGCGTGCCGGTCCTGGCACGGATGCACGGCCGGCGTCTCGCGGGCTACGCGAGCCTCGGCTTCGACGTTCGAGGGGACCGCCTCGTCCGCCGTTGATCTCGTCGTGGCGTGGCCTCCACCCGATGGGCTGAGGCGTTGCCCTGCGCGCGCTGGCCGGTCGCGCCGAGGCATCCCGTTGGAACGCGGGGCGGGTTCCCATCAGTTCGCACCGAGACTCTGACTTGTTGTGTACGCCTCGCTCTCGGACGTACACACCTCGTGTTGACTCGCCGGTTCCGGGATGGCAGTCTCCGGACAGGTCTTGTCGGTCTGGAGCGCGGCCCCGAACAACGCCGGGCGACCCGCCGTGGCATATGCTGGAGGCCGGTCATCACCGGCCGGACGACGAAGCACATGCGCTTCGCGAGCGTGAAACAGTCGGGGCGTGGCGCAACGGTGGCGCACGTGCTTTGGGAGCCGCCGAGGCTTGAGCGGTGGAGCCGACGGCCCGCTGAGCACAATCCGGCGAGCGGTGCAGCTGCCGATTATCGTGCGCTTGCCCAACGGTCCGCAAAGTCGCCATCGAAGGGGAGACGCTGTCGCGCCGCGCCAGGATCCTGAGGCGCACGACAGGCTTTGCGCCAAGCGCCCTCAGCCGACACGGGGCATCTCGAGGCACGGATCGAGCCGCTCGCGCGGGACGCCCAGCGGCTCGCTGAGGCGACCGCACCAGGTGGGTTACAAGGCGATAAATAGTTGTCTGAAATTGGTGGACTTCAGACGAATGAGGACTACTGCCTATTGACTCGTCGAGACCACCGCGCTCAACTCCGACCGGATCGCGGCGGACCTGCATTGATCGCACACGCAGTCTGCGGCGCAGCCTCCGCGACACGGAGAGGGGAACGGCATGATGTCCCTCAAGCGCAAGATCTTCACGTCCGTGATGAGCGCGACCATCGCCTTTGGCGTAGCGGCATTCCCCGTTAGTACGATCGTGGGGACCTTCGGTCCACAGACCGCCCAGGCGGCCTGCAACAGCCTCACCGTGTACGAGCGAACTAACAAGGGCGGCTTTCACAGCGCGGCCCTTGCATGCCGCGACATCGCGAATTTGAAGAATGAGAAGGATGGGATCACACTGATCTGTGATGGCAACGGGCCGTTCTCGCTCGGCACGTGGAACGACTGCATCAGTTCCTTCGCGGCGAATGTCAGTGGCGGCAACACACAGATGTGCTTCTGGTCCGACGAGAACTACAGCGGCGACGGGCTCAAGTTGAATCCCGACTCGGCCGGCTGGTGGAACATGCCGGCTTGGCTCGACAACAAGACGAGTTCGATCGAGCTTGCCTCGTCGGACTGCTTCGGAGCTGGCAACCAGTCGTAGTTGTGGCATCTCCGGCGGCCCGGCCCGCTGATGCCTGCCGGGCCGTCCAGTCCCAGCTCAACGTGATCCACAGGGAGAAGGGCCCTCGGGGAATGAGATCGCGTTTCGCAACGTTGGTTGGGGCCCTCGCCATCGTGTCGTGCGCGGTACTTGGCGGCTGCGGCGACTCTCAGGCTACGACCCAGCCGACGCTCAAGCCCGCTGGGCCGCCAATTGCCGAGGTGCTGATACACGTCGAGATCAAGTCCGTGACGCCCCCGTCGGCCGCGGGGGATGGGTGGCAGGTCACATTCAACAAGAATGGGCAAGACGTCACGGCCCCAACGGCCTCAGGTGTCGACGTCACACTGCTCGTTCCGGGATCCAAGGTGGTGATACGCGGTACGCTCACCCAGGCTGGCGATCTGACCATTACCTCGGTGACGCCGGACGCTCCCTGACGCGCGTCAGGTACCGCAAGACGGATTGGTCAAATGCTTGGCCGCCGGTCTCCGGGTTCGTATTCGCTGCCGCGACTGACGAGGGGGCTGAACTTCTCCCCAAGAACCCGTCCATGTGGAGGTGTTGTGGGCGAAATCGTGCTCGAAGCACATGAAGTCGCCAAGGTCTACCGGCGCGGCTCGCCTCCGGCTCTGGCTGGCATCGATCTCGAGCTACCGCGCGGGTCGATTACCGCGCTGGTCGGGCCAAATGGCGCCGGGAAATCGACACTGATGAAGGCGTGGATGGGCTTTGAGCGACCGACGGCAGGCAGGGTGGCGGTCCATGGCATGGACCCCTTCAGGCGGCGTGGCGACGTACTCGAGCGGGTCGGCTACATTCCCCAGAGCGTCGCACTCTACCGCGAGTTCACCGTCGACGATCACGTCAAGCTTGCGGCCAGGTTGCGCCCGAGGCTTGATCAAGCTGTCGCAAGGCGTCGTCTTGCGGACCTGCGGATCCCAGCCAATCGCTCGGCCGCAAGCCTGTCTGTCGGTCAACAGGCTCAGGTTCAGCTCGCGCTCGTCCTCGCAGGGGGCGCTGATACGTTCCTGCTCGATGAGCCGCTGGCGGCGCTTGACCCACTTGCGCGACGCGAATTCCTGCACCTTCTCGTCAAGGGAGTCCGGGAGAGAGACGCAACTGCGGTCCTAACGTCGCATGTAGCGACGGACGTCGAGCAGGCAGCTGATCGCCTGGTCGTCCTCGGTGCTGGTTCAAAGGTACTGGACGCGGAAGTTGCGAAGCTTCTCGCGTCCCACCGCGTCGTCGACGGCGGTGGCCCGCTGGACTCATCGGTGAGGCCCGTCGCCCAGTTCCTTGGCCTCGACAAGATTCACACGCTGGTCGAGGTAGACCCAGCGGCGCCGCCGTTGAACGGGCTCCGGATGGCTTCAGTCGAGGACGTAATGCTGGGCTATCTGGCCGCCGGCCGTGATCGAGCGGGCACTGTCGACGCGGTGGCTTAGGTCGTGGGCATCGAGATTCGCCTGATCTTCAAACAGTATCGGTTTGGGATACTTGGCTTCGGACTGATCCTGAGCGTCTTGGCGGCCAGCCTCTGGGGACTGGCTATCTATTTCAGTGGGCTCGGCATCGCAGCATGTCATAACGTCACGACCCCGGACTGTATGGCCGTGGCGGCTGCGATAAACGCTGTCGGAACGCTGACGGTCATGCTGCGAGTTTCGGCGACCCCCGTTGCGATCTTCGCAGGGGTGTTCCTCGGTGTTCCGATAATCGCTACAGAGATAGAGCGGGGCACGGCGGTTCTTCCTTGGACGATGTCCCGTTCACGAGTCCGCTGGTTACTGCCGAGGATTCTGGCAATCGGACTGCTCCTGGCGGTTCTTTCGGCAGCCATCGGGCTCGCTCTCGACGCCATCGAGCAGGCGCTCTTTCCGTGGCTTGCGGTTACCTCGAACCTTCGTGACTACGAGATGCGTGGATGGCTGGTTCCGGTCCGTGCCATCGCGGGACTTGGTGCTGGTCTCCTGGCCGGTGCCGTGCTCGGGCGCGCACTTCCGGGTCTGCTCGCAGGCCTCGCAGTGGCTGCGTGCGTCACTGGGATTGCCATCGTCCTGGGAGCCAGCTGGAACGAGGCCACGTCCGCGGTCGTCGGGCAAGACGAGGGTGCCATCGTGACTCGCATCGTTCTGTTCGACAGCATCTCGGGCCGATACGTCGACTATGCGGAAGCCGAGGCCACCGTCCCCACGACTGACCCGTCGTTCTCGGAACGCTATACGGAGGTCTCGCTCGGCGTGCCGGGTTCCGATTCGCCACTCGTGGTCAGCCGCGAGTCCGCCCTGCTCGGTGGGGTAGCGCTATTCCTGACCGCCGGCGCCGTTCTCGTCGCGGACCGACGGAAGCCCTACTGAGGCGGCGCCGCGCGGGCCGCAGGTCTCGACGTCCTCGAACTTGACCGACGCCTGTCAGACGACATGCTGCGCGCAGGAGTCGGCTCGCGGCGGCCGGCCGTCGAGCGCGCTTCGGCGACTTCGAACGAGGTTCCTCGACGTGAACCGGATGCCCCAATCGGGGGCTGTCGTCTGGGAGGGGTTATAGATCTCAGCCGAGCCGCGAAGTCGTACACGATCGAGTACACATCTGCCGTTGACCCCGAGGTCGGCGGTCCGTAGTGTCGAGCGATGGGCGGACCGCCTGACCGGGAACCCTGGTGCCTACGGCACGGGACGCACGGCGCGGCGCGTCCGCGGGTGCCGGTGCTCGACCGGGGAGGGCCCGAGACATGCAAGTCGGATGCGCCGCCGAGAACGAAGCCGCACGCTGCGCGCTTGCGCCCAGCGCCTTCAAGAGGCGGGGAGAGTCGTCGAGGTGAGCCCTACGTCGGCGTCGGCCCGAAGGCCCGGCCCCGGGATCGCCGCCTGGGCGGCGCTGCCCGAGCGCGACCGGAGCCTGCTGCTCTGGCTGGTCCACGGCGACGTCATCACGGCGGAGCTGGCGGGGTTGCTCGCGTACGGCCACCGGCGGGTCGCCCAACGGCGATTAGCGCGCCTGGTTGAGTACGGCCTGCTGAGCGGGTCTTGGGCGGCCAACAGCCAGCGGCCCCGGGGCCGGTATGCGTACGCGCTCACAAAGCCGGTCCGGGCGGCCCTGGAGCTATCCATCTGGCCGGACGCCCGCCCGCCGCTAACCGCCGGCGTGCCTGAGGCCGTGTCGCCAGTGATACACGGCCTCGCCACCCACGACGTCTTCGGGGCCTTCCTGCGTGCGGGCAACCCGGAGCGCGGGTTCGGCCTGGCCGCCTGGGTGCCCGAGCGACCGCTGATCCGGCTGGTCAGTGGTCTCCTGCGCCCAGACGCCCTCGCTGTCGTCCGAGCTGGCGACGCCTCCATCGTCGTCGCGCTGGAGCGGGACCTGGGCACCGAGCGCGGCCCGGTCCTGGCCGGCAAGCTCGCCCGCTACAGGAGGATCTTCCACGGCCTCCCGGAGCGCGCCCCGCTCCACGTAGGGTTCGTCGTCGACTCTGGCCGGCGGGCCGCCTCCGTGCAGGCCCGCCTGCGCGGAAGCGGGGCCGAGGGCTCTGTCGTGACGGCGTGGGTGGTGGCGGAGCCAGCGCTCGTCGCTGACCCGTACGGCGCCCTGTGGACGACGCCGGAGGGAACTGAGGCCCCCGTTGTCGACTTCGCCCCGCACTGGACTAGCGACCCGTGGCCTTGGCTGCGCCCGGGCGACCTGTCCGACCCGGCGGCGCTCGAGGTCCTCGACGACCGGGTCCTGCGGGCGATCCCGATGCTCGCGGGCGTCGGCGGGTGAGCGCCAGTGGCATGCGCGCCCCTCGTCGTGTCCCCGGCGTCCCGCGCAGGACCAGCCGCGACGGAGTCGCGACCGCCAGGCGACGACGGGCACGACACCCGGGCCGATCCTGGCGGGTGCGGGCGGCCGAAGTGCGACACCCAACGGGGTTGCTCGATTCGCGGCTGTGCCCGGCTCTCGGCACCTCACGCAACACGTGCCCAACTCCCACCGCCTCGGTCACGACCAGTTCCAGGTGCCATCGACTCCACGCGAGGGCTGGCCGTTCCCGGAGTCGGACGCTTCCATGCTCGCCGCTGGTCGGTGCTCGCCCGCCGCGTCTCGCCACCGAGAGCGATAGGGAGATGGCACGCAATGGTCGATCCCCAGACCCGCCGGATCGTCTGCGACAGAGGTCGACATGGGGTCGCATCGGCGGGCTCACGACGCGTGCTCGACGGAGCGGCGACCAGATGACCCGGCCGGCTCGTGCCGGTTTCCGGCTCCGGTTCGAGCGCGAGGTCGATCCCGACGGCACGCTGAACCCGGAGGAGCGCGCGAAGCGATCGGAAGCGGCGATGCGCGCCCACATGCTGCGCCTGGCCGAGCGCAGTGCTGCCGCGCGATCTCCCAGGATTGGGCACGCGCGCAGCGACGGCGCGGAGCGCCCCACTCGCTAGCGGCCCCCCGAGATCCGGTCGACCGGCGACAGCTTGCGGGCAGCGGTGAGCGCCCGCTCCTGCCGGGTCGCCGCGGCGTAGCGACGCACCATCTCGGACGTCCGCCATCCCGCGATCGCCATGAGGTCCGACTCCTGGCCGCCGGCCGCCAGCCAGTGGTGGGCGTAGGCGTGCCGGAAGTCGTGGGGGTGGACCCTGCGGCCGATCCCGGCGGCGGTCGCGCGGGTGTGGATGAGGTCGCCGAGGCCCGACTCGCGCAGCCGCCCGTAACGGCCGAGCCAAAGCCACGGCAGCTGAGCAGCGGCGTGCTTCGCGCGCAGCCGCAGGTAGCGGTCGATCGCCCGGACGGTGAGGTCGCCGACCGCGACATCCCGCGTGCGCGACCCTTTGCCGGTGACGCGCAGCACTCCGCGTTCGAGGTCGACGTGCTCGAGCTCGAGACCCAACAGCTCGCTCCGCCGGATGCCGGTGTCGGCGAGCGTGCGGACGATCGCCTCGTCGCGGCGGCCGACGAAGGTGCGGTCGCGCTCGCACGCCGCGAACAGCGCCCGGAGCTCCGCCTCGCGCAGCACTGGCGGTGGGGCCTCCGGCAGCCTCGGCGGCTTCATCCGGTCCATCGGGTTGTCGCGAACCTCGCCCTCCTCGGCGAGCCAGCGGAAGAACGCATGCGCGCCTCGGTACCGGTTGTGGGCGGTCGCGGGCTTCCAGCGGTCGAGCAGCTCGGTGATCCAGGCCTCGACGTGCTCGCGGCGGATCGATGCGGGCCTCGTTGGCATCCCGTTCGCGCGCAGAAACGTGGCCAGTTGGCGGACTGCCGCGGCGTACGTGGTGATCGTGGCCGGGCTCATCCGCTGCGCGCGCAGGTGCCGCCGCCAGGACGAGATCAGCTCGTCGAGCGCCTCGGGGTTGGGTTGGGACGTATCATGACCGGCGATCTGGGTGTTGGCCATGGAGGTCTCCTCGCGCGGGTGTTTGCGCAGACCTCGAGGGCCAGCATATGCGCTAGGAGCGGTGGAGGCTAGCCCCAGATCACGGATTCACGAAGCATGTGCGCTTCGTGAGCACGGAACCTGTCGGGGCGTGGCGCAACGGTGGCGCACGTGCTTTGGGAGCACGAGGATGTGGGTTCGAATCCCACCGCCCCGACCATCGACTTCGTCGTCGTCGTCGCCGCCGTCGGCGGCGGCTGCCGCGCCGGTGACGTTGCGCAGGTAGCATCTGGCGTAGACCCTGACCGTCGGCCGCGGAGCCAGGGCGCGAGCGCGGAGACCGTCCTTGACCTATCTCGCGATCTCGATCGGTGCCGTCCTCGGCGCGAACCTCCGCTACGTCCTCGGCGGCTGGCTCGCCGATCGATCGGGCGCCGTGTTCCCGTGGGCCACCCTGGTGATCAACGCGAGTGGGTCCCTGGTCATCGGCCTCGTGCTGACGCTGGTGACCGAGCGCATCGCCGCACCGCCGTGGGTGCGGCCCATGATCGCGATCGGATTCCTGGGGTCCTACACGACGTTCTCGACCTTCTCCTGGGAGACGCTGGCACTGGCCAGGGACGGGGCCTGGCTGGCGGCCGGCGGCAACGTCGCGCTGAGCGTCGTGGCCTGTCTGGCCGGCGTGTACGCCGGCATGCTTCTCGGACGGGCAGTCTGATGGACGAGCCGATGGAGGACGGGCGATGAAGGGCCAGGCGCGCGGAGTCCGGGTCCAGGTGTTCCTCGGCGAGAGCGAGCAGGAGGGCCATCGACCCAGGTACCAGGCCCTGCTCGAGTATCTGCGCCGGGAGGGTGCCGCCGGCGCGACCGTGACCCGGGGCATCGCAGGGTTCGGGGTCAACAGCCGGATCAAGACCTCGACGATCCTGCGCCTGTCGCTCGATCTGCCGGTGGTCCTGACCTGGATCGACGCGCCGGAGCGCGTGGAGCGTCTGCTGCCGGGCCTGCGCGACCTGAGCGGCTCGGGGATCGTGACGGTCGAGGAGGTCGGGATCGCGGGCTACGGCGGTCGCCGCCTGGAGCAGCTGCGGTTCGACCTCCAGGTCCGGGACGTGATGGTCCGCGATGTGGTCTCCGTGCGTGACGATGCAACGGTGGGTGAAGCTGCCGAGGCCCTCGTCGGGCGCTCGTTTCGTGCCCTCCCGGTGACCGATGGGGACGGCCGGCTGGTCGGGATCATTGCCAACACCGATCTGCTGGCCCGCGGGGGCCTCCCGGTGCGCATGGAGCTTCTGTCCGCGATGACGGACGATGCGCGGATGGCCACGCTGGCAAGCCTGCCGGACCGACCGATTCGCGATGTGTTGCAACCCGATCCGGTCACCCTGCGGCCGGATGAATCGCTCGCGACGGCGACCCGCCGGATGAGCGAGCGACGGCTGAAGCGGTTGCCCGTCGTGGACGAGAGTGGCCGCCTGGTCGGGATGCTCTCGCGGGCCGATGTCCTTCACGCCGTCGCAGAGTCCTTCCCGCGGGCGTTCGGCGAGGAGGCGCTCCACGCGGGCGCCCGGACCGCCGGAGACGTGATGCGGGCCGACGCGCCCGTCGTCCGGGTGGACGCTCCGTTGCACGAGGTCGTGGATGCCGTGGCATCGACCCGCCTCAACCGGGCGGTGGTGGTCGACGCCGACCAGCGGGTCGTCGGCGTTGTCACCGATGCCGACGTGCTGCGATCGGCTGAGCCCTCGGCGCGGTCAGGGGTCGTCGGCGCGCTGATGCGGGCGGGAGGAGCGGCCTCGGGCAGTGCGACCGCCGGTGACCTCGTGAGGGCAGAGACCCCGGTGGTCAGGGCGACGACGTCGCTCGCGGACGCCGCGCAGGCGATGGTCGCCGGCGGTCGCAAGTTGC
Source organism: uncultured Chloroflexia bacterium (assembly GCA_963849495.1). Taxonomy (GTDB): domain Bacteria; phylum Chloroflexota; class Limnocylindria; order Limnocylindrales; family CSP1-4; genus CAIXZV01. The sequence goes on along the minus strand of CAWKHN010000007.1, from coordinate 9,700 downwards.
TGCCCGTGGTCGACGACGCCGGCCGCCTGCTCGGCATCGTGGATCGCGCCGACCTGCTGCACGCGGCTTCCGAGGCGCTTGCCGATCTCGCCCACCTCGGTGTCGAGGATTCGGAGTGAGAGCGGCCTACGATTCGGGGGCCGGTGGGCCGAGTCGGGTGGGACCGGTCGAGTAACCTCGGGGACGTTCGGCACTGTGCCCGTGACGGCGCCTGAACGGACGCTGTGTTCGGCCGCCCGTGACGATGCAGGCGTACCCAGACGAGAGCCTTCACCCACATGACAACTGCCACCGCCCGCCTCCGCAGCATCCACCCCGGCGTGATCCTTGCCGTCCTGGACGTCATCGGCCTGGTGATCGCCGCCTATCTGTCGGTCGTCGAGTTGGGGAATGGCGTACCGTACTGCGGTCCGCTTCATGGCTGTGAGACCGTGGCCCAGAGCGAGTACGCGCGGATCGGCGGCGTTCCGGTCGCCATCTACGGCGTCTTCCTGTCACTGATCCTGCTCACGCTTGCGATCGCCTGGATCCGGACCGATCGCCCGGGTCTCCTCGACGCACACTACGGTCTGTCGCTGATCGGCGTGATCTTCGAGATCTACTTCCTGACGCTCCAGGTGTTCGTGATCCACGCCGTCTGCATCTGGTGCACGGCGTACGGCCTGTCGCTGATCCTGCGCTTCCTGGTGGCGATGGCGATCTGGGTCCGGCGCGGGAGGCTGGCGGCGCACCTGGGGCGCTGAGTCCACGACCGGCGCCGGATGAGGTCCGGCGTCCAGATCGGGGATCGGCGACCCTGCCGCTGCCGGCGTGAGCCCGCCCTCGTATGCGTACCAGGTTTACGAGGCTGGATGACGCGAAGCGCTGCCCGGTTCGGCACTCCAGATGTGCCCCTGAGGCATGGCGCGGCCTCCGGGGCTCACGTTCGAGGGCAGCGCCCACCGGCACGGCCGCGGCCAGCGGCTTCGTAAGCCTGACAGGCATACGCGGCCGCCAAGTCACGGGGCCTCAAGTCACGCAGCCCGCCAAGCACGCGGCGCGCCGAGTCACGCTGCGAACGAGGCCACGCAGTCCGGGTTCCTGCCCTCCAGCGCGGCTACGCCTCTCCGCCGAGGAAGGCCAGCACCGCGAGCACGCGGCGGTGGTCGTTCTCCGAGCCGGGCAGGTCCAGCTTGCCGAAGATGTTGCTGATGTGCTTCTCGGCGGCGCCCTCGGTGATCGAAAGGGCGGCGGCGATCCCCACGTTGGTCCGCCCCTCGGCCATCGCGCCGAGCACATCGCGCTCGCGCGGGGTCAGCGCGTCGAGCCGGTCGTCGCGCCGCCGCCGGACCATGAGCTGGGCGACGACCTCGGGGTCGAGCGCCGTTCCCCCCGCAGCGACGCGGCGGAGGGCGTCCATGAACTCCCGGACGTCGGCGACCCGGTCCTTGAGCAGGTAGCCCACGCCACCTGCCCCGTCGGCCAGCAGCTCGGTGGCGTACTGCCGCTCGACATACTGGCTGAGCACCAGCACGGGTGACCCGGGGACAAGGCTGCGCGCCTCGATCGCGGCGCGCAGGCCCTCGTCGCGCTGGGTCGGGGGCATGCGGACGTCGACCACCGATACGTCCGGCCGGTGCTCCACGACGGCCGCCACGAGAGACGGCCCGTCACCGACCCGGGCGACCACCACCGCCCCGGAGTCCTCGATCAGGCGGACCAGGCCCTCCCGGAGGAGCACCGAGTCCTCGGCGATGACCACCCGCAGCCCGAGATCGTTCACGTGTCGATGATGCACCGCCCGGTCATGCCCGGGCGAGCCCTGTCGGCGGATGGTGGGGTTAGCCCCACCCCGAAGACGCCGGGTGCCCGGCTGGGAGGCGGGGCGCCGGGACAGTAGCGTCGACGGTGTCAATCGCGCTCAGCCCAGAGGGAACATCGATGAAGCGATTCCTCGCCATGGCGGCCACGGTCGCCTTGCTCCTCATCCTCGGCGCCCCGGCGGCGCTCGCCGCCAATCCACAGCCGAGCCCCCGCAGCATGCTGCTCTCCGTCGACGGCGCCATCGACGTCGCGGCGGGCGAGCACGTCGACGCGCTCGTTGTCGTCGACGGCACAGCCCGGATCAGCGGCGACGTCCGTACGGTCGTGGTCATCGGCGGCAGCGCATCGCTGTCGGGCGCCACGGCGGAGTCCGTCGTCGTGATCGGTGGCAGCGTCGACCTGCAGAACGGGACGGTCGTCCGCGGCGACGTGCGAACCCTCGACGGCACGGTCACACAGGCACCGGGCGCCACGGTCGGCGGGACGGTCCGGAGCCTCGACGCCGATGCGGCGGCCCTGGGCGTCCTGCTGATCCCGGCCTTCATCCTGCTGTTCCTGGGCTTCGGCCTCGCTGCCATCGCCGCCGCGCTCCTGGTCGCCGCCTTCGGGGCCCGCCAGGTCCGCGCCGCCGAGTCGCTGATTGCGCGGCAACCGGGCCACGCGCTCGTCGCCGGCATCGCAGGGACGGTCGTCCTGCCGCTTGTCGCGGTCCTGCTGGTCATGACCGTCGTCGGCGCTCCAGTCGGGCTCGGCATGCTGTTCGTCCTTCTGCCGGCCATCGCCTTCCTCGCCTGGATCGTGGCCGCGATCTGGATCGGCGACTGGCTCGTCGCCCGCCTCCGCGGGGGCCGTGAGGAGGACCGGCCGTACCTCGCCGCCGTGCTGGGCGTCCTCGCGCTCGCGACGATCGGGCTGCTGCCGTTCGTCACCGCGGTCGCCACCCTGTTCGGGTTCGGGGCGCTGCTCCTGATGGCGTGGCAGACGCTGCGTCGTCAGGGGTCCACGCTCGGCGAGGCCGCATCGACCGCCCCTGCACCGAGCGTCGGGTGATACGGTCGGCGCGATGATCGACAGCGCCGCCAGCTTGCCGCCGGGCACGACACCCCGGCGGCAAGCGGACCTCGTCCGTGCCTTCATCCGCTCGCCGCTCGATCCCACGACCTTGCGAGCCACGCTCGCGATCCTGCTGGGGTTCCTGATCGCCCTGGTCGCGATGGGAACCCTCAGCACCTGCTTCTCGGCCGGCGGCGCGATGCTCATCTGGCTCATCGGCGTCCCGATCATCGGGTTGGGCATCGAGCTCAGCCGCGTGTTCGTCCAGGTCGAACGCTGGCGGATGACGTACGTCGACGGCCGACCCCTCGTGGCCCATGCCTACCGGCCCCTCGGCGGGGCCCCGGCGAGGCCGTATGGGACCTGGCTTCGCGCCTGGGCCGAGGCCGAGTTCATGGACGCGAACCGCTGGCGAGACGTCGTCTACATCCTCGTGCTGTTCCCGCTCGCGATCCTCGAGTTCACGGTCGTGATCACCCTGTGGGTGACGGCCATCGCCCTCGTGGTGACGCCGATCCTGTTCGCGGTCCTCGCGTCGCTGGGTGTCACGGGCGTTCCGGACGTCCGGGCGTGGATGACGGTCGCCGCCGTCCTCATCGGGCTGGTCCTCGTGCCGGTGGCGGCCTCTGTGTCGCGGGGCCTGATGATCCTCCACCGGGCCGTGGTCGAGGGGCTCGTGTGCGTCGATCCCAGGGAGGCGCTGCGCCAGGACGTGGAGCGGCTGCGCGGCAGCCGGTCGGCCGCCGTGGAGCTGGAGGCCAGCGAGCTGCGGCGGATCGAACGCGACCTGCACGATGGCGCGCAGCAGCGGCTCGTCGCTCTGGCCATCGACCTCGGCCTCGCGGAGGAGCGGATCGACGCGGATCCGGCCGCGGCAAGGACGCTGATCGCCGGTGCGCGCGGGCAGGCGCGGCTCGCGCTCGCGGAGCTGCGTGACCTCGTCCGGGGGGTGGCCCCGGCGATCCTGCTGGATCGCGGCCTCGCAGCCGCGCTCTCATCGGTGGCCGGGGGCTGCCCGGTGCCGACGGTCGTGGACAGCACCCTTGCCGCTGGCGAGCGGCTGCCCGCGGCGGTCGAGAGGGCGGCCTATTTCGTGGTCGCGGAGTCACTGGCGAACGTCGCCAAGCACAGCGAGGCGACACGGTGCGAGGTGACCCTGCGCCGGGAGAGGGAAGGCCTCGTGGTCGAGGTGCGCGACGACGGCGTCGGAGGCGCGACCGCGGAGCCGGGCGGAGGTCTTGCCGGCCTGCGCGACCGGGTCGGGGCGCTCGACGGCTCAGTCACGGTGTCGAGCCCGCCCGGCGGACCGACCGTCGTGCACATGGAGCTGCCGGTCCCCGCGGCCTGGGCGTAAGGCGCTGCCCGGCGGCCACGAATCGCTCCGGTGCCGGATCCCGCGCGGCGCTCCGACGCGGCGCTCCGACCCGGCTGAGGTCAGGCCTTCGCGGGTCCCGCGATCACGCGCGTCCGACCGTTGGGCAGGCGCTCGAGGTGGATCGGCGTCCCCCGGATCTGCCAGCTGTCCGGCAGCGAGGCGTCCACGGCCGCATTCACGAGGATGACCTGGCGGGCCAGGCCGCGCCGGATGAGCTCGGCTGCGGCATAGACCTGGTTGTCCGCGAGCCGGATCTCGTTCCGCTCGCGCGGCAGGAGGGCGGGGACGTCGGCCGGTCTGTGGACGGAGAGCCGGTCGGGAGCGCCTTCCTGCACGCGCGGCGGCAGGACGGGTGAGTCGATGGTGACCGGGATGTCACCCGGTGCGGCACCGCCCACGTATTCGCCACGGGTGTCGGGGGTGACAACCGCGGGCGTGTTGAGATCGATGCCCGTGTCCACGTCCTCACCGTACGCGGCAGGCCCAAGCGAGAAACGCGTCCGGGCGGCTGTGCGCGCTCAACAAGCGCTCAAGAACCCTCCTCCCCCGCACCGATCCGGTACCCGACGCCGGGCTCCGCGACGATCAGCCCGCTGGCCGCTCCCGACGGATCGGCGAGGTCGAGCTTCCGTCGTAGCCGGCTGACGTAGACGTGGAGGTAATGCCCTTCCTCGGCGTAGGCGCTGCCCCATACCGCCCGGAGCAGGCGGCCCTTGGTGAGCAGCCGGCCGTGGTGTACGAGGATGGTCTTGAGCAGCTCGTACTCACGCGGCGTCAGCTCGAGGGCCTGCCCGTTACAGGTCACGACGCGGCGGCCCGGGTCCATCACGAGCGGCCCGGCCCGCACGATCCCGGCGGCATCCGCATCGGGGCCGCCAGCGCGGCGCAGCAGCGCGCCGATCCGCGCCCGCAGCTCGGCCAGGCCGAACGGCTTGGTGACGTAGTCGTCGGCGCCCTGCTCAAGCGCCGCGACCTTGTCCCGCTCCTCGCCGCGGGCGGAGATCACGAGGATCGGAACCGTGGACTCGCGGCGGACGCGGCGGATCACGACGGCACCATCGGCATCCGGCAGGCCGAGGTCCAGCAGGATGATGTCCGCGCGGTCCGCGTCCCAGGCCGCCAGCGCTTCGGCGGCGGTCGCGACCGCCGCCACGCGGAAGTCGTGCTCGATGAGGTTGGACGCCGTGGGCTGGCGGACGGCCGCCTCGTCCTCGACGTACAGGACGCGTGGGCCTGTGGTCATCCGGGCCCCGAACCGGAGCCGGGCCCGGCATCCGGACCGCCCGCCGGAGCGCCCGCCGAAGCGCCTGCCGGCGAATCGCCGGCGATCGTGTCGTCCGCCGGCAGGGGCATGGACGGCAACCGGATATGAACCGCGAGCCCGCCCCTCGTCCCGCGGCCGGCCTCGACCGTTCCGCCCATCGCCTCGGTCAGCCCGCGCACGATCGTGAGGCCGATCCCCATGCCGGTGCCGGAATGGCCCGGTGCCCCGGCCCGGAAGAAGCGATCGAACAGGTGTCGTGCCACCTCGGGTTCGACACCCGGGCCGTCATCCTCGACCACGAGCTCGATCATCTGCGGGACGGCGCCGTCTGCATCGAGCAGGCGCGCACGGATCGCGAGCGCGGCGTCGGGCGGGGTATGCCGGGCGACGTTCTCGACCAGGTTCGAGATGCACTGGTGCACGAACACCGCGTCGCCGGCGAGCGGCGGGAGGTCCGCGGGAATGTCCACGTCCACGCGACGCTCCCCGAGCGCCGTGGCCAGGCGCTCCAGCACGGACCGCACGACGCCCTCGACGTCGAGTGCCTCCGGATTGGGCCGGATCGAGCCCGCCTGGATGCGGCTCAGGTCCAGCAGGCCGCCCACCAGCCGGTCGAGGCGCTGGGTCTCGGTCTCGATCGCGGACGCCGTGACGCGGACCTCCTGGGGCGTCAGCTCCCGTGCCGGGTCCGCGAGCGTGCCGGCGGCGGCGCGGATGCCGGCCAGCGGCGTGCGCAGGTCGTGCGACACGGAGTCGACGAGTGCGCTCTTGAGGGCATCATCACGGCGCGCGACCTCGGCGGTGACCGCCTGCTCGCGCAGACGCTCGCGCTGGATCGCGAGCCCGAGCTGGTCCGCCGTGAGCGCCAGCAGGCGTGTCTCTTCCCGCGACGGGTCCGGACGTCCGCCATCGCGGATCGCCCACAGCGTTCCCACGGCCCGTCCATCCGCGTCGAGCCGGATGCGGTACCGGACGGCGGTCGTGGCCTTGCGCTCCTGGGGGGCGTGGCCGGCATGGGTCCGCACCCACGCAGGCTCGCCGCCGCCCGGGGTCAGGGACCTCACCACCGCCGGTGCCGGACCCGGATCCCCCTCGCCGCTGTCCGCCACCGGCCGCTCCAGGCCGCCGCTGTCCACGGCGCACCAGACCCGGTCCATGCCGGCATCGGAGACCAGGCGGCGCACGACGACCGGGAGCGCTTCGTCGAGGGCGGTCGTCGCGAGGATCCGGGTGATCCCGTACAGGGCCGATGACTCGCGGGCGCGCGCCTCCGCCTCGGCCGCCCGGTTCGCGCCCACGCCCGCCAGGCGGCCGATGGTCACCGCAACGAACAGGAACAGCACCAGGTCGAGCCATTCACGCGCGTCGGCGACGATCAGCGTGAACCTCGGTTCCGTGAACAGCAGGTTGTACAGCGCGAACGACACGAGGGCCGCAGCCACGCCTGCCGCGGTGCGGAAGCGCGTCGCCACGATCACCACGACGACGAGGTACAGCGGGGCGCCGTACAGGCCGATGCCGGCTGCATTCTTCACGACCGCGATCACCGCGGTGGCGGCGACCAGGAGGAGCGTCGAGACCGCAACGGTGGGCAGCACCCGCCGAATGCGCGCCGCCCTCGGCGACGGGAGCAACGCCGGCGCGGGGCTGGGCGTGGAGGACGGGCTGGGCATCGGGGCATCCACGCCGGAATCGTAGCCCCGGGATGCGGTAGCGTGGAGCCATGATTCCGCGACGATCAGGCCGGCCGCTGGGGGTCGGTGTCCAGCTCCCGGAAGTGGAGCGCGAGGTCCGCTGGCCGGAGCTGCGGGCCATTGCCCGGACCGCCGAGCAGGCCGGCTTCGATTCCATCTGGACCGGCGACCACCTGCTGTACCGCTACGCCTCCGGCGAGACGCGCGGGCCGTGGGAGGCGTGGACGACGCTGGCCGGGCTCGCTGAGGCCACGGAGCGGGTGGCGCTGGGACCACTGGTGGCGGCGACGGCGTTCCATGTGCCGTTCATGCTCGCCAAGCAGGCCGCGACCGTCGACGAGATCTCCGGCGGGCGCCTGGTCCTGGGCCTCGGGGCCGGCTGGAACGACGTGGAGTTCGCCGCGCTCGGGGCACCGTTCGACCGTCGGATCGCGCGCTTCGAGGAGGCGTTCACGATCGTGCGCACGCTGCTGGCCCACGGCGCGATCGACTTCCAGGGCGAGTTCTTCCAGGCACGCGAGGCGGAGCTGCTGCCACGTCCGGCGCGTGCCGGTGGACCACCGCTCCTGATCGGGTCGAGCGGTCCGCGGATGCTGCGCGCCACGCTTCCCTATGCGCAGGCGTGGAACGCCTGGTATGCCGACACGGACAACCGCCCCGAGGGTGTCGAGCCGCTCCGCGACCTGGTCGATGCGGCGGCGGTCGCCGCCGGCCGGGATCCCGCCGACATCGAGCGGACGGTCGCCGTCCAGGTCCGCCTGCCGGGCGGCAGCGGACGGGTCATGGGTGACACGGACCCCCGGCAGACCGTCGTCCCGCTCGAGGGACCGCCGGACGTGATCGCGGAGACCCTCCGCGCCTATGCCCGTGAGGGGATCGGGCACGTCCAGCTCGTCCTGGATCCCATCACGGAGGCGTCTGTCGCGGCGCTCGCGCCGGCGCTCGAGATCCTGGATCGCGGCTGACGGCCGGCCCGAGCGGCCCGGGCGCGATCACGCACGCCCCCGCACCGGGTGTCGCGGATGGCGGGCTGGGGGCTCGTGCCCGCGAGAGCGGCGTGCTAGCATCCGGCCCCTGTCAGCGAGATCGGAACGGAGCTCGCGCTTGTCGCTACACCTCGTCGGGAAGATCCTGTCGCAGCCGCGTGCCGTTGCGCCGTGCGCATGAGCGAGGACAGCCCCCTCGGCGGAACCGGGCGCGTCGTGAACGGCCGAGGCGGCAACGGCCGCGGGGTCAACGGCCGCGGGACCGAGGTCTCCGACCTCGACAAGCGGATCATCGAGCACCTCCAGGAGGATGGCCGCCGGCCGTTCACCCAGATTGCAGCCGATCTCGGCGTGTCCGAGGCGGCCGTGCGGGCGAGGACGAACCGGCTGATCGAACGGGGCATCCTCCAGATCGTCGGGGTCACCGACCCGCTCAAGCTTGGCTTCCACCAGTGGGCGATGATCGGCGTCCGGTGCGAGGCGTCGCGCCTGATCGAGGTGGCCGAGGAAATCGCCGCCTTTCCGGAGACGGACTACGTCGTGGTCACTGCCGGCAGCTACGACATCCTCGTGGAGGCCGTGGCGGAGGACAACGATGCGCTGCTCCGGTTCCTGTCCGAGCGGCTGCGCAAGATCCCGGGCGTGCGTGAGACGGAGACCTTCGTGTATCTGCGGCTGATGAAGCAGAGCTACCAGTGGGGCACGCGGTAAGGCCGGTCGGGCCCCGGTAGTCGCGGCGCAAGGCCCTCGGCCGGGGTCGATCACGACCCGGTGTAGCATCCGCTGGGTGACCGACGAGCGACCCAGCCCCGGCCCTTCGACACGCGCCGTCCGCGCGGCGTCCCGCGTGCCGTCCGTGCGCCAGACGCCGACCTCCGTCCCGATCTACCAGACGGCGACGTTCTCGTCGCTGGACGCCGACGAGCTGGCGGCGGTGCTCGGCGGCGACCAGCCCGGCTACGCCTACAGCCGGATCGACAATCCGACGGTCGTGGCTCTGGGCGACGCCATCGCGGACCTGCACGGCGCGGAGGCCGGCATCGCGCTCGCGACGGGGATGGCCGCGATCCACGCCACCTTCCTGTCCCTGCTCCGGGCCGGTGACCGGCTGCTCGTCGGCAAGGTCGGCTACGGGACGACGCGGACGCAGGCGGTCGCGGCGTTCGGGCGACTGGGCGTGGACGTGGCATACGTGGACACCACCGATGCCGGCGCCGTCGAGGCAGCCCTCGCCGCCGCTCCTACCCGCATCCTGCACGTCGAGACGATCGCGAACCCCACCTGCGTGCTGGCCGATCTTCCGGCGCTGGCCGAGCTCGCACACCGGCACGGGGCGCTGCTCACCGTGGACAACACGTTCGCGTCGCCCGTCGTGTGCCGGCCCCTGGAGCACGGCGCCGACCTGGTCATGGAATCGGCGACCAAGTACCTGTCGGGACACTCGGACGTGATGGCCGGTGCGGTCGTGGGCAGCGCGGACCGGATCGCGCCCGTCCGCTCCGCGCAGATCGACACGGGCGCGACG
>CAWKHN010000006.1:0-20653 GCA_963849495.1 uncultured Chloroflexia bacterium | reverse complement strand
TGAACCTCCGACCTCATCGTCCCGAACGATGCGCGCTACCAAGCTGCGCCACGCCCCGACCGAAAGTGCCCGCTGAGGGGCCGGGCGATGATAGCGCATCCCCCTCCAACCAACGAATGCCAGCCGGCCGTGCGTGGCGTTTCGGGCTACACGTTGGCGCTCGCGCGAGGGCGATCACGGAGAGCTGCCCAATGTCGTGCCCAGCCGGAACGATGAGGGTCAGCCAGGCCGTGCCGATCGTGGCAGTCTGGCGGGAACGAGGCGATCGCCGGTGACGCTCTTCCACGCGAAGCCCGCCGACGCAGGCATCGGCGTGCCGGGATCGGCGAGCGCGCGCAACCAACCCGTCGACGCGGCCGGATAGCGAGCGAGGATCAGCGGCGCGAGGTCACGAACGAGAGCCCGGTTTCGTTGCGTCGCCCGAAGCAGGAGGAGGCCGCCACTCCGGAGGCGATGGCGACGTTGCGCACGATGCGGGCGATGGCGGCGAAGGCGATGGCGACGTTGCGCACGATGCGGGCGATGGCGGCGAAGGCGGTCGTGACCCGGGCACGCGGCGGCGCCGAACGCGAAACGGGCCCGCCGACACGACCAGCGGGACGCGGATCGCGACGCGGACGCGGCTCAGTACTGGAACAGCAGCTCGCGATACTTCGGGAGCGGCCAGAGCTCGTCGGCGACCAGCGTCTCCAGCTCGTCGGCGACCGCGCGGAGCGCGTTCTGGGCCGGGATCACCGTGTCGACGTAGGCCCGGGCCTCGACCTCCACCGACCCTGCCTCGTGCGCCTCGTGCTGCGCATGCTCCAGCGCGTGGATGGCGTCGACGAGGTCGTCCGCGAGGCTCGACACTGCGTCGGCAACCGCCGCGACCCCCTTCGAGGACCCCGCGCGCGCGAGCTCGCCCAGGTATCGCACCGCAGCCGGCAGGATCATGGTCTTGGCGATGTCCAGGGCGCAGCTGGCCTCGATGCTCTGGACCTTGACGTAGCGCTCCCAGTTGATCCCGACCCTGGCGTGCAGCTCCCGCTCGGACAGGACGCCGAACGAGGAGAACAGCGTGATCGCCTTGGGCGTGGTCAGCGCCGGCAGCGCGTCGACGGTCGTGCGGTTGTTGGGCAGACCGCGCCGCGCCGCCTCCGCGTGCCACTCCTCGGAGTAGCCGTTGCCCTCGAACAGGACCTGCTTGTTGGCCTTGACGATCTCCGATAGCACCTTGGTCAGGCCGTCGAAGTCGCCGCCCGCCAGCCCATCGAGCCGGTCGGCAAGCTGCTTGAGCGAGTCCGCGACGGCGGTGTTGAGCACTGTCTGCGGCCAGTAGATCGGGGCGGACGAGCCGACCGCGCGGAACTCGAACTTGTTGCCGGTGAAGGCGAAGGGCGAGGTGCGGTTCCGGTCCGTGGCGTCCTTGGGCAGGATCGGCAGCGAGGTCACGCCCAGCTCGACGTCGCCACCCTTCATCGAAGCGGAGGCCGCACCCTGCTCCAGCTGCGCGATGACGTCCTCAAGCTGGCTGCCGAGGAAGATCGACATGATCGCCGGCGGTGCCTCGTTGGCACCCAGGCGGTGGTCCTGGCCGGCGTCCGCGATCGAGGCGCGGAGGATGTCGGCATGGACGTTGACGCCGCGGATGACGGCGAGCAGGAACGCGAGGAACTGCGCGTTCGCGTGCGGATCGTGGCCTGGGTCGAGCAGGTTCTCGCCCTCGTCGGTGGCCATCGACCAGTTGTTGTGCTTGCCGGACCCGTTGATGCCCGCAAACGGCTTCTCGTGGATCAGGAACATGAGACCGTGGCGCGGCGCCAGCCGGCGCATCGTGCTCATGACGATCATGTTGTGGTCCGAGCCGACCGAGGTCGCCTCGTACACCGGCGCCATCTCGAACTGGCCGGGCGCCACCTCGTTGTGGCGCGTCTTGGCCGGGATCCCGAGGCGCCACAGCTCGCGGTCGAGATCCATCATGAACGCGAGGATCCGCTCGCGGATGGGGCCGAAGTACTGGTCCTCCAGCTCCTGGCCCTTGGGCGACGGGGCGCCGAACAGCGTCCGCCCGGTGAGCACGAGGTCGGGGCGCTGCTCGGCGAGGCGGCGGTCGACCAGGAAGTACTCCTGCTCGGGCCCGATGTTCGTGAACACCCGGCTGGCGCTGGTGTTGCCGAACCAGCGCAGGATACGCAGGGCCTGCTTGCCCAGGGCCTCCTGCGAGCGAAGCATCGGGATCTTGTGGTCCAGGGCCTCGCCGGTGAACGAGACGTACGCGGTCGGGATCGTGAGGGTGACGCCGTTGGGCTCGACCTGGAGGAAGATCGGCGAGGTGACGTCCCACGCGGTGTATCCGCGGGCCTCGAAGGTTGCGCGGATGCCGCCGGACGGGAACGAGCTCGCATCCGGCTCGCCCTGGAGCAGGTTGCGACCCGAGAACTCGGCGAGCGTCAGGCCGTCGCCGGTCGGCGCGAGGAACGAGTCGTGCTTCTCGGCCGTGGAGCCCGTCATCGGCACGAACCAGTGCGTGTAGTGGGAGGCGCCATGCGCCATGGCCCACTCCTTGACGCCATGCGCGACGGCATCGGCGATCTCCGGCGCGAACGGCTCGAGGCCGTCGATCACCCGCCGGAGGCGGCGGAAGATCGGCTTCGGGAGGTACTCGCGCTGGGCGCCTTCGTTGAACACGTACTGGCCGTAGATCGCCTGGCCGGCGTGCTCGATGTAGTCCTGGGTAGAGGCGACCTTGTGGCCGGCGATCGCCGCGATTGCCGTATGACGAGCGGTCACGTGTTCTCCTGCCGACGTTGCGGCGCTCCTGGTTGCCTGGCTGCTGACTGACCGATGACTGACCTCATTCGTTAGTGGCGCTAGAACGCCTCGAGATAGCGGCTCAGCTCCCACTCCGTGACCTGGGTCCGGTACTCGTCCCACTCGGCGCGCTTGGCCGCGACGTAGTGGGACAGGACGTGGTCGCCGAGCGCCTCGGAGATGACGCTGTCCCTCTCGAGCTCGTCGATCGCCTCGCCGAGCGTGCCCGGCAGCTCCCTGATCCCCTTCTCGGCGATCCGGGCGGCGTCCATCTCGAACAGTGACTCCTCGACCGGCTCGCTGAGGGTCAGGCCCTTCTCGACGCCGTCGAGGCCGGCCGCGATCATCGCGGCGAAGGCGAGGTAGGTGTTCGAGGACGGGTCCGGGCAGCGGACCTCCGCGCGCGTGCCTTCGATGGACTTGCCGGGCGAGATCATCGGCACCCGGATGAGCGCGGACCGGTTGGTCCTGCCCCAGGTGATGTAGGTCGGCGCCTCGTAGCCCGCGATCAGCCGCTTGTAGCTGTTCACGAGGGGCGCCAGCACCGCGATCATGCCCCGTGCGTGGGTGAGGATGCCCGCCATGTACGACTTCGCGACATCGGACAGCCCGTACGGGGCAGACGGGTCGGCAAAGGCGTTGCGGCCCTCCGCGATCGAGTACAGGCTCTGGTGGGTGTGCATGCCGGAGCCGTTGATCCCGTGGATCGGCTTGGGCATGAACGTCGCGTACAGGCCGTGGTGCTGGGCGATCGCCTTGAGCGTGAACTTGAAGGTGATCGCGTTGTCGGCGGTCTTGAGCGCATCCGCGTATTCGAAGTCGATCTCGTGCTGGCCCTCTGCAACCTCGTGATGGGCCGCCTCGACGCTGATGCCGAACGCCTCCAGGGCGTCGACCATGTCCTGGCGGACCTCCTGGGCGAGATCGGTCGAGAAGTCGAAGTAGCCGGCCTCGTCGTGCGGGAGCGGCGCGATCTCTCCGTCCGCTCCGCGGCGGAACAGGAAGAATTCGAGCTCCGGACCCGTGTTGACGACGTAGCCCAGCTTCCGCGCGCGCTCCACCTGGCGGCGAAGCACGTAGCGGGGGTCGCCGGCAAACGGCTCTCCCCGGGGCGTGTACACGTCGCAGATGACCCGCGCCGTGCCGCGCGGACCGCTGGCCGCCTGCCACGGGATCTCGTTGAACGTGGTCATGTCGGGCTGCAGGTACTGGTCGGACTCCGCGATCCGGGTGAATCCCTCGATGGAGCTGCCGTCGAACCAGGTGCCGTGCCTGACCGAATCCTCGAGCCGGTGGATCGGGATGGTGACTGCCTTGACGAGCCCCAGGATGTCCGTGAACTGGAGCTGGACGAAACGGATGCCGGCGGCGCGGGCGGCCTCGATCGTCGCCACTTCCTCGCCGTGATCCGCCGACGTCAATGGAGCCTCCTCGTTCGGGTACCGGCGCGGGACCTCGTGATCATCCCTGATTGTGCTCCCGGCACCAACGATGTCGACGGGGATCCGTCCGATACGAGGAGTCTAGCCGCGGATGCCGTACCGACACGGGCGGATTGCGGTCCTCAACGACTGCTTTCTTGTTCTGATTGCACAATCCTGACAGCAACCGAGAGAGCCAGCCGGAGGTCCGGATCCGCCAGGTCCCAGCCGCTGCGCGCCTCAAGGTTGCGGACGCGGTACGCGAGGGTGTTGCGATGGATGCCCAGCACCGCCGCGGCCTCTCCGCCTGCGCCGTGGTCCAGCACCGCGCGGAGGGTCGCGAGCCGCTCGCGCACGGTCGCGGGCCGTCCCGACAGGAGGGGCTCAAGCAGCGCGGTCGCCTGGATCCGATCGTCGGGCAGGTTGCCCAACGCCGCAAGCAGCCGGTAGGCCGGCAGCTGCTCGGCCTGCGCGACCAGCGGCGGCTCGGCGAGCCGCTCCACGGCCTCGAGGGTGGCCCGTGCCGACGCCTCGCCGGCAGGCCGTCCGGCCGGATCGCTGAACGGTCGCGACAGGGCAACGGTCCGGCCCAGGAACTCCGCGACCCGCCCGGCGATCCGCGTGCCGGCTGGGTCTCCCGGCTCGAGGGCCGCGATGGCCCGCAGCTCGAGGCTCTCGCTGGTCCCGCGCAGCGACAGCCTGCGGGCCGCGAACCGGAACCGCAGCTCCTGGCGGACCTCCTCGCGGGTAGGCCCATCTGCCGGCGGATCCCCCTGGCGGGCGACGAGCACCACCCAGGGCGGGCCGTCGGACGGCATCGCCTCTCCGCGTCCCTGCTCGTCGCGCGCGCGGCGAACCTCCGACTCCATCATCAGCTCCAGCGACAGCAGCGGCGCGATCCGCTCGGCTGCGATCAGCTCCAGGTCGCCGGCGGGACGATCGCCCAGCAGGACGAGCCAGCCCGCGGCGGTCGTCTCGCCCGGTGCCCCCGGCAGCGCCACCCGGCGGCCGCTGCTCAACGGGCGTGCGAGATACCCGGCGACGGCCGCGGCGGCGCCCGGCACATCGGCCGGCGCATGAACGGCGATCGCATCGGAGCGTCGACCCTCGAGCGCGACGGCCCGGCGCAGGAAGCCGCCGATCGCCGCGACCAGCGCGTCGAGGCCGCGGCCCGCCATCGCCAGCCGGGCGAGGTCATGTTCGAGGCCTGCCGCCTGGCGCTCCAGCTCCCCACGCCGGTCCACGAGGTAGCCGATCAGCCGCCGCTCAAGGGCGGCGGGGTCGGTGCCCTCGACGCGGAACGCGGGCAGATCCGCGTCCCTCGCGGCGGCGGCGAGCGCGGCAAGGGGATCGTCGGCGGCGCCCTCTTCGTCCCCGTGTGCAGCAGCCGGGGAGGCGGCAAGGCTCGCCGGGGGAACGAGAAGGAGCCCTGCGGCCCGGCTTCGGGCAAGCGTCTGCGCGAGCTCCTGCACATCGTCCGGGCCAGGTGCCACGACCGAGAGGGCGGCTCCCGGAACGATCACGAGGTCACCCGGGTCCAGCACGTCCAGGGCCGGCACCCGCGCCCGCAGCACGCGCACCCAGGCGACGCCCGGGGCCGTGTCGTCATCGGGCATCGGCCCGCCCACGGCAGCCGCCTCAGGCAGGATCGCCTCGAGGAGGTCGCGGAGCGGAGCCATTCGCGCTCAGGCGTCCGGCGGGACGGCGTCCGACGGGCTGGCGGTCGGCTCACCGCCCGGCTCAGCGGCCGGGTCTGCGGCCGGTCCTGCGGCATCGCCGCTCGCCGGGGGACGGGCAGGCCTCCGGGCCACCAGGTCGCTGAGCAACGCTCCGTACTCGCGGCCGACATCCACGTATCGGTCGGCCCGGAACGTCATCGCGAGCCGGCCATCGGCATCCAGCCGGCTCCACACCCGACGTCGGGGCATCCAGAACGTGATCAGCAGCCCCACGATCAGCAGTCCGAACGCCAGCCACGCCAGATCCGCGCCCGGATCCTTCTTGGCGATCAGCAGGGTGTAGTCGGAAAAGCCGCGGAGCTCGACCGAGAAGTTGGTACCGCCGGGCGTAGCCGACTCGCCCTGTGCGAGGGCGATCGGCTGCAGCCCCACCACATTGGGGGTGCCGTCGGCGTTCGTGCCCTGCGCACGGAACGGGAGGACGAGCATCACGCCGGTCCCGTCCGTCTGCCGCTGGAGGAGCAGCTGCAGGCCGACGTCCCGGCCCGGGACCGCGAACTGCGCGAACGGGAAGCCCGCGGTCTGGTCGGTCATCGGGATCGGGCCCGACCACAGCGGCTTGCCTGCCGCATCCCGGATGAGCACGTCGGGCGCCGGACCGAAGCCGTTCTGGTGGAAGGTGTACCCATCCACCGTGAGCGGGTCGTTGACGCGGATCGTCTTCTCGGCGATCTCCTTGCCGTTCTGGTAGACGGCGAGGCGTGTCGTGAAGTCCGTCGGGTGGCCGGTATCGAACCCCGGCGCGCTGAAGCCGAGATTCCGGACGAGCAGCAGGTCCGGCGTCCCGATCGGCTGGACCGTGAGCGACGCACCATCCGCCACGACCAGCCCCTGCTCGTCGCCCAGCCGTGAGGTCACCGCGGCAGCCACCAGGAACGTGATCAGCCCGGCATGGGTCAGCAGGGTCGCGAGCTTGACCCACCGGTTCCGATCACCGTAGAGGTACGTGACCCCGTCGACGACCTGCTCGCGGACGACGAACCGCCGCTTGCGCAACGCGGCCCTCACGGCCTGCGCGTCGAGCCCCGTCATCATGGCCCGATCGGGCAGGGCGGGGTCGTAGAACGGATCGGGCTGGACCACCCGGATGTCGGCGCTCTGGCGCCACAGTCGCGGGGTGCGATCGATCGTGCACGCCACGATCGAGATGATCAGGACAACGAGGCCGACGCTGAACCACGTGGAGCTGAACACCTGGAACAGCTGCAGGCGCTCCAGCGCGTCCACCACCCCGGTCCCGAGCACGGGGTCGTAGGTCGCGTGCAGCTTGGCCATCTCGTTGGCGTAGTCGGTCGGCGAGCGGAACGCGAAGCCCGGCAGCTGGTGGAGCGTCATGCCCACGACCGCGAACAGGGCCAGCACGATGATCTGGAGCACGGCGAAGTCGACGGACGTCAGCAGGCCCCACACGGCGTCGCCGAGCCGGGCCACGAGTCCGGGGACGGGTCGCGCGGCTGGACGACGCGCCACGATGGTTTCGATCGCCGGACCTCCTATGCGCCGGACGCGGGAGCTGCGGGCACCCTGGGCACGGCGGCCCGCGTCGCGGCGAGGGCGAGCGCGAAGTCGGCGCGCAGGTCCGCCTCATCCTCGAGCCCCACCGAGACCCGGAGCAGACCCTCGGTGATCCCCGCGGCCGCAAGCGCAGCGGGATCGAGCGCCCGGTGCGACGAGGTGGGCGGGTGGACGACCATGGTGTGGACGCTGCCCAGGCTCGCGGTCCGCTCGGGGATGGTCAGCGCGTCGAAGAACGTCCGGCCTGCGGCCCGGCCGCCCGCGAGGTCCACCGACAGCATCGCGCCCCCCGAGTCGAGGATGCGCGTCGCGACGTCCCGCTGCGGATGGCTGAGCAGCCCGGGGTACGTGACCCGACCGACGCCATCCTGGTGCTCCAGCCAGGCGGCGAGCGACGCCGCGGTGGCAGCCTGGCGCTCCACCCGCACCGCGAGCGTCGCGATGCCGCGCAGCACGAGGAATGCAGCAAAGGGCCCGAGCGTCGCGCCCGTGTCGATCTGCGCGGAGCGGACGGGCGCGATCCGGTCCGCGCTGCCCACGACCGCACCGGCCATCACGTCCGAGTGTCCCGACAGGTACTTGGTCGCCGATTCCATGACCAGGTCGGCGCCGTGCTCCAGGGGCCGGCACACGACGGGCGACGCGAACGTGTTGTCCACGGTGAGCAGCGCCCCGTGCCGGTGTGCGAGCTCGGCCAGCGCCGGAAGATCGGCCAGCACGCAGGTGGGGTTCGCGATCGTCTCGACGTGCAGGATGCGGGTAGGAGCGGCGGCGAGGGCTGCCTCGACGGCGCCGGCATCGGTGGTGTCCACGTATGCCACGTCCACGCCCAGTCGCCCGAACGCCGCGACCGCCTGCGTCCGCGTCGTCCCGTAGCCGACCTTGCCGACGAGCAGCCGGTCACCGGCCCGGAGCAGGGACAGGAAGGTGGCGTGGATCGCGGCCATCCCCGTCGCGAGCGCGATGCCGGCCTCCGCGCCGTGCAGGTCCGCGATGGCGTCGCCCAGAGCCACGACCGTCGGATTGTCGATCCGGCTGTAGGCGTAGCCGGGCTGGTCGCCGCCGAGCACCGCCGCCAGCTCGTCGGCGTCCAGCGACGAGAACGTCGCCGTCTGGTAGATCGGGACGGAGGTCGGCGTCTGGCGCACGGACGGCACGCGGGACGCCGCGCGGACGGCGCGTGTCGAAGGGCCGGGGCTGGGTCGCTCGTCGGTCACCCAGCGGATGCTACACCGGGTCGTGATCGACCCCGGCCGAGGGCCTTGCGCCGCGACTACCGGGGCCCGACCGGCCTTACCGCGTGCCCCACTGGTAGCTCTGCTTCATCAGCCGCAGATACACGAAGGTCTCCGTCTCACGCACGCCCGGGATCTTGCGCAGCCGCTCGGACAGGAACCGGAGCAGCGCATCGTTGTCCTCCGCCACGGCCTCCACGAGGATGTCGTAGCTGCCGGCAGTGACCACGACGTAGTCCGTCTCCGGAAAGGCGGCGATTTCCTCGGCCACCTCGATCAGGCGCGACGCCTCGCACCGGACGCCGATCATCGCCCACTGGTGGAAGCCAAGCTTGAGCGGGTCGGTGACCCCGACGATCTGGAGGATGCCCCGTTCGATCAGCCGGTTCGTCCTCGCCCGCACGGCCGCCTCGGACACGCCGAGATCGGCTGCAATCTGGGTGAACGGCCGGCGGCCATCCTCCTGGAGGTGCTCGATGATCCGCTTGTCGAGGTCGGAGACCTCGGTCCCGCGGCCGTTGACCCCGCGGCCGTTGCCGCCTCGGCCGTTCACGACGCGCCCGGTTCCGCCGAGGGGGCTGTCCTCGCTCATGCGCACGGCGCAACGGCACGCGGCTGCGACAGGATCTTCCCGACGAGGTGTAGCGACAAGCGCGAGCTCCGTTCCGATCTCGCTGACAGGGGCCGGATGCTAGCACGCCGCTCTCGCGGGCACGAGCCCCCAGCCCGCCATCCGCGACACCCGGTGCGGGGGCGTGCGTGATCGCGCCCGGGCCGCTCGGGCCGGCCGTCAGCCGCGATCCAGGATCTCGAGCGCCGGCGCGAGCGCCGCGACAGACGCCTCCGTGATGGGATCCAGGACGAGCTGGACGTGCCCGATCCCCTCACGGGCATAGGCGCGGAGGGTCTCCGCGATCACGTCCGGCGGTCCCTCGAGCGGGACGACGGTCTGCCGGGGGTCCGTGTCACCCATGACCCGTCCGCTGCCGCCCGGCAGGCGGACCTGGACGGCGACCGTCCGCTCGATGTCGGCGGGATCCCGGCCGGCGGCGACCGCCGCCGCATCGACCAGGTCGCGGAGCGGCTCGACACCCTCGGGGCGGTTGTCCGTGTCGGCATACCAGGCGTTCCACGCCTGCGCATAGGGAAGCGTGGCGCGCAGCATCCGCGGACCGCTCGACCCGATCAGGAGCGGTGGTCCACCGGCACGCGCCGGACGTGGCAGCAGCTCCGCCTCGCGTGCCTGGAAGAACTCGCCCTGGAAGTCGATCGCGCCGTGGGCCAGCAGCGTGCGCACGATCGTGAACGCCTCCTCGAAGCGCGCGATCCGACGGTCGAACGGTGCCCCGAGCGCGGCGAACTCCACGTCGTTCCAGCCGGCCCCGAGGCCCAGGACCAGGCGCCCGCCGGAGATCTCGTCGACGGTCGCGGCCTGCTTGGCGAGCATGAACGGCACATGGAACGCCGTCGCCGCCACCAGTGGTCCCAGCGCCACCCGCTCCGTGGCCTCAGCGAGCCCGGCCAGCGTCGTCCACGCCTCCCACGGCCCGCGCGTCTCGCCGGAGGCGTAGCGGTACAGCAGGTGGTCGCCGGTCCAGATGGAATCGAAGCCGGCCTGCTCGGCGGTCCGGGCAATGGCCCGCAGCTCCGGCCAGCGGACCTCGCGCTCCACTTCCGGGAGCTGGACACCGACCCCCAGCGGCCGGCCTGATCGTCGCGGAATCATGGCTCCACGCTACCGCATCCCGGGGCTACGATTCCGGCGTGGATGCCCCGATGCCCAGCCCGTCCTCCACGCCCAGCCCCGCGCCGGCGTTGCTCCCGTCGCCGAGGGCGGCGCGCATTCGGCGGGTGCTGCCCACCGTTGCGGTCTCGACGCTCCTCCTGGTCGCCGCCACCGCGGTGATCGCGGTCGTGAAGAATGCAGCCGGCATCGGCCTGTACGGCGCCCCGCTGTACCTCGTCGTCGTGGTGATCGTGGCGACGCGCTTCCGCACCGCGGCAGGCGTGGCTGCGGCCCTCGTGTCGTTCGCGCTGTACAACCTGCTGTTCACGGAACCGAGGTTCACGCTGATCGTCGCCGACGCGCGTGAATGGCTCGACCTGGTGCTGTTCCTGTTCGTTGCGGTGACCATCGGCCGCCTGGCGGGCGTGGGCGCGAACCGGGCGGCCGAGGCGGAGGCGCGCGCCCGCGAGTCATCGGCCCTGTACGGGATCACCCGGATCCTCGCGACGACCGCCCTCGACGAAGCGCTCCCGGTCGTCGTGCGCCGCCTGGTCTCCGATGCCGGCATGGACCGGGTCTGGTGCGCCGTGGACAGCGGCGGCCTGGAGCGGCCGGTGGCGGACAGCGGCGAGGGGGATCCGGGTCCGGCACCGGCGGTGGTGAGGTCCCTGACCCCGGGCGGCGGCGAGCCTGCGTGGGTGCGGACCCATGCCGGCCACGCCCCCCAGGAGCGCAAGGCCACGACCGCCGTCCGGTACCGCATCCGGCTCGACGCGGATGGACGGGCCGTGGGAACGCTGTGGGCGATCCGCGATGGCGGACGTCCGGACCCGTCGCGGGAAGAGACACGCCTGCTGGCGCTCACGGCGGACCAGCTCGGGCTCGCGATCCAGCGCGAGCGTCTGCGCGAGCAGGCGGTCACCGCCGAGGTCGCGCGCCGTGATGATGCCCTCAAGAGCGCACTCGTCGACTCCGTGTCGCACGACCTGCGCACGCCGCTGGCCGGCATCCGCGCCGCCGCCGGCACGCTCGCGGACCCGGCACGGGAGCTGACGCCCCAGGAGGTCCGCGTCACGGCGTCCGCGATCGAGACCGAGACCCAGCGCCTCGACCGGCTGGTGGGCGGCCTGCTGGACCTGAGCCGCATCCAGGCGGGCTCGATCCGGCCCAATCCGGAGGCACTCGACGTCGAGGGCGTCGTGCGGTCCGTGCTGGAGCGCCTGGCCACGGCGCTCGGGGAGCGTCGCGTGGACGTGGACATTCCCGCGGACCTCCCGCCGCTCGCCGGCGACGCGGTGTTCGTGCACCAGTGCATCTCGAACCTGGTCGAGAACGTCGCCCGGCATACCCCGCCCGACGCCGCGCTCGCGATCCGTGCGCGCCTGCTCGATGCAGACGGCGCCGTCCCGCAGATGATCGAGCTCGTGGTCGAGGATGACGGCCCGGGTGTCGAACCCGAGGTGGCACGACACCTGTTCGATCGCTTCTTCCGGGCCGGGGCACCGGGCCATTCCGGCACCGGCATGGGGATCGGCCTCACGATCGTGCGCGGGCTGACCGAGGCGATGGGCGGAACGGTCGAGGCCGGCCGCGGGACGAGGGGCGGGCTCGCGGTTCATATCCGGTTGCCGTCCATGCCCCTGCCGGCGGACGACACGATCGCCGGCGATTCGCCGGCAGGCGCTTCGGCGGGCGCTCCGGCGGGCGGTCCGGATGCCGGGCCCGGCTCCGGTTCGGGGCCCGGATGACCACAGGCCCACGCGTCCTGTACGTCGAGGACGAGGCGGCCGTCCGCCAGCCCACGGCGTCCAACCTCATCGAGCACGACTTCCGCGTGGCGGCGGTCGCGACCGCCGCCGAAGCGCTGGCGGCCTGGGACGCGGACCGCGCGGACATCATCCTGCTGGACCTCGGCCTGCCGGATGCCGATGGTGCCGTCGTGATCCGCCGCGTCCGCCGCGAGTCCACGGTTCCGATCCTCGTGATCTCCGCCCGCGGCGAGGAGCGGGACAAGGTCGCGGCGCTTGAGCAGGGCGCCGACGACTACGTCACCAAGCCGTTCGGCCTGGCCGAGCTGCGGGCGCGGATCGGCGCGCTGCTGCGCCGCGCTGGCGGCCCCGATGCGGATGCCGCCGGGATCGTGCGGGCCGGGCCGCTCGTGATGGACCCGGGCCGCCGCGTCGTGACCTGTAACGGGCAGGCCCTCGAGCTGACGCCGCGTGAGTACGAGCTGCTCAAGACCATCCTCGTACACCACGGCCGGCTGCTCACCAAGGGCCGCCTGCTCCGGGCGGTATGGGGCAGCGCCTACGCCGAGGAAGGGCATTACCTCCACGTCTACGTCAGCCGGCTACGACGGAAGCTCGACCTCGCCGATCCGTCGGGAGCGGCCAGCGGGCTGATCGTCGCGGAGCCCGGCGTCGGGTACCGGATCGGTGCGGGGGACGAGGGTTCTTGAGCGCTTGTTGAGCGCGCACAGCCGCCCGGACGCGTTTCTCGCTTGGGCCTGCCGCGTACGGTGAGGACGTGGACACGGGCATCGATCTCAACACGCCCGCGGTTGTCACCCCCGACACCCGTGGCGAATACGTGGGCGGTGCCGCACCGGGTGACATCCCGGTCACCATCGACTCACCCGTCCTGCCGCCGCGCGTGCAGGAAGGCGCTCCCGACCGGCTCTCCGTCCACAGACCGGCCGACGTCCCCGCCCTCCTGCCGCGCGAGCGGAACGAGATCCGGCTCGCGGACAACCAGGTCTATGCCGCAGCCGAGCTCATCCGGCGCGGCCTGGCCCGCCAGGTCATCCTCGTGAATGCGGCCGTGGACGCCTCGCTGCCGGACAGCTGGCAGATCCGGGGGACGCCGATCCACCTCGAGCGCCTGCCCAACGGTCGGACGCGCGTGATCGCGGGACCCGCGAAGGCCTGACCTCAGCCGGGTCGGAGCGCCGCGTCGGAGCGCCGCGCGGGATCCGGCACCGGAGCAATTCGTGGCCGCCGGGCAGCGCCTTACGCCCAGGCCGCGGGGACCGGCAGCTCCATGTGCACGACGGTCGGTCCGCCGGGCGGGCTCGACACCGTGACTGAGCCGTCGAGCGCCCCGACCCGGTCGCGCAGGCCGGCAAGACCTCCGCCCGGCTCCGCGGTCGCGCCTCCGACGCCGTCGTCGCGCACCTCGACCACGAGGCCTTCCCTCTCCCGGCGCAGGGTCACCTCGCACCGTGTCGCCTCGCTGTGCTTGGCGACGTTCGCCAGTGACTCCGCGACCACGAAATAGGCCGCCCTCTCGACCGCCGCGGGCAGCCGCTCGCCAGCGGCAAGGGTGCTGTCCACGACCGTCGGCACCGGGCAGCCCCCGGCCACCGATGAGAGCGCGGCTGCGAGGCCGCGATCCAGCAGGATCGCCGGGGCCACCCCCCGGACGAGGTCACGCAGCTCCGCGAGCGCGAGCCGCGCCTGCCCGCGCGCACCGGCGATCAGCGTCCTTGCCGCGGCCGGATCCGCGTCGATCCGCTCCTCCGCGAGGCCGAGGTCGATGGCCAGAGCGACGAGCCGCTGCTGCGCGCCATCGTGCAGGTCGCGTTCGATCCGCCGCAGCTCGCTGGCCTCCAGCTCCACGGCGGCCGACCGGCTGCCGCGCAGCCGCTCCACGTCCTGGCGCAGCGCCTCCCTGGGATCGACGCACACGAGCCCCTCGACCACGGCCCGGTGGAGGATCATCAGGCCCCGCGACACAGAGGCCGCCACCGGCACGAGGACCAGCCCGATGAGGACGGCGGCGACCGTCATCCACGCCCGGACGTCCGGAACGCCCGTGACACCCAGCGACGCGAGGACCGCGAACAGGATCGGCGTCACCACGAGGGCGATGGCCGTCACCCACAGGGTGATCACGACCGTGAACTCGAGGATCGCGAGCGGGAACAGCACGAGGATGTAGACGACGTCTCGCCAGCGGTTCGCGTCCATGAACTCGGCCTCGGCCCAGGCGCGAAGCCAGGTCCCATACGGCCTCGCCGGGGCCCCGCCGAGGGGCCGGTAGGCATGGGCCACGAGGGGTCGGCCGTCGACGTACGTCATCCGCCAGCGTTCGACCTGGACGAACACGCGGCTGAGCTCGATGCCCAACCCGATGATCGGGACGCCGATGAGCCAGATGAGCATCGCGCCGCCGGCCGAGAAGCAGGTGCTGAGGGTTCCCATCGCGACCAGGGCGATCAGGAACCCCAGCAGGATCGCGAGCGTGGCTCGCAAGGTCGTGGGATCGAGCGGCGAGCGGATGAAGGCACGGACGAGGTCCGCTTGCCGCCGGGGTGTCGTGCCCGGCGGCAAGCTGGCGGCGCTGTCGATCATCGCGCCGACCGTATCACCCGACGCTCGGTGCAGGGGCGGTCGATGCGGCCTCGCCGAGCGTGGACCCCTGACGACGCAGCGTCTGCCACGCCATCAGGAGCAGCGCCCCGAACCCGAACAGGGTGGCGACCGCGGTGACGAACGGCAGCAGCCCGATCGTCGCGAGCGCGAGGACGCCCAGCACGGCGGCGAGGTACGGCCGGTCCTCCTCACGGCCCCCGCGGAGGCGGGCGACGAGCCAGTCGCCGATCCAGATCGCGGCCACGATCCAGGCGAGGAAGGCGATGGCCGGCAGAAGGACGAACAGCATGCCGAGCCCGACTGGAGCGCCGACGACGGTCATGACCAGCAGGACCGCGACAAGCGGCAGGACGACCGTCCCTGCGATGCCGGCGACGAGCGCGTGGCCCGGTTGCCGCGCAATCAGCGACTCGGCGGCGCGGACCTGGCGGGCCCCGAAGGCGGCGACCAGGAGCGCGGCGGCGATGGCAGCGAGGCCGAAGCCCAGGAACAGCAGGATGAAGGCCGGGATCAGCAGGACGCCCAGGGCCGCCGCATCGGCGTCGAGGCTCCGGACCGTCCCGCCGACCGTGGCGCCCGGTGCCTGTGTGACCGTGCCGTCGAGGGTTCGCACGTCGCCGCGGACGACCGTCCCGTTCTGCAGGTCGACGCTGCCACCGATCACGACGACGGACTCCGCCGTGGCGCCCGACAGCGATGCGCTGCCGCCGATGACCACGACCGTACGGACGTCGCCGCTGATCCGGGCTGTGCCGTCGACGACAACGAGCGCGTCGACGTGCTCGCCCGCCGCGACGTCGATGGCGCCGTCGACGGAGAGCAGCATGCTGCGGGGGCTCGGCTGTGGATTGGCGGCGAGCGCCGCCGGGGCGCCGAGGATGAGGAGCAAGGCGACCGTGGCCGCCATGGCGAGGAATTGCTTCATCGATGTTCCCTCTGGGCTGAGCGCGATTGACACCGTCGACGCTACTGTCCCGGCGCCCCGCCTCCCAGCCGGGCACCCGGCGTCTTCGGGGTGGGGCTAACCCCACCATCCGCCGACAGGGCTCGCCCGGGCATGACCGGGCGGTGCATCATCGACACGTGAACGATCTCGGGCTGCGGGTGGTCATCGCCGAGGACTCGGTGCTCCTCCGGGAGGGCCTGGTCCGCCTGATCGAGGACTCCGGGGCGGTGGTGGTCGCCCGGGTCGGTGACGGGCCGTCTCTCGTGGCGGCCGTCGTGGAGCACCGGCCGGACGTATCGGTGGTCGACGTCCGCATGCCCCCGACCCAGCGCGACGAGGGCCTGCGCGCCGCGATCGAGGCGCGCAGCCTTGTCCCCGGGTCACCCGTGCTGGTGCTCAGCCAGTATGTCGAGCGGCAGTACGCCACCGAGCTGCTGGCCGACGGGGCAGGTGGCGTGGGCTACCTGCTCAAGGACCGGGTCGCCGACGTCCGGGAGTTCATGGACGCCCTCCGCCGCGTCGCTGCGGGGGGAACGGCGCTCGACCCCGAGGTCGTCGCCCAGCTCATGGTCCGGCGGCGGCGCGACGACCGGCTCGACGCGCTGACCCCGCGCGAGCGCGATGTGCTCGGCGCGATGGCCGAGGGGCGGACCAACGTGGGGATCGCCGCCGCCCTTTCGATCACCGAGGGCGCCGCCGAGAAGCACATCAGCAACATCTTCGGCAAGCTGGACCTGCCCGGCTCGGAGAACGACCACCGCCGCGTGCTCGCGGTGCTGGCCTTCCTCGGCGGAGAGGCGTAGCCGCGCTGGAGGGCAGGAACCCGGACTGCGTGGCCTCGTTCGCAGCGTGACTCGGCGCGCCGCGTGCTTGGCGGGCTGCGTGACTTGAGGCCCCGTGACTTGGCGGCCGCGTATGCCTGTCAGGCTTACGAAGCCGCGGGCCGCGGCCGTGCCGGTGGGCGCTGCCCTCGAACGTGAGCCCCGGAGGCCGCGCCATGCCTCAGGGGCACATCTGGAGTGCCGAACCGGGCAGCGCTTCGCGTCATCCAGCCTCGTAAACCTGGTACGCATACGAGGGCGGGCTCACGCCGGCAGCGGCAGGGTCGCCGATCCCCGATCTGGACGCCGGACCTCATCCGGCGCCGGTCGTGACCTCAGCGCCCCAGGTGCGCCGCCAGCCTCCCGCGCCGGACCCAGATCGCCATCGCCACCAGGAAGCGCAGGATCAGCGACAGGCCGTACGCCGTGCACCAGATGCAGACGGCGTGGATCACGAACACCTGGAGCGTCAGGAAGTAGATCTCGAAGATCACGCCGATCAGCGACAGACCGTAGTGTGCGTCGAGGAGACCCGGGCGATCGGTCCGGATCCAGGCGATCGCAAGCGTGAGCAGGATCAGTGACAGGAAGACGCCGTAGATGGCGACCGGAACGCCGCCGATCCGCGCGTACTCGCTCTGGGCCACGGTCTCACAGCCATGAAGCGGACCGCAGTACGGTACGCCATTCCCCAACTCGACGACCGACAGATAGGCGGCGATCACCAGGCCGATGACGTCCAGGACGGCAAGGATCACGCCGGGGTGGATGCTGCGGAGGCGGGCGGTGGCAGTTGTCATGTGGGTGAAGGCTCTCGTCTGGGTACGCCTGCATCGTCACGGGCGGCCGAACACAGCGTCCGTTCAGGCGCCGTCACGGGCACAGTGCCGAACGTCCCCGAGGTTACTCGACCGGTCCCACCCGACTCGGCCCACCGGCCCCCGAATCGTAGGCCGCTCTCACTCCGAATCCTCGACACCGAGGTGGGCGAGATCGGCAAGCGCCTCGGAAGCCGCGTGCAGCAGGTCGGCGCGATCCACGATGCCGAGCAGGCGGCCGGCGTCGTCGACCACGGGCAGCAACTTGCGACCGCCGGCGACCATCGCCTGCGCGGCGTCCGCGAGCGACGTCGTCGCCCTGACCACCGGGGTCTCTGCCCTCACGAGGTCACCGGCGGTCGCACTGCCCGAGGCCGCTCCTCCCGCCCGCATCAGCGCGCCGACGACCCCTGACCGCGCCGAGGGCTCAGCCGATCGCAGCACGTCGGCATCGGTGACAACGCCGACGACCCGCTGGTCGGCGTCGACCACCACCGCCCGGTTGAGGCGGGTCGATGCCACGGCATCCACGACCTCGTGCAACGGAGCGTCCACCCGGACGACGGGCGCGTCGGCCCGCATCACGTCTCCGGCGGTCCGGGCGCCCGCGTGGAGCGCCTCCTCGCCGAACGCCCGCGGGAAGGACTCTGCGACGGCGTGAAGGACATCGGCCCGCGAGAGCATCCCGACCAGGCGGCCACTCTCGTCCACGACGGGCAACCGCTTCAGCCGTCGCTCGCTCATCCGGCGGGTCGCCGTCGCGAGCGATTCATCCGGCCGCAGGGTGACCGGATCGGGTTGCAACACATCGCGAATTGGTCGGTCCGGCAGGCTTGCCAGCGTGGCCATCCGCGCATCGTCCGTCATCGCGGACAGAAGCTCCATGCGCACCGGGAGGCCCCCGCGGGCCAGCAGATCGGTGTTGGCAATGATCCCGACCAGCCGGCCGTCCCCATCGGTCACCGGGAGGGCACGAAACGAGCGCCCGACGAGGGCCTCGGCAGCTTCACCCACCGTTGCATCGTCACGCACGGAGACCACATCGCGGACCATCACGTCCCGGACCTGGAGGTCGAACCGCAGCTGCTCCAGGCGGCGACCGCCGTAGCCCGCGATCCCGACCTCCTCGACCGTCACGATCCCCGAGCCGCTCAGGTCGCGCAGGCCCGGCAGCAGACGCTCCACGCGCTCCGGCGCGTCGATCCAGGTCAGGACCACCGGCAGATCGAGCGACAGGCGCAGGATCGTCGAGGTCTTGATCCGGCTGTTGACCCCGAACCCTGCGATGCCCCGGGTCACGGTCGCGCCGGCGGCACCCTCCCGGCGCAGATACTCGAGCAGGGCCTGGTACCTGGGTCGATGGCCCTCCTGCTCGCTCTCGCCGAGGAACACCTGGACCCGGACTCCGCGCGCCTGGCCCTTCATCGCCCGTCCTCCATCGGCTCGTCCATCAGACTGCCCGTCCGAGAAGCATGCCGGCGTACACGCCGGCCAGACAGGCCACGACGCTCAGCGCGACGTTGCCGCCGGCCGCCAGCCAGGCCCCGTCCCTGGCCAGTGCCAGCGTCTCCCAGGAGAAGGTCGAGAACGTCGTGTAGGACCCCAGGAATCCGATCGCGATCATGGGCCGCACCCACGGCGGTGCGGCGATGCGCTCGGTCACCAGCGTCAGCACGAGGCCGATGACCAGGGACCCACTCGCGTTGATCACCAGGGTGGCCCACGGGAACACGGCGCCCGATCGATCGGCGAGCCAGCCGCCGAGGACGTAGCGGAGGTTCGCGCCGAGGACGGCACCGATCGAGATCGCGAGATAGGTCAAGGACGGTCTCCGCGCTCGCGCCCTGGCTCCGCGGCCGACGGTCAGGGTCTACGCCAGATGCTACCTGCGCAACGTCACCGGCGCGGCAGCCGCCGCCGACGGCGGCGACGACGACGACGACGAAGTCGATGGTCGGGGCGGTGGGATTCGAACCCACATCCTCGTGCTCCCAAAGCACGTGCGCCACCGTTGCGCCACACCCCGACAGGTTTCGTGCTCACGAAGCGCATGTGCTTCGTGATCCGTGATCTGGGGCTAGCCTCCACCGCTCCTAGCGCATATGCTGGCCCTCGAGGTCTGCGCAAACACCCGCGCGAGGAGACCTCCATGGCCAACACCCAGATCGCCGGTCATGATACGTCCCAACCCAACCCCGAGGCGCTCGACGAGCTGATCTCGTCCTGGCGGCGGCACCTGCGCGCGCAGCGGATGAGCCCGGCCACGATCACCACGTACGCCGCGGCAGTCCGCCAACTGGCCACGTTTCTGCGCGCGAACGGGATGCCAACGAGGCCCGCATCGATCCGCCGCGAGCACGTCGAGGCCTGGATCACCGAGCTGCTCGACCGCTGGAAGCCCGCGACCGCCCACAACCGGTACCGAGGCGCGCATGCGTTCTTCCGCTGGCTCGCCGAGGAGGGCGAGGTTCGCGACAACCCGATGGCCCGGATGAAGCCGCCGAGGCTGCCGGAGGCCCCACCGCCAGTGCTGCGCGAGGCGGAGCTCCGGGCGCTGTTCGCGGCGTGCGAGCGCGACCGCACCTTCGTCGGCCGCCGCGACGAGGCGATCGTCCGCACGCTCGCCGACACCGGCATCCGGCGGAGCGAGCTGTTGGGTCTCGAGCTCGACCACGTCCACCTCGACGCGGGCGCTGCGCGTCACCGGCAAAGGGTCGCGCACGCGGGATGTCGCGGTCGGCGACCTCACCGTCCGGGCGCTCGACCGCTACCTGCGGCTGCGCGCGAAGCACGCCGCTGCTCAGCTGCCGTGGCTTTGGCTCGGCCGCTACCGTCAGCTGCGCGAGTCGGGCCTCGGCGACCGCACCATCCCCGCGCGACGCGGCCGGGTTCGGCCGCCGGGTCCACCCCCATGACTTTCGGCACGCCTACGCACATCACTGGCTGTCCGCGGGCGGCCAGGAGTCGGACCTGATGGCGATCGCGGGCTGGCGAACGACTGAGATGGTCCGGCGCTACGCTGCCTCGACTCGGCAGGAGCGTGCGCTCGCGGCAGCGCGGAAGCTGTCGCCGGTCGACCGGATCTCAGGCGGCGGGTAGCGAGTGGGGCGCTCCGCGCCGTCGCTGCGCGCGTGCCCAATCCTGGGAGATCGCGCGGCAGCACTGCGCTCGGCCAGGCGCAGCATGTGGGCGCGCATCGCCGCTTCCGATCGCTTCGCGCGCTCCTCCGGGT
Organism: uncultured Chloroflexia bacterium; assembly: GCA_963849495.1. Lineage (GTDB taxonomy): Bacteria > Chloroflexota > Limnocylindria > Limnocylindrales > CSP1-4 > CAIXZV01. The sequence goes on along the minus strand of CAWKHN010000006.1, from coordinate 37 downwards.
TCAGCGTGCCGTCGGGATCGACCTCGCGCTCGAACCG
>CAWKHN010000005.1:0-347398 GCA_963849495.1 uncultured Chloroflexia bacterium | reverse complement strand
GCGACTCCCGTACCGGGTCGCCGGTACCTTCGATTGGTGCCCCGCGTCACCTGCGGCTGACAGGATCTGCCACGTGCTGCACCTCCGTGGGATCCTTCGCCGCTTCCTGCCCCGACGCCGCCCGTCGGCCAGCATGCCCCGGCTGCACTGGCTGGCGTTCATCGGCGGCCTGATCGCGCTGGCCCTCGGGGTCATCGGGTGGGTGGTCGAGGGTGGCCCGCGCTCGTTCGGGGACGTGGTCGTGGTCGTCGATCTCACCATCGGCGGCACGGTCCTGGTGACCGGGGCGCTCGTGGGGCGGGCACGGGCCGCTGAGGCGCGCCGCTCCGGGCAGCTGGAGGTTCTCCAGTTCACCGCCAAGCGGATGAGCTCCAGCCTGACGTTCGACGAGGTCGGTCGCGCGGTGGTCGAGGAGACGCAGCGCGTCATCGACTACCACAACGCACGCGTGTACATCGTTGAGCCGCCCGACGATCTCGTCCCCGTCGCGTTCGAGGGACGCATCGGCGCCTACGAGAAGGTCGACCTCGCGATCCTGCGGACGAAGGTGGGGGAGGGGCTCACGGGCTGGGTTGCGCGTCATCGCACGGCGGTCCGGTCGGACGATGTCACGACCGATCCGCGGGCCGCGACGATCCCCGGTACGGACGAGGTCGATGAATCGATGCTCGTCGTGCCGATGGTCCACGACGAGCAGCTCGTGGGCGTGATCACCCTGTCCAAGCTGGGCCTCAACCAGTTCGACGACGATGACCTGCGCCTGCTCTCGATCATCGCGGACCAGGCTGCCACCGCATTCACGGGCGCCGCCCACCTCGCAGAGACCCGCCATCTCGCGGCCGAGCTTCGCCAGCTGCTGGACATGAGCAGCGCGCTGTCCCGATCGCTCGACCCGCACGAGGTCGCCGCCCTGATGGCCGTGCACCTCGCCGGGGTCGTCGGTGCAGACGAGGCGCAGATCAGCGACTGGGACCGGGCAAATGACCGGCTCCGCACGCTGGGAGCGCACCCCGCGAGCCTGCGCGAGCGAGTTGAGCCGTATTACCCGCTGGCGGCGTACCCGATGACGCGCAGGGTGCTCGAGGAAGGCACGATCGCGACGGTGGACACCGAGGACGCCGACGCCGACCCGGCGGAGGCAGCCCTGCTTCGCGGTGACGGGCGGCGCGGGCTGATCATGCTGCCACTGATCTCCAAGGGCGAGGCAATCGGTCTCGCCGAGCTGATGTTCCGCGGCCGTCCGGTCGGCGATCCGGGACCGATCACCCTCGCCCGGACGATGGCCCACGAGGGCGCGATGGCGCTCGAGAACGCACGCCTGTACGAGACCGCCCGCGACCTTGCCGACCGCGATCCGCTGACCGGCTTCTTCAACCACCGCTACCTCCACGAACGGCTGTCCGAGGAGGTCGTCCGCGCCGTGCGCACCCGGCAGCCGTTGAGCGTCATGATGCTCGATCTCGACGACTTCAAGCTCGTCAACGACACGCTCGGCCATGTCTACGGCGACCGCGTTCTCGTGCACGTGGCGGACCTCATGCGCTCGACCCTGCGCCAGTCCGATATCACGGCTCGCTATGGCGGCGACGAGTTCGCCGTCATCCTCCCGGACACGGACCGCGATGGCGCGGCCCGTGCGGCCGACCGGATCCTCGAGGCGCTCCGGTTGTCGCCGTTCGCCGCCGAAGGCCGCCGGCCCTTCCCGGTCGGGGCGTCGATCGGGATCGCGGCTCACCCGGACGACGGCCGCTCTGCGACGGACCTCATCGCGATGGCGGATGCGGGCCTCTATTCATCCAAGGCGGGTGGCGGCAGCCAGGTGACCGGACGCACCGGAGAGTTCCCGGCCCGGTCGCCGGACGCCTCGGATGCGCCTGATGCAGCCGTCTCACGCCGTCGACGGACGGCCCCGGACGTGAGTGCGGTCGAGGTTGCTCCGGTGCGGCTGCGTCCAGCCTGACCCCGTACCCAAGTACCAGGACCGGCCTCGCCGACAGTACTGGACGCGGCTCTTGCCGGGCACCCACCGCGGCCCCATCCTATGGGGCGAGGGTGAGACTCGCAGATCGAGATCCTGGCGACATGGGGCAGCGCTTCGGATGGCGCGCCCTGACTCGGCGCCCCCTCGTCCTGATCTTCATCGTCCTCGGGGCAACCGAGGTGCTTCGCCTCGTCTTCGATCCGCGCCCGCTGGACGTCATGGTCCTGGCGCTGGTCGCGCTGGTCGGGATTGCCGCCGCGCGTGAGCGCGACGAGGTGGCCGGCCTCGAGGGGACACGCCGCACCGAAGCCGAGTCGTTCGCGCGGATCCTGCGCGGCCTCTCCCGTTCCGTCTCGCCGGACGCGATCGTGGCGGCGATCGTCGAGGAGCTGGGGTCGGGTACCGGCGCGGACCACGTCGCGGTCGTGCGCCGCCGTCCGGATGCGGGCAACCTGGAGGCCATCCTCTCGCCGACCCGGCCCGGGGCGCCAACGTCCCGGACATCCCTGCCGCTGACCGAGCTCGAGGATCCGGCCGACGAGGAATCCCGAACAGGTCTCGCCATCGCGGCGTCACGGGGCCGACGGATGACCGCGGTCCCCGTTGTGCCCGATCCGGACGGGGACCCGGACCTCATCCCGCTCGGGATCGCGGCCGATCGGCTCGGTGCCCGGAGCGGGCTGAGCGCGTCCGGACGGCAGGTTGCGACGCTGGAGCGAGGCGTCGCCGGTGGCAGGGTGGCGACGTTTGCCCCCAGGATCCGGCGCACGGTCCAGGCCGCTCCGGCCCGGGAAGGCGCGGACCAGCGGATCGCCGACCGCATCGCCGCACGGCTGCGCGACGCCTACGGGCTGAGCAACCTCGTGGCCGCGCCGCTTCGCGTCGACGGGCGGGTCGAGGGGGCCGTCGTGCTCTCGCGCCGGACCGATGAGCCGTGGCCCTCCAGCGCATACCGGATCCTCACCGCGGCTACCGTCGAGGCATCCGCAGCCCTCGCCCGCGTGTACTCGCTGCGCGACGCCGAGACACGCGCCACCACCGATGCGCTCACGGGCCTGCCCAACCGCCGCTTCTTCGACGAGTACCTCGGGCTGCTCGCCCGCCGTCGCCGGGCCGAGGATCGGGTGGGGGTGCTGATGATCGACATCGATCGCTTCAAGAAGCTCAACGACACCTTCGGCCACTCCGTCGGTGACCACGTCCTGCGGGACGTGGCCCAGGCGATCGCCGGCGCGGTGCGCGACGGCGACGTGCCCACGCGATACGGCGGGGAGGAGTTCGCGGTGCTGCTGCGGAACCCGAGCCCGGAGGTCGCGGTGGAGGTCGGCGAGCGCGTCCGGCGTGCCGTCGGGGCGATCGACCTGCGCACGCTCGGGGTTCCCGGGGTCGCGGTCTCGGTGGGGGTGGCGGTCGCCGACTCGCCAGAACGGCCGCTGGAGATGGTGATCGACGACGCGGACCGGGCGTTGTACCGGGCAAAGCGGGCCGGGCGGGACCGGGTGGTGAGCGCCGAGCACTGACGGTGCCGCCGGCCGCCCACGGTGCCGCCGGCCGCCCACGGTGCCGCCGGCCGCCTACCATGCAGAGATGCCGGCCGACAGCTCGCTCGACCAGGGATCGGGCGTCCACCCCCTGACCAACGATGAGCTGGCCAGGATCTTCCACGAGATCGGCGACATCCTGGAGGTCAAGGGCGAGCTCGTGTTCAAGACCGTCGCCTACCACCGGGCGGCGGACGCGATCGAGCGGGCGGCGTTCGATGTCGCGGAGGCGTACGGTGCCGGCAACCGACGCCCGATCCCGGGTGTCGGGCGCGCGATCAGCGACAAGATCGTCGAGCTTGCGACGACGGGCCGGATGGCGGTCTACGAGCGGCTCCGGAGCGAGATCCCGCGCAGCCTCGTGGACCTGCTGCGCATCCCCGGCGTGGGCCCCAGGACCGTGCGGCTGGTCCACGAGGAGCTGGGCGTCCAGACCCTCGACGACCTGCGCCGGGCGGCGGAGGCGGGTCGTCTGCGGGGGCTGAGGGGCATTTCCTCGGGAGCCGAGGCGAAGATCCTGGACGGGATCGCCCAGCTGGAGGCACGGCCCCGGCGCATGCTGCTCGACCGGGCCCAGGAGCTGTCGGACCATCTCGTGACCCGGCTTGGCGGCACGCCCGGTGTCCGGCGGATCGTCCAGGCAGGCTCGTTGCGGCGACGACGCGAGACGATCGGCGATCTGGACCTGCTCGTCGAGACCGACCTGCCCGAGGTGGTCGTCGACCGTTTCGTCCACCTCGACGGGGTCGACCACGTGCTCGGCGCGGGCCGGGCGAAGGCGAGCATCAGGCTCAGCGACTGGCCCCAGGTGGACCTGATGATCATGCCGCCCGGTGAGGCGGGCACCTACCTCGTCCATTTCACGGGCTCGGCGGCGCACAACGTGCGGCTTCGCGGGATCGCCAGGGAGCGCGGCTGGAGCCTGTCCGAGAAGGGGTTCGCCAGGCTCGGCGACGATGGGCAGCCGGCGACGGGTGACGCGGCGGATCTGCGGACGTTCCCCGACGAGGCAGCGGCATACGGCTTCCTCGATCTCCCGTTCATCGAGCCCGAGCTGCGCGAGGACCGGGGGGAGGTCGAGGCCGCACGCGACGGCACTCTGCCCACGCTGGTGACGCGCGCGGACCTCCGCGGCGATCTGCACACCCACTCCGACTGGAGCGACGGCATCCATGCGATCGCGGTGATGGCCGACGCCGGCCGCCGCCTCGGCTACGCCTACCAGGTCCTCACGGACCATTCGCAGGGCCTCGCCATCGCCCACGGGCTGGACCGCGAGCGCGTGGAGCTGCAGCGCGCGATCATCGCGGCGCTCAACGCCCGGTACGCGGCGGAGGAGGAGTCGGGGACCCTCCCCGCCGGTGCCGACCCGGACGGATTCCGGCTCCTGCACGGCTGCGAGCTGGAGGTCCGCGCGGACGGGCGCCTGGACTACGACGACGACCTGCTCGCGGGTTTCGACGTCGTGGTGGCATCCGTTCACGTCGCCCGGCGGCAGTCGCGGGCCGAGCTGACCCGTCGCACGCTCAACGCGATCAGGAGCCCCCACGTGGACGTGATCGCGCACCCCGCCGGCCGGATGATCCAGTCCCGCGACGACCTGGACCTCGACTGGGATGCGGTGTACGCGGCCGCCGCGGCAACCGGGACGGCGCTGGAGATCAACGGCTCGCCGCACCGGCTGGACCTGTCCGCGGAGCGGGCACGTCAGGCCGTCGAGACCGGCTGCCTGCTCGCGATCGACTCCGATGCCCACCGGACCGAGGAGCTGCAGTACCTGCGGTGGGGCGTGGACCAGGCCCGTCGGGCGTGGGTGAGCCCGCGCGACGTGGTCAACACCCGGGATCGGACGGCGCTCCTCGGGTGGGCTGCAGGGAAGCCGTCGAGGGTCTGAGGGCGATACCATCCCCGACGATGAACCTCCCCGACGCGTCACGTGTCCTCGCCCGGCGGGAGCTGGTGCTGGTGGCCACGGTGCTCGTCGGGATGGCGCGCGTCGTCGACCAGGCCGATGCGTTCCTGCTCGCGGCCCTGCTGCCGATCGTCGTCCTGTTCGCCGGCAGCGCGGTGCTCGCCCGCGAGGACGGGCTCGCTCGCCCGTTCGAATCACTGCTCATCCCGGCCGTCCTGACGGGCGGCGCGGGTGCCGCGATCCACCTGGTTCCGGCCGGGCTGGGGCTGGTTCCGGCGCTCGCCGTCTTCGCCCTGGCCTTCGACCGCGTGGTGATGCTCGAGATGCGGCTGCTCGGTCAGCCCACGGGCGTCAGCGAGGCGGACCGGTCGCGGGTGCTGCTGGCCGCGGTCGTGACGGCTTTCATCGCCTTCACGGGGATTGCCGTGCTGGTGCCCGGTGCGCTGGTCGAGGCGGCCGGTGTGTCCTCGGCTGCCGACAGCGCCCAGAGGGCCATCTCCGAGGGCTGGCTGGCGGTGCTGGCCCTCGATGACGCGCTCGTGGCGCTGGTGCTGGGATACCGGGTCGCTGCGTTCCGGTTCGGAACCGCCCGCGATGCGGCGCGCTCGGCACTCACCTACGGGATCGTGATCGGCATTGCCGCGGGCGCCGTGCGCGCGATCGACCTGCCACGGCTCGTCGGCCCGGCGGCGCTCACGCTCGTGTTCTACCTGTGGGATGCGCTGCACGGGTCGGCGCCTGCTCGTCGCCGTGATCCCCGTTTCATCTGGGAGACGATCCTCCTGGTCGCGCTCGCGGCCGTGGTCGTCGCCTGGAACCTGCGTCTTCGCGCCTGAGCGCCGCGCCGGCGCCCCGCCCGGGCGGCCCCGCGTTTGACGCCACGGGCGGGGAGTGCTAGAAACACGTGCCCGCGACCGACCCTGATTCGGCGCGTCTCCCTCGATGCGCTGCCCACCCGACGCGTCCCGATGGACCGAAAGGACGACCATTCCGTGACCTTCCCCGAGATCGACGCCGCTGCCCAGACGCCCGCCGGCCAGACGCGCCTGAAGCGCCAGCTGGCAGAGCAGGCGATCGCGCACGCGTCGGCCGCTCGCTGGGCCGACGCGGCTGAGACGAACCGCCGCCTGATCGAGCTCGGGCCGGACTCCGAGGCCGAGAACCGCCTGGCCAAGGCGCTGTGGGAGCTCGGCGAGCTCGGATCCGCGCGCGAGCACTACCAGAAGGCGCTTGCGCTCGATCCCACGAACCGCATCGCGGAGCGGAACATCGACCGGCTCAAGGTGCTCCTGGTGGAGGCGGGCGAGAAGACCGTGCCGGCGCTCCAGGGTTCCAAGGCGCCCGTCAGCATCTTCGTCGAGGAGACCGGCAAGACCGGCTTCGCCCATCTCACCAACCTCGCCCGCCCCGCGGAGCTCGCCCAGGTCAACCCGGGCGACGCGGTGGAGCTCATCCCCGAGGCGAACCTCCTGATCGCGATCAGCAACGGCGTCCGGATCGGGGTGGTCGAGCCCCGCGTTGCCGCGCGCCTGCTCAAGCTCATCGCCGAAGGCAACCGATATCTTGCCGGCGTGACCTCGCTGGGCGACCGTGACGTGCGCCTGATCATCCGCGAGGTCTTCCAGGACCCGCGCAACTACGGCAAGGTCAGCTTCCCCACGGCGGCCAAGTCCACGGACCTGCGCCCGTACACGAAGGGCACCCTGGTCCGCGAAGACGAGGAGCTCGAGGACGACCTCGAGGACGACGTGGAGGACGAGGAGATCGAGAACCTCGACCGCGTCCTGCCGCCCGACGAGACGACGGACGAGGCATTCGTCGAGGAGACGGACGAGCTCGACGAGGCGTAGGACCCTGGCGGCGCGGCGGTCGCTGACTGGTCGCGGCGCCGTCATTCGCCGACAAGCCGCCGTCGTCCGCCGACGAGCCGCGGCCCGGTAGCGCGCCGCGTCTGCGACAATCCGGCGGATGGCGGGACGAGCACTGCTCCTGCGTGCGGAACCGGGGTTCAGCCTCCCGGCATTCGAGCGCTTCGCGCCTCCTCCGGCCCCGGCGCTCGTGGCGGCGCGGCTCGAAGCCGGCTCCGGTCCCGGCGACATCGTGCTCGACCTGTTCGGGCGCGGCGGGTGGGTCGCGCGTGCCGCGATCGATCGCCAGCGGAAGGTGATCAGCCTCGAGACCTCTCCGCTCGACCGCCTGCTGGCGGAGGTCGTCCTGCGGCCGCCGGACCTGCGTCACCTCGACGCGTCGGTCCAGGGCCTGGCGGCGTCGGTGCGCCGCGAGTCGAGCCTCAAGGCGTCGATCATGGATCGCTACGCGAGCCACTGCGTCACGTGTGACCGGCCGGTGATCCTCGACGAGATCACCTGGGCCGCCGAGAGCAGCGACGAGGACGGTCGCCCCGCCGGGCCACGACCGGTTCGCAAGCATTACCGCTGCAACCCGTGCCGCGACCAGCTCGGCGGCGGCGAGCATCGCCAGGCGCCCGTGGACGAGCAGGACCTCGCCCGGGCAGTCGACCCGGAGGCGGAGGACGCTCGCCGGCGGCTGCTGGACCGCTTCCCCGTGCTCGAGGGCGGCGAGGATCTGCCCGACGATCTGCTCGATCTCCATACACCGCGCCAGCTCACCGCGCTGGCCGCGATCCTCGAGCGAATCGAGGGCGACCTCCGGGCGGCGCCGATCACGGCGGCCCTGCGGCTGGCGTTCCTCCATGCGCTCGGTCCCGCGAGCCGGCTCGCGACCTCCCCCGGACGCGTTGCGCCGCTGCGGATCTCCGGTGGTCGCGTGAAGCTGCCGGCGAGCGCGCACTGGCGGGAGCGCAACCCGTGGGTCGCCTTCGAGGATGGGGTGCGCCTTGTTCGCGGCTTCGTCCAGCGGCTCGAGAGCGGGGCGTGGGGCCCCGTGCCGGCGCGCCTGGGCGACGATCTCAGGAGCCTGAGCGAAGGGTCGGCGATCGCCGTCGTCAAGCTGTCCACCCTAGCCACGGTCGGGGCGATGCAGCTGGAGGTCGAGCACCTGGCGGGATCGACGGTCCGGCCGCGCGTCCGGCTCGTGCTCGGCATGCCGCCCCTGCGTCAGGTCGCGGAGCGGCTCGCATGGGGATACCACGCGACGGCATGGGTGCTCGGGCGCGAGGCCGCCTCGATGCTCCCGCTCGAGCCGCTGTTCGGTCCGGTGGTCCGACCGTCCTGGGGCTGGCAGGCCGCGGCGCTGACCCGGTCCCTGCGCGGGATCGAGCCCATCCTGGCCAGGGACGCCCGCGTCGTGTTCATGCTCGAGGGAGATGGCCCGGAGGCGCTGGTGGCCACCGTGCTCGGGGGCGTCACGGCAGGCTTCCGGCTCACCGGGGCACGACTGCCGGAGGCCGGTCGGAAGGAGGGCGGGCTGGTGGAGCTCGTCCCGCCCGGGTCGGGTGCCGTGCCGGGCGGGCCGCGAACCCGTGCCAACGTCGCGCTGTCGCCGATCCCCGGTGGGGCGGGCGATCCGGACGTCATGCCGGCCGACCGGCTGTTCGCGCCGCGGGAGCGGCTCGTCAACGCGCCGTTCTCGCCCCAGGATGCCGCCCGGGCCGTTGTCGATGCTGCCGTCGACGTGCTCAAGATGCGAGGAGAGCCGGGTCGCTTCGAGGGGCTGCTGGGCGAGGTCCTGGTCGGGCTCGACCGTGCCGGCCACCTCCGACGCCTCGTCCGCCCGCCGGTGGCAGCGGAGCCGCCGGTCGACGTCGAGGGGTCGCCCCCGGACGGCGCGCCGACGGTCGCCGATGCGGCCTCACCGGCCGCCGATGCGGCCTTACCGGCCGCCGACCACGTTGACCGGCTGCTGACCCTCGTGAAGGACGCCCTCGACGGCGCGGACGGAGGGCGGCTCGTCCGACTGGAGGAGGACCGCTGGTGGCTCGGCGATCGCGCCGACCGTGACGGTGCGGCGGTCCCGCTCGCGGATCGCGTCGAATGGGCGGTGTACAGCCTGCTGTCCACGGCCGGCCCCCTCTCCGAGTCCGCGTTCCTGGACCGGATGGCCGGATTGTTCACAGGCCCGGACCTGCCGGACGAGGCGCTCGTGCGGGCGTGTCTCGACAGCTACCGGAGCCTCGCCAGCACATCGGACCAGCTGTTGACCACCGACGACCTGGTCCGGCGCAGCAAGGAGCATGGCTCGCAGATCGGCCTGCTCGTGGATCTCGGCCACCGGCTCGGGTTCTCGTGCTGGATCGGGAGCCGCCAGCAGACCCGCCGGATCGACGGGCTGCCGCTCGCCGCGCGCCTCGACGACCGGGAGCTGGCCGGACCGCCCTACCTGGGGCGCATCCGGGCCGAGGACCTCGAGGACGTCGATGTCATCTGGTACGTCCGTGGCCGGGCTGCGTTCCTGTGGGAGGTCGAGTGGACGGCGATGCTCAGCGAGCCCGTTCTCCGGCGCCATGCGCGGATGCCGGCCGACGATCGCCTGGTGCGGTTCCTCGTCGTGCTCCCCGAGCGGGCGGAGCTGGTCCGGTTCAAGCTGGAGCGGTCACCGCTCCTGCGCATGGAGCTCGACCGGGCGGGCTGGCACATCCTCAAGGCCAATCACCTGGCGGACTGGGCGGGCCGCGAGCAGGTGGAGCTGGCCGACATGGAGCCGCTCCTGGGGCTCGATCCGGCCGTCGAGCGGACGGGCGACCAGCTCGCGCTGTTCGGCGGCTGACACCCGGCGGACCGTGCGCCTGCCGGCCGACCGTACGCCTGCCGGCGTCCGACCGGCGTCCGGATGGTCCGCGCGCGGCAGACGGTAGGCTTGGTTCCTCATCAGTCCCGTCCAGCGTTGGGGTGCCCGGCGTGATCGAACCAGCTCGACCGACATCCGCGATCGACGAGATCGCGACCCGCTTCTGGGAGGACTACCTCCGCCTGTCGCCGACGACGGCGACCGCCTACGGCGACTCGCGCTACGACGACCGGCTGGAGGATCCGTCGGCCGCGGGCCGGGCGGAGGCGCGCGCCCTTGCCGAACGTGTGGGCCGGGAGGCTGCTGCGGTGCCGGAGGACGGCCTGTCCGTCGAGGAGCGGATCACCCGCGACATGCTGCGTGTCGTGGCGGAGATCGCGGTGGAGGACGACGATCTCGCGTTCCACGAGCTTCGCGCCGTGGACCAGATCGGCGGCCCGCAGACGCTGCTGGCGCAGGTGGCCCAGTTCCAGCCGGCCGACACCCCCGAACGCCTGGAAGCCTTCCTTGCCCGCGTGCGGGCCTACGGACCGTACATGGACGCACAGATCCAGATCCTGCACGAGGCGCGCGCGTCGGGCCGAACGGCCGCCCGCATCGTGGCCGAGCGCACCATCGACCAGCTCCGCAGGTTGCTGGCGATCCCGCTGGGCGATGCGATCGTGCCCGCGACGGCAACGGTCGCCAACGAGGCGGACCGTGAGCGCATCCGCGAGGTCGTGCGTGACGTGGCCTACCCCGCGGACCGCCGTTATCTCGAGGCACTCGAGGGGGAGTACCTCGCGGCGACACGGGACGCACCCGGGCTCCATTCGGCACCCGACGGCGTGGCGCTCTACCGCCATGCCATCCGCCAGTGGACGACGCTGGACATGGATCCGCGTGACGTCCACCAGGTGGGTCTCGACGAGCTGGCCGCGATCACCGCCGAGAGCAGGGTCATCACGCGCGGTGCGGGCTTCGGCGACGATCTGCACGCCTACCGCCACTCGCTGGCGATCGACGTCGCGAACCAGGCGTCCACGCCGGGTGAGCTGCTTGCCCGCGCCACCGAGGACATCGGGCGGGCGGCGGCCGTCGCGCCGCAGGTGTTCGGGCGCCTGCCGCGCGCGGCCTGCGAGGTTCGGGCGGTCGAGGAGTTCAAGGAGCGGGACGCCCCGTTCGCGTACTACTTCCCGCCGAGCTCCGACGCCACGCGCCCGGGCACGTACTACGTCAACACGTATGACCTCCCCAGCCGGACCCTGTCCAAGCTCGCGCCGACGACGTATCACGAGGCGATCCCCGGCCACCATTTCCAGATCAGCCTCGAGATGGAGCACCCGAGCCTCAACGTCTTCCGCCGGCTTGGATCACGCCTCGTCGGCAGCGCCTACGCCGAGGGATGGGGGCTGTACAGCGAGCGGCTGGCCGACGAGCTCGGGCTGTACCGCAGCGAGGCCGAGCGCTTTGCGATGCTCGATGCCCAGGCCTGGCGGGCGTCACGCCTGATCGTGGATTCCGGCATGCACGGGCTGGGCTGGACGCGCCGGCAGTCGATCGACTGGCTCCTGGAGACCGGGCTGTCCGAGACGGACGCGGTGATCGAGACCGACCGCTACATCTGCTGGCCGGGCCAGGCGCTGACCTACATGACCGGCCTGCGCGAGATCCGGCGGCTGCGCCGGGAGCTCGAGGCCCGCGATGGCGCGCGGTTCGACCTCAAGGCGTTCCACGACGAGCTGCTCGGCCACGGCTCGCTGCCGCTGGCAACGCTGGCTCGCGAGCTGCCGCGCTGGGTGGCCACGCCCGCCTGAGCACCGGGCCACGACCTCGCGGTCCCGGTGGCCGGGTCCCGGCGGCCCGATCCGGTTCAGCTGTCGAACCCGATCCCGAGCGTGTCGAGCAAGCGCAGGATCAGGCCGCGGCGGCCCTCCTGCTCGTCGGCGCGGATCACCTCGCGGCGCATCAGCCCGACGGCGGGCGTGCGGATCGGCTCGGGCGGGATCGGGAACGGCGGGGAGGTGACGAACCGCAGCCGCAGCAGCGGCGAATCGGGCCGCAGCAGGCGGTCCCGGACGATCCCGGCCGCCCAGCGCGTGGACCCGACGCCCAGCCCCGTGTAGCCGATCGCGTAGTGCACGCGGCCGCCGAGCAGGTCCCCGAAGGTGACCGTGAACCGGGTGGTCGTGTCGATCGCGCCGCCCCAGCGGTGCTCGAACCGGATCCCGTCCAGCTGCGGGAACGCATCCCCGAAATGCCGGGCGAGCGTCTCGAAAAATTCGGGCCGCTGGTCATAGGAGGGGAGCACCCGGTTGCCCCGGTGGTAGATCGCGTCGTATCCGCCCCACAGGATCCGGTGGTCGGCGGTCTGCCGGAAGTAGTGGAACTGGTTGCCCGCGTCGGACATCCCCTCGCGACCCCGCCACCCGATGACCTCCCGCTGGGCGGGAGTCAGTGGCTCGGTCACCAGGACGTAGTCGTAGACCGGCACGAACAGGGGCACCAGGCGGCGGAGCCACCCGGTGTAGGCGCTGGTGGCGACGACCACCTGTGCCGCCTCGACGGCACCGCCTCCGTCGACGACGACGCGGACCCCGCCCGCACGCCGTTGCAGGCCGGTCACCCGGGACTGCTCCGCGATCGTCGTGCCGCGCCGCCCGGCGGCCTCCGCCAGGCCCCAGGCGAGCTTCGCGGGGTTGAGCATCACGGTCCGGTCCCCGCCGGAGCGGACGCCGGCCAGCCAGCGTGGGGAGTGAACGGTGCCCTGGATCGCCTCCCGATCGAGGAACTCCAGGCGCGCGCCGTGGCGCGCGGCGAGGTCCACGTGAGCACGCAGTTCCTCCACCTGGTAGGGGGCCGCGGCAACGTCCAGGCTGCCCGTCGCCTCGAGCTCGCACTCGATCCCCTCCGTCCGCACGAACTCGACAAGCTCGGCCAGGTTCTGCAGACCCTCCCGCTCGAGGATGTCGACCTCGTCGGGGAAGTGGCGGACCGCGTTGGCGAGGCCATGGGTCAGGGAGGCGGCGCAGAACCCGCCGTTGCGGCCGCTGGCGCCGGCGCCCACCCGGTCCGCCTCGAGGACGACAACGCGCAGCGACGGTGCCGTCTCGAGCAGGCGGATCGCGGTCCACAGGCCGGTGAACCCGCCCCCGACGATCGCGACGTCGACGCGGGCCGTGCCGTGGAGCGGGGGCCTGACCGGGCCCGGATCGCCCGTGGTGAACCAGTAGCTGCCGCCCGCCGGAGCATCGTCGCGCCGGGCCGGGCGGGCGGATCCTGCGCTCGCTGATGTCATGGCTCCACCAATGTACGCGGATCGCGGCGGTCTCGGGGGACCAGACCTGCGGGATTCGTGGGGAGATCGCCTGATGAGGACGAGATTCGTGTTGACGGCGTTCATGGCCCTGTGGCACGATCGGCCTTGATCGTTCCACTGTCCGCAACGCGAGTCCCGGGATGGATGTGATCCGCCGGGCGCGGATGCGGGCCCCCGCACGTCGTCGCAACGGCGGCGACATCGCCCAGCCGGGCAGCGGGGCCCAAGCCTGGAGGCACCATGACCGCCACGCCCGACGCCCGACCCACTCCCGCTCTTCGTCGAGAGCAGCAGCAGGTGATGTACCGCCGCGCGCTCGAGACGCTGCCGGGCGGTGCGAACTCCAACTTCCGTGCGTGGGGCGACTCATCCATCTACGTCGATCGCGGCAAGGGCGGTCGCGTCTGGGACCTGGACGGCAACGAGTACATCGACCTGCGGATGGGCTACGGCCCCGTGATCCTCGGCCACGGTGACGAGCGTGTCGACGACTACGTGAATGAGCGGATGCGCCGGGGCGTGAGCTTCTCGCTGACCAGCGAGGACGAGGTCCGCGCCATGGAGCTCGTCAAGGAGCTCACCGGCTGGGTCGACAAGGCGCGCATGACGGTCTCCGGCACGGAGGCCACGATGCATGCGATGCGCGTGGCCCGGGCGTTCACCGGCCGCAACAAGATCGTCAAGTTCGAGGGCCAGTACCACGGCGTCCACGACTACGCGCTCATCAGCGTGGCGCCCAACAACATGGCCGACCTCGGCGATGAGGACAACCCCGTCGGCCTGGCATGGGGCCGCGGCATCCCGGACGCGGTGGCCCGCACGATCATCCCGGCCCGGTACAACAACATCGACTTCCTGCGCCGGCTGTTCGAGCGCGAGGGCGATGACATCGCGGCGATCATCGTGGAGCCGGTGCTCGGCAACGCCCAGGGGATCATGCCCCAGCCCGGGTTCCACAAGGCGATGCGCGAGCTCACCCAGGAGTTCGGGATCCTGCTGATCTTCGACGAGGTCAAGACCGGCTTCCGGTTCGCGAAGGGCGGCGCCGCCGAGTTCTTCGGCATCACCCCTGACCTGGCGACCTACGCCAAGGCGATGGGCAACGGCTACCCGGCGGCAGCGTTCGGCGGTCGCGACGAGATCATGGCGATGCTGCCGTCCAAGGTCAGCCACGGGGGCACCTACGCCGGCAACCGGGTGGCGGCTGCCGCGGCGGTCAAGACCCTCGAGATCCTGCGCGACACGGACGCCCTCGAGACCATCCACGCCACGGGCTCCAGGATCCAGGACGGGATCCGGGGCCTGCTCGACGCGCGGGGCCTCGCGTACCAGATCACCGGTCATCCCTCGATGTTCGGGATCATGTTCACCGAGTTCGTGCCCAGCGAGTACCGCGACTGGGCGAACACCGACCACCAGCTGTACGACGCGATCGCGGTGGGCATGCATGCCCGTGGCGCGATGCCCGAGCCCGACAGCCGGGAGCCATGGTTCATGTGCGAGGCGCACGCCCAGGGTGACATCGTTGATCGGGTGATCTCGATCTTCGGCGAATCGCTGGATGCGGCGCTGGCGGCCCGCGCCCGAGGGGAGCTGGATGCTCCGGCCCACTGACGCCGCACGGACCCGCATCCCGCCGATGGCGCTCGACGGGAACGCGGTCCGGTCCGTTGACCGGGCTGCGTCCCTGCTGATCGCGCTGGGGGACTGTCACGGCGAGGCGGGCGTGACCGAGCTCGCCCGGAGCCTCGGCCTGCACAAGTCGACGGCCTCGCGCCTGCTCGCGACGCTCGAGAAGCGCGGGCTGGTGGAGCAGGACGAGGAGACGGGCAAGTACCGCCTCGGCCTCGTCGTGATCCGGCTGGCCGAGCGGGCCGAGCGCACGCTCGACCTGCGGGCCATCGCGATGCCGGAGCTCGATCGCCTGGCCCGTGCCACCCACGAGACGACCGGCCTCGGCGTGATCGACGGTGACCAGCTGGTGACCGTGGCCCAGGCGGATGGCCCGAACCTCGTCGCGGTCGGGGACTGGACCGGCCGCGGCGTGCCACTGCACTCGGTGGCGGCGGGCAAGGTCATCCTCGCGTCGCTCCCGGAACGGGAGGTTCTCCGGCTGGTGCGACGCGGGCTCGACCGGTTCACGGACCGCACGATCACGCAGCTGGAGCCGCTGCTCGAGGAGCTGGCCCGGGTGCGCCGGCGCGGCTATGCCGTCGCCTTCGGCGAATACGACCCGACGCTCAACGCAATCGCGGCGCCCGTGCACGACGCGCGCGGCGCGGTCATCGCTGCCGTCGACATCTGGGGCCCCGCGTTCCGGGTCACCGCGCCCCGGGTCCCCGAGCTGGCTCAGCAGGCACGTGAGGCGGCCGGGGCCGTGTCGGTGAGGCTCGGCGGCACGCCCGCCTGATGACCGCGGGTTGGCCGGAGCGCCCGGCCACCCTGCTCGATCCCCGGTCCGCACGCTAGGCTAGGCGGCGATGAAGATCCCGCCCGACATCCAGGCCCAGCTGATCTCGCTCCTCCAGGATCCCGTGCTCCCGATACTGCTGATCCTGGTGGTCACGGTGATCCTCGTCCGGCTGGCGCGCGCGGCCGTCCGCGGGCTTGTCAAGGGCCTGCTCGACCGCGAGGTGTCCGACGGCACCGCCCAGGAGCTGTCCGCGGTCGAGCTCAAGAAGCGGATTGACACGCTCGACGCGTTCGGCAGCGCCGCGATCCAGGCGTTCATCCTGCTCATTGCCCTGGTCACGGTGCTGGGCCAGCTCCACCTCAACATCGCGCCCGCGATCGCGGGCCTCGGCATCGTGGGCATCGCCGTCGGGTTCGGTGCCCAGAGCCTGGTCCGTGACTACTTCAATGGCGCGCTGATCCTGCTCGAGAACCAGTTCAGCGTGGGCGACGTGGTCTCCGTGGCCGGGGTGTCGGGCACGGTCGAGCACTTCAGCCTGCGCCGGACCACCCTCCGCGACCTGAGTGGCACCGTCCACACGGTACCCAACGGCGAGATCCGGGTGGCCTCCAACATGACCCGCGTCTGGGCCCGGATCAAGGAGGACGTCGAGGTCGCCTACGGCAGCGACATCGATCACGTCGTGGCGGTCATCAACCGGCTGGGCCAGGAGCTCTACGACGATCCGGAGTGGCGCCGCAAGCTGCTGGAGCCGCCGACGGTGCTGCGGGTGCAGACGCTGGGTGAATCGGGCGTCACGATCAGGGTGCTCGGATCGGTCCGGGCATCGGAGCAGTGGGCGGTCGCCGGCGAGTTCCGCAAGCGCCTCCTGGCGGCGTTCGCCGAGGGCGGGATCGAGATCCCCTTCCCGCATCGCGTCATGATCACCCGGAGCCAGGAGGCAGCTCCGCCCCCGGATGGGCTCCCGGACGTGGGCAGCTGACGGCCGCGACCGGGCAGCCTCCCACCCCTGATTCGTGCAGCACGTCGCCCGGACCCGGATGGGGACGCCGGTTCCGACGCGTAGAATGGCCCGACCCAGCAGTCGTCCAGGAGGATCCGTGAGCATCGACCCCGAGACCCGCGACGGGCCGGAGATCGAGAAGGCCGAGGAAGGAGTGACCGCGTGCCGTTCGGATTCCTGAAGCGCCGCAAGACCGAGCCGCCCGCGACCACCGGTGCGGGGGCCGGGCCGGGGTACCCGGCATCCCTCCACTCCGGCTCTCGCCGCGGCGTCCAGTTCACTGCCCTGACCGAGGACTGGCGACTGACCGGCCGGATGGAGATCACCGGTCGCCTGTCCGACGCGCTCAACCGGCGCGAGGCGATCGCGATCACCGACGTGAGCTGGGGTCCCCCGGACGGCTCCGTTCCCCTCGAGCCGGCGCCGGGACTCCGATCCGTCGATCCCTACGACCTGATCCTGGTCACTGCGGGTGAGCACAGCCTGCCGCCCCTGACGGATCCCGAGCGGGCGGCCCTGCGTGTGCACAAGGTCGCCTACGACGTGGCGCTCGAAGCGCCTCCGTTCCGCGTGGTCGGTTCCGTCTTCCTGAACCCGGGCTCGGAGCCGGAACGTCTGCTGGACCGCTCGAGCGAGATGTTCGTTGCCGTGGTCGACGCGGTCGTGTACCTGGGTGACGTGGAGGTCAGCGACCCGGAGGTCGAGGCGATCCTCGTCAACCGCTTCTACCTCCGCGGCGTGGAGCAGGTCGACAAGCGAACCGGGCTCCGCCACCAGAAGCTGCCCGGAGCACCGCTGGGCGGGGTCAGCTGGCAGGACCGCTCCCGCTGACGATCAGGCCCGGGCGCTGACCGCGCGTCCGAACAGGCGCAGCGACGACTTGGCGGGCTCCGGCTCGGGCAGGCCCATGATCCGGGCTGCGAGGGCGTTGAAGTCTCCGACGATCTTCTCGCGCGGTGCCATCTCGACCGCGGTGCGGCCCTCGTTGGCCGCCTTGACGAGCAGCAGGCCATCCGACCGGATCTGGCCGAACGACGGCATGCCCACCGTGCGCTCCATGTCGGCGACCGACACGCCGGTGTTCGCCCGGTTGATGACCATCGCCATCCGCTCTCGCATGCCCAGCTCCTCGGCGACGTCGCGCAGCTGGACGATGGCCCGGATCGCGGGCAGGTCCGGCGTCACGGGAACGAGGATCCGGTCCGCCCGGTCGAACAGGGCGCGATTGAGCGGGCTGTACGACGGGTGGAAGTCGACGATCACGTAGTCGTTGGTCCGCCGTGCGGCGGTGATCGCGTCGGCGACGCGGAGCGGGTCGAGGATCTCGGTGTGGATCGGGCTGGACGTGAGCGGGAGGACCTTCAGACCGGACGAGTGGACGGCGGCGAGCTCATCGAAGGTCTGCACTGCCGCACCTTCCTGCTCGTCGCGCCAGGCGTCCACGACGGTCGCCACCCCCTCCATGCTGAGCGAGGACGTCACGTGGCCCGTCACCGTGTCTGCGTCGACCAGCAGGACGCGCTTGCCCTGCGTGACGAGGGCGGCGGCCAGGTTGGTGGCGAGCGTTGTCTTGCCGACGCCACCCTTGGGGTTGAAGATCGCGATCATCTCGCCGCGATGGCTCCAGTCCGCCGACTCGATCGACGTCTGGAGCACCGGCCCGCTGCCGTCATCCACGGCGATGGAGCGGATGCACATGGCCTCGATCCGCCAGCGAATCGACTCCGCGGAGTACGGCCGGGTGACGTACTCATCATCGTCGTGACCGCGCGCCGCCGTGGCGAGGCGATCGAGCGTTGAGGCGTTCACGACGAGCAGTGCCGGGATCGGGCGGCTGCCCTCGTGGAGCAGTGACCAGGCGTCGAGGCCGGTGTCCGGGTCGGTCTCGAGATCGACGATCCCGACGACGATGTCGCGCCGGGAGGAGAGGATCGCCTCCAGCTCCTGGGTGTCATGAACCGGGATCGGGTCGAAGCCGCCGGTGCGCAGCTCCTGGGCGACCGGCTCGAGCTCGGTCTTGGGCAGCAGGACCGCGACCGCGAGGCGGCCGACGGACGTCGTCATGGAGATCAGCCCTCGGTCTCAGGATCGCGGGCAGTCACGTTGACGATCCCGTCGCTGGATCCGGTCACGCGGGCGGCGAAACCGGACATGGTCGGGATCGTGTCGTTGAACGACAGGTCCGCGTGGTGGGTGACGTTGAACACGAACTCTCCGTCGGGCCCTGAGGCGACGGCCACGCTCTGCACGCCGGCCATGCGGCTCAGGTTGCGCTTGAAGCTCGCGATGCTCGCGACGGAGACCAGGCCGGTCACCATGAGCTGGGTCGTTGATGCGTCGGCATCCGAGGTGGTCTCGCCGCGGCCGGGAAGCAGGTGGCTCACCCGCTCGACGAAGGAGGCGTCGCGCTCAAAGGAGGTGGCGTCCATCCGTGCGGCGAGGGCCGCGGCGGCCTCGGCACCGAGCTGGTCGTCATCCTCGTTGCTCGCGTCCGCAGAGTCCGGCTCGGCCTCGGAGGCGACGATTGCCTCGGCCGCGGCCTCGAGTGCGGCCATGATCGTTTCGCGGTCGACCGGCTCACCAGCATCGTCCACCGTCGCGATCCCCTCGGGAAGCTCTGCGGCCCACGGGGTCACGGCAGAGGCAGCATCGGTCGTGCCGGCGTTGCCGTCGGTCTCCGGTTCGGTGTTCGTGACGGCCGGCGCCGTGCCCCACGTCTCGTCCGCGGTGTCCCACGGGCCACCCGTGGAGACCGTCTCGGCCACCGGCTCGGTGTCCGTTGCGGCGTCCCGCTCGATCGTGCTCTGGGTCTCGGCCAGTGCATCGGGTGCGGGCTCTGCCGCGCCGTCCGCTTCGACGATTGTCGCCGACTCAGGCTCGCCATCCGTATCCGTCTCGACGGCAGCCTCGGGCTCCACGACGACCTCCGGTTCGGCCTGCGTCACCGCGTCGACCTCGAGGGTGTCGAGATCCGCCCACGGCTCAAGGAGCGGCGGCTCGGGCATCGTCTCGGCCATGGTGGCCAGGCGCGCAGGATCGTTCTCCTTGAGCAGGCGGTCGAAGAAGTCGGCCATGTCCGCCTCGTAGTCGGAGGCGACACGCTGGACGTCCGCGATCCGCCGGTCGACGGCGGCCGAGTAGCTGGTGATCTCCTCCTCGAGGGTGGACTTGCGGCCGGAGATGCGGTGCTCGGCCTCCTCGCGGATCCGCGCGATCTCGGTCTTCGACCAGTCGCGGATGCCGGCGATGTCCTCGTCGGAACGCTGGCGGAGCTCGGCCGCTCCCTCGGTGGAATGGGTACGGATGGACTCCACGACCTGCTGGACATTCGCTCCGACCTGAGCGAGGGCCTGCTCCCGGGCAGACTCCGCCGTGGCGAGCATCGCCGTTGCCAGGTCAGCCAGCAGCTTGGACGGCTTCCTCGGCGTCTTCTCGGCTGCAACCGTGCGGGCGGAGACGGTCTGGACCATGGCCTGGGGCTCCTCGGGGGTTTCGGCGGGGGATGTGATGGGATCGGCGGGGACCTGGGTGGGGTCCGTCTCGGCGAGGTGCGCGTCGGCATCCCCGTCCTGCCCTGGCTCGGTGGCTGCCATCATCTCGGCCCCGGCGGCCGTGTCGACCGCAGGGCGTGCGTCGTTCCAGGCGCCGGCCTCGGTGGGGACGGCATCGACGGGGTCGGCCGCGGGCTGGGGCTGGTCGTCGTGAGGCCGGTCCGAGCTCCAGGGGAGCCGGAAGCCGGATCGCGTATCAGTGGTCGCCATGGACGGAAGTTCCTCTGCACTCGGGGACGAGAACCGGGCGTTGGCACCACAGTAGGCGGGCATGTGGGCTCCGGTGGAGTCGCTAGAGGTACCAGTGGGGCATCCCGGTGGTACCGCCGGACTGGTTCGTGGCGTGGACGCACCGGGCTCGCCTCCGCCTCCGGACCGGCAGATCGGCGCCGTCGCACGACGCTCCACGCGGCCGGCCCGGGCCCCTCCGGGGGTCCGGTCGCCGGTCCGACTACCATGTCCCGATGGAACACGCCGCGGATCCCGATCTCACGCCCGTCGACTTCGACGGGCGCCCCGGTGTGCCCGATGCGTTCGGGCGCGCCCTGCGCGATCTGCGGATCTCCGTTACCGATCGATGCAACTTCCGCTGCCCGTACTGCATGCCGGCCGAGGTGTTCGGCCGCGACTTCGCGTTCCTGCCGCGCGAGCAGGTGCTGTCGTTCGAGGAGATCGCCCGCCTGGCGTCGATCTTCGTCCGGCTGGGAGTGGGCAAGCTGCGGATCACCGGCGGCGAGCCGCTCGTGCGACGGGACCTGCCTCTGCTCATCGGCTACCTGGCGGGGCTGCGTGCGCCCGACGGAGGACCGATCGACCTCACCCTCACCACGAACGGCTCCGCCCTGGGGGCGCTTGCGGGCCAGCTGGCGGCGGCCGGTCTCGCGCGCGTCACCGTCAGCCTCGACTCGCTCGACGACGGCGTGTTCGGGGCGATGAACGGCGTGGATTTCCCGGTGTCGCGCGTCCTGGCCGGGATCGCCGCGGCCCGGTCGGCGGGGCTCGCGCCGATCAAGGTCAACACGGTTGTCCGGCGCGGCATGAACGAGGCCTCGATCCTGCCTCTCGCGCGGTGGGCCCGCGAGGAGGGGCTCATCCTGCGGTTCATCGAGTACATGGACGTCGGTCATTCCAACGGCTGGCGGCTGGACGACGTGGTCGCGGCCGAGGAGATCCTCGCCCTGATCGACGCCGAGCTGCCGCTCGAGCCCATCGGCGCCGGCTACCGGGGCGAGGTGGCCGGCCGCTACCGCTACCGCGACGGATCGGGCGAGATCGGCGTGATCGCGTCGGTCAGCCAGCCGTTCTGCGGGGACTGCACCCGCGCCCGCCTGTCGGCCGATGGACACCTGTACACGTGCCTGTTCGCCGTCCACGGGACCGATCTCAAGACCCCGATGCGCAACGGTGAGCGGGACGCGGACCTGGAGGCCCGGATCCGCGCCGTGTGGGCGGCCCGCACCGACCGCTACTCGGAGCTGCGCAGCGCGGCCACCGAGAAGCTGCCGAAGGTGGAGATGTTCGCGCTCGGCGGCTGACGCTCCTGCCATCGAGCCGGCGCCGGCCCATCGCCGACGTATCGCCGCAGCCACCCGGCCGGGTAGACTGCGTGGATGGCAGAGGCGCCCGCTCCCCAGCGCTCCCGGACCGCGATCCCGCGCAATCCGGGGCGCCACGAGCTGGGCATGAAGGCGAGCCTCCTGTTCCCGGACCGGGAGATCGTCGAGCGGTACTACGTGCCGCTCGTGTACACGGCCTGCCGGACCTGCTACTCGGAGCTGGAGCCCCAGGAGATCTTCCGGCGCGCGGTCGAGGGCGAGGTCGCGCCGGCCAGCATGCAGCGGCTGATCTCCAACGTCATCGAGTCCGGCCACGGGTCCACCATCGAGCACATCGTGTTCACGTTCGCGCTGAGCGGCGTCTCACGGACCCTGTCCCACCAGCTCGTCCGCCACCGGGCCGGCGTCGCCTTCGACCAGCAGAGCCAGCGCTACGTCAGGTTCAAGGGCGCGGCGACGATGCTGCCGGCCACGATCGCCGAGGGTGATCCGGACCTGCGCGGCCGCTACGAGCAGCAGGTCGACGGGGCGCTCGGTCTCTACGGCGAGCTGCTCGAGGCCGGAGTCCCGGGCGAGGACGCGCGGTTCGTGTTCCCCAACGCCACCCGCACGAACCTGGTGATGACCACCAACCTGCGGGCGCTGATCCACATGTCCGGGCTGCGGCTGTGCACGATGGCCCAGTGGGAGATCCGCCGCCTGTTCCAGCTGATCCGTCACGAGGTCTTCGGCGTGTCGCCGTTCCTCGGCTCCTTCCTGGCCCCGAAGTGCGTGGCCCTGGGCTACTGCGACGAGTTCAACAACCGGGACGAGCACTGTCCGATCCGCCCCCACAAGGACAACGTCCTCGCCGCCTGGGCGCAGAAGCGGGACGCGGCGAAGGCAGCAGGGCGCGACCTGCCGGTCCGGTGATCGGCCGGGAGCCCGTCCGATGACGATCCGCCTGGAGCTCAACCGGATTGCGCCCGGGATCGAGATCGGGCCGCATCGGCACGACACGGAGACGATCGTGTACCTCGCGGGTGGTGAGCTCGTGTTCGAGGATGGCGACCGGATGGGCCGTCGGACCCATGTCCGATCGGGTGACGTCCTATACGAGGCCCCGGGGGAGCTGCACCAGGTGCGCAACGAGGGCACGACCGACGCGCTCGCGCTGCTGGCCGCCGCGGACATCGACGGGCGCGGGATCGGGGCCCTCCTTCGACGCCGGGATGCGTCGGCGGAGCCCGTCCGGCGGCGGGGCGATGCGCGGCTGGTGTCGGCGGCCGGGATCAGCCGGACGTTCCTGGTGGAACCGGGCGACTTCGGCAGCATCACGTTCACGGTCACCGAGGTCGAGCTCGCCCCCGGCGCGTCCGATGCGTGGCACCGTCATCCGGGTGCCGAGCACGCGATCGTTGTGTTCGAGGGGCGGGGGACGATCCAGGTGGGTGAGATCGAGGAGACCCTGGAGCCGCTCAAGGGCATCCGCGTCCTGCCCGGCCGCCCGCATCGCGTCATCAACGACGGCCGGCTGCGGCTGCGCTACTTCGTGTGCGCGTCGCCGGGCACGGACCCCACGATCGACCGACAGCCGGCCGCCGCGCCGCCGCGCCGCCTCGACGCCTGAACCGGCTCAGTCCGCCGGAGGCGGCAGCTCTCCGATGAACCGGCGGATCACCCGCGCAAGCCTCGGGCCGGCGATGTCGCCCGCCTCCAGGACCTCCGCGTGGCTGAGCGGATGGCCGCTGTAGCCGGCTCCCGCGTTGGTCACCAGCGAGACACCGCACACCTGGAGCCCGACCCAGCGCGCGGCGATGGCCTCGAGCACAGTGGACATGCCGACCGCATCGGCGCCCATCGTCCGGAGCATCCGAACCTCGGCCGGGGTCTCGAAGGAGGGTCCGAGCAGGCCGGCGTAGATGCCTTCCGAGAGCTCGATTCCCTCCGCGACGCTCGCGGCATGAAGGCGTTCGCGCAGCTGCGGCGCCCACACGTCGGTCATGTCGGCGAAGCGCGGGCCGAGCTCGTCCGCGTTGGGGCCGAGGAGCGGCGTCCGCCCGGTCAGGTTGAGATGGTCCGTGATGACCATCAGGGTGCCCGGCCCGAACTCGGGGTTCACCCCGCCCGCGGCGTTGGTGAGCACCACGATCCGGACGCCCAGCTGGTGGAACAGGAGCACGGGCTGCACCACGAGCCCCGGATGGTTGCCCTCGTAGATGTGGAAGCGGCCCTGGAGCATCACGACGGGAACACCGGCGAGGCGACCCAGCAGGAGCCGGCCCGCGTGCCCCGGGGCCGTGGCCGCCGGCCAGCCCGGGAGCTCGTCGAAGGGGATGGCGACCGGGTCCTCGAGATCGTCCGCGAGGCCCCCGAGACCGGAGCCCAGGACGATCCCGACGTCCGGTACGAGCCCCGTCCGGGCACGCACCGCCGCGACGAGCGCGGCGAGGCGCGCGGGCTGCTCGGCTGGGGTGATCGGGGCTGACCGGTCGACGGGGTCGTGGCTCGGCGGATTGCTCATGGACCGAGGATAGCGGCGCCCGGCTCCACCGCGCTGCCGGCCCGGCTCCGGAGCGCGGGTTAAACTTCGACGCCCGGAGGAGTACCGACACCGGGATGCCGGTCACGTCCGTCCGGGCGCCCACCGCGACTGCCCTTGCGGGCTGCCGACGCTGGCAACGAAGCGCCCGAAGCGACCGGAGAGCGTCGATCCTTGATGCAATCGCGGACCGGACGCCGGCGTGGCCTTGAGGTGATCTCGGCCGGCCGGGTGGAACGGGCTTGAGGCGATCGCCTCCGTTCCGGGCCTCCATCGGCCCCTTCGGGCAGGACCAACCATATGGGGCCAGGGGCTCGCCATCCAACCGGGTTGTCCACGAACGTCCGCCGCCTGCCGGTCCATCCATCCACGAGTTTTGCCTCGATGTGGACGACCTGTGGATGGATCGTCGCCGAGCGCGCCCGATGACCGTGGAGGCCGGGATCGGAGGCCGGGACCGGGGCCGCTCTCAGGTGGCTGCGCGCGCCGCGAGCACGTGCCGATCCACGTCCCGGAACCAGAGCCAGTAGAGGACCGTGGCCGTCGTGTACAGCGTGATGATCGTCACGAAGTTGACGGTGTAGCCGCCGTAGAAGCCGAGGACCGCCTGGAGGACCGCGTACCAGATCCCACCGATGACCCAGCCGACCTGCCACAGGACGCTCATCGCCGCGGACAGCGTGGCGCGCTCCGCGGGTGTCACCCGCTCCATCGCGAACGCGTTGAAGATGGGGTTGCCGGCGTTCATCAGCGAGTTCCGGACGGCCATGGCGAGAATGACGGTCCACAGGATCGGCGAGAACCCGAGCACGACCAGGAACGGGATGCTGGCCGCCTGGACGAGCACGACCGACGTGATCTGCCCGAACCGGCTCGCCAGCCGGGGCTGGTACAGGATCGCGGCAACGGTTCCCAGCGAGGTGAGCGCGAACACCGCGTTGAGCGAAGCGAGGTCCAGCCCGAACTTCCGCTGGACGTAAAGGTTGAGGAACGGGATGACCTGGCCGGCCCCGATGGAGATCAGCAGCCCGGGCAGCAGCAGCCGGCCGAACATCGCGCGATCACGGACCGTGATCCCGAGCAGCGTTCGCGATCGGCGTGGATCGCGGGGGAACGCTGCGGGCTCGCCCAGCTTCCGCAGGCGGGGACCGGTCACGGACCGCGGCCGGTCGTCCGAGAGCAGCGTGACCGTGCCCAGTCCGGCCAGCACGAGCCCGACCATGATGACGAGGATCACCCGGTACGTGCCCGGGCCCGCGGGGTCCAGCCCGATCGAGCCGGCGATGACGCCCGCGACCACGCCGCCGAGGATGGCCGCCACGATGTTGGTGACGTTCTGGATCGCGAACTGGACCGCGAACAGCTCGTTCCGATGCGATGCGTCGCTGTGCTCGGTCATGTACGGCGAGAGCACGACCTGCATGGACTGCTGCCCGGCCGACCACAGGGCCGCGAACAGGATCAGGGCGATCAGCACGTCGCTGGCGAGGAGGCCCAGCAGGGCCAGCAGGGACGCCACCAGCCCGGCCGCGAACACCAGCCGCCGGCCGACGCGATCGGACCAGGCGCTGGCAGGAAACGCGACCAGCCCGCCCGCCACCGACGCGATGGTCGACACCAGGCCGATCGTCGCGGTGCTCAACCCGAGCGATGCCAGGTACAGGTTGAAGTCGATCCAGTACAGGCTGAGCGCGGCACCGGCGACCAGGCTCGTGACCAGCACCAGCCGCGCATCGCGATGGAAGCGGCCGAAGACCCGGAACGCAACGGGCCCGAGCAGGCCGCGACGGCTCACGCTTCCTCGGCGGTGACGCGCACGACAAAGGGCTTCGTCACGGGGATCTCCCGGTCGCGGCAGATGAGGCCCACCGGATGAGCGTCCGGGCCGGGATCCCTCGTCTGCACGCCCGACATCCTACCGGGGGGTGAGTTCCCCACGCGGCATCGCCCGACAGCTCCGGGGCCTGACGCGGAGTCGCGGCGCCCATCGGGTCCCGGCAGGCCTTCGGCCCCCGGCCACCGGGTGTGAGACGATGCCCCGCACTGGCGGGGGATTGGTCGCGGATGACAGGAGGCTTGGCGAATGACCACGCGGGAGGAGATCGCGGACATCCTCGCGGGGTTCGCCGTGTTCGGGGATCTCGCGACCTCGCAGCTGCTCGGCGTGGCGGGCGAGTTCGAGGAGGCCTTCTTCCCCGCTGGTGACCTGATCCTGCGCCAGGGCCTGACCGGCTCGGGCCTGTTCGTCATCCTCGAAGGGTCCGCGGACGTGATCGTCGACGGCGACCGGCGCTCGACGCTCCACCGCGGCGACTTCTTCGGCGAGGTCTCGATCCTGCTCGGTGAGCCGCCGACGGCCGACGTGGTGGCGACCACGGAGCTGCGGTGCATCGTGCTCGCCGGCCCGGCGGTGGAAGCCTTCCTCGTCGGCCACCCGCGGGTCATGTACCGGATGCTCCAGGCACAGGCCCGGCGGCTTCGGAACGCCAACCGCTGGCGGAGCTGACCGTGGCCGCAGACCCCCGCCCGTTCCCGCCGGGGGAGTACCCGGTCATCGTCATCGGCAGCGGACCCGGCGGCCTGCAGCTCAGCTATGGGTTGCGTCACCATGGCGTCCCGCACGCGGTGCTGTCCGCCGACCCGTCCGCGGGTGGCATGTTCCGTCACTGGCCGCTGTTCCAGAGGCTGCTCTCGTGGACCAAGCCGTACGCTCCCGCGGAGCGCACGTCCCGCGAGTACCAGCGCTACGACTGGAACAGCCTCATCGCCGACGAGCCGCACCTCCGCTCGCTCCAGGCCGATCTGATGGACGGGTCCTCGTACTTCCCCTCGCGCGCCGAGATGGAGGCCAACCTCGTCGCCTTCTCGGAGCGTGCCGCGATCGCCGTTCGCTACGGCTGCCGCTGGGAGCGGACGCGCCGGGAGGACGGTCCCGACGGCACCACGTTCGTGCTCGAGACCACCGATGGCGAGTACCGCTGCCGGTTCCTCGTGCTTGCCGTCGGCGTCGCGGAGCCGCGGCTTCCGAGCCCGCCGGGGATCGAGCACGCGCGCCACTATGCGGACACGCGCGAGGCACACACCTACGCGGGCAAGCGGTTGTTCATCATCGGCAAGCAGAACTCCGGTTTCGAGCTGGCGTCTGGCCTTGCCTCCTGGGCCTCGAGGATCGTGCTGTCGTCTCCGTCGCCGGTGAAGCTGTCGGTGCAGACGCGGTCGCTGGTCGGCGTCCGGGCACGCTACGTGCAACCGTTCGAGGACAGCTTCCTGGGCCTCGGCGTCTCCCTCCTGGACGCATCGACCGACGGGATCGTGAAGGTGGGCGATGCGTTTCGTGTCGATCTCAAGCGCACCGACAACGGGTTGCCGATGAGCGTCGAGGCCGATGAGGTCATCGCGGCCACGGGCTTCACGTGCCCCCTGCAGGATCTGCCGGCGCTCGGCGTGGCAACCTTCGGCCAGAGCAGGCTACCGGCCGTGACCCCGATGTGGGAGAGCACCTCGGTGCCCGGCATCTACTTCGGCGGGACGATCAGCCAGGCGTCGTCCGGGCTGAAGAAGCACGGCATCCCGGCCAACTCCGGGGCCATCCACGGCCACCGGTACAACGGCCGGATCCTGGCCCGTCACATCGCCGAGCGGCACTTCGGGGTGGTCCCGGACCGACCCCGGCTGGCGGAGGCGGACGTGCTCCGGCTCCTCCTCCGGGAGGCGACCACCGCGCCGGAGCTGTGGCACCAGAAGGCCTACCTGGCCCGCGTGATCTCGGTGTCGCCCGAGGACGGGATCCGGGACGAGGGGATCCTGCCCCTGGTCCACGCCCTCGACGGCATGACGACGGACCTCGTGGCGATGACGGTCGAGGCGGACGGAACCGGGCAGATCTACCCGGTCGCCTACATCCGGCAGAACGGCCGCGTCACCGAGCATCCGCTGCCGTCCCATCCGCTGCTGGACTTCGCCACGGCCGAGCACGAGGCGGACCTCGCAGGCGTCCTCGGCACGCTGCTGCCGGTCCACGCGCGCGCCTCCTGAGTGACCGTCCGGCGGGGTGGTGTCAGCGGATTGACACCGGGATCGGTGCCTGGAAGCGCCGATTCGGGCCTCTGGCGGCCCCGTGCCCGACCCGCGATCGGGTAGGCTCCGGCTCGTGACGTCCAAACCTGCGGGCCGGCCGGTCCGCGCCGCTCCGATCCAGCCCCGCGCTTCGCGCACGGTCTCGTTCCACACCCCGCCGACGACCGCATGACGGAACCGGTTCTGGCCATCGCCTGGGTCGTGCTGGCTCACCTGGTGGCGGACTTCGTGCTCCAGAACGACTGGATCGCGATGAACAAGGGGCGGGGGCACCGGACGGGGTGGGCGGCCCTGCTCGTCCACGGCGGCCACGTGGGCCTGTGCCTGCTGCCGGCCGTCCTGGTGTACGGCCTGCCCGGGCTCGGCTACGTCGCGGTCGTCGTCGTCAGCCACATGATCGTCGACCGCTGGAAGGTGCGGGCCACCCGGCGCGCCGAGGTCAGGGCGCAGGACGATGCCCGGCGGTGGATCGCATCGGGGAGGCCCGCCACCGTCACCGGTCTCGGGGCCGCCTGGACGCCGACGCCCGGGCTGCTGTTCCTCGCGGACCAGGTGCTGCACCTCACGTTCGCGGTCGTGGGCTGGCTGGTTCTCCTCTCGGGCGCGACCGTGATGGGGCCGTTCACCGACTTCGCCAACGCTGTGCTCCGCGACTGGGACCGCACCGCGGTCCACGCGGCTGTTCTCACCGGCGTCATCCTGGTGTCCCTGTTCATCGCGAACACGCGGGGCGCCTTCTTCTTCGTGCTCTCGCTGACGTCGCCACGGGATGTCGTGCCGGCACCCGACGCCCCTGGCGGCCCCGCCGCCGCGCTTCCTGCCACCGCCGCGCCTGTCGGCGCCGCCCTCCGGATCGACACCACCGTCGCGACCCTGGAGCGCCTCCTCGCGGTCGCGCTCATCCTGGCCGGCGCACCGCTCCTCGTCGGCTTCCTGATCGTGGCCGACACGCTCGCGCGGGCCCGGCAGCTGGATAGCCGCGGGGCGATCGAGTACTACCTGCTGAGCACGCTCGCGAGCCTGTCGGTTGCGATCGGCACCGGGCTGGTCGCTGCGGCGGCGCTGCGGACCGTGGCCCGCGTGTAGGTCCCTGGGGCCAGGGTCAGACGAGGCGGCGCGCGATCCGCTCGGACCACGAGCGCGAGAAGAACGCCCCGCCGTCGAGCAGGACCTCCACGTCCACGTCGACGTTGTACGCGGTCTCGTCGGACACGATCCGGCCGGTGGCCCGGATGGCGGCCTCGAACCCGGGCCCCGTCCAGCTGTAGGCGACGTCGCTGTCCAGGCGTGCGTGCGCCGGGTCCGCGTCGGATGCCCGCAGTCGCAGCTCCTCGGAGCTGTACACGCGCGAGCCGTCCTCGAGGATCGAGGCGCCGCCCTCGCCGATCGTGACGGTCACCGTGCCGCCGATGACGTCCTCCTCGATCCGCCAGACGGGTGGCTCCTCCTCGTCGCCGCCCACGGAGCGCAGACCCGCGGGCTCAGTCCGGAACGGTGGCACCTCGAGCTCGGCGGCGTCATCCGGCATCACGGGCAGCACCAGCCGCGAGGGCGTGGGCACGCCGCGATGCACGTGCAGCTCCCCGGGGCAGGGCGACGGCCACAGGACCGGCCAGTAGCCGGTGAGGACCGTGAGGCGGATCCGGTGGCCCGGCGAGAACCGGTAGCCGGTGGACCGGAGGGGGATCCGCACCTCCTCGACCCGACCGGGCTGCATGGGCTCCGGGTCCACGTCGGAGCGCCGGTGCGTCAGGTTGAGGACGCCGGTGGCCACCAGGGCAGAGACGCCCGTGGGCGACACCTCGGACAGGCGGACGACGCAGGTGGCCACGGGCATGGTCGCCGCCACGTGGAGCACGGCCTCGGGCTGCCCGATGACCGAGAGGGGCGCGTCCAGCGGTGACGACGTCCAGGTCAGGCCTGCGAGCTCATCCGGCCGGAGGTCGCGTGCCAGGCCGTTGGGATGCCCGCCGGCACCCCAGGAAAGCGCCCCCGTGGTGCCCACGGTGGCGCGATGGGGCAGCACGTCGACGTCGCCGGTCTCCGTGACGCCGCCCCCTCCGGCTGTGGCGGCGAGCACGCCGTTGCCCAGGTGCAGCTCGAGCGCCCGCGTGCCGGGGACCGGCACGCCGCGGGCCCCGCGCCAGCGACCCGGCCAGGTGCGCGGGAAGGCTTCGGGCTCCGCCCATGCATGCTCGAACCACACGAGCGCTGGCTCGTGCTCCCAGCCGTTGTCGATGTCCTTGAGATAGCGATCGAAGAAACGGACCAGCTCGTGGAGCCAGTCGAGGTTGGGGCCCGGGTAGGCGTCGTCCGGGAACGAGTGGACCCAGTTCCCGACCAGCGTCCGGCGCGGCGCGTTGCGGCAGCGCTCCTGGATCCGGAAGGCGGCGTCGACGTAGGCATCGGTCCAGCCGGCGACCTGGAACACCGCGCAATCGAGGGCGTCGTAGTCGGGGGCCAGCGAGCCGCGCCGCCAGTAGGGGCCGTCGGTCTGCTCGCGGATCCAGGCGAACAGCCAGGGCGGCGTTGCCTCCAGCCGTGCTCGCCACTCGTCCCGCCAGCCCTCGCCCCGGAAGGCCGGGTCGGGCGGCATCGCGTTCATGCCCAGCTGGCTCACCGCGTACTGCGACTTCTCGCTGGCCGTCACGCAACCACCCCGGATATGGACGTCGTCGCGGTACCGGTCGTCGGTGGCGTACATGGGCAGGATGGCGCGCAGGTGCGGCGGCCGGAGCTTGGCCACCTGGAGCGACGTGAACCCGCCGTAGGAGATCCCCCACATGCCGATCTTGCCGTTGCACCACGGTTGCGCCGCCAGCCACTCCACCGCGTCGTAGCCGTCGAGCGTCTCGACCTCCGTGTACTCGTCCATGGCGACGCCCGGCGAGGACCCCGTGCCGCGCACGTCCAGCCGGCACAGGGCGAACCCGCGGGCCGCCAGCCACTCTCCGCGCGCCACGTCCGAGTTGCGGCGCCAGTTGTCCTTCCCGTACGGGATCATCTCGAGGATTGCCGGGAAGGTGGCATCCGGGCGCTCGTCGTGCGGGCGCGGCAGCCACAGGTTCGCCGACAGCTCCAGGCCGTCGCGCACCGGCACCCGGACGTCCCAGCGGACGTCGGGCTCGTACCGCGGCTCGCTCGCGTGCCGGTTCACGGGTCGAGTCTAGGGCGTCGCCCCACGCCCGGCACTGCCGCGTTACCGTGTGCGACATGCAGTCGGACGGTGTCCCGGACGGAGACAGCGAGCGGACCCCCGGGCCCGGCGACCCTGCCTCCTCGCCCGTCGGGCCGGCCCCCGCGGCATTCCACTACGGGCCGGCGCACGTGATCATGTACGGCAACCCGGCCTTTCTCGCGGCCTTCGGCCCGGCGTCGGTCGGGCAGCCTGCCCGCGAGGCGATGACGTCGCTGCCGCGAGCGGGCTTCGAGCTGATGGACCGGGTGCTCCGGGAAGGCCGGCCGCTCGCCCGGCGGGTGGCGACTGCGGCGGGGGAGCGACGGCTGGTCGTCGTGCCCCGGAAGGATCCGGAGACGGGCGAGACGTACGGTGTGACCACGCACCTCCGCCAGGGTGCGCCCGGTGCCCCGGCGAAGAACCGCGTGAGCCGAACCTCGTAGTCATCGGGCCGCCGCCGGAGCCAACCGACGCACACGACCCGCGGACCCGGGTACCGTTGCGCGATGCGTCGCCAGGAGACGGACCCGCCCTTGTCACCGCACGCGCCGTCGGCGCCTGCCGGCCGGGCTCCGGCTGACACGGATCCGGCTGAGGTCGGTCCGTGGCGCCGCCGGTCGCGCGAGACCGTCTACTCGAACCCGTGGATCGAGATCCACCACGACGAGGTCGACCGGCCGGACGGGGGACCGGGCATCTACGGCGTGGTGCACTTCCGGAGCCGGGCGGTCGGCGTCGTGGCGATCGGCGGGGATGGACGGCTGCTCCTGGTGGGCCAGCACCGGTACACCCTGGATGAGTACAGCTGGGAGACGCCCGAGGGCGGCGTGGGGCCGGGCGAGTCCCTTCTCGATGGAGCCCGCCGCGAGCTTCGGGAGGAGACCGGCTACGAGGCGGCCGAGTGGCGGCAGCTGGTCCGGATGTCCGTCTCGAACTCGGTCACCGACGAACGTGGTGCCCTGTTCCTCGCCACGGGCCTCCGGCCGGGCACCGCGACCCCCGACGCGACGGAGGAGCTGGCGGTGCGGTGGGCCACCCTCGAACAGGTCCTGGCCGAGATCGAGGACGGGACGATCCACGACCTGATGACCATCGCCGCGGTCTACCGGTATGCGCTCGAGGTGGCGACGAACCGCGTGCGCCCGGGGGCCGACGGCCTGGCCGCGGGCACGGAGGCGGACGCGTGAGGCGGGACTGGGACGTGGTCGTGGTCGGACTGGGCGCGCTCGGCTCGGCTGCCGCGTACTGGCTGTCACGCCGCCCGGGGGTCCGGGTGCTGGCGCTGGAGCGGTTCGAGATCGGCCACCCATACGGGGCATCGGAGGACGTGAGCCGGATCATCCGCCTGTCCTACCACCGGCGCGACTACGTCCGGCTCGCGAGGCGCGCCTACGCGACCTGGGCCGAGCTGGAGCGGGAGAGCGGCACGCAGGTGGTGTTCCGGACGGGCGGCCTGGACGTCGGACCCGGGCGACCGGCGGACGGCGTCGCGATCGACATCGGCGAGTACGCCCGGGCCATGACCGCCGAGGACGTCCCGTTCGAGACGCTCGACGCCCGCGAGGTCATGCGCCGGTTCCCCGCCTGGCGCCTGGCCGACGACCACGTGGCCCTGTTCCAGCCCGACGCCGGGCTCGCCGATCCCTCCCGCGGCAACGTCGCCCATCGCCGCCTGGCTGCGGCCCAGGGCGCCGTGCTGCGCGCCCGGGCACCGGTCGCCCGGATCGACGACAGCGGCGGCGAGCTCACGCTCGTGCTCGAGGACGGCGAGCGGATCACCGCGGGCCACGTGATCCTGGCCACCGATTCCTGGACCAACGACCTGCTCGAGCCTCTCGGCGCCCGCCTCCCGCTCACGATCACCCAGGAGCAGGTGAGCTGGTTCACGCCGCCGGCCGACCCGTCGATGTTCGCTGCCGGGCGCTTCCCCGTCTGGATCTGGATGGACGAGCCGTCGTTCTACGGCTTCCCTGCCCACGGGCATCCCGGGCCGAAGATCGGACAGGATGTCGGCGGGCGCGAGGTGACCAACGCGACCCGCACCCACGAGCGGGACGCGGACGCGCACGCACGGGTCATGGCGTTCCTCGCGGCCCACCTGCCCGGCATGGCGGTGGAGCCGTTCCTGACCAAGACCTGCCTGTACACGCTCACGCCGGACCGGGATTTCGTCGTCGATGCGCTCCCGGCGCACCCGAACATCAGCGTGGTCCTCGGGGCCGCCCACGCCTACAAGTTCGCGTCGGTGCTCGGGCGGATCCTGGCCGAGCTCGTCGTCGACGGGTCGACGCCGTCCGCGGCCGAGATGCGGGGCTTCCGCATCGATCGTCCGATCCTCCTCGACGATCGCCCGGCCACGTCGTTCGTCATCTGACGGGCACGACGAGCGCGCAGGCCGTCCCGTGCCGTGAGCCGGGCCGAACGGAAGTTGCGCGGCGCCTCGTCGCTGTGTCACCCTCCGCTCACCTGCCGCCGCGTGTGGCATGGCCGGCCGTCCAGGGGAGACACTGCGACCGGTCGAGGATTGGAGGAGGAACGTTCCATGCCCCAGCATCCGCGCCTCCGGGCGGCTCGCTCGGTCGCCGCGTTCGCGTTCGCGCTCTCCGTCCTGCTGCCGGCCGCGTCGCCGGTTGCGGCTGCGGATCCCGTGGTGCTCCGTGTCGGGACGACCCAGGACCTCGACTCGCTGAACCCCTATGCCACCCTGCTCGTGGTGGGCTACGAGGCCTTCCAGCTGAGCTACAACCTGCTGGTCGATTTCGGCCCCGACCTCCAGCCCGTCCCCGGGTTCGCTGATTCGTGGCAGCGCGCCGCGGACGGGCATTCGTGGACGTTCCACATCCGCGACGGGATGAAGTGGTCCGACGGACAGCCGGCAACCTCCGCCGACGCCTGCTTCTCGTGGCAGCTCGCGATCGACTCGATCGCCAAGAACGGCTCGGGCTCACTGGGTGCCGGTTACATCGACCCCGGGCTGTCGGACGCCGGCGTCACGAAGGTCGAGTGCCCGGACCCGTCGACGATGATCGCGACGACCGATGACGCGTCCGACCGCATCCTCCAGACATACCTGCCGATCATCCCCAAGCACATCTGGGGCAAGGAGACGTACGCGACGATCGGCGACGCGAAGTTCACGGCTCCGATCGTCGGCACGGGCCCGTACCAGGCCGTGGAGTGGCAGACGGGCCAGTTCATCCGGTTCCAGCGCAATCCCAACTACTGGGGCACCCAGGCCTACCCGGATGAGATCGACATCATCATCTACAAGACCACCGACACGATGGTCCAGGCGCTCAAGGCCGGCGAGCTCGACTACGCGCACGGTGTCAATGCCGACCAGCTCAACGCGCTCAAGACGGACCCGAACATCAAGACGGTCGCCGGCAGCGCCAACGGCTGGACCCAGCTCGCCTTCAACACCTACGGCACGGGCACCGGCAAGACGATCAAGGGCGGTGGCCCGTCGACGAAGGCGCTCCAGGACCCCGCGTTCCGTGATGCCCTCGGTTACGCCGTCGACAAGCAGACGCTCGTGGACAAGGTCCTCGGCGGATACGGGGACGTCGGCTCGACGATCGTGCCGCCCGTGGAGACGCAGTGGCACGTCACCCCGACGACGCCGCGGACGTTCAACATCGACCTCGCCAAGCAGAAGCTGACCGACGCCGGCTATGTGCTCGACAGCAGCGGCAAGCGCCTCGACAAGGAGGGCAAGCCGATCACCCTGCGCATGTACATGCCGGATTCGGATCCCAACTACCCGAAGGCGGCCCAGTTCATCGTGAGCTGGTATGGCGAGCTCGGCATCACCGTCACGACCCAGGTCCTCGATTCGGCGACGCTGGGCGACAAGGTCCTGCCGCCCGAGGCCGGCGACGGCTACACCGCCGACTACGACATCGAGCTCTGGGGCTGGTCGTGGAACGTCGACCCCAGCGGTGAGCTCCAGATCTTCACCTGCGCCGCGATCGGCAGCTCGTCCGACAGCCAGTACTGCGATCCCGCGTACGACAAGCTGTACGAGCAGCAGCTCAAGGCGCCGACGGCGGCCGAGCGCAAGACGATCATCGCCCAGATGCAGAACATGATCTACGACGCCGCGCCGTACGACGTCCTGTACTACGACTCCAACCTGGAGGCGTACCGGACCGACCGGTTCGTCGGCTGGCAGAACATGCCGACGGCCAACGGCACGCCGCTTTTCACCTACGGCACCCTCGATTACACGCTCCTGACCAATGCCGCCCTGCAGCCGAGCCCGACACCAGTCGCGTCCACGGCCGCAGGTGAGACCCCGGCTGCCGGTGCGACACCCGCCCCGACGGCAGCGCCGACGACGACGAGCTCCTCGGACAACACGGGGACCCTGCTCGTCGGTGGCGCGGTCGTGCTCGTGATCCTGGTCGTGATCGCATGGCTGGTCATGAGCCGGCAGCGCCGCGCACGTGGCGACGGAGAGGAGGAGTGACCCAGGCCCCCGACGAACCAGGGGCCGGGTCATGTCCGGAGGGGCGCCTCACGGCGCCCCTCCATGCCGCCTGATCTGATCGCGCCATGGCGAGCCGCTACCTGGGGCGGAAGATCGTTCAGGCACTCGCCACGATCTTCGCGATCGTCCTGCTGAACTTCATCCTGTTCCGGATGATGCCGGGCTCACCGGAGCGCGTGCTGCTGCGGAACCCGTACCTCACGGCCGCCAAGGTCGCCGAGGTCAAGCACGCCTGGGGCCTCGATGCGCCCCTGCTGCCGGTCAGCGTGTCGGTCGTTCCACCGTCGTTCGCGATCAACGAGCGCAACCAGCTGACCGCCTACCTCGGCGCCACGCTCACGGGCGACCTCGGGTACTCGCTCAAGTTCCGCGGCGAGCCGATCACCGAGGTCATCGGCTCGCGGTTCTGGCCGACGGTCCTGCTCATCGGGTTCGGCGAGCTCATCTCGATCATCGTCGGCCTGACAATCGGGTCCTACGCCGGCTGGCGACGGGGCGGCCTCCTGGACCGGGTCGGGAGCGGGATCAGCCTGATCCTGTACTCGATGCCCTACTTCGTCATCGGGATGCCGCTGATCGTCATCTTCGCGGCGGAGCTCGGCTGGTTCCCGACCTCGGGGATGCTCCAGGTCGGCGCCGTCTATGCGTCGCCCGTCGACCAGCTGTTCGACTTCGGGCGGCACCTCGTCCTGCCCCTCACCACGGTCAGCCTGGGGCTGATCGGCGGTTACTCGATCATCATGCGGTCCGCGATCATCGAGACGCGCGCCGAGGACTACATCACCACGGCCCGCGCGAAGGGCCTCACGGACGGACGGGTGCTTCGCAGCCACGCGTTTCCGAACGCGATGCTGCCCATGGTCACCGTCATCGCGATCAACCTCGGCTACGTCGTCGCCGGTGCGATCACCGCGGAGATCGTGTTCAACTGGCCGGGGCTGGGCACGCTGACGGTCGATGCCCTGTCCGCGCGCGACTACCCGGTCCTCCAGGGCATCTTCCTGCTCCTGTCGATCACCGTCGTCCTCGCCAACCTCGTCGCCGACCTCGTGTACGGCTACCTCGATCCGCGGGTCCGCGAATGACGGCAGATAGCAGCGCTCCGGTCCGCGGCCTGAGGGCAGAGCGATGGCGCCTGCGGGCCCAGAACACGCGGACGTTCCTGCGGCGGTTCGCGTCGCGCGGCGACGGCGTGGTGGGCTTCGTGATCCTCGCCGGGTTCGCAACCCTGGCCATCGCCCCGCAGCTGTTCGTGGGGCCGCTCCAGACCGCCGTCACGGCGACGGGGCACAGCCTCGAGGCGCCGTCGTCGGCGCACCTGTTCGGGACCGACGAGCTCGGGCGCGACATCCTCAACCTGACCGTCCACGGCGCCCGGATCTCGATGTCGATCGGGTTGATGGCGACGGCGATCACGATCGTCGTCGGCGCGGTCATCGGCATCGTCGCGGGCTTCCTCGGCGGCCGGATCGACAACGTCCTGATGCGCCTGACCGACTTCTTCCTCGTCCTGCCGACGTTCGTCCTGGCGATCATCCTCGCCCCGGTGATCCTCGACGTGATCGGGTCGAACGCCGAGTTCTTCGGGATCCGGGCGACGCTGCTGGTGATCATCGTGGTCATCGGCATGACCTCGTGGGCCACGACGGCCCGGATCATCCGGTCGCAGACCCTGTCCATCCGGCAGCGGATGTTCGTCGATCGGGCCCGCGTCATCGGGGCCGGGCCGGGCCACATCATGCGGCGCCACATCTTCCCCAACGTCGTCAACCTGATCGTCGCGCAGGCCGTCATCACGTTCGCGGTCGCCGTGTTCACCGAGACCACCCTCGCGTTCATCGGACTGGGGGATCCGTTTGCCCCGTCCTGGGGCCAGATCCTGAACGCCGCCCAGTCCGCGGGCGCGCCGGGGCTCCGGGCGTGGTGGTACATCGCTCCGCCCGCGGTGTGCGTGGTGCTGGTGGTCCTGGCCTTCACGCTGGTCGGCAACGCGCTCGATGACGTTCTCAACCCGAAGACACGGGGACGGCGATGACGACGGGGAACATCGATCCGGGTGCGGAGGGCGTGGTGCCGGCTGGCGTCGCCGGGATGTCCGCGCCCCAGCCCGCCACCCGCCGCCACGGCGCGCTGCCCAAGGCGGCCGATCCCGACGCACCGCTGCTCGTGGTCGATGGCCTCACGACCCAGTTCACCCTGGAGGGAACGACGCTCACCGCGGTCGATGGGGTCAGCTTCCGGCTGAACGACGGCGAGGCGCTGGGCATCGCGGGGGAGTCCGGCTGTGGCAAGACGACGACCGCGCTGTCGCTCGTCCGGCTCCTGCCGGCGAACGGGCGGATCTCCGCGGGGAGCGTCCGGTTCCACGGCGTCGATCTCGCCGCCCGGTCCGAGAACGGCATGCGGCGCTATCGCTGGCGGGAGATCAGCGTCGTCTTCCAGGGCGCGATGAACGCGCTGAACCCGGTCCGCCGGATCGTGGAGCAGATCGGCGAGCCGATCGAGATCCGGCTGGGCGAGTCGCGGGACCACGCCCGGCGGCGCGCGGGCGAGCTGCTCGAGCTGGTCGGGATCCCCAGGGAGCGGGGGCAGGCCTACCCGCACGAGCTGTCGGGCGGGATGCGCCAGCGGGCGATGATCGCGATGGCCCTCGCGTGCGATCCGAAGATCGTGATCGGGGATGAGCCGACGACGGCGCTCGACGTCATGGTCCAGGCGCAGATCCTCGAGCTCATGGAGCGGCTCCGCCGCGAGCTCGGTCTTGCCCTGATCCTCATCACCCACGACCTGTCGGTCATCGCCGAGACCTGCGACCGGACGCTGGTGATGTACGCCGGCCGCGTGGCCGAGGAGGGCCCGGTCCGCCGGATCTTCGCGGCCCCGCGACACCCGTACACGACGAAGCTGCTCAGCGCGTTCCCCAACATCCACGCGGATCGCCGGGCCCTGGAGACGATCCCCGGCACGCCGCCCGACCTGCGGAGCCTGCCGACGGGCTGCCGGTTCCATCCCCGCTGCCCGATGGCGATGGATATCTGCCGCGATGTCGTGCCGCCCGAGGTGGTCTTCCCCGACGGGGTGCGCGTCGCCTGTCACCTGCACCCGGCCGGAACGGCCGGCGGGATCCAGGTCTCGGCGGCCGACGTCGGCAACCGGGTCGCCGCGTCATGAGCGATCTCCTCCGCCTCACCGGGCTCGAGGTCCATTTCCCGATCCGGGGTGGGCTCGTCGACACGATGGCCCGCCGCAGCCACGGTGCCGTGCGAGCGGTTGACGGGATCGACCTCTCGATCGCCCGGGGCGAGGTTCTCGGGCTCGTCGGCGAGTCCGGGTCCGGCAAGACGACCACGGGGCGCGTCATCGTCAAGCTCACCCGCCAGACGGGCGGCACGATCGAGTACGACGGGGTCGACGTCTCCTCGCTGTGGGGGACGCGCGCCCTCCGCGACTACCGCCAGCGGGTCCAGGCGATCTTCCAGGATCCCTACGAGACCCTCAACCCGAAGCAGACGGTCCATGACTTCGTGGCCGAGCCGATCGAGGTCAACCACCTCGCGCCCCGCGTCGCGGAACGCGAGGCCCGCGTCCGCGCGGCGATCGAGTCGGCGGGGCTGCCGGCGGACTTCGCGTTCCGGTATCCGCACGAGCTGTCCGGCGGGCAGCGCCAGCGCGTCGTCATCGCCGGCGCCCTGGCGATGGGTCCGGAGCTGATGGTCGCGGACGAGCCGGTCTCGATGCTCGACGTCTCGATCCGGACCGAGCTGCTGCGGCTGATGCTCGACCTGCGCAAGGAGCGCGGTCTCACGTACCTGTTCATCACCCATGACCTGTCGCTGGCGTGGGTGATCGCCGACCGGATCGCGGTCATGTACCTGGGCAAGATCCTCGAGATCGGCCCGGCCGACTCCGTCATCCGGCGCGCGCGCCATCCCTACACGGAAGCTCTCGTCTCGGTCGCGCCCACCCCCGAGCCGCCCACCGCGGACTCGCCGGCGCGCACCATCCTGGTCGGCGAGACGCCCGATGCGGCCCACGTGCCGCCCGGCTGCCGGTTCCATCCACGCTGCCCGGTCGTGTTCGATCGCTGCCGGGTGGAGGAGCCGCCTCTGTTCGACGTGGGGGATGGCCAGCAGGCCGCCTGCTGGCGGGTCGAGCCCGGCGCGCGGGATCTCCCGGTCCTCGATGCGGCGCCCGCCGCACGTCCGGTCGGGGCCGCGGGGGCCTGAGCCCCCACCTGTCCGAGCGGACGGGCCGAGCCGGCATGAGCTGGCCGCCCCCGGCCTGCGGGGCAGACCGGCGTCGTCGGCCCGGTCAGGCCGCCGCGGCGAGCACCGTCGGATCAGCGGGGTCCACGGCAACCGTGATGCGGCACGCAGCGCAGTCCAGGGTGTCACCGCGCGGGTCGAAGGGGATGGGAGCGTCGCACAGCGGGCAGTCGACGACGACCACGCTGCGGGTCTCGGGGTCCGGTGTCCTCATGCACGCAGACTGGGCCCATCGCGTGACACCTAGCCTGTCACGATCGCGGACGAAATCACCCCCAGACCGGACAATGTGGCGATGACCGACGCCGCCATCGAGACCCACGAGCTCCGCAAGGTCTACGGCCGCACCGTCGCGCTCGAGTCCCTGGACATCCGCGTCGAGCCCGGCGAGGTGTTCGGGTTCCTGGGACCCAACGGCGCCGGCAAGACCACCGCGGTCAAGCTGCTGCTGGGCCTGACGAGACCGACCGCCGGCACGGGACGGGTGCTCGGCCGCCCGCTCGGCGACCGCGAGACCCGGGCCCGGATCGGCTACCTGCCCGAGCTGTTCCGGTACCAGGCATGGCTCACGGCCCACGAGGTGCTCGCGCTGCACGCGGACCTGGCCGGCATTCCGGGTCCGGCGCGGGGTCGCGAGATCGATCGAGTCCTTGCCCTCGCGGGGCTCGGCGCACGGGCCGCTGATCGGACGGGCGGGTTCTCGAAGGGCATGCAGCAGCGGCTCGGCCTTGCTGCGGCGCTGCTGGGCGATCCGGCCCTGGTCGTCCTCGACGAGCCGACCTCGGCGCTCGACCCGGTCGGCCGGGAGGACGTGCGCGGCATCATCCGCCACGCCCGGGAGAGAGGCTCCGCGGTGCTGCTCAACTCGCACCTGCTGGGCGAGGTGGAGCGGGTCTGCGACCGGGTGGCGATCGTCCATCGCGGGCGCGTGGTGGCGGCCGGGTCCCTGGGCGATCTGCTGGGTGAGCCCGCGGTGCGGCTGCGCGTCTCCGGCCTGCCTGCCGACCGCTCGCCACTGGCGGCGTTCGGGCCGCTCACCGACGAGGGCGACTGGCTCGCGATCCGGCCGCTGGACCCGGCGCGGA
The DNA here is from genome assembly GCA_963849495.1 of uncultured Chloroflexia bacterium. Lineage (GTDB taxonomy): Bacteria > Chloroflexota > Limnocylindria > Limnocylindrales > CSP1-4 > CAIXZV01. The sequence goes on along the minus strand of CAWKHN010000005.1, from coordinate 305,818 downwards.
TCCCGGACCTGGTCGCGACCGTGGTGGCGCTGGGCGGCCGCGTGCACGCCGTCGACCCGGCGCGCCGGTCGCTGGAGGACGTGTTCCTCGGCGTCGTCCGCGATGTTGCGCCGGGGCCCGACGAGGGCCCGACCGGATGACGCCCCGGCTGGTCCTCGTCATCGCGGCGCTCACCCTGCGGGAGATCGCCCGCCGCCGGATCCTGTGGGTGCTTTTCGGTCTGTCGCTGGCCAGCGTGGTCCTGGTGGGCTGGGGTGTGGAACGACTGGTGACCATCGCGCGAGCCCAGGGCGTGGAGGAGCTCGAGATCCGGATCGGCGTGTCCCAGGTGCTCATCCTGATCGCGTTCATGTTCAGCTTCGTGCTCGCGATGTCGGCCGCCTTCCTGGCCGCGCCGGCGATCGCGTCGGACGTCGAGACGGGGACCGTTCACGCGATGCTGGCGCGCCCGCTGCGCCGGGCGGACCTTGTCGTCGGCCGGTGGCTGGGGCTCGGCATCCTGGTCGTCGGGTATGCGGTGCTGTCCGGGCTGCTGGCGATCGGCGTGGTCTGGGTGGTGAGCGGACACGTCCCACCGCAGCCGTTGGTCGCGGTCGGATACCTCGCGTTCCAGGCACTCGCCGTGCTGACGCTGGCGCTGTCGCTCGGCACCCGCCTGCCGGCGATCGCCGCGGGTGCCGTGACCGTCGTCCTGTTCGGTCTCGGCTGGTTCGCCGGCGTGCTCGGCAACATCGCCATCGCGTTCGACGCGGCGCCGCTCGCCGGCGGCACCGAGGTCGTGCGCGCGCTGCTTCCCACCGACGGCCTGTGGCGGGGCGTGATCTACGGCCTCGAGCCGCCGCTGGTGGTGCTCATGACGGCCGGCCGGGACACGCAGGCCATGCAGGCGAACCCGTTCTTCGCGAGCACCCCGCCGGCGCTGCCCTTCGTGCTCTGGAGCGCGACCTGGATCCTGCTCGTGCTGCTGGCCGGGATCGTTCTGTTCCGCCGGCGCGAGCTGTGAGCGATCCGCGGTGACCGCCGTGATCCGCATCTACCTCGGTCACGGGGCGTCGGGCAGGGCCGCCTCCATGTCCCCCTGGGTCGACGGTCTTCGCGCCCGCGGCTTCGATGCCCACGCCCTCGACCTCCCGCGGCGCCGCGCCGAGGACGCGGTGGCCGCGTTCGAGGCGCAGGTCCCGGACGAGCCGGGCGTCGTCGTCGGCGGCCACTCCTATGGCGGCCGGGTCGCATCCCTGGCGGTTGCCGGTGTCCGCCCGCCCGGGGCGCCACCTCGCCGGGTTCCGTACGCAGGGCTGCTGTGCCTCAGCTACCCGCTCCATCGGCCGGGGGCGCCCGAGACGGCCGCCGCCCGGACGGCACACTGGCCGCGGATCGTCGTTCCCGCCCTGCTCCTGTCGGGCACCTCGGATCCCTTCGCGCGGGCCGGCCTGCTCGCCGCGTCGATGTCACAGCTCCCGGCGGGCCGGCTGGTCACCTATCCGCGGCTGGGCCACTCGCTGAAGCCCGTGCTGGACGACGCCCTGGACCGGATCGCCGGGTTCCTCGGCGAACTGGAGGACGCGCCCCGTGGCTGACCCCGGCCTGAATCCCGCCATGGCGACATCGACGGCTCCGACCTCCGGCACCCCGGCAGGCGATGTGCCCAGGTGTGCCTGGGGCAGCGTCGATGACGACGCGTACCGCGCCTACCACGACCGGGAGTGGGGCGTGCCCGTCCGCGACGAGCGCCACCTGTTCGAGCTGCTGGTGCTGGAGGGCGCCCAGGCAGGTCTCTCGTGGTCGACCATCCTGCGCAAGCGAGACGGCTACCGGCGGGCGTTTGCCGGCTTCGATCCGGCGGCTGTCGCCGGGTTCGGCGAGGGGGATGTCGCGCGGCTCCTGGATGACGCCGGCATCGTCCGCAATCGTGCCAAGATCCACGCCGCGATCGGCAACGCGCGGGCAACCCTCGCCCTCCAGGCAGCCGGCACGACCCTCGTCGAGCACCTGTGGTCGTTCGTCGACGGGCGGCCGATCGTGAACGGGTTCACGGCGATCGAGGAGGTCCCGGCCCAGACGGAGGTGTCGCGGGCGATGAGCCGCGACCTCCGGAGGCGAGGGTTCCGGTTCGTGGGACCGACGATCTGCTATGCGCTGATGCAGTCGGCGGGGCTCGTCAACGATCACGAGACCGGCTGCTTCCGGTGGGCCGAGGTCCAGGCAGCGGGCTGATCCGCTCGGGCGAGGCATGCCCGTGGACCGCGTCGATTGCGCCGATCGGCAGGTGGGACGCGTCGACGCACCGCGATACCATCGGCCCGATCGCAGGGAGGTCGATTACCCATGAGCACGCCCGATCCGGAGCCCAGGCCCACGTGGGCGCCGCCCGTCACGCCACCGCCGGTGTCCTCGAGATCCTCGGCCGCCCCGGAGGCGGGCCTGGTGGCGGGGTTGATCCTCGTCGTCGTCGGTGCCGTGTTCCTGGTCGGGCGCGTTGTGAACCTGACGCTCGGCCCCGACGCCTGGCCGCTGTGGATCATCGTTCCCGGCCTGGCGATGCTGGCCGGCTCGCTCGCGATCCCGCCGCGCGGCGGTGTGGGCCTCGCGATCCCCGGAGCGATCCTGACGATGGTCGGGATCGTGCTCTGGGTCCAGGCGACCTACGACCTGTACGCGACCTGGGCGTATGCCTGGGCGCTCATCGCGCCCACCGGACCGGGCCTCGGCATGCTCATCTACGGGCTCGTTCGCGGTGATCGCGGGCTGGCCGGCGACGGCCTGCGCATGACGCTCGTGGGGCTCGGCCTGTTCCTGGGCTTCGCGCTGTTCTTCGAGGGCGCGGTCGGCCTGTCCGGCGACCGGGTCGCGGGCCTCAACGACGTGCTGCCGTTCGTCGCGATCGGCCTCGGGATCCTGATGGTCCTGCTGTCGTTCACGCGCCGGGGAGGCAGCCGGACTGCCTGACCCGACCCGGGCCTACTGGATCTCGAGCACCGCGTAGCGGATCTCGCCGCCGGGGGTCAGGATCGTCACGACGTCCCCCACGCTGCGGCCCATCAGCGCCGCCCCGACGGGCGAGGCGCTGGAGATCCTGCCCTCGCGTGAGCTCGCCTCGGCCGAGCTCACGACCTGGATGACGGATTCCTCGCCGTCCACCTCCACGCGCACCCGCGCCCCGAGGTCCACCCGTGCCCCCCGCTCGGTGGGCGCCACGATGACCGCGATCTTGAGCTTGGCCTCGAGCGCCTTGATCCGGCCCTCGAGAAACCCCTGCTCCTCGCGTGCGGCGTGGTACTCGGCGTTCTCCTTGAGGTCTCCGTGCTCCCGGGCGGTCGCGATCCGCCGGATGACCTCCGGCCGCTGGGCGAGGAGCTCGGCGAGCTCCGCCTCCAGCCGCTCGTGTCCCTCGGGCGAGAGGATGATCGGTTCCGGGGCCCTGCGCGGGGAGCCCTGCGCCGCATAGGCGGCGGCGGACGCCACGCGACCGGTTCCTCGGCCCGGGGCCGGACGGCGGCCCCGCTTCGCCTCGTCCCGCGCCCCGTCCGCCTCGGCCGGCGGCAGGTCCACGATCCTCGTGACCGGCGTGGGCTCAGGGGCCTTCACCTCCGGCAGGAGTGGGTTCGTGATCCCGGTGTGCCTCCGGGCTCCGGACGGAGACCGGAGCGTTGCCCAGGGCATCACAACGGACGGGTCGGCGAGGGCAGCGCGATCGGCCGCCGGTACGCCCGTGGCGAACGCGTCGAGCAGCGCGTCCTCGGTCTCCTCGGGGGCGTCGGTCGCCGCCCACCACACCCGGACGTCGTCGAGGTTGCGGAGGAAGTGGAGCCAGAACCCGGTCGAGGCCGGCTTGCGGTCCCCCGGCACGGTCTTCGTCATCGCAGCGATGCGCCCGGCGACCGACCCCGACGTGCTGCCGACGAACAGCACAGGCTGTGACGGCAGCCAGAACTCGTTGAGGCGATGCTGGAGGTCCTTCGAGGTTGGTCGTTCGCCGTCCAGGCGCAGGTCCGGGACCCGCTCCAGCCACTTGCCGATGGCCGCGATGTCCAGGGGTGCGCTGGGCATCGGCCCCTTGAGCTCGACGACGTACACGCCCGGCGCCCCGTGCCGCACCGGCCTGCCCCACATCGCGGGCCCGTCGGCCATCAGGCCGACCTGGTGGAGAAGGGTGGCGGCGCTGTTGTCGTCGGGCATGGGCGGGTGACACCGTCGGGCAGGGGGCTGCGATGGGCCGGACGGGCGACAGGACGACCGTGCCGGGGAGCGTATCGTCTCACCATCATGCCGAACCCACCGTCCGGACGTCGAGCCGGGCCGTTTCCGCAGCCCGAGACTCACCCCGATCGGCGTCCCGCGGCCCAGGCCGGCCCGCGCCCCCGCTCGACGCCCGATGTCCCCCGGCACACGGCCCCGGGTCCATGAGAGCGATCCGCCGCGTCGCCGGCGTGCTGGCGGGGCTGGCCCTGGTCGTGCTGCTGGCCGCGGTCCTCGGCAGCTCGCTCGGGAGCTCGGGGTCTCCGGCCGCTCCCGGGCGAGAGACGGGCGGTGCCGGCGACGGGTCACCCGGCGCATCCGTCGGTGTCGGGTCCGGCGGCACGGCCGGCCTCCCCGGCGGCACGCCGGAGCCCTCGGCCGTGGTGCCGGCGACCCCGCCGCCCAGGCCCTCGCCTACGCTTGCCCCCCGTGTGCCGGCAACGGTCCTCCAGGCGCACCTCGACTCGCTGCAGAAGAAGTACTCGATCCCCGGTGTCTCGGTTGCGATCCTGTGGGATGACGGACGCACCTGGCTGGGCGCCGCCGGCCTCTCCGACGTCGATGCGAAGACGCCCGTCACGCCGGACAGCGGGTTTGCCTTCGCCTCGGTCTCCAAGACGTTCACCGCGGCGGTCGTGCTCCAGCTCGTGGACGAGGGGCGGCTCTCTCTCGACGAGCCCGTGGCGCCCCTGCTGCCGGCCTACAGGCTGGACGGGCGGATCACGGTGCGGATGCTGCTCGATCACACGAGCGGCCTGCCCGACTTCTTCCTCAACCCGGCCATCGACACGGCCCTGCAGGCAACACCCGATGCCACGTGGACGCCGGCGAGGTCGTGGTCGTACGTCAAGTCGAAGCGACCGGCTCCCGGCACGGTCTGGACCTACTCCAACTCCAACTACCTGCTCCTCGGCGAGCTGGTCACGGCCGTCACCGGCCGCACGCTCGCGGCCGAGGTCCGCCAGCGTCTCCTGGATCCGCTCGGGCTGTCGACGACCTGGTACCAGGTCGTCGAGGCGCCAAGGGCCCCGCTCACCGTCGGCTACCGCCTCGTTGCGACCAGCGGCGGCGGTCTGCGACCCGTCCGGGTCGCGCCGGCCAGCACGGTGATGCCGTTCCGGTCCGTCGTGACCGCGGCCGGCGGGGCGGGCTCGATCGCCGGGACCGCCCTCGATGCGGCCCGCTGGATGCGGGCCTTCGCCGGGGGAGACGTGCTGTCCCCGAGGATGCAGGCGGCGATGCTTGCGGACGTGGCGACCACCTCCGCTCTCAAGGCCGCCATTCCCTATGGGCTGGGCATCGAGGCGACCACGCTCAGCGGCCGGCGGGCGCTCGGCCACTCGGGCCGGTACCTCGGCTTCCGCAACGTCGTCCGCTACCTGCCGGCTGCCGGGGTCACGATCGCGGTGTTCACCAACCAGAGCGCCGCGGATCCGGCCCGCATCGCCTCGTCCCTGCTGGGTGTGATCCTGCTGCCCCTGCCCCCGTCCGCCGCGCCGGTCGCCCCGGGCCGGCTGCCGGTCTAGACCTGGACGGCCGGGGACGGGCTCCGGTCGACGGGTCAGCCGCGGCGCCGAGGGCCCCCGGCGGAACTGGACGAGCCGCCACGGCCCCGGCCTCCGCCGGACGACCCGCCGGCGCCGCGCGGAGCGCGCAGCGGCTGCGGCTCCGCGTCCCGGCGCGGCACGAAGCCCTCCTCGACGGTCCATGGGATCGCTCGCCGCAGCAGGCGCTGGACGCCCCGCAGCAGGTCGGCCTCGTCGATGCACACGAGGCTGACCGCGTCGCCCGTCAGCCCGGCGCGGCCCGTTCGCCCGACGCGATGGACGTAGTCCTCCGGGTTCCACGGCAGCTCGAAGTTGACGACGTGCGGCAGGTCCTCGATATCCAGGCCCCGGGCCGCGACGTCGGTCGCGACGAGGACGCGGATCTCGCCCGCCTTGAACGCCTCGAGAGCCCTGGTCCTGTCGGCCTGCGCTCGATCGGAGTGGATCGCCGTCGCGGCGACATTGTGCCGGTCCAGCCACGACGCGAGACGCGACGCCGCGATCTTCGTCCGGGTGAAGACCAGCACCTGGCGCCAGTCGCCCTCGACGATGAGATGGGCGAGCAGCTCCTCCTTGCGGTCGCGGTCGACCGGGTAGACGAGCTGGCGCACGTTCTCGGCCGCCGTCCCGTGGCGCGAGACCTCGATCGTCTCGGGATCCTTGAGGATCGAGCCCGCGAGGCGCTTGATGTCGTCGGAGAACGTCGCCGAGAACAGGAGCGTCTGCTGGCGAGCCGGCAGCAGGTCGAGGATGCGGCGGATGTCCGGCATGAAGCCCATGTCCAGCATCCGGTCGCCCTCGTCGAGCACGAGGATCTCGACCTGGGCCAGGTTGGCGGCGCGCTGCCCGACGAGGTCCAGCAGCCGCCCAGGCGTGGCCACCAGGATCTCGATGCCGGCCCGCAGCTCCTTGATCTGGGGGTCGAGGGGGACGCCGCCGTAGACGACCGCCGAGCGGAGAGGCACGTGCCGGCTGTAGGTCCTGACCGACTCGGCGACCTGGACGGCGAGCTCGCGGGTCGGGGTCAGGACGAGGCATCGCACGGGATGGCGTGCCGGCGAGAACGAGGTGTTGGCGGACGGCCGAAGGCGGTCGAGGATCGGCAGGGTGAAGGCAGCCGTCTTGCCCGTGCCGGTCTGGGCTGCGGCCAGGACGTCGCGTCCCGCCAGCACCTGCGGAATGGCCCGTTCCTGGACGGGTGTCGGCTCGGTGTAGCCCTCCTCGGCGACGGTGCGCAGGAGTTCCGCTGAGAGCCCCAGCTCCTCGAATTGCAAGGTCGTTCGTGTTCTCCGTTGCGATCGCTGGGCAGCGGTCGGCATGCAGGCCGCTGCGGCGCGGCACCCACGAGAGACGGCACGGGCGGCGGCAACCGGCGGACGGGGCGGAGCATACCCGACAATGCCCGCATGGGCGCACAGATGACGCGCGCGATCGATGTCGCCCGCCGGGCCGGCATTCCCTACGCCGTGCATGAATATGCGCATGACGCACGCTCCACCCTGCGCGAGGGGGGCCGCGGGTATGCGCTCGAGGCGGTCGAGGTGCTGGGGATCGATGCCTCGCGCGTGTTCAAGACGATCGTCGTCGCGGTTGACGGGCGCCTTGCCCTGGCCATCGTGCCCGCCGATGCAGAGGTGGACCTCAAGTCCGTCGCCGACACGATGGGCGGCCGGCGTGCCTCGATCGCGCCGCCCGTCGAGGCCGAGAAGGCGACCGGCTACGTCCTCGGTGGCATCAGCCCGCTCGGCACCCGGCGTTCACTGCCGGCCGTGCTCGATGCATCCGCCGCGAACCACGCCACCATCCACGTGTCCGCGGGGCGGCGGGGCCTGGAGATCGAGCTCGGCCCGGCAGACCTGCTGGCGCTGACGCGCGGGACGCGGGCGCCGATCGCGCGCCGCGGCTGAACCGCCCGGCCGCGCCTGCCCCCCAGCCGGGCAGACGCCCGGTTGCCGGCGCTACCCGGCGATCTCGGCCCGCTCGGTCCACAGGGCGGACACGACCAGCGCCCCGATCAGCCAGGCCGCCACGACGACGATCGCCGTGTTCGGGTCGAGCGGTTGCGTGCCCAGGGTCTGGGTGCTCCCTCCGTCGAGGCCCTTCGTCGAGATGATGGCGGTGCCGGCATCGAACGGAAGCCAGCGCGTCCATTCGCGGAGGAAGATCCCGGCGAACTGCTCGCCGAAGTAGAGGCCGATGCCCACGCCGATGCCGGCCAGCTGGCTTCGCGCGATCGTCGCGATCGCAAACCCGAGGGCCGTGTCCATCCCGATCGCGAGCGCGCCGCGCGCGAACAGCTCCGGCAGGTCGCCGAGGGCCTTCGTGTCGCTCATCCCGTCGAGCGGGACGCCCGCGACGAGTGCGCCCACGGCCGCTGCGCCGACGCCGACGGCGAACGCGGCCACGATCCCGACGATCGCGAACGTCACCACCGCGCCGTAGCCGAGGACCGTGTAGCGCGTGCGGCTCTCGCCGCGTGCCACGGCCGCCTTGAGCGTTCCCCAGCTCCATTCGGAACCCGCGATCGCGGCCCCGTAGGTGACGGCGAGCAGGCCGCCGAGGCCGAGGATGAACGACAGGATGAACGTGTACGCGCCCGGGAACGTCACCAGCTGCTTCGACGCGGTCCGGGCCTCCTCGTTCTGGGCCTGCCCGGAGGTCGCGCCGACGGCGACGAAGATGAGCGCGAGCAGGCCGACCAGCAGGAGGAACGTGACCCAGGTCGCCGGTCGCCGCAGGAGCTTGCGCAGGTTCGAGCGGTAGAGCCTCATGACGACCACCCCGTCGTCTCGGGCTTGTGCCCGGGGTCCGTCGCCCAGACCACGGGTGGCTCGCCCGGCGCCCCGCCGGCAGACCCGCCCGGCGCGGCACCCAGGTCGGGCCCGGAGCCGGTCAGCTCCAGGAACAGGGACTCGAGCGTCGTCCCGCCCTCGATCCGCGACGCGTAGACGCCAACACCGGCGAGGACGCGGTTGAGCTCCGCCGACCGGTGTGGATCGATCTTCACCGTGAGCCAGCCGCCTTCGGGGCCGGTCTCGAGCTCCACGGACCCGGTCCCGGCGACCCCCTCGAGCGCCGGCGCGGCCGTCGCGACCTCGTCGATCCCGACCCGGATCCGGACGGCGCCCTCCTCGCGCAGCAGCGCGTCGATGGAGCCCTCGCGGACCAGCCGACCGCGCGCGATGATCCCGACCACATCGGCCAGGACCTGGACCTCGGACAGGATGTGGCTGGACACGAAGACCGTCTTCCCGGTCGCCGCCAGGGCCCGCAGCGTGTCGCGCATGCCGACGATGCCCGCCGGGTCGAGGCCGTTGGCCGGCTCGTCGAGGAGCAGCAGCTTGGGATCGCTGAGCAGCGCGCCCGCGATCCCCAGGCGCTGCTTCATGCCCATCGAGTAGCCCGAGACGCGGTCGCCGGCGCGGTCGCGAAGGTTGACCAGCGTCAGCAGCTCGTCGATCCGGGACCGGGATGTCGGCGCGCCGGTCGCCGCCAGCGCCCGCAGGTTCTCGCGGCCCGAGAGGAACGGGTAGAAGGAGGGCGATTCGATCAGCGAGCCGATCTCGTACATCCGCTGCCGGTCGCGTCGGCGGTACGGCCTGCCCAGCAGCTCCACCTGGCCCGCGTCCGCATGGATGAGGCCGGTGAGGATGCGCATGGTCGTCGTCTTGCCGGCCCCATTGGGACCCAGGAACCCGTACACGACACCCGTCGGCACCCGAAGGTCGAGACCGTCCAGGGCCACCCGCGATCCGTATCGTTTGGCGAGTCCCTGCGTGGCCAGGGCCACGCCCGTCGCGTCCGTCACGTCGTCTCCCAGTGGCGCCTGGCCCCGATCCGCGTCCGGCCGGACCCGCACATGCGACGGCAACCATACCCCCACAGATGCGTGTGGCGTGCCGTTCTCGACCCCAGCCAGGAGGTGTTGCCGGTTCCCGGCCGCGAATGGCCGGTGCCGTCTGTGCCGATCCGCGTCACCATGGACCCATGCCGCCTGCCCGACGTGCCGCCGTCGATCACGCATGGCGCACGGTCCGCGCCGCGTCACCGGCCGCGTCCGACGCTCCGGCGCATGCGCGCCTGACGTTCCTCGGCCATTCCACGGTCCTGATCGAGGTGGACGCCCTCCGGATCCTGACCGATCCCATGCTGCGCGAGGGGGTGGGCCCCGTCCGCCGCCAGGTCCAGGCGATTCTGCCCGAGCTGTTCGCGGACCTCGATGCGATCTTCATCAGCCACGGCCACCACGACCATCTCGACCTGCCGTCGCTGCGCCGGATCCCCGGACGGCCGACCGTCATCGTGCCCCGCGGCTTCGGCCGCATCGCGGGCAGGCTCGGCCTCGGGCCCGTGGAGGAGGTCGGGCCCGGAGATCACCTGACGATCGATCGCGTGCACTTCAGCGCGGTCCATGCGGAGCATTCCGGCCGGCGGGAGCCCTTCGGGCCGAGCGGGCCGGCTCTCGGCTGCGTGATCTCGGGATCGCGGACGGTGTACTTCCCGGGCGACACCGACCTGTTCCCGGGGATGGCCGGCCTCGCCGGCCGGCTGGACGTCGCGCTGCTGCCGGTGTGGGGCTGGGGCCCGACGATCGGCGAGGGTCACATGGACCCGGAACGGGCCGCCGCGGCGGCTGCGATCCTGCGTCCAGGCCTCGCGGTGCCCATCCACTGGGGCACCTTCTACCCGGCCGGCCTGCGGCGCGTGGTGCCGAAGCCGTTCGATGAGCCCGGCGGCCTGTTCGCTGCCGCCGCGGCCCGCCTCGCGCCCGGCGTCCCGGTCCGGGTGCTCGCCCCGGGCGAGACGCTCGACCTTCCGCGCGACGAGCCGTCAGCCGGATCCCGCGGCTGATCGCCTGCCGCCACGACCGCGGCCGGGGCCGGCCATCAGGCCCACGATGCGTGCCACACGCGCCACAGGGCCGACGGATCGGACAGCGGATCGCCGTGGACGAGGGCAAGGTCCGCCGGCCCGCCCTCGCGGATCACGCCGGCATCCGGCTCTCCCAGCAGCTCTCCCCCGCGCCACGTCGCGCAGCCCAGCGCCTGCCATGGCTCCAGACCCGCCTCGACCAGCTGCTCCACCTCCCACGCCAGCTGGTTGGCCCGTGTCGAGCCGCCGCCGTGATCGGTGCCGGTCGCGATGGAAACGCCGGCGGCGTGGGCGAGCGCGACGGAGGCCATCGCCGCCTCCCGCCGTGCCCCGACCGTCGCGCGTCCCTCCGGCGATGCGAAGCGCGGCAGCGCGGTCGTGTGCCCGAACGTCTGCCACGAGGCCAGGACGCACAGCGTTGACACCAGCCGCACGCCGTTGCGTGCCATGGCGGCGGCAATGCCGGCATCCAGCTCGAAGCCATGCTCCAGCGCGTCAATCCCGGCCTCGGCGCCGGCGCGCGCGCCGGCGAGGTACCCGCTGTGGGCAGTCACCCGTGCGCCGCGGGCGTGGACCGCATCGACGACCCTGCGGATCTCGGCCACCGACCAGGGGGACACCGACCGGTCCGGACCGTCCAGGTACAGCTTGACCAGGTCGGCGCCGTCGTCCAGCTGGCCGAGTGCTGCCGCGAGCAGCTCGTCGGCATTGCCTGCCTCGACCGACAGGGCCGGCATCATCCCGGCAACCATGATCCAGGCTCCTGCTGCCCGGACGTGCGGATAGCCGGCTCGGCCCCGCCACCGGTCGCGGACGCCGAGGGCCAGTGCGCGCACCCGCCCGTCCTCCGGTTCCGCTCGCCGGACCGATCCGACATCGCGCACCCAGCGGACGCCGGCTCCGGTGAGCAGGCGGGCGTTCGCCTCGGCGACATCGAGCAGGCGCGCCGTCGCGTCCGAGCCGCGATCGATCCAGTGGGCGCCGCCCGGCATCGTGATGTGGCTGTGTCCGTCCACCATCCCGGGGATGATCGTCGAGCCCGACGCATCGACGATCTCGAGCGATCCGGTGTCGCCCAGTGGACCCTCGTCATCGGCCGGCCGCATCCACGCGATCCGCCCGCCCTCGACCAGGATCGAGATGCCGGTCCGCAGCCGATCGCTGCGACCGTCGGCCAGGGCACCGTCACGGTAGAGACGTCGCTGCAGGGAGGGGTGGGCGGGATCGTCGTGCATGGGCCAAGTGTGCGCCGCACGGCCGCAGTGCGTCGGCGTTGCGCACGGTCCACGTCGAGACAATCCCATGCGCGATAAATGACTGTGGTATTGACAAATACGCAAGCACATATTAGAAAGACGCAAGACAGACATCACATGAGGAAGTACACCGTGCCGCATGACGTCATCGCGACCTGCCCGGTCTGCATGCACGAGCTCAGCGTCACCCGTCTGCGCTGCGGGGACTGCGGGACCACCATCGAGGGCGAGTTCGGGGTTGGCCGGTTCGGCCGGCTCACCCGGGAGCAGACCGCGATCCTGGAGAGCTTCCTCCGCAGCCGCGGCAACCTGCGCGACATGGAGCGGGAGCTCGGCATCAGCTATCCGACGGTCCGAGCCCGGGTCGAAGCCCTTGTCCGCTCGCTGGGGTTCGGACCGCGCGACGAACCGGAGATGGCGCCCGATCCGGCGCCGGACACCGATCCGGCCGCGCCCGGCATTGAGACGACGACGACCGACGACGTGGCGGCCGGGAGGCGCGAGATCCTCGAGCGCCTCGCCCGCCGTGAGCTGAGTCCGGAGGCGGCCGCCGAGGCCATCCGGGCCCTGGGGAGGAACTGACGATGACGAACACGGTGAGCCCGGACCGGGCGACGCGGGAGCTCCCCCTGGAGCCCGGCGGCGAGGTCGAGATCCTGCTGACCTCGAATGCGCTGCGGCTCCGCGGCATCGACGGCGATCGCGTCGTCGTCCGCACGCGCGGCGGCGAGTCCATCGACGACGAGCTGACGATCGAGACGTCGTCCGCGCTGGTCCGGATCCGCGACGGCGGCGCCGGCGAGGTTCGGCTGGGACCCCTGCGGATGCGGACCCGGCACCCTGCCGACCTCGACATCGACATCCCTCGCGCCGCGCGCGTCAGCGTCCGGACCCTCAGCGGCGACGTCGAGGCGGCGTCCATCGCCGGTGCGAGCCGCTGGGCGACGGCCTCCGGCGACCTGCACCTCCGGGTGGACGGCGGCCCGGTCTCAGCCGAGACGATGTCGGGCGACATCACCGTGGACAGCGGTGTGCCCGTCGAGGTGACGGCCCGCTCCGTCTCGGGCCACGTCAGGCTGCGTGTGCCGGAGCTGGAGGCACTCGACGCCTCCACGACCAGTGGCGACATCGACATCGTCGCCGCCATGTCCGCTCGGGGATCCCACAGCATCAGCTCGGTGAGCGGCGACGTGCAGCTTGCGACGGCGAGCCCGGTTCGCGTGGAGGCCAGCACGGTGACCGGGGACATTCGTGCGACCGGCTCCCACCGGGGCGAGGGAGGCCGCGGCCGGCGGACGCTGGTCGTCGGAGACGGCAGCGTGAGCGTGAGCGTGAGCACGATGTCGGGGGACGTGCGCCTGCGACGCACGGGCCCGACGGCCGAGGCACCGGTGCCCGGCCAGCCGGCCGCCCCGGCGGACGCGACGCCGGCGCCCGCCGCGCCGGCGTCCGCGGGACCCGCCCAGCCGTGGCTCGGTGACGCCGGATCCACCGACCGCAGGGAGGCGGCCCGCCTCGAGGTGCTGCGCGCGCTGGAGCGGGGCGACATCAACGTCGATTCCGCGACGCGCCGGCTGGCGGCGATCGAGGAGGCGGGCCCGCGCTCGCTCCGGGGGTGGTACTGATGAGCGCGGACCCGCTCGAGCAGATCCTGGAGCTCGTCGCGCAGGGACGGCTGAGCGCCGATGAGGCCGCCCCGATCCTGGCCGCCCTGGACACCGTTGGGCCGGGGTCACCGTCCCGGGGCGAGCCGGACGCCGGCGCAGGGTCCGGCTCTTCGTCCGGATCGGCTGCCGGCGCCGGAGGCGGGCCGCGGGAGCGCGGGGCCACGACGCTCCGGATCGAGGTCCGCGATCACGGTCGGCCGGTCGTCAACCTGCGGCTGCCCATCGCCGTGGGCAGGTTTGCGCTGGACCGGGTGCCCGGTCTCTCCGGGGACCAGGTCACCCGCGTGCGCGAGGCGCTCGGCTCCGGTCAGCGCGGCGCCGTGCTCGAGGTGGACGACGACGGCGACGGCGTCCGGATCATCCTCGAATGAGCGCCGTCGCGAGCGCGCGCCGCCTCCCGATCTGGCGTGCCCTCGCCGTCCGTGACTTCCGCCTGCTGTGGGCCAGCGAGGCCGTGTCGGTGGTCGGGGACCAGTTCTACCTGATCGCCCTGTCCTGGCTGGTGATCTCGGTCACGGGCTCGGGCCTTGCCCTCGGGACCGTGCTCATCGCGGTCGGGGTTCCACGCGCGCTGCTGATCGTCCCGCTGGGCGTGCTGGCCGACCGCCGCCCGGCACGGGGTCTGATGCTTGCGGCGCACCTGGCGCGTGGCGCGATCGTGGGCGTGATCGCGATCCTCGCCGCCGAGGGCGCCGCGTCGATCCCGGCGCTGGTCGTCCTCGGTGCGCTGTTCGGCGCCGCCGACGCGATCTACATGCCGGCCCAGCAGGCGTTCCTGCCGCGGACCGTCGGGCCCGACCGGCTGCCGTCGGCAAACGCCCTGCTCCAGGGGACCTATCAGCTCGCCGCGATCGGCGGCCCTCCCGCGGCCGGCATCCTGATCGCGATCGCGGGCACGAGCTCCGCGTTTGCCGTGGACGCTGTCTCGTTCGCCCTGGCAGCGCTGTTCGTCGCGGTCCTCTCCGGCGCGGCAAAGGCGGCATCGACGCCCACGGCAACGTCCGCGCAGGTCGTCGTCGGAGCGGACGGGTCGCCGGTGACCAACCCGCTCGCAGCCGCATCGATGCCGGCGGAGACGTTCCGCCAGGCGCTCGTCGAGGGGCTGCGCGTCGTCGCCGCGGATCCGGCCATCCGCACCATCATGCTGGTCGCGTTCGTGCTCAACTTCGCCGTCAACGGCCCGGGCGCCGTCGGCGCAGCCTGGCTTGCCAGCCAGCGGTTCCACGCGGGCGCCCTGGGGCTCGGGTTGATGGAGACCGGCTGGGCTGCCGGTGCGCTCGTGGGCACGCTGTTCGCCGGCAACGCCCGGCTGGACCGCCAGGGACGCATCGTCCTGGGAGGCCTGGCCGTCACGGGCATGGCCATGGCGGCCATCGGGGCTCTCTCCTGGTTCCCGGGTGTCGTCCTGATGCTGGCCGTGATGGGTCTGTCCATCGGCTACGTCAACATCATCGCGGTCTCGTGGCTGCAGGCACGGGTCGACCCGGCGCTTGTCGGCCGGGTCATGAGCCTCGTGATGCTGATGTCGTTCGGGATCACGCCGCTCTCGATCGGGCTTGCCGGCGCGCTGATCGACGCCAACGCGACCGCCCTGTTCGTCGGGTCCGGCATGCTCGTCCTGGCCACGGTGGTGTTCGCCGCCCTGGTCCGTCTGCCCGCGCTGCTCGACGGGCCGGCCGACCGGTCCGTCGTCGAGGGCGCCCTGCCCTGACCCCGGCTCCGGCGGAGGCGGCCGCCCCGCCTGGCTTGGCCAGGTCGTGGGGCGCCTCGCTCAGACCGTGGGGCCCGGCCGCCGTCCCTCCGCGGGAATCGCCACCCTGAAGCGGGCACCACCGCCGGCGGCCGTGCCCGCGTGGATCGTCCCGCGGTGAGCCACCACGATCCGGCGCGCGATCGCCAGCCCGAGGCCGGTGCCACCGGACCCGTGACGCGTCGTGCCCGACAGCCGGGTGAACGGCTCGAAGATGCGCTCGAGCTCCGCTTCCGGGATGCCGGGTCCGTCGTCCTCGACGTCGATGACGGCCATGGGACCCTCGCTCCGGACGCGGACCGTCACGGCGCCGCCCGCCGGCGAGTGGTCGATCGCGTTGTCGATGAGGATGAGCAGGAGCTGGATCAGCCGGTCCCGATCGGACAGCGCCCTCACCGCCCGGGGCGCGTCGATCTCCACCCGGACCCCTCGCTCCGCCGCGAGCGCGCCCGCACCCCGGACGATGTCGGTGGCCACGGCAGCGACGTCCAGCGAGACCGGCGCGAGCGACGTGCCGGTGTCGTCCCATGCCGCCAACTGGAGCAGCTCGCCGACGAGCCCGCCCAGGCGATCGGCCTCGCCGATCACGTCTGCCAGGAGCGGCGCGCCCTCGGCCGACACGAGGCCCTCACGCTCCAGCACCTCGGCGTTGGCCCGGATGAGCGCGGCCGGTGTGCGCAGCTCGTGCGACGCGTCGGCCACGAACCGGCGCTGGGTCTCGAAGCCGTCGCGGATCGGGCCCAGGGCACGCCCGGTGACCAGCAGCGTGATCAGCGCCGCGGCCACGAGGCCCATGGCACCCACGGTGATCACGGCGAACACGAGGCTCCGCGACTGGCTGTCGTGGAGATCGAGGAGGAAACCACCCTGCACGAAGCCGACGATGGTCCCCTCGTGGACGAGGGGCACGGTCAGCAGACGCAGGCTGTGGGCGCCGGCGCGGATCGTCCGCAGATCCTCGCCCGATGACGTGGCCGCGGGCAGGGCGTCGCGGTCGGGCAGCCCGATCAGGATGCTGCCGGTCCGGTTCTGCACCACCGCTCCGGATCGATCGAGGACCAGCAGCACCGTGTCGGCGGCGGCCGGCTGCTGCTCGTCCGGCTCCCGGGCCTCGTCCGATGACGGCAGCTCGCCCGAGAGCGATGCGGCGGCCGTGTCCACCGCCGTCCGGAGGGCCTGGTCCACGTCCGCGTCGAGGGCGCTGAGCCCCATGATCGCGGTCGCCGCGCCGACCCCGACGACGAGCAGCGTCAGCAGCGTGAGGGTCACCGCGAACAGGCGCCGGCGCGTGGCGCGGAGCAGCCGGTCCGTGGGGGCCATCGCCACCCGGGTCAGGCCTCGGCCCTGAGCGTGTACCCCACGCCGCGCACCGTCCGCAGCCGGTCGGCCCGGTCCAGCTCCCCGAGCTTCTTGCGCAGGTACGAGACGTAGAGGTCGACCACGTTGGAGTAGACGTCCGGCTCGGCACCCCACACCTGGTCGAGGATCTGCTGGCGCGTGACCACCTGGCCGGCGTGGCGCATGAAGAAGCCGAGCAGCGCGAACTCGCGGGCGGACAGGTCCACGGTCCGATCGCCCACCTGCGCGACGTGGCGCAGCTCGTCCAGGGCCAGATCACCGGCCGAGAGCCGCGCATCCGAGGGAGCGGCGGGCCGGCGGGCGAGGGCGCGGATGCGCGCCAGCAGCTCCGAGAACGCGAACGGCTTGGCGAGGTAATCGTCCGCCCCGGCATCGAGACCCGCGACCCGGTCGTCGACCGAGCCCAGGGCGGTCAGCAGCAGGACGGGCGTCGCGATCCCCTTGGCCCGCAGGAGCCGCAGGATCGTGATCCCGTCGATGTCCGGGAGCATCCGGTCGAGCACGACCACGTCGTGCGGGCCGGTCTCCGCGAGCGCCATGGCGCTGACCCCGTCGGGGGCAACGTCCACGACGTGGCGCTCGGCCACCAGGACCCGCTTGATCAGCGCGGCCATCTTCGGCTCGTCTTCGACCACCAGAACTCGCATCGCCGCGCATTGTGCGGGTGGATCGCCCGTTGGTCGAGGGCCGGACGCCTTCTCTGTGGGCATTCTCATCCGGCGCTCACCGCCGCGACATCGCGGCCGGCGATGCTGGGAGGCGTCACCACCGTATCGCCGGGGAGGCCCCGTCCACCATGATCCATCGAACCGCCCTGTTCGCAGGCTCGCTCGTCGCCGCGCTCACCCTCGCGGTCGGCCTCGTCGCCGCCGGCTTCGCGCCGCATGCCGATCCGGTCGGCGGGGTTCCCGCGCAGCCGGCCGCCGCAACGGCCGAGGTGCCCGCCGCGCCGACCATCCAGGTCGACACGATCTACGTCGCGGCCCCGGTGAAGCCGCAGGAGATCACGGTCACCACGGCCGTGACCGCGCCTGCCCACCACGGCGACGACGGCGCGGAAGGGGACAACGACTGATGTCCGAACCCCGCACCCCCCGACCGCTGCCCCCGGCCCGTCCGGACCGTGTCGGACCGGACGCTCGTCCGGCCCGCTCGAAGCCGGATCCGAATCCCCTTCGGCTGCTCGTCGCGCTGGCCGGGATCGCCTCCGCCTCCGCGATCACGAGCGCGCTGCTGCCATCCGTGACGCCGCGACCGGCGCCGGTTGCAGACGTCGCGAACGTCGCCCCCGCCGCCACCCCTGCGGTGATCCACGTCACGAGGTACGTGACCCTGCTGCCCGGCCAGACTGCCCCGCCGCAGGCATCGGTCGTGGTCCAGCCGACCCCGACCCCGGTCGTCCACGTGGTCACCACGACCCGCCAGTCGGGGGTGCCGTGATGTTCCCGCAGACCGCCCAGCGGGCGATGACGCCGGTGCCGGTTGCGGCCAGCGCGCCGATGATGGGCGGCCGCGTGTCCGTGCACCTTCTCGACGCCGCCGACCCTGCGGCCCTCGCCGCCGCCGCAGCGCGCGTCCTCGCTCGCATGGAGGCCTGGGCATCCCGCCTGACGCGCTTCACCGCCACCTCCGAGCTGAGCCGGCTCAACGCCTCCCTCGACGCACGGGTGCCGGTGGGTCCCACGCTGACCGCCGTGCTGGACTGGGCACGAACGGCCGAGGAGATGACCGATGGCCTGGTCGACGTGGCGCTGCTCGACGCGCGGCTTGCCGCGGAGGCGGGCACGCGACCCGGCGGCCCGCTGCCGGCGGCGCGGCGCTGGTCGCTCGCCCGCACGGCCCGGGGGGCCGAGGTGCGCCGCGAGCCCGGGCTGGGGTTCGATCTCGACGGCGTCGCAAAGGGCTGGCTCGCCGATCGCGCGCTCGCGATCGCGCCGGGCCGTTCCGCGCTGGTGGACGGCGACGGCGACATCGCGCTGCGCATCGCGCCGGGTGACCGGTGGGCGATCGGCATCGCCGACCCGGCGAGCCCCGGCGCCACCCTCGCCGTGGTCGAGCTGAGCGCCGACGGCAACGCGCCGCTCCGGTTCGGCCTCGCGACCTCCGGCACCAGCGTCCACCGCTGGACGGGCCGCCACGGCACGAGCCACCACATCATCGATCCCCGGAGCCTCCTCCCCGCCGCCACCGACGTGGTGCAGGCAACCGTGCTCGCACGGACGGCCGGGGAGGCCGAGGCGTACGCCAAGCTGGCGGTCATCGCCGGGTCGCAGGGCGCGTTCGCGGCGCTCGATCGGCCGGGTGTCCTGGGCATGCTGCTGCTGACGGACCGCGGTGAGATGCGCGCGACGCCGGGGATGGTGCGATGGCTGGCGTGAGGTATCGCGGGCTGGACCCGCGGACCGGCCTGGCGCGCTGGGGCCTGGCCGCGGTTGCCGCCGGGATCGTGGCGGGCGCCACCGGCCCCGGAGCGGTTCGAGGCCTCGGCGACGTGCTGGCGGCGAACGCGACAAGCCTGCCGTGGCTGTTCGAGCGGCTGTTCGCGTTCCTCGCCTGGATGGCGGTCACCGCATCGGTGGTCTACGGGCTGCTGCTGTCGACCAAGCTGCTCGACGCGATCGCGCATCGACCGATCTCGTTCTCGCTCCACCAGGACCTGGCGGCCTTCGGGCTCGGCCTGGCGGGGATCCACGGCGTGCTCCTCGGCCTCGACCACACGGTCCCGTTCTCGCTCGCGCAGATCCTCGTTCCGGGCCTCGCGCCGCATGCGCCCCTGGCCGTGGGTGTCGGACAGGTGGCGCTGTACCTGATGGCCGTCGTCACGGCCAGCTTCTACCTGCGTCGCCGGATCGGCCAGCGGACGTGGCGCACGCTCCACTACCTGACGTTCCTCGCGTTCGCCGGGGCGACCGCCCACGGCATCGCGGCCGGAACCGACAGCGGGGCGGGCTGGGCCAGGGCGCTCTACGTGGGCGCCGCGGTGACGGTCGGCTTCCTGCTGACCTACAGGATCGTCACGGCGATCGCCGCCCGCCGGGCGGCCCGGTCGCACGCGCCGCGGGGCGATCGACACATCGCCTGGGTGCCGCCCGAGGGCGCCCGCCGCCCGATCGCCTAGGCGCTCGCGTCGCGCGCCGGGTTGTCGGCGCGGCGCCGCCACCGGATGCCGCACCGGACAACGTCGAGGCCGGGTGTGCCCAGCTCGGCGGTGAGGTCCACGAGCGGCACGAGATCCTCGCCCGCCGCCGGGGCGCAGAGCTCGATCGCCTGGCCACCACCCGTCGCCCGTGAGCCGGCGGTCGCGCGACTGTGGGCGTCGAACGCGACCCCGACGGTCTCCCTGTACCGGGCCGCGACGGCCGCGGGGTCGGCGACCGGGAGGCGCAGGCCGGCCAGGCGCACCCGTCCGCCCGTCGGGTGCCGGAACGCGGCCCGCTCCGCGCGGGCCGCGTCGTTCCACTCGGCGTCCCGGTGATCGTGCTGGATCATGAACGGCGGCCGATCCGGGCCGAGCGCCGGGAACGCGGCGAGCCAGCGCACGAGCTCACCGTCCGGCCGGAGGCGCGATCCGGCCAGCGGCAGGCCGATCGACGACCCGGCTGCACGAAGGCGGGCCACCTCGCCGTCGATGTCATCGGTCGCCAGCGCGTACGTCGCGAGCCCCTCCCGGCCTGCCTCGAGCACCGTGAGGGCGGCCGCGCCGACCGCAAACGACGCGTTGCCCAGCACCAGGGACCGGTCGAACACGCCGATCAGCTCGAGGTACGTGTCCCCCAGGAACGCGAGCCGGTTGAACGTGCCCATGGCCTCGTGTCGCCCGCCGCCGGTCCAGGAAAGGCCGAGGTCCGTGCCGAGGACGTCCGCCGCCGCGTCCGGGTCCGTGACCGCGACGACGAGGTGGTCGATCCCCAGGATCACGTCGCCCCGCCCGCGCTCGCCGGGCGGGCATCGACCACGAGGCGACCGCCCTTGGCGACGACGACCGGCCGCTCGACCACGGTCACGTCCGCGAGCGGGTCGCCGTCCACCGCGACGAGGTCGGCGAACCGGCCCGGGGCGAGGGATCCGACCCTGTCGGACCAGCCGAGGCACTCGGCGGCCACGCTGGTGGCGGACCGGATCGCCTGGAGCGGCGACATCCCGTACCGGACGTACGACCCGAGCTGCCCGGCGACCAGCCCGTGCGGGTAGACGCCGCTGTCGGTGCTGTAGGTGATCCGGACGCCGCGCTCGATCGCCTTCCGGAACGCGGCGATCCCGGTGTCCATCGTGTCGGCGAGCTTGCGCATCGTCTCGGCCGGCCATCGCTCGTCGACCCCGTGCTCCAGCGCCCACTCGCCGTCGAACAGGTCCACGCCGAAGAACGTGCCGCTGTCGGCGAGCATCGCGATCGCCTCGTCGTCGAGCAGCGAGCCATGCTCCACGGAGCGGGCTCCGGCCCGGATCGCCCTCTTCGCGCCCTCGGCGCCGTGGGCGTGGACGGCCACGAACGCGCCGTACCAGGCCGCCTCCTCGACCGCGGCCCGGATCTCCTCCTCGGACAGTTCGGGCGCACCGGGCACTCCGCCCCGGGTGAGCACCGCGCCGGTCCCGATGCACTTGATGACGTCCGCGCCACCGATCAGCAATCGCCGGGCGCGCTCCCGGACCTCCGCGGCCGACGTGACGACCCCGAAACGAAGGTCGGCGGGCAGGCGGATGTCGTGGGCGAGGCCGACGACATCACCGCCACCCCACGGTGCCGTGATGTACGCCCCGGCGCACTGCATCCGGGGGCCGTCGACGTCGCCCGCGTTGATCGCATCCCGCAGGGCGCAGTCGACGAACGCGCGGAACGGGCCCAGGTCGCGGACCGTGGTGAAGCCGGCGGCGAGCGTGACCCGCGCGTTCCGGACGCCGAGCAGGGCCTCCTGCGCGGCCGACGTCGTCGTGGCGGGGACGCCGGCCTCCTGGACCTCGCCGACCAGGTGGCTGTGGGTGTCGATGAGCCCGGGCAGGACCGTGAGGTCGCCGAGATCGACGACGGGCGTCCCGTCCGGCAGGCCGTCACCCGGCCCGAGGATGGCCTCGATCCGGCCATCGGTGACCAGGAGCGTGCGGTCGGGAAGCGTGCTGCCGGTCTCCACGTCGAGCAGATGCCCGGCGCGCACCGCCAGCCGGCCCGGGGCGTCGCAGAAGGGGGAGGCGTCACTCATGGACCGATCCTAGAGGGGCCGCCGGCCGCGCGCTCGGCGCCGGCTCCTCGCGACCTCGGCGCCGGCTCCTCGCGACCTCGGCGCCGGCTCCTCGTTCCGCCTCTCGCCCGCGCCTCGCCCGAGCCACGGTCTGCCGCGTACGATGGACCCATGAGCCTGCCCATCCCGCCCGACCACCTCCCGTTCACCGGCAACCCGGACGCCGATGCCCTCCTGGCGCAGGATCCGCTCGCGCTTCTGATCGGGTTCGCGCTCGACCAGCAGGTCACCGTCCAGAAGGCGTTCAGTGGGCCGCTCGAGCTCCGCAACCGGGTCGGGTCGCTGGACGCGGCCGCGATCGCGGAGATGGACCCCGACGCGCTGGATGCGGCCTTCCGCCGCCCGCCGGCCCTGCACCGCTTCCCCGGCAACATGGCCAGGCGCGTCCGCGACCTGTGTGCCGCGATCGCCGATGGCTACGGTGGCGACGCGAGCCGGGTCTGGTCGGAGGCCAAGGATGCCCGGGACCTCCACGCTCGTCTCATCGCCCTGCCCGGGCTCGGCGAGATGAAGGCCGGCACGATCGTCGCGCTGCTCGGCAAGCGGTACGGGATCAAGCCCGCCGGCTGGGACGAGGTCGTGCCCCGCCACCCCACCCTCGGCGACGTGGATTCACCGGAGGCGCTGGCGGAGTACCAGGCCGGCAAGCGCGCCCACAAGGCCGAGCTGCGCGCGAAGGCGGCGGGTGACGCCGCCCGATGAGCACGCCCGATCTCCTCGCGGTCATCGCGACCCTGGCGGGCGTGATGATGGCCCTGGCGCCCGTGCTCCAGATCCGGCGGATGTTCCACACCCGGTCGAGCCGTGACGTCTCGCTGCTGTACCTGACGCTGCTGGACCTGGGCTTCGTCGCCTGGATCTCCTACGGCTGGGCCATCGGCAACCCCGCCCTGCTCCTCTCGAACTCGGCGTCGATGACGTTCATGACGGTGACGATCCTGGTGGCCCTGGCCTTCCGGCGCGGCAAGGGGAAGGACGCCGACCGGCCGGCGACGCCGATCGAGATCGAGGCGTCGGGGCCACAGGACTAGCGACAAACCGCCGTCGGGCCCGCGAACCGGTCGTCCCCGATCAGGCAGATGAGCGGGCGTCAGACGCTCAGGAGCGTCTGACGAGGGTCCGGAACAGGTGTTCCAGCGTGGCTGCCGGATCCGAGGTCAGGCCGGTGTGCACGTCGGATGGCTGGATGATCGTCGACGACGGCGACACCAGCCAGTGGAACCGCTCGGGCGCGGACAGCGCCGCGATCGGGCCGGCATCAGGATCTCCGGCCGCGATGGCCTCGATGGCCGCAAGGTGCGCCCGGACGATCTCCGGATCGCAGTCGGGCGCCAGCGCGACGAGAACCGCCTGGTCCAGGTCCGTGCGGGCACCGAGGAACCGGTGGGGCCGGGACATGAGCACGATGCCAGCGTTGAAGGACTCGCCGCGCTCGACCCTCGGCACGACGCGCACGATCGCGTACTCGAACGGGCTGCGGTCCGCGGCGCCGCCGTCGGCCGGCCCGGGGTCATGCGGCTCGCGCACGCTCGGCCTCCTCGACGAACGCACGGGGCGCTTCCAGGCGCGCGACCAGGTAGTCCACGTAGGCGCGGCGATGCGCCGCCGGGTCGGCCAGCCCCGGCTCGGCCGGCAGCCAGTCGTCCGGGATGAGCGCCGCGATGTCACTGAACACGGTCCGGTCCAGCCGCATGGCCAGGCGGGAATCGGCCTCCGCGATCGAGCCGGCGAACGGCAGCAGCACGTGATCGCGAATGGCCTCGAACGGGCGGCGCGCGTGCGCCGCGGGGTCACGCCAGGTGTGGTGGATGTAGAGGGCCGATCCGTGGTCGATCAGGTGGAGCCGCCGATGCCACACGATGAGGTTCGGGTTGCGCGGCGTCCGATCCACGTTCGTGGTGAACGCGTCCAGCCAGACCACCTCCGCCGCCAGGTCCGGCTCCGGGATGGGTCCCACCCCGGGCGCGAAGGCCAGGGCACCCGGCAGGAAGTCGAGCCCGACGTTCGTCCCCGCGGATCGCTCGAGCAGATCCTGGATCTCCTGGTCCGGCTCCGCTTTGGCAAGCGCTGCATCCAGCTCCACCAGGACGAGGTCGGGGATGGGCAGGCCCAGGTGGCGGGCGATCTCGCCGGCCAGCAGCTCCGCGACCAGGGCCTTGCGGCCGTGTCCCGCACCCAGCAGCTTCACGACGTACAGCCCGTCGTCGTCCGCCTCGACGAGCGCGGGCACAGACCCGCCTTCCCGGAGGGGCGTCACGTAGCGGGTGGCGGTGACGGTGCGCAGCATCGAGGGGAGTGTAGGGCGCACCCGATGCCGCCGGAGCCCGGGGACCGCCGCTTGTGTCCTCGTCCGGGTGGCAGTATCGTTGCACGTGCAACGACTCGAGCACGATCGACACCGTACCGCGCCCAGCGCCGCACCCGGAGCTCCTCATGGACGACACCATCCGCAACGCCCTCGATCACAGCCACGTGATCGACCTCACCACGACCGGCCGCCGCAGCGGCGAGCCCCGCCGCATCGAGATCTTCCTCCACAACCTCGACGGCCGGCTCGTGATCAGCGGGATGCCTGCTCCGGATCGGACGCGCGCCTGGATTTACAACGTGGCGGCCGACCCGCGGATCACGATCCACCTCAAGGGGCCGTTCGCGCACGCGGACGTCGCCGGCACGGCCAGGGTGATCACGGATCCCGCCGAGCGCCGGGCGCTGATCGAAGGCGTGGCCCGCAACTGGAAGCGCACCGACGTGGATGTCATGGTCGAGCACAGCCCCCTGATCGAGGTGACCGTGCCGGGCTACGGCGAGGCGACCGAGGCGGCCTGACCGCCACGTCACGCGCCCGCCTCACCGCGCGGCGATCACGGCCGGCCGACCGCGGTCGTCCTTCTGCCGGCGCCGGACCGATGCCGGGACCGCGGGTCAGACGGGCTCGGCCGCCATCAGGGTCCGGAACCGCTCCAGGGCGGCCGGCAGCTCCGCGTTGATCCGCCGCTCCGCCTCGCGGGCAACGAAGCCCAGCAGGGGCGGCGCCGAGAGGACGATCTCGAGCGAGATCCGGGTGGCCGTCTCGCCAACCGGCTGCAGGCGCGTCCTGACCTCGATGGTCAGCGGCCCGCCGGAACCGCCGATGGCAAGGATCGACGGCCTGCGCAACTGCCGGACGGTCCCCATCACCTCCACGCCGGCCGCGGCCGCGGACAGCTTCAGGCGGACGCGACTGCCGGTGTCCAGGACCGGATCGAGCAGCTCGGCCTCGCTCACCTCCGGCAGCCAGCGCGGCAGGTCCTCGATTCGCGTGGCCATATCGAAAACCCGATCGGGGGGATGGGGGAGCTCGAGGGAGGCGCTGACGCGGCCCATGCGTGAATCGTAGGCTTCCTGAGCATGCCGCGCACGACGAGCCCGTCGTCACCGTCCGCGAGATCGATCGGGCCGGGCCCCACCACCGCGCTCACCGCGCCGGACCGGCTCGCCGGTGGGGGGACGGTCGGCACGCGCGGCCCGTGCGGCCCATGCGGCCCATGCGGCCGCGATCAGTCGCGAGAGGCGGGTCGGCCCGGATCCGGCTCGGTCAGGAGCGCCACCAGGCGCTCGATGTCACCCTCGCCGATGCCCTGGCGGCGCAGCAGAGCCCTGGCCCCGCCGTGGACCCGATCGAGGTGCTCCAGTGCGCTGGTCATGAACTCGGGCGGGCTGTCCACGAGGAGCGGCGGATGGCGCCAGTCCCCCAGGTCGACCCGCGTGACCGGGGCGGCGAAGTAGCCGGCGGACAGGGCGTAGTCCTCGACGATGATCTCGGCCGGCACGCCCACCACGTCGAGCAGAAGGGCGATCGTGACGCCAGTCCGGTCCTTGCCCGCGGCGCAGCCGATGACCACCGGCAGGCCGTCGTCCTCGAGCAGCGCCCAGACGACCTCCGCGAGCTGCGGCCCCCGGGCATCGAGCACGTGCCGGTACATGCCGGCGAGGCCCGCGTGCGGGGTCGGGTCGTCGGCGAGCAGCGGCACGCTGCGGTAGCGGACGGTCGGCGACCGGAGGAAGGCGTTCGGCGCACGGTCGAGCTCCTCCGGCCAGCGCAGGTCGATCACCTGGCGCACGCCGAGCTCCACCAGCTCCCGCTGGGCGTGCTCCGGCAGCCCGGTCAGCTCGTCCGATCGGAGCAGCGTCCGCCATCGTGTGCGACGGCCGTTCGCGGCCGGGTAGCCGCCGACGTCCCGAAGGTTGCGGGTGCCGTCGAGCGGCAGGTGTCGAGAGGGATCGTCGACGAGCATCGACCCAAGGGTATCCCGGCTGCCCGATCGGGCAGGCGCACCGCCGCCCGCGACGCGTCCCGGCCGCGCCGCGCCACCAGGCCCGCCGATCCCGGACCTTCGTCCACTCCCGGTCATGACTCCTGGCCCGTTCCGCACCGTCCTGCCGGCGCCTATGTTCGCACTCACGAACGGACCGCCAACATTCGGACCACTTCCGGCGGCGCGTCGTTCCTCCGGCGGGATGCCGGGCGGCGGCGGAGTCGGAAACCCTGTCCTCCAAGACGGTCCGTTCCTCCTTTTCCCCGCCCATGTGCGGTGGCCGACGCCCGTGAGCTCGCGGGGCGACGGCTGCCGTGGTCAGCCCTCGAACACGCGCTTCGCGCCCGCGACCGCCGCCCGCACGCCGACGCCGGCGGGCACGGACGCGACGAGCTCGTGCAGCCAGCCAAGCGGGCCCCACAGCCGGGACCGGAGCTCCACGGCCTCGTGGACCCAGGTGCCCGTTCCCCGCCCCTCGAAGGTGATGATCAGCCGGCTCTCGAGGCCCTTGTCCGACGACACATGGACCTGCCGCACCGGCCGGCGATGCTCGACGATCTCCCATTGGCCGGTGTCGTGCACGCCCGCCAGGCGGGTGCGCTCCCGGTAGACCGTCCCCACGCGAGCCGGCCCGGAGACGTACACGACCTCATCGACGTACGGCATCCAGCGGGGTGTCCCCGAGATGTCGTCGTACAGGGCCCAGACCTCGTCACGCGAGGCGCCGACGAGCGCCTCCGCTTCCACGCGTCGCATCCGCTCAAGTATCCGGCCGACGGACTCCCGAGGGAAGCCCGGCGCGTTGCGACCGCTCGCGATGGCGACCGCACGGTCCCGGTGCGCACCGGCTCCCGGCAGATCCTCGAGGTCGATCTGTGTCCGGGAGCTCGCGATCCGCGCCCGAGACGCCCCCGGTCAGCCCTGCTGGCGCTTGGACCAGCTCTCGTACAGGATCGCGACGCCGATGAGCACGAGCAGGATCGGCCAGATCTGGTCCCAGTTGAGATCAGGGATGTCGAACCCGAGGGTCTGCTGGAACAGGTAGTAGATCCCGACCACCAGCAGGATCCCCCCGAAGATCAGGCGCCCGGTATCCCGGCGGCGAGCGTGCCGCGTGTCCATCTCTCGTCCCTCCAGCGAGCCGGCGCCGCCCGCCCCGAAAATGGGCCCGGTGGGCGTGCTCGCGCCACCGTGGGGGCCGTCTGCCGGGCCTGCCTGCCGGTGAGTGTCCGCCCCGTGCCCGCCCGGCGGAAGGGCCGATTGGCGGTCGCCGCGAGGCCGTCGTGACCCCGGCGACCGTGGGCGATGCTCCCCGGGCCGCGACGCCCGTTCCGAAGGGGATACCGGCGATTGGGGCTAGCATCACCTGGTGACCAAGCCGAAGCCCGCCCCGCGGACCGATCCTGCCGGCGCCGTACACGCCGAGGCGGCTGCCCCGGCGGATGCCGCCGCCCCGGCGGACGCTGCCCCGTTGGATGTGTGCCGCGCCGGAGGCCGCCGCCCCGGATGGCGCCGCGCCGGAGGCCGCCGCGCCGGAGGCCGCCGCGGAACGCCCGTCCGAGCCCTCCGGAGACGGCTTCGCCGCCCTCGGGCTCGATCCGCGCCTGCTGCGGACCCTGGTCGGGCTCGGTTACGAGGAGGCAACCCCGGTCCAGCTGGCAGCCATCCCGCCCCTGCTGGCCGGCCGCGACCTGCTGGCTGAGGCTCCCACCGGGACCGGCAAGACCGCTGCGTTCGCCCTGCCGATCCTCCAGCGGCTGGCCACGCGCATGGATGCGGATCGCGACGCCGGCCGGCCGGTGGACGGGCGAGGCGCGCCGCGAGACGGCCGCGGCAGCCGTCCAGCTGCGCTCGTGCTCGCGCCCACGCGCGAGCTCGCGATGCAGGTGGCCGAGGCGATCCACCGGTATGGACGCGAGCTGGGCGTGCGTGTCGTGCCGGTCTACGGCGGCCAGCCGATCACCACCCAGCTGCACCGCCTCGCGCGCGGCGTGGACGTGGTGGTGGCGACGCCCGGACGGGCCGTGGATCACCTCGACCGGGGCACGCTTCGCTTCGACGAGGTCGAGACCGTGGTCCTCGACGAGGCGGACGAGATGCTCGACATGGGCTTCGCGGACGACCTCGACCGGATCCTGTCGGCTCTCCCGAAGGAGCGTCAGACCGCCCTGTTCTCGGCGACGATCGCGGGCCAGATCGCTCGTCTCGCAGAGCGGCACCTCCAGAACCCGGTGCGGGTGCGCGTGGAGCAGGTCGCCAGGTCCGAGGGCGAGGCGGCGCGCATGCGCCAGGTCGCCTACGTCGTCCGGCGAGCGGACAAGCTCGCGGCGCTGGGCCGCATCCTGGACCTCGAGGACGGCGCGGCCACGCTCGTCTTCGCACGGACCCGCGGCGAGGTCGACGATCTCGCGGAGGCGCTCAGCGGGCGCGGGCGCGACGCGGCGGCGCTGCACGGCGGGCTGTCCCAGGAGCAGCGGGACCGGATCATGAACCGCTTCCGGGACGGCGCTCTGGACGTCCTGGTCGCCACCGACGTCGCGGCGCGCGGCCTCGACATCGGCCACATCTCGCACGTCGT
The DNA here is from genome assembly GCA_963849495.1 of uncultured Chloroflexia bacterium. Taxonomy (GTDB): domain Bacteria; phylum Chloroflexota; class Limnocylindria; order Limnocylindrales; family CSP1-4; genus CAIXZV01. The sequence continues at coordinate 277,021 of CAWKHN010000005.1, read as the reverse complement.
CAACTACGACGTCCCGTCATCGCCCGACGTGTACGTCCACCGGACCGGCCGGACCGGGCGCGCCGGCCGCGAGGGCGTGGCGATCACGCTGGTCGAGCCCCGCGAGCACCGGCTCCTGCGGGACATCGAGCGGACGATCGGCATGCCCCTCGACATCGCCGGCCTGCCGACGGTCTCCGACGTCCGTGAGCACCGGATGGACATGCTCCGCGCCACCCTCCGCGAGACGCTCGTGGCCGGTGAGTTCGACCGGTACCGCGCGGCCGTGGAGCCGCTGTCCGAGGAGTTCGACCTGGTCGACATCGCCCTCGCGGCGCTGAGCCTGGCCGATGCCGAGGCGCGGGGCGCCGAGGACGTGACGGAGCTCGCTCCCGCCCAGCTGCCGGGGTTCCGCGACGTCGGACGTGGTCCGGGTGGACCGGGTCGTGCCGGTGGACCCGGTGGCGGATCCCGGGGCCCGCGACGACCGGCGCCCTGGCAGCGGGACGGCGACCAGCGCCCGGCGCCGCAGCAGCGCGGGACGGTCCCTCCGTTCCCGGCGCGGGACCGCGGGTCGGCGAACGGCCCGGGCCCGGGCTCGCAGCCCCCGTTCGATCAGTCCGACAGCGGTCCCATGCGGCCGGCCCACCCATCCTCGTCCGGCCCGCGCCGCGGCTTTCGCGTCAGCGGCTGGCACGACACGGAGGGACGACCCGTCCTGAGCACGCCGAAGCGGGGATCTGGGGGCGGCGTGACCCGCCTGTTCGTGGGCGCCGGGCGGGCGGCCGGCGTCCGGCCGGCGGATCTCGTCGGCGCGATCACGCACGAGGCCGGGCTGCGGGGCGGTGACATCGGGGCGATCCAGATCGCCGACGGCTTCTCGCTGGTCGAGGTGCCGGACGACGCGGCCGAGCACGTGATCCGGGCGCTGCGCGCGACCACCGTGAAAGGCCTCAAGGTGGTGGTTCGCCGGGAGCGCTACTAGGGCGCAGCCAGGGGGAGTGGAGCGCAGCCAGCGCCCGCAACCCCGTGCGACCCTACGACGCGTCGCCGTTCCGGTCGCGCAGGAACCGCTCGATCTCCGAGATCAGGTCGTCGCCCGCGGGCAGCCGCGACTCGTCCACCATCGACTCGAGCCGCTCCACGTAGGCGTGCGTCTTCTCGTCCGCGAGGGTCGCTGCGTCGAGGCGGGTCCGCAGCTCGCGAGCCTCCTCGGCGAGCGCGCCGCGCGGCAGGTCAACGCCCAGGTGCCGCTCCAGCGTGCGGAGAAGCTCCACGGCCGCGATGGCGTACGGGCCGGAGACGTAGTGCGGGACCTGCGCGAAGTAGCCGACCGCGGGGATTCCTGCCGCGGCCACCGACATCTCCAGCATCGAGAGCGCGGCGGATGGCACCCGGAGGAGACCCGTCGGCCCGGCGGGGACGTCGCCGCGGAGCAACCCGGGCTCGCTCTCCGTGCCCAGGATCGGAACCGGACGCGTGTGCGGCACTGCGGCCGGGATCGCGCCCAGGCTGACCCAGGCGCTGACGTCCAGCCGCCGGGCGAGCTCCACCATCGCCTCGCCGAAGGCGCGCCATCGATCGTCCGGCTCGGCACCGGACAGGACGAGCAGGTCGCGTCCGCCGAACCGGGCGTGCGCGAGCGTCACCGCCGGCCAGGCCAGTGACGAGAGGCGCCCGTCCTGGATCTCCAGCGTCGGTCGCCGGGATCGGTAGTCGAACAGCTCGTCGGAGTCGAACGTGGCGACGGTGACACCCTCCAGGGCGAGGATCGCCAGGGCGGTCGTTGCCGCTGAGCCGGCATCGACCCAGCCATCGAAGGCGGCCACGATGACGGGAGCATCGAGCGCGATCGGCCCATCGATTCGGTAGAGCGGCATGGCGGAAGAATACGACCGGGCCCGCGGAACCGCGGTGGTGGCTGCAGGTCTGCACCGAGGCCGACCGTGGACCGGCACCGGCGGCCCCAGAATGCGGGCCGAGGTCCCGCCCGACGTCACCCCTGCCACCCGTGGAGATCCGTTGTCCGACGCTGCCGAGCCATCCGGCATCTCCGCCCTCGACCGGCGCCTGCTCATCGAGCTGGAGCCGCAGGCCGGACGGCTGCTGGAGCGCCACCTGAAGGTGGCCCAGGAGTGGTTCCCCCACGAGTTCATCCCGTACCGGCTGGGGCGCGACTTCGACTCCGAGCCCTGGACGCCGGACCAGCCGCGGCTGACGGGCGTGGCCCAGACCTCGTTCGAGATCGGGCTGCTCACGGAGGACAACCTGCCCAGCTACCACCGCCTCATCCACGGCATGTTCGGCAAGGGCGACGGAGCCTGGCTCACGTGGGTGGGCCGCTGGACGGCCGAGGAGGGGCGCCACGCGATCGTGCTGCGCGACTACCTCACCGTCACCCGGAACATCGATCCGCTGCTCCTGGAGCGCGGCCGGATGAGCCAGCTGCAGCAGGGCTACGATCACGCGTCCCCGGACACGCTCCACGGCCTCGCCTACGTGGCATTCCAGGAGCTCGCGACCAGGATCGCGCACCGCAACACGGGCCGCTACTCGGACGACCCGGTCGCCGACCGGATCATGGTCCGGATCGCCGCCGACGAGAACCTGCACATGGTGTTCTACCGGGACATCCTCAAGGCCGCGCTCGAGATCGAGCCGTCGGCCGCCGTGCGGGCGATCGTGGATGAGGTCCTCGCGTTCCAGATGCCGGGTGCCGGCATCCCGGGCTTCCTGCGCAAGGCGGCCGACATCGCAAAGGCCGGCATCTACGACCTGCGCGTCCACCGCGACGAGGTGCTGCTGCCGATCCTGCGTCACTGGGGCGTGTTCGAGCTGGGCGGGCTGGATGCCGCGGCCGAGGAGGCGCGCCGGCGGCTTGCCGAGCACCTGGACAAGCTGGACGGGGCCGCCAGGCGGTTCGAGGAACGCCTGGCGATGTCGAGCGTGCCGAGGATGTCCCCGTTCGCCTGAGGGTTCCGTGTTGCTGCGTGCGTCTCTCCGCGCAGCGTCTGGCTCCCGGGCACCAGGTGCCAGACGGCCGCAGCCGCCCGCGGGCCGCCGCCGGATGCGGCCACGTCCGCCGTGTCGCCTGGGAGGCGATGAGATCTGTCAAGCAACGCCTCACAGGGCGATTCGGCCCGATGATTCCCGTTCTGTCGCCTGGTGGGCAATGGAACCGTCATCGACGACCGCCAATCGGGGCAGATCCGCGGCTTCAGCGCCTCACAGGCGACACGCCGACGACCGAGGGACCCGGGACGCGGACCTGCTGCGCAATCTCGCCCGGCAGGTTCGACCCCGCCGCCCCTGCTCCCGGCCCAGGCCCGTGCCCGGACCGCGTCGGGAACTACCCTCGCGGGTCGAGGTGCCGGAGGCGTTCGCCGGGCAGCGCCCGGACCTGGTTGGGCGCGTGATGCGCCTGCCGGCCGTCGCCGTGGACCTGCCGGCCGTCGCCGTGAACCTGTCGGCTGTCGCCGTGAACCTGTCGGCTGTCGCCGCGATGCGCGGGTCGGCCCTCAGCTGTCCGGCCCGGGCCGCCGACCGGGAACACTCGGCCGATGGTGCTGCCCGGGGTGGGGGAGGCGGCGCCGCGGCCGTCACGATTGCGGCCGCCGCCACGGGACGGCGACGAGCCACGGGACGGAGAGCCGCCACGGGACGGGGAGCCGCCGCGGGCCGGAGCGGGTCCGCGCGAGGCCGCGCCACCGCGGTTCTGGACGGCGCCGCCGCGGGACGGTGAGCCGCCGCGGGACGAGGAACCGCGGGCTGCCGCGTGCATCGCCCGTTCCGCGGGCGTGGACCGCAGCCGGATCGGCTCTGCCCGGACGGTGCGATCGGGCTCGAAGCCCGCGACCACTTCGGACGGGATCGTGCGCCGCAGCAGCGACTGGATGTCGCGCAGCAGAGGGGTCTCGTCCACGCACACGAGCGAGATCGCCTGGCCGTCGATGCCTGCGCGGCCGGTCCGGCCGATGCGGTGGATGTAGTCCTCGGGCACCATCGGCAGCTCGTAGTTCACGACGTGCGGCAGCTGCTCGATGTCGAGCCCCCGGGCGGCGATGTCGGTCGCGACCAGGATCCCCACGCGCCCGGCCTTGAAGTCGCCGAGGGCGCGGACACGCTGCGACTGGCTCTTGTTGCCGTGGATCGCGGCGGCATTGATGCCGTCCTTGCCCAGCTGCTCGGCGAGCCGGTTGGCGCCGTGCTTGGTGCGGGTGAAGACGAGCGCCTGGGTGACCCGCCCGGACGAGACGAGGTGGGACAGCAGCTCGCGCTTGCGCTCGCGGTCGACGGGCATCACCACGTGGTCCACGAGCTCTGCAGTCGTGTTCCGCGGCGTGACCTGGACGCGAGCCGGATCGTGGAGGATCAGGTTCGAGAGCGTCCGGACGTCGTCCGAGAACGTCGCCGAGAACAGGAGGTTCTGCCGCTGCTCCGGGAGCAGGGCGATGATCCGGCGGATGTCGCGGATGAAGCCCATGTCCAGCAGTCGGTCGGCCTCGTCCAGGACGAGGATCTCGACTCGCGACAGGTCGATCGTGCGCTGGGTGACGTGGTCCAGCAGGCGGCCGGGGGTGGCAACGACGATCTCGGGTCCGGCCCGCAGCTTCGCCACCTGGGGCTCGAAGCCCACGCCGCCGTAGACGGTGGTGGAGCGGACGGGCGAATGGGCGCCGTAGGTGCGGACGCTCTCCTCGACCTGGATCGCGAGCTCGCGGGTGGGAACGACGACCAGGACGCGGACGGGCGGCCGAGCGGACGCAGGGGTCCGGCGCGATGCCTGACCCGCTCGCGGTCGGGATCCGTCGAAGCGCGGCGCGGCGGGCGCCACGGGGGCGGGCGCCACGCGGGTGGCGTGCAGGGTCTGGATGATCGGCAGGACGAAGGCGGCGGTCTTGCCGGTGCCGGTCTGTGCGCCGGCAAGCAGGTCCCGGCCGGCGAGCACGATCGGGATCGCCTCGCGCTGGACGGGGGTCGGCTCCGTGTAGCCCTCATCGGACACGGCGCGGAGCAGCTCGGGCGTCAGCCCGAGATCATCGAAGGACATGGGGAGGAACGCTCCTGACGGGCCCTTCCCGCATACGTTGCGGGGCCCGGTCAGGGCGCTGGGTGATGGTGGTTCGGGATCGGGCGGTCCGAGGACCGGGGCGCTGACCGGCGCGCCCATCGAGCACGAGAAGGTCGCCACCATACAGGGCGCGCCCGATCGGCGCGAATCGGGAGCGCGGTCCGGCGCGAATTGGGGCGCCGTCCGGCCGCTCGGCACTGGACCCGGCGCATGCGCTCGGGTCACCATGTCCCGACGCGCGGACATGGGTCCGCCGGACACACGAGGACTGTGATGTTTGGAAAGGTGAGGCGTGCCGTCAGCCTGGTCCTGTTCGGCTGGTTCGTGTTCATGGTGGGCGCCCTGATCTTCGCGGCGACGCGGCGCAGGGTCGCGGAACTCCAGGATCCGGCGGCCGACGAGATCGATCTCGTCGCAAGCTTCGCACCGCTCGAGTTCCACAGCGAGTCCGGCGCGTTCCGCGGCGGCACCGTCACGACCTGGTTCGGCGGTGGCACCGTCGACCTGCGCGACGCGGTCCTCGACCCGACCGGAGCCACGATCCACACGAGCTCGCTGTTCGGCGGCGGCAACCTCGTGGTGCCCGAAGCCTGGAACGTCGAGACGAACGTCGTCGGCATCGGCGGGGTGGGGGACGGACGGCCGAAGGTGGAGCGTTCGGCCGACGCGCCGACGCTGCGGTTGGAGGGCACGGCGATCTTCGGCGGCTGGGGCATCACGTCGGAGCCGGCGGGCGGGAGCAGCGCGGAGCCCGTCACGGCCTGAAGCCGGGCCGGGATCGGTTGCCGGAGCCCGGCCAGCTCGACGCATACTGCCTCGCATGAGCACGATCGGCGACCGTGACCGAGCCCGCAGGCTCATCCTGCTGGTCGGGCTCGCGGTCGTCGGGCTGGCGGTCGCACTGGGCGTCTTCATCGCGTCCCAGCCGCGCGACCCGGGGCCGCCGGAGGGGGTGCCGCGCGCGGTCGCCATCCCGGCCCTCTACGTGACGATGGGCCTTCTCGCCCTCATCGGCTCCGCACAGCGCCGGCCGGCGATCGTCATCGCGGCGGGCGTGCTGTGCTTCGCCGGGGCGATCCTGTCGGTCGCCACCATCCCGTTCGTGGTGCCGGGCGTGCTGTTGATCGTGCTCGGGGCGCGGAGCCTCGCGCCGGCCAGGAGTCACCGCGTCGAGCCGCTCATCGCCTCGGTTGCCGCCCTCCTGGTCCTGGGTGCAGCGGTCGCGGTCCTCGCCCTGACCGAGACTCGCTGCTGGCAGGCGATCGGGTCTCCTGCCGATCCGGTGTATTCGACGATCCCGTGCGGCAACGAGGGCGGCGCAGTCGGCAGCGGTGCCACCGGCGGCACACAGGCATTCGCGAGCGGATCGGGCACCGGCGTGCTCACCGCCGAGGGCGGGCTGGCCGAAGGGCTGCTGCTCCTCGGATCGCTCGCGCTCACCACTCCTGACCGGTGGCGCAGCGGCAGCAACCGACCGGGACCATGAACCTGCCTGACTGAGCCATGGGTCAGATGGGCGTGCCTCACGTGTGGCTCGACGGCGAGACCCCGCGCTGGGCGCTTGAGCCGTGCGGGAGAGTCCTCGTTCTGACGCAGGCGTAGGTCACCGGGCGGGTCCCCGGCCGGGTACCACGTCAGCCACGTCGGGCCGCCCGCGACGAGAGGTAGTGGTGCCACAGAATCCGGGCGGCGACCGCCCGCCACGGGCGCCACCCGTCGGCGAGCGCGAGCATCTCCCCGGCACCGGGGCGGGCGCCCATCCCCCGGACGTCGGCGATGGCCTGGGCGAGCGCGATGTCGTGGACCGGCCATGCATCGGGCCGCAGCAGCACCATCAGCCGGTAGATCGTGGCCGTCCACGGCCCGATCCCGGGGACGGCGGTCAGCGCCGCATCGACGCCCGCATCGTCGAGGACGTCCAGGCCGTCGAGGTCGAGCGAGCCGTCCTCGATCGCTGCCGCCAGCGCCCGCCCGTAGCGCGCCTTCTGGTGGCTGAACCCGATCGCCAGCAATTCCGCGTCGCCGAGCCGCAGGAACGAGGCGGGCGTCAGCGGGTCCGCGGCCAGCTGCAGCCGGTCGAAGGCCGCCTTCGCCGAGGCCAGCGAGACCTGCTGCTCGAGGATGAGGTGCACGAGGGTCGGGAAGCCGGGCTCGCGCGCCCACAGCGGAGGCGGCCCGAACCGCGCAACGGCGGCGCCCAGGTCCGGATCGCGCGCCGCGAGCTCCGCCACCGCCACGGCCAGGCCGGCATCGGTCAGCGGTGCGAGCGGGGTGTCCGGGCGTGTGGGCATCGAGCCATGATCACGGACGACACCCTCCGCGTCGAGGCTGTGGCCGGTGGCGCCTCGCCGCCCCCCCGGCGCATCCCACGCCGTCGCGATCGAGTCCCCGGCCCGCCGTCTCAGCCGACGGTGAGTTCGGCAGCGGGGTGACATCCGTTCAGGGTAAATCGGGACCGTCGGGCGCCTTTCGCGGGCGGCTGACAGGCCGCACGGCGAAGAGGAGAGCGACGCCGAACGAGGTCGCCCCACCATTGGACGGACACGTTGGCGCGCAGGGGCAGACCCAGGACGATCACACCACGGAGGCGTCCTGACCAGGCCCTCGACGTGCTCATTCCAAGCTACCCGCCGGCGATCTGAGTCACGACCGTGCAGGCAGGCCCCTGAAAGGCGACGTGGAGCGTCACGCTCGCCACGCCCGCGGTGTCGAAGTGCGTCGAGCAGGCTGCGATGAACGGGTCCTCCTCCGCGTAGCGCGGTGTGCCGCCAGGGACGGGTTTGAAGCTGATCGCGTCGGAGCCGTACCAGAGGCGGAAGCTGATCGTCCAGACACCCGGCCCAAGCGTCGCCGGGACGTCGCCCCAGATGCCCGTGGACGCCACTGGCCCGGCCGGGCCATGCTCCAGCTGCCCGGCCGGAGGCCGACCCTCGTCCCACGCGAAGTTACCGCGGTGGTCGAAGCCGCCGGGGCCCTCGACACGGATCCCGTAGTTGCACGTCGTGTACCACTGCTCCTTGCACGGGCCAAGGCCCGTGGCATCCATCGCCAACGAAGCCGGTGCCGGCGTGGCGACGGGCGGGCTGGGGGCGACGAGCGCCGACGGTGGGGTGCTGGCGGGCACCGCGATCGTTGGCGTGACCGGCGCGGGTCTCACGCCGCATGCTGTGACAACGATCGCGATGACGAGGGCCGCGAGCGCCGATGCCGCAGACCCGCTGACGTGAGCGGGCTCGACATCAGATGTCTCGGGTGTTACCTCACCTGGCACCGCTCGGGCCTGCTTTGGTGTCGCGGTCCGCATCTTTCCACCACGTTCGTTGGCAGCCCCGGCATTGTCGGGGAAAGCGTCGCCTGGTGCCATGGTGTCGTGCCGGACGACCGCGTCCTCAGTAATCACGTCCTTGGGCGAGCCAGCATGGATTTACCCTGAAGCCGGTCACCTCGCTGCCGAACTCAGGCGACGGTGCCGAACGTCCTCCCGGCCTCCAGGAAGGCCGCGACGTTGGCCCACGGCACGTCGGGCTCGTCGATGTCGTAGGCCGGGCTGAGCACCAGGCCGGCCGGGCCCAGGGTCTCGATCCGCTCGCGCACCTCGCGGCGGATCTCGGCCGGATCGGCAAATGCGAACGTCGTCTGCCGGCCGACGGTGCCCCACAGGGCAAGCCGCGAGCCGAACCTGCGTCGGATCCGGGCCGCGTCCATGTGCTCCGGCTGGAGCGGGTTGACCGCCCGGACCCCGATCTCGACCAGGTCGTCGAGGATCGGCTCGATCCAGCCGTCGCTGTGATAGGCGACCCGGATGTCGGGCTTGACCGACCGCGCCGCCTCGATGATCCCGGCCAGGCGTGGCCGGAAGAACTCCCGCCAGGTCGACGGGCCGATCATCATCGTGACCGGCATCCCGACGTCGTCGTCGAGGGCGAGGACGTCCACGCCGGCACGCGCGAGCGCGACCGCGTTCCGACGGGCGAGAGCGGCGAGCCGGTCGAGCAGGTAGTGCGCCATGTCCTTGCGCTCGAGCAGGTCGACGAGGAAGCGCTCGAGGCCACGCAGGCGCCACGCGGCCTCGAACAGCTCGCCGCCGAGGTGGGGCGTGTTGCCGGCGGCCGCGAGGCCGCGTGCGTGGAGACCGGCGACCTGACGGGCCAGCCCGTCGACGGCGTACGGCCCGTCCACATCCGGGAACGGGAAGCGCTCCAGGTCGGCCAGCGTCACCGCGCTCTCGAGCGGGTTCCGCCGGCCCGGCCGCTCGGGGTGGTAGCCCCAGCGCGCATACCGCGCAGCCTGCGCAACCGTCCCGAGCCGGGTGTCGCCGTCGAACGGCATGGCCCGCCGCCGCAGATCCTCCTCCTCCGGGGAGATCGGAAACGCGACGAAGCACACGTCCACCAGGTCGTGGTGCCACGCCCCCGGCGGCGCGAGCGTCGCACCATCGACCTCGAAGAACCCGAGGGCGAGCGGGACGCGGTCGGGGACCCCGCCGTCGAGGGCCGCGAGGATCCGATCCCGTCCGTCCATGGTCCGGCGTCCGGCCGTGCGCTACCGCATCGTCAGGGCCATCACCGCCTTCTGGGCGTGGAGCCGGTTTTCCGCCTCGTCGTACACCACCGAGTGCGGGCCGTCGATGACCGCGTCCGCGACCTCGACGTTCCGGTCGGCCGGCAGCGGGTGCATGTAGATCGCGTCCTCCGCGGCCATCGCGATCCGCCGCTCGTCTGTGATCCAGTCGGTGTAGCGCTTGGCGGACTCGGCGCCCTCCTCCTCGGACGTCGCGGTCAGGAGCGCGCCCCAGCTCTTGGCATAGACGATGTCGGCGCCCTTCATCCCGGCATCGAAGTCATCCATGAGCTCGAAGCTGCCGCGGCTGAGCCGGGCATTCTCCGCGGCCTGGTCCACGATGTCCTGGGGGAGCCGGAACTCCGGCGGGTGGACCAGCCGGACGTGCATCCCGTAGCGGGTCGTGAGCATCGACAGGTCCACGGGCACGCTGATCGGCTTCTGGTAGCTGGCCGCATACGCCCAGCTGATCGTGATCGTGCGGCCCCGTGGATCGCCCTTCTTCTCGATGATCGTGAGCAGGTCGGCGAGTGACTGGTGGGGGTGGAACAGGTCGCACTGCATGTTGAGGACCGGCACCCGCGACGCCGCGGCGACCTCGCGGATGTAGGTGTTGCCGATCCCCCAGTCCACGTTGCGGATCGCGATCCCGTCGTTGTAGCGGCCGAGGATCTCGCCGATCTCCCTGGGGGTGTCGCCGTGGGCGATCTGGGTCGTCCGGCTCTCGATGAACTGGGCGTGCCCGCCCAGCTGGGCCATCCCGGCCTCGAATGAGGCCCGGGTCCGGGTCGAGGAGAAGAAGAACAGCATCGCGAGAACACGGTCCCGCAGCAGCGGGTGCGCGATCCCGAGGGCTCGCTCCCGCTTCAGCTGGATGGCCACCTCGAGGACGGTGTCGATCTCCTCCTTCGTCCACTCCTGGAGGCTGATGAGGTCGCGACCGCGAAGGTCTGTCTGCATCAGTCGGCCTTCACTCGGCCGCGCCGAGAACGAGCGCGAGCATGCCCATCTTGAGCGCAACGCCGTTGAACGCCTCCGCCCAGTAGCGCTGATGGCGGGTCGCATCGACGTCGGCCAGGAGCTCGTCCATCCGCGGCAGCGAGTGGAGGATGATCGAGGACCGCTTCGCCTTCTCGCGCAGCAGCTCTCGCGTCACGCAGTACTCCGGCGGGGTCAGGCCGACATTGTCGCCGCGCTCCACGCGTGACGCCGTGTAGTCGGCCTGGACGACCGGCTCCATGTAGATGACATCCGCCTCGCCGATCACGTCACGGACGTCGCCCGCCTCTTCGTAGTCCACGTTGAGCGCGTCGATCTCCGCCTTGAACTCGGGCAGGAGGTTCATGTCCGGCGGCCCGACCACGATGGCCTTGGCGTCGAACTGGGAGAGGGCGTAGAGGATCGAATGCATGGTCCGCATCCGCATGTCACCGACGAGCAGGTAGGTCAGCCCGTCGAGCGTGCCCTTCTCGTGGAGGATGGTGTACAGGTCGGTCAGGACCTGCGTCGGGTGCTCGCCCCAGCCGTCACCGCAGTTGATGACCGGGACCGACGCCCACTTCGCCGCCTCGGCGGGCGCCCCCTCCTGGAAGTGGCGGATCGCGATGACGTCCGCGTAGAACTCCAGCATGTGGAACGTGTCCTTGATCGACTCCTGGTAGAAGTCGCCGGCTCGGGTCATCTTCGAATCCGAGAACCCGAGCACCTGTCCGCCGAGCCGGTGCATCGCGGCCTCGTGCGAGAGGCGTGTCCGGGTCGACGGCTGGTAGAACGCGGTCAGGAGCGTCTTGCTCTTGAGCAGGTCGGTGTTCCGGCGATCACGCGCGAACGGGCGAAGGTCGTCGGCGACCTGGAAGACGCGGAAGAACTCGTCGCGGCTGAAGTCCTTGAGCGAGAGGATGTCACGACCGAGGAAGCTTCTCATGGGGTTCTCCGATGTGATGGGATGGCATGGCTGGGGGACGCGACGTCGGGGCCGGGCGTTGATCCCGGGTCGGGCGCGGGTTCCGCGCCGGGCGCCGGCTCGGTGCCGGTGCCGGGCTCGGCGTGGGCGGACTCGGGCGGCGGATGGCGGCGGACGCCGCTGAGGACGACGGCGACCGACTCACCGGGTGCGAGGGCTCCGGCCCGGGCGAGGGCGAGCAGCCCGGCGACGCCCGCGGTGCCGGTCTCGTCGGCATCGATGCCCGTGGCCTCGACGGCGAGCGCATTGGCTGCGAGCAGGGCGTCCTCGTCCACGGCGACGGCGCGCCCGCCGGTGGCGAGCATCGTCCGCATGACCGCGAGCCAGTCGTAGGTCTCGTCGTCGAGGATCCCGTGGGCGACGCTTCGGGGCTCCGTCTCCCACGGCCACATGTAGCGCGACCGGTGGTGCGCCAGCCCGGCGATCAGGGCATCGAGGCGCTCCGGATCGACGGGCGTGCCCGCGGTCAGGCCGAGGTCGTCGAGCACGCGCTCGTAGGCGCGCACGAGCGGCCAGCCGCCGCGGGTCTGGACGGCGTCCAGCCGCGGGGCGGCGGCGATCGCGCCGAGTGTGGCGGCCTCGTCGAAGCCCAGCGCGATCCCCGAGGCCAGCGCCCCGCCGCCGACCTGGACGACGATCCGGTCCAGCCGGCTGTCCGCGCCGCGCAGGGTATCGGCGATCTCCCAGGCGAGCGTCGCGCCACCCTCGATCGCGAGCCCGTTGTCCGGGCCCTGGCAGGTGAAGGGGATCGCGCCCGAGGCGATGGCCTCCTGCAGCCGGAGGTACGTCGGATCGCCGGCCTCGCCCGCGCGCCGCGGGCACACGACGACGCTCGCCTCGAGGCCCTGGAGCCGGGCGACGACCCCGGCGTCCGCCGTCTCGGGCACGAACACGCGGAGACTGCGGCCCGCCGCCCTGGCGACGACCGCGGCAGCCAGCGCGGCATTGCCGCAGCTCGCGATGGCCAGCGGCGCGGTGGGATCGGCTCGTCCGATCGCCTCCGCGACCGTGAGCTCGAGCAGGATCCCGAACAGGTGGCGCGCCTTGTGGGACCCCGCCACGTTGCCCGTCTCGTCCTTGACCCACACGGACCCGCCCGGGCCCAGGCCGGCGGCATCGGCGAGGCCGCGCGCCAGCGTCATCGGCGTGACCCTGAACCCGTGGCCGTCCACTGCAGCGACAGCGTCGTCCAGCTCGCGAACGAGGTCCACGTAGCGGCGATCCGGCCAGCCCGCGGACAGGGCGAGGTGCCAGGCGCGGAACAGGGTCCGGTACCTGATGAACGGGTTGGGGTCCGGGTCCGACAGGGATCCGATGCGATCGAGGTCGATCTGGCGGGCCATCACGTGGTCGATGTCGTCCCCGGGCGCCCGGTGCGGGCAGCGGGGCATGAACGGCCGATCCTCCGGGGCGGTCGCGCCACACCCTGTGCACACCAGCCCCGTGTCCGCCGCGACGGGCGGCAGGGCGTCGGGCGGGCGCGCGTTCCGTGCGACCGTCACGCCGGCACCTCCGCGACCCGCTCGTTGAACTCACCGATCAGCTCGTCCCAGGTCCTGACGATCTCGCGCATCCCGGTCCAGAACTCCGGGCGCCGGCGCACCTCGAACTCCTCGATCGGCACGCCCTGCTGCTCGACCCAGGTGTAGTAACCGAGGTTGAAGATCCGGTCGCGGTCAGCGCGGGTCGCCTCGAGGACGTGGTCCTCGGCGGCCGCCTGCAGGTACGCGCCGAACGTCTCTCCGGCGGCTACGGCGTCGAAGCCGTCCGGGAAGTCCCGGGCGACGATGCGCGGGATCTCCGTCCGGTACATGCCGGCGCCGTCGGTCGCGACGGTCAGGATCGCGTCGTCCGGTCCCAGGTGCTGGTGGCGGGCGACCTTGATGGCCGCCAGCACATTGCAGATCGACGACACGCCGAACGAGTCCAGCGCGGCGACAATGTGCTCGGGGACGCCGCGCCGGCGCACCAGGTAGTCCCGGCCCTCGGGCGTGTTGAACAGGACCAGCAGCCCGTCCGTCGCCCGGTCCGAGACGGCGACCACGAGGTCGGTGGCCATCACGTTGTGGATGAGCGGGATGTGCTTGTCGCCGATCCCCTGGATGTTGTGCTCGCCGAAGCCGTTGGAGAGCATGGTCGGACACTCGAGGGCCTCGACCGCGACCGTCCGTGAGTCGAAGCGCTCCTTGAGATAGTCGCCGGCCGCGATCGTGCCGGCCGAGCCCGTGGCCGAGACGAACGCCGCGACGCGCAGGCCGGGCTGCCGGGCCTCGAGCGACTCGAACACGCGCTCCAGGGCCAGCCCGGTCATGGCGTAGTGGGCGACGTGGTTCCCGAACTCGCTGAACTGGTTGAAGATCACCGTGTCCGGCTCGGCGTCGAGCTCGGCGCAGCGGTCGTAGATCTCCTTGACGTTGCTCTCGGTGCCGGGTGTGCGGATGACGTCGCCGGGGTCGACCACCCAGTCCGCGAGCCAGTCGAAGCGTTCGCGGCTCATCCCCTCGGGGAGTACGGCGACGCCGCGGCAGCCCATGATCCGGGAGATCGCGACCCCGCCCCGGCAGTAGTTGCCGGTGGACGGCCAGACGGCGCGCTGGGTCGTGGGGTCGAACTGGCCGGTCACGATCCGCGGGGCGAGGCAGCCATAGGCCGCGATCACCTTGTGCGACTGGATCATCGGGAACCGGTCCCCGAGCGCGACGACGATCGGCGCCTCGACCCCCGTCAGCTCGCGGGGCAGGACGACGTGCTCCGGCAGGGCCGCCCGGGCGGCACGGGTATGGTCGTTGAACCAGTGGACGCGGAACAGGTTCATCGGATCCGGTGCGTCCGGGTCGACCTGTGCGACCCGCTCCAGGATCCGCTCGGGGATCCGGTCCGGGTCCGCGAGCTGCGCGAACGTGGGCATGACGACGCCCAACGACCGGCATCGTGCGGCGGCCCGATCGAGCACGGCCTCATCCACGATCTCCGGCTCGAGTCCCAGACGGCGCATCACGACCTCCGCAGCGTCGACGTCGCGGCAGCCCCCTGTGGTGGGGCCGTCGAGCGACGGCTCGGGCCCGGACGGCCGCGTGGTCGGGACACATGGCACGCGCGTGGCCGGGGGCCGGTGCCTACGATTCGGGATCGGTTGGCTTCCGGCTAGGGCCAGACGGTCCTCCGGAGACCGGTTGTGGGACGGTCCATGGACTTCACGCTCAACGGGCGACGGGTTTCCGTCCAGCCGAAGCCCGGGGAATCGCTGCTCGGCGTCCTGCGCGGCGCCTGCGGGCTGCGGTCGATGAAGGATGGCTGCGCGCCGGAAGGTTCCTGCGGCGCGTGCACCGTCATCGTGGACGGGCGCGCGGTCGTGTCCTGCGCTCAGGCGGCGACCCGCGTCGCCGGGCGGACGGTCGAGACGCTCGAGGGTCTGCCCACCGCGGACCGCGACCTGTGGGCGGACGCGTTCGTGAGCACCGGCGCGTCGCAGTGCGGCTACTGCTCGCCCGGCATCGTCATGAAGGCCGAGGCGCTGCTGCGCCGCGAACCGGCGCCGGCGCGCCCCGCGATCGCCCATGCGCTGGCCGGCAACCTCTGCCGCTGCACGGGATACGTGCCGATTCTCGATGCGATCGAGCGAGTCGCCGCGGCGCGCCGCGGCGACCCCGGCCCGACGGCCGCCTCGCGCGAAACCGAGGCTCCGGTCACCGATGCCGCGCCCCCGGTCGCGGATGCCACCGGCGGCATGGCGCGCTACGAGGGCCGCGACCTGGCCCTGGGCGAGAAGCCGTTCGTCGGCGACCTCGTCGCGCCCGGGATGCTCGAGGCGGCGCTGCGGTTCGCCGGGGTGCCGCGGGCGATCGTGCGCCGGATCGACACCTCACGCGCCGCCGCGCATCCCGGCGTGATCGCGGTCGTGACCGCGGCGGACGTCCCGGGCCGGCGGCAGCAGGGCCTCATCGTGCCGGACTGGCCGCTGTTCGTGGCCGAGGGCGAGACGGTGCGCTGCGTCGGCGACGTGCTGGCCGCCGTCGCCGCCGAGACGCGTGAGTCCGCCCGGGAGGCGGCGGCGCTCGTGGACATCGAGCTGGAGCCCCTGCCCCCGGTCACCGACCCGTTCGAATTGCTCGCCGACGGCGCGCCCCTGATCCATGACGGCGGCAATCTCGTGCAGCGGACCGTCGTCGTGCGGGGAGACGCGGACGCCGCGCTCGCCGGGGCCGCCCATGTTGCGTCCGCCACCTTCCGCACCCAGTCCATCGAGCATGCGTTCCTGGAGCCCGAGGCCAGCCTCGTCGTCCCGCGGGGCGCCGCCGGCCCGGATGGGACCCCGGTCAGCGTGCCTGCGGTCCATGTCTACTCGGAGGGCCAGGGCGCCTGGGAGGACCGCCGGCAGCTGGCCTCGTTCCTCGCGCTCCCGGAGAGCGACGTGCTGGTGACCCAGGTGTCGACGGGCGGCGCGTTCGGCGGCAAGGAGGATCTCAACGTCCAGGGCCAGGCCGCGCTGCTCGCCCTGCGCACCGGCCGCCCGGTCATGCTCCGCCTCACCCGCCGCGAGAGCATCGCCTTCCACGTCAAGCGTCACCCGATGTGGCTCGACTACACCGCGGGCTGCGACGCCGACGGGCACCTCGTCGCCGTGCGGGCGCGGATCGTCGGCGACAACGGGGCGTATGCCAGCGTCGGGGGCAAGGTCCTCGAGCGGGCCGCCGGTCATGCCTGCGGCCCGTACCGCGTGCCGAACGTCGATGTCGAGGCCCGCGCCGTGTATACCAACAACCCTCCATCGGGCGCGATGCGCGGGTTCGGGGTCAACCAGGCAGCCTTCGCGCTCGAGGGTGTCCTCGACATGCTGGCCGAGCAGGCCGGGCTCGACGGCTGGGAGATCCGGTGGCGCAACGCCCTGGACGTGGGCGACCGGTTCGGGACCGGGCAGCTCCTCGGGCCGGGGGTGGGGATCCGGGCCACGCTGCTGGCCGTGCGCGATGCGTATCGGTCGGCGCGCTATGCCGGGATCGCCTGCGGGGCCAAGAACACCGGGATCGGGAACGGGCTGGTCGAGCGCGGCCGGGCGGTCCTGCGCCCCGAGCCGGACGGCACGGCCACCCTGTTCCACTCCTGGACCGAGATGGGCCAGGGCTGCCACACGGTGTTCCGCCAGCTCGCCGCGGGCGAGCTGGGCATCGACCCGGGGCGGATCCGGGTCGTCGTGGACACCTCGCACGAGCTGGACACCGGGGAGACCACGGCATCCCGTGCCACGATGCTGGGCGGTGGCGCGGTTCTCCGGGCGTGCGAGGCGCTGCGCTCGGCGCTCGCCGGGGTCGACGGTGGCCTCGGTGCGCTCGCCGGCAGGGAGTTCCCCGGCGAGGTCGTCGTGGACTGGACCACCTCGCTCGATGCGGACACGGATGAGCCGGTGACCCACTTCGCCTACGGCTGGGCCACGCAGGTCGTGATCCTCGACGATGCGGGGCGGATCGCGCGGGTGATCGCGGCCCAGGATGTCGGCCGGGCGCTCAACCCGACGCTCCTGCGGGGCCAGGTCGAGGGCGGCATCCACATGGGCCTCGGGATGGCACTCACCGAGGAGTTCCGGGTCGTCGGTGGCGTGCCCGAGACGGTCACCCTGAAGTCGCTGGGGATCATCCCGGCCGCCACGATGCCGCCGGTCGAGGCGATCCTGGTCGAGGTGCCGCAGCCCGAGGGCCCCTACGGAGCAAAGGGGATGGGGGAGGCCGTGCTGGTCCCGACGGCGGCGGCGGTGGCCGGCGCGCTGTACGCCTTCGACGGCGTCCGGCGCACCCGCCTCCCCATGCGTGATTCGGCGACCGCCCGGGCGCTCCTCCCCGGGCGGGCGCGCCGTGCCGACGCACCGACGGCAACGCCCGGCTCCACGTCGCCCGGCGCCACCACCTCGCCCGCGGGAGGGACCCGGCCATGACGCTCGTGCTCGGCGGTGGCACCGTCGTGACGTCGATCGACCCGGTCCGCGTCGAGCACGCGGACGTCCTCGTTGACGGAGGGCGCGTGGCCGGCATCGGCCCCGCACGCGACCTCCCCGCCGGGACCGGACACATCGACTGCTCGGGCTGCCTCGTGATCCCGGGCAACGTGTGCGCCCACACGCACCTGTACTCGGCGCTGGCCCGGGGCATGCCATACGCGCTGGAGCCGCCCCGGGACTTCATCGAGATCCTGCGCCGCGTCTGGTGGCGGCTGGACCGCGGGCTGGACGAGGCATCCATCCGCGCATCGGCGCTCGTCGGCGGCATGGAGGCGCTGCTCGCGGGCACGACCACGATCGTGGATCACCACGCATCGCCCAACGCGATCGACGGCTCGCTCGACGTGATCGCGGATGCTCTGGCATCGCTGGGGATCCGGAGCGTCCTCGCCTACGAGGTCACCGACCGCGACGGTCCCGAACGGGCCGAGGCCGGCGTTCGCGAGAACCGGCGCTTCGCGGGGCGCGTGGCCGCGGGATCCCTCCCCCTGGCCCGGTCCATGATCGGCGCGCACGCCTCGTTCACGCTGTCCGAGGCGACGCTCGACGCCTGCGTGGCGGCCGCCTCCGACACGGCAACCGGACTCCACGTCCACGTCGCCGAGGACGCCGAGGACGAGGCGGACTGCAGCGCCCGGTTCGGGACGTCGGTCGTGGAGCGGCTTGCGCGGGCCGGCGCCCTGGACGAGCGATCGCTGCTCGCCCACGGCGTCCACCTCGAGCGGCACGAAGCCGAGCTCGTCTGCGACGCCCAGGCCACGATCGCGCACAACGCGCGCTCCAACATGAACAACGCGGTCGGCCGCGCACCGCTGCGGTGGTTCGGCCCCCGGGTCGCGCTGGGGACCGACGGGATCGGTGCGGACATGTTCGAGGAGTCGCGGACGGCGTACCTCCGCGCCCGGGAGGACGGCGTGACCGGCGACCCGGGCTGGGCGCTCACCCGGCTCGCGGAAAGTGCCCGGCTTGCCGGCCGCCTGTTCGGCGAGCCGCTGCTGGGACGGATCGAGGCCGGTGCCCCGGCCGATCTCGTCGTGCTCGACCACGAGGCCCCCGCGCCGGTCGATGCCCGGTCGTTCCCCGGCCACTGGATGTTCGGGCTCTCGTCGCGGGCCGTGCGCGATGTCGTGGTGGCTGGAGAGGTCGCGGTCCGGGACCGCCAGCTCGAGCTGGTCGGCCAGGACTGGGTCACCTCAGCCGCGCGCGGGGAGGCCGCCCGGCTGTGGGCGCGGCTCGATTCGATCGCCGAGCACCCGTTCGACCCGCGAGCGGTGGCTGCCCGATGACCCGGACCCGGGCGGCAGGTGCGGGCGCCGGCCCGGCCGTGCCCCTCGATCCGGCCGCGGAAATCGCCGTCGACCTGTCGGTCGAGGTGTGCGGGCTCCGGTTCGCGAACCCCGTCCTGCCGGCCGCGGGCCCTCCGGTCCGCGATGGAGCGGCGATCCTCGAGTGCGCAACCGGTGGCGCGGGCGGGCTGGTCACGAAGACGATCTCGCGTCAGGCCGCAGTGGTCCCGACGCCCAACATGGCCGAGATCCAGCATGGCTTCCTCAACACGGAGCTGTGGTCCGAGCTGCCGCCCGAGCAATGGCTGGACCGTGAGCTGCCGCTCGCATCGTCGGCCGGCATGCCGCTGGTGGTCAGCATCGGGTACTCGGCGGCGGAGATTGCCTGGCTGGCGCCGCGGGTGCTCCCGTTCGCCGATGCCCTCGAGCTCTCGACGCACTACATCGGCGAGGATTCGGGCCCGATGGTGGACGCCATCCGCGCGGCCAAGGACGCGGTGGACATCCCGGTGTTCGTGAAGCTCAGCCCGCTGGGCCGCGAGATGTCGCGGGCGGCGGAGCAGGCGGCGCGGGCGGGGGCGGACGCGATCGTGGCCATCAACTCCTTCGGGCCGTGCCTCGCGATCGACCTCGAGACGGGGCGGCCGCGGATGGGCGGCAGCGACGGCTACGGCTGGCTGTCGGGTCCTGCGCTCAAGCCGCTCGCCGTCCGCTGCGTGTCCGACGTGGCCCGCGCCGTGGACCTGCCCATCATCGGCTGTGGCGGCGTGAGCCGCGGGACCGACGTGATCGAGATGGCGATGGTCGGGGCGTCGGCCGTCCAGGTGTGCACGGCGGCCATCCTCCGGGGACACGGCGTGTTCGGCAAGATCGCCCGGGAGACGGGCGCATGGCTGGCGGCGCACGGCTACACCCGCCTGGACGAGATCCGCGGGATGGCCCAGCAGGCACCGGTCCCGGACCACGTGGCCGGGCCACCGGTCGTGGATGTCGACCTGTGCAACGGCTGCGCGCTGTGCGAGGGCTCGTGCGTCTACGACGCGATCCACGTCGTGGGCGGCAAGGCGGAGCTGGACGAGGAACGGTGCGAGAAGTGCGGGCTGTGCCTGACGCGCTGCCGGCCCGGGGCCCTGATGTGGGCACCGATGGCGACGGCGTCGCCGGCCCCCGGCAGCGCGTAGGGGCTGCGGGCACGGACGCGTCGCGCTACGCCGATGCGTCCAGGATGATCCGGCGCAGGACCCGCCCGCTGACGTCGCGGCGGTAGGTGGCGGTCGAGCGCACGTCGTCGATCGGGGCGATCTCCTCGTGCACGGTTGCCGCAGCGCGGTCCGCGACCGCCGGGCCCGGCTCCGTGCCCTCGAGCGCCGCCTCGGTTCGCGGCGCGCGGATCGGGCGCTCGGCGACGGCGCCGAGCGCGACCCGCACGTCCCGCCACGGACCCTGGCCGCCGACTCGACCGGCCCCCGGGCTGCCGTCGTCCGTCCGCCAGGCAACGGCGATCGAGACCTTCGCGATCGACTGTGCCCGGCGTGTCCCCACCTTGCGGAACCGGACCTGCCGGCCCGGGACCAGGGGGATGTGCACGGCCACCAGGAGCTCGCCCGCCGCCAGGGCCGTCCGCCGGTAGCCCGTCCAGAAGTCGTCCGCCGGCACCAGCCGGGTCCCCCGTGGTCCGATCACCTCGAGACGGGCATCGAGCGCCAGGAGGACGGGCAGCAGGTCGCCCGCCGGCGAGGCGGTCATGCAGTTGCCGCCGATCGTGCCGCGGTTCCGGACCTGCGCCGCCCCGACGGCTGCTGCCGCCTCCGCCAGCACCGGCAGCGTGTGGTGGACCATCGGCGAGGCTCGCAGCTCGGCCCACGTCGTCAGGCCCCCGAGGACCAGCTCGTCGTGTTCGACGTCGATCATCCGCAGCTCGTCGAGCTCCCACAGGTCCAGCAGCGGCCGCCGTGGGTCAGTGGCGCCGGCGGCGATCTCGACCATGACGTCCGTGCCCCCGGCGATTGGTCGCAGCCGGGGATCGGCGGCGAGGCGGGCCAGGGCATCGAACAACGACGAGGGGCGGATCACGCGTGGCGCCGCGGCGTCGGGGACGACGATCCTCTCCGCGATGGTCTCGAACGCAGGCACCGCATCGAGCACGGCGGGGGTCATGCGATCAGCGGCAGGCGCGTCCAGGGTCATCGTGTCCGCCGCGGCCTCGATGGCCTCGATGATCTTCGTGTAGCCGGTGCACCGGCAGAGGTTGCCGGCGATCGCCTCGCGGATGCCGGGCTCCGTGATCGCATGGCCCGACGCCAGGTGCGCCCGGGCGGCGAGCAGCATGCCCGGCGCGCACAGCCCGCACTGGGTCCCGCCCAGCTCGAGGAATGCCTGCTGCAGCGGGTCGAGGCGCCCGTCGACGGCGAGGCCCTCGACGGTGAGGACCTCGCGCCCGTCCACCTGGCTCAGCGGCACCAGGCAGCTGTTGACGAGGACGCCGTCCAGGAGCACGGAGCAGGCCCCGCATTCGCCCTCGCCACAGCCCTCCTTGGTCCCGGTCAGCCCGAGATCGCTGCGCAGCACGTCGAGCAGGCGGCGCCCGCCGGACGCGGTCGCCTCGACCGGCCGGCCGTTCACGTGGAACCGGATCGTCTCGACGATGGCGGGCAGGGTCGCGGTCATCGGCCGGCCCCCATCTCCGCCTCGCGCGCCAGCAGCGCCGCGAGCACCTTCTCCGGGGTGGCCGGGAGGTCCGTGATCCAGGCGCCGGTCGCGTCGTGGATGGCGGCGATGACCGCGGGCGCCGGGATGTCCATCGGCAGCTCGCCCAGCCCCTTGGCCCCGTGCGGAACGCCGGAGTAGGGCCGCTCCACGAGGACCGATTCGATCCGTGGGGCGTCCATCGCCGTGGGGATGAGATAGGTCGCCAGCCGGTCGTTGCGATAGCGCCCGTCGGCGCTCTGCATCTCCTCGAGCGTCGCGTAGCCCACGGCCTGGAGCGTCCCGCCCTCGACCTGGCCCTCCGCGAGCACCGGGTTCACGATCCGGCCTGCCTCGTCCGCCTGGACGACAGAGCAGACGCGTACGGCACCCGTGTCGAGATCCACGTCCACGGCGGCGACCGCGCAGGCCCAGCTGTACGCGGGATAGGCGTCGCCCAGATACGTCTCGTCGCTCCACTCGATGCCCGGGAAGCCGTGGAACTGCTCCGTCGCCCGCAGCGGGCCGTGGCCCGCGGCGAACGCCTCGTACGACTCGGCGAATGGCGCGCGAGTCGCCGCCTCCACGTCGGCCCGGAGGTGTGCGGCCGCCGTTGCCAGCAGGCCGCCGACCACCATCGTGGTGCGCGAGGCGACGGTCGGGCCGCTGTCCGGCACGGCCGAGGTGTCCTGGGGCGCGACGTCCACCGCGTCGGGCTCCACGCCCAGCGCCCGCGCCACGATCTGGCCCAGCACGGTCCGTGAGCCCTGGCCCATCTCGGTCGTCGCGGCGAGCACCCGGATCCGGGCGTCCTGCGTCAGCTCGACGGTCGCGATGCTCGCGAGCCGGGCCTCACCGCCGCCGGTGAACGCCGCGCCGTGCCAGCCGAGCGCGAGGCCGATGCCGGACGCCGAGCGAGGCCCGGGCGGCGCATCGATCCCCGGAACGCGGCCCGCCTCGTGCAGCCGCCGCACCCGCTCGAACCCGGACCCCTCCGCGGCGGCCTCGAGGACGTCGAGGGCCGCGACGCTCTCCCGCAGGCGCTGGCCCGTTGCCGTGACATCCCCCTCGCGGTACGCGTTGTGCCGGCGGATGTCGAGCGGCGAGAGGCCCAGTGCCTCGGCGATGCGGTTGAGATGGGTCTCCGCGGCGAACTCGGACTGCGGTGCCCCGAAGCCGCGGAAGGCGCCGTTGGGCGGCGTGTTGGTCCTGGCGGCCTTGGCCCGGATGCGCACGTTCGGGCATGCGTACGGCCCGCCGGCGTGGATGCCGGCGCGCGAGAGAACGACCGCCGACAGGGTCGTGTATGCCCCCGCGTCCAGCATCAACCTCGATGTCCTGCGCGACGAGTTGCCCGTCGCGGGTCACGCCGGTCCGGTGGCGCACGATCGAGGGATGGCGCTTGGTGGTCGCCGCGATGTCCTCGTGCCGGTCGTACACGAGCCGAACGGGCCGTCCGGCCTTCCGCGCGAGCAGCGCGGCGTGGATGGCGATCATCGACGGGTACTCTTCCTTGCCGCCGAACGCGCCGCCCGTCTCCTCCTGGACGATGACGACCCGGTCGCGCTCGAGGGCCATCGCCCGCATCACGGCGGTGTGGACGTAGTACGGGCACTGCATCGAGCCGTGGATGGTCACCCCGCCGTCGTCCCGCGGGATCGCGATCATCGCCTGCGGCTCGAGGTACAGCTGCTCCTGGTAGCCGGTCGTGTAGGTGCCATCGAGGACCAGGTCCGCGGCCGCGAAGCCTGCGTCCGGATCGCCCTTCACGATCTCGAACGTCTTGCAGAGCTCGGTTGCAGCCAGGGGATCGAGGATTGCCGGCAGCGCCTCGGTCCGGAGGTGGATGGCGTCCCTGGCGGCCGTCGCGAGCGCGGGGTCCGGGGCTGCGACCAGCGCCACCGGCTCGGCCACGTGCCGGATCTCGTCGGCGACCAGGGCCGGCTGGTCGTCCTCGATCAGCGCAACGACGTTGTCGCCGGGGATGTCCGCGGCGGTGACCACGACGACCGTCGACCAGTCGAAGGCGGGGTCGAGGTCGATGGCGAGCAGCCGGGCGTGCGGGTCCGTGGCCCGCACGGTCGCGCCGAACCAGGCGCCCGGGACGACGAGGTCGTCCGTGAAGAGCGCGGTGCCGGTCAGCTTGTCCGGACCCTCGCGTCGCAGGGTGGCGCGGGAGTCCATGGTGACCCCGGTCGACGGGGCGGTCGCGATGCCCACGGGACCGAGGATGATTGCGCGAGACCGCTCGCACAACGGCCGGATGGCCCCGGTCTCGGCAGGCCGTGATGCAGGATCCCAGGGAACCGCGGGGTGCTCAGGCGCGTCAGTCGAGGACGGTTCGCCGAATGGTGCGGCCGCGCATCGTGAGAGGACGCCCAATGCTCCGACACTCCCGCCTCGCGCCGCTTGCCCCTGCCGGCCTCGTGCTGATCGCCCTCGCTGTCGCCCTCGCCGGGTGCTCGCGGCTCGTCGGTGCGCGCGATTGGACGATGACGGCCGAGCTCGCCGGCGGCGGCACCTATGCGGTGACCGCCCACGATGCGAGCGGCCGCATCGACGACGTCGAGATCGATCCGGCCGGCCTCGGGTACGTGGCGGGGGTCGCCAACCCCGCCGGCCAGCCGAACGTCGTCATCGTTCCCTGGACCGGCGGCGCCTGCGACGCGAGCACCCGGATCGACATCGCCGCGAGCGGCACGGGCCTGGCGGTCACGATCCGCACCACGACCACGGGTGTCACGTGTGATGCTATCGGCGTGGCGCACGCGGTGCGCCTGACGGCATCGGGCCCGCTGCCCGCGGCCTCGGTCACGGTGAGCCCCGCCCCGTAGACTCACGAGCATGTCCGCGCTCGATGACGCGCCGCACGTCCACGCCGACGACCGGGCGACCTGGCGAGCCTGGCTCGAGGCCAACCACGCGACGGCCCGGGGCGCCTGGCTCGTCACCTGGCGCGCCCGTTCCGGCCGCCGGGGACTCGAATACGAGGCCGCGATCGAGGAGGCGCTGTGCGTCGGCTGGGTCGACAGCACCGCTGGCCGCTACGACGACGAGCGCGGCAAGCTCTACTTCGCTCCTCGCAAGCCGCGCAGTGTCTGGGCGGCCTCCAACAAGGCGCGCGTCGAGCGGCTGATCGCAGCCGGACGGATGGCGCCGGCCGGGCTCGCGGCGATCGAGCGAGCCAGGGCCAACGGCAGCTGGGAGATCCTCGATTCCGTCGAGCGCCTGGAGGTCCCGGGCGATCTTGCCGCCGCCCTCGAGGCCAGCCCGCCGGCAGCGGCCAACTTCGCGGCATTCCCGCCCTCGACGCGCAAGATGCTGCTGGGCTGGGTGGCGACGGCGGTCCGTCCCGGGACGCGAGCGACACGGATCGCGAGGATCGCCGGCTCGGCCGCCCGCAACGAGCGGCCGCTGGGCTGATCCGCCAGGCGACGCGGCGGCGGGACGGAGCCGACGCTTTGCGACGTGATGCGGCCTGAGCGCGCGGGGGCCTAGTGGCTTCGGGATCGGGCACGGCGTGAGAGACTCCGCCCATGAGCAACCCGTCCCCGACCACCGATCCCGTCATCTCCCAGCTTGCTGCCTCGCGTGAGGCCTTCGTCGCGCTGCGGCCGCGGGTTCTGGCCGGGGCCCCGTGGCCCCTCGCCGGGGACTTCGGCACCGGGCCCGAGGCATCCTGGGGACCGCGCGAGGTGCTGGCGCACACCGCCGAGATGCTGGCGTTCTGGCTCGGCGAGTACGAGCGGGTCGTGGAGGCGGGACGAGCGTCCGGCGATCCCATCCCGTTCGGGCGCACCTCCGGGGACACGCTCCGGACCGGCATCCTGGAGCGCGATCGGACGCTGCCGCTGCGCGAGCTGTTCGACCGGATCGATGCCGGGATCGGCCGCTGGGAGCGGCGGCTCGAGGCCGCCGTGGCAGGCGAGGCGGACGCCGTCGGGCTCCACCCGCGACTGGGCGAGGTCCCGGCCCGTCACATCCGCGACAGCTTCGTGGTGCGGCATCTCACGGAGCACCTCGCGCAGCTCGATGAGATCCTCGCCCGGTCCTGATGCCCCTCGGCGCGCGGCGCTCCTCTCGGGAATGGACCGCCCGGGGCTGCGTCACCAAGTCGAAAGACGGCGTCCGCCAGGATCCGTCGATGAACACGACCGACACGCGAGCGGCAGCCCGGTCCAGGGCCACTCGCCGCCTCCGCACCATCACGATCGGGACCGCGATGCTGAGCGTCGCCGCCACTGGAGCTCTCGGCTGGGCCGCCGCCGCGACCTACAACGG
Organism: uncultured Chloroflexia bacterium; assembly: GCA_963849495.1. Lineage (GTDB taxonomy): Bacteria > Chloroflexota > Limnocylindria > Limnocylindrales > CSP1-4 > CAIXZV01. The sequence goes on along the minus strand of CAWKHN010000005.1, from coordinate 251,207 downwards.
ATCGACGGCCGGCTCCGGCCTGACGGCCGGGGTCGTGACGACGACGGTCTCCGACGGAGGCACGAGCACGACAGCCGCCACGGCGGCCCCCACGGCCGTGGCCACGGCGCCCCCGGTGACCACCGCCATCGGCAACGCCCATGCGTCGACCGGTGGCTCATGACGTGATCGACCAGGCCGGCTGGCGCGCGCTCGGCACCAGCGCACGCGTGCTCGTCCTCGACGGTGACCTGGCGGCCGCGCGCGCCGCGGTCGAGACGGTGCTCGACGAGGTCGACCTGGCCTACAGCCGGTTCCGGCCGGACTCGGAGCTGGTGGCGGTCAATGCCGCTGCCGGCCACTCGGTTCGCGTGAGCGCGTTGCTGGCGCGGGCGATCGCCGGTGCCCTGGATGCCGCCCGGCGCACCGGTGGAGCGGTGGATCCCACGGTCGGTCGCGCCATGCGCGTCATCGGCTACGACCGGGACTTCGGCCTGCTGTCGGGATCCGATCGCCCTATCGAGCTCCACGTCGCCCCGGTGCCGGGCTGGTCCGCCGTCGTGCTCGATCTCCGTGCCATGACCGTTCGCCTTCCTCGCGGCGTGGAGCTGGATCTCGGCGCGACGGGCAAGGGTCTTGCCGCCGATCTCGCGGCGAGCGCCGCGCTCGCCGCCGCAGGCGACGGTGCGGGTGTCCTCGTCAGCCTGGGCGGCGACATCGCCACCGGCGGCCGGCCGCCCGACGGCGGCTGGCGGATCCTCGCGGCCGAGGACAGCGAGACTCCACCCGACGCCGACGGCGAGGTGATCGCGATCCAGGGCGGCGCACTCGCGACGTCCAGCACCACCGTCCGGCGCTGGCGCTCCGACCAGGGCGTGACGGTGCATCACATCGTCGATCCGCGGACGGGCCTGCCGTCCGAGTCCCCGTGGCGGACGGCGACGGTGGTGGCCGAGACCTGCGAGCAGGCGAATGCGGCGTCCACGGCGGCGATCGTGATGGGCGACGAGGCGCCGGGCGTGGCTCACGGCCGCGCGCCTGCCGGCTCGCCTGGTCGCCACCGACGGCCGGGTGGTCCGCCTCGCCGGATGGCCGGACCCGGAGGCGGATGTGCCGCCGGCGCCCGCTCCGCCGGCGCCCGCTCCGCGCTCCGGGGACGCGAGCGACGGGCGTGCCGTCACCGCGGAGACCGGAGCGCCATCGGGTTCGCAATCGGACCGAGATCCGTAATCGGACCGAAAGGTGCCGCGCCCGACACTCTCGTCGTGACCGTTTCCGGGGCGCGGGACTGCTTCCTCCCTGGTCCCGCGCCCAATCAGCCCACGAGGGGACTTCCGCATGTTCAACCAGGTCCTGTGGTTCGCCACCCGAGGCGCCGGCGCCGTGTCGCTCGTGATGCTCACGGCCTCGACCTGCCTGGGCCTGGTGACGGTGACCCGGTTCCAGGCGGCGGGCTGGCCGCGCTTCTTCAACTACGAGCTGCACCGCAGGATCTCGCTGCTCGCGATCGTGTTCCTCGCGATCCACATCCTGGCGGCGGTCTTTGACCCGTTCACCAACCTGGGGATCGCAGCCGCGCTCGTCCCTCTCGCATCGACCTACCGGCCCGTGCAGGTCGCGCTGGGCGTGATCGCGTTCTACCTGTTCCTGGCGCTGATCGTCACCAGCCTGCTTCGGCGCTACATCGGTGAGACCGCGTGGCGCCTCATCCACTGGGCGAGCTACGCGATGTGGCCGCTGGCCGTGCTGCACGGCATCACGGCCGGCAGCGATGCCCTCGCGACCTGGATGCTCGCCATCGACGTCGCCTGCCTGATCGCAGTGGCGGCTGCCCTCTCGTGGCGGGTCACCGCCGGCGGCACCAACCGCAGCCAGCTCGGGGACGTCGTTGCGGCCTCCAGCTGGGAGCGGGTCGCCTCCCGGCGCGACGCCCGGCGGGACGCCCGATGACGGCTCGCATCCTCGCCGGACCGGCGCTCGCCGCCGGCGCCGAGTCCCTCAGCGACCACGTGGCGCGCCTCGGGCGGCTGCCGGGGCGTCGGGACCGGGCAGCCCTCATCCCGGTGCTCGATTCCGCCGGTCTTCTCGGCCGCGGCGGTGCCGGCTTCCCGGTCGCCCGGAAGTGGGCATCGGTCGCCGAACGTTCCGGCGGCCATGCGATCGTCCTTGCCAACGGCGCGGAGGGGGAGCCGCTCAGCGCCAAGGACCGCGTCCTGATGAGCACCCGGCCGCACCTCGTCCTGGACGGAGCGGAGCTCGCGGCCGACGCCGTCGGCGCGGAGCGGATCGTCCTGTATGTCGGCGAGGAGCACGTGGCCGCGCGCAACGCGCTCCGCCACGCCCTCGACGAGCGCATGACCGACGTCGCGCGGGTGTCGACCCGGATCCCGACCGAGATCGTGGCGGCACCGCGCTCGTACATCTCGGGCGAGGAATCGGCGGCCGTCCATTTCGTCAACGACGGGGATGCCCGCCCGACGTCCACGCCGCCGCGGCCGTTCGAGCGTGGCGTCGACGGCCGGTCGACCCTGGTCCAGAACGTCGAAAGCCTCGCCCACGCCGCCCTCATCGCACGCTACGGCGACGACTGGTATCGCGCGGCCGGCCGCGGGGAGACGAGGGGCACCGCGCTGATCACGATCGGGGGTGCACCCCGGCCGGGCGTCACCGAGATCGAGCTCGGCACCAGTCTGGCGGAGATCGCCGAGGGCGCAGGCGCTCCCGTGACCGGCGGCCCGGTGCTGTTCGGCGGGTATTTCGGCGGCTGGATGTCGGGGACGGACGCCTGGCAGACCCCCCTCGATCCACTCGACCTCAAGTGCAATGGCGCCTCGTTCGGCTGCGGGATCGTGTGGTACCTGGGCACCGACGACTGCGGTGTTCGCGCGACCGCTCGGATCCTCGACTACATGGCCGGCGAGAGCGCGGCCCAGTGCGGCCCGTGCGTGTTCGGCCTGCGGGCGATCGCCGACGCCACCGCGCGGCTTGCGACCGGGAGCGCATACGGCGACGACCTGCGCCGGGTGACCGGCTGGTCGGAGACGCTGGCCGGCCGCGGCGCCTGCCGCCACCCGGATGGGGCCGTCGGCCTGCTGCGAAGCGGGTTGAGCGTGTTCGAGGCGGACTTCGTCGCCCACCAGCGGGGACGGGGCTGCGTCGCCGGCCAGCAGGCCTGGAGGGCCGCCTCGTGAGCGGCCGCGCGACGCAGGATCGGCGCGCCGGTTCGGGAACTCGCTGGCCGCCGATGTCCGGGACCGGGACGCTGGGCATGTCAGACGCTGCGCTGGCGATCGACCGCATCGCGTGCGACGGCTACGGCTCGTGCGCGGAGCTGCTGCCCGAGATGATCGACCTCGACGATTGGGGTTACCCGATCCTGCGTCCGGGACCCGTGCCGGCCGCCCTCCTGGATCATGCGCGCATGGCCGTCGACACCTGTCCGGTCCTGGCGCTGCGCCTCGTTGAGGCCACGCGTGCCACCATGGCACCGGTGCAGCGCGCTCCGGCGCAGCGGCCACCGGCGCCCGGGCTGCGAAGCACCGGATCCACGGGTCCTGCCCGGCGCTGATCGACCAGGGAGGCTGAGGGATGCGCGTGCTGGTGGCCGAGGACGACGAGGGGCTGCGGGAGGTCCTCGTGCTCGGCCTGTCCGACGCCGGCTACCACGTCGACGCGGTCGAGCGCGGCGATGACGCGATCGACTACCTCAAGTGGTACGAGTACGACGTGGCCGTCGTCGACTGGCGGATGCCGGGCGCCGAGGGCATCGACGTCGTCGCCTGGGCGCGCCGCCAGCAGCGGCCGACCGCGATCCTCATGCTCACGGCACGGGACACCCCCGCCGATCGCATTCGGGGCCTCGACGCGGGGGCCGACGACTACCTGGTGAAGCCGTTCGACTTCGGCGAGCTGCTCGCGCGGGTGCGTGCTCTGCAGCGCCGCCCCCGTGGCGTGGACGCGCCCGTGCTCGAGGCGGGCCGGCTGACCCTGGACCCCGTGACGCGCGAGGTCGCCGTGGACGGCCGGGACCTGGCGCTGACGAGCACCGAGTACCGGATCCTGGAGCTCCTGCTCCGCCGCTCCCCGGCCGTGGTCGATCGCAAGTCCATCGCGGAGCATGCCTGGGCCGACGAGACCGAGCCGCTCGGCTCGAACGCCATCGACGTCCAGATGAGCCGGCTGCGCGGCAAGCTGCCCGACGCCGGCGTCCACATCGTCACCGTCCGTGGCGCCGGCTACCGCCTGGACGCGGGATGACGATGGCGCACGCGCCCGGCGTCCGCCGTCAGTCGATCCGCGTCGCGCTCGCCGCGACGGCTGTCGTCGGCGCTGTCTACCTCGTCGTCGCGGCCGCGGTCGTTCTGTTCTCGGCACGGGACCTCACGGCGCAGATCGACGGGCGGCTGCTCGACACCTTCGCGCGCGTGAACCCGGATCAGCGGCCCATCGACGGTCCATACGACCCCGGCCACGATCCCGGGCGTCCGTTCGGGGCGCCGTTCCTGGCCTGGACGATCCAGCACAACGGGACCATCCTGGCGGCAGCCTCGACGCCCGCCCTGCCGGCCGCGCTCCGGACCGTCACCCAGCCGACGACGGCGGTGATCGACGGCAGCGAGATGCGGGTCGCCGGCGGACCCATCGGCGACGACTACGTGATCGTGGCGCAGTCGATGGACCAGGTCGGGGACGCCCAGCGGACGATCATCCTCGGCGAGCTGCTCATCGCGCCGGTGCTGCTGGCCTTCGTGTTCCTGGGGGCCACGCTGATCGGGCGGCGGGTCGGCGAGCCGATCGAGGCGGCGAGGCGTCGCCAGCTCGAGTTCACCGCCGACGCCTCGCACGAGCTCCGCACGCCGCTCTCGGTCATCGAGGCGCATACATCGCTCGCCCTCACCCAGCCGCGCGATGCGACCTGGTACCAGGCCGCCTTCGTCCGCGTGGACAGGGAGTCGCGGCGGATGCGGCGCCTGCTCGAGGACATGCTGTGGCTCGCCCGGTTCGACGCGTCCCAGGCGGCGCCGGTGACCGAGCCCGTTGATCTCGGGGTCCTCGCGGCCCAGGCGGCGGACCGGTTCGCGGCCGTGGCGGAGACCCGGCGGCTGGCGCTCACCGTCCATGCTCCGCCCAGCGGCGCCGTCATCGCGGCGGCGCCGGACCTCGTCGATCGCCTGGTCGGCGTCCTCCTCGACAACGCGTGCAAGTACGCGCCCGAGGGCGGTGCCGTCGACGTGACCGTCGCCGTGGATGGCGGCCGGGCGAGCGTCACGGTGGACGATTCCGGTCCCGGGATCCCGGCCGAGGACCGCCAGCAGATCTTCGACCGATTCCACCGGTCGGCGGCAACGGCCAGCGGCACGGACGGCGCGGGGCTGGGGCTCGCGATCGGGGACGCGATCGTGCGTGCGACCGGCGGGCGCTGGACCGTGGGCGCGTCCCCGGCCGGCGGTGCGCGCTTCGTCGTCAGCTGGACCCGCGCCTCGCTCGGCTGACCCCGCGCCTCGCTGACCCCGCGCGGCGTAATCGGATCGAAAGGATCAGGGCCGGAAACTGGCGGCATGCAGACCTACGATCGTCCGTCCCCCCGCAAGCGCCAGGAGGCGCTCGAGAGGCTGCGCTCCCTCACGACCGGTGTGGTTGTCGCCGGCATCGCCGCCACGGCCGGGTTCGGTTTCGCTGCCGCGAACGGCTACACCGGGACCGGCAGCCAGGGAGTGACGACAGCCGGCGGCACGGTCGGCAGCCAGAACACCACGGTCACCCAGGGCACGACCGTCGCCCCGAACGTGAACCCTGCGCCGTTCAACGACGGGCAGTTCGGCAGTGGGTTCCAGGCACCCCAGACCCAGCCGGGCGCCGGCATCCAGGTGCCGACGTTCGGGCGCGGCTCGGGCCACGCGTCCACCGGCGGATCGGGTTGACCGGGCCCGCCCGGCTCGTGGGCCGGGAGGTGCTGTCATTCGGCGCGATCGGCATCGTGAGCACCGCCACCTATGCGGTCCTCTACCTCGTGCTGCGCCAGTTCACCGCCTCCTTCACGGCCAACGCGCTGGCGCTGCTGATCACCGCGATCGGGAACACGGCTGCCAATCGGCGGCTCACGTTCCGCGTCCGTGGGCGAGCGACGCTGCTCCGCCACCAGGCCGCCGGCCTCGTCGCCCTCGGCGTCGCCATCACGATCACCACGCTCGCGGCCGCTCTCCTCGGCGCCATCGACCCCGGGGCCGGCCGGCTGGTGGAGCTGGCGGTGCTCATCGCCGCCAACGCCCTCGCGACAGTCTCTCGCTTCGTACTCCTCCGGACGTGGATCGCCGGTGACCGGCGCCACGCCGGCAGCCCCGCCTCGGGGCCCGTGACCATCGCCCAGCCCGGAGCCTGACATGACCACCATCTCCCCGCCCAGGGCCGAGCCCCGCTCGACCCGAACACTCGGCGTCCTCCGTGACCGTGCACGAGCGCGCACCGGCGAGGCCGCCTGGGTCCTGCCCGCGACGGCGGGCGTGCTGCTCCTCGCGGCCGTGCTGTATGTCGTCAACCTGACCGTCAGCGGCTACGCGAACGTCTACTACTCGGGCGCGGCATGGGCCGCATCGCAGAGCTGGTCGGCGTGGTTCTTCGGGTCGGTCGACCCGGCCAACTTCATCACCGTCGACAAGCCACCGCTGGCAACGATGGTCATGGGGCTGTCGGTCCGGCTGTTCGGGCTCAGCTCCGCATCGATCCTGCTGCCGCAGGCGCTGATGGGCGTGGCCACCGTCGCCCTCCTCGTGGCCACCGTCCGCCGCACGTTCGGTTCGCCCGCCTCGATCATCGCCGGGCTCGCGATGGCCCTCACGCCGGCCGCGGTCCTGATCTTCCGCTACAACAACCCCGACGCGCTGCTGACGCTCCTGTTCGTGGGGGCCGCCTTCGCGTTCGTCCGCGCCCTCGAGTCCGACCGGCTGCGCTGGCTCGCGCTGGCCGGTGTGCTCGTCGGGCTCGCCTTCGAGACCAAGCTTCTGCAGGGCTACCTCCTGCTGCCGGTGTTCGCGATCACCTGGGCGATCACGGCGCCCGGGTCCGTCCGGCGGCGGATCGCCGGCCTGGGCGTCGCGCTCGCGGCCGTCGTCGTCGCCAGCGCCTGGTGGGTGGTCGCCATGGAGCTCATTCCGGCGTCGGCGCGCCCGTTCGTCGGCGGGAGCACCAACAACTCGGCCCTCGACCTGGTCCTCGGCTACGACGGCCTCGGCCGGATCTTCGGCCAGGGGGGCGCGGGGGGTGCACCCGGCGGCGGGGGAGGCGGCTTCTCCGGCACACCCGGGATCTTCCGCCTGTTCAACGCCGAGCTTGGCGGGCAGATCGCCTGGCTGCTCCCGATGTCGCTCGTCGGCCTCGTCGCCGGCCTCGTCGCCCGGTTCCGCACCCGGCGGACGGACCTGGTCCGGGCGGCCTACCTGATGTGGGGCCTATGGCTGCTCGTCCACATCGCCGTGTTCAGCTTCATGTCCGGCGTGATCCACAGCTACTACGTCGTCGCGATGGCCCCGGCCGTGGCCGCCCTGGTGGGCGGCGGGGTCGTGGAGCTGTGGCGGGCGCGTGAGCGGTTCGCCTGGGCGGGCCCCGTGCTCGGCCTCTCGATCCTGGGTTCGGCGGCGATCGCGTGGATGCTCCTCGGCCGAACGCCGTCATTCGCTCCGGGCCTCGGCGCTGCGGTGCTCGTCGTCGCGGCGCTGCTCCTGCCGGTCATCGCCCTGCGACCGCGGGCCGACCGGGCCGGGGTCCAGCTCGCCGCGGTCACTCTCGGCCTGGCGGTCCTGCTCGCCGGCCCCGCGGCCTACGCGACCTCCACCATCGCGACCGCGTACTCCGGCGGCGACCCGTCGGCAGGCCCGCTGGCTGCCGGCACCGGCGGTCCGGGCGGCACCGCCGGCGGTGTCCCGGGCGGCATCGCGGTCACCCCGGGTGGTGGCCCCACCCCCAACGTCGGCGGTCCCCAGGCCAACGGCGCCGCGCCGATCCAGCCACCGGGCGGGTTCGCTGGCGGCACCGCCGGCCCGCTGTCGGCATCCCGTGTCGGCGGGGCGGGAGGGAACGCGCACGCCGGTCTCGGCAGCGCCATGACCGACTACCTCGTGGCGAACCAGGGATCGGCGAAATGGGTCGTGGCCGTGTCCGGGGCAACCAGCGCCGGCCAGGTCGAGCTGGTGACGGGCCGGCCCGTCATGGCGATGGGCGGCTTCACCGGCAACGACGACGCTCCGACGCTGACCCAGCTCCAGGGCCTCATCGGGAGCGGCGAGCTGCGGTTCGTCGCGGTCGATGGCGCCGGCGGTCCGGGAGGTGGCGGAGGCGGCAGCCAGGCCGGCTCGTCGAGCATCTCGGCCTGGGTCACCTCAGCCTGCACCGCGGTGAACGTCGGCAGCGGGACGTCCTCCGTCTACGACTGCGCGGGCACGGTGACCTGGTAGGCGCTCCCGCGACGGTTCAGCGGGCCGGCCCGCCGCGCCGGCCCGCGGCTGCCCGCCGCCGCAGCGAGCCGCTGGGCGCAGCCCCGAAACGCCGTCCCGAGGCCGCAGCGAGACGCCGTCGCGCGGCTGCCGACCCTCCGCCGCCGGCCCGCCGTCGCGGCGAGCCGCCGGTCGTTGAACCCCGAAACGCCCTGTCGACTGTGAGGCGCTGAAACGGGGAATTCCGCACGGCTGGAGCCTCAGATCCACGTCTGCGTGGACTCTCAGGCGACGCCTGCGGGCAACCGGTGCCGCCGCGGGCCCGGTGAGGCTTCGGATGCGTGATCTCGTCGACTCACGGGCGACAGCCGGGGCGCCGCAGGCCCGGGAGGCCATGGATCCACGGCTTCGTGGACTCTCAGGCGACACCCGCGGGCAACCGGTGCCGCCGCAGGCCCCGAGAGGCTCCGGATGCGCGATGTCGTCGACTCACAGGCGACACCCGCGGGCAACCCCGGCGCCGCGGGCCTGGTGAGGCCTCAGACCCACGTCTGCGTCGACTCTCAGGCGACACCCGCGTCGCGACGCGCGTCATGGTCAGGTCGCGCGGCCGCGCCCCGGGTCGCGTCCCCGATCTCGTGGCCGATCCGGACGTCCGGCATGTACCGGAGCGCGAGCGCGCACGCCCCGACGGCGGCGGCGAACAGGATCCAGTAGATCACCCCCAGCCCGTCGGCCAGCGAGGCCCGACTGGCCTCGAGCGTCGCCTGGGACAGCTGGGTCCGGGCGATCGGGTCCAGGATCCCGGACGAGGCGGTGCCCACGAACGCGGTCAGGATCCCGCCCATCACGCCCACACCGACCGCGCCGCCGATCGTCCGGCTGAACTGCACCAGCCCGGTCGCCACCCCGCGCCGCTGCCACGCCACGGCGCCCTGGACCACGATCAGGATCGTGGTCGACGTCAGGCCCATGCCCAGGCCGGTGACTGCGGACCCGGCCATCGCGAAGACCAGGGCATCGAACCGGCCGAGCTGCGTGATCATCAGCGTGCCCACGACGAGCATCCAGCTCCCGACCAGCACGACGGGCCTCGCCCCGAAGCGGATCAGCGCCCGACCCCCGATGACCGAGCCGATCGGCCAGCCGATGGACATCGCCGCGACGGCTGCCCCCGCCTCGACCGGCGTGCCGCGATGCACACCCTGGACCATGGGCGGCACGTATGTCGTCAGCCCGAACATCACGACGCCCGCGAGCGCGCCGATCGCGAGCCCGGCACCGATGACCGGCTCCCGCAGCAGCCCGAGATCGATCAGCGGCTCGGGCGTCCGCCGCTCCACGACGACGAACGCGACCAGCAGGGCCCCCGACGCCACGACCAGGCCGATCACGACCGGTGAGGTCCAGCCGAGCAGCTCGCCGCCCTCCGAGACCGCGATCAGCAGCCCCACGATGCCGAGGGTCAGCAAGCCTGCGCCGGTCCAGTCCAGCCGGTGCGGGCGGCGCTCGAACCGCTCGTGGAGCACGCGCCAGATGATGAGCCCGGCGACCAGCCCCACCGGGATGTTGAGCTCGAACACCCACGGCCAGCCGATCGTGGACGTGATCACGCCGCCGAGAGCCGGCCCGACGATCGCCGCCACGCCCCAGACGCCCGAGAAGACCCCCTGCATCCGGGCGCGCTGCGCGGGCTCGAAGATGTCGCCCGCGATCGTGAACGAGATCGGCTGGACCGCGCCCGCGCCCAGTCCCTGGATCGTGCGGAACAGGATCAGCGCCGGCATCGAGCCCGACAGCCCGCACAGCGCGGAGCCGCCGACGAACAGAGCCAGCCCGAACATGAACACGGGCTTCCGGCCGTGCACGTCGGCCAGCTTCGCGTACAGCGGCACGGTCGTCGTCGACGCCAGCAGGTAGGCGCTGAACACCCAGCCGTACTCGGTGATCCCACCCAGCTGCCCGATGATCGTCGGCATTGCCGTCCCGACGACCGTCGAGTCGAGGGCGGCGACCGCGATCGCGCACATGACCCCGATCGTGATCAGGAGCTGCTCGCGGGTCATGGTGGCCACACGGGCCTCGGGGGTCGTGGACATCGGGCGGAGTGTAGAGGCGAACGCGACCGGCCGCGGAGGGTCGCCCTCCGGACGCGAGAAACAGAACCGCCGCGTCGGCGTGCGACGCGGCGGATCCTGGAGAGACGGGATTGCGCCCGAAGGCGGACGCTACGCGGCGAACTCGCGCAGCTTGCGGCTCCGGGATGGGTGGCGCAGCTTGCGCAGCGCCTGGACCTCGATCTGGCGGATCCGCTCACGCGTGAGACCGAACTCGCGGCCGACCTCCTCGAGCGTGCGGGCATGCCCATCGTCCAGCCCGAAGCGCAGGCGAAGGACCCGCTGCTCGCGGCCATCGAGGGAGTTGAGCACGTGGTCGATCTGTTCCCGGCGCATCCGGTCCGACACGACGTCGAGCGGGGAGACCGCGTCCTCGTCGGGGATCAGCTCGCCGAGCTCGGCGTCACCCTCGTCACCGACGGGCGACTGGAGCGACACGGGCTCGCGGCCGAGCTTGCGGATCTCCTCGACGCGCTGGGCCGTCATGGCCGGCGTCTCGTCGGGGAGCGCAGCAGCGATCTCGGCGTTGGTGGGCTCGCGTCCGAGCTGGGTCGAGAGCTCGCGCACGGCCCGCGCGACCCGGCCCATGGTCTCGACCATGTGGACCGGGATGCGGATCGTCCGCGACTGGTCGGCGAGGCCGCGCTGGATGGCCTGGCGGATCCACCAGGTCGCGTACGTCGAGAACTTGAAGCCCCGCTCGTACTCGAACTTGTCGACCGCGCGGATGAGGCCGGCGTTGCCCTCCTGGACGAGGTCCAGCAGGCCCATCCCGGCCTGGTTGATGTACTTGCGGGCGATCGACACGACCAGCCGGAGGTTGGCCGAGGTCAGGTGGTCCCGCGAGTGCTTCGCGAGGTCCTTGAGGGTGAGGATCATCTCGGCGAGAGTGTCCTCGTCGCGCCCTGACTCGAGGTGGCGGCGGATCGCCGGGTAGGCGACCTCGTCGCGGGCCCAGTTGCGGACCGCGTGCAGCGCGGCGCTCGCGCGCAGCTCCACGTTCGGCCGGCCGAGCTCGCCCTCGATCCAGTTGAGGAGGTCGAGGAACGACTCCGCATCCAGGCGCTCGTTGTAGACGGAACGAAGATCCTGGGCACGGACGAGGCGCTCCTTGAGCGAGTCCGTCTCGGCCTTCTTCAGTGCGTCCGCCAGCCCGAAGGACGGGGCGGTGACCAGCAGGTCCGACGCGTCATCCGAGGTGAGCGCCGTCTGCACGATGGCATGCGACTCGACCTCGAACGGCAGACCGTACCGGCGGTCCTTGCGCCGGCCCGTCGGCTCGGTGCCGTGCAGGGTCCACTCGTGGAGGCTGAGGATCGCCTTCCAGGGCTCGACATCGATCTGCCCGCCGAGCTCCATGCCCTTGGCGAGGATGACCTCCTCCTCCGCGGTGAGCAGCGGCACGCGGCCGATCTCACGCAGGTACAGGCGGACGGAATCGTCGGTGTCCAGGACCTCGGCTGCGACCGGCTCGGCCTCGTCGGGATCCGCCGCCGGGGCCGGGGTGGGGGTCTTGAGCTCGGTATCAGTCACCAGCTCTGTCGCGGGCTCGTCCGCAACGAGCGCATCGGCTTCGAGGTCGGCTGCCTTGGGATCGAGCTCGATGGCAGCTGCCGCGAGCTCGGCCTCAGGATCGGATCGTGTCACAGGGGAAACTTTGGTCGAGATCACAGTGCTCCTGGTATCGGGCGTCGCGTCACGCAATGCGACGCTTGGTGAGAGGTCAGTACCATTCACCCGGCAGGCCAGCCGGGCCGCGCGCCCGAGCCACGCCACCGGACACACGTAGGGGCGTGTCAAGTCTTGACACGCCTTGGAATAGAAGTCTAGGCCATTGGGGCGGGTCTGACAACCCCCCAACTTCATACTCGCCGGGGGTATTCGTGACGGGCCGGATGACCGTCTCCCCGTCGGCTGGGTCGCACCTGTCGGACGCTGTGAGAAGGTCGGTCGGCCGTGAACGAATTGCGGAGGTGAAGCGTCGGGTAGGGTGAGCGGACGGAGCGGCCGCAGGCACGCCGGCGAGGGGAGCTGTGCAGACGGTGATGGCGATCGATCGGCGGGACGCCCTGGCCCGGCGGATCGAGCAGGGTCTTGACCGGGGCTTCCGGCTCGCGCGGGCGATCCTGGGGGACGAGCAGGAAGCGGAGGACGCGCTCCAGGAGGCCTGCCTGGCGGCCTGGCGGCGGGGCGACTCGCTCCGGGACCCGGATCGCTTCGAGCCCTGGTTCGAGCGGATCGTGGTCAACGAGTGCCGGGACCGGTTGCGGGGACGCCGGCGCGGGCAGGTGCGCGCGATCGCGCTGGAGGGGGCCTGGCGAAGCGACGGCGAGGGGCTTGCGCCCGACCCGGCCGACCGTGACGCCGCCCGGGATCTCGACCGGGCGTTCGACGCCCTCGACCCGGACCACCGGATCGTGGTCCTCCTGCGCTACTGGCAGGACCTGACCGTCGACGACATCGCGGAGCGCGTGGGCGTGCCTGCCGGCACCGTCAAGTCGCGGCTCCACTACGCGCTGCGCGCCCTGCGCGCCGGCCTGGAGGCCTCCGATGGACGAGCGTGAACTCGAGCAGCAGCTGCGCCGGCGCCTGCATGCCCGATTTGACGGCGGCGAGGCACCGGGCGCACTGCGGATGGCCGTGTCGCGCTCACTGACGCCGGAGGCGCGGCGGGGGGGCCGTTTCAGCCTCGCGGCGGTTCGCTCGACCGGACCGCTCCTGCTGGCCGCAGCGGCCGTCGTCGCGATCGCGGCCGTGATCGTCATCAACCGTCCGTCGGGCCCCGTGGGCATCGGGACGGAGACGCCGTCGCCCAGCGCGTCCAGCACGGCAACGCCGTCCGGGTCGCCGCCCTCGGCGCCCCCGTCCGCCCCCGCGACGCCGACCCCGTCCGCGCTACCGCTCACGACGGCCCCGCCGGCCTCGACCGGTGCATGGACGGGCGTCGACGTCGTCGGGCTTACCGGGGCGCCGACAGGCCCGGCGCCGGTCGTCTCGTGGGCCGGCGGCTACGTCGCGGTCGGCACCACGCCGAGCGGCGCGACCCGCGCCTTCAGGTCGGCCGACGGCCGGACCTGGACGGAGCTCCCGCCGGCCACATTCGGCCTGGACGATCCCTCGGGCAACACGCTGGTCGAGGCTGGCACCCGGTGTGCCGACCGGGCCCTCGTGTTCACGGTCACGGGCACCGGTCCGACGGACATCGTCTGGTCGTCGAGCGACGGCGCCTCCTGGACCTCGACGACGCTCACCGGGCAATGGAACGGCAGGATGGCCGGCGGTCCGGGCGGGGCCATCGTCCCCGCGGACACGGGCCTGACCGTCGAGGTCACGACCGATTGCGCGACCTGGCACACGGTTTCGCTGCCCGGCCCGGCCGTGGGCGTCGTCACGGACGTGACCGCCTTCGGGGGTGGGTTCGTGGCGGTCGGGTTCTCGGGTGCGTGGGACTCCAACAATAACGACCCCCTGGCCTGGTGGTCGCCCGACGGCACCCATTGGACGGCGGCGGCGGTGCCCGCGCGGAAGGGCGAGGGGTTGATGCTGGTCCAGGCCGGCAGCGCCGGCCTCACCGCGGAGAGCACCCAGCCCGGGGTGACGCCAGGCGTCGAGTCGATGTGGACCTCGCCCGACGGGCGCACCTGGTCGCCCAGCACCGCCAACCCGCTGGGGGTCATTGCGTCGGGTGAGGGGGTCGGCTCGATTGCCAGCTACCCCACGGGGGACGGCAGCCACCTGCTGGTCTGGGGCGGACAGGGGGGCAGCGGACCTGTCGAGTACTGGACCTCCCTCGATGGCACCCACTGGACGAAGCTCGCACTGACGGGAGCCGGTGCGGCCGGGGTCGCGGCCGACCCGAGTGTCGGCGCCACGCTGATGCGGGACGGGATCCTGTTCAGCGGTGGCTCGGGCTCGTGGTTCGGGACCGCCGTCGGTCCGTGACCAGGCACCGGAGCCGTGCGTTCGGGCCTGGCCCCGGCCGGATCGGTGCGGGAGCAGGCCGGCTCAGGCGCCGGCGCCCGCGGCTGCCACCCGCCACGCCACGATCCCGGCACCCACCTGCCACACCGAAGGGATCGCGACGTACAAACGCTCCAGCAGCCCGAGCCACGGCGTCAGCGGCCCATCCACGGTCGCCGGAACGAGGGCGGTGGCCAGCAGCACGAGACCCGCCGCGATGAGCGTCGGCCGGGCGGCCCCGCGCCACCGCGGATCGCGCCGCATGACGAGGCCGAGCGCGATCAGCGTGAGCGGCATCGTCACCGAGTACAGGTAGAAGTTCGCGAGGTGGAGGGCTCCGACGGTCGTGGGCACGCCTTCGGGGTCGGTCGGGAGCACGGCGAAGGCGAGCGCGATGGCGGCCTGGAGGAGCAGCAGCCACCGGACCAGGGCACGCTGCCGCGGCGTCGCCCCGAGCACGCCCGACAGGCCGATCGCCCAGGCCGCGCCGAGCAGTCCGCTGACGGCGAACGCGACGGTCTGGAGCCAGCCGAGCGGTGCGTTGGCCAGCAGGCTGATCGACTGGGCGACCGGGTCGTAGCCGGGCCAGCCGAAGATCACCACGATGCTCAGCGCCCACGACACGATCGGTGCGGCGATCCCGGCAGCGATGCCGAGGTCTGGCTGCCGGAGCGGAGAGCGCGGGCGCGGATCCACCTCAGGCGGTCGCGAGGTCCGCGAACGTCGCCATGTCCGGGACGACCAGGTCGGGGGTGGCCTCTGCCGGCAGCGTCGCGCCGCCGGGGCGGTCATGGCGGCGGTTCACCCAGACCGTGGTCATGCCCAGCGACTTGGCCGGGACGTGATCGTGGAACAGGCTCTGGGCGACATGGAGGATTCGATCCCGGGGGACGCCGATCCGGAGGAACGCGAGCCCGAAGTTGTTCAGGTTGGGCTTGTAGCTCCCCGCCTGCTGGGCGGTGACCACGGCGTCGAAGTCCACGCCCAGGCGCCGGTTGGAGGCGGCGAACAGCTCGTCGTCGCAGTTGGTGATGACGGCGAGCCGGTAGCGATCGTGGAGCCGGGCGAGGGCGTCGGCCGAGTCTGGGAACGCCGGCCAGTCGGCCACGGAGCCGCCGAACGCGGCCAGCTCGTCGGGCGAGGGCTCCACGCCCAGCTCCGCGCAGATGCCGGTGAGGGCTCGTGCGAGCACCTCGCGGTAGCGCAGGTATGGTCCGGCCTCCAGGGCCGCCTCGTGGCGGGCAAAGGCCGCCAGCAGCGTCTCGTCGTCCGCGGCCACGTGGCGCGGGGCGAGGACGGCGCGGAGCCCCGCGAGGATCCCGGCTTCCCAGTCGATCAGGGTCCCGTAGCAGTCGAAGCTCAGGACGTCGAACCGGCCGAAATCGATCATCACGCCTCCAAGGTCAGGGTGCAGTGCATGGCTCGGTGGAGTGCAGGCCGCGCCTCGCCCGGCCCCTCGGGTGGCGCCGCTCGCAGCGAGTCTAGCGCCGCGTCATGCCGTGACCACCGCGCGCCGGGCGATCGAGGCGAGCGCCCGGATGAACTCGGGTGACGTGTTGAGCGACTCGATGCGCTCGAAGGCGAGGCCTGCTGCCTCCGCCTGCTCCCGGGCGCCGATCTCCACGTCGTAGAGGATCTCGAGATGGTCCGCGAGGAACTGGATCGGCGCCACCAGGACGCGCTGACGCCCTTCGGCCGCCAGCTGCGGCATCAGGTCCGCGAAGTCGGGGCTCATCCATTCGCCCGGCTCGTGGCCCGCGCTCTGCCAGCAGAACCGCCAGCGATCACCGGCGAGCCCGGCTGCGCGTGCGACGGCGGCCGCCGTGTCGGCCAGCTGGGCCAGGTAGTCGGGCTCCTGCTCGGCGACGCGGCGGGGCAGGCTGTGTGCCGTCAGCAGCACCGGCACGGCGTCGCGCTCGGCGGCCGGCGCCCGGTCCAGGGCCTCCCGGATGCGCGTGGCGAGCGCCGCCACGAAACCGGGCTCGAGGTGCCATGCGCCGGCGATGCGCACCGCCGGTGCCCGGCCGGCGAGCCGCTCGCGCGCGGCATCGAGCGCTCGTCCGTAGCCGCCCATGAGCAGGGGGCTGTACTGCGGTGACATGACGATCGCGACGACGTCCCGGACCCCAGCGTCGGTCAGCGCGTCGAGCGCGGTATCGATCGAGGGCTCGGAGAACCGCATCGCGGCACGGACGAGCGCCTCACCGCCCATGGCCGCCTCCACGGCCGCCGCCTGGCGTTCCGTGATCTCGATCAGCGGCGACCCGCCGATGACGCGGTAGCGGCGGGTGAACTCGGTGACCAGCTCCTCGTCGGCCGGCCGGCCCCCGCGCACGGCCGCGAGATATCGCGGCACATCCTCGAGGCTGGACGGCGAGCCGTAGGTCATGAGGAGGACACCGAGGGGGCTCATGTGCGTTGGCTCCGTTCGTGGATATGGTCGACGAGGGCGCGCAGCAGGCCGGGATCCGTCCCGGGGGCGACACCGTGGCCGAGGTTGAAGATGTGGCCGCGCGCGCCGGCGGCATCGAGGATCTGGTCGGCGCCCGCGCGAGTGGCGTCCCAGCTCGCGAGGAGCCGGGCGGGGTCCAGGTTCCCCTGGACGGGCCGGTCCGGCCCCAACGTGCGGCGCGCGTCCGCGAGCGACTGCCGGTGGTCGATGCCGATGACGTCACCGCCCGCGGCCGCCATGGCCGGCAGCAGGGCACCAGCGTGGATCACGAAGTGGATCGAGGGCGCGGTACCGGCCGCCGCCACGGCTTCGAGCACGCGGCGGGTGCGGGGTGCGACAACCGCCGCGTAGGTCGCGGGATCGAGCTGTGCGGCGTGCGTGTCGAACAGCTGGACGATGTGAGCCCCGGCCCGGACCTGCGCGGCAAGATAGGCGCCGGTCGCGTCCGCCAGCCGGTCGAGCAGACGCCCGAACGCCTCGGGATCGGCGTGGAGGAAGGCGCGCGTCCGGACGTAGTCACGCGCGGCACCGCCCTCCACGAGATACGCGGCGAGCGTGAACGGCCCGCCCGCCAGGCCGACGACCGCACGCGAGTCACCGACCGTCCGGCGAACCTGGCGGATCGCCTCGAGCACGAAGCCGGCGTCGGCATCCGGGTCCAGCGGCCGGAGGCGGTCCAGGTCGGCGCGCGAGCGGATCGGGTTGGCGATCACCGGACCGTCGGTCGCGAGCTCGAACTCGATCCCCATGGGACCCAGCGGCAGCAGCACGTCGGCGAACATCACCGCGGCATCGGTCCCGAACGCGTCCACGGCGGCGAGGGTCGCCTCTGCGCACAGCTCGGGGGTCCGGGCGATCTCCAGGACCGACCACCGGTCCCGCATCGCGCGGTACGCCGGGACCACGGACCCGGCCTGGCGCATGAACCACACCGGCGTGGCATCCACCGCCTCGCTGCGCGCGGCGCCGAGCATGCGGGCCGCGCCGCGGATCGGCGCTGCGATCATGGGCGCCCGCTGGTCACGGGCTCCGCCGTGGCGAACCGGGTCCCGAAGCGTGCTCCGGCCGCGTCCTCCGCCTCGTCCCCGGCGGCCCCGAGCATGTCCAGGATCTCGCCGATGGGGCGGTGGATCGCAGCCAGGATCGGGGTGTCGTTGACGGTCGACCGGCGCCCGTCGGTCCCGCGAAGGTCGCGGACCAGGGCCGAGAACGCCGGCAGGTCGTCCGTCTCGTAGGCGACCAGGAAGTCCTGGTCGTCCATGCCGAACGAGTACGCCAGCAGCTGGCGGATCTGCGGGTAGCCGTGGCCGACCTTCATGTGCTCGTTCATCGATCCCTGGCGGACCTCCTTGGACGTGAGGTACCACTCGGCCGACTTGGTGAACGGGTAGACGACCAGGTAGCGCGAGCGGTCGCCAGCGAACAGCGACTGCTCCTGGCTGGTGGGCCTGGCCACGTACTGCGACTCGCGGATGAGCCCGACGAAGCTCTCGCGCACGGTGAGCCAGCGGCCCATCCCGGTCCGCAGCGCCAGGGCGGCGGCAGCCTCGAGGTCGTCGAACGCCGGGGCGAGCCGCCAGACGAGCAGGTCGATGCCGGGCTTGAGGCCGATCAGGGAGTAGGTCTCGGTCCGGATCGGGTCGTCGGTCGCGACGGCAGCCGCGAACGCGTCGGCGGTCGCCCGTCGCTCCTCGACAGGCAGGCGGCGCCAGGCCGGGTCGAGCCCCAGCGCGAGGGCATGCACGTAGGCGTCGGGCATCGGGTATCTCCAGCCGTCAGGGGGTGAGGGTCACAGGTCGAACAGGGTCCGGGCCGCCGCGCGGGCGGTTCCCGTCGCGTCGGCACCCAGCTTCGAGAGGGGCTCGTGGAGCAGGTCCGCGGCGATCAGGTCCGCCAGCCGCCGCACGATCGCCTGCTCGCGCTCGGTCAGGTCGGGCAGCCTCCGCAGGGTGGCCGCCGTCCGGGCCTCCGCGCGTCGACGCCCGAGCTCGCCGAGCTGTCGGGCGATGGCGGCCGAGGGTCGGGCCGCGGCCCAGCGCAGGAACGCCGTCTCCGCCGCGTCCACCTGGGCCGTCGCCCGCTCGATGAACGCTGTGCCGGCCGGCTGCGCGCGGTGCGCCCCGTCGAACAGCCCGTCGATGTTGATCATCGCGCCTGATTCGCGCACCGAGGCGGGCACGGCGGGCGGCGACGACAGGTCCACGATGGGCGGCAACGGTCCCTCGATGGTGCCGAGCTCCGTCCAGACGCCCCCCAGGGCGACGATGAGGCCGTCGACGGCGGTCGCCAACCGGGCGCCCTCGGCGAGGTCAACGGAGGCATTGCCTCTCGGCAGCCGGCGCGCGATCCGGGTCGCCACGATCACGGTCGCCCCGCGCCGCTCCGCCGCGAGCGCGACCGCCGTGCCCATGTCACCCGCGCCGGCGACGAGAATGCGCGCGTCGTCCCAGCGGCCGATCCGCGGCCCGAGCCAGGTGAGCGCGCGCGTGGCGAGCCCGCGTTCGCGCGGGCGCCGGTCCCGGCGCACGCGCCGCCCCAGGCCGAGCGCGACCTGGACCAGCCGCATGAGCACCGGATCGGCGGTGTCCGCATGCAGGTCGTCCGCGGCACGGCGCAGCTGCGCCAGGATCTGGTCCTCCCCGACCACCGCACTCTCCAGCCCGGCCGCCACGCGCAGCAGGTGGTGGATCGCGTCCGGCCCGTGCAGGAGGCGGGTGCCGCGCGCGGCATGGGCGAGGTCGGTCACATCGGGCTCGCCGATCCCGTACACCTCCACGCGGTGACAGGTCTCGAGCAGGAGGCTGCCGGGGATCCCCGGGGTGCGCAGGGCCTCGGCCACGAGGTTCCGCTGCTCGACATCCATGGACCGGGCATCGGCGGTCAGCGCCCACACGCCGGGCCCGGCCGAATGCGGGGCGACAGTCGCGGTGAACGGGGTGGGGACGCGGAGAGCCGTCACGCGCCGTGCCGCGATTCCGTCCGGCGGCGCCCGGCAGCCCGCTCGCCGGTCGCCAGGGTGTGACCGGTCATCAGCGCAATGAGGAGCGCGTCCGTGGCGTGCTCTGCCTGGGCCAGCAGCTCGGTCGCCTCTCGCGTGTCCAGGCCGCGCCGGCGAGCGAGGCCCGCAAGGGCCTCGGTGAACGGGCTGCGGAACCGCAGGAAGCCCTCCACCGTGTCCGCGAGCGAGGGGCCCAGCGCGGCAACCTCGCGACCGTAGGCCGCGGCGAGCTGCTTCGCCTCCTGGAGACGAAGGGCGCTCGTGGGCTCATCGGGCGAGTCGAGGTAGGCGAGGAGGACGGTGACGAGCTCCCGGCCGCGGTCGCGGAATACCTCCCGATGCTCCGCCGTGAGGGTTCCGATCCACGGGGCCTGCGTCGGCTGTGCCGACCGCCGGTCCGACCGGTAGGCGCGAACGATCCGCTCCGGCGAGGCACCCAGGCGGGCAAGCGACGGCCGGTGGGTCCGGTCCGCCGGCAGCAGTCCGGAGATCGCGGCGCTCGAGAAGCGCCGGTGGCCGCCCGGCGTGGTGAACACGGGGACCCGGCCCTCGTCGGCCCAGCGACGCAGCGTCCCGGGCGTGATCCCCAGCATCGCGCTGGCCTCGGCCAGCCCGACCCAGCGGGTGCGGGAGGCCGCTCCGCCGCCGGTCACGAAATCTGCCTGAATCTGATCACAACGTGCGAATACTAGCCACAGCCTCCGGATCCTGCAGGAGGGCGTCCGGGGCCCTGAATCCGATGACCCGGCATACTGGGCCGGTGATCCGCCGGCCCCCGCGCCTCCTTCTCGAGCTCCTCGAGACCGTCGTCCTTACCCTCGTCATCTTCTTCGTGATCCAGACGTTCGTCGCCCAGCCGTTCCAGGTGGAGCAGACGTCGATGGAGCACACGCTGGAGCCCGGGCAGTTCCTGCTCGTCGACAAGCTCACCCCCCGGTGGGACGGGTATCAGCGGGGAGACGTCGTGGTGCTTCACCCACCGGCGGGCTGGGAGGACGGGAGCGACACGCCGTTCGTCAAGCGGATCATCGGCCTGCCGGGTGATCACATCGACATCAAGGACGGGCTCGTCTACATCAACGGCGTTGCGCTCGATGAGACCGCGTACACGTACCGCAACCCCGACGGCACGAACGGCCCGACGACACCGCTGACGGACACCTCCTCGTGGGTCCTGGGCCCGGACCAGCTGTTCGTGATGGGCGATCACCGGGAAGCGTCGTCCGACTCCCGCGCCTTCGGTCCGATCGAGACCTCGGCCGTCATCGGTCGTGCGTTCCTGCGCTACTGGCCGGCCACGGCGATCGGGATGTTCACGGACCCCGTCTACCACTGAGCACAGGCCGGGCCGGCGGCCCCGAGCGCACCGGGTGCCCCGGACGTTGGGATCGGGAGGCACCCGACCGGGGGGGAAGGTCGGGCGCCTCAGGGTCTCGGGGAGAGACGGCTTCAGCGTAGGATCCGACGTCTACCCAGCTTTGCCCAGATGTGCATGCGGCGGCCGGCGCGCACGCCCCCCGGCTGCAGCGGGACGCTACGTCGCGGGCCTGAGCTGGATCCAGATCGTCTTGGTCTCCGTGTACTGGTCGTGGGCGTGGACCGACTTGTCGTGCCCCCCGAAGCCGGACATCTTGTAGCCGCCGAACGGCGTCGTCATGTCGCCCTCCGAGTAGGCGTTGACGCCGACCACACCCGCGCGCAGATCCCTGGCCACCCGGTGCGCGACGTTGAGGTTCTCGGTGTACAGCGAGGCGGCCAGGCCGTACGGCGTGTCGTTGGCGAGGGCGATCGCCTCGGCCTCGGTCTCGAACTCGATGACCGAGAGGACCGGCCCGAAGATCTCCTCACGCGCGATCGTCATGTCGTTGCGCACGTTGTCGAAGATGGTGGGCGGGACGAAGTACCCACCGGTCTCCTCGAGGATCCTCTCGCCGCCCGTGACGACGCGGGCCCCCTCGTCGCGGCCGGCCCGCACGTAGCGCAGGACCGTCTCCATGTGGCCGCGGGAGATCAGGGCGCCGATCCGGGTCGCCGGATCGAGCGGGTCGCCCACCGGCCAGCGCTCGAGCTCCGTCGTGACCGCCTCGAGGAGCCGTTCCTTCAGGGACCGGTGGACGATCAGCCGGGACCCGGCGCTGCAGTTCTCGCCCATGTTCCAGAAGATCGCGACGGCGACGTTCGCGGCGACGTCCTCGAGATCGCCGGCGTCGGGGAACACGATCTGGGGGCTCTTGCCGCCGAGCTCGAGCAGCACGCGCTTGAGGTTGGTCTCGGCCGAGTAGGTCAGGAACCGGCGACCAACCTCCGTCGAGCCCGTGAACGCCAGGCAGTCGACGTCGGGATGGCGGCCGATCGCCTCGCCGACCACGCCGCCGGGGCCGGTGACGACGTTGAGGACGCCGTCCGGGATGCCCGCCTCGGCGCCCAGCTCGGCGATCCGGAGCAGGCTCAGCGATGTGTTGGAGGCGGGCTTGATCACGACCGTGTTGCCGGTCGCGAGCGCCGGGCCGAGCTTCCAGGCGGCCATCTGTGCCGGGTAGTTCCACGGGATCACCGCGCCGACCACGCCCACGGGCTCCCGGGTGATCGTCGCGACCGTGCCCTCGGGCGACGGCGCGACCTGCCCGTAGAGCTTGTCCGAGGCCTCCGCGTGCCACCGGATGCAGGCAGCGGCCTCGGGCATGTCGAGGCCCACCGTGTCCGTGATCGGCTTGCCGGAGTCGATGGTCTCGATCAGCCCCAGCTCCCGGCCGTTGGTCTCGATGAGGTCCGCCCAGCGGACCAGGATCCGCTTGCGGTCGCCGGGGCTCATCCTGGACCAGCGCCCGTCGTCCGCCGCGCGCCGCGCCACCGCCACGGCTGCATCCACGTCCGCCGCGCCACCCTGGGCGACGTCGGCGACGGGCACGCCCGTGGCGGGGTTGACGCTCGTGAACCTCGTGCCGTCGGCCGCGTCACGGAACGCGCCGTCGATGAACAGCTGGGTCCGCAGGCGCAGGGCGTCGATCTCTGCCCTGGCTTCGTCGATCTCTGGGATCAGGGTGTCGGTCATGGGAGCCTCCGGATGGCCTCGGAGCAGGAGGGTCGGTCGTCCAAGGCCATGTTCGCCGCTCTCCGGCCGCTCGTCCAACCGGTTGCGACAGGCGCCCGCGCGGGCTGACGCAGGTCCGTGTCGCGGACCCGGTCGCGGGCCGCCGATCGCCCGGTCGCCGATCGCCCGGTATTCTCGGGCCATGTCCCGATCCGCCCATGCCTTCTGGCCGCGCTGGTACCGGCTGCTCGCGCGCCTCGACCCCCTGCTCGCCCGGGTGTGGCGGCGATTCGGGATCGGCAACGTGGTCCAGGTCGTGATCCCGGGCCGGCGCAGCGGGGCTCCCCGGGCGGTGTTCCTGGGCCTGCTCCGCGTCGGCGATCGCGAGTACCTCGGCCACCCGGACACCGCCTGCGCCTGGACGCTGAACCTGGACGCCGCGGGCCGCGGCGAGCTGCGCTTCCGCGATGGCCGCAGCCGGCCCTTCCTTGCAACGGCGCTCGGCCCGGGTCCGGAGCGCGAGGCGGTGATCCGGGCGACGTTCCGGCAGCACCCGTTCCCGGGGACCGTCCTGTACTGGCTCACGCGAGGCCACGTCGCGGCGGTCGGCAGCTTCTACCGTCTTTCGGGGACCGGCACATGACCGACGACGCCGACCGCGTCGCCCTGGAGGCCGCCCTTGCCGGGCGAGGTGAGCACGAGCTGTTCGCCTGCGATCCTGCGCTCGCGGACACGGCTGCGTTCTGCGCCGCCTACGGCTTTGCGCCCGAGGACTCGGCAAACACGATCGTGGTGATGGGCAAGGGGACACCCCCGGTCTACGCCGCGTGCGTCGTGCTGGCGACGCACCGGCTGGACGTGAACCGGACGATCAGGCAGCGGCTCGGCCGCAAGTCCTCGTTCGCGCCGCCAGAGGCCACGCGCATCCTGACCGGCCACGAGATCGGCGGCGTGACCGTGTTCGGGCTGCCGGCGGACCTCCCGGTCTGGGTGGACTCCGCGGTGATGGCTCGCGAGCGCATCGTGCTCGGCGGCGGCAGCCGGAGCTGGAAGGTGATCGCACCGCCGTCGATCCTGTTGACGCTGGCGGGCGTCGAGGTCGTCGAGGGTCTGGCGAACCTCGCGCCGTCACGCGACGACATCCAGCGCTGAGGCCGGCCGGCTCGGCGTCCATGCGGGACGGCGCCTGCGCCGGGAGTCGCGTTCTCCACGTGTATGACCCCTTACCATGCAGCCCATGTCGAACAACAAGCGTCTCATCGGGTTGGTGGTGTTCCTGGTTGGCATCGGAGGCGGCGTCCTGCTCGCCACGAGCCTGATCGGCCGGGGCCAAACCAGCCAGGTGACCACCACACAGGAGCCGACCGCCCTCGTGTCGCCGTCCGCATCGACCGGGCCGTCCGCCGCGCCATCGGTCGCGTCTCCGACTCCGAGCCCCACGGTGCCGCCGACACCGGTTCCCACGCCCACGCCGCCGCCAACGCCAACTCCCAAGCCGACGACCCCACCCGGTCCGCCGGCGACGATCACGTTCACGGAGCTGAAGCTGGACGCGACGGACGATCCCAATGGCCTGAACCGCGTGATCGCGTTCAACAGCCAGGGCGCCGGGACCATCACCGCGAAATTCTCCTCGCTCTCGCCACAGGGCCTGACGCAGGCGTGCCTGATCGCGGGGACGAAGACGCTCAGCTGCCAGTCCGCGGCATCGGGCACTTTGACCGCGAAGACGACATCCGCGACGGTGAGCTTCACGGTCACCCTGCGGGGCGTCGGCATCTTCACGCCCACGGTCGAGATTGCGATCACGTTTCCCGCCACCAAGCCGTCGGTCACGATCACGAACGCACGCTTCGACGGGACACAGTTCCCGGATACCAACGGCATCCAGGCGATCGTGAAGCCACGCTCCGATGGCAACGTCCACCTCGTCGCGAAGTGGGGTGGTCACCCGTTCCTGTATGAGGTCGACCTGATGGAGCAGGGCGGGTCCGGCACCCAGACGCTGGCGAACCAGCTCGCCACGAACGTGGACGCCATGCTGCCGGTGACGCACGCAAACCCGTGGAAGCTGGTGCTCCAGAACGTCGAGACCGGGTTCGGCCCCACCGGGTTGACCGCCACCATCGGCTGGCCGTAGGCCGCCCCTGTCCGCCGCTCCGGCCCCGGCGGACGCAGCCGGCCCCGTTCGCCACGGCCTGCTGTTCCAGCGGGAGGCCCGGACCATCGTCGGATCGTGCCCGGACGCCCGGCCCATGGCCCAGGCAGGGCCGGCACCCGAGGCTTGAGCCGTACCCCGCGCTCCTGGTGTCCCGGCCAATCGCCGGCGAAGCACGGATCGCCCCAGAGATGTCGAGCCCTTGCCCTTCTCCGCCAGCCTCCGCCGCGCGCTCGCGGCCGCCCTCACGACCATCGTCCTCCTGACGGGCGCTGCAGGTCCTGCTGCAGCCCTCGAGCCGCCGCGTCCGTTGCCGGGCTATCGGCCGGCCTTCGTGACCGAGACCGATACCAGCCCCTGGCAGGATTGCCTCTGGGCGTCGGGGGCGATGCTGCTGGACAAGTGGACGGGCGGCGAGGTCCAGCTCACCCGGCAGAAGCTGCGTGCTCTGTCCGGTGACAGGCAGGGAGGCTCCACGCTCGCGGCCCTCCAGGCGGCATACGCCAAGGTCGGCATCACGCTGCGGTATTCGCCCAACGGCGGCGCGCGCATCACCTGGTCGCAGCTGCTGAGCCATCTCCAGAAGGGAGCCGGCGCGGTTCTGCTGGGCGACGACTCGAAGCTTCCGCGCTGGTACGGCCGCTGGGACGTCCCGTTCTGGAAGGCCACCGGCGAGGGGGACAACCACGCCGTGTACATCGAGCGGTACGACCGCTCGCGGGGGAGGGTGTGGCTCATGGACCCGCTGGGCCAGGGCGACTGGCGCGGCGAGTGGATCAGCGTGGCGGCCCTCCGCAAATACGCGTGGACGAGCGGCGGGGCCCTGTCCGTTGCCGTGACGCCGGCCGCGGCGGCCGCTCCGTACGCGGGCGTGACGGTCGGGTCCCCGGCGGCAGGCGTGACCACGACGACCGTCGACATCGCGTGGCCGGTGACATCGCCCCAGGGCTGGCACTTCCCGGGCGCGGATGTCGCGGCGACCTTCACGCCGGCCGCCGACCCCCTGACGGCTGCGGCCACCGAGCCCATCGCCCGTCCGCTCGCCGCGGCCGACGCGCCGCTCGCGGCACCGGTTGCCTCCGTGACCGCGTCGACGCTCCACGCAGCCGCGCCGTTGCCGGTGGAACCCGGCGCCTATCAGGCGACCATCGTTGTGACCGACCGCCGGTTCGGCCGCGTGGTGGCCAGCTCCACCGGCACGGCGGTGTACGTGCCCGGCCCGAGGAGCGCCGCGCTCAGCGTGCGAGCAGCCGAGACGGGCGCGGTCGCCGGGATGCCGATCGCGGTAACGGTGTCCGTCGCGAACACCGGCGAGCTGACGTGGGCGGAGGGTCTGCCAACCGCCAATTCACCGATGCTGGTCGTGATGCCGCGTGACACGCGCCTCGTCGCCCGCTGGGTCCCGGTGGATGTCCCTTCGCCTGCGGGACCCGCCGCCGATCCCGCCACCGGCGGCACTCCGCCGCCTCAGGCCCCGGCCATCCCGGTCCCCGTGGAGCTCAGCCGGCTCAGGCTCGCACCCGGTCGCCTGGTCCGCATTGACGCAGACGTTGTCGCGCCCAGCACCGCAGGGACCTGGGCGCTCGTGGTCGACGTCATGGACGACATCGACGGCTCGTTTGCCGCCCTCGGCAGTGCGCCGGCCGTGCAGGTGTTCCAGGTGGCTGCGGCTCCGGTGCTCGACGGGCTCGAGTAGACCCGGGTTCGTCAGGCCTTCGCCCCGGCCTTTGCCTTCGCCCCGGCCTTCGGCTTCGCCCCCGCCTTCGCCCCGGCCTTTGCCTTCGCCACCGCCGGGACGATCCTGGCGCTGCCGCCCCGCGGGCGGATCTCGCTTTCGTGGCCGTCGTCCCAGCTGACCCGGTAGTTCGGGCCGAGCGGCGACTCGAACACCTCGAGCACCAGGCCCTCACGATCCCGCTGCCCGACCTTCTCCGACTCGATGACGATCCGGTCCCCGACTCTGGCGATCATGCGCAACCTCCAACCTGACGTCCACCGAGGATCGGCTGGAACGACGCTGCGGCGATAGGTCCGTTGGACGTGACCGGACGGGCACAGCGTCCGGATCCGCCTACGTCTCCGTCGGTGGTGGAGCCTCAGGGCTCCGGCGCGCCGGCAGCCGGTTCGCATCGCGCAGTGCCCGTCTCAACAGGAACTCGATCTGGCCGTTGACCGACCGGAGGTCGTCCGCGGCCCAGCGCTGGAGGGCCGCGAACGTCACCGGATCGAGGCGCAGCAGGAACGGTTTCCGCTGCGCCATCATCGAGCCGCCGGCTGCGGAGCAGGACACGTCGTCATGCTGCCCTTACGCGTACAGGGTTCCTGTGTTGACCACCGGCTGCGTCTCGTGCTCCGAGCACAGGACGACCAGCAGGTTGCTCACCATCTGCGCCTTGCGCTCCTCGTCGAGGTTGACGACGTTCTTGGCCGAGAGCTGTTCGAGCGCCATCTCGACCATGCCGACGGCGCCCTCGACGATCCGCGTGCGGGCGGCGATGACCGCATTCGCCTGCTGGCGACGGAGCATCGCGTTGGCGATCTCGGGTGCGTACGCGAGGTGGCTGATCCGAGCCTCGATCACCTCGACGCCGGCCTTGAGGAGCCGATCCTGGATCTCCTGGCGCAGCTGATCGCTGATGGTGCCCTGGCTGGCGCGAAGGGCGATGTCCCCCTCGACGTGTGCGTCATACGGATGCGAGGTTGCGAGGTTCCGGAGCGCCGATTCGGCCTGCACGTGGACGAAGTTCTCGTAGTCGTCGACCTCGAACAGGGCCTCCGCCGTGTCGGTCACCTTCCAGACCACGACGGCCGCGATCTCGATCGGGTTGCCGTCGCGGTCGTTGACCTTGAGCTTGGAGGTCTCGAAGTTGCGGACCCGGATGGAGATCCTCGGGCGGTGCGTGAACGGGTTCACCCAGTGGAAGCCCTGCTCTCGCAGCGAGCCGTGGTAGTGGCCGAACAGCACCATGGCGCGAGCCTCGTTGGGGTTGACCGGGGTCAAGCCGCCATAGGCGATGCCGATTGCCGTCCCCACCATCAGCAGCAGGCCGATCTGGGCCAGCGTCCAGAGGTTCACGTTGTCCCCGGCCGGGACCAGAACCTCCGAGAAGTAGAGGATGATCACAACCACGTACACGAGCGTGGCCGCGACCAGCACGAGGAGTGCGGGGATGCCCGGCAGCGAGCGGGCGGAGTGCTCCTTGTTCATCGACCTGGCGAGCTCCTTCTGCGCGACATGGACGCGCGCGATCAAGATGATATCACATTGATGCCACAGCGGACCGGCCACGCGTGCGGGCGCCCCGCCCGGGATGGAGGGGCATCCGGCCCGTGACGTCGGGTGGACAATGGCGCTGAGGCGATCCGCACGAAGGGGAGGCACCCGATGGCGATCGATCTGACCATCAGCCTCGTCCATCAGCCGGGCACGCTCGCCGAGGCGTGCGACGCGCTCGGCCACGCCGGCGTGAACATCGAGGGCGCCAGCGGCGTGGTCAGCGAGGGCCGGGGCGTCTTCAACGTCCTGGTGGAGGACGCCGAGCGGGCGCGCCGGGCGCTGATCGACGCCGGGTTCGAGATCCAGGCCGAGCGCCAGGTGGCCCTGGTCCCCGTCGACAACCGACCGGGCGAGGCGGCCAAGGTGTTGCGCCGGGTCGCCGAGGCGGGCGTGAACGTCGACCTGCTCTACTCGACGGTGAGCGGCAGGCTGGTCCTCTGTGGCGACGATGTCCCGGCCATCCGGCGCGCCCTGGGCTGACCCTCAGGGCAGGACGTCGGCCTGTTCCAGCTCCTGCTCGACCGGGCGCCGGATGCTCCCCCGGCCGGTGAGCGCCCCGAGGACCCAGGCCAGCAGCACGGCGACGGCCGACGGCAGCACGAACAGCCAGTCGCCGCTCGCCGTGAGGGTGAGCAGCCAGAGGGCGGCCCCGGCGCACAGCCCGAGCTGCAGCGCCAGCGGGTACGTCGAGCGCCACCTCGGGATCGGCTGGAGGGCGATCCGGCGTTCGCGCCGGTCCCAGGAGGTCCACAGCCCGGACATCATCCGGCCCACGATCCAGTAGGCGGCCACGATCCCGACGATCCCGATGGCGGTCGCCAGGGTCCGGTCGATGGCCCCCACCTCCAGGTGGAGGTTCGCGGAGCTGAGCACCGGTCGCGCGTCATCCACGAGCGTGCGGACACCGGTCCACGCCGAGCTGCCGGCAAGCTCGATGCTGCCGCCGTCCCCGGGCACGAGGGGATCGAGGATGGCCAGCGGCACAGCGACGACCGCCGACAGCATCACGGCGACCCAGGCGAACTGGAGGAGCTTCACGCGCCGCTGGCGCCTCACCACGCGTTCCGTGACCACGCTCTCAGGGAAGAAGCGCGACCTGCTCCTGGAGCCCGCGGGCGCGAGATCGATCAGGCGTGCGACCGGCAGCACGAACTCCTCGTCGTTGTCCCAATAGGACTCGTGGTCGTTGCGGAGGCTCATCCGGTTGAACACGCGGATCGATGCGCCGTTCACCAGCTCCGGCGTGGTGACCCGGGGACCGGTCGCCAGCCCGCCGGCCGGGGCGGGGTCGTGGGTCGCCCGGAAGTCGTGCCAGCGCAGGCCCGCCCGGGACGGCAGCCGGGACAGGTTCCCGCGCAGGCGGTCGCCGCGGTACAGGTGGTCGGGGTTCCGGTCGGGCACGTCGTATTCGTCGGCATGGCCCAGCCGCCACGCGATCCCCAGGGCCTGGCCGTGGGTGATGAGCTCATCGACCGGCAGCCCGGCGTACGTCTCGTCGGCCAGCGTCATATACCCCACGATCGCGCCGCCCCCGTGTCCGACGAGGACGATCGTGCCGCAGCCGGCGGCGCGGCAGTCCGAGATCGCCTCCGCCACTCGGGCCCGGATGCTCGCGCCCTGGACGCGGTCCGCCAGGAGCACCCGCACGTCACCGAACCAGTCGACCAGGAAGAGCCGCACGGACGTCCGGGCGGCGAGGTCCTGGATCGGGCGCCAGGGGATCGCGCGCAGCAGCCGGAGCACGGCGAAGGCGAGGATCACGAGCGCCGTCGCGGGCAGCAGGAAGAGCGGCAGGAAGAGGGTGTCCACGAGCCTGAAGAAGACGCTGCCCTCGCTCGCGATCCCGGACACGATGCCGGTCCAGAGCCGGATCATCTCGCCGGGGGCCAGCCACCGGAGCATCGCTCCGACGGGCGGTGGGCTGACGCGCGATGCCCACCACGCCTCCGTCATGACCCACCTCTGGGCGGGATGGGTGCCGATCTCGGGGACGGACGCCTCGACGATCGGCCGGGACCTCCCCGCGAAGTCCACGCTGGCCCTGGTGGTCGGATCGTTCCCGGGCCTGACCCCGTACGTCGTCGTCGCCCACGCGGTGAGCAGCCGGAGAAGCGGCTGCGACCAGGCGATGAGCGTCTCGCCGGGCTTCTGGCTGCCGATGCCGTGGATGAACACGATCCCGATGGTGTTCGGATCCGGGGCGTCCGCGGACGGCTCCTCCGGGCCAGGCTCTGGCTCGGCCTCGGGCGCATCCGGCTCGTCGGGGTCCGCGTCCTCCGGCCCGGTCAGCGGGTGCCCGCCGGACAGCTCCGCCGGGCTGGTCGCCGGCACGGGGGCGGGCGGGGCAGGCTGGGGAGCGGCGGGCGGAGGGAACGGCGGAGGCAGCGGCAGGGGAAGCGGCAGGGGAAGGGGCGGGGCGGCAGGCGGAGCAGGCGACGGAGCGGTCGGAGGGCTCATCTTCCTGTC
This sequence comes from uncultured Chloroflexia bacterium, assembly GCA_963849495.1. Lineage (GTDB taxonomy): Bacteria > Chloroflexota > Limnocylindria > Limnocylindrales > CSP1-4 > CAIXZV01. The sequence continues at coordinate 220,343 of CAWKHN010000005.1, read as the reverse complement.
GCGCTTCTCGTGCCTTTCCCTTCGCTTCCGCTCCTTCTTCCGCTCCTTCTTCCGCTCCTTCTTGCCGGCCTTGTCCGGTTGCGCGTCGACCCACGCCGCCCAGGCCTCCTCGTTCGCGGGCAGCTGGTCACGCATTGTCATCGGCCCGACCACGCCGCGCCGCGACGGCAGCCGGGCCACGAGCCCGGACGCTGAACCCGGCTGGCGGCCGGAATCGCCGCGGACCACGGATCTGCTCATCACCGGCTAGAGCACGCCCTCGTCGGGCGCTCCGAGCTGCGCATGCAGGTAGGCGATCGTCCCGACGAGCGCGGCGTGCAGGGCCGAGCCCTCCCGCGCACTGGTCGCCGATGCCAGCACCGAATGCCTGGTCGGGCCGATGCTCGGAACCTCGACGATCTCCGCGTTCGGGAGCATCTCCCCGATGAAGCGCATGCGCTGGCGGCGCGAGATCCGGTCGCTGCTGAAGCGCAGGGCCCGCACGCAGAACCCGGCCTCGGCGCGGTCCACGAGATCATTGAGCGTGTCGTTGGACATGGCGAGGTCGCGTGTCCAGCGCAGGTATGAGGGCGGCAGCGACGGCTGGCTGGCAACCGCGGCGCCGACGTGCGCATCGACGGCGGCGGCGAGCGCGAAGCTCCCGGTGATGGACATGCCCACGATCCCCACGAGGCGGCCCGACAACGTTGCCTCGTAGGCGGCGAGCTTCCGCAGCCACGCCGTCACCGGCCGGTCCGTCCGGTGCGCGAGCGCTGCGAACTGCTCCGAGGCCCAGACCCGGCGGGTGTTGCGGATCAGCCGGCGAAGGCCGGGCCGCGGCACGGAGGGTGGCAGCAGGACGGGCATCACCACGGTGAACCCGCCGGCGACGAGCCGGTCGGCGACCGCGATCGTCCGCTCCGTGTGGCCGGGCAGCTCATGGAGGAGGATCACCGTGGCCGCGCCCGGCACGACATGGCGGAGCACGTCGAAGGTCATCCCGTCCGCCGAGAAGGGAGAGCGCGGATATTCGGGCCAGGGCTCAGGCGCGGAGTACAAGCACGCGCTCACTCGTGACAGCCCAGAACAGGACGGTGGGCACCCCCGTCGGAGTCTCGACACTACCCTCCGCCGAGGGCCGGCACAGTGCGGCGGCAGCACCCCAGCCCGGGAATGCAGCACGAGGTGGCGCTTGCGAGGCATCCGGAGCCAGTTTGCGGTGCGCAGGCGCACCAGATCAAGCGCGACGCCGCCGATGGTCCTGCCCGGTTGGTCCGGACTGCGCCCCGCCGCGCGGCGTCGATTCGTGCCATCCTTCGCGCCTCACCGGCTGTGTCCTCGTCCCATTCCGCGCAAGGAGAGGCTCGGAGCGTCCCATGGATGTCGTGCTGGTCGGGTTCATCGCTGCCTTCATCATCGGTGGCTGGCGAACGGGCTTCCTGCGCCGGCTGATCGGGGTCGCGTTCATCGGGCTCGCGCTCCTGGTCGGCGCGTACCTCCGCCACCCGGTCGGCGCCATCGCCGGCACGCTGGACGCGAGCATCCCGTCCGATTACGCCGACCTGATCGGGTACGCGATTGCGTTTCCGGCGATCCTCGTCGCGCTTCACGTCGCCGGCAGCGTGATGCTCCGCCGGGTCGCCGTCAGCGGCGTGACCCGTGGCGTCGACGCGGCCCTTGGTGCGGTGCTGGGCGGCGTCGAGGCGGTCCTCATCCTGTCTGCCGCGATCGTCATCCTTGACGCCTACTTCGGCACCAGCTCCTCGATCGCCGCGGCTGTCGCACCGGGCCTGCTCAAGGAGCTGACCGTCGCGCTCAATGGGTCCACGACCGTGCACCTGCTCCGGGATTCGACCGTGCCCCTCGCCCTCGCGGTGCTCGGGCCGTTTCTCCCGAAGGACGTCGCCACGCTGCTTCCCGGCGGGCTTCCGGGCCGCCTGCCGTTCCCCGTGCCGCTGCCGCTTCCCTAGATCGACCGGCGGTCAGGGGCAGGGCGTGAGCGGGTCCACGCGGTACAGCGGCTGCTCCGAGGTTCCCGTGGGGCCACCCCAGGACACGGTCACCGTCGCCACCTGCGTCAGCCGGTAGTCGCGGCGGGTCGGCACCAGGTCCTGTTCGCCGAGGCGGATGATGAACACCGGGCGTGTGCAGATCAGCGACGCGATCCGGTTCTCCCTGGTACCCCAGCCCTCGTAGACGATGTTCGTGTCGTCGACGACGAGGACGTCGGGCCGGCGGCCCTCGACCATCGTCGCGTGCCACAGGGGGGTCGATGCGCCCCAGTACGACAGGATCGCGGCGTTCTGGGGCAGGGCCGCGAAGACGGTGTCGACATAGGTCTCGGCGGTGTGATCGCCGCTGCGGTCGACCCCGGGCAGGTTGGTCGCGACCAGCACCGCCGTCAGCAGCGCCCCGGCGACGGTCATCGCGGTTCCGCCGGCCAGCCGGGCCGGCCGCGGGCCAGCTCCCGTCGCGGACAGGAGCCACGCCAGCACCCCGGCCCCGGCATCGAGCGCGACGCCGACCCCGAGCCCCAGCACGAGCCACGGCACCAGCAGGTAGTGCTCCAGCCGCAGGTAGCTCGCCCAGACGTAGATGCCCATCAGCAGGATGCCCCAGCAGGCGAGCCCGAACGCGGGCCGCCGCGAGACCAGGACGGCAAGCCCCGCGAGCCCGAGCAGGGGCATCGCGACGGTCGCGCGCTGGGCCGCGAGGCTCCACAGGTCGGGCAGCGACCCCAGGAACGGCCCCACGTCGGACAGCGAGAACAGGGCACCGTACTGCCCCCGGAACTGCTCGCCCGTGACCAGGAACACGAACCTGTTCCAGGTGACCGGGTCGTTGTACGGGAGCGGCGGATGGAACGAGGCGGCGATCGGCAGGTACGCGTAGACGGAGAGGCCCGCCGCCAGGGTGGCGATCGGGATCAGCAGCCAGCGCCGGTGCTCCAGCAGCACCGCCCGCCCCGCCCACAGCACGTACAGGGCGACGAACGGCGCCACGAATGCCGTCAGCACATGGTTGCCGAGCGACAGGCCGATCAGCAGCCCGCCCAGCGCCAGGTCCCGCGGCCGGCGTGACGCCTCCCAGGCCACGCCCCGGTCCAGGATCAGCGCGATGAACAGCACGTGCATCGGGTTGACCTCGGACACCAGCGCCGAGGCCCAGATCGTGCCCGTCGCGCCGGTGGCAAGCGCCGCGATGCCGGCGATGACCGGCCGAGCCCCGAGGCGCTGCTGGGTCATCGTCACGGTGGCCAGCGCCAGCGAGATGCACACCGCGGACAGCAGGTTCGCGCGGAACGCGATCGACCCGATGGGGATCAGCTCGAACAGCCACGCGGTGAGCACGTAGGTCGGGTATCCGGTGGGGTGGGGGATCCCGAGGACGTGGGGCACCGTCTGCATCTCGCCCCAGTCGTCGAACGCCATGCCCGGCATCAGCGTGCGCAGGTAGAGCACGAGCGCGACGACCCCGACGATCGCGGGAACGGTGTAGCGCGAGGTGGCGAGGCCCGAACGCAGGGTCGTCATGGCGACGTCACGGTACCTGCGAATTTCGATCTCCGGTGTGGCGGCCGGGCGGAGGCGCCGCCGGACCGTCGGCGCCGGCTCAGCGCGATCGGGGGCGGCGGGACGTCCGCTTCACGGGCCGCGGGTCTGCGGCCGTGTGAGCCTTCGCTCGCGGCGCAGGTGCGGGTGCGCGTGGAGGTGCGGGCGGAGTCCGGGGTTGCGACGCCGCGCCGGCGCGCCCGCCGAACCGTGCCTGGTAGCTGGGGAACGCCGCCGCCATGAACACTCCCAGCCCGATCAGCAGGGCGAGGAATGCGACGGGGGTCCAGGTCCCGCCCTCCCGAAGCGCCGCCACGCCTCCGAGGATCGCGCCCATGGAGACCGCCAGCGCGAAGGTGGTCGTCCGGCGCAGGGGGCCCCGGGCCCAGAGCACTGCTCCGAGAGCCAGCAGGGCCCACGCAACGACGGCGAGCGCCACCTGGTTGCCGGCCAGCCGCGAGTCAGTCTCGACGACCGGGCGGAGCAGGATCGACAGGCCCCAGAACGCCGCGATCCCCACGGCCAGCCCGGCACCGGACGCGACACCCCAGAGCCCCGGGTTCGCCCGGCCGGCGAGGCGGCGGCCCGCGTAAACCTGGTAGGCCGCCGACAGCACGATCCCCACCGCGATGATCCACCCGCCGTCGCCGATCGAGATCGCGGGATTGCCCGCCAGCAGCGCCGCGAGCACCACCGCCCCGGCGACAAAGCTCGCGATCGCGACCACCCGGGTCCCGTCGACCATGGCCATCAGCTCAACGAGAAACGCGCGCACTCAACCTCTCCCTCGGGACCGATCCGCAGCGGGGCTACAGGCCCGCTGCCGGACCCCGCGCCGCGTGCGGCCGGCGCAGCTTCGCGACGGCGGCAACGGCGGCCTCGAGCTGGGCGGTCTCGGCCTCGGTGCCGAGCTCCAGCCGGCAGTAGGTGAAGCGCCCGGGCAGCACCCGCTCCATCAGCGCGCCCAGCCACTTCGTGAGCTCCGTCCGGGACCCTTCGCGCTTGCGGGCGTCGGGGGCGATTGCATGGATCAGGACAAGGCGACGACGGGTGCGGTCGAGCCACGGCCAGTACTGGAGCACGTTCTCGACGGGGTGGCCGTGCTTCTGCTCGATCTCCAGGGCGACCCACGCATCGCCGCCGAGCTTGGCGAGGCCGTGCGCTGGCCGCACGAGACCCAGGGTCTCATCGGCGGTGAAGTCGACATCCAGCGTCCTGCCGAGTCGCTTCACCAGCTTGGCCTTGGGGAGATCGTCCCGATGCTTCTTCGCCACACCCATCCTCGTGTTGGCTACGCCACAGGACCGACTCTACCCCGCATGGGGCCGATGGCGCGGCCGCTTTCGTTCAGCGGGACGTCGCCGCAGGTCAGGCTGCGTGCCGGACGCTCCGGCACGACCTTGCCCCGAGCCCGGCAGGCAGTACCATGCGCCTGCGTCGCCGCCCCCGGGTCGACTGGCCCGACGGACGTTGGCGAGCGGAGGAAGTCCGGCAATGACGGTCGATTCTCTCGACGCAAAGGGCCACGCGCTCATGCGCTCGATCCGCTTCGGCGGGCGCCCGGGCGACCCGCGCGATCGATCGTAGGGCTGCCGTGGCGTCCGGCGTCCCCTCCGAGCCCCGGTGGCGAGCCGTCCTGCTCGGTACCGATCCGGCGCTGAAGCGCTTCGCACGGATCATGCGCCGCATGCCCGGCAGCCCGCGGTGCCACTTCTGCGGGGCACCGTTCGGCGGGATCGGGTCACCGCTCGCGCGGCTCATGGGCAGCCAACGCTGGGAGAAGAACCCGAACTACTGCGCCCGATGCTTCACCACACTCGACCAGCAGCGCGGTGGCGCCGAGATCACGTGCAGCCTCCTGTTCGCCGACGTCCGCGGATCCACGTCGCTGGCGGAGCGGACGACGCCGACCGAGTTCCGGCAGCTGATGCAGCGCTTCTACTCGACCGCGGCGGAGGTGCTTTTCCGCCACGACGCGATCCTCGACAAGTTCGTGGGCGACGAGGTGATGGCCATCTTCGTCCCGGCGCTCACCGGTGAGCTGCACGCGCAGCGCGCGCTTGAGACCGGGCGCGACCTCCTCCGATCCACGGGTCACGGCGAGCCCGGTGGCCCCTGGATCCCGATCGGCGTCGGCGTCCACACGGGGATCGCGTTCGTCGGCTCCCTGGCGGACCCGCCGGCCACGACCTTCACCGCCCTCGGCGACGTGGTCAACGTCGCCGCACGGCTCGCCTCCGCGGCGGCTACCGGCGAGTTGCTGGTGACCGTCGACGCCGCCGAGGCGGCGCACCTCGAGCGCACGGCGTTCGATGCGATCGAGCATCGCGACCTCGAGCTCAAAGGGAAGTCGGAGCCCGTCGCGGTGCTCGTGCTCGGCAGCGAGACGGGACTGGCCTGACCTTCGCTCTCCAGTTCGCGAGACCAGGATGCTGCTTGGTGGGCAGACGACCTCGAGGTTGGCCTTCCGGCCGCTCAGCCCCGGCGGCGCTCGAAGGCAGGAAGCGCGTCGTCGAGCAGTTTCGCCAGCTCACGCACATCCTCGCCGGTCAGCACGACCGGCTCCTTTGCGAGGCGCGCGGCAATCGTCGCCTCGCTCACGATCAGCACACCCCCGGCCCGTTCGCCTCCCTCGACCTTGCGGTTCGCGATGCAGATGACAGGCACCACGGTCAGTCGATGACGATTCATCGCCTGGGCAATGGTGACCTGCATGTGGAGCGCGAGATCGGTGACCTGGTGGATGGGGTCGGGCTGGCTCCGTCCTCCCACGTCCAGACGGCCGTTGATGATCTCGAACCTTCGATGCCTGCGGGAACGCGGCGGAGTTGGTGGCCCTGCTCGGAACCCTCGACGGGGACCACGAAGAGCCTCTGACTGGCAGGCGGAGCTACTTCTTCTTGGATGGACGCTGACTCAGGGCGCTTCCCGCCGCCGACTTCGAGTTCTTGCCCGTACGGCCGTCGCTCAACACCTTTGAGGCCGCTGTTGCTGCTTTCTTGCTCGTCTTCTTGTCAGCCATGCTGCTCACCGCCTCCTTCGCGGGGATATGAAGAACCACAAGTTCGGAACTCAGCTACAACCCGACGTGCTCCCGCAGTTGAGGCACTTGTAGCAGCTGCCGTTGCGGATCATGATCGAGCCGCATTCGGCGCAGCTGGGGGCATCCGCCTGGGCGGAGAAGGCGACCTTCACGCCACCACCGAGCGATGACCCTCCGAGCGACGCCGCGATCGCCGACAGCCCGTTGCCCTTGCCATTCCCGTTGCCCGAGTGCCCGTTCGTCGCATGCCCGTTGGTCGCGATGACGGTCAGCTCGTCCTTCGGCGCCGGCGCTGCCGCGACGGCGGTCGCCGTGGCGGTCTCGTCCGCGGGCGGTGCAGGCGGAGGAGAAGCGAGGGTGGCGGACGGACCGGACGCAGGGTCCTGGACTGCCTCGGACTGGGCCGTGATGCCCTCGTCGGCCGCGGGAGCCAGGGCGGTCGCACCCGAGAGCGAGACCGGTGCCTCGTCCACGACCTGCGAGCGGTCGATCAGCCCGAGGGGGCCCTTCTCGTCGCTCGGCAGGAACCGGCTGCCCAGCCACCGGAAGACGTAGTCCACGAGGGACTTCGCGATCGGGATCTCCGGGTTGCCGGTGAAGCCGCTGGGCTCGAACCGGACATGGGCGAACTTGTTGACGACGTCCTTGAGCGGCACGCCGTACTGGAGCGCCAGGCTGATCGACGTCGCGAGCGTGTCCATGAGCCCGCTGACCGTGCTGCCTTCCTTGGCCATCTTGAGGAAGATCTCGCCGGGCTGGCCGTCCGGGTACAGGCCGACGGTGATATAGCCCTCGTGGCCGCTGATCTCGAACTTGTGGGTGACCGCGGCGCGCTCGGCGGGGAGCCGGTGGCGGTGCGGCTTGGTGGCCTCGACCTGGGCGAGCGCGAGCTGCTTGCGCAGTCCCTCGATCGTCTCGCGGTCCGCGGCTGAGCCCTCGTCCTTCTTCTTGCCGGTCGACAGCGGCTGGCTGCGCTTGCTGCCGTCGCGGTAGATGGCGATCGCCTTGAGGCCCCGCTTCCAGCCCTCGAGGTAGACCGTCTCGATCTCCTCGGCTGTGGCGGCCTCCGGCATGTTCACGGTCTTGCTGATCGCGCCGCTCAGGAACGGCTGGACCGCGCCCATCATCCGGACGTGGCCCATGTAGTGGATGGACCGCTCGCCGTTGACCGGCTTGAACGCGCAGTCGAAGACGGACAGGTGCTCGGGCTTCAGGCCGGGAGCGCCCTCGATGGTCTCGCGCTCGTCGATGTAGGCGATGATCTCCTCGACCTGGGCCGGGTCGTAGCCGAGCTTGCGCAGGGCTGCCGGCACGGTCTGGTTGACGATCTTGAGGTAGCCCTCACCGACCAGCTTCTTGTACTTGATGAGCGCGATGTCGGGCTCGATCCCGGTGGTGTCGCAATCCATCATGAACGCGATGGTGCCGGTGGGCGCGAGCACGGTGACCTGCGCGTTGCGGTAGCCGTTTCCGGTGCCGAGCTCCAGGACCTCGTCGTAGAGCTGGCGGACGTTGTCGAGCAGCGGCTGCGGGACGCCGGCGGTGGACAGCGCGTACGCCGCATCGCGGTGCTTGGCGATGACCCGCAGGAACGATTCCCGGTTGATGTCGTAGTCCACGAACGCCCCGCCGTGATCGCGCGCGATCACGGAGCTCTGGCGGTAGGCCTCGCCGTGCATCAGGGCCGTGATCGCGGCCGCGTAGTTGCGCCCCTCGTCCGAGTCATAGGCGAGGCCCCGGTTCATGAGCAGCGCACCGAGGTTCGCGTAGCCCAGGCCGAGCGGCCGGAAGCGGTGGCTGTTCTCCTCGATCTTCGGCGTCGGGTAGCTCGCGTTGTCGACCAGGATCTCCTGGGCGGTGATCGCCACCTTCGCCCCGAAGCGGAAGGCGTCCACGTCGAACTCGCCGTCCTCGCCAACGAACTTCATCAGGTTCAGGCTGGCGAGGTTGCACGCGGTGTCGTTGAGGAACATGTACTCGGAGCACGGGTTGGATGCGTAGATCCGATCCGAGGCCGCGCTCGTGTGCCAGTCGTTGATCGTCGTGTCGTACTGGATGCCCGGATCGCCGCACAGGTGGGCAGCCTCGGCCATCTTGTGGAAGATGTCCCGCGCCTTGTACGTACCGGCCGGCTGGCCGTCGCTGACCTCGTGGGTCTGCCACTCGGCATCGCGCTCGACGGCCTTCATGAACTCGTCGGTGACGCGGACGCTGTGGTTGGCGTTCTGGAAGAAGACGCTGCCGTAGGCCTCGCCGGTGAACGACGGGTCGTAGCCCTGCTCGATCAGGGCCCAGGCCTTCCTCTCCTCGCTGGCCTTGCTCTGGATGAAGTCCATGACGTCCGGGTGGTCCGCGTCCAGGATCACCATCTTGGCCGCGCGGCGGGTCTTGCCGCCCGACTTGATGACGCCGGCGAACGCGTCGTAGCCGCGCATGAAGCTCACGGGGCCGGACGCGATGCCGCCGCCCGACATCTTCGCGTGGCTGGAGCGGATGGTGCTCAGGTTCACGCCCGCGCCGGAGCCGTACTTGAACAGCATGGCCTCCGTCTTGGCGAGGTCCATGATCGAGCTCATGTTGTCCTGGACCGAGTTGATGAAGCACGCGGAGCACTGCGGCCGGGCCTCGATCCCGACGTTGAACCAGACAGGCGAGTTGAAGGCCAGCTTCTGGTGGATCAGGAGGTGGGTCAGCTCCGCCTGGAATGCGGCCAGGTCCTCGTCCGTCGCAAAGTAGCGGTTGGTCTCCGCCCAGGCCGCGATCGTGTTGACCACCCGGTCGATCAGCTGCCGGACGCTGTGCTCGCGCTCCGGCGTGCCGACGTGGCCGCGGAAGTACTTGCTGACGACGACGTTGGTCGCGAGCTGGCTCCAGAACGCCGGGACCTCGACGTCCTTCTGCTCGAAGACCGTCTTGCCGCTCTCGGAGCTGATGCCGGCGGTCCGGTACTCCCAGGTGATCTCGTCGTAGGGATGGACGCCCGGGCGGGTCCAGCGGCGTTCGAACGTGAGGCCGCGGGTCCCCTCGCCCGTGAAGCTGGCGCCGTACGGACCGCCGAGGCCCTTGTGTGCGGTCTTCGCTGCCGTCTTCGCGCGCGTCCTGGGCGCGGTCTTCGCATCCATCACGGGAACAACCTCGTGCGCCTGGGCCATGTCGTCCGTCTCCTCCGCCCCGCTCGTCGCGGGAAATCGCCTGGGTACCGGCGGCCCGGATGGGAGGATCCTCGACGGCGTCCGATCCCGCGTGCCAGGCGGGTGTTCGGCGACGGCTCGGGCTCCGTCCGGTGGGCGATCCTGCGGTCACGGGATGGGGTGACGTGTAGACTGCGGGACCGTCCGTCGGATCGTCCTGGAGCCGGCCCTCTGGTGGGTCCGCCGGGCGGCGTTTCCGTTGCCGTCAGGAGGGTGGTTCGAGGGTCGTCCGGCGACAGGGCGACCGACCTACAATACGTGGACTGAGCGCCGCGGTCAACCCCTAAACCACAAGATGTAGTGGTGCGGGCCACGATCGGATCGCAACATATGGGATTCTGGGTATTCGCGACCCGAGGCCCGATCGTCCACGCACGGCGGTCCGCGATCCACGTTCGGGGACCGGTTGTCCACGGCGCCGGGCAGCTTCATCCACCGTCGTTGCCCGCTGTATCCACCGTCCCCGCGCGGTTGTCCACAGAACGCGCGTTCTATTGTGCCTCATTGTCACGACCCTCGTCGCGGGGCGACCTGCCTTCCGGTCGCCGCGCCGAGCCGACGAGGCTCGCGCCGCCCGAACCGCCGTGCCCGGGACCGCCCGGGACCGCCCGACTAGAGCCCGCTGTAGGCGTGCAGCCCGGTGAACCAGAGGCTGCCGGAGTAGGTGACCAGCACCATCCCGAAGCCAACGACCAGCAGCAGAGCAGCCGGCCGGCCGGCCCACCGGCGCTGGTTGCGCGCGTGGAGGTAGACCGCGTAGGTCAGCCAGGTGACGAGCGCAGAGGTCTCCTTCGGGTCCCAGCCCCAGTAGCGCGACCAGGCGATCGAGGCCCACCACGACCCAAGGATGATCATCGTCGCGAAGATCGGGAACGCGATGATCACCGCCCGGTAGGCGACCTCGTCGAGCGTCTTGTGCGAGGGCAGCCACGCGAACCGGTCGCCGGTGCCCTGGACCAGGTATCCCACGCCGGCAGCGAAGGCCGTGGCGAAGATCCCGTACGAGAGCACGGCCATCCCGACGTGGATGGTGAGCAGCGGCGCGTTCTGGAGCGCGGGCACCAGCGGCTCGATGTCCGAGGGCAGCGACGAGGCGTAGAGCAGCATCCCCAGGGCCACCCCGGTCGGGACGAAGCCGATCTGCCGGATCGCGTAGCGTCGGGCGAGGAACAGGTAGCCGCCCAGGATCGACGCCCCGAACGCGACGCTGAACTCGTACAGGTTCCCGTACGGCCCGCGCCCGACCACGATCGCCCGCGTCAGCATCGAGCCGAGCAGGAGAGCGAAGGCGGCCAGCGTCACGACGGTGGCGACGCGCGACAGCGGCGAGGGGGAGGCGGCGACGTCGAGCTCGGCGCCCGCAGCCGCGGCGCGGGCGGTCACGAATGATCCGGAGACCCCTGCGGCCGCGAACGCCGGCTGCCGGGCGGGCGAGAACGCCAGCAGGCGCCGCCCGTTGGCGAGCAGGACCGCGTGACCGACATGGGCGGCAAAGCCGATGGCGAGCGCGATCGCGCCGAGGACGAAGAGGATCGAGGAAGCCTGTGCCATGGCGATGTCCCGGGACGCTGGTGGCTCTGCGGGAGATCCCGGCAGGCCGCGGATGAGCCGGCCTCGGCCGGCGATGGCAGGAGTCAGGCGGCGGCGGCTCCACCCGGCGGCGGTCCGGCCGGCCGAAGGGAGCGCGTGGTCGGCTTGAGGGTGAACGAGAGCCCGCAGTTGCCACAGGTGTCCAGGGCGGCGCTCCGGACCAGGCTGCACTTCGGGCAGGCGACGACGAGGTCGTCGCCGCCGGGTGAGCGCGTGGCGCCGGGCTCGTAGATCATCCGCTCGCGGGGGCTGTAGGGCTCACCGGCCGGATAGATCGGGCGCCCGTCGGCGTCGAGCGGGGCCGGCCGGCGCGGATCCGCGAACGCGACCTTCGCGCGCGGCCTGAGAACGCCGTACCGGAGCCAGCCGAGCACCAGCAGGGAAAGGAGCGGTCCCACGACGCCCACGAGCAGCAGCACGGGGAGCCACGAGATCGGGTCCTTCCAGTCCGGTGTCACGAACATCGCGGCGAACTGGAGCACGCCGTTCCAGACCTGGTCGAGCCGGTTGACGATCACGCGCGCATGCTAACAGCGAGGCGCGCCGCCCGCCGTGGGAGGCCAGGTCGCCCCGGGCTGCCGCTCCTCAGACGCCGTGGCGCGGGTGCCGCTTGTGGCGCGCGATCTTGTGCGCCGGTCCCGTCTTCGCCGTCGCGCCGCGCCCGGGCTTCCAGCCCGGGCGCTCCACCGGCTCGAACTGCCCGTCGACCGCGGCCGGCCGCCCCGCGCCGAGTGTCGGGCGCCGGTTGCCGGGTGCCGGTGCCGACAGCCGGGGCATGGCGAAGCGGTTCGTGAGCCAGACGACCGGCATGCTCCGGACGCCTTGCAGCTGGAGCCTCGCGCGCAGCTCTCGATCGTTGGTGACGACCAGCATCCGCGCTGCGGCCGCCTGTCCGCCGTCCGCCTCGGCACCGGCCGCGGTAAGGCCCAGGATCATCTCGTCGGCGGAGTGGCGGCCGGCGTAGCGAACGAACATCCCCTGCGCGACGCGCCCCTTGACGCCATGGCCGATGCCGTCGAACACGATGTCGATGGTGATGGCCGCGGGGATCGCCGCTCGAAGCCGCCCGATGATCGCCGCCGCCGGCGCCGCGGTGCCCGATCCGAGCCGGTAGAGCAGGTTGGTGCCGTCGACGATCAGGCGGTCGGTGCCGTCCAGGGGGGAGCGGGAAGCCGCGGGCATGGACAGACGGTAGCATCGACCCGTGCTCCTCCTTGTCGACCTCGACGGCGTGGTCTACCGTGCCTCGGAATCCGTTCCCGGTGTCGGCGCCGCCCTGGCCGCGCGTGTCGAGCTCGGCGATGACGTGGTGTACGTCACCAACAACTCGATGTACTACCACGCCGACTACCTGCCGCGACTGGCCCACCACGGCGCCCCGGCCGTGCCCGACCGGGTGGTCACCTCCGCTCGCGCCAGCGCCTCCTACGTGCGCGACCACATGCCGCAGGTTCGGCGCGCCCTGGCGGTGGGCGGCAACGGCCTCGAGCGCGAGCTGCGCGAGGCCGGCCTGGACGTCGTGATGGCCGCCTACGCCGCGACCCGGATGAGCCAGGAGGGGATCGATGGCTGGGCGGCGGCCGGGCATCCGGATGCCGTCATCGTGGGCCTGGATCCCCAGGTCACCTACATGCGGATCGCCGCAGCGGCGGACTGCGTGCGGTCCGGCGCTGCACTGATCGCCACCAACCGCGATCCGATCTACCCCACCGAGCGTGGCTTCCGGCCCGGCGCTGGGTCCGTCGTGGCGGCCGTTGAGGTGGCGTCGCGGACGATGTCGCAGGTCTCGATCGGCAAGCCGGAGCCGTATCTGCTCGAGGCCGGCGCAAAGCTCGTCGGCGCGGACGTCACGCGGGCCGTGATGATCGGCGACGCGCTCACCGACATCGCAGCCGGCCACGCGGTGGGCGCCAGGACGATCCTGATGCTGACCGGCGTCACGTCACGCGAGGAGGCGGCCGCGCTGTCTGCGGACGAACGCCCCACCCGCGTCGCGGCCGATGCGGCGGAGCTGTCCAGGGTGCTGGACGGGCTGGCGGCGAACTAGCCGGGTCAGCAGGGCCGCGCCGCTCGCGCGCCGACATCCAACCCGGCTACGGCCGGGAGCCACCTCGACGGATCCGCCGCAGCAGGAACGGGTACAGGGCACAGGCGAGCAGCAGGGCGCCGGCCGTCAGGGCGACCGCTTCCAGCCACGGCCGGCCGGTGATCAGTCCGAACGCCATGGCCAGCACCGGCAGACGGGCGAGGATCAGCAGCGCGCTCGCGCGGTCCGACACCCGGCCGGCCCGCCACAGCCGCTCCTCGTACGGGCGGGTCAGCACGATGGCGAACAGGAGCAGCGCCAGCAGGGTCCCCGGCTCGATCACGCGCGGCTCACGTGGACGGCGCGGCCAGCTCCGGGATCGGCGAGCCCCAGGCAGTGATCTCGGTGCGGAGCCGGTCGCGCGTGGGCTCATCGCAGAACGCGGCCTCGATCGAAGCCAGGTCCAGTGCCCACAGCTCCGGGACCGTGATGCCGATGTCCTCGACGGCCCGCACGTACTCGTCGGACAGCGTCAGGTCGGACACCGTCGGATCGTCGGTGCTGAGCGTGACCGGGACGCCGGCACGGAGCAGCCGTGCGAGCGGGTGATCGGCGAGCGTGGCCACGACCCCCGCCTGCACGTTCGAGGTGGGGCACAGGTCCAGCCAGGTGCCGCGGGCGATGAGCTCGCGGACCAGGTCGGGGTCGTCGATCGCGAACGGGCCGTGTGCGATCCGGTCCGGGCGGAGGGCAAGGGCCCGGCGCACCTGTGCCGCTCCACCCCACTCGCCCGCGTGCAGGGTGACGTGGAGGCCGATCTCGCGGGCGAGGTCGATCGCCGCGCGGTGGAGCTCCGGGTCCGGGAACAGCGCCTCCCCGCCGGCCAGGTCCACCGCGACCAGGCCCCACGGGATCCCGCGCGCCTCGAGGTCCCGGACGAACGCGAGGTTCGCCTCGGGCTCGTGCGAGCGGAGGAGGGTCGCGATCAGGCGGATCTCGATCCGGTACCGGCGAGCGGCCGTGAACGCACCCCGCGAGACCGCCTCCACAACCTGGCGGCCGTCGAGGCCGCCCTCGGTGTGCAGCAGCGGCGCCCACCGGATCTCGGCGTAGCGGACGTGGTCGAAGGCCTTGTCCTGGACCAGGTCGGCAGCCACGCGTTCGAGGGCCTCCGCATCCTGCATCAGCGCGATCGGCAGGTCGAACGCGCGCAGCAGCTCCGCCTGGTCCGTCGCCTGGACGGGTCCGACAAGGTCCGCACGCATCCCGGCGAACGTCCTGTGCGCGTCGATGCCGCGGGTTCGGGCGATCTCCATGGCCGTATCCACGCGCAGCGACCCGTCCAGGTGGAGGTGCAGCTCCGCCTTGGGCATCGCGCGAACGAGGGCCCGCAGGGTCAGGGGGTCGAGATCGCTCATGGATGAATGGTAGGGCTCGGCTGTCGTGCCGCGCCTCGAGCAGGTCAGCGGTCGACCGCCGGCACACGGCTCGTGACGGCCCACCGGCATGCGATCGCGGTCGTCAGCGGCACGGCCGACAGGACGCCGATCGCGCCCACGACGGTGCGGATGACCTCCACGGCGATGTCCTCCTGGCTCACGGCCGCGGACGTGTCGGAGACCTGGAGGACCAGCAGGACCACGAGCGGCAGCGCGGTCCCGAGGTAGGCGAAGACGAGGGTGTTGATCGTCGCGGCCAGGTGGGCCACGCCGACGTTCATCGTCCGGCCGAACAGCTGCCAGCGCGTGAGCGACGGGTTCGCCTCGTGCAGCTCCTGGGCCGTGGCCGCCTGGCTCATCGCGACGTCGTTGAGCACCCCCAGCCCTCCGAAGATCACCGCCGCGAGCAGCAGCCCGGACAGGTCGACGGTGCCGTTGGTGATCTGGGACAGGGCGACGATCTGGTCCGATCCCTGGGCCGGGGTCAGCTGTGCCGCCGCGGTGGTGATCCACGCGAGCACCCCCGTCACCGCGAGCCCCAGGGTCGTGCCCGCGATCGCGGCGAGCGACATGCGATTGAGGCCCTGGGTGAGCATGAAGCTCAGGATCGTGACCAGGATCCCGAACACGATCGCCAGGGCGACCGGATTCCAGCCCAGGATCACGAGCGGGACGAACAGCCGCAGCGTGAGCACCAGGGTCAGGGCGAGGGCGGCGATGGCCCGCAACCCGCGCCAGCCCGCGACGGCCGCGGCGGCAACCGCGAACAGACCGACGAGCGTGCCCAGGAGCGGCAGGCGCCACCGGTCCACGAGGATGACCGAGGTCGTCCCATCGGGCTGGGTGTCGATCTCGGCGACGACCTCGTCACCCGGCCGGTAGTCCGGCAGCTCCAGCGAGCCGCTCGGACCCTGGATGATGCCCACGGCACGCTGGCCGGAGAGCGGCCCGTCGAGGAACTCGACCGTCGCCTGGGCGGCGAGCGGGCCGCCCTGGTCGCCGCCCGTTCCCTGGTCGCCGCTGGCGGCGGGGGCGTCGCTCGAGCCCGGCATCGCGCTGGCGCCGGGGAGTGCGCTCGCGGGAGCCGCCGCGCCCGGTTGTGCCGGGGCCGCGGGGCCGGGCGCGGCGACCGAGATGACACGCGCATGGGCCAGGGTCGCGGACCCCTGGCGTGCCGATGCGGGCACGAGATCCGGCAGGAACCCCGCGATGAGGAAGGCGGCGATGATCGCGAGCCCGAAGACGAGCACATGGCGCTCGGTCGCGGCCATCCGCTCGCGCTCGCTCGCGTCGATCACCTGTCGTCCTGGCTCCGCTTCCCGGCCGCGGAGCGGTAGCTCGGCCCGCGCACCGGTGGGCGATCCTACCAGCGGATGGAGCATCCGGTGCATTCGACCCCTTCGGCCTGTGCCACCGGTGCGGCGCCCGGTTGACCGTGGGAGTATCATGCTACCTGGCACTAGCACCTTTTGAGGCAATCCGGTTTCCGACCGGGATTCGAACCCGCATCGGGCATGTCCGGGCGCACCCGGCCCGCGATCACCACCAGGAGCAGCCCCCGCATGTCGACCATCCTCGTCACCGGCGCCAACGGGTTCGTCGGCAGCCATCTCGTCCCCGTCCTCGTCGACGGCGGGCACCACGTCCTCGCTCTGGTCCGCGACGATGACGGCGGGAAGGACCTCCTGGACCGCCTGACGTCGGCGCAGCGCTCGGGGGTCGAGCTCCGCCGGGGCGACGTCACGGAACCCGCCACGCTGCCTGCCGCCCTGGCTGGTGCCGACGCGGTCCTGCACCTGGCGGCCCTGCCCCGGGACTGGGATGGTGGCGCGAGCCTGCGGCTGGTCAACACGGAGGGCACGCGCAACGTGCTCGGTGCCGCGAAGGAGGCAGGGGTCAGGCGATTCGTCCACCTCGGGGGGCTGGGCGTCGTGGACGACCCGGACCTGCACTTCGGCAGCTCCAAGGCCAAGGCCATGGCCCTCGTGCGCGAGAGCAGCCTCGACTGGACCATCCTCAAGCCGTCGCTCCTGTTCGGCCCCCGTGACGGCTTCTTCAACCTCCTCGCCGGCCTGGTGCGTATGTCGCCAGGGATCGTGCCGATCACCGGCCGGGGCGACGCCCGTTTCCAGCCACTGGCGATCGGCGACCTCGCCCGCGCCACGGTCCAGGTGTTCTCGGACACGGAGACCATCGGCCACGAGTACGAGCTGGGCGGGCCGAGGCTCTGGACGTATCGCGAGATCGTCGAGGAGGTTCTGCGGGGCATGGGCCGCCGCCGGCTCCTCGTGCCGGTGCCGGTGCCGCTGATCCGCCTCGTCGCGGGCGCCGCCGAGACAGTCCACCTGCCGTTCCCGGTCGCGACCGACCAGCTCCGGCAGCTCCGGTACGACAACGTCGGTGCGCCGGACTGCGTCAGGGCCAGCTTCGGATGGGACCCCAGCCCGATGGAGGGCGCCCTGACGTACCTGCGCCGGAAGGTCCGGGACCAGTAGCCGGGCGCGTGAGCGTGTCGCGCACTCCTCCCCATACCGGACCTGCCGCCGACCCGCTACGCTCCGCATCGTGATCGCCGCCCGAAGCCTCCGCACACTCCTGGCCCGCCTCGCGTGGCTGGTCCTCGCGACCCTGATCGCATTCGGCGGGGCCGGTCTCGTCGCGGCCATGGATCACGCGCCAACCACCGCGGCCCGTCCCGAGCTCACCTGGGCCGGCGACCAGGCGGCGGAGCCCGCCCTCGACGCCGCGACCGCCCAGCTCCAGCAGCTGGCGACCGACGTCGAGACGCTCGGCACGTCCGCCCGCCTGGCTCTTGCCCAGGTCGTCGCCGGAGACATGCTGTCGCTGCAGCAGACGATCACCAACGGGTCGCTCCAGCTCTCGGTCGTCCAGACGCAGACGGCGGCCCTGGACGCGAGCCTGGCCGCGGTCCCCGGGGCAGGGGACGGCGCGGAGCTCCGACTGTCCACCAACGTCCGGCAGCGCTACGACGAGCTGGCGACGACCCAGGGCCTCACGATCGGCCTGGCGGCCGACTGGGCCGCGTTCACCGGCCGTGCGATCGATGCGGCGAAGCTGAGCGGTCTGCTCTCGCAGCACGACACGCAGACGGCGGCTGCCGCCAAGGAGGGCGCGGCCGCTCACTACCAGGCGGCGCTCAAGCAGCTCGACGGCTCGGACGCGACGATGACCCAGGCGCTCCAGCTGCGGGACCGGCTCGCCTCGACGACGGACGTCTCGACCCTGACCGAGTGGCTCAACCGGAACGCCGCCTACGACAAGGCGCTGCGGACCCTGTACCAGTCGCTGATCGACGCCAAGGGCGTGGTGACGAGCGCCGTCCGCACGGCATTCGCCGACGAGCAGACGGCGCGCGCGCAGCTGCCGGGCGACACCCGCGGGCTGGTCCTCATCATGGCCGACGTCGCACAGGGCGGGCTGAACCAGGCCGTGATCTCCATCGAGCAGGCGCGCGGGTCGCTCAACGCCGCTCTCGACCTGCAGCAGCAGCTCCGCCAGGGTAACGCGCTCCCGGGCTGATCCGGACCGCGCCGACCCGCCGGTCGCGCGGGTAGACTGGGGGCAACGCCAAGTCAATCCACTGCGGCCGCGTGCCCCTGCCGCCCCGCGGTGTCCCGGAAGGATGCGCTCCGTGCATATTCGCGTGGTTCAGGATCAGCCCTGGGCGGCTGCGGCCGATCTCCTGGTCGTCCCCATCGTCGGTGAGCCGGACTTCAGCGGCGAGCTCGACACCCTCGACCGCCGCACCGGTGGCGAGCTTCGCGCGCTGGCTGCGTTCGGCGAGCTGCGCGCGAAGCGCTACACGACGGCCCTCGCCGCGCCCGGCGAGCTGCCCGTCAAGCGCGTCCTGGTGGTGGCTGCGGGCGACCCGGCCGACCTGGACCGGGAGACGGCCCGGCGCGTGGGTGCGAGCGCGGTGCGGCGTCTCGTCGCCCGCGACGTCCATGCGATCGCCGTGTGGCTGTCGCCCCTCGCGGCGCACCTGGGCGGTGACCTGGCCCTTGCCGCCGAGCTGGTCACCCGCGGCGTCGTGGAGGGCGGCTTCGAGCCCAAGACGATCTACCGCGAGGACAGCGACGCGGCCCCGCCGTCGATCGACGAGCTGGTCCTGGTGGCCCCGGCGGCCGACGTCCCGGCGCTCGAGCGCGCGGCGGAGCGCGGCCGGATCATGGGCGAGGGGGCCAACATCGCCCGCCGGCTCGCGAACCGGTCTGCCAACGACGTCACGCCCCAGGTCCTCTCAGAGGAGGCACGTGCGCTCGCCGAGGCCCACGGTCTGTGGATCGACGTGATCGACGAGAAGCGGGCCGCGGAGCTGGGCATGGGCATGTTCCTTGCCGTGGGGCAGGGGAGCGACAACCCGCCGCGGATGATCGTGATGCGGTCCGGCGGCGCGGGCGAGAAGGACGCGCTGGGCCGGCATCTCGCGCTGGTCGGCAAGGGCGTGTGCTTCGACTCCGGCGGCATCAGCATCAAGCCGGCCGACCGGATGGAAGAGATGAAGATGGACAAGACCGGTGCCTGCACCGTGATCGCGGCCATCACCACCGCCGCACGCCTGGCCCCGGGCCTGCCGCTGCTGGCCGTCGCGCCGGCGGTCGAGAACATGCCCGGCGGGCACGCCACGCGGCCCGGCGACATCGTCAGGGCGCTCAATGGCAAGTGGGTGGACATCACCAACACGGACGCCGAGGGCAGGCTGATCCTGGGCGATGCCATGACCTACGCGGAGCAGCTCGGCGCGACACACCTGGTCGATGTCGCCACGCTCACCGGGGCGGTCGGCCGCGCCATCGGAGGCATGGTCACGGGTGCGTTCGCGACCCCTGATCCGTGGTGGGGCGACGTCGCCGCGGCGGGTGAGCGGGCCGGCGAGCGCTACTGGCGGATCCCGCTGATCGAGGACTACGTGGCCGACATGGAGAGCTGGTACGGCGACCTCCAGAACAGCGGGACCGCCGACGGGTCGCTGGTCAAGAGCGGGCTGTTCCTGGAGCAGTTCCGGACGGTGCCGTGGGCCCACCTCGACATCGCCGCCACCGGGTATCTCCGGAAGGCGCTGCCGTTCGCCCCGCGGGGTGCGACCGGTGCCGCCCATGCGACGCTCGTGGAGCTTGCGCTGGCAGGGGCGTCAGCGGACTGACGCCCCGTCGGAGCCGCTCGCGGCCGGTGCATGACCACGCGCCTGTGGGCCGCCGCAGCCCGGTAGACTCCGCGGGTGATCACGCCTCTTGCCGTCCTGCTCGCGCTCCTCGGAGCGGCGTGGGGCTTCGGGGCCGACCGGATCGGGGCGCGCTGGCCATCCCACGACGACGGCCACGTGCGGCCGATCGACTGGCGGACGCCCGTCCCGATCGTCACCGGCGCGCTCGCGCTCGGGGCGGTCACGATCCGGTTCGGGGAGACGGTTCCGGCGCTGCTCATCGGGGCGTACCTGGCGGCGCTGGTCCTGCTCCTGGCCACCGACCTGGACCAGCGGCTGCTCCCGGACGTCATCACGCTGCCCGCGATCCCGCTCGCCCTGGTCGTGGTCCTCGTTGGCCAGGACCCGCTCGTCGGTCCGGCAGGCCTGCCCATCGCGATCGTGGTCGCGGTTGCCGTGCCGCTCGTGCTGGCGCTCGTCGCGCTCCCGTTCGGGGCGGGCGCCATCGGCATGGGGGATCTCAAGCTGCTGGTCTCCGTCGGCCTGCTGGCCGGGCCGTTCCGGTTGTTCTCGGGCGTGGTCTACGGCGCGCTGCTGGCAGGTGTCGTGATCCTCGTGCTGCTGGTCGCGCGACGGATCACACTCAAGACCTACGTCCCGTTCGGCCCGTTCCTGATCTTCGGCGCGATGTGGGGGATCCTCGTCATCCGCTAGCTGTTCTTCCTAGCCGGGCCTGATCCGGGTAGCGACACCGCCCGACCCGGCGGCCCGGCCCGCTGCTAGCATCAGGTCCATGGCAGTCGAGCAGCACGACTTCATCATCATCGGCGGTGGCTCGGCGGGCAGCGTGCTTGCCAACCGGCTCAGCGCGTCCCCGTCCAGCCGCGTCCTCGTCCTCGAAGCCGGGCGGCCCGACTACCTGTTCGACGTGTTCATCCACATGCCGGCGGCGCTCACGTTCCCGATCGGCAGCAGGTACTACGACTGGCGCTACGAGTCCGAGCCCGAGCCGTTCATGAACGGGCGCCGGATCTACCACGCCCGGGGCAAGGTCCTCGGCGGCTCGTCGAGCATCAACGGCATGATCTTCCAGCGCGGCAACCCACTGGACTACGAGCGCTGGGCGGCCGACCCGGGCATGGAGACCTGGGACTACGCCCACTGCCTGCCGTACTTCCGGCGCATGGAGAGCTGCACGGCGGCTGCCCTCGACGATTCGTTCCGGGGCCACGCCGGGCCGCTCGTCCTGGAGCGCGGGCCAGCGTCCAGCCCCCTGTTCGGGGCGTTCTTCGAGGCGGTGCAGCAGGCCGGCTACCAGCTCACCGACGACGTCAACGGCTTCCGCCAGGAGGGCTTTGCGCCGTTCGACCGCAACATCCGCAACGGCCGGCGCCTGAGCGCCTCGCGCGCGTACCTCCATCCCGTGATGGATCGGAAGAACCTGGAGGTGCGCACCCGGGCGTTCGTCACCCGGATCCTGTTCGAGGGCAGGCGTGCCGTCGGGGTTGAGTACACGACGGGCAAGGGCGCGGTCCATCGCGCCCGGGCCGGGACGATCGTGCTCGCGGGCGGATCGATCAACACGCCGCAGCTCCTCCAGCTGTCGGGCGTCGGCAACGCGGACGAGCTCGGCGCGCTGGGCATCAGCCCCGTCCACGATCTGCCCGGCGTCGGCGAGCACCTGCAGGACCACCTCGAGGTCTACGTCCAGTACGCCAGCAAGCTGCCCGTGTCCATGCAGCCCGCCCTCCAGAAGTGGCGGCGGCCGTGGATCGGGTTCAACTGGCTGTTCCTCCGGCGCGGGCCGGGGGCGACGAACCATTTCGAGGGCGGCGGCTTCGCCCGCAGCAACGACGACGTGGCCTACCCGAACCTGATGTTCCACTTCCTGCCGCTTGCGATCCGCTACGACGGCTCGGCGCCGGCCGGCGGCCACGGCTACCAGGTGCACATCGGGCCGATGTACTCGGACTCCCGGGGCTCGGTCAAGATCCGCAGCACCGACCCCGAGGTTCACCCCGCCCTGCGCTTCAACTACCTCTCGACCGACCAGGACCGCCGGGAGTGGGTGGAGGCGATCCACGTTGCCCGCACCATCCTTGGCCAGCCTGCGTTCACGCCGTTCAACGCGGGCGAGACGTCACCGGGCCCGTCCGTCTCCACGGACCAGGAGATCCTCGACTGGGTGGCCCGGGACGGTGAGACGGCGCTGCATCCGTCGTGCACCGCGCGCATGGGGACCGACGACGCATCGGTCGTGGATCCGCTCACGATGGGCGTCCACGGGATCGAGGGTCTCAAGGTCGTGGATGCCTCGGCGATGCCGTACGTGACCAACGGCAACATCTACGCGCCGGTGATGATGCTCGCGGAGAAGGCCGCCGACCTGATCCTCGGCGACACGCCGCTGGCACCGGAGCCGGTCGAGTTCTACCGGCATCGACCCGCGCGAGCGTGAGCGGGAGTGGTCAGGATCACGAGAGGGTGAGGCGACGATGACGGGTGAAGCGGCCGAAGCCATGCAGATGTACGTCGACGGCGCCTGGGTCGCCTCGGAGGCCGGCGCGACGTTCCCGGCCGTCAGCCCGTCGACGGGGGAGACGTTCGCGAGCGTCCCCAAGGGCACGCGCGCGGACGCCCAGCGGGCCATCGACGCGGCCCGGGCGGCCGCTCCCGGGTGGGCAGGCCTGTCCGCATTCGACCGGGCGGCCGCCATGGAGCGGATCGGCGCCGCGATCGAGGCGCGCCGCGACGAGCTCGCCCTCGCCCTGAGCCGCGACCAGGGCAAGCCGCTCGCCGCGGAGAGCCACGGCGAGGTCGACGAGCTCCTCGTCTACTTCAAGATGGCTGCCGCCGACGCGATCCGGGTCGAGGGGCTGATCCTGCCGTCGGTCGACGCCGCGAAGCGCGTCCTCGTCTACCGCGTGCCGCGTGGCGTGGTCGGCGTGATCACGCCCTGGAACTGGCCCTACACGATGGCCGCCGAGATCATCGCGCCCGCGCTGGCCGCGGGCAACGCGGTCGTGTGGAACCCGGCGTCGAGCACGTCGGCGTGCTCGATCACGCTGGCAGCCTGCTTCGCGGACGCCGACCTGCCGCCCGGCGTGTTCAACCTCGTCACGGGACCGGGCTCCGTGGTGGGCGACGAGATCGCCGGCAACCCGGGCGTGGCCGCCGTCGGCTTCGTCGGCTCCATCGAAGCGGGCAAGAAGGTCGCCTCGCGTGCGGCCGGCAAGGACCTGCTACTCGAGATGGGCGGCAACGGACCGCTCGTCGTGCTCGACGACGCCGATCTCGACGCGGCCGTCGCCGCGACGCTCAGCGCATGCTTCCTCAACGCGGGCCAGAGCTGCACGGCGGGCGAGCGGATCCTGGTCCAGGCCGGCGTCCACGACGCCTACGTCGAGAAGCTCGCCGCCGCGGTCAGCCGGGAGATCCGTCTCGGTGACCCGATGAACGACGCCACGACGATGGGCCCGGTCAACAACGAGGCCCAGGCCGCCAAGATGGATCGCCACGTGGAGGACGCCGTCGCCCGGGGGGCACAGGTCGTCACCGGCGGTCACCGTGCGTCGGGTCACCCGACCAGCCTGTTCTACGAGGCGACGGTCCTCGACGGCGTCACCGATGTCATGGAGGTGGCCCGCGAGGAGACCTTCGGCCCCGTCGCCCCGATCACCGTGATCACCGACGAGGCGGAGGCCCTGCGGATCGTGAACGACTCCCCGTACGGGCTTCTCGCAGCGGTGTTCACCCGGGATCTCGGCCGCGGCCTCCGCTTCGCCGAGGCGGTCCGGACCGGCTGGGTGAACATCAACGAGGGAACGAACTACTGGGAGTCGCACCTGCCCTTCGGCGGCGGCGCGGGCGCCGACAGCGGCGTGGGCCGCGTGGGTGGCCGGTTCTCGATGGAGCGGCTCACCGAGCTCAAGACGGTCGTCGTCAACCTGGGCTGAGGTCCCCGGGGTCCCCGGAGGGCTCGCCGCCGGCGGGCAGGTCCAACGCGTCGACCACCGCCTGCAGCCGCCCGCGCTCGGTCGCCTCGGCCAGCAGCGTCGCAACGTCCTTCACCGCGAGCCCGCCGCCGGTGGCCTGCATCCCGTCGGCCAGCATGAGCGTGCAGAACGGGCACGCGACCGCGAGCGTTCCGGCTCCCGTGGCCGCGGCCTCGCGTGCGCGCTCCTCGTTGATCAGGCTGCCACCTTCCTCCAGCCACATGTGGGCGCCCCCGGCGCCGCAGCAGAACGTCCGCTCCTCGCGACGCGCCATCTCGAGCGGCCGTCCGACCGCTGACACGATCTCGCGCGGCTCGGCGCGGACGTCGTTGTGGCGGGCCAGGTAGCAGGAGTCGTGGTAGGTGATCGTGTCCGTTCCGGCGACCGGGCTGAGCCGGCCCTCCCGCACCAGCTCCGCGAGCATCTGCGTGTGGTGGACCACCTCGTAGCGCCCGCCGAAGTCCGGGTACTCGTTGCCGAGGGTGTTGAAGCAGTGCGGGCACGTCGTGACGATCTTCGTGACGCCCGCGTCGCCCAGGGTTTCGACGTTCTGCTTGGCCAGGGCCTGGAACGTGTACTCGTCGCCCAGCCGCCGCGCCGGATCACCGGTGCAGGCCTCGCGGGCGCCCAGGATCGCGAAGTCCACGCCCGCTTCCTTGAGCAGCGTCGCGGTCGAGATCGCGCCGATGCGGGCCCGCTCGTCGAAGGCGGGGGCACAGCCGACCCAGAACAGGACCGCGGGCGGAGGGTCGCCGGGCTGGAGGACGCGCACGTCGAGGCCCTCCGTCCAGTCGACCCGCTCGGCGGCCCCGTTGCCCCACGGGTTGCTGGTCCGCTCGAGGTCGCGCAGCATCGCAGCACCGGCCGCCGGGACCCGGGTGTCGACCATCACCAGGTTGCGCCGCAGGTCGACGATGTGGTCCACGTGCTCGATACCCACCGGGCACTCGCGCACGCAGGCCCCGCAGGTCACGCAGTCCCAGATGGTCTCGTCCAGCACGGCGTTGGGGACCAGCGGCTCGGGATCGAAGGTGCCCCTGCCGTCCGCCGCGGCCAGCATCTGGTGACCCTCGCGGTACAGCTGGTCCCTGAGGCCCATGATCACGAGCTTGGGCGACAGGTTCTTGCCGGTGGAGAACGCCGGGCAGGCGTCCTGGCAGCGGCCGCACTCGGTGCAGGTCATGCCGTCGAGCATCTGCTTCCAGGTCATGTCGCGGATGGTCCCCATCCCGAACCGGATCTGGTCCTCGGGGACCTCGGGATCGTCGAAGCGGAGGGGCTCCAGCCGCCCCCGCGCGCGCGTTCGGCCGAACATCACGTTGAACGCGACGCTCAGGGTGTGGAGGTGCTTCGTGTACGGGATGTAGAGCAGGAAGGAGAGGATCAGCACCGCGTGGACCCAGACGCTGACCCGCTCCAGGACCTCGGTCGCGAAGCCGCCGGGGAGGAGGCCGGCCACGGCGTTCGAGATCGGCGACCAGGCTGCGGGGTACTCGTTGAGGCCCAGCGCGATCCGCGACCCGTGCCAGATGAACAGCGTGATGGCGACCGCCGCCTCGAACAGCAGGATGTTGTAGGCCTGCTGGAGGCGGCTGCCCACGAACCGGACCGGCCGCTGCCCGAGGCGGATCGCGAAGGCGATGGTCACGCCGACCAGGACGCCCAGCGCGAACAGGTCCGCCATCAGGGCGAACCAGCCCTGCTCGGACAGCCACGGGATCGTCCAGTGGGGGCTGACCGCCCCGAGCCACGACATCACGATCGTGGGCAGCAGCACGAGGAAGCCCCAGAACAGCAGCAGGTGCATCAGGCCGGGGATCGGCCGCAGGAACAGCTTCGACTGGCCCAGCACCCCGGTGACCTCGCGCCTCAGCCGCGCGGGGACGTCGTCGAACCGGGCGACCTCGCGTCCGTGGCGCATCAGCCGCCACAGGTACCAGGCTCGCCGGGCGAACAGACCGACGAAGGTGAGCCAGACGGCGAGGAACAGGAGCCCCGAGACGAGGACCCCGGTGTCCATGCCGTCAGGCCCCGCGCGACGCGGCGGATCTCGGCCGTGATCGCCGGCAGGATCTGGTGGAGATCGCCGATGACCGCGTAGTCCGCGGCCGCCATGATCGGTGCCTCCGCGTCCTTGTTGATGGCCAGGATCTTCTTCGACGCCTTGCACCCGGCCATGTGCTGGGTGGCGCCGCTGATGCCGCACGCGATGTACAGGTCGGGGGCGATCTTCGTGCCCGTCTGGCCGACCTGGTCCGTGTGCGAGCGCCAGCCCGAGATGGTGACGGCGCGGGAGCAGCCGACGGCCGCGCCGAGCAGTCCGGCCAGCTCCTCGACCGGCTTGAAGCCGGCCTCGGAGCCCGTGCCCCGCCCGCCGGAGACGACGACCTTCGCCTCGGCCAGCGAGATCCCGCCCGTGGCGGCCGGGATCCGCTCGATCGCTCGAACCGCGAGGTCGGCGTCGTCGAGCTCGGGTGTGAACGTCTCCACCCCGGCGGTCCCACCCGTCTCGGTCGCGGCCACGGCGTGCGGCGCGACGGTGAGGATCGCCCGGTCGGCATGGATGGCAGCCTCCTCCAGCAGGCTGCCCCCCCACCGGAGGCGGGTGACGGTCAGCGCGTCACCGCTGGTCACGCGCGTGCAGTTCGCGGCGAACGGAAGACCGGCGCGTGCTGCCGTCCGGGCGAGCACGGTGTTCCCGTGCTCGGTCCCGGGGCCGAGCACGGTGCCTGCGCCGAGGCGCACGGCCAGGTCGTCGATCACCCGGGCCACGGCGTCGGGTGCGGCGGCGTCGAGCGCCGCGTGGCGGGCGACGTGCACCTGGGATGCGCCCCACGCACCGAGCGTTCCCGCGGCAGGCTCATCGCCGATGACCAGGGCATGGACCGGGCCGCCGGCCGCGAGCCCGGTGCCCAGCGCGAGGGCCTGCAGCGCGACCTCCTCGGGCGCACCGTCGGCGGTCGTGACGTAGACGAGCACGGACCCCATCTAGAGGACCCCCAGGGTGTTGAGCATCTCGACCACCGCCGGTGCGGCCCCGGGCCCGGTGCCCAGGACCACGGCCTGCTTGGACCCGGTCGGCGGAACCTCGAGCCGGAGCAGCTCCAGGCGCTGCGGCGGGCGCGCCGGGCTGGAGGCGGCGACGGGCTTGCTCTTGGCACGCAGGCGGCCCGGCACCGAGGGGAACCGTGGCACGTTGAGGCCCTCGAGCACGGCCACCACGGCGGGTAGCCGGAGCTCGTACACGTCGCGGCCGCCCGTCACCTCCTGCTCGCAGCGAACGGACCCGTCATCAGCGGCCATCCCCTTGATCCCGGTCACGACCGGCCGGCCCAGGAGCCGCCCGAGCCGCACCGCGACCTGGTAGCCGCCGGAATCGCCGGCCTCGTTGCCGAGCAGGACGAGGTCGAACGGACCGGTCGCCGCCTCGTCGGCGCGCACCGCATCGACGATCGCGCCGGCGGTCGACTCCGGGTCCCACTCGCTGCCGTCGGTGACCAGGTGGATGGCGCGCGCGATCCCGAGCGCCATCGCATCGCGGAGCTGCTCCAGCGCCTCGGCCGGGCCGAGGGTCAGGACGACCGCCTCGCCGCCGTGCTGCTCGACGAAGCGCACCGCCTGTTCCACGGCGCACTCCTCGTGGGGACCGATCGTGAAGCCGAGGTGCCGGGTGTCGATCGCCCGGGCGTCACCGGTGAGGGTGATCCGGCCGGCGACGGCCGGAACGCTCTTGACGCACACAAGGATCTTCATCGTCAGGCCCGGATGCGCTGGTTGTCGGGGTCGAACAGCGGACGTGCGCCCACCACGGCCACGGTGACCGGGTACCGCTCGGCAAAGTACTCGACGAACAGGTGCGTTCCCTCCACGGCGTGCTCCGGCGGCAGGTAGGCGAGCAGGATGTGCTTGCCCACCGATGGTCCGGCGCCCGCGGACGTCACGTAGGACCGGCGGCCCCTGGCATCGGTGATCGGCGTCCCGTCGGCGAGGACGATCGGCTGGCGGCCGAGCATGTAGCGCTTCTCGCCGCTGGCGGACGTGTGGTCATCCACGGTGAGGGTGCACAGCGTCGCGGCCGGAGCCTCGGCCACGTGCCGCAGGACGGCCTCGCGACCGACGAAGTCCTGGGCCTTGATCCGCGCCGGCGCCATGCCGGCCTCGACCACGGTGTAGTCGCCGTCCAGCTCCGCGCCGTACAGGCGGTACGCCTTCTCGAGCCGGCCCGTCGTGCCATAGACGCCCATCCCGCAGGCCGTGAGGCCGTACGGCCGCCCGGCCTCCCACAGCTCGTCCCACAGGCGGCGGCCCTGCTCCATCGGCACGTACAGCTCCCAGCCGAGGTCGCCGACGTACGAGATCCGTGACGCCAGCACCAGCTGGGACCCGATCTCCACCGTGCGGCAGGTGCCGAAGCGGAACGCCTCGTTGGACATGTCGGCCCGGGTGATCGACTGCACGATGTCGCGGGCGCGGGGACCCCACAGGCCGATCGTCGTGTAGGCCGTGGACTGGTCCACGATGACCGCGTCGTCCGGCATGTGGTCACGGAACCACTTGAGGTCGCTCATGCCGTGCGCGGCGCCGGTGACGACCCGGAAGGTGCGCTCGGCCAGGCGCATGATCGTGAGGTCGCTCTTGAAGCCGCCTTCCTGGGACAGGACGGGCGTGTAGACGACCCGGCCGACCGGGACGTCCATCTGGCGCATGGCGACCGACTGGACACCGGCCAGCGCACCGGGTCCGACGATGTCGAACATCATGAACGAGGACAGGTCGAACAGGCCGGCCGACTCGCGCATCGCGAGGTGCTCGGCGTTGATGATCGGGGACCACCACCGCGCGTCCCACTCGTTGGGGCGCGTCTGCACGCCGTAGTGCTCGACCAGGCCGGCATTGGCGTTGAACCACTGGGTGCGCTCCCAGCCGCCGACCTCGAACAGCTCGGCCTGGTGCTCGAGGTGCCACTCGTGCATCGGCGACCGGCGAAGCGGCCGGTCCGACAGGGACTGCTCGGCCGGGTGGACGATGCCGTAGGTCTTGGGGAATGCCTCGAAGGCGCGCGCCTTGGTGTGCTGGCGCGTCTTCTGGTGGGCCTGGAAGCGCGAGATGTCGGACTGGCCGACATCGATCGACGGCTCGCCGTGGATCATCCACTCGGCGATGCACTTGCCGACCGCGGGGCCCTCCTTGACCCACACGGCCGCCGCCGACCACAGGCCCTTGACCTCGGTCGTCTCGCCCAGCAGGGGCATGCCGTCCGGGGTCAGCGCGATCAGCCCGTTGATCGCGTACTTCACGCCCACGGACTCGTCGCCGACGATCTCGGGCATCAGCTCGAGCGCGTCCTCCATCTGGGGGTCGAAGTCCTCCTGGGTGAACGGGAACTCCGTCGGCGACAGGGCTGCCTCCTCGATCGAGGGGATGTCCTCCGGGTCGTGGAGAATCGAGCGGTGGGCATACGACCCGATCTCGAGGCCGATGCCGTCCTGGCGCTCGTACATCAGGACGTCCATGTCGCGCACGATCGGGAACTCGATGGCCTTCGAGGTGCGCTCGAAGCGCGGCACCGGCCCGACATCGATCATCTGGTGGACGACCGGCGTCAGCGGGATGTGCGAGCCCGCCATCTCCGCGACCCTGGGAGCCCACACCCCGCAGGCAATGACCACGTACTCCGCCTCGACCGTGCCGCGGGTCGTGTGGACGGCCCGCATGCGCCCACCGTCGACATCGAACCCGGTCACCTCGGTGTTGCCGAACACCGACAGGGCGCCCATCGCCTCGGCCTTCTCGCGGCACAGCGTTCCGAACTGGAGCGAGTCGCAGACGCCGACGCCGGGCGTGTAGAAGCCGCCGACGAGGATCGACTCGTCGATGAACGGGACGAGCTCCTTGATCTCGGCCGGCGTCACCAGGCGGGCGTCGTCGATGCCCCAGTTCTTGGCCGAGTCCATGCGCCGCCGCAGCTCGTTCATGCGGGTCTCGCTCCTGGCCACCTCGAGCCCGCCGCACTCCGTGTACACGCCCCAGTCGCGGTACTGGCGCGCGCTCTCGACGGTCAGCGCGGTCATCTCCTTGTTGTGGTCGACGAGGTAGATGAAGTTCGAGGCGTGGCCCGTGGAGCCGCCGGGGTTGGGCAGCGGCCCCTTGTCGAGCTGCACGATGTCCCGCCAGCCGAGGTTGGCCAGGTGGTACGCGACGCTGTTGCCGACGATGCCCGCGCCGATGATGACGACCTTGGCGTGGGTCGGGAAGCTGGCCATGAACGCTGCTCCTGTGGTGGTCACGGACGAGGGCCTGGACTGTCGTGGCGGATTCGGGACGGGGCCGCGCGACGCACCGGTCGCCGGTCGCCGGTCGCGAAATGCTAACTGTTGACAATTCGCGATGTCAACGGCAATCCTGAGGGCCAACGGAGGCCCGATGACCGCGTTCACGCACAAGCAGCTGTGGGAATCGATCGCGGAGATGCTGCGCGACGAGATCCTCGAGGGACGCCTGGCGGCCGGCGCTCGGCTCGTTGAGACGGACCTGGCGGCCCGCTTCGGGGTGTCCCGGGGGCCCGTCCGCGACGCGCTGGCGGAGCTGGCCCGGCAGGGCCTGGCGGTGGACCTGCCGCGCCGCGGCACGTTCGTGAGCAGCCTCACCGAGACGGACCTCGACGAGGTGTACGTCCTGCGCCGGGCGATCGAGGAGGCCGCGGTGCGCCTGGCGATCGCGAAGGCGACGGACGAGGACGTGGCCGAGATGCAGGCGGCACTCGCCGCGGTCGAGGCGGCGTACGGACGCCGCGACCTGGCGGCCGCCTGGGAGGCCGACATGGCGTTCCACCGGACGTACTGCCGGCTGTCGGGCAACGGCCGGCTGCTGGCGCTGTACGACCACCTTGCGTCGCAGACGGTGCTCCTGATGCGGACAGCCGTGACCACGCGCAGCTCGCTGGGCTGGACGCCGCCGCTGGAGCTCCACCGCCACATCGTCGACAGCATCGCGGCCCGCGATGCTGGAGCCGCGATCGACGCGGTCGGCGCCCACTACCAGTACACGCAGGACCGCCTGTTCGCGTCCGATCCATCCCGCTGACCGGCCGGCGTCGCGCTGACCGGCCGCCGTCGCGCTGACTGGCCGACGCCCGATCCGCGCACGCCCCGCGACGGCATCCGGCCCGCGAGAAAGGCATCTATACGGCCGGCTGTCGATTGACTACACTCTGTTCCGCTATCAGCAACTCGTTGCGCAAGACGGGACAAAAGCAGCGCCGATGGGAGCCATGGGAACTGAACCGCAGGACGAGCTGGACCTGTCCGCCCTCAGCGACGAGGAGCTGACCGGCCAGATGCACGACGATCTCTACGACGGCCTCGCGGCCGACATCGTCACGGGCACCAACATCCTTCTCGGCCGTGGCTGGGGCCCGGAGAAGGTCCTCGCCGAGGCGCTCGTGGAGGGCATGCGGATCGTCGGCGTGGACTTCCGCGACGGCATCCTGTTCGTGCCCGAGGTCCTGCTGGCCGCCAACGCGATGAAGGCCGGCATGGGCGTCCTGCGTCCGCTGCTCGCCGAGACGGGCGCCAAGCCGATCGGCAAGGTCGTGCTGGGCACGGTCAAGGGCGACATCCACGACATCGGCAAGAACCTCGTCGGGATGATGCTCGAGGGTGCCGGGTTCGAGGTCATCGACCTCGGCGTCAACACCGACGTCGACAAGTTCCTGGCCGCGCTCGAGGAGCACAAGCCCGACATCCTGGGCATGTCGGCCCTCCTGACCACGACGATGCCGTACATGAAGGTCGTGATCCAGACACTCAAGGACCGGGGCATCCGCGACGACTACACCGTCCTCGTGGGGGGCGCACCCCTCAACGAGGAGTTCGGCGCGGCGATCGGTGCCGACGCGTACTGCCGCGACGCCGCGGTCGCGTCCGAGACGGCCCGGGCGTTCATCGAGATGCGGCGTGCTGCCGGGGCCTGACGCCCCGATGGCGTCCCGGCCGGCCTCGACGCTCGTCATCGGCTGCGGCGCGCTGGGCCGCGAGCTCGCCGAGCTCGTCGGTCGCAACCGTCTCACCGATATCGACATCCGCTGCCTTCCCGCCTCGCTGCACAATCGGCCCGACGGCATCGCGGCCGCCGTGGACGCGAAGCTGCGCGAGGCGCAGGGCCGGTACGCGCGAGTCTTTGTCGCGTACGGCGACTGCGGGACGGGCGGCGCCCTCGACCGCGTGCTGGCGGCGCACGGCGTCGAGCGGCTGCCCGGCGCCCACTGCTACGCCGCCTACGCGGGGCTCGCCGCGTTCGACCGGCTGGCCGAAGAGGAGCCGGGCACCTTCTACCTCACCGACTTCCTCGTCCGCAGCTTCGACCGGCTCGTGATCTCCGGTCTCGGGCTGGACCGGCACCCGGAGCTGGCCGCCGTGTACTTTGCGGGATACCGGCGCGTCGTCTACCTGGCCCAGCGCGACGACCCCGCGCTGCTCGCGGCAGCCGCACGCGCGGCCGAGCGGCTCGGCCTCGCCTTCGAGCACCGGCAGACCGGCTACGGCGAGCTCGGCGCCGCGATGGCCCGCCTGGCGGCCGCCACCGACGAAGCGGCGCCCGTTGCCGTCGCCGAGGCTGCCTGAGGTGGCGACGCTGACGGTCATCACCTGGCGCGACATCCCCGCCCAGGTCGTGGCGAAGGAGGGCCGCCGCACGGCCAAGGCGATGCTCGGGCTGCGGTTTCAGGTTGCGATCGACAGGGCAGCGACCCGGGCCGGCAAGAAGGCGATGGACGACTACCTGGCCGAGTGGCGCCGCACCGCACGGCCGTGCGGCGACGACCTCGAGGCCGAGGTCGCCGCGGAGGTGGCCCGCATCGAGGAGACGTTCACCAGGGCGCGGCTCACCGCGCTCACCGCGGACCTCGGGATCGCAACCGGGGACGGGGACGCGCAGGGGACGGGCAGCCCGGCGCCAGACACGATGGAGGCACCATGACCCGGACCGTGATCAGCTCGGCGACCCGCGAGGTGGTCATCGGCCACGACCTCCCGTTCGTCATCATCGGCGAGCGCATCAACCCGACCGGCCGCAAGCTGCTCGCCGAGGAGATGCGCAACGGCGACTTCTCCCGCGTGGAGCGCGACGTGCTGGCGCAGGTCGAGGCCGGCGCCCACATGCTCGACGTCAATGCCGGCATCCCGCTGGCCGACGAGCCCGCCATCCTCGCCCACACCGTCCGCCTCGTGCAGTCGCTGACCGACCTGCCGCTGTCGATCGACTCCTCGGTCATGGACGCCCTCGAGGCGGGCCTGGCCGCCTACCAGGGCAAGGCGCTGGTCAACTCCGTCACCGGCGAGGACGAGCGCCTGGAGCGCGTGCTGCCGCTGGTCCGCAAGTACGGGGCCGCGGTCGTGGCCATCTCCAACGACGACACCGGCATCTCGCTCGATCCGGACGTCCGGTTCGCGGTCGCCAGGAAGATCGTCGAGCGGGCTGCAGATCACGGGATCCCGCGTGAGGACATCGTTGTGGACCCGCTGGTCATGCCGATCGGCGCGATGAGCACCGCCGGCCGCCAGGTGTTCCGCCTCCTGCGCCGCCTGCAGGACGAGCTCGGGGTCAACACCGTCTGCGGCGCGTCCAACGTGAGCTTCGGGCTGCCGAAGCGCGAGGGGATCAACGCGGCGTTCCTGGCCATGGCCATCTCCAACGGCCTCAGCAGCGCTATCACGAACCCTCTGCTGCCCGACGTCCGCGAGATCATCATGGCCGCCGATGTGCTCCAGGGGAACGACCCGGAGTGCGGTCGCTGGATCCGCACGCACCGCGATCCGGCCGCCGAGGGCGAGGGCCGCCGTGTCAACCGGCGCCGGTCGGCCGCGGTGGGCTCCGGCGCCCCGGCAGCCGGCTGAGCCGGCCGGCGGCGTGGGATCGCCTGATTCCCTCCTGATCTTCACTCCCTCGGGACGCCGGGGCCGGTTCGCTGCGGGCACGACGGTGCTCGACGCCGCCCGATCGCTGGGCGTCGACATCGACTCCGTGTGCGGCGGGCGCGGGATCTGCGGGCGCTGCCAGGTGGAGCAGAGCGTGGGGGCGTTCCCCAAGCACGGGATCACGTCCGATCCCGGCAACCTCGCCGCGCCGGACGCCGTGGAGCGGGCCTATGCCGCGCGCCGGGGCCTGTCGCCCGGCCGCCGGCTGTCGTGCGCCACGACGATCGCGGGCGACTGCGTGATCGACGTGCCGGCGGGCAGCCAGGTCCACCGTCAGGTGGTCCGCAAGGAGCTCCAGGTCCGGCCGTTCGACCTCGACCCGGTGGTGCGCCTGCATTACGTCGTCGCTGCGGCGCCCGACCTCGCGTCGCCCACGTCCGACCTGCAGCGCGTGCTCGATGCGCTGGAACGAGAGTGGGGCCTTGCAGGTCTCGACGCCGACCTCGCCACGACGCGCGCGCTCCAGGTTGCCGTGCACGGGGGCGACGGCGCCGTCACCGTGGCGGTGCACGCGGGCAGGTCGATCATCGCCGCCTGGCCCGGGTTCCGCGACCGGGCGTTCGGCGTGGCCGTGGACATCGGCTCCACGACGATCGCCGGACACCTCGCGAACCTGCTCGACGGGACCGTGCTCGCGTCGGCCGGGGCGATGAACCCGCAGATCCGGTTCGGCGAGGACCTGATGAGCCGCGTCTCGTACGCGATGCTCCACGACGACGGGGCCGCGGACATGACCGCCGCCGTCCGATCGGCCCTTGGAGACCTCATCGCGGAGCTGACGGCGGCGGCCGGCGTGACGAGGGACGAGATCCTCGAGGTCGTGCTGGTCGGCAACCCGATCATGCACCACCTCGTCCTCGGCCTGGACCCGACGCCTCTCGGCCAGGCGCCGTTCACCCTGGCCACGGAGCGCGCCGTTCACACGACCGCGTCCGAGCTCGGGCTCGAGGCGCATCCGGGTGCGCGCGTGTACGTGCTGCCGTGCATCGCCGGTCACGTGGGCGCGGACACCGCCGGCGTGATCCTCGCCGAGCAGCCCCACCGCGGCGACGCGGTCACCCTGATCGTGGACGTGGGCACCAACGCCGAGCTCGTGCTCGGCAACCGGCACCGGCTGCTCGCCGCCTCGAGCCCCACGGGGCCGGCCTTCGAGGGTGCCCAGATCAGCGCCGGCCAGCGTGCCGCGCCGGGCGCGATCGAGCGCGTGCGGATCGACCCGGTCACGCTCGAGCCCCGGGTCAAGGTCATCGGGTGCCCGCTGTGGTCCGACGAGCCCGGCTTTGTCGAGGCCACCTCGGAGACGGGCGTCACCGGCATCTGCGGCTCCGGGATCATCGAGGCCCTGGCCGAGCTGTTCCTGGCAGGCGTGATCACCGCGGACGGCATCCTCGACGGGCGGCTCGCCGGGCGCACGCCGCGGATCGTCGAGGATGGCCGCACGTTCTCGTACGTGCTGGTCGACGGCTCACCGCGGATCGTGGTCACCCAGAACGACGTCCGGGCGATCCAGCTGGCAAAGGCGGCGCTGTACGCGGGGGCGCGGCTGCTGATGGACGCCTACGGCGTGGACAGCGTGGACGAGATCCGCCTGGCCGGTGCGTTCGGCAGCCACATCGATGTGACCCACGCGATGGTCCTCGGGCTGGTGCCCGACTGTGACCTCGGGCACGTCGGCTCGGCGGGCAACGCCGCCGGCGCGGGCGCGCTCATCGCTCTGCTGTCCGGAGAGGCCCGCGCCGAGATCGAGGCCGTCGTCCGCAGCGTCACCAAGCTGGAGACCGCGATCGAGCCGCGCTTCCAGGAGCACTTCGTGGAGGCGCTCGCCATCCCGCACAGGACCGCTGCCTATCCCAACCTGGGGCGCGTGATCCAGCTGCCGGCGCGCCCGGCGGCCGGCCGCGCGGACCAGGATCAACGCATGGAGCGACGCCGGCGGCGCCAGCCCGTCGCCGCCCGCGAGGAGGACCGATGACCGAGGAGCTCCACACCCGTCGCGCGGGGGGCCGTGCCGCCCGGCAGGCTGCCCGCGCGCAGGCCGCCACCGTCCACGTCCCGTTCCTGACCCGGACCCTGACGCCGTTCGAGGTCCTCGGCGAGGAGGGTCTCTCGCTGATCGAGCACAACGCGGACGTCATTCTCCAGGAGGTCGGGCTCGAGTTCCGCGGCGACCCCGAGGCGCTGCGCACCCTGCACGACGCGGGCGCCGACGTGAACGGCGAGCGCGTCCGGTTCCCCGCCGGCATGTGCCGGTCGATCATCCGGGCGTCGGCGCCCTCGTCGTTCGTCCAGCATGCCCGCAACCCCATCAACAGCGTCACCATCGGCGGGCCGCACACGGTGTTCGCGCCGGCCTACGGCTCGCCGTTCGTGCGGGACCTCGACGGCGGCCGGCGGTACGGCACGCTCGAGGACTTCCGCAACTTCGTGAAGCTCGCCTACCTGACCCCGCATCTCCATCACAGCGGCGGCACGGTGTGCGAGCCGGTGGACGTGCCGGTCAACAAGCGCCACCTGGACATGGTCTACAGCCACATGCGGGACTCGGACAAGCCGTTCATGGGCTCGGTCACGGCACCCGAGCGCGCCCGCGACACGGTCGAGATGGCCCGGATCCTGTTCGGCGAGGAGTACCTCCGGGACCACACCGTGATCACCAGCCTGATCAACGCAAACTCGCCGCTGGTCTGGGATGCCACGATGCTGGGCTCCGCCCGAGCCTACGCGGAGGCGAACCAGGCGACGATCATGACCCCGTTCATCCTCGCCGGGGCGATGGCGCCCGTGACGACCGCCGGTGTCGCGGCCCAGACGCTGGCCGAGGCGCTGGGCGGGATGGCGTTCGTCCAGCTGGTCCGGCCGGGCGCGCCCGTGATCCTGGGCTCGTTCGCGAGCTCGATGTCGATGCAGTCCGGCGCGCCCACCTTCGGGACGCCGGAGCCGGCGCTCGTCCTGTACGTGATGGCTGCGCTGGCTCGCCGGCTGGGCGTCCCGTTCCGCTCCGGCGGCAGCCTGACCGCGTCCAAGCTCGCCGACGCCCAGGCGGCGTACGAGTCGGCGGCCACGCTCCAGCCGACCGTGCTGGCCGGCACCAACTTCGTGCTCCATGCGGCGGGCTGGCTCGAGGGCGGCCTGACGATGGGCTACGAGAAGTTCGTCCTGGACGCGGACCAGTGCGGGATGATGGGCGTGTTCGTGCGTGGCGTGGACATGTCGGAGAACGGCCAGGCGCTCGACGCCATCCGCGAGAACGGGCCGGGACAGCACTTCCTGGGCACGGCCCACACCCTGGCCAACTTCGAGACGGCCTTCTATCGCTCCGAGACGGCGGACAACAACAGCTTCGAGCAGTGGCTCGAGGACGGCGGACAGGACGCCGCCGTGCGGGCAAATGCGATCTGGAAGCGGATGCTGGCGGCGTACGAGGCGCCGCCCATCGACCCCGGGATCGACGAGGCCCTGCGCGACTTCATCGCCCGCCGGAAGGCGTCGATGCCGGACTCGGAGGTCTAGCCGGTGTCCCGTCCGCCCGTCGCAGATGCGCGGAGCACGGCCGCCGTTCGCGACCTGCTGGCCGCGCCCAGGTTCGAGCTGATCCCGCTGTCCAACGTGGACGTCCAGGCTGGCTTCCTGCCGGAGGGGGCCACCGTCACGGTGACCGTGTCACCGGCGAAGGGGATGGACCCGACGGTCGACGTGGCGGAGCGCCTGGCGGCCCGCGGGTTCGACGTGGTGGTCCACCTGTCGGCCCGGATGATCCGGGATCGCGCCCACCTGCGCACGCTCCTCGACCGCATCGCGGCCGCCGGCATCGACCGCGCGTTCGTGGTCGGCGGGGACGCCGGCGACCCCGGCGAGTTTCCCGATGGCCTGTCCCTGCTGCGGGCGATGGCCGATCTCGGATCGGGGCTGCGGGAGATCGGGGTCCCCGGCTATCCGGAGGGTCACCCCGACATCCCCGAGGACCGTCTGCTTGCGGCGCTTGCCGACAAGCAGCCCTATGCGTCCTACCTGGTCACCCAGCTGTGCTTCGACGCGGGGGCGATCGAGCGCTGGCTCCGGGCCCGGCGCGCCGACGGGATCACGCTGCCGGCCGTGATCGGCATGCCGGGCGTCACCGATCTGCGCAAGCTGCTGATGATCAGCGCACGGATCGGCGTGGCGGACTCGCGGCGGTTCCTGCGCAAGAACACCCGGCTGGTCGGGCGGCTCGTCCGGCCCGGCGCGTACGACCCGGCCACGCTCCTGGCCGCGCTGGCGCCGCTGCTCCCGGATCCGGCGCTCGGGATCGTCGGGATGCACGTGTACACATTCAACCAGGCCGAGACCACCGAAGCGTGGCGGCTCCCGTACGTGGCGGCCCTGACCGCGGACGTCGAGCGGGTGACCGCCCGGTGACCCGGGTATCGGCGGCGGGGGCGGTCGCGCTCCCCGTCGAGCTCGTGGCGCCGCCGCCGGTTGAGGATCGCCACGGACGCCCGCCCGCCGTGATCCAGTCGGTGGACCGGGCGATCGACGTGCTGGAGTACCTCGCCCGGTACGGCGAGGGAGCCGTGACCGATGTCGCCTCGGTGCTGCGGGTCCACAAGTCCACGGTGTTCCGGCTGCTCGCCGCGCTCGAGGCGCGGGGGCTGGTGGAGCAGGTCAGCGAGCGCGGCAAGTACCGGCTGGGATCCGGGATCCTCCGCCTCGCGGGTGCCGCGGCCGAGCGCCTGGACATCGTGGAGCAGAGCCGGGAGGTCACCCGGCGCCTCGCCCTGGAGATCGGCGAGACGGTCAACGTCGCGCGCTACGAGGCCGGTGCCGCGGTCAACCTGGACCAGGCCCGGGGCGCCGCCGCCGTCACGAGCCATAACTGGGTGGGCCAGGCGACCGCGCTGCACGCGACATCGAGCGGCAAGGTGCTCCTCGCCCACCTGGACCGCGACCTCCGTGAGCGTCACCTCGTCGGGCCGCTTGAGCGGTTCACGCCGGCCACGGTCACCGATCCCGACCGGTTGCGGCAGCAGCTCGAGGAGTGCCTGGCGGCCGGCTGGGCGTTCACGATCGAGGAGCTGGAGCTGGGTCTCAATGCTGTCGCGGCCCCGATTCGCCAGCACGACGGCAGCGTCATCGCCGCCGTCAGCGTGTCGGGTCCCTCGTACCGCCTGACGCCGGAGCGGATCCCCGTCGTGGCCCGCTCGACGGTCGCCGCGGCGGACGAGATCAGCCGCCGCCTCGGCCGGATCGGGTAGCGGGAGGCGCCCTCATGCGGTGGTCGACAGCCTCCAGGACGCGCAACGAGGCTGACAGCGCGGGCCGCGGGGGCCTATTGTTGGGCACCCCGTCCCGGTGGCCGGACGCGCGGTGATTGCAGGAGTGGCCGGTATGGTGTCCCACGCACCCTCCAACGTCGCCAGCTCGCGGCGGCCTGACGCGCGTCGCGCGGGCGGTGCGGCATGACCTCGACGTTCCCCGCACCGGGGCCCTCCGCAACGCGGCCTCCCGTGCCCTCCGACACATCCGACCGCCCGACCATCACGGTCCGCGGGCTGTGGAAGATCTTCGGCCCGGCCGAGCACCGGATCATCGGCACGCCGACGGCCGACCTCGGCCGCGACGAGCTGCGGCGGACGACGGGCTCCAACATCGCCGTGCGCGACGTGTCCTTCGACGTGAGCCCGGGCGAGGTCTTCGTCGTGATGGGCCTGTCGGGAAGCGGCAAGTCCACCCTGATCCGCTGCCTGACGCGTCTGATCGAGCCCACCGCCGGTGAGGTCCTGTTCGACGGCGAGGACATCGGCGCAGCGAGCCAGTCCCGGCTCCGCGAGCTCCGGCGCCACCGGCTCGCGATGGTGTTCCAGCACTTCGGTCTGCTGCCCCACCGGCGCGTCATCGACAACGTGGCATTCGGCCTGGAGATCCGGGGCGAGCCGCGCCGGGCCCGTCGCGAGCGTGCTGCCGAGATGCTGTCGCTGGTCGGCCTGGAGGGCAACGGGGACCGGTACCCGGACCAGCTGTCGGGCGGCATGCAGCAGCGCGTCGGCCTCGCCCGCGCGCTGGCGGTCGACCCCGAGGTGATGCTGTTCGACGAGCCGTTCAGCGCGCTCGACCCGCTGATCCGTCGCGACATGCAGAACGAGGTCATCCGGCTCCACAACGAGGTGGGCAAGACGATGATCTTCATCACCCACGACCTCGCCGAGGCGCTCAAGCTGGGCGACCACGTCGCGATCATGCGGGCGGGCCAGATCGTCCAGATCGGCCGGCCGGAGGAGATCGTCGGCGCCCCGGCCGACGATTACGTCGAGGATTTCGTCCAGGATGTGCCCAAGTCCTACGTCCTGACGCTGGGCTGGATCATGCGCGAGGTCCGCCCCGACGATCCGCACGACGGGCCGGAGTTCCCGTCCTCGACCGTGATCCGGACGGCCGTGCACGTCGCCGCGTCCACGAACCGCCCCATCCGGGTTGTCGATGACGGGCGGCTGGTGGGCATGGTGGACCGCGTCCAGATCCTGGCTGCGATCGCCGGGGCCGAGCCGGACACGGCCGGGTGACGGCGATCGCGCTGGCCGCCCGGCGGCCGGTCCAGCTCCGCCTCACGAAGGGCCGCGCCATCGTCGTCCTGCTCGTGGCCGCGGCGGTCATCTACGTCGTGTTCCAGGGCACGTTCCAGCTGCCCCTCGACACCGAGACGAGCCTGTTCCAGCGGCTCAACGACGTGCGCGACTGGTTCAACGCCAATCGCAACGCGCCCGTGTTCGCGGTCCTCATCACGCCTCTGCGCCAGGCGATCGACGCGCTCGTCGTCGCCACCACGGGCGTGCTCACTGCCGCGGGCTGGCTGGGGATCACCGCCGTGGCCGGGGCTCTCGGCCTCGTGTTCGTGACGTGGCGGACGGCGCTGCTCGTCGCCGGTGCGCTGGTGCTGATTGCGCTGATGGGCCTGTGGGACGCCACGATCGTGACGCTCGGCCAGGTGATCGTGGCCGTGGCGATCGCGCTCCTGCTCGGCATCCCGCTCGGCATCTGGGCCGGCCGCAGCGACCGGGTGCTCCGCGTGGTGACACCGGTCCTCGACCTGATGCAGATCATGCCCTCGTACGCGTACCTGGCGCCGCTCGCGCTGTTCTTCCTGATCGGCAACGCCACGGCGACCGTCGCCACCATGATCTACGCGATCCCGCCCGCCATCCGCCTGACCGCGATGGGCATCCGCGGCGTGTCGCCCGAGACGGTCGAGGCGGCAACGTCGCTGGGATCGACGAGCGGCCAGGTGCTGCGCAAGGTGCAGCTGCCGATGGCGCGCACGACGGTCGGCCTTGCCGTCAACCAGACGATCATGATGGCCCTCTCGATGGTCGTGATCACGGCCCTGGTCGGCGCCGGAGGCCTGGGCGACAAGATCATCAGGGGCCTCATCACGCTGAACACGGGCGCCGCGTTCGACGCCGGGATCGCCATCGTGCTGCTGGCGATGATCCTGGACCGCCTGACCGCGTCGGCCAGCCAGGTCGCCGGCCGCCGCCAGACGGGCGCCGACCAGATCACCCCGGCCCGGCGACGAGCCCTGCTCGCTGCCGGCGTGGGGATCGCGGTCGTCGGGATCGTCCTCGGGCTTGCCGTGGACCAGGCGCACACGTTCCCCGCCGACTGGCACTTCTCCTTCGCGGACCCGGTCAACGCGATCGTCGGCTGGGTGGAGACGAACCTCGCGTTCCTGACCGATGCGCTCAAGAACGTGGTCAGCGCCTGGTTCCTCGACCCGATCCAGACCGTGCTCACCAGCTCGCCGTGGTGGCTGGTGGTCGGCGTGGCGGCCGGTCTCGCGCTGATCGTGACCGGGCTCCGTGCCGCGATCGTGGTGACGGTCGCCGCGCTCCTGATCATCGCGCTCCAGGTCTGGGAGCCGGCGATGGAGACGCTCACCCAGGTGCTCGTCGGCGTCGTCGTGACGCTCGTCATCGGGGTGACGATGGGCACCTGGGCGGCCCGCTCGAACCTGGTCTCCCAGATCCTGCGACCGATCAACGACGCCGCCCAGACGATGCCCGCCTTCGTGTACCTGCTGCCGGCCGTGGCGCTGTTCCAGCCGACACGCTTCTCGGCGATCCTGGCGGCGGTGATCTACGCGATCCCGGCCGTGATCCGCCTCGTCGAGGACGGGGTCCGCAACGTGTCGCCCACGGCGATCGAGGCGGCCGAGTCCGCCGGCTCCACCACCTTCCAGGTCATCCGCAAGGTCCAGCTGCCCATGGCCCGGCGCTCGCTGCTCACGGCCACCAACCAGGGTGTCGTGATGGTGCTGGCGATGGTCGTCGTGGGCGGTCTGGTGGGCGGAGGCGCGCTCGGGTACCGCGTCGTCAGCGGCCTGTCGCAGGCCAGTGACTTCGGTATCGGGATGTCGTCGGCGCTGGCGATCGTGCTGCTGGGCGTCATGCTCGACCGCATCACGCAGGGGGCGGGCGCCCGTCGGGAGACAGTTTCGTCGGAGGAGTAGGGCGTCGCCGGCTCACAGCCGGGCCGCCGCGCACAGCGAAAAAGGAGGAAGACGACCCGGAGTCCGCGTTCCCGGGCAGCCCCGGGGCACCAGCTCGTCAGGCGGGACAGGCCCGCCGGCGCAACCATGGGTGATCGGCCGAGGATGCCCGAGGCCGGATCGAAGGAAAGGGGAAGAGCTTGAACTTCGCGAACACCACCGTGCGACGACTCGCCGCTGCCGCAGCCGTTCTCGCCATCGCCGTGTCCGCCTGCTCCAGCAGCGGAGCCACGACGGCTCCGTCGACGGCTGCGAGCCAGCCCGCGGCCAGCACCGCGGCCAGCACCGGGTCCAGCCCTGCGGCGAGCCTCGCCGCCTGTGGCACCGTCAACATCGCGGACAACGCGTGGGTCGGCTACGAGGCCGACGTCGCCGTCGTCGCCTACCTGCTCAAGAACGAGCTCGGCTGCACGGTGAACATCAAGAACATCACCGAGCAGGTCTCCTGGCAGGGCTTCCCGACGGGTGACGTCGACGTCATCCTCGAGAACTGGGGCCACGCGGACCTCGCGAAGCAGTACATCACCGATCAGAAGGTTGCGGTCGACCTGGGCTCCCAGGGCAACCAGGGCATCATCGGCTGGTACATCCCCAAGGTGTACGCGGATGCCCATCCGGACCTGCTGACGGCCAACTCCGATCCGAAGACGTTCGCGGACGCGCTCAACGCCGTTGCGTCCGACTTCGTGACCAGCGAGTCCGGCGGCAAGGGCCAGATCCTCGACGGTGATCCGTCCTACGTCACCAACGACGAGGCGCTCGTCAACGGCCTGGGCCTCAACTTCAAGGTCGTCTACTCCGGCTCCGAGGCCGCCTCGGACAAGGCCATCAAGGCCGCCATCGACGCCGGCAAGCCGATCCTCGCCTACTACTGGGAGCCCAACTGGTTTTCCACGCAGGTCGACCTCGTCCACCTGAAGCTGCCCGCCTACACGGACGGGTGCGACAGCAACGCCAAGTCGATGACCTGCGACTACCCGCCGTACCCGCTCAACAAGGTCGCCTCCGCGGCGTTCATGAACAGCGGCAGCCCGGCGGCCACGCTGATCAAGAACTTCACGTGGACCAACGACGACCAGAACGCCGTCGCGACCGACATCGCCCAGAACAAGATGACCGATGACGCCGCGGCCAAGAAGTGGCTGGACGCCCACACGGACGTCTGGAAGGCCTGGATGCCCTGACCCTGTGAGAGAAACGGCCCGGGCCCCCATCGGCGGCCCGGGCCGTTTTCGTCCCGGGTTTCGATTGCCGCCGCTGGTACACTCGGGTCGAACGCCGGTTCAGGTCGTCTCGGGAGTGCCCGCCGGGGCGGCGCCGTATCCGGCGAGCGTGCAACTCGCTGCGCCACGGGGTCCTGCCCCGGAGCGCGGCCATCAGGAACGCTCGCACGAGATGAGGACGCCTGCTCGTTGACCCGCCACACCGTTGCGCAGCACTACCCGCGGTCCGGGCGGGACCGCCGCCGCCGCTTCCTCCTGGCACTGCTGCTGATCCCGTTCGTGCTGGGCGTCGTCACGGCGCCCGCCGTCGTGCCGTCCCCCGTTCACGGCGACGAGCTGTCCGACGTCCAGGCCCAGCAGAAGAAGCTCGAGAGCCAGATCGCCGCCCAGAAGCAGCTGATCGCGAGCCTCAACAGCTCGCAGGCCAGGCTCCAGGGCCAGATCGCCCAGACGAAGACCCAGCTCGACGGGGTCACCCAGGACCTGAACGCCACCCGGATCCAGGTGGCCGCGATGGTCGACGAGGTCAACCAGGTCCAGCTCACGTACCAGGCCCTCGTCAGCCAGCTCGGCGCACTGAACCTCCAGCTGCAGGGGATCGAGGCCCAGGAGGCTGCCAAGAAGCAGGAGCTCGGCGAGCGGAAGGCGGAGCTTGCCGACCGGATCCGCCAGGCCTACGAGGCCGACCGCACGTCGATGCTGGAGGTGTTCCTGTCGGGTGCGTCGTTCACCGACATGCTCGCGGACATGAGCATGCAGCTCGATGCCGCCGACCAGGATCGGGCGCTGGCGGCGCAGGTCGCGCAGGATCAGGCGACCCTGCTCTCGCTCCACCAGACCGTCACCCAGGCCCAGGGCGCGACCGACACCCTGCGCCAGGAGGCCGCGGTCCAGAAGCAGACGCTGGACCTGCGGCTCGCGGACCTCAAGAAGACGCAGGCGAAGCTGACCACTCTCGAGAAGGCCGTGAAGTCCTACCTGGCCAACGAGCAGGCGCAGTACGCGCAGGCGTCCGCCGACAAGGCCAAGCTGACCAAGGCGATGGCGGCCGCGGCAGCGGCCAAGGCGACCCTCCAGAAGAAGATCGACCAGCTGGTCGCGGCCGCGTTCAGCCATGGCAACATCCCCTCGCAGTACAACGGGACGCTCGCCTGGCCGATGCCGGGCACGATCACCCAGGACTTCGGCTGCACGGGGTTCTCATGGGAGCCCGCGTACGGTAGCTGCGCGCACTACCACAACGGGATCGACATCGTGGCTCCCTACGGGACACCGGTCCGGGCCTCGGGCGCCGGCCG
Organism: uncultured Chloroflexia bacterium; assembly: GCA_963849495.1. Lineage (GTDB taxonomy): Bacteria > Chloroflexota > Limnocylindria > Limnocylindrales > CSP1-4 > CAIXZV01. The sequence continues at coordinate 175,352 of CAWKHN010000005.1, read as the reverse complement.
GGTGGTGTACGTCGGCTGGAACTACGCGGACGGCGCGGATCCGGCGTGGATCGTGATCATCGCCCATTCCTCCGTGCTGACGACGTGGTACGCCCACATGCAGCCCACCTACCCGGTCAGCGCCGGCCAGATCGTGAGCAAGGGCCAGGTCATCGGCTACGAGGGCAGCACGGGTCACTCGACCGGGGCCCATCTCCACTGGATGGTCCAGTTCAACGGCTCGTTCGTGAACCCGAGGCTGTTCACCTGATCGCCGGCGTCGCGGGCCCGTTCGCGGACCGGGAGGCCGGTCCGATCACGGCCCGGCGGCTCCGCGTCGCGCGGGCCGGTGTCCTGCCCGCTCCCGGTGCTAGCATCGCGTCAGGTCGGCCAGAAGCCCGGAGGGACGACGCGTGGTGAAGCCGGTGATCGCACTCATCCTCGCCGGTGGTGAGGGCGAGCGTCTCTCGGTCCTGTCGAGGGTGCGGGCCAAGCCGGCCGTCCCGTTCGGCGGCAAGTACCGGATCATCGACTTCACGCTGTCCAACTGCGTCAACTCGGGCGTGGACGACGTCCTCGTCCTCACCCAGTACAACCCGCACTCGCTCAACGACCACATCGGCCTCGGCCGGCCGTGGGACCTGGACCGGGCCAGGGGCGGCGTCAAGCTGCTCCAGCCCTACATCCGCCGCGGGCGCGTCGCCGAGTGGTACCGCGGCACCGCGGACGCGGTGCTCCAGAACTTCAACGTCGTCGAGCAGGACGCCGGCGACACCATCCTGATCCTCGCCGGCGACCACATCTACAAGATGGACTACACGCCGTTCCTGGCCGCGCACCGTCGGCACCGGGCGGACGTGACGATCGCTGTCCGGCACGTGCCGCTGGCCGAGGCCACCCGCATGGGCGTCCTCGCCCTCGACGAGCAGGACCGGGTGACGGAGTGGCAGGAGAAGCCCAAGCAGCCCAAGAGCGACCTCGCCTCGATGGGCGTGTACGTGTTCTCGAAGCGCGCCCTGCGGCGCTGGCTGTCCGAGGACCTGACGGACTTCGGGACGAACGTCGTGCCGGCGATGCTCGACGGCGGGGCCCGGGTGTTCGGCTACCGGTTCGACGGCTACTGGCAGGACGTGGGCACGATCCAGTCGTTCTGGGAGGCCAACATGGCGCTCCTCGACGACGTGCCGGAGCTCGACCTGTACGACCGCGAGTGGCTGATCCACACCCGGTCCGAGGAGCGGGCACCCGCCAAGATCGGGCCTACCGCGCAGGTTCACCGCAGCATGATCTCCCACGGCTGCGTGATCAACGGCACGGTCGTCAACAGCGTCCTGTCGCCCGGCGTCCGGGTGGACGTGGGGGCGGTCGTGCGCGACTCCATCGTCATGTTCGACTCGGTCATCCGGTCGGGCGCGGTCGTGGACCGCGCGATCCTGGACAAGGAGGTCGTCGTCGGCCAGGGTGCGATCGTGGGTGACGGGCCGGACTTCGACACGCCCAACAAGGCCGAACCGGGTCGCCTCACCACCGGCATCACCGTGGTCGGCAAGCAGTCCGTCGTGCCGCGCGGCTCGCGACTGGGGCGGAACGTCAAGATCGGCGAGCAGGTTCGCTCCAGCGACTACAGGGGGCGGACAGTTCGGTCGGGCGGGACCGTGGAGCGCAAGGCGACGTCCGCCAAGCGCCCCGCCGTCGATCTCGACGGCGACGCCGACGATCCACCCGCACGCGCCTCGGCCACGTCGAGGTAGCCGTCACCCGTCGCCGGCCGGGTCACCAGCCGGCGGCCGCCGCGCCACCGGCAGGCCACCGGCGGGCCGCTTCAGCGTCCTCCGGTAGACTCCCCGCCATGTCCATCGCCCCCCGGGTGCTGGCGTGCGCCCCGGCCGACGTGGAGGCCTGGCTGGCGGACCTCGGCCTCGTGCCCCTGGAGCGCGCCGATCGCGAGAACGTCACGTCGTGGGACCTCGTGCTCGACGGGCGCCGCCGCGCCGCCCTCCGGATCACGCTGATCCTCGATCCCGCGCTGGCGCTGATCTGCTGGGCCCACTACGCGCCGCCGATCAACGACAGCTTCCGCCGCTCCTATCGCAAGCTGCTGCGCTGGAACGACGAGCTGCCGTTCGTCAAGTTCTCGATCGGCGAGGATGAGCGCCCGCTGCTGGTCGCCGAGATCCCCGCAGCCGCAGCCGGTCGCGATGCCCTGGGTCTGGCCCTGGCCCGCCAGCTCGCCGTCGCGGATCGCTTCCATGCCGAGTCGATCGAGTGGCTGAAGGCCGGCGGCTGGCAGACGGCCCCGACGACCGCGCCGGCCACCGGGCCGGGCCCCGCGCTCCTCGCACGCTTCGCCGGCGAGCTGGCCGAGCTGCTCGACGAGCGGCAGGGTCCCGCGTGATCGCGACCGGCCGCCACCGTCACGGCCTGCGCCCGATGCCGGTTGCGCTCGCGCTTGTGGCCGGCCTGTTGCTCGCCCTGCTCGCCCCGGCCGCGGGACTCGTCCCTGCCCCCAGGGCGCTGGCGGCAGCAACGGACCTCACCCTCGTCACCGATGCGACCTACGAGGTCCACCCGGACCTGAGGCTGGTCCACGTCACGGTGAAGATCGTTGCCCGGAACAACAAGGCCGAGACCCAGACCACGAAGTACTACTTCACGCGGGCCAGCCTCGCGGTGCTGCCGGAGATCAGCGGCCTCAAGATCACCGGGGCGACGGGGGCGACTGTCAGCGTGAGCAAGCGGACCGCGACCTACACGATGCTGGCAATCGGACTCGGCTCAAAGCTCTACAGCGGCAAGACGAGCACCCTCACCCTGTCGTTCGACGTCAAGGACGCTGCCGCGAGCCCCAACGCCCAGGTTCGGATCGGCGGCAGCATTGCGTCGTTCCCCGTGTGGGCCTTTGCGAGCGACGGCGCCACCGGTGGCACGGTCAGCGTGCTGTTCCCGGCCGGGTACACCGTGAGCGTCGATTCCGGCACCTTCGACCACACCGAATTGACCGCCGACGGGGGAACGCGGCTGTCCACCAACGCGCTGTCGAAGCCCCTGTCGTTCTTCGCCTACGTCACCGGCCAGCGCCAGGCGCAGTACACGGACACGCCGTTGACGATCACCGACGCCGCACCGCCGATCGCCCTCACCATGCGGGCATGGCAGGACGATCCGGCCTGGGCGACACGCGTCGGAGACCTGTTCCGCAAGAGCCTCCCGGTGCTCTCGACGGAGATCGGGCTGCCGTGGCCCCACGCAGACCCGTTGACCGTCCAGGAGTCCGAGAGCCGGACGACCGGCGGATACGCCGGTCTCTACGATCCCGCAGCGAGCCGGATCGAGGTGGCCTACTGGGCCGGCCCCGCAGTCGTGATCCACGAGGCCGCGCACGCATGGTTCAACGGGACCCTGCTGGCCGATCGCTGGGCGGACGAGGGGTTCGCGACCCTGTACGCGGAGCGCGCCGCGACGGCCATCGGCGAGGACGGCGCGCCGCCGGAGCTGACCGATGCCGTCGCAGCGGCGCGGATCCCTCTCAATGCGTGGGGGCAGCAGACCGCCGACAGCTCCCAGGCCACCGAGGCGTATGGCTACGCGGCGTCATACGCCCTGGCCACGGCCATCGCCGATCGCGCGGGCGATGCGGCTCTGCAGCAGGTCTGGGCCGATGCCGCTGCGGGCGTGGGTGCGTACCAGCCTCCCGTCAGCTCGTCCGCGACCGGGACGACGCCCGCGGCCGAGACGGTCACGGGAGCACCCGACTGGCGGGGTCTGCTCGACCTTCTCGAGGAGCACACCGGCAAGGACTTCACGGACCTGTGGCGCACCTGGGTGGTGCGCGATACCGAGTCCTCCCTGCTCGACGACCGCAGCGCCGCCCGATCCGCCTACTCGCAGACGCTCGCCGTCGCCCGGGGCTGGGCCCTGCCCCGGTCGATCCGGGATGCCCTGCGCGCCTGGCAGTTCGAGGCGGCGGACGGCCTGATGGCTGACGCCCGGACGGTGCTCGCCCAGCGGGTCGCAGTCGAGCAGCGCGCGACCCTGGATGGCCTCTCGCTCCCGGGCACGATGCAGCAGGAGTTCGAGAGCGGCGCCATGACCGATGCTTCCCGCGAGGCGGAAGCGGAGCAGAACGCGATGCAGGCGATCGAGGGTGCGGTGGCCAGCCGCCCGGCCGGCGAGGACCCCCTGGTGCAGATCGGGCTGATGGGCTCCGAGCCCGCCCTGGATCTTGCCCAGGCTCGTGCGTCGTTCCGGGCAGGCAACCTCGACGCGACGCTCACGTCCGCCAACGCCGCCCTGACGACATGGGCCGGTGCGTGGCAGGAGGGCCGGCGACGCGCCCTGTTCATGGTCGCGGCGCTGGCCACGGTGATGGTGCTCCTGTCGGCGATCGCCTCCGGTTTCCGGCGCGCCCGGCGCGCGCGCAGGTCCCGGGCCGCCTGATGCTGCTGCGGTGGGGGACCGCGGGCCGACCGGCCGCCCGGTGATGCACGGAGCACGCCGGCACCCGAGAGTGCGATGGCGCGCTGTCACCAGACCGCTCATGGGCCTCCCGCTGGGGATCCTGCTCGCGCTGCTCGTCGCCGTGCTGCCGCCCGCCGCGGCGCCCGTCGCGCCCTTCCTGGCGGCAATCGATGCGCCGGTCGCGCGGGCGGCCGCCGGGCTGGTCGTGTCGACCGATGCGACCTACGTCGTGGTGCCCGATCGGGCCGTCGTCCGGGTCACGGTCGACATCAGCGTGCGCAACGACACGCCGGACCAGATCAGCGGCGGCTCCGTCACCCGCTACTTCTACGACGGCGTGAACATCGGCGTGCAGCCGGATGCGACGAACCTGGTCGCGGTGCAGGACGGGACCGCGGTCTCCGTCACGGCGGTGCGCCGCAACGGCTACCAGCTCGTGGGCGTCGTGTTCCACCGGCCCGTCTACTACCAGGAGGGCGCGCAGGTCCGGCTGACCTTCGACCTGCCGGCCGGGAAGCCGCGGTCCGCCAGCGACGTGCGGGTGGGCAAGGCGTTCGCAACGTTCCTCGCCTGGGCGTTCGGCGATTCCGGGACGGTCAGGATCGAGATCCCCGCGGGCTTCACGGTCGACGTGACGGGTGGCCCCATCCAGCGCTCGGCCGATGGCGGGATGACGGTCCTCAGCGCAAGCACCACCGATCCGCTGGCCTGGTACGCGTGGGTCAACGCCAGCAACGACAGCGGCCTCACGAGCGATCGACTGAACATTGCGGGGGGCGAGGAGATCATCGTCCGCGCCTGGCCGGAGGACGGCGTGTGGAGTCGTCGCGTGGCCGACCTGCTGTCGCGCGGCGTTCCCCAGCTGGTGTCGCGGATCGGCCTTCCGTGGCCGGTCGACGGCGCCCTGTCGGTGATCGAGGTCCACACGCCGCTGCTCGAGGGCTACGCGGGCTTCTACGACTCGAGGACCGAGCAGATCACGATCAGCGAGGATCTCGACAACCTGACCATCGTCCACGAGGCATCCCACGCCTGGTTCAACCAGGACCTGTTCACGGAGCGCTGGATCACCGAAGGGCTCGCCGACGAATACGCCTCGCGGGTGCTGGTGGCGCTCGGAGAGGTTGCCCAGGACCCGGGCCACGTGACCCGGACGGACCCGGTCGCCTTCCCGCTCGAGAGCTGGCCGCCGCCCGCCGCCATCGCAGATCAGCAGAGCGGTGCCCGCGAGCAGTACGGCTACGACGCCTCGTGGCTCGTGGTGCGCCAGGTCGTCACGGCGGTCGGCGAGGCCGGCATGCGCCGGGTGTTCACGGCGGCCAGGAACGGGACCACCGCGTATGTCGGCGCCGGGGCACCCGAACGAAGCGCGCTGCCCAACGACTGGCGCCGCTTCCTGGACCTGACCGAGGAGCTGGGCGGCGGCAGCGGCATCGCGTCGCTGCTCCAGCTGTGGGCCCTCCCGCGGGGCTCCGATGCCCAGCTGCAGGCGAGGTCCGCCGCCCGCGCCGCCTACCATGCGCTGGTCGGCGCATCCGGCACCTGGACGGCGCCGTACGCCGTCCGGCAGCCCCTGGACGCCTGGACGTTCGACGTCGCGTCCTCGCGGATCGCGGAGGCGGATCGGATCATCGCGCTGCGTGACGAGACGGCGGCGCTTGCTGCGCGACAGGCGCTGACCCCACCGGGCAGTCTCGAGCCGGCCTACGAGGGTGCCCTCGACGGGCCGGGGCTCGCGGCGGCGTCGTCTCTCGCGACGAGGCTCGAGGGATCGCTGGAGGAGATCGCCCGTGCCGCTGAGGCAGCCGCGGCGCCGCGGGACTGGATCGTGACGCTGGGTCTCCTTGGACAGGACCCGGACGCGGACCTCGCCGCCGCCCGGGCCGCCTGGGCGGCCGGCGACACGGGGACCGCGACGGCTCGTGCGACGCTGGCCGCGTCGGCCCTTGTCGCGGCACCCGAGGCCGGCCGTGGGCGAGCGACCCTCGTCGGGGCAGGGTTCGCCGTCGCTCTCCTGCTGCTGGTGCTCGCGGTGGCCCTGGCACGCCGGCGGACCCGGCGACGGCGGCTCGCGGCTGCCGCGTCGATGACCGCCTGGTCATCCACGCCGCCGCCCAAGGCAGACCCGGCCGACACCTGGCCGGCCGAGCCCACGCCCTGGCCGGACGCGACCGCCACGTGGCCCGGCCCGACCGCAGCCCGGCCCGAGCCGCTGGTGCCATCGCCCGATGCGACGGAGCCGTTCGGGCCGCCACTCCCGCCGCCACTCCCGCCGCAATTCGGCCCGCACCCACCGGCCGCGCCGCCGGTGGTGTCACCGTGGGCCGGGTCGCCCGATGCCGGCACGCCCGTCGCGAGCCCGGACCGGCCTCCAGAGATACCGGATCGGTACGCTACACTCCGGCCCAGCGCGCCCGCGGGGATCGATGACGAGCCCCCGTCGATCGACGAAGAAGGAGCGGAACCGTCGTGACCCAGCCAGCGGCTGCGGATCGGCCGATCGTCTGATGGGGCTGCAGCGCATCCGTCCGTCCTACGAGATCCTCTCGGGAGCCACGGCCGACGTCTACTTCGCGCGGGCGAGCAGCATCCTCGACCAGGAGGGCCTGGACCCCACGGTCACCATGGAGGTCTTCTGCCGCGAGGACGCCGTGCTGTGCGGCATGGGGGAGGCGAAGAACCTCATCGGGCACGTGCTCGCGGACGAGCCGGGGGTTGTCGTCGAGGCCCTCGACGACGGGGACAAGGTTGCCCCCAAGGAGATCGTGCTCCGCATCGAGGCCCGCTACCGGGCGTTCGCCCTGTACGAGACCGCGATGCTGGGCATGCTCTCCCAGTCGACCGGCTGGGCCACCGCGGCGCGCGAGTGCGTGGATGCCGCGGCACCGCAGCCCGTGATCAGCTTCGGGGCGCGACATGTGCACCCGGACATCACGGACGTCCTGGACTACGCGGCCATCGTCGGCGGCTGCGTCGGCGCCTCGACCCCGGCCGGCGCGCGGCTTGCAGGCCTCAACCCCACCGGCACGATGCCCCATTCGCTGGTGCTGATCTTCGGTGACACCGTGCGTGCAGCAGAGGCGTTCGACCGGGACATGCCGCCCGAGGTGCCGCGGATCGTGCTCGTGGACACGTTCAAGGACGAGGCCGAGGAGGCGCTGCGCGTGGCGCGCGCGCTGGGCGACCGGCTGTACGGGATCCGGCTCGACACGCCGTCGGAGCGCGGCCGGGTCACGGCCGACCTGGTCACCGAGGTCCGGGCCCGGCTGGATCAGGCCGGCTTCAACCACGTCACCATCACGGTGTCGGGCGGCCTGACGCCCGAGCGGATCCGGTACTTCCGCGACGTGCACTCGCCGGTCGATTCGTTTGCGGTCGGCAGCTTCATCTCGGGGGCCACGCCGATCGACTTCACCGGCGACATCAAGGAGATCGACGGCGTGCCGATCGCGAAGCGCGGCCGCATCCCCGGACGGACCGAGAGTCCTCGTCTCAAGCGGCTGGACCTCGCCGCCTGGCGCGAAGGGGCGTAGCGTCAGACGGCGGTCGCCGCCGGGACGGGACCGGCCTCAGGCCAGGGTCCCGTGGTGCGCAGCGACGCGTCGCTGAGCGCGAGCACGATCGCCACGCCGATCAGAGCCACGCCCACGGCCAGGGCGGAGGACAGGCCGAACAGCGCGACGACCGGTGCTCCGCCGATGCTGCCCAGCGTCATCGCCGTCGCGAGCCCGCCCGAGAACAGGGCGAAGGCGGACCCCCGGTCCGCGTCGCTGGACCGGCGGGACATCTCGATCAGCAGCGGCGTCATGACGATCGCGCCCCCGGCTCCGCCGAGGAGGCCCGACGCGACCAGCAGCGGGGTCGAGAGCGGCAGCAGCAGGAGCGAGATGGCCACCGCCGTCATGCCAGCCCCGGTCGCGACGAGCGTGCGTGTCGAGATCCGGTTGCTCAGCCACCCCGTGGGCAGCCGCATCAGGAAGATCGACAGGCCGTCGGCCGCGAAGTAGAGGCCGATGTCGGCACCCGCGAGCGACGCGCGGATCGGCAGGTAGGCGGTCACGGCTCCCCAGTGGGCGACGTACAGGACGATGAGCAGCAGGGGCACGGCCCAGGCGCGCCGGAACGTGATGCCGTAGCGGCGGCTCGCGGCGACGGCCGTCGGGCCGGCCGCGGCAACCGCGTCGGTCACGACCGGGTTCTGGACGGCCGATCGGATCGGGAGCCGCCAGGCGAGGAGCAGACCCGCGACGACGAAGGCGATCACGGCCAGAGCGACCCCGCGGAGCGACCATGCGTCGAGGATCGCGATCGAGAGCGGCGGCAGGACGACCAGGGTGAGGTTCTGCGCGGCTCCGACGTAGGCGAGACCCGGGCCGTGCCGCTCCGCCGGCAGGATCCTCGGCACCAGCGAGAGCGCGGCCGGGAGCGCCGTCCCGATCCCGATGCCCTGGAGGACCCTGGCCACGACGAACGGGACCTCGGACGCTCCCGGCTCGACGCCCGGCAGCAGGAGGATCGCTGCGGCCGCCAGGTAGGCGGCGCCCCCGACGCCAAGCAACCGGACGCCGCCGAACCGGTCGACCAGCCTGCCTCCGACGAGCGCAGCCGGGATCTGGACGAGCGCCGCCACGCCGACGATGAGCCCGATCGAGGCGTCGGCAACCTCGCCCCGGGCGAGTGCCAGCGGCAGCGACGCCGTGTACCCGTGGAACCCGGCCTGCATGAGGAACAGGGCGAAAGCAAGGCGAAGAACGGTCACGTGGGATCGTGGCTCGAATCGATCGGCGATCGACGGGCCGCCGTCCGGCGGCCGGTCGCCGACGGCAGCCCATCGTACCGGCGTTGCGTGGCGAACCGTGCGACGATCGGGGCGTGACCGAGAATCCTGACCAGCCACCCACGCCGCCCGGGGGCGACGCTGATCTCGCCCCGGACCGGGCGCAGGACCCACCCGAGCGCGAGACCGCCTACGCGCTGCTGCGGCGCGGCCAGGCGCTGCTCGAGAGCCGCCACTACGCGCAGGCGGCCGTGGTGCTGGAGCGTGCCGCCCGCCTGGAGCCGCGCAAGGGCTCGATCCTCGAGGCGCTCGGCCGCGCGTACTACAACTCCGCCCAGCACCAGAGGGCGCAGGGGGCATTCGCGGCGCTGGTCGAGATCGACCCCACGTCCCACTACGGCCACTACGCCCTCGGCCAGAGCCTCAAGCACCTGGGCCTCGACCACCGGGCGTGGACCCACCTCAAGCTCGCCGTCGCGCTTGCGCCCACGAACGCGCTGTATCGAGGGGCGTTGCAGCGGATGCCGGCCCCGCAGAACCGGGACCCGAAGCCGCCGCCGATCGCCGGGTAAGCGTCGCTCGTCCGGCTCAGCGGCCGAGCGAGCCACCCTTCGGGGGCCAGGTCCACCTCCGCCACTCGACGTCGCGCCTGAACCCGAGCGACTCGTAGAGCCGGAGCGCGCCATCGTTGGCGCCCTCGACCGAGAGGAGCACGTCGCCCGCGCCGCGCCGGCGAACCTCGGCGGCGCCCCAGCGGACGAGCGCCCGGCCGAGGCCGCGGCCTCGGTGCTCGCGCCGGACGCCGACGTGCTTGACCTCGCCGATCGGGCGCCCGTCGTCGTCCTCGTACCGGGTGATCCTGCAGAAGCCGATCATCCGCCCCGGGTCCCCGGCTGCCACGACCAGCAGGATCGTCCCGGGGTCGAAGTCGGCGCGACCGTGGGTCCGCCGCAGCTGCGCGAGGTCGAGGCGGAACGGCGTGGGATGATCGACGAACGTGTCGTTGACGAGCGCCACGAAGCGCTCGTCGTCCAGGCCCGGGTCGATCGGGCGGACGCGGAGGTCGCCGGGGAACACGGCGGGCTCGACGGGAACGCCCGGTGCCAGGCAGAGCTGCCACAGCGACGAGTGCTCGCGAGCCCCGGTGGCCCGCGCGAACGCGACGGCGCCCGGCCGCCGGGGTACCCAGAGGAGCAGCTCGGGGAGGTCGGCGGCCCACGCGAGCGATCGGCCGGCGGCCAGGAGCCGGGTCGCATGCCCGCGGCGCCGGTAGGCCGGGTCCACCGTGAGGTCGAAGTGGAGCGGGGCGATCCACCCCGCGAGCCGGCCCGCGTCCTCGGCCACTGCGGCGATCGCCGGCTCGGACGCGATCCGCGCCGCGGATTCCTCGAGGTAGTGGCGGTCGATGCCCTCGTAGTCGCCGCGCTCGAGCGCGGCGAGCATCGCCGCCAGGATCGGCGTGGCGTCGTCGGGCCGGGCCGGCCGGATTCCCGCCGGCCAGCCAGAGGCGTCCGGGGTCGCGGTCACAACCCGCCGGCGTCCCGCAGCCGATCGAGCCAGAGCACGCCGAGGATCGTCTTCGCGTCGGCGATCGTGCCGGCCTCGACCATGGCGAGCGCCTCGTCGGGGGTCACGTGGCGGAGCTCGAGCCGCTCGTCCTCGTCCGGCGTCAGGCGGTCGTCGCCCTCGGCACCGGCGATGCCGGTGGCCAGGTAGAGGTGCATCAGCTCGGACGCGAAGCCGGGAGCCGTCCAGAACGTCGACAGCTTGCGCCAGGTCGTCGCGCGGTGACCGGTCTCTTCCTCCAGCTCGCGGCGTGCAGCCACGTCCGGGTCCTCGGTGACGCCGTCGTGGACGTCCAGCGTTCCGGCCGGGATCTCGAGCAGCGCGCGGCCCGCCGGGATGCGCCACTGGCGGATCAGCAGCAGACGCCCGTCCGCGTCGAGCGCGAGCACGGCTACCGCTCCCGGGTGGCCCACCACGTCACGCGTGCCGCGGCTCCCGTCCGCGCGCTCGATCGTGTCCACCCGGAACGTCATGTACCGCCCTCGATGGATCGCCTCCGAGTCGATGACGTGCTCCTCGAGCGGGTCGTCGCCGAATGGCGCGCCCTCGGGGTGGGTGATTGGATCGGTCATGGGGGCTCCATGCATGGAAACGGCCGGCCCGTCGGGGACGGGCCGGCCGTTCGTGGGTGCGACTGCGCCGTCGTCAGGCGGGAACGGCCTCGCGGCTCTTGACCAGCGAGGCGCCGCTGGCGGGATCGAACATGTGGATCTTCTCGGCGGGGAGCTTGAACTCGAGGGTGTCGCCCGGGTGGACGCCGTGGGACGACGGCACGATCGCCACGATCTCCCGGTCGTCGGAGGTGACGTGGAGCAGCTCCTCGTTCCCCATGTACTCGACCACGTCGGCCTTGCCCTTGATCGTGGCCGAGGAGCCCGCGACATCACCGAGGGCGAGGTGCTCGGGCCGGAAGCCGACCACGACGCGATCGCCGCTGACGTCGGCGAGCGCCTCGCGGTAGTTGTTGGGGAGCGGGAAGTGGAAGCCGCCCTCGGACAGCGTGTCGGTGCCCTTGGAGGGGACCCCGACCTCGATGAAGTTCATCGACGGGCTGCCGATGAACCCGGCCACGAACCGGTTGAGCGGCTTGTCGTACAGCTCCTGCGGCGTGCCGACCTGCTGGAGCAGGCCGTCGCTCATGACCGCGATCCGTTGGCCCATCGTCATGGCCTCGACCTGATCGTGGGTGACGTAGACCATGGTCGTACCCAGGCGCTGGTGGAGGCGCGCGATCTCGGCGCGCGTCTGGACACGCAGCTTGGCGTCCAGGTTCGACAGCGGCTCGTCCATCAGGAACACGGCGGGCTCGCGGACGATCGCCCGGCCGAGCGCGACGCGCTGCCGCTGGCCGCCGGACAGCTCCTTGGGCTTGCGGTCGAGGAGCTTCTCGAGCTGGAGGATGCCGGCCGCGTCATTGATCCGCGTCTCGATGTTCGCTTTCGCGACCTTGCGCAGCTTGAGGCCAAACGCAAGGTTGTCGCGAACCGACATGTGCGGGTAGAGAGCGTAGCTCTGGAACACCATTGCGATGTCGCGGTCCTTGGGAGCCACGTCGTTGACGACGCGATCGCCGATCCGGAGCTCGCCGTCGCTGATCTCCTCGAGCCCGGCGATCATGCGCAGGCTGGTCGTCTTCCCGCACCCGGACGGCCCGACGAGAACCATGAACTCGCCATCGCCGATCTCGAGGCTGAAGTCCGATACGGCGACCACCTCGCCATACCGCTTGTACACGTGATCGAACGTCACGGTCGCCATGCGTTGCCTCCGACCCGGCCTGAGGTCATCGCGGGCTCCTGTATCCGGCCGCCATGCGGCGGACTCGGACGAGCCCCGTACGAGGTGCTGGCTCGGGCTGCCGTCATGGTACGGGACCGGACCTGCGCTCGGCAATGCCCGGCCCGGGGCCGGCAGCGCCGCAAGTGATGGAGCGGGCACGGGTATCGTGACGGCACACACTCGTCTGCCGTCCCAAGCGAGGGCACCCATGACCAGCAACCCGCGCGCCGGCCAACCCGCCCTGCCGTCGGAGCTCGTCGATGTCGAGGCGCTGCTGCGCGCGTACGCCGACATCCGGCCCGACCCGTCGGACCCCGCCCAGCGCGTCGCCTTCGGCACCTCGGGTCATCGCGGGTCGGCCTTCACGGCCGCCTTCAACGAGGGCCACATCGTCGCGACCACGGAAGCGATCTGCCGGTTTCGGCGATCGAAGGGGTACACCGGGGCGCTGTTCATCGGGCGCGACACGCACGCGCTCTCGGAGCCCGCGTGGCGGACCGCGCTCGAGGTGCTGGTCGCCAACGGGGTGGACGTCCGGGTCGACAGCGCGGATCGCTATACGCCGACGCCCGCCGTGTCGCATGCGATCCTGGTCGCCAACCGCGGCCGGTCGGCCGGCCTCGCCGACGGCATCGTCGTCACCCCGTCGCACAACCCGCCGGCGGACGGGGGGTTCAAGTACAACCCGCCCAACGGTGGTCCCGCGGACACCGACGTCACCCGCTGGATCCAGGACGAGGCCAACCGCATCCTGGAGGCGGCCGGCCCGGACGGCCTGCAGGGAGTCCGGCGGACCCCGTTCGAGCAGGCCCGCACGCGGGCTGCTGCCTACGACTTCCTGGGCACGTACGTCGCCGACCTCGAGAACGTGGTGGATCTCGCGGCCATCGCCGCCTCGGGGCTGCGGCTGGGCGTGGACCCGCTGGGCGGCGCGGCCGTCGACTACTGGGGCGTGATCGGCGACCGGTACCACCTGGACCTGACCGTCACCAATGCGACCGTCGACCCCCAGTTCGGGTTCATGACCCTGGACTGGGACGGCCGGATCCGGATGGACCCGTCGTCGCCGTTCGCGATGGCGCGCCTGGTGGAGCTTCGCGACCGGTTCGACCTCGCTTTGGGCAACGACGCGGACGCCGACCGTCACGGGATCGTGGTCCCGGGCACCGGGCTGATGAACCCGAACCACGTCCTGGCCGCGGCGATCTCGTACCTGTTCGGTGGCGCGCGCGCCTGGGGGAGCGAGGTGGCCGTCGGCAAGACCCTCGTCTCCTCGTCGATCATCGACCGGGTCGTCGCTGACCTCGGGCGGCGGCTGGTGGAGGTGCCGGTCGGGTTCAAGTGGTTCGTGGACGGGCTCGTGGACGGGACCATCGGGTTCGGTGGCGAGGAGAGTGCCGGCGCCTCGTTCCTGCGCCGGGACGGCCACGTCTGGACGACCGACAAGGACGGGATCATCGCCTGCCTGCTCGCCGCGGAGCTCACCGCAAGGACCGGCCGGAACCCCGCCGCGACGTACCAGGGGCTGACGGCCCGCTTCGGTGCCCCGGCCTACCGGCGGATCGACGCCCCGGCCACGCCCACGCTCAAGGCGGCGCTCGGGAAGCTGTCGCCCTCCGCGGTCCGGGCCTCGACCCTGGGCGGTGACCCGATCACCGCGATCCTGACCAGGGCACCGGGCAACGACGCGCCGATCGGCGGCCTCAAGGTGGTCACCGCCGAGGGCTGGTTCGCTGCGCGGCCGTCCGGCACGGAGAACGTGACCAAGCTGTACGCCGAGTCCTTCCGGGGCGAGGACCACCTGGCCCGGATCCTCGACGAGGCGGGCGCGATCATCGACGCGGCGGTCGCCGGGTAACGGACCGCGATCGGCAAGGTGCCCGGCCCCGGTCGCGCCCGCCGCCGTGGCAGGGCATGGGGGAGGGGACGCTCCCCGGCGTCCGTCGTTACCCCATTCGGGTGATGGTGACCCTGACCGAATAGCCGCTCGCCGCGGCGGGCGCGATCACCGACGATAGGCGCAGGTCCCGCAGCCTTGCCCGGATCCCTCCAGGAGAATTCATGACGGCCCCGACTGCCGCTCTCGTCTGCCTCCAGTGCGGCACGCCCGCCACCCGTGCAGGCGCCCAGATGTGCCGCCGCTGCGGCCTCCGTTTCGGCGAGGCGCCGTCCGCGTCCGCAACCCTCGCGACCTGCCCCGTGTGCTACCGGACCACGGACGACGACGGTCGCCTGCCGTCGCTGTCGCGGCCCGGCGTCCGGCTGGACATTGCCGCCCACGCCGACGAGCACGATCGCTACCCCGTCGGCGACGATGCCTGGCTCGAGACCCTGCGCGAGCACGACCGCCTCCGGATCGGCCGCTGGCACGCCCCGTACGACCTCGTCCGGCGCTACCTGGTCACGGGTGTCGTCGACGCCGGGCGCAACCGCCTCGCGCAGCACAACGCGATCGTGATGGCGATGACCCAGATCCAGCGCTGGGGCCCGGACCCGGAGATCCTCGGCGACCAGGAGGAGTGGCGCGCCGCGCGCGACGCCGTGGCACAGCTGATGGACCGGTACCACGCCGGGGGGCGCGTCCGCCTCACCGGCTAGCAGCGGGCGGATCCGTCAGCCCCGCGGCCCGCCTTCAGCCTGTGCAGTCTCGATCAGGGTGTTCGGTGCGTTGTGGACCGCGGGGATCGAGCCGAGGCGGCCGGCCTGGTAGTCGGCGAATGCCTGCATGACCTCCTCCCGCGTATTCATGACGAACGGGCCCATCCACGCGACGGGCTCCCGGATCGGACGCCCCCCGAGGATCAGGACGTCGAGGTTTGGCGCCCGGCTCTCCTGGACCCGGCCCGCACCGAAGGTGAGCGCGTCGCCGGGACCGAAGACCGCAAGCTGGCCGAGACGGGCAGGCCGCTCCTCCGCACCCACGGTCCCGTGCCCGGCGAGCACGTAGGCCAGCGCGTTGTAGTCGGCGCGCCACGGCAGCACCAGCTTCGCCCCCGGGCTGAGGGTCGCGTGGACCAGCGTCATCGGCGTGAAGGTCGAACCCGGCCCCGCATGCCCGGCGACATCGCCCGCGATCACCCGGACGAGGGCGCCGCCATCGTGCGATGACAGCAGCGAGACCTCGCTGGCCCGGATGTCCTGGTAGCGCGGCGCGGCGAGCTTCTGGGCGCGGGGCAGGTTGACCCACAGCTGGAAGCCGTGAAACAGGCCACCAGCGGCAACCAGCCAGTCCGGCGGGCGCTCGATGTGGAGGATCCCCGCGCCGGCCGTCATCCACTGGGTATCGCCGTTCGTGATGACGCCGCCGCCGCCGTTGGAGTCGTTGTGCTCGAACGTGCCGTCGAGCATGTAGGTCACTGTCTCGAACCCGCGGTGCGGGTGCCAGGGCGTGCCCTTGGCCTCACCCGGCGCGTACTCCACCTCGCCCATCTGATCGAGGTGGATGAACGGATCGAGATCCTCGAGCAGCGCACCGGCGAAGGCGCGGCGGACGGGGAAGCCCTCGCCCTCGAACCCTCGGGGTGCGTCGGTCAGGCCACGGACCGGTCGCTGACGGGCGACGACGGGGTCGGGCACCGGGACGCGGGGCAGGATGGTGATGTCATCGACGGTGACGGCCGGCATGGTTCGTGATTCCTGAGCGGTTGTTGCACGTGCAACTATCTCACGAGATCGAGCCGTCGTCAACGGTGGCGTCGCGTTCGGGTGCGTCGCCGCCCGGACCGGCCCCCGCGACCGGAAGCAGCTGCTGGATGGCCATGTACCCGACGATGGCGGCGCCATGGATCACCAGCCACGTGACGTGGACGCTCGTCGCCCATGGGGTCAGCAGGGCGACGATGGTCGGCAGCAGCAGGAGATAGCCCGCGACGAACAGGACAAGGACCGGGTGGTAGACACCGAGGGTGATCGTGGCGATGTCGACCACCGCGAGCACCAGGAGCACGACGACCTCGGGGCGCCGCGACGCTCGGGTGGCGATCGCGACGAACCCCGCCGTGGCGGCGGCAGCCACCGCGAGATTGAGCCCCACGATGAGCCCGATGGCGTCCGGGTGCAGAGGCGCGAGCCACACGCAGTTGAGCACGGCCGCCGCCACGGCGAAGACCATGCCCGCGCGCGAGGAATTGCGGATCCGGCGTCGCTGCGTGGCCCGGAACCGCGGCGTCCGTGCGACCGCCCAACGGTCCGCCACCGCTGCGATGTCCGCGGCCGTGCCTCGACGGGGTGGCGCCGAGGTGCGACTCTCCCGGTCCATCGACCGCGGACCGTCCATGGCTCTCAACCCGCCAGCGCACGCAGCCGGTCATCCGTCCGACGACCGGTCCAATGCGTGGTCACTATACGAGGCGCCCCAACGCGCGATCCGGGGGCACGCCGGTAACGCGGCCCACCGGATCACGCGCGCCGCGGTTCGCTTCTACTCTTGGACGAGACCCAGCCGTCCTGCGCAGCCGAGGAGACCGCCATCGCCGCCCTCGCCGGGCCGACCGTCGCCACTGCCGCCCTCACCGATGCCGCCCTCGCCGATGGCGTCGCGATGCTGGTGCCGCGGCTGCGCGCGGCCATCCGCGGCGAGGTACGCGCGGACCGCGAGGTGCGCGCCCTGTACGCGTCCGACGCCTCCAACTACCGGGTGCCGCCCGGCGCGGTCGTCGCCCCCCGGACGGCGGACGAGCTCGCCGCGGTCGTTGCGCTGGCAGCCGAGGCCGGCGTGCCGGTCACGATGCGCGGCGCCGGGACGAGCATTGCCGGCAACGCGATCGGCCGGGGCCTCGTCGTCGATGCCTCGCGGCACCTGTCCGGCGTCCTGGCGCTCGATCCGGAGGCCGCCACGGCGACGGTCCTGCCGGGGACCGTGCTCGACGATCTCAACCGGGCGGCGTCGGTGCACGGGCTGCGGTTCGGACCGGACCCGTCCACCCACAGCCGCTGCACGATCGGCGGCATGATCGGCAACAACGCCTGTGGGTCGCACTCCGTTCGCTGGGGGACCACCGCCGACAACACGCTGGGGCTCGAGCTGGTCACGGCCGACGGCCGCCGGCGGCCGGTGGGCATGCCGGGTCACGGCGCGCCGGCCGGCAGCGCATCGCTGGGGCCTGCCCTCGCGACGCGGCTGCGGGACCTGGCCGCGACGCACGCGGACCTGATCCGCCGCGAGCTGCCGCCGTGGCCGCGCCGCGTGTCCGGCTACGGCCTGGGCTGGCTCCTGCCGGAGAACGGCGCCGACATCGCGCGGGTCCTCGTGGGCTCCGAGGGCACCTGTGCCGTCGTGTCCGCGGCCACCGTCCGGCTCGTCCGGCCGCCGCTCGTCCGGGCGCTGCTGGTGCTTGCGTTCGCGGATGACATCGCGGCCGCGGCCGCCGTCCCCGCGCTGCTGACCGAGCATCCGCTCACGGTCGAGAGCCTGACAGCGGACTTCCTCGCGACCTGGCGCGACCCGGGCCTGCTGCCCGCCGGCGGCGCCTGGCTGCTGGTGGAGGCGGGTGGCGCGACCATCGCCGAGGCCCGCGACCACGCGGCGCGCCTCGGGGCGTCCATCGGGGCACGGGCCGGCGGGCCGGCTGCGGCGCTGATCGAGGACCCGGCCGCGCAACAGGTGCTGTGGAGCGTTCGCGAGGATGGTGCGGGGCGCGCGGCCCGGCTGCCCGATGGCTCGCCCGCATGGCCGGGGTTCGAGGACGCGGCCGTGCCGCCGGAGCGCCTGGCGAGCTACCTGGCCGAGCTCCGGGACCTCCTGCGCGACCACGAGCTGCGGGGCACCACCTACGGGCACTTCGGCGAGGGGTGCATCCACCTCCGCGTCGGGTTCGGGCTGGACCGGCCCGGCGGCGTGGACAGGTTCTCGGGCTTCATGTCGGCTGCGGCGGACCTGGTCGTGGCCCACGGCGGGACGCTGTCGGGCGAGCACGGTGACGGCCGCGCGCGCAGCGAGCTCCTGGAGCGGATGTTCAGCCCCGAGCTGCTCCGGGTCTTCGGCGCCTGGAAGGCCGCGTGGGACGAGCGCAACGTGCTGAACCCGGGGATCCTCGTCGATCCCGTGCCGTTCACGGATGACCTGCGCCGCCCCCGGCCCACGCTGATCGCCCTCGACCCGGTGCTCGGGTACGGGTCGGACGGTGGCGATCTGCGGCAGGCCGTCGAGCGGTGCATCGGCGTGGGGCGCTGCGTGTCGCGCCAGGGTGCCGCCCTGATGTGCCCCAGCTACCGGGCGACGGGCCAGGAGCGGCACTCGACCCGCGGGCGCGCACGGCTGCTCCAGGAGATGGTCGCAGGTTCGCTCGCGGACGACGGCTGGCGGTCGACGGAGGTCCGCGACGCGCTCGACCTGTGCCTCTCGTGCCGCGGCTGCCTCTCCGACTGCCCGACGGGCGTCGACATGGCGAGCTACAAGTCGGAGTTTCTCGACCACCATTACCGGGGCCGGATCCGGCCCCGCTCGCACTACTCGCTCGGCTGGCTGCCGGTCTGGCTGCGGCTGACGCATCGGGTCCCGGGTGCCCACCGGGTGGTCAACGCGCTGATGGGCTTCACGCCGACGCGGCGCGTGTTCGCCCTCGTCGCCGGCATGGCGGGTGAGCGGCGGATCCCGCGGCTGGCGCCGCGGACCTTCGTCGCCGCGTTCAGGCGCGGCCAGGCCGCCGCGCCCGGGCACCCCGCCGATCCCGACCACCCGCGCGTGATCCTGTGGCCGGACACGTTCAACAATCACCTCTCGCCGCAGGTCGCCCACGCTGCGGCACGGGTCCTCGATGCGGCGGGCTTCGTCGTCGATGTCCCGGCCACCGACGTCTGCTGCGGCCTCACCTGGATCACGACCGGCCAGCTGGACCGGGCCCGGGCGGTCCTGCGCCGGACTCTGGCGGCCGTCGAGCTCGCCGGCGACGAGCCGATCGTGGTGCTGGAGCCGTCATGCGCCGCGGCTCTGCGCCGGGACCTGGTGGAGCTGCTCCGCGACGACCCCCGGGCACGGGACGTCGCCGGCCGTGTGAGGACGCTCGCGGAGGTGCTCGACGGTGCCGGCTACGCGGGACCGGGCGGCGACAAGATCAGCGCCCTGGTCCAGCCGCACTGCCACCAGCAGGCGGTGCTGGGGACCGCCGCAGACGCCCGGGTCATGGCCGGGGCGGGCATCGACGCCTCGCCCGTCCTCTCCGGGTGCTGCGGCCTGGCCGGCAACTTCGGTGCGGAGGCCGGGCACGAAGCCGTCTCGCGGGCCGTCGCCGCTCTGGAGCTGTTGCCCGCGCTCCGTGCCGCGGGCGACGACACGACCGTGCTGGCCGACGGCTTCAGCTGCCGCACCCAGATCGAGTTCCTCGACGGACGGCGCGCCCGCCACCTTGCGGAGATCCTGGCGGATCGCCTCGACCCCTGAAGCATTGTCCGAGTGGTCCTCGACGACGGGACGCATGGCACCTGCCGCCCAGTCGGCATCGGCGTGACCGTGGGACCCGCCCCACCAGCCGCGAGCCGGGAGATCTGCCGTTGACCAGCCAGGATCCATCGACCCCCGAGTCCGGCGACGAGCCACCCTTCGGCCCGGAAGCCGGGTTCGAGCGCGCGGTCATCGATCAGCTGAACGACGGCGTGTACTACGTCGACCGGGGACGACGGATCCGCTACTGGAACCACGGTGCGGAGGGCCTGACCGGGTACGACGCGTCGACCGTCGTCGGTCACATGTGCTACGACAACCTCCTGAACCACGTGGATGCGACCGGCCGGCAGCTGTGCCGCACCGGCTGCCCGCTCGCGGCCACGATGGCCGACGGGCAGCCACGCGAGGCCGAGGTGTTCCTCCGCCATCGTGACGGCCACCGGGTTCCCGTCCGCGTGAGGGCCACCCCGGTCCGGGATCGGGGCGGCGTGGTGATCGGAGCGGTCGAGGTCTTCGATGACCGGACAGAGCTCTCCGAAGCGCGCAGCGAGGCCTCCGAGCTGCGCGATCTCGCGATGCACGATGCGCTCACCGGGCTCCCGAACCGTCGTCACTTCGACATGTCGCTTGCGTCGCGGGTCGCCGAGCTGGCCGGCTACGGGCGCCCATTCGGACTCCTGATCGCGGATATCGACCGGTTCAAGCTGGTCAACGACCAGTACGGGCACGCCGTCGGCGATGTCGCGCTGCGGACCGTGGCCCGGACCCTGCTCGCGTCGTCGCGACCGTCGGACGACATCGCGCGCTTCGGCGGCGAGGAGTTCGCGATGACGATCACGGACGCGGACGAGTCCTCCCTGCGGCGGGTCGCCGAGCGCTTCCGGGTTCTCGTCGAACGGACGGTCGTCCGGGCGGACGACCGCGATCTCACTGTCACGATCTCGATCGGGGGGATGGTCGCCGCGGTGGGGGACACCGCCGAGGTCATCTTCGCGACTGCCGACGACGCGCTGTACCGCGCCAAGAGCGGTGGTCGCAACCAGGTTGTCGTGCACACCACGAGCGTGCCTGCGACGGACGGCGCGAGCGCGGAGGGGGCCCTCCGGCGGCCGCGGCGGGCCGAGCGCCCCTAGCGCGGCGCGTCGGGTCGGTCACAATCGGGAGATGCGCATGCCAGCTCCCGCGAAGGCGCCGTTCACCCTCCGGGCTCGGATCCTGACGCCGCTCGCCGCCGGCGGGACGCGGTACGAGCATGACGGCCGGCTGGTCGTCGATGCCCGCGGCCGGATTGCACAGGTGGGTCCATGGAGCGCGGCACCCACGGCTGACGCATTGCCCACGGGGTCCGCGGACGTCGTGGACCTGCGGCCGCTCGTCCTGCTGCCGGGCATGGTGGACGTGCACGTGCACCTGCCCCAGCTGCCGAATGCCGGCGTGGGCGCGGGGCTGGACGTGCTGACCTGGCTCGAGCGCTACACGTTTCCCCTCGAGCGCGCCTTTGACGAGGCGGCCGCGGAACGTCTCGCGCCGCAGGCGTTCCGCGCGTTCGCGGCCGCCGGGACGACCACCGCGCTGATCTACGGGGCCGTCTACGAGGCGTCGATCGACGCGTCGTTCCGGGCGGCCGAGGCACACGGGATCCGAGCGTTCATGGGCAGGGTGCTGATGGACCGCGGCAGCTACGACGACACGGTCCCCCAGGAGCGCCAGCTCGAGGCGAGCCTCCGCGAGTCGGCGGACCTGTGCAGCCGGTGGCACATGCGCGACGGCGGCCGGCTGCGGTATGCCTTCACGCCCCGCTTCGCCGTGTCCTGCAGCGCCGAGCTGCTGCGCGAATCGGCGTCGCTCGCCAGCGCGACGGGTGCCTACTGGCAGACGCACCTGTCCGAGGATCGTCATGAGCAGCGGACAGTGCGGCGCCTGTTCCCCGAGGCCCTCGACTACCTCGATGTGTACGACCGCGCGGGCGCCCTGGGACCCAAGACCGTCCTCGCGCACGCGATCCACCTCTCGCCACGAGAGGTCGACCGGCTGGCGGCGACCGATTGCGCGATCGCGCATTGCCCGGCATCGAACCTGTTCCTCGCCTCGGGCGCGATGCCGCTCGGCCGGTACCGGGAGGCGGGCATCCGGATCGGGCTGGGGTCGGACGTGTCCGGTGGCCCCGAGCTTTCGATCTTTGCCAACATGCGCGCCGGGGCGTACATCCAGAGCGGGCTCCGGGTGCGCGAGGGGGACGCGGCCCCTGTGCCGCTCGGCCCCCTGGACTGGCTCCGCTTGGCGACCTGGGACGGGGCGCGAGCGCTCGGGATCGAGGCGGAGGTCGGATCGCTGGAGACGGGCAAGGAGGCCGACATGATCGCGGTCGACCCGCGGCTGGTGGCCCCGGTCCCCGGCGTGGACTCGGACGACCCGGCGGAGATCATGTCGCGCCTCGCCTTCCGGCCGCACCCGGACATGGTCCGCGCGGCATGGGTCCGCGGCCGGCTGCTCGAGGGCCCGCCCGGCCTCGGCTGAGCCCGGTCCTGCCGGGAGCCCGCCGTCGGCCCGTTCGCCATCCGTCGCGGTCGACATGTCGTGCCGATCGGGGTCCGGATGGGCGCCCGGGATAGGCTTGGGGCGGATCACCACCAGCAGCGGAGGATGGCAGATGGGCGAGCTCGCGCAGGAATTGCAGGACTGGCTGGTGTCGATCGTGGTGCTGATCCTCGTTGCGCTGGCAGCTCTGCTCGTGCACCGACTCCTCTTCGCGGCCGCCGATCGGGCAACGAAACGGACGACCAGCGTCATCGATGAGTCTCTCGTCGAGCACATCCGCCACCCCGCCCGGGTGCTCGCCGCGCTCGCGGCATCGATCGTGGTGCTCCCGCTGCTGCCCCTGCCTCTCGACGTCCGCGAGCCTCTCCGGCACCTGGTGGGTCTCGGCCTCATCGGAACAACCTCCTGGGCCATCGTCTCGGTGACCTGGCTCGCCGACGACGTGATCCTCGCCCGCTATTCGGTCGACGAGCGCAACAACCTCGAGGCCCGGGCGGTGCGGACGCAGATCGCCATCCTGCGCCGGGTCACCGTGGTCGTCGTCGCCGTCATCACGCTCGCGATCATGCTGCTGACCTTCCCGGGAGCCCAGAGCCTCGGGGCGAGCCTCCTGGCATCGGCCGGGATCGTCGGCATCGTCGTCGGCCTCGCCGCCCGGCCCGTGCTCAGCAACCTGCTGGCCGGGATCCAGATCGCTCTCACCCAGCCGATCCGGCTCGACGACGTCGTCGTCATCGACGGCGAGTGGGGCCGCATCGAGGAGATCACGACCACCTATGTCGTCGTCCGCATCTGGGACCTCCGACGGCTGATCGTCCCCCTGTCCGCGGTGATCGGCCAGTCATTCGAGAACTGGACGCGTCGCACGGCGAACATCCTCGGCACGGTGATGATCCACGCCGACTACACGGTGCCGGTCGACGAGGTCCGGTCGGAGCTCAAGCGAGTCCTCGACGCGTCAGGCCTCTGGGACGGCGAGGCCTGGGGTCTCCAGGTCACGGGCGCGACGGACCGGACGGTCGAGCTGCGCGCCCTCGTGAGCGCGGCGGATTCAGGCGCCGCGTGGGACCTGCGCTGCCTCGTCCGCGAGCGCCTGATCACCTTCCTCCAGGCGCAGCATCCGGACGCGCTGCCGCGTCTTCGGACCGAGCTCGGGGGCCCGCCGGCACCGGAGTCCGCGAGCGCCTGATCGAGGAGCTACGCGGCCGGCGGTTCGGGGGCTGTGGGCACGGGCAGGCCGAGCAGCCTCACGACGACCTCGGCCAGGAGGTTCAGCCGGACGTTCCCCGGGTCGAGGGCTGCCTGCAGGGCGAGTCCCGTGCTGAGCGCCTCGATCACGATCGCCATGTCGCGTGGCGCGAGCCGCGGCTCCGACCCGAGCTGCTCATAACCCGAGGCCACGAGGAAGTCGGCGACGACCGTCCTCGCGTGCTCGTACTGCTCGGCCACGAGCTTGCGCGCCTTCTCATCGCGCATCGCGTGCATCCAGAACTCGACGGCGAGCACGAGGAACTCCCGCTCCGTCTCGGGTATCCGGCTCGGTGACTGGAACAGGGCCCGGGCCATGGTCGCAGCGTCCTGACCTTCGAAACGCCGGGTGAACCGGGTCTGCTGGGACGCGATCCGGCGCTCCAGCAGGGCGATCAGCAGATCCGTCTTGCTGGCGAAGTTGGAGTAGACAGCGCCCTTGGTGTAGCCGGCCGCCGCCGCCACCTCGTCGAGGGACGCGACCTCGAACCCGCGCCGCGCGAAGACCTCCGCCGCGGCATCGAGAAGCTGCTGCCTTGTCTGCGCCTTCCGCTCCTGGCGGCTCAGTCGTTCGCTCATGCCCGGAGCATACCACCCAGTATCGACATACTCGAGGGTATTGACATACCAATCGGGATGTGCATACTCGCTGGTATCGCAACAACTGGTGCGGCGAACGACAACACGACTGGAGGCAAAGGTGCTGCTCGACGTTGACGGACTCACGAAGCGCTATCGGCGGGGCGCGGCCCCCGCCAACGATGGCGTGACCCTGGGGGTCGAGGCCGGACAGGTCTATGGCCTGCTGGGTCACAACGGCGCAGGCAAGACGACGCTGGTCAACGAGGTCGTCGGCCTGCTCAGGCCGGACAGCGGCTCGATCCACATCGCCGGGCGCGACGCGGTCGCCGATCCTGCGTATGCACGTCGCTCATGCTCGATCCAGCCCCAGGCGCAGGTGCCGATCAACGGCCTCACCCCGCGCCAGGCGATCGAGATGCTCGGTCGTCTCCGGGGCGGCAATGCGGCGCTCGTCCGCGCTCGGACGGACCGGCTGATCGAGGCGCTCGAGCTGGGCGAATGGTCGAGCACCGACGGCGCCCGTCTATCGGGCGGTGTCAAGCGCCTCGTCTCCTTCTGCATGGCTGCCGTTGTCCCCGGGCGGCTGGTCATCCTCGACGAGCCGACGAACGATGTCGATCCCGTCCGGCGACGCCTGCTGTGGGCGCAGGTCCGCGCGCTCGCCGACGAGGGGGCGGCGGTCCTACTGGTGACCCATAACGTCATCGAGGCCGAGCGCTCGGTCGACCGGCTGGCCATCCTGGACCACGGGCGTGTGCTGACCGAGGGAACCCCCGCAGAGCTCAAGGCCGGGGTCGCCGACGAGCTCAGCCTCGAGCTGGTGCTGGAGCCGGGCGCCGAAGCGCCCACGCCGCCCGCCTACGCCAGGTCGCTCGCCGGAACCGGCAGCCGGGTCGTCGTCAGGATCCCGGTCGGCATGGGTGGCGCCGCCGCCGGCTGGGCCCAGGACCTGCACCGGGCCGCCCGGATCGAGGAATACTCACTCGCCCCGGCGACGCTGGAAGACGCATACGTGGCCCTGGTCGGGGCCGTCCCCACGATCGATCCCATGACGGAGGAGCTCGATGTCCGCGCTGCGTAGCTACCGATTGCTCGTCACCTGGCAGGCGCGCCGGTTGCGCGGCTTCCTGCCCCTCGGCATCGTCGTCCAGGCCCTGTTCTCGTTCGGGATCGTGGCCGGGTACCCGCTGCTGTTCCCGTCCATGGACCGGCAGACGATCCTCTACCTCGCCATCGGCGGCCCAGCGGTCGCGCTCATCACCATCGGCCTCGTCGCCGTCCCGCAGCTCGTGACGCAGGCCAGGGTCGAGGGCACGCTCGACTACATGCGGACGCTGCCGGTGCCGCGCCTCGTGTACCTGCTCGCCGACACGACCGTGTGGCTGGCCGTCGTCGTCCCCGGCGTCGCCGCCGCCGTCATCGTCAGCGCGCTTCGCTTCGGGCTGGACCTGCAGGTCAGCCCGCTGGTCGTGCCGGCGGTCCTGCTCGTGGTCCTGACTGCCACCTCGGTCGGCTACGCGATGGCATCGCTGCTGCCGCCGATGCTCGCCCAGATGGCCAGCCAGGTGCTGGTCGTGTTCATCCTGATGTTCTCGCCGCTCAACTTCCCAGCAAGCCGCCTGCCCGGCTGGTTGGCCGCGGTCCACAGCGTGCTGCCGATCCAGGCGATGGGCGAGGTCATGCGGGGCACCCTGGCGTCGAGCACGTTCCCGCTGACGGCCGGTTCGTTCGTGCTCCTCGGTGCCTGGTGTGTCGGGACGTTCGCCGTGACCGGGGTGGTGATGACGAGGCGTGGCTGAGGCTCGCGTCCCTCGTTCACGACCAGATCGGGCAGCCGCACCGGCGGCTCGCCCGATCTGCGCACGTCCGGGTCCGCCGGGGGACGCCCGGCAGGCCGCGCTCAGCGGGTCCGGGTGACCTTCCGGATGTTGCGCGGCTTGTTCGTGTCGAGATGCTTGGCCAGCGCCAGGTGGTAGGCGAACAGCTGGCCCGGGATGATCGCCGACAGCGGTGACAGCCACTCGGGGGCGGCCGGCAGCCGGAGCGGGACGTCCGCCAGGGCCAGGATCTCGGCGGAGTTCGACGCCACGACGAGCCGGGCGCCGGCCTCGCGCAGCCGCCCCAGGACCGCGCCGATCTCGGGCAGCGTGGGTCCCTCGACGGCGACCGCGTGGACGACGAAGCCCGGGTCGATCATCGCGATCGGGCCGTGCTCGAAATCGGCCGTCGAGTAGGCATCCGCGAGGACGTAGGTCAGCTCCTTCAGCTTGAGCGACCACTCCAGGGCCGTTGAATAGTTGAAGCCCCGCCCCAGGACGACCGCGCGTCGCATGCCGGCCTGCTCCTGCGCGGCCGACCGGACGACGTCATCCAGGCCGAGAGCCGCGGCGATCGCGTCCGGGACCTCGCGGAGCTGCTGCCGCGCGACCGGGTCGTCGTCGAGAGCGGTCGACAGCATCGCGAGGGCGGTCAGCTCCGCGACGTAGGTCTTGGTCGCGGCGACCGCGAGCTCGGGGCCCGCCTGGATGTCGATGTGGAACTCGGCGGCCCGGCCCAGCGGCGACGCAGCATCGTTGGTGACGGCGATCGTGGGGGCGTTCTGGTGGCGAGCCTGCTCGATGACGCCGACCACGTCGGGCGACTGACCCGACTGCGAGACCCCGATGACGAGGGCGTTGCGGAGTCGCGGGTTGCCCCCGTAGAGGGACTGGATCGAGGGAGCGGCGAGGGCGACCGGGAGCCCGTTGTTGACGCCGAACACGTACTGGGCGTAGATGGCGGCGTGATCGGAGGTGCCGCGGGCGGCGATCAGAACCATGTCCACCGGACGCGACCGGATCGCCTCAGCGACAGCGTCGATGATCCCCCGCTGCGTCTCGACCAGCGAACGGACGATCTCGGGCGCCTCCCCGAGCTCTGATCGCATGCTCATCTGGGCACCTCCGGGAGGCCCGCACCACGGTTGCGGCGATCGGACGCAGCCAGTGTACCGAGACGACGTTCGACCCCGGCCCTCACGGACGGTGCCGTCCATGGGGTACCGGCGACGGCGGCCGGGGCCCAACCTGTGTCGGCCACTCGAGCGACTCGTCCGGCGCCCCGTCGTCGCTCGCTGCCGCATGCCTCATGGCTGGAGTTCAGACGGCCCGCGCCAGCGGACCGTCCGGCACGTCCGGTCTCCACGGTCGCTCGCTACCGTGCCCACCGGCGGGAGCGATGCGATGGCCCATGCGCGAGCAGGCGCGGCGGACGCTGCGGCTCTCGCTCAGGGCGAGGTCCCAGTCGGAGACCGCCGGGGAAGGGAGAGATCTCCAGTGAACGCACACGTGTCCGGCGCGCACGTCTCGGATCGGCGGTCCATGCCGCGGAAAGCCATGCTCGCCGCACTCATGCGCCGCCACCCGATGATCGCGTTCTTCGTGCTTGCCTACGGCATCTCCTGGGCCATGCTGCTGAGCTTGTATGGGCTGCTGGGCCTGCCGGCCGCCCTGGTGATCCTGCTGCAGACGCTCGGCCCGACGCTCGCAGCGCTGGTGATGGCCGGCGTTCTCGACGGACCCGCCGGACGCCGCCGGCTTCTCGCGAGGGTCCGCATCTGGCGTGTCGCCCGCCGCTGGTACCTGTTCACCCTGGCCGGCATCCCGGCGGTCTGCGTCCTGACTGCGCTCGTCCTCCCGGGAGCGTTCGTGGGCCTGGGCGATGCGTCGGCCGTGAAGCTCGCCATCGAGTTCCTCGTCTTCGTGGCGGTGGGCTTCTTCAGCGGGCCGCTGTTCGAGGAGCCGGGCTGGCGCGGCTTCGCCCTGCCTCACCTCCAGGCGCAGATGGGCGCCTTGCGCGGAACGCTGGTGCTCGGCGTGATGTGGGCCGCCTGGCACCTGCCCCAGTACCTCGTGCCCGAGTGGGCCGACGAGAACGGCGGCCTGGATCCGACGCTCGTCGTGACCTTCCTGCTCATGGTCGTCGCGATCGCGCCGGTCATGACCTGGCTGTTCAATCGCACCAGGGGCAGCCTCCTGCTGGTGATGCTGGGCCACGCGAGCATCAATGCCTCGCTGGCCGCGTTCGTCGTCGCGAGCTCGGCCCTCAACGTGGGCCTGCTGGCCCTTGGTGCCCTGTCAGTTGTGCTGATTGTCGCGACCCGCGGCCGGCTCGGCTACGTTCCGTCCGAGGCCATCGCCTGACAGATCCGCGCCGTCAACGCTCGCATCCGTCGCCTGCACGCGAGATGACGCGGCGTCCGGCGACGAGACGGCGGGACCGGTTCCAGGCGCTCGAGATCGGAGCGATCTCCGATGAGATCGGGGGGGTTGGGGTGGCCTGCGGGGATCGAACCCGCGACCTCTGGAGCCACAATCCAGTGCTCTGCCGATTGAGCTAAGGCCACCAAGGATCGCCCGGGGCGCCGCGACGGGGCGCCGCGCTGGGCCCGCGCAGTGTACCCGATGGACCGCGGACCGGGCGGCGGCCGCGGCGGCCGGCCGGATCGTTGCCCGGCTGGTGCGGTCGGGTTCGGTTGGGATGGGCGGCCGGTACCCCGGTAGGGTCGGGCCGGGACCTTTGCGGGCCAGATCGAGCGCGTGAGGTGGCCTACGGTGTCGTCATGACCCCGAACGCCAACCTCGCCGGGCGCTCTCTCTCGCGCGTCACCGGGCTCCGCCGCCTCACGGTGCTCGTCGCGCTCGCCTTCAGCGTGACCGCCGTCGGCCTGCTCGCGATCCCGACGGCAGCAGTGGCCTGGAACGTCGGCGCCTACGACTCCTCGTCCGAGTCGCAGCTCATCACGCTCCAGAACCAGGCCCGCGCATCGGCCGGCCTCTCGTCCCTCAAGCTGGACACGGCCCTCCGGACGATCGCTCGCTGGCGGAGCAAGGACATGATCGACCGGAACTACTTCTCGCACACCATCCTGGGCACCACGCGGACCGTGTTCTGGTACATGACGAACACCTATGGCTACTGCTACAAGGGCGCCGGGGAGAACATCGGCACCGTCACCTGGCCGGGGGCCACGGTTGCGGAGGCAACCAACTGGGTGTTCCAGAAGTTCATGGCCTCGCAGGGCCACCGCGACAACATCATGGGCAAGACCTGGGACGTGGTCGCTGTGGGCGCGTACAAGGGGGCAGGCGACGAGTTCATGTGGACGGTGCTGTTCGCCGACAAGTGCGGGTCCACGACGCAGGCAGCCACCCCGACCCCGAAACCCACCCCGAAGCCGACGCCAAAGCCGACCCCGAAACCCACCCCGAAGCCGACGCCAAAGCCGACCCCGAAACCCACGCCCAGGCCCACGGTCCGGGTCACGCCGACCGCCGCGCCGACGCCGACCCCCAGCCCGACACCGACCGTGGCGCCGCTCGCGACGACGAACCCGACCCTCGAGCCGACAGCCACGTCGTTCGATCCGGGCCCGTCGACGACCGACCCGACCCTCGACCCGGCCCTCGCGCCGACGCCGGTCGTCGCGCCCCTCGAGGTGACTCTGCCGCCGGGAGGGTTCCGCGTGATCGATCCACCCACGGAGCCGGGTCTCGTGGACTCGATCCTCGATCGGGTGAGCGCGCGATACTTCGGCGGCTGACCCGCGAGGGTCTCAGCGCCGCTCCGGTCGCGCCCGGCTCGGGTCCGCCCGGGACGTAGGACCTTCAGGCAGGTGACCGCACTGGACCGCACCGGTATGGTGACAGCCGTTCCACACTGCCCTCGGGAGCCGATCGAGTCGCGATGACCCTGCAGTCGCCCACATTCCCCGGCGCCGACGCTGCCACGTCGGCCGCCGGCGCTGTCCGCCCGATCCTCGAGGCGCGCGACCTCACCAAGCAGTACCACCTGCCCGGCGAGATCGTGGACGCCGTCCGTGGCGTCACCCTGTCCGTGGCCCCGGGCGAGCTCGTCGCGCTGATGGGCCCGTCCGGTTCCGGCAAGAGCACGATCCTCCAGCTGCTCGGCGGCCTGGACCGGCCGACCAGCGGCGAGGTCGTCCTCGAAGGTGAGACCATCAGCCGCCTCTCGGATGACGCGGCGACGCGCCTCCGTCGCGATCGCACCGGGTTCGTGTTCCAGTCGTTCAACCTCGTCCCGCTGCTGAACGTCGTGGAGAACGTGGGGCTGCCGTTCACGATCGCCGGGCACGACCCCCGGTCCGGCGCGCTCGCCGGACGCGTGCGCGATGCGATCGAGCTGGTGGACCTCGCAGGCAAGGAACGCCATCGCCCGGACCAGCTGTCATCCGGGGAGCAGCAGCGCGTCGCGGTTGCCCGGGCGATCGTGACCCGTCCCGCCCTGCTGTTCGCCGATGAGCCGACCGGCAACCTCGACTTCACCACCGGGATCGACATCCTGAACGCGCTCTGGCGGACGTGCGTGGATCGCGGCCAGACGATCGTCCTCGTCACCCACGACGCGAAGGCCGCGGCCTATGCGGATCGCGTGCTCGTGGTCGGCGACGGGCGCATCCGCGAGGAGATCGTCCTCGGCCGGCGCGACGACCACGGGGCCGCGCCCCTCATCGCACGGCTCGCCCAGCTGGGCCTGTAGCCGCCCGTCATGCGCGGACTGGTCCCGTATGCCTGGCGCAGCCTCGTTGCGAGGCCCGCCCGCACGCTGCTGACGGTCTTCGGCGTCGCCATCGGCGTCGGCGTGCTGGTCGCGGCCCTCGCCGTCAACGCCGGGCTCGATGCATCGGTCGAGCGCACCGTCGCGTCCATCGTCGGTCGTGCGGATCTCCGCGTGGCGGCGTTCTCCGAGACGGGTCTCTCCGACCGGACCCTTGCCGCCATCGAGCAGGTCCCCGGGGTCGCCCTCACGGCTCCGGCGATCGAGCGCCGGACGTTCCTCGGACCCGAGCCGGGCCGGCCGGCGTCAACCGACCCGGTCACCGTCCTGGGCATCGACCCGGCGCGCGAGCCCCGGGTCCGCGACCTCACCCTCGCCCGCGGATCGCCGCTCGCGGCGACCGACGAGCCGTCCGCGCTGGTGACCGAGCGACTGGCCGCCTCCGAGGGGCTCGACCTCGGCAGCCAGCTCACCATCATGGGCAGTGGCGCGCCGCTGCAGGTGCGGGTCGTGGGGATCCTGGCCGGGGACGGACCCGCGCTCGGGTCCGCCGGCCGCACCGTCGTGCTGCCGATCGCGACCGCAGCGCTGCTCAACGTCTCCGACGCCGGGGCCGGCTCCACCGCGGGCTCGCTGACCGGGATCACCCGGATCGACGTCATCCTGGCGGCCGGCGCCGACGCGCAGACGGTCACGGCCGGCATCGTGTCGTCGATCACCTCGGAGCCGTACATCCTCTCGTCACCGTCGGACATTGCCGCGTCGCTGCGCGCGTCCACGGCGGACGTCCGGGCGACCATGGCGCTGCTGGCAGCGATCGCGCTGTTCGCGGCCGCGTTCCTGATCCTCAACACGCTGGCCATGACGGTGGTCGAACGGATCCGGGAGCTCGGCCTCCTCCGGGCCGCCGGCGCGGGCCGCGGCCAGGTGATCCAGCTCGTCGTCACCCAGGCCCTGTTCCTGGGTGCGGCAGGGTCCGCCCTCGGGCTCGGGCTCGGTGCGCTGCTCGCCCGCGGCCTGTCGAGCTGGCTGGGCACCACGGGGACCGTGGACATCGATGGCCCGGCGCTGACACCCGAGGTGTTGCTGGCAGGGTTTGCCGGCGGGCTCGTGGTCACGCTCATCGCGGCACTCGAGCCGGCGCGCCGCGCGGCCGGGGTCAGCCCGGTGATGGCGCTCCGTGCCCGGGCGGACCCGGGAGCGACCGTGCGCGCCCGGACCGGCTGGCTGATCGCCGTGATGATCGTGGTCGGGGCGCTGTCGCTGCTGCTGCTGCCGGCGGGGTCCTCGAGCCCCCCTGCCATCCTGCGCGCGGCCGGCGTGTACGCCCTGCTGCTGGTCGCGGTGCTGCTGACGCCGGTCCTGATCCGGCCCCTCGCCCGGATCGCCGGGCTGCCCTTCGGGCTGTTCCTCCGCCTCGAGGAGCGGCTCGCCCGCGCGGCGATCGCGCGCGACCGCGGGCGCACCACGCTCACGGTCGGGGCGCTCGTCGTGAGCCTCTCGATGGTCGTCGCCCTGGGCGTGGTCGACGCCAACGCGCGAGTCGCGGCGACGGCCTGGATCTCCGACGTGGTTCCGGGCGACGAGATCGTGACCGCGATCGCCCCGGCACCGGTCGGGGAGGGCGGCGTGGACAGCGAGCTCGCCGCGATCGACGGTGTGGCGCAGGCATCGCCCATCGCGACCTTCGACGTGGCGTTCAAGGGCACGCGCCTCGAGGCCGTTGCGATCCGGGGCGCCGACTTCGCTGCCGACGGCCGCCTGTCGTTCCTGGCCGGGGATCGCTCGGCCGCCCTCGCCGCGCTCGACGCGGGCGGGGCCGTGATCCTCTCCCGGTCCCGTGCCGAGACGCTCGGCGTGGGGCTCGGCGACACGCTTGCGCTGGGCACGACGAGCGGGTTCGTCGACCTCCGGGTCGTCGGCATCGTCGCGCACTCCTTCCCGGGCAGCACCGGCGAGGCGGCTCTCGTCGGCTGGCCCGATGCCCTCGCCCACTTCGGTGTCCGCGGCGCCGATGCGATCGCCATCCGGTTCATGCCCGGCCGATCGGCCGAGGCGTCCGCCGCGGTCGCGGCGTTCGCGCACGACCGTGCCCTGACCGTCGCCCCCGTGTCGCGCATCGAGGGCGCCGTGGGTGACGCGCTGGACAGCGTCTTCGGCCTCCTGGATCTGCTCGCACTGGCCGCCGTCGCGATCGCGGCGCTGGGCATCGTCAACACGCTGTCGATGGACACCTGGGAACGCGTGCGCGAGCTGGGCATGCTCCGGGCTGCGGGCATGAGCCGCCGCCAGGTCTGGCGCAGCGTGCTGGTCGAGGCCGGGATCCTCGGCGGGATCGGGGGCGGCATCGGCTCGCTGGCGGGCCTCAGTGTCGGCGTCCTCCTCCTGGTCACGGCCGGGGGCCGCCTCGAAGCCGGGATCTCGATCCCGTGGCCGACGATCGCGTTCGCCATCGGCCTCGGCGTGGTCCTCGCGATGCTCGCATCCGCGCAGCCGGCCCGGATGGCGGGCGCGCGGTCCATCGTCAGCGCCGTCCGCGGGGAGTAGCGCGCTCGGGCGATCGGGTCTCCCGGCGCGCGATGGGACGAACGCTGGTGGCGCTGGCACGCGGTTGGTAGACTCCCCCCGACGCCGGATCGTCGTGTCGCGGCGCCTCAGGAGGCCACGTTGCTCGCGATCCCGTCCATGACCCGCGTGCCCGTCACGGAGAAGGGCCTCACGCTGGCGGACTTCCTGGTCCCGGTGCGCATCGGCGAGCGGGTCTCGCCCCTGCTGCGCAACGTGGTGTTCGTGCTCTCGGGCGCGCTGTTCATCTTCCTGACGTCACGGATCGCCGTTCCCATCGAGGGTGACCCGGTCCCGTTCACCCTCCAGACGTTCGGCGTGCTCCTGGTCGGCGGCGCGCTCGGGCTGCGGCGCGGCGGCATCGCCGCGATCCTGTACGTCGCCCTCGGGGTCGTGGGTCTGCCGTTCTTCGCCGATGGCAAGGGTGGGGTCGCGGTGATCTGGGGCGCGACCGGCGGCTACCTGGTCGGGTTCGTGCTGGCGGCGGCCATCGTCGGGCGTCTCGCCGAGCTCGGCTGGGATCGGCGCATCGGCGGGTCCGTCGGTGCGACGCTGCTGGGCATGGCCGCGATCTACGCGATCGGCGTGCCGTGGCTGGCGCTGTCGACCGGCCTGTCGCCGACCGCAGCGATCGAGAATGGCCTGCTCCCGTTCGTGATCTTCGACGCGATCAAGCTGCTGGCCGTTGCGGGGCTGTTCCCGGCCGCATGGTGGGTCGTCGGACGCCGACCGAGCGAGCGCTGACCGGCGCTCCGGAGCCGGCCGGCCGCACACCCGCTCCGGAATCGGGCGCGCGCGCACCCGCCCCTGGCCCGTCGCCGGACCTCGACCGAGCCGACGATCCTGCGCCGGCGGCCGATCGGGACATCGTCGGCCTGTACGGGCCGGGTTCCGAGGGCTGGCGGCTGAACCGGGAAGCGTCGCTGCTCCTGGGGGCCGGGCCGCGGGCGCTGCTGTTGCAGATCGCGCATCCACTGGTCGCCGAGGGCGTGGACCAGCACTCCGACTTCCGGGCCGATCCGTGGGCGCGCCTCGCCGGGACGCTGCGGAGCTACCTGCGGATCGTGTACGGGACGGGGCCGGCGGCACGCGCCGAGATCCGGCGCCTGAACGGCCTCCATCGCACCGTCACCGGGCCGGTCCGGGATCCTGCCGCTGGGGCGCGCTTCGGAGACGCGTACGCAGCTCGCGATCCGGACCTCTCGCTGTGGGTCCACGCGACGCTTGTCGACTCGACCCTGGCCGCGGTGGACGCCTGGCTGGAGCCGCTGTCGGCCGACAGCCGCGCCCGCTTCTACGCGGAGACGGTTCCCGTCGGCCGCCTGTTCGGCGTGCCCCCCGACCGCCTGCCCGCGGACATCGGGGCGTTCGATGACTACGTGGCGGCGATGCTCGCGTCCGACGGTCCGGTTCACCCGACCTCGACTGCCCGCGAGCTGGCCGCGGTGATCCTCCACCCACCGCTGGCGCCACTCGCGGCGCGTGGGCCCGTGGCCGATCGGCTGGGCAGGCTCGCGCCGGCGTCGTCGTCCGTGCTGCGCCTTGTGCCCGGAGCCGCCGTCGACTGGCTGCTGGTCCCGTCGACCGGCCTGCTGCCGTCCGTCACCCGCGAGGAATACGGGCTGCCGTGGGGCCTGCGCGAGCAGGCGATCGAGCGCTACCTCGTGACGGCGTGGCGCGCCTGGCGACCGCTCGTGCCGGCCCGCTGGCGCTGGTTTCCCCAGGCTCTCGCGGCCGACGCGCGGGTCGCCGCCCCGACGATCTGACCCAGGGCGTCGTTGCGGCTGCCCGCCCGGCCGCGGTGGCTGCCCGCTCAGCCTCGGCCGGATGACGGCGCGATGGCGAGCGCGTCCCGGAGCCCGTCGGTCTCGCGCAGATCGGGGAGCGCCCGGATCGGAACGGGGGCACCGTCCCCGGGCCCCAGCTCCAGCGCGAACCATTCCACCCCGCGCCAGGCGCCGAACTTCCAGCCGATCGCCTCGAACTGGCCGACCCGCTGGAAACCCAGGGCGCGGTGCAGCCCGACCGACGCGGGGTTCGGTGGGGTGACCCCGGCCACCGCGAGGTGGAAGCCCTGCACGCGCAGGACGGCGAGCAGGGCCGTCATCAGCGCGCGACCCAGCCCGTGACCGCGCGCATCGGGGTCGACGTAGACGGCCGTCTCGACCGTCCAGTCGTAGGCCGGGCGCTCCCGGTGGCGCGTCGCGTACGCGTACCCGCGCACCGCGCCATCCAGCTCGGCCACGAGCCACGGCGTCCGGCCGAGGACCCGTGCGATGCGGGCCGCCATCTCGGCCGGATCCGGCGGCTGGAGCTCGAACGAGATCTCGGTCTCCAGGACGTACGGCCGGTAGATCGCGGCACAGGCCTCGCTGTCATCCGGCGTCGCGAGGCGGATCGCGAGCGGGGGAGCGGCGCCCGTCACCGGTGCGCCGGACAGTGCGGCATCCGCGGATCGTACCCCGACCCACGTCCCGTGCCCCGCGCGCGATACTGGTGCCATGGTGACCGCGACCGTCCGGGGCGATGGACACGGGCTGCTGCTGGCCATCGGGCAGCGCCTTCCGTCGTTGCGGCTGCTCACGGATGCCGTCGACCGGGAGGCCTACCGGCGCGATGAGACCGCCTACCTTCCGGCCGGCATGCCCCTCGGCGTGGCGCTCCCCGAAAGCACGAGCGACGTGGCGGAGCTGGTCCGGCTGTGCGCCGAATACGACGTGCCGATCGTGCCCCGGGGCGCGGGGACGGGGCTGTCCGGTGCGGCGGCGGGGATCGAGGGTGCGCTCACGATCGCGTTCACGCGCATGAACCGGATTCTCGAGATCGACCACGAGAACCTGACCGTGACGACCCAGCCGGGCATCGTCAATGCGGACCTCAAGGCGGCGGTTGCGGCCGAGGGCCTGTTCTACGCCCCGGATCCGGCCTCCTACGAGACGTGCACGATCGGCGGCAACCTGGGCACCAACGCGGGCGGGCTGTGCTGCGTGAAGTACGGCGTCACGCGCGATGCGGTGCTGGGGCTCGAGGTCGTCATGGCCGATGCCACGGTCCTGCGACTGGGCGGCAAGAACGTGAAGGACGTGGCCGGGTACGGGCTCATCCCGCTGCTCGTGGGCAGCCAGGGGACGCTGGGCCTGATGACCGAGGCCATACTCCGCCTGCGGCCCGCGCCACCGCCCCGGGCGACGCTGCTCGCGTTCTTCCCGACGCTCGAGGCGGCCGGCGTGGCCGTCGCGGGGCTGACGGCCGCCGGGCTGGGTCCGGTGACGCTGGAGCTGATGGACCGGTTCACGATCCGCGCCGTGGACGACGTCCATCGCCTGGGGCTGGATCGCGATGCCGCCGCGATGCTGCTGGTCGAATCCGACCTGCCGGGTGCCGCCGCGACGGCGGAGATGGACGCCGCCGGGCCCGTCTGCGAGCGGGCCGGCGCGACGCTTGTGATCCGTGCCGCCGACCCGCAGGAGGCCGAATGGCTCCGCGAGGGCCGACGGCTCGCGTTCCGGGCGCTCGAGCACCTGGGCGTCGCCCGGATGGAGGACGTCGGCGTGCCCCGCAGCCGGATCCCGGACATGCTGCGCGCGATCGAGGCGATCGCCCTCCGGCACGACCTCGCCGTGGGCACGTTCGGGCACGCGGGCGACGGCAACCTCCATCCGACCTTCATCCTCGATCGGGGCGAGGCCGATGACACCGCCGTGGAGCGCCTCGAGGCGGCGCGCGCAGATCTCTACGAGGCCGCCCTCTCGCTCGGGGGCACGGTCACCGGCGAGCACGGGATCGGCGTGGCCCGCCGCGACTGGCTGGTGCGGCAGCGCGGTGAGGCGGCGGTGGAGGTGATGCGCTCGATCAAGCGTGCCCTCGACCCCCGCGACCTCCTCAATCCGGGGCGGATGCTGGTGGCCGGAGCACGGACCGGCACGACCGCGGGCCGGATGGACCGGGCCGAGCAGCACACGTCATAGCCGGGTCCGGGCCCGCCTTTGCGGGACCGACGGCCCTGCACGCTGCAAGCGATCAAGCCGAGCATGCCGGCATCGCACTGGGAGCTATCGCCATGGACGCCCCCGTCCACGTGCTCGTCGCATTCGCCTGTCAGAACGGCTCGACCGCAGGGATCGCGGAGACGATCGCCACGGAGCTGCGTGCGGCCGGGTTCGCAGCGGATTGCCGGCCGGTGGCGGCCGTGACCGACCTTGCCCCGTACGATGCGCTCGTCCTCGGCAGCGGCGTGTTCCTCGTCCGGAGGCAGTCGGACGGAGGCGGCTTCCTCGCCGGCCACGTCGCGGAGCTCGCCGACCGCGCCGTGTGGCTGTTCTCCGCGGGTCCGATCGGTGGCGTGGACGCGGCGCCGGCGGATGGCCGGGCGGGTGACGAGCCGGCCGTCGTGCGGGTGGCGGAGGCAATCGGCGCAAGAGGCGCGGCCCGGTTCGGGACATCGACGCTCCGCGTGGCGGCGCACGACGGTGGGCTTGCCCTGGGCGACTGGCACGAGCTCGAACGCGTCCGGACCTGGGCGCGATCGATCGCATCCGAGCTGCGGCCCGCCGCGGTCCGCCATGCGACGGCCGCGACCCGCGAGCCGGCCCCGCGGACGGGCGCCCGCGACCGCGGGGATCACCCGACGGTTGTGACACGCTAGGTGTCACAGCGGCCCGCAATGATGCGGGTCATGGAAGCCAGGATCCTCTCCCTGCCGACGGCCGCCGTCCCGCCTTCGAGCGCGCCGACCCGCCCAACCACCGTGCGCCTCGAGGGCGAGCGAATCGTGGTCGAGCGGCTCGTCCTGGCGGACCCCGCGCTGGCGGCCTCGCTCGCGGAGCGTGACGAGTCGGACCGCCCCGCCGTCGTGGAGCGAGCCCTTCGGATCGGCCTGCTCGCGCTCCAGGACGCCTCGACATCGATGGACGTGGACGTCGTCCGGCGCGAGTTCGAGAAGCTCGTCCAGCAGACGAGCGCGGTGAACGAGCAGGCTGCGCGGGCGGTGGAAGAGGTCCTGCGCGCGAACTTCGCGGACGGCGACGGGCGCCTGCCCCGCACGCTGGAGCGCTTCCTGGGGGACCGCGGTGCGCTGCAGCAGTTCGTCAACGAGCTGTTCGACGAGACGAAGCGGGACTCGGCGATCGGGCGGATCGGCGGCCTGCTGGGCCAGTACTTCGACGGCGACCGGTCGAAGCTCGCGCTGCTCCTGGACCCCACCCGGCTCGGATCGCCGCTCCACCAGTTCCGGCAGGAGATCGCGGACGGGTTCAGGGGCGTGCATGAGCGGCTGACCGCCATCGAGGCTGCGTCGCGGGCACGGGCCGACGAGCGTTCCCGCTCGACGGCAAAGGGCGGGGACTTCGAGGACCTGCTCGAGGGGATGCTCGGCGACCTTGCCCGTGGATCGGGGGATCTGCTCGACCGCACCGGGACGGAGGTGGGATCGGTGCTGGGTTCCAAGAAGGGCGACTTCGTGCTCACGCTCGACGCGCGGCTGACGCGCGGCGCGGACGTGCGGGTGGTGGTCGAGGCCAAGGACCGCGTCATGTCCCAGAGGGCGATCCGCGAGGAGCTGCGGGAGGCGCGGGAGAACCGGGGTGCGGCCGTGGCGCTCGCCGTGTGGACCACCGCCCATGCGCCCACGGGGGTCGCACCGTTCGCGATGGTCGGTGACGACGTGCATGTCGTCGTCGATCCCGAGCTGCCGGACGCCGCGTACCTCGAGGCTGCCGTTCGCCTCGCGCGCCTCCTCGCACTCGCGCAGCTGCAGGACCGCGAGGTCGAAGTCGATGCTGCGGCGATCGGCCGGGCTCTCGCCGGCGTTCGGGAGCAGCTCGAGGCCATCCGGGCCCTCAAGACGCAGCTGACATCCGTGTCCAATGCGACGAAGGCGGTCTGGACCGGCCTTGACACGCTTCGGACCGGCATCCTCACGCGCGTCGCCGAGGCAGAGGCGGAGCTCCGGGTCGTCGAGGCACCGTAGGAACGACGAGCCGACCGGGACTCACGGGCAATCCCGGGAGGGACCATGGAGCCCTTCCATCTGGATGGTGCGCGGCGCACCATCACGGGCGTCGGCGGGCGGTAGTCCGCTGCAA
Source organism: uncultured Chloroflexia bacterium (assembly GCA_963849495.1). Taxonomy (GTDB): domain Bacteria; phylum Chloroflexota; class Limnocylindria; order Limnocylindrales; family CSP1-4; genus CAIXZV01. The sequence continues at coordinate 135,841 of CAWKHN010000005.1, read as the reverse complement.
GACCTGACTCAGGAGCTGCCGTGCGCCGCGCCGCCGTCCTCTTCCTCGCCGTCGCGGCGCTGCTGGCCGTGCCATCCGGCCAGGCCCTGGCGTCGCCGCAGGCTCCACTCGCCCCCGTGCACCGCCTCGACCCGGGTGCAGCTGCGCGTGCGGCCGCTGCGCCGGAGCTTGACGCCACGGACCGCTGGATCGTCGTCCTCAAACCGGGCGAGGACGCGGGCAGGGCGGAGGGCCGGGCACGCGGTCTCGGCGCCAACCCCGATCACACCTTCAGCCACGCGGTCCACGGATACGCGGCGAAGCTCGATGGACGCCAGCTCGATTCGGTCCGGCGGGACCCGGCGGTGGCCATGGTCGTCGCCGACGATGTCTTCTCGATGCAGAGCCAGTCGGTGCCGACCGGCGTCGAGCGGGTGTTCGGGTTGCAGTCTCCCGTCACCACGATCGATGGCGTGGACGATCGGGTCGACGCGGACGTCGCGATCGTGGACACGGGTATCGACCGCACCCACCCGGACCTGAACGTCGTCGGCGGGGTCAACTGCTCCACGTCCGATCGCAACGCCTGGTGGGACAGCAACGGCCACGGAACCCACGTCGCAGGGACGGTCGGGGCGCTCGACAACGGGTTCGGCGTCGTGGGCGTGGCCCCCGGCGTCCGCCTGTGGGCGGTCCGCATCCTCAATTCGGCGGGCAATGGCCTGCTGTCGTGGTATGTCTGCGGTCTCGACTGGATCACAGCCCAGCGCGATCCCCAGGATCCGTCGCGCCCGTTGTTCGAGGCCGTGAACATGTCGGTCGCGAAGCCCGGCTCGGATGATCATGCGTGTGGCGCGACCAACGGCGACATCCTCCATGCGGCCATCTGCCGCCTCGTCGGATCCGGGGTCACGGTCGTCGCGGCGGCCGGCAACAACTCGTTCAACGCCTCGCGACTCATCCCGGCCAGCTACGACGAGGTGATCACCGTTTCCGCGCTCGCGGACACGGACGGGAGCCCGGGTGGCGCCGGCGGCAACGCGTGCCTCTCGTGGGGCGGCTACGACAAGGACGACACGTTCGCGGACTTCTCCAACTACGGAGCCGACGTGGACCTGATCGCCCCCGGCAAGTGCATCCTGTCGACGCTGCCCGGCAACCGGTATGGGGTCCTCTCCGGGACGTCGATGGCCGCGCCGCTCGTGACCGGCGCCGTGGCGCTGTACAAGTCGTCGCGGCCGCTGGCCACCCCCGACCAGGTCAAGGCAGCCCTCGAAGCGATGGGGAACCATGACTGGAACACCGCAACGGACCCTGACCCGTACCACGAGCCGCTGCTGGACGTGTCGAAGATCGTTGCGGCGGGCGACTACTCCCTCAATGCCGCTGCCTCGCAGGGATGGGTCCAGGCGATCGACGGCACGGTCGTGGTGCCGCTGACCGTGAACCGGGCGGAGGACTTCGTCGCTCCGGTGGACCTCACGCTGACGCCCCCGACCCAGCTCGCGGGCTTCACGGAGCCGACGGCGCAGCTCACCGGGGCGTTCGATCCTCCGACGCTCACCGGCCTCGACGCCACGTCGTCAGCGCTGACGGTCACCGTGCCGCCCGGCACCCCGCCGGGCACTTACCCCGTCGTGGTCCACGCTACGAGCGGCGGGCTCGACCACACGGTGCAGCTCAACGTCACCGTTGGTGCAAACCTGCTGGTCACCCGCTCTGCCGGCACATCGCGCTTCGACACCGCGGCCGCCATCAGCGCCAACGACCTTCAGCCCGGATGTCCCGGTCGCCTACATCGCGACCGCGTACAACTTCCCCGATGCCCTCGCGGGTGCCGCCGCGGCGGGCACCGATCAAGGGTCCGGTGCTCCTGGTCGCTCCCACCGGGGCCATCAACACCGCCACCGCCACCGAGCTCACGCGGCTCAAGCCCGCCAGCGGATCATCGTGCTCGGCTCAACGGGCGTGGTGAGCGCTGCGGTGGCCTCGGCGCTCGTCCCGTACGCCACCACCCACACCGTCGTCCGCTACTGCGGGCGCCGACCGGTTCGCCACCGCGGCCGCCATCAGCGCCAACACCTTCAGCCCGGGCGTCGGCGTCGCCTACATCGCGACCGCGTTCAACTTCCCCGACGCCCTCGCGGGTGCCGCCGCCGCGGGCACGATCAAGGGTCCGGTGCTCCTGGTCGCTCCCACCGGGGCCATCAACACCGCCACCGCCACCGAGCTCACCCGGCTCAAGCCCGCCACGATCATCGTGCTCGGCTCAACAGGCGTGGTGAGCGCTGCGGTGGCCTCGGCGCTCGTCCCCTATGCCACCACCCACACCGTCACCCGCTACTGGGGTGCCGACCGGTTCGCCACCGCAGCCGCCATCAGCGCCAACACCTTCAGCCCGGGCGTCGGCGTCGCCTACATCGCGACCGCGTACAACTTCCCCGACGCCGTCGCGGGTGCCGCCGCGGCGGGCACGATCAAGGGTCCGGTGCTCCTGGTCGCTCCCACCGGAGCCATCAACACCGCCACGACCACCGAGCTCACCCGGCTCAAGCCGCAGCGGATCATCGTGCTGGGCTCCGCGGGGGTGGTGTCTGACGGGATCAGGGCCGCGCTGGTCCACTACGCGACGGGCCCCTGACCCCGGGGTTCGCCGCCGCCCGCACCCGCCACCCACCTTGCCAGCCGCATCCGCCGGTTGATCCGCAGCATCGGCGGTCCGGCGTGTTGTGCTTTTCGGCGCCGTTGTGCAACTGTTACACTTTCTGGCACCGAATGCGTCCCAACCCGAGCGTTCCTCGGTGCCATGGAGGAATGCGGACTTGTCCGAGACGACGACCGCCACCGACACCCTTGCATCGTTCGTTTCGTCGCTCGCGTACGAGGACATCCCAAGCCCTGTGCGGGAGCGCGTGCGGGACATCCTGCTCGATACGTTTGCCAGCGCGCTTGCGGGCAACGCGGGCGACGAGGTGGCCCAGATCGACACGCTCGCCCGCATCGTCGGCGGTCCCGCACTCGCCGCGACCGTGATCGGTGGACCTCCTGCGTCGTATGTCGGTGCGGCGCTCCTCAACGGGTATCTGATCACGGCGGCCACGGTCTGCGATGTCCATCGTCCGACCTTGTTCCACGTGACCCCCGAGGTCGTTCCCCCGGCGATGGCGGTCGCCGAGCGGGCGGGCGCAAGTGGGCGGCAGCTCATCACTGCCGTGGCGGCCGGGCTCGAGGTCGCGACCAGGATCGGGCTCGGCATCCATTACCCGGAGTTCCGGGCGCGGGGCTGGCACTCGCCGGGCGTCATCGGCCCGTTCGGGGGCGCCGCGAGCTCGGGCAAGATCCTGGGGCTCGACAGAATCCGACAGCGAAACGCGCTCGGGCTCGCCGGCAGCCAGTCCGCCGGGACATTCGCCCACTGGGGCACCCCGACGATCAAGTTCCACCAGTCACGGGGATCGTTGTCGGGCCTGATGGCGGGCCTGCTCGCGGAGACCGGGTTCGAGGCTGCACCCGATATCCTCGGGGCGGCTGACGGCGGGCTGTTCAACGCGTACTCCGACGGCGGTGACCAGGGGTTGGTCGTGGAACGTCTCGGGGAGCGATGGGAGCTGATGAACATCTCCCTCCGACGATGGCCGGTCGCGAGCTCGATCCAGTCGATGGTGACGGCACTGTTCGCGATCCTGGACAGCCACCCGCTGACCCCGGACGAGATCGCCATGGTCAACATCCGCCTCTCCGACACGGTCTACCGCATGCACGGCGAGCTCGGGTGGGACACTCGGTTCCGTGCTCTCCTCTCCACCCGTTACGTTGCCTCGGTGATCACCCACGATCGACGCTGCTGGCTCGACCAGTTCACGCCGGCGCGCATCGCTGACCCCGTGGTTGACGACTTCGCCCGGACCAGGATCCACGTGGAGGTCGATCCGGAGCTGCCCACGAACGCGGCGAGCGTCCGAGTCCTCACCAGGTCTGGGATCACGCACGAGGTCCGGCGCGACGTCCCGAAGGGTGATGCCCAGGACCCGTTGACTCGCGACGAGATTACTGACAAGTTCCGGGACGCAGGCGAGGGAATGCTGGAGGCGCCATCGATTGCGCGGATCCTGGAGACCATCGGCCGACTCGAGTCCCTCGACGATGTTCGGCCCCTGTTCCTCGACCTTCGTGCACCGAGCGTCCGGCAGGATCGCTGATGGACCGCATGTCGCGATCCAGTGATGTCGCGTAGGGGGAGTTCGATCCCATGGCGATGGTGATGCCCGAAGCCAGGTCAGTGGTAGCCCTCCGCAGGGGCCTGGCAATCCTCGACGTCTTCTCGGGGGGTCAGGAGGATCTCGGCGTGAACGAGATCGCGCGCATGCTCGACATGCACAAGAGCACGGTGTCGCGCCTGTGCTCGACGCTCGAGCAGGCCGGCTATCTCGCCCGGGACGAGATGACGGACAAGTACCGCATGGGGGCCCGGATCCGGCAGCTCACGGGGGGCTCGACGCGTGATGTCGAGCTTCGGACGGCGGCGCGAGACGTCCTGCACCAGCTTGTCGAGACCTCGGGCGAAACGGTCACCATGGTTGTCCGGGATGGTCTCGACGTGACCACGATCGAGGTTGTTGACGGCCCGTCATTGGTCCGGATGCAGGCGCGTTCCGGCGCCCGGACCCAGGTGCACGCGAGCGCCGGCGCGAAGGCCGTGCTGGCGTGGCTGCCGGAGCAGGAGCTGACCCGGATCATCAACGCCTGGCCGCTGGCGCGCCTGACGCCCAACACGATCACGGACAAGGACGCGCTCGTCCGTCACCTGACCCACCTGCGTGAGCTTGGCTACAGCATCGACAACGAGGAGATGGAGGTCGGCCTGCGGTGCGTCGGAGCGCCCATCCGGGACCAGGCGGACGAGGTCATCGCCGCGGTCGCGGTCTCCGCTCCGCGTTTCCGCCTGGACGACGGCGACTTCGACCGGTTCGGCCAGATGGTCCGGCAGGCCGCCGACGCGATCTCGGCACGTCTCGGCGCACCCAGATCGGACATGGGATCCGCGCGCCGGCGGATGACCGGGCCCGAGGCAGTCGAGCCGACCCCGGGTGCAGACACGGCGGCGCGCAGGGCGCGCCGGTAGGCGGCTTGTTCCACCCGCCGGAAGCGACATTCCGGTGGGGCGAAAGGAGAACCGGGTGAGCGTTCCCGACCCGATGATCCGCCTGGCAGCCCCACGGGTGGCCGGCCGGACACTTGAGCCAGACAGCTGGACCGAGTTCAGCGATCCATATCGGCTGGAGCCCGTGTCGCGTGTCGGCCTGTCCGGGGAGGCCGTCGTCCGCGAGGCGGTCCGGGCGGCCACCGAGATCCAGCCGGCGGTCGCCGCGATGTCGGTCGCGGAGCGGGCCGCCGTGCTGCGCCGCGCGGCGGACATCATCGACGGGCGCGTCGACGAGCTCGCGACGACGATCACCCGGCAGATCGGCAAGGCATACAAGAGCACGCGGCGCGAGGTCAGCCGGAGCGTCTGGACGTTCCGCGCCGCGGCGACGGCCGCCGAGAGCCTCGACGGGGCCGTCCTGCCGACGACCGTGGCGAGCGGCGGGGGCGGGCTCGTGGCCATGACCTGGCGGGTGCCCGTCGGCGTCATCGGGGCAGTCACGCCGTTCAATGCCCCGTTCAACCTCGTCGCCCACAAGCTGGCCCCGGCGTTTGCGGCCGGCAACGCGGTGGTCGTCAAGCCCGCGAGCCAGGCCGCGCTGTGCACGTTCGAGCTCGTATCCATCCTGGAGGAGGCCGGCGCGCCGGTGGGAGCGTTCAACATCGTCCCCGGCGACCGGCGTACCGTCCACGCGCTGGCGACCGACCCGGGGGTGGCGCTGTACACGCTCACCGGCGGACGCGCCGCCGGGGAGGCGGTCGCCCGCGACGCCGGCGGCCGGAAGGTGCTGCTCGAGCTCGGCGGCAACTCGCCCAACATCGTCCACGGCGACGCGGACGTCGAGCGCGCGGCCGGGGACTGCGCCTCGGGCGGGTTCTCGAACACCGGGCAGAGCTGCAACTCGGTCCAGCGCATCTACGTCCACAGCAGCATCGCCGATCGGTTCACCGAGGCGCTGGTGCGAAACGCGACGAAGCTCACGGTGGGCGACCCCCTCGACCCCACGACGGACGTGGGGACCCTTGTCAACCTCGAGGCTGCCGAGCGCGTGGAGGCATGGCTGTCCGAGGCGGTCCGTCGCGGCGCCAGGCTGCTGACCGGCGGGCGGCGCGATGGCGCGTCGATCGCGCCGACGATCGTCGTCGACGCTCCGGACGACGCCCGCATCGTCTGCGAGGAGGTCTTCGGCCCGGTCGTGGTGATCCTGCCGTACGACGATCTCGACGAGGCGATCGCGCGGGCCAACGCCTCGCCCTACGGCCTCCAGGCCGCGGTGTTCACCTCGTCCCTCGGGGTCGCCTTCGCCGCCGCATCACGGCTCGAGGCCGGCGGGGTCCTGGTCAACCGCTCGACGAACTTCCGCATGGACCACCTGCCCTACGGTGGCGTCAAGGCGAGCGGGGTGGGCCGCGAGGGGCCTGCCTACGCGATCGAGGAGATGACCGAGCTCAAGCTCGTTCTCGTGGATCCGGACCCGGCGTCGCGACCAGGCTGACGCGCGTTGCCCGGCGACAGCGGCGCGCGTTGCGCCGACCTGCGCAACAAGCCACCTGGCACACCGTCCCGGGCCGCGGCCGCCGGTCCCGCGGACGGGCATGGGCGGTGCACGTGGAGCCGGACCGTCGCTCGAGCGGCACTGTTGTCCGCAGCGTCTCATGCTTGGGACCGTTCTGGCTCGTGATGCGAGCCTGACGCGGAACGGAAGGGTTGCGGGTCCGTGCCAGGTGCGGCGCCGGGTGCCCGATGTTGTTCCTCGGACTATTGACATCTGGTGCCATTTCGTGCAACTGTTCCACATCTTGCGACACCGGCGGTGGCGCCGCCTCGTCCGCGACGAGAGCCACGGCGGTCTCGCTCGACCCGCCTCGCCGAACCTTGCTTGAGGGACAGCCGTGCAGGACATCTTGCTCGCGATCGGGTTTGGTCTCGTGACGGCGTCGATCATCGCCCTGTCGACCGTGGCGCTGTCGCTCCAGTACAGCGTCACCAACATCCCCAACTTCGCGCACGGTGAGCTGATGACGCTGGGAGCCTACGGGGCCCTGGTCGCGCAGCGGTCGACCGACCTGATCCTCGTGCAGGCGCTCGCGGCGGCCGTCATCGCCGGGATCTTCGCGTGGTCGATGAACTACTTCATCATCCAGCCGTTCAACCGGCGAGGAGCCCGCAGGCTCGTCCTGTTCATCCTGACACTTGCGTCGAGCCTGATCATCCAGAACGCGATCCTGCTCGTGTTCGGCGGGTCCAACGTCGGATACTCCCTGCCGGCCAGTGAAGCCATGAACATCGGTCCCTTCATCTTCACCGGCCAGGACCTGATGATCATGGGATCGGCGGCCGTGATCATGCTCACGGTCCACCTCGTCCTGCGGCGGACAAAGTTCGGCAAGGCGGCCCGCGCCATCTCCGACAGCCGCGAGCTCGCCCGGGTGACCGGCATCGACGCCGACCGGATCGTCCAGCTGACATGGCTGTTCGATGGTCTGATCGCAGGCTTTGCCGGGTTTGCTCTTGGCGCGGCCGTGGGCAGCCTCAGCCCCACGATCGGGAACGGCTTCCTGCTGGTGATCTTCGCGGCGGCGATCGTCGGCGGCATCGGCAAGATCTACGGCTCCATGGCCGGAGCCCTGCTCATCGGGCTCGCCATGGAGGTCAGCGCGATGTACCTCCCGGCCGACTACAAGCAGGTGGTGGCGTTCATGCTGCTGATCGCGACCCTGCTCCTGCGTCCCGAAGGCCTGTTCTCGAGCCGGCGGGTGGTCGCCCGATGATCGACTACGTCGTCACCACCCTCACGCTCGGGATCATCTGGTGCTTCTTCACCTACTCGGTGAACATCACCTGGGGCTGGACGGGCCAGCTGAGCCTGGCTCCGTTCCTGTTCATCGCGGTGGGTGCCTACGCCTACGGCGTCGTGGTCGGCCCCCCGCCCAACGCGGGGCCGTCGGTCACCTGGATCCTGGGCCTTCAGTTGCCGTTCGTGTTCGGCCTCGTCGCCGCCGTGATCGTGGCCGGCCTGTGCGGCCTGATCCTCGGCGCCATCGCGCTGCGCCGGCTGCGTGACGACTACTTCGCGATCACGACCGTGGTCGCCACACTCAGCGTCTACGCCTTCATCGCGCAGTACACGCCCCTGTTCGACGGCTATACGGGCGTCTACGGCATCCCCCAGCCGCTGTCCTCGGTCCTGAACCTTGACGGATCGTCCTACAACGTCGTGTTCCTGGCCCTGTGCGCGGCAATTCTGCTGATCGTGTACGTCGCGATGGAGCGCATCTTCAAGAGCCCGTACGGGCGGCTGCTGCGCGCGGTCAGGGAGGACGAGACTGCCGCCGCGGCCTTCGGGCGCGACATCTACCGCGTCAAGCTCAAGGCATTCGTCCTGAGCGCCGTCATCGCCGGGCTCGGCGGCGCCCTGCTGGCTGCGTTCCTCCAGGCGTTCAACCCGTATGCCTGGAACGCTGCGGAGACGTTCCTCATCTATGCCGCCATCTTCGTGGGCGGCTCGGGCAACAACCGCGGCGCCCTCCTCGGGACGTTCTTCATCGCGGTGGTGGTCCAGGAGGTCACCCGCCTGTTCGTGGTCATCCCGGGTCACCCGGACGCGGCGGCCGCGCTCCGCTACATGATCGTCGGCGTCCTGATCATCGGCGTGCTGTGGTGGCGCCCGGAGGGGCTCGTCCCCGAGCCGCGGGATCACGACGCTGGCAAGCCCGCCATCCCGCCCGGGAGCCCCCCGATGTCGCCGACGCTCGATGGGGTGGCCGCCGATGGCTGAGTCGCAGGCTCCGATCCTCCAGCTCATCAACGTGTCGAAGAGCTTCGGAGGGGTGCATGCCGTCGCCGACTGCAGCTTCAGCGTGACGCCGGGTTCGCTCACCGGCGTGATCGGGCCGAACGGGGCTGGCAAGAGCACCATGATCGACCTCGTGTCGGGGTTCAAGTCGGTGGACGCCGGCCGGATCGTGTTCGACGGGCACGACATTCAGAACCGCCCCCCGAACGTCGTGAGCCGCCTGGGGCTGATGCGGACATTCCAGACGCCGCGTGAGTGGGGGAACATGACCACCCTCGAGAACCTGCTGGTCGCCAGGATCGACGACCGGAGCGAGAGCCTGTGGACCGCGCTGTTCGCACGCCGGCGGATCCGGGAGGTCGACCGCCGGGACCGGGACGCCGCGCGGGGCGTGCTCGAGGAGTTCAGCCTGACCGCCGTCGCCAACGAGCTGGCAGGGAACCTGAGTGGCGGCCAGAAGCGGCTGCTGGAGTTCGCCCGGATCATGATCGCCCGCCCGAGGCTCGTGCTCCTGGACGAGCCTCAGTCGGGCGTCAACCCGGTCCTCGGCGAGCGGATGGGCGAGGGGATCCGGCAGCTCGTGGCGTCCGGAATCACGGTCGTCATGGTCGAGCACAACCTGGGATTCGTGGAGCGCCTGTGCGACCGGGTCATCGCGATGGCCCTGGGTCGGCCGATCGCGGAGGGTTCGATGGCCGAGCTGCGCACGCACCCGGAGGTCCTCGACGCGTATCTCGGACAGGTCCAGGCCCATGTCTGAGCTCGTGCTGGCGGTGGCCGGCCTGACCGCGGGCTACGGTGGTCCGCCGATCGTCTCGGACGTGAACCTGGAGGCCCGCGACGGGGAGATCACCGCGCTGATCGGACCCAACGGAGCCGGCAAGTCCACGCTCCTCAAGGCGATCGCCGGAGTCATCCGCTGCAGCGCCGGCCAGGTCTCGATCCGGGGCAACAACGTCTCGGGGCTGCCGCCAGAGAAGCTCGTCCGGCGTGGCATGGCCTACGTCCCGCAGGTCGCCAACGTGTTCCCGTCGCTGTCCGTCGTCGAGAACCTCGAGATGGGTGGCTACACGCAGCGTGGCAGCGTCCGCGGACGCATCGAGGAGATGTTCGGCCTGTTCCCCGACCTGCGCGCGGCCGCGAAACGGCCAGCCGGGACGTTGAGCGGGGGGCAGCGGAACATGCTTGCCCTGGCCCGGGGACTGATGGCGAAGCCAAGCGTGCTGCTCATCGACGAGCCGACGGCGGGCCTTTCCCCCCGCTACGAGTCGGCGGTCTGGGACCACGTGCTGGCGGTGCGCGACACGGGCGTGGCGGTCGTGGTGGTCGAGCAGAACACCCGCCGAACCCTGAGTCACGCGGACCAGGCCTACCTGCTGACCCTGGGCAGGGTCCGCATGAGCGGCACCGGCAAGCACCTGCTCGAGGACGAGGAGGTGGTGAAGCTCTACATCGGAGGAGGCTCGACGATCGGACAACCGGCGCAACCCTGAGGCGGCGAAGAGGCCGCGTCCCCGCGAGGAGGTTAAGTTGACATCCGAGCAGACCTATCCGACCAGACACAGGACATTGCGGGCAACCGTGCTGCTGTGCTGCACGGCGATCCTGGTCACCGCCTGTGGCGCCAGCGCGGCCACGACCGCCCCGAGCACCGCTGCCAGCGCCCCGCCCGCAAGCGCCGGCGCGAGCGCGCCAGCCGCCAGCAGCAGCGGCGGCTCCGGGGGCACGATCACCTTCGGCGACCTGCACCCGTTCACCGGGCAGTACGCGAGCGTCGGGGCGCATTCCTACGCTGGCGCCCAGGCCGCCGCCTCTTGCGTCAACGACGCCGGCGGCCTGCTCGGCAAGACGCTCCAGATCGCGACCGGTGACACGGTCGGTGATCCCGCGGACGCGGTCCCGGCCCTCAACAAGCTGCTCTCGGTTGACAATGCCGTCGCGATCATCGGCCCCGGCGGCCTCGAGATCGGCGGCACGCAGCCAATTCTTGACAGCCAGAAGATCCCCTTCATGTTCGAGGGCGGCCTGTCCGCCGTCGATAACAACACGGACCCGTACCTCTGGCGCGACACGCCATCCGACTCCCAGGAAGGAGTCGCGATGGCGCTCTACGCGCTGAGCAAGGGCTACAAGAAGGCTGCGCTCGTGTTCTCGACGATCCAGTCGGCGCAGGACTTTAAGGATCCGGTCAAGAACCCGTTCGTGAAGGAAGGCGGCACGATCGTCGCCGACGTCAACCTGTCGCCGGGCCAGCCGTCCTACCGGTCCGAGGCCCTCAAGGTGGTCAATGCCAAGCCCGACGTGATCTTCACCCAGATGGAGCCCGGCACCGCCGGTGCGTTCTTCTCGGGCATGAAGGCGCTTGACAACCTCGCGATCCCGTTCATCGCCAGCGACACATCGGTCGGCTCCGACTGGATCTCCGCGATCACCGGTCCCGTGGCCGAGGCACATCTCGTGTCGGTCGAAGGCAGCTCGGCGCCGGGCCCCGGCGGTGACGCCTACACCAAGTGCTACAAGGAAGCCAACGGCGACACCCAGCCCGGTGGCAACACGCCCTACGCGTATGACGGCGCGATCGTCCTCGCCCTGGCCATCGCCAAGGCCGGCTCCACCGACAGTGCAGCGGTCCTCGCCGCCCTGCCCAAGGTCTCGAGCCCGAACCCGGGTGCGGTCACGGTCACCTCCTACGCGGATGGCGTCGCGGCTATCAAGGCCGGCAAGGAGATCAACTACGACGGCGCCGGAACGCCGATGGACTTCGACAAGTACCACAACGTGTTCGGCCCGTTCGATGTCGTCCGATGGTCGGAGGCGAGCCAGAAGTTCGAGACCATCTACACGGTCTCGGCTGCTGATCTCGAGAAGGCCACTGGTGGCTGATCCTTCGGACCAGCCGCAGCGAACCGAGGCCTCCAGCTCGCGATTCGAGCGCGGGCTGGAGGTGCGGCGGCGGGTGCTCGGCGCCGAATACGTCGACGCATCACTTGCCGCGGCGGACCAGTACTCGCGACCCTTCCAGGAGTTCGTGACCGAGTATGCCTGGGGCACGATCTGGACCCGGGAAGGCCTCGAGCCGAGACTGCGAAGCCTGATCACGATCGCCATGCTCATCGGGCTTCGGCAGCCCGATGAGCTCCGCACCCACATCCGGGGCGCCATCCGCAACGGCTGTTCCACCGAGGAGATCACCGAGACGCTCCTCCACTCGGCGATCTACGTCGGCGTGCCGGCAGCGCTCGCGGCCCTCCAGGTCGCGCGCGAGGTCTTCACAGCGGAGCCGGCCTAGCGGAGCCCGCCTGGTCGTCGCGACCCGATCTCCGACGGGAACCGGCGAACGTTACCGCACCGGTGGCAGAGATCCCCCCACTGCCACCGGTGCATTTTGCTGTCTGGCGCGGCGTCAGAGGATCGCGACCGGACGTACCTGCGACGCCGTCGCGCCGATCAGCTTGAGCGGCAGGACCACGACCGCGAACTCGCTGACCTGCTCCGCGGCCAGGGCCTCGAGGTTGAGATTCTCGATCAGGTGGATGCCGGCCGCCTGGATCATCACGCAGTGCACGGGCAGTCGGTTGTCGCTCGGGTCGAAGTGCTCGAACATGAGGCAGTCCGCCCCCGCGGCGAAGATCCGCCGCTCGACCAGCCAGGCCGCCCCGTCGCCGTCGACGCCGGGCAGACCTGCCTCGCGGCTGACGTAGCGCTCGGGGTCGCCCCAGAACGCCCCCCAGCCGGTCCGCAGCAGGACGACATCCCCGGGTTCGATGCTCGTCCCGGTCGAGGCCAGGCAGTCCTCGAGCAGAGAGCTCGTCACCGCGAACGCGGGCTCGAGGGCCTCGACGCCGAGGTGCGCGGCGATGTCGAGCAGGATGCCCCGCCGCACGATCGGCTCGACGGTCTCGATGCCGAGCTGGGTGAGCCCCCTGGTGCCGAGCTGCACCTCCTCGGCCGACAGGCCGCCGAACAGCTTGCCATCGACCGACACGTGCCCGAGCGCGTCGATGTGCGTGCCCGCGTGGTCGATCGTGAACATGATCGAGTTTGCCGCGCTGTAGCCGCCGCCGCGCATGAGATCGCCGTGGCGGCGCAGCAGGGACAGGTGGAAGCGCGGCGCACCCGGCAACTGCGGCATGTCGGGGTGCAGGGTCTGGGCCAGGTCGACGATCCGCGCTCCCTGCAGTCGCCGGATCAGGTCACTCGTGGTCTCGCTATTCATCTCCGTCCATCTCCTCGGGTTCGGGCCGGTCGAGGCGGGCGGCAGCGCCGCGAGCCCTCACCCCAGTCCCGGCTGGATCAGTTGGATCAATGGCCCGGCATCGGCCACGTGCTCGAGATCGGCGAGCTGGCGGAGGATGTCGTCCGCGGTCGATGGCTCGAGGACTCCGGTGGCGAAGCGGCGGAACTTGTCGGCCAGCAACGCTCTCGAGGCCGGGTCGTCCGGGTGGCCCCATGGCCGCTCGACGGCCATCGTCTCGACCCCGCCCGAGTCGTCCGTCACCTCGACCCGGCAGGCGAGCGGGGTCAGGTCGGGATCGGCCTCCACGACGACGATGCGGTCGATCAGGTCGTGCAGCTCCGGCCGGCCGTAGGCCGCCGGCATGAACTCGTCGATCCCCAGGCGCCCGTGGCGCACGAGCGTCGCCGCCGCGTAGTCGACGGAGAGCATCGCCTCGAACGTCCCGCCCGGGTGCCGGAACCGGGCGTGCTGCTCCTTCACCGCCGGGGCGACGCGGATCCGGATCGTCCGCGTGTGGTCAAGGTCGATCCGCCCGGCCTCGACCAGCCGGAACAGGGCGGTGATCACCGGCTGGAGCGGCGTCGCCCCTGGCCAGGGCCGCAGCGAGATCCGGGTCAGCTCCCACCGCTCGCCCAGGCCATCGAGGACGAGGTCCGGGCGGCCTCCGCCCGCGTAGGCAGGCAGGATGCCGCCGTCCGGGTTCGTGAGCACCTCCTCGGCGGCGGTGAACCCCGTCTCGGCGAGCAGGCCGGCGAGCAGGCCGCCGAGGGCGCCCCGAGCCTGGTGGAACTTGACCGTCGGGGTGCCCCACGCAGCCCACGTCCCGGCTGCCTGGCTCCCCGCGAGCCCGAAGGCGTTGCGCAGCCGGAGCGTGTCGAGGCCGATCAGCTTGCCGACGGCGGCGGCACCGCCGAACGGCCCCGCAACGCCGGGCGTGTGCCATCCCCTCGCCCGGAAGGACGGGTAGTCCAGCCCCGCCGCGACCCGGGTGGCGACCTCGAGGCCCGCGGCGACCGCCACCAGCAGGTCGCGGCCGCTCGTGGGTCGCTGCCCGGCGATGACCAGGGCCGGTGGCACGACCTCCGGGGTGACGTGGAAGTGGGCGGGGGTGTAGACGTCGCACGCGGTGAGCGCCGTGATCCGGTAGGCCGCCACCATGGTCGCGGCCGCGAGCGAGCGACGACCGGGCGGCCCGCCGGGAACCGCCGACTCGAGGACGTCGGCGAACGCCTCCACCTGGCCGATCTCCTCGGCCCGGCCGGCCGCGAGCGCACAGGCAACGGAATCGATGAGCAGGTCCTTGACCCGTTCCCGGACGGGCTCCGGGATGTCCCCCACGGAGAGGCCGCGAACGAACGCGGCCAGCTCCCCGGTCGGCGGCGCGTCCGCTGCGACCGGCGGTGGGCCATCCGGACCCGGGCGGGGCGCCATGGCGGTCAGGTGAGCGTATCCGGCGTGAATGACGGCGCCGGTCCGGACAGGGGCGGCAGGTCCCAGCTGCCGGTGGCCGGAGCGCTGCGTGACTCGTCCACGTGGACGTCGATCACCGATGGGCGACCCGATGCCAGGGCCGCCGCGAGACTGTCACGGAACGACGCGGGATCACCGGCGGCGTACCCGTCCGCCCCCATCGACTGGGCCAGGAGGGCGAAGTCGGCGCTGATCAGCTCGCCGGTCGCGTCGCGGCGGAAGCGGGTGGCGATCTCGCGGCCGGGCCCGAAGAACGCCTCCTGCTGGCCGCGGATCGAGCCGTAGCCGTTGTTGTTCCAGACGACCCACACGATCGGGAGGTCGTACTCCACGGCGGTCGCCACGGCACTGGCCGTCATCAGCATGCCGCCGTCCCCGCACACGGCGACGACCGGCCGGCCGGGCATCGCGAACCCCGCGCCGACGGCGCCGGCGACGCCGAACCCCATGGCCGCGAACCCCCAGCCCTGGAGGAACCGTCCCTTGGGCGGCACCCGGAGCTGCTGGATCAGCCAGTTGTGGTGGATCCCGATGTCGGACAGGACGATGGCGTCCTCGGGCAGCATGTCGCCCAGGTCTGCGACCAGCCGGCTGGGGTGGAGCGGCCCGCCGGGATCGGTCCGGGGACCCTCGAGCGCCCGGATCCAGGCGGCCTTCCAGGACGTCGCCGTCGCGACCCACGGCGCGTGCAGCCGCCGGGCGGCGTCAGCGTGCGGACGCACGGCGTCGATGAGCTGGCGGAGGACCGTGGCCGCGTCGCCCAGGATTCCGACCTCCACGGGGTAGTTGCGGCCGATCTCCTCGGGGTCGATGTCGACGTGGATCAGTCGGGTCGGCGGGATGCTGTAGGTGACGCCCGGTGCCCAGGAGCTGGTGGGCCGATCGTCGAACCGCGTCCCGACCGCCAGCAGCACGTCGCAGCCTCGCGTCGCCTGGTTGGCGGCGTACGGGCCGTTGCGGCCGGTGGCACCGAGGCTCAGCGGCGTTTCCTCGTCGAGCGCCCCCTTGCCCAGCGGCGAGCTGACCACCGGGATCTGGAGCAGCTCGGCCAGCTCGGCCAGCTCGTCACGGGCCCCGGCGAGGAAGACTCCGTTGCCGGCGACGATCACCGGTCGTTCCGCAGTGAGCAGCAGTTGCGCGGCCCGCGCGATTGCCAGCGGGTCGCCGCCGGACCGGTCGGAGATGCCCAGCCGCCACAGCTCGGGCTCCGGGATCTCGACCTCGGCCCGCTCGACGAACACGTTGAGCGGCACGTCGACATGGACGGGACCGGGGCGGCCGGTCGTCATCAGCGAGAACGCCTGGCGGGCGATCAGCGGCACCATCTCAGGCCGGAACGCCTGGAAGGTGCGCTTCACGTACGGCCGCATGACGTTCGCGAAATCCCCCTGGAAGTAGCGCCCGGATTCCTGGAACGGACCGCGGTTGAACTGCTGGGTGGGGACGTTCCCGGTCACGGCCAGGAAGGCGGACGAGTCGTAGAACGCGTTGGCGACCGCCATCGTCAGGTTCAGGGAGCCGGGCCCGCAGGAGGAGTAGGTGATCGCCGGCCGGTGGCGCAGCCGGTAATAGGCGTCGGCCATGAACCCCGCCACCTGCTCGTCATGCGCGGTGATCGTCCGGATGGTGTCGCGACGGTCGTACAGGGCATCGAGGAACCCGATGATGCCGTGGCCGCAGACCCCGAACGCGTACTCGACCCGTTCCTTGGCCAGATACTCGACGAGCATCTGCGCACCGTTGTAGTCCGTCGTGCTCATCGGGCCCTCCGATCGGCGACCAGGTCACAGGCGAGGGCGCGGGGTCTCGCCACCCGTGGGCGGCTGTGGCGGCCCGCTTCCCCTGATGTGTGCCCCTGCGTCGCGAGGGTTCAGACGGGCCCGAATGTGCCGCGCTTGGCCGACCGTCGCAGGATTACGCCCGCATGCTACTCTAGTTGTGCAACAGTTGCCAGTATCTAACTCAAGGGTTGCGCGACTTACGATTCGGAGGACCAAGGAGCATGGCGCCAGCCGGATCTCAGACATCGACCGATGCCATCAGCCGCGGGACCTGGTACCTGGTCCCGACGCCGTTCGACCCGTCCGGCGATATGGATCTCGCGAGCCTGCGGGACCTCGTGGACGCCGCGATCTCGTGGGGCGTCGACGGCCTGACCGTGATGGGCGTGATGAGCGAGCCGGCGGCGCTCGCCGACGACGAGCGGCACGGAGCCGTGGCGGCAATCCTGGACGCCGCGGGCGGCCGGGTCCCGGTGATCGTCGGCTGCTCGGCGACCACCCGCACCCGCGCCCTCGCGCTCATCGCCGACGCGAAGGCCCTGGGGGCCGTCGCCGCCATGATCGCCGCGCCGACGCTGCTCCGGAACGTCGACCAGCTGCCCGACTACTACGGCTCGCTGCGGCGGGACGGCGGGCTGCCGATCCTGCTCCAGGATGAGCCCGCCGCGACGGGCGTGACCATCCCCGTGTCGGTCCTGCTCGCCTGCGCGGCGGCCGCGGGGTCACGGTCCATCAAGGTGGAGGATCCGCCCACGCCCCCGAAGATCGGGGGGCTCATGGCCGTCGATCCCTCGCTCGTCCTGTTCGGCGGGCTGGGCGGCATGATGGCGCTCAGCGAGCTCCGCCGCGGCGCGGCCGGCACGATGACCGGGTTCGCGTACCCGGAGGTGATGCGGGCCATCCGGATCGGCCTGGAGCAGGATCAGCCGGAGGAGGCGGCCGCGATCTTCGACCGGTTCCTGCCCCTGATCGTGTTCGAGGCGCAGCCGGTGGTCGGTCTCCTGGTGCGCAAGGAGGTGCTGCGCCGGCGCGGCGTGCTGCGCCATGCGTCCACCCGCGGGCTGGTCAACCACATCGACGCCACCATGGCCGAGGAGCTCGACACGATCTTCGCGCGGGTGGGTGTGCGCCCTTCGCGATCTCCTCTCGCGGTCTCCGCGACGACGTCCAGGGACTAGCCCGCCGGCAGGGGCAGGCGGTCTCCTTCATCCAGGATCGACGAGGCGGAGAACGACGATGGCTGACTGGAACCAGCGCTTCGGATGGATCGTGCCGTCCTGGAACACTGTCACCGAGTACGAGGTCGAGCGGCTGACCCCGCCCGGCACCTCGCAGCACTTCACCCGGATCGCACACACCGAGGACACGGAGGCCGCGTTCGAGCGGATGGCGCTCGAGGCGCCGGGGGCTGCCGAGCTGCTGGGCCACGCCAAGGTGGACGCTATCTGCTACGCGTGCACCGCGGGGAGCTTTCACAAGGGCTACGCCTACGACCAGGGCCTCGCGGCCGAGCTGGCGTCCGCAGCCGGTCGCCCCGTCGTCACGATGGCCGGCTCGCTCGTGGAGGCATCCCGTCATCTCGGGTTCGAGAAGATCGCTGTTGCCGCGCCGTACGAGACCTGGCTCATGGAGCGGCTGGTGGCGTTCCTGGAGGCTGCCGGCCTCAGCGTCCTCAAGTCGGCCAACCTCGGCCACCAGGCGAACGTGCTGTACGAGCCCGGCAAGGCGATCGAGCTGGCCACCGCTGCCTGGCACCCCGATGCCGACGGGCTGGTCATGAGCTGCGGCAACTTCCGGACCCTGGAGGCGATCGACGAGATCGAGGCGCTCATCGGCCGGCCGGTCGTGACCAGCATCCAGTCCTCCGTGTGGAGCCTGCACCGGCAGGCGGCCGTCGACGCGACGATGGACGGCGCCGGCCTGCTCCTCCGGGCCCCGGCCGGCTGATCGGCGGACGTGTCGCCGTCGTCCCCGTTCGACTTTCCGACGGCTGCGGCCGGGGCCCGTCCCCGGCCCCGCGTGGTCGTGGTCGGCGGCGGCAACGCGGGCATCTGCGCAGCGATCTCGGCCCGCCGGGCGGGCAGCGAGGTCCTGGTCCTCGAGCGGGGAACCGAGACGTTCCGGGGCGGCAACTCGAGGCACACGCGTGACATCCGCTATGCCCACGAGGGGCCGGACGGGATCGCCGTCGGCTCGTACCCGCAGGACGAGTTCCTGGCCGACCTTGCGAGCGTGACCGATGACCGGTCCGACCGGGACCTCGCCGATCGCCTGGCCCGCGGCTCCGCCTCGCTGCCGGCCTGGATGAGCGAGCAGGGGATCCACTGGCAGGACAGCCTTCACGGGGCTCTGCACCTGTCGCGGACGAACGCGTTCTTCCTGGGCGGCGGCCGTGCCCTGCTCAATACCTACTACGCCACCGCGATCCGCCTGGGGGTTCGCGTCGTTTACGAGGCGCAGATGGTGTCGCCGGTCCTCGACGCCCGGCAGTGCCTGGGCGCCATCGTCAGGCACGCCGGTCGCGACCACCGGGTGGAGGCCGATGCGGTCGTCCTGGCGGCGGGCGGGATCGAGGCCAACCGCGCCTGGCTCCGGGAGCACTGGGGCGATGCGGCCGACAACTTCATCATCCGGGGCACCGCGGCGAACGACGGCACGGTCCTGCTCCGCTTCCTCGAGGCCGGCGCCGCCCCGGCGGGGAGCGAGCGCCACTTCCATGCCGTCGCCGTCGACGCGCGGTCGCCTCGCACCGATGGCGGCATCGTCACGCGGGTCGACGCCACGCCGTTCGGGATCGTCGTCAATGCCGAGGGGCAGCGGTTCTACGACGAGGGCGAGACCTTCTGGCCCAAGCGGTACGCGATCTGGGGGCGGCTGATCGCCGAGCAGCCCGGCCAGAGCGCCTTCGTCATCTTCGACGAGAAGGTCCGGCACCTGTTCATCCCGCCCCTTTATCCGCCGCTGCGCGGCTCCAGCGTGGAGGCGGTCGCGACCGCGCTCGGGCTGTCGCCCGCCCCGGTGCTGGCGACGGTGGCGGCGTTCAACGCGAGCGTGACCGGGGACCGCTCGTTCGACCCGGCGATCCTCGACGGTGTCGCCACCGCGGGGATCGACCCGCCCAAGAGCAACTGGGCGCAGCCGATCGACACGCCACCGTTCTACGCGTACCCACTGCGGCCGGGGATCACGTTCACCTACCTCGGGCTGAAGGTGGACGCGTCGACCCGGGTCATCGACCGCGACGGGCGGCCGTTCGAGAACGTGTTCGCGGCGGGCGAGATCATGGCCGGCAACATCCTGACCGTCGGGTACCTCGCCGGGATCGGGCTCACGATCGGCACCGTGTTCGGACGCATCGCAGGTGAGGAGGCAGCGACCGTTGCAGCTTGACGCGCTCATTGAGGAGGCGAACCGCCAGCTGACGGTCTGCAACGCCTGTCGCTACTGCGAGGGCTACTGCGCCGTGTTCCCGGCACTGGAGCGTCGGATCGAAATCGTCGACGCCGACGTCCTGTACATCGCGAACCTGTGCCACGACTGTCGCGCGTGCTACTACGCCTGCCCGTTCACGGATCCGCACGAGTTTGCGATCGACCTGCCGCGCGTACTGAGCGAGGTCCGGTTCGACACCTACGCGAGGTACAGCCCGGTGGACATCATCCGGCGGGCCGCGACGTCGGGCCGGCGGTCGCTGACGATCGTCCCGGCCATCGCGATGGTGGTGCTCGTCGTGGCCGTCGCGCTGACCACCGGGCTGTCGGCGCTGGGCGTCGCGCACACCGGCCTGGGTGCCTTCTACGAGGTCGTGCCCTGGCTGCTCATGGTCGTCCCCGGCACCGCCCTCGGGCTGTACGTCCTGGTCGCGCTGGCCGTCGGGGCCGCGCGGTTCGCGAGGGCCAGCAGCGGCCGGTCGGCCGACCTCGTCGACCGGGGGGCGCTGCTGACCGCCGGGTGGGAAGCGCTCACGTTGCGCTGGCTCAAGGGCGGCGACGAGGGTTGCCACTACCCGGAGTACCGGACGTCGTCCGCGCGCACCGTGCTGCACATGCTGGTCGCCGGGGGATTCGTCGCCGCGTTCGTGTCCACGGCGATCGCCGCGCTGTACCAGGACGTGCTGGACATGCTGCCGCCATATGCTCTCGTGAGCGCCCCGGTGCTCATCGGCGCGGCGGGCGGCCTGGCCATGGTTGTCGGCAGCGCCGGGCTGCTGGTGCTCAAACGGCGCAGCGACCGGCGCCTCACCAGCGAGGAGCTGGTGGAGTTCGACGTCGCCTTCCTGGTCACGATCGGGCTGTCCGCGCTCACCGGGATGCTGCTGCTCGCGTTCCGGGACACCCCGGCGATGCCCGTCCTGCTGCTGGTGCACCTCGCGATCCTGACCACCCTCTACGTCACCGCGCCGTACGGCAAGTTCGCCCACTTCGTCTACCGTTACCTCGCCCTGGTGCGGAATCGGATCGAGGTGGGCGCGGACGGAGGGAGCGGCGGGTGAGGCTCGGCATCGGGTTGCCCGAATCCCTCCCCTACGGGCTTGCGCGGGGCCTGCTGCTGGACTGGGCGCGGCTGGCCGATTCGGCCGGGTTCCACACGATCGGCGTCCGGGACCGGCCGAGCTACGACATGTGGGATCCGCTGCTGACCCTTGCTGCCGTCGCGGCCGTGACGGAGTCGGCGCGGCTGGCCACGACCGTGCTCCAGCTTCCGATCCGCAACGCGGCCATGGTCGCCAAGCAGGCTGCCGTCATCGACCGGCTGTCCGAGGGCAGGTTCGACCTCGGCATCGGGTTGGGAAGCCGTCAGGACGATTACGCGATCTACGGGGCGACGATGGACCACAGGGTCACGCGGCATCGACGCCAGGTGGGCGAGATCCGCGCGCTCTGGGAGACGGCGACCCGGACGACGACGCGCGAGTTCGGGCCTGCGGGTCCGGCGCCGTTCCAGCAGCCCGGGCCGCCGATCTGGATGGGGGCGGTGCCCACCAACGAGGCCGGGCTGCGACGTGCGGTCGAGCTCGGTGACGGCTATGTGTTCGGCTCCGCGGCCGAGCCAGAGGCGATGGCGCCCGTGGTGCGCCGGCTCCGCGCGTGGGCGCTGGATGCGGGCAAGCCCGGGTTCACCATCAACCGGATCGCGCAGGTGGCCGTCGGCGGACGCCGGGAGTTCGAGGAGGCCGCCGTCCAGACCCGCCGGTACTACCCGGGCGGAACGGCGCGCCCGGTCGAGGACATGATCAAGCACGGAGACGCCGACACGATCGGGGCGTGGGTGCGCCGGAACGCCGAGCTTGGCCTGGACCTCACGATCCTGATGCCCGTCGTGCCCGACCTGCGGCAGGTGGAGCAGCTCGCCGCCGGGATCTTGCCCGACTACCGCCATGCCGGGCCCGACCGTTGAGCCCGATCGAGGCGCTCGCCATCCTCGCCGCCGGGATGGTCGCAGGGACGATGAACGCGGTCGTGGGGGCGGGTTCGCTGATCACCTTCCCGACCCTCCTCCTGTTCGGCTATTCGCCTCTCGTCGCGAACGTGTCCAACACGATCGGTCTGGTGCCGGGCGTGATCAGCGGCTCCGTCGGATACCGCCGCGAGCTGTCGGGGCAGCGAACGCGCGCGCTGCCGCTGCTCGCCGCCGCGATGCTCGGCGGGCTCACCGGCGGGGTGGTGCTGCTCCTTCTGCCGGCCAGCGCGTTCGAGCGGATCGTGCCGTTCCTGATCCTCGTCGCCTGCGCGCTGGTCGCGATCCAGCCGCGGCTGTCACGCGTGTTCGAGGCGCGCCGGATCGTTGCCGGGGACGACCACCGCGAGGTCGGGCCGATGCTGATCGGGGGCGTCTACCTGACCGGCATCTACGGGGGCTACTTCGGCGCCGCCATGGGCGTCATCCTGATCGCCCTGCTCGCGATCTTCGTGGACGACGACCTCCGGCGCCTCAACGGCCTCAAGACCGTGCTCGCCGCGGCGGTCAACGGGGTGGCCGCGATCCTGTTCATCCTGCTGGCACCGATCGCCTGGCCGGTGTCCATCCTGATCGCGATCGGCTCGATCATCGGCGGCCAGATCGGGGCGCACATCGGCCGGCGGCTGTCGCCGTTCGCGCTGCGGACCCTGATCATCGTCGTCGGGCTCGTGGTGGCGGGGAAGTTGCTCATCGGGTGACGTCTCGCCGCGGTCGCGGACGCGGGCGCGGGTCGTCGCGCGCCGGCGCGCGCACACGCGCCGGCACTGGTGCGCCCCCGGCAGCCGACGAGACGCGCCGGCAGCCGGGTTGCCATCGGGTGGTAGCGTTACGTCCCGGTCTCAGAAACGGCAACGGGAGTCGTTTCGAGTTGCCGGCCCAGGCGAGGACTGAACAGCCCGTGGCGCGCTCGATGTGGAAGGGGGCCATCCAGTTCGGACTGGTCACCATCCCCGTGAAGCTGTACACAGCGACCGAGTCTGACTACGCGATCCGCTTCAACATGCTGCACTCGACGGACCTGTCGCGGATCCAGATGAAGGTGTGGTGCCCCGCCGACGAGCAGGTCATCTCGCGGGGCGACACGGTGAAGGGCTACGAGTACGCCCCCGACCAGTACGTGGTGATCACGGACGAGGATCTCGACAAGGTCCCGCTCAAGACGGTCCGCTCGATCGAGATCGAGCAGTTCGCACCGCGCGACGAGGCGACCGCGGAGCACGCGAGGTTCACCCGTCAGGCCTACTACATCGAGCCCGACAAGATCGGGCGCAAGGCGTTCTTCCTCCTCCGCCAGGTCCTCGCGGAGCGGAACCTCACGGCAATCTGCAAGGTCGTGATCCGCGACCGCGAGGCGCTGGCGGCACTGGACCCGTTCGAGAACACGATGCTCCTCACGACCCTCCACTGGCCGGACGAGATCCGCTCGGCCGCAGAGCTGGACCTGCCGGACGAGTCGTTCGAGTTCAAGCCGGCCGAGCTCCGGATGGCCGAGCAGCTGGTCGAGGCGATGACGGAATTGTTCGACCCGGCGCGCTACAAGGACGAGTACCGCGAGGCCCTGCTCAAGGTGATCGAGGCGAAGGTCGAGGGCCAGGAGGTCGCGGCCCCGGCCCCGGCCCCGGAGAGCACGAACCTCGTCGACCTGATGAAGCTGCTCGAGGCGAGCGTCAAGGCCGCCACAGACCAGAGGACGAAGGATTCGCCGGCGCCGGTCTCGGTGAGCGAGGCGAAGCGGGCACGCCGGGCCCGTTCGGCGAAGGCGGCAGCGGGCGCGGAGGCCGCCGAGGCCGACGGAGACGCCGCATCGGAGGCCGACGCACGACCCGTGAGGCGCCGCAAGAGCGCCTGACGGCGAGGAGTTCCGCTCGCCCCTGCATACTCCGGTCATGCCGCTCGAGGAGTACCGCCGCAAGCGCGACTTCGCGAAGACTCCGGAGCCCGCGCCGAGCGTGCCGCAGCCGGACCCGTCGGGACGGCCCGCGGGCTCTCCGGCGCCGGCCGCCCGCCGGCGGTTCGTCGTCCAGCGGCATCGCGCAACCCGGCTCCACTATGACCTCCGGCTCGAGATCGACGGCGTGCTGGTCTCGTGGGCCGTACCGAAAGGCCCGACGCTCGACCCGGCCGCGCGCCGGATGGCCATCCACGTCGAGGACCATCCGCTCGAGTACTTCGATTTCGAGGGGGTGATCCCGACCCGCCAGTACGGCGCCGGCGACGTGATCGTGTGGGACTGGGGCACCTGGGAACCGGAGGCCGAGACGCCCGACCCGGCCGCCGCGATCCGGAACGGCGAGCTCAAGTTCCGCGCGAGCGGCGAGAAGCTCCTGGGCCGGTTCACGATCGTCCGGACGTCGCGCCGCCCCGGGTCGGCGCCGCGGACCGCGTTCGAGGACGACGAGGGTGAGCAGTGGTTGCTGATCCACAAGCGCGACGAGCATGCCGTCGCCGGCTGGGACGCGGAGGAGCACCCGCAGAGCGTCCGGTCGGGCCGTACCAACGACGAGGTCAAGGCGGACGCCCCGGCAATCTGGGTCTCGGAGGCACCGGCCGCAAGCGCGGAGATCGACCTGTCGGCGGCGCGCGAGGCGCCGATGCCGCGCTACATCGAGCCCATGAAGGCGACGCTCGCGACCGGGCCGTTCCGGGACGAGGACTGGCTGTTCGAGGTCAAGTGGGATGGCTACCGGGTGGAGGCCGTCGTGCGGGACGGAACCGTGAGCCTGTTCACGCGCAACGGGAACGATGCGGCCGCCTACTTCCCGGGGCTGCTCGTGCCGCCGACGTGGATCAGCGCCCGTGAGGCGATCGTCGACGGCGAGGTTGTCGCGCTCGACGAGCAGGGCCGGCCGGACTTCTCGCTGCTCCAGGAGCAGATCGGCGAGCGCCGGCGTGGGCGGGGGAGCGTACCCCTCGTCTACCAGGCATTCGACCTGCTCCATCTCGACGGGCGTTCGCTGCTGGACGTGCCGCTGGAGCACCGCAAGCGCCTGCTGGAGTTAGTGCTGCGGTCGACTGCGCAGGTCCGGTACGGCTCGCACCTCGAAACGGAGGGGATCGCCTTCTTCGACGCCGTCAAGGCGCAGGGCCTCGAAGGCCTGGTGGCCAAGCGGCGATGGTCGCGCTACGAGCCGGGAAGGCGGGTCACGACGTGGCTGAAGCTGAAGGCGCGTCCTGAGCAGGAGCTGGTCGTCGGCGGGTGGACGCCCGGGACGGGGACCGCGCGCGAGCTGGGCGCGATCGTCGTCGGGGTGTACGAGGGCGAGCGGCTGCGGTTCGCCGGCAAGGTCGGCGCCGGGTTCACGGACCGGGCGCGCCGGGAGCTCAGGACCCTGCTCGATGAGCGGGAGGTCGAGGTTCCGCCGTTCGACCCGGCGCCGCCCACCGGCGCCACCGGCCGATGGGGCGGCGACCTGACGGGGGTGCGATGGGTCCGGCCGGAGCTGGTGATCAGGGCCGAGACGGGTGGCTGGACACGCGACGGGCACGTGCGCCAGTCATCGTTCAAGGGGATCGAGCGGGGGCGTGAGCCGCGCGAGGTCGTGCGCGAGCGGCCCGTCGACCCGGCGACCGCGGACCCCACGGGACCGGGGACCTCGCCGCCGTCCGCGATGAGGCTCCGCGCATCACCCACCGGACGGGGATCCGGTGCGGACGAGCCGCCGGCGACCTGGCTGGTGACCGAGACCGAGCTCGCGACGCTTGCCTCGATCACGGCCGAGGGGCAGTGGCACGTCGCCGGGCAGACGCTGCGACTCACCAACCTGGACAAGGTGCTGTTCGCGGCTCGCGACGGGGTGGACGAGGCGCCGGTCACCAAGCGCGAGCTGATCGGCTACTTCGCCCGTGTCGCGCCGGCGATGCTGCCGCACCTCGCGGACCGCCCGCTGAACCTCCAGCGCTTCCCGAACGGGGCGGCGGCGCCCGGCTTCTGGCAGAAGGACATCCCGAAGACCGCGCCGGCGTGGCTCACGATCTGGCGCGAGCACGGCTTCCGCGAGCGCGAGGACCGGGCCCCCAACGACCACCTGGTCGCCGACCGGGCCGCCACCCTGTGCTGGCTGGGCAACCAGGCGGCCTTCGAGATCCACGCCTGGACGTCCACGGTGCACGACCCCTGGGCGCCGACGTTCGCGCTCATCGACATCGATCCCGGCACCGCGACGACCTGGCAGGAGACGCTGCTCCTGGCCCGCCTCTACCGCACGGCGCTGGATCACCTGGGGGTGCGCGCCTACCCCAAGCTGACGGGCAGCCGCGGGATCCAGGCGTGGATCCCCGTCGAGCGCGGGCGCTACACGTTCGGGGACACGTCCGCCTGGATCGAGACGCTGTCGCGTGCGATCGGCGCCACCGTGCCGGACCTCGTGTCGTGGGAATGGTCGAAGGCCGACCGGGGCGGCCGGGCGCGGCTGGACTACACCCAGAACGCCCCGATCAAGACGCTCGTCGCCCCGTACGCGGTGCGTCCTCGTCCCGGTGCGCCGGTCTCGGCGCCGATCCGCTGGGACGAGTTGGACGATCCGGCCCTGGCACCGGACCGCTGGACGATCCGCACGCTGCCGGCGCGGATCGCCGAGCTGGGCGACCTGTTCGCCGCAGCCCAGACGGATCACCAGGTCCTGCCCACCCTGTGACCCGGGGCGGCCGAGTGCGGGCCAGCCGAGTGCGGGCCAGCCGAGTGCGGGCCAGCCGATTGCGGGCCGGCCGAGTGCGGGCCAGCCGATTGCGCACGGGACCCGGCAGGCGCACGATCTGACGCATGGAGCCGCTCGTCACGTCGGGGTCGCTGAACCTGTCGCCCGAGGCGATCGTCGGGTGCGCGATCGTCGGGATCGTCGTCGGCGTGATCGGCGTCAGCACGCGACGGTTCCTGCTGGCATCGCTGGACGAGCTGGTTTCGATGGGGCGCGGCGTCGCTGGCCGGATCGCTCCGGCGCTGCTCCGGCGCCGGCCGGGCAGGCTCAGCGACACGCCCTGGTTCTGCTCCCGCTGTCGCTCGCAGAACACCGCGTGGGCCGCACGCTGCTACTCCTGCGATTCGCGACGCACGGATGCCGAGGCGACCGTGCCCGAGGCCGAGCCGCCCGGCGGGGTGAGCGCCGGCCGCACCCAGCGGCGCGGCTGAGGCGCCTGCCCGGCGGCAGACTCCCGCCCGCCATCGGGTAACGGGCTTGTCGGACCGGTGTCCTCCGCGCGGACCAGGGCGTCGATCAGCGCGCCGATCAGCGCCAGGCGCCCACCGAATCGGGCGGCGGATACGTCTGGCGGAAGAAGCCCAGCAGCGGCTCGCCGGTCGACTGGACGAGGTGGATCCGCTCGCGCCAGGGCAGGCTCACGTCCGCCGAGATCGTGGCCCGCAGCTCGACGTCGTCTCGACCCGGGTGGTTCGGATCGTAGACACCGATCGTGACGGAGCCCTCGGAGCCCTCGAAGGCCTCGTAGGCGAACGCCAGGACCTGGTGGTTGGCCGTCAGCGTCCAGGGCGACAGGCCCGTGGCGCGGATGAGACCGACCACGCACGGGTGCCCGGCGTCGATCTCGGCCCGGATCCGCGGCCACTCGTCGCCGATGGCGACCACCCGGGGCGGCTCCCGGTGGAGCAGCGCAGCGAGCCCGGACGGTGGGTCCGGGCGGAGCGCCTGCAGATCGAGGTAGCGGAGCGGCACCCGGAGCCAGTCCAGCGACTGCACCTGGCGCCGGACGAGCGCCCGGAAGCGGGGGGTGCCGTTCGCCGGCGGCACGGGTTCCGGTGGCGCCGCCATCCCCGCCTCGAACAGGTCGTGCGCGGTGAGCGCCATCCCGCCACACAGCCCCGCGGACGCATCGCCAAAGCCCAGCACACGCGGATCGAGCGGCCCGATGGTCAGCGTGGGGCCGGGCGGGAACGAGTTGGCGAACGGGAGCCCGTGGACCGAGGGCAGGAACCCCGGCACGGCGCCGCGTCCCGGGACGATCGTCGAGGTCGAGGGCGTTGTCATCGCGCTGATTGTCGCCCGCGTGACCCGGCCGCGGCTACCATCCGGACATGGCCGACGGCGACGCGCGACCCACCCGCACCAACCGGCTGGCCGGCGAGACCAGCCCGTACCTGCTCCAGCACGCCCA
Source organism: uncultured Chloroflexia bacterium (assembly GCA_963849495.1). GTDB lineage: Bacteria > Chloroflexota > Limnocylindria > Limnocylindrales > CSP1-4 > CAIXZV01. The sequence continues at coordinate 107,870 of CAWKHN010000005.1, read as the reverse complement.
CAACCCGGTGGACTGGTTCCCCTGGGGGCCGGATGCCCTCGCCCGGGCGAAGCTGCTCGACCGCCCGATCTTCCTCTCGATTGGCTATGCGGCCTGCCACTGGTGCCACGTGATGGAGCGGGAGTCATTCGAGGATGAGGCGACCGCCGCATTCCTCAACGACCACTTCGTGGCGATCAAGGTGGACCGCGAGGAGCGCCCCGACCTGGACCAGCTGTACATGGGCGCGGTGCAGGCGATGACCGGCCAGGGCGGCTGGCCGATGAGCATGTTCCTGACTCCCGATGGCCGCCCGTTCTATGGCGGCACGTACTTCCCGGACACGCCGCGCCACGGCATGCCCTCGTTCCGGCAGGTGCTCGAGAGCGTGCGCCGGGCATGGATGGAGCAGCGCGTGGAGGTCGACCGAGCCGGAGCCCGGCTCGTCGAGGCGCTGGTCGAGGCGCAGCGCGCGGCCCCGGCTCCGGGCGGGCTCCCGCCGGCGTCGGTCCTCGGCGATGCCGCCGCCGGCATCGAGGCGTCATTCGACCCCGTCAACGGCGGCTGGGGCTCGGCGCCGAAGTTCCCGCAGCCGATGACGATCGAGGCCCTGCTCCGCCGGCACGTCGCCACCGGTGACGCCCGACCGCTGGAGCTCGCCCGGCGCAGCCTCGACGCGATGGCGGCGGGCGGGGTCCACGACCAGCTGGGCGGTGGCTTCCATCGTTACTCGACCGACGCCCGGTGGCTGGTGCCGCACTTCGAGCAGATGCTGTACGACAACGCGCAGCTGGCGCGGGTGTACGCGCACGCGTGGGCGCTGACGGGCGACGAGGCCTATCTCGGGACGATGACCGGGACGCTCGACTACCTGTTGCGGGAGCTGCGGACGATCGACGGCGGGTTCGCGGCGAGCCAGGACGCGGACACCGAGGGCGACGAGGGCGCCACGTTCGTCTGGTCCGCGGCCGAGGTGCGCGAGGTCCTGGGCGACGACGCCGCTCTGTTCTCCGCCGCGTACGGCGTGACCGATGCCGGCAACTGGGAGGGACGGACGATCCTGTCGCGCGTCCGCGACGACGCGGAGCTCGGCGAACGCTTCGGGCTCGCGGCGGACATGGTTGCCGGGAGGCTGGCCGCCGCCCGGTCTGCGCTGCTGGCGCGGCGCACCGGCCGGCCCCAGCCGGCCCGCGACGACAAGGTGCTCGCCGGCTGGAACGGTCTCGCCATCGCCGCCCTGGCCGATGCCTCCGGCGCGCTCGCCGGCAGCGGTGACCCGCGCCTCGTGGACGTCGCTGCGGGATACCGGGCAGCCGCCGAGGCAGCCGCCAACGCCGTCCTCGCGGGGCTGCTCATGCCGGACGGGCGGTTGCGCCGCTCGTGGAAGGACGGCCGGGCATCCGCGGACGGCGTCCTCGAGGACCACGCCTACCTCGCGGACGGGCTCGTCTCGCTGTACGAGGCCACCTTCGAGGAGCGCTGGTACCGGGAGGCGGTGTCGCTGGTGGAGGTGATCCTCGGTCACTTTGCGGATCCCGCCGGCGGCTTCTTCGACACCGCGGACGACGGCGAGACGCTCATCGTTCGGCCGAAGGACATCCAGGACAACGCGACGCCCTCCGGCGGCTCGATGACCGCGACGGTGCTGCTCCGGCTCGCCGCCCTCACCGGCGACGACCGCTACCGGGTGGCCGCCGATGGGGCTCTGGGGACCGCGGGACCGTTCCTCGCCCGCTACCCGACCGGCTTCGCCCAGTGGCTGTGCGCGCTGGAGCTCGCCCATGCGACCGTCACCGAGGTGGCGATCGTGGGCGATGCGGCGGACGAGGGCACGCGGCGGTTGCTGGACGTCGCGCGTCGCGGCTATCACCCGATGCGCGTCCTGGCCCTGTCGGCGACGCCGGATGCGTCCGCGGTGCCGCTGCTGCATCACCGGTTCGAGCTCCACGGTCGCCCGACCGCGTTCGTCTGCCGGCACTTCGCGTGCCGCCAGCCGGTGCACGAGCCCGAGGCGCTCGAGGCGCTGCTGGTCGGCACGTGAGCGAAATCGTCGTCCGCGAGGCACGGACATCCGAGCTGCCGGAGGCCGGCGACGTGGTCGTCCGCGCCTACCGCGCGCTGCCCGGGCAGCCCGGGCCGTCCTTCGAGTCGTATCTCGAGCACGTCCGCGACGCGGCCGGCCGTGCCGGCGTGTGCCCGGTCCTCGTGGCCGTGGACGGCGACGACCGTCTGCTCGGCTGCGTGACCTACGTGGCCGACCGCGGCAATCCGTTCGCGGAGGTGCAGCGCGGTGACGAGGCCGGCTTCCGGATGCTCGGCGTGGCCCCTGAGGCCCAGGGCCTGGGCGCCGGCCGGGCGCTCGTGGAAGCATGCATCGCGCACGCACGCGCGGAACGGCGATCCGGGCTCGCGATCTCCACCTCCCCGGTGATGCGCAGGGCGCACCGGCTCTACGAGCGCCTCGGCTTCCGGCGTGCGCCGGATCGGGACTTCGAGCCCGTCGAGGGCGTCCACCTCTGGACCTACGTGCTGCAGCTCTGATGGCGGACGGGAGCGAGCAGCCCGGGCCGCGCGCGGCGGCCACGATCGCGCTCCTGCGGCCCGGGCCGGATGGCGTCGAGGTCCTGCTGACCCACCGGCCCGCGACGATGGAGTTCGGTCCCGGGCTCCACGTGTTCCCCGGCGGCGCGGTCGACCCGGGGGACGACGATCCGCGGCTCGTCGCACGGTCCGTCCTGTCGGCGGACGCATGCGCCCGGGCGTGGGCCGGGGACATGGAGCCGGCGGCGGCGGTCGCCCATCACATCGCTGGGCTGCGCGAGCTGTTCGAGGAGACGGGAGTGCTCCTGGCCACCGGCCCGGGCGGCGCGGCGATCGACCCGGAGGCACTCGACCGGGTCCGTGGCAACGGCCTGACATTCGCGGAGCTGGTCGAGCGGCTCGACCTCGTCCTGCGCACGGACGCGCTGGTGCCGCTCTCCCGCTGGGTGACGCCACCGGCCGGCATGGCCCGCCGCTACGACGCTCGCTTCTTTGCCGCCTCTCTGCCCGACGGCGCCCGACCGGCCATGGACGACCGGGAGGTGGCGGCATACGAGTGGGTCACGCCCCGGGCAGCTCTCGCGGCGATGACCGCCGGACGCATGGCGCTCTGGCCGCCGACCAGCACGACGCTCCAGCAGCTGTCGCAGGTCCGGAAGCTGGAGGACGTCCGGCGCCACCTGACGCCGATGGCTCCCGCCGCGCCGCCGGCCGTGGACGTGATCCGGCCCGGCCTCGTCCGGGTCCGTCTCCGGGGTGCGGGTGGCGTCCCGGGCCAGGAGGTGAACGCCTGGGTGATCGGCAGCCGGCGGATGGTCGTGGTGGATCCCGGCGAGCCGGACGACGCCGCGGCGGAGGCGTTCCTGGACCTTGCGGCGGCTCGCGGCGGCCGGATCGAGGCGATCCTGCTGACGGCCCCGGTGCCCGATCATGCGGCCGGGGCGACCTCGCTGGCGGTCCGGATCGGGGCGCCGGTGCATGCGGCGGCGGGAGCCGCGGCCGTGCTCCCGGGGGAGTTCGTGACGCTCGAGGATGGCGACCAGCCGGACCTCTCGGAAACCCGGATCCGCGTCCATGCAACCCCGGGGACGCACCCGGATCATCTTGCATTCGAGCTGCCGGACGACCGCGAGGTCCTGGTCGGCGACCTGTTCGGGCCCGGGCCGTCGCGCGCGATGCCGCAGCCGGCCGACGAGGCGGCGCTCAGGCGCTCACTGGAACGGATCGAGGGGCTGCGCCCGCTGGCCCTCCGGCCCGCGCACGGTCGAGGGCGGGGCCCGGCCGAGGGTCGCCAGGACGAGGGTGACTAGGACGAGGGCGGCTCGTCCCCGTCAGCGTCCTTGCGGGCGGCCGCGTCGGTCTTGATGCCGTCGATCTCCTTGCGCGCCTCGCGAACTCCCTGGCCGAATGCCCGCCCGAGCAGCGGCAGCGTCTTGGGCCCGCGCCACACGAGGACGACGACGAGGATGATGATCAGGAGGACGACAAGATCCATGCGGGGATAGTAACAGCGGGCCGGGGGGCCGGCGATGCCTCCCGGGAGCGCCGGACCGGTCCGCGGCCGCCGTCAGGCCGGAGACGGGCGGCCGGACGTCGGGCGGACGACCAGCACCGGGACCGGTGAGTGATGGACCACGTGGTCCGACACGCTCCCCGAGAGCATGCGGCCGATAGGCCCGCGGCAGTGCGACCCGACGACGACCAGGTCGGCATGCTCCGCCGTCGCGGCGGCCACGATGCCCTCGCCGGCGGATCCCTCCCACGTGATCCAGCGTGCACGGATGCCCATGGCGCTGGCCTGCTCCGCCAGCCGCCGGGCGCGCGCCTCGGCTGCGGACGCCTGCGCGCCCGCGTCCTCGCGTGTCATGGCCATCGTCGCCGCCTCGGCGGCGCCGAGCGGATCGGACGCCGACGACAGATCGGCATCGTGGGCGTCCGGGGCGGGGGCGACGGACAGGGTGATCAGCTCGGCGCCCAGGTCGCGAGCCAGCTCGACCGCGGCCTCCTCCGCGGACCTGCACGTATCGGACCCGTCCGTGGCGACGAGGATGTGTGCGAACCGCGCCATCTCGCTCTCCTCACCCGGCCAGCGGTCGACGCTCCTGCGCCGCTGCGGCCAGCTCCTCGGTTATCCGACGCAGAAATGTCCTGACGGCGCGTCGGCCGTCCTCGTCCAGTGCGGTCAGCGCACGCTCGACCGCGTCTCCGCGCCAGCGATAGGCGCTCTCCACCATCTCGATGGCCTCCGGCGTCAGCGACACCCGGACCACCCGCCGGTCATCGGCGTCCGGCCGTCGTGCGACGAGCCCGGCATCTTCCAGCTCGGTCACCACGCGGCTCGCCCAGCCGTAGGAGATCCCCAGGCCGGACGCCAGCTCGCCGATCGAGCGCTGCCCGTGCTGGTACACGTGGATGGCGGCGCGGATCGCATGGGTCGTCGGCGCCCGGGGGCCCGATCCCGCCACGTGGATATCCGCTGGCCCTGAGGCCCCCTGGCCGACGATCTCCGCGGCGTCCGCGCCGCGCGTCGCGTAGGAGACGTGGATCAGCTCGAGCAGCAGATGGCTCGTCTCGAACGCATCCGCACTCAACGGGGCGGGCACCGGCTCGGCGCCCCGCGTTGCCCGGCTCTGGACACGCTTCGGCATCGTTGTTATCGTATCGAAAACATTTCGTAAGTCAAGGATCCAGCGGCCGTCGAGAGCCGTCGCGCGAGGAACTGCACGGATGACGTCAACACGGAACCGGCGCCCGGACGGGCCGGCGATCCATGCCGAGGGCAGGGGACGATGGGTCGGCCTCGCGATGCTCAGCGTTGGTGTCGCGATGATCATCGTCGACGCGACGATCGTCAACGTCGCCGTCCCCTCGATCATCCGGGAGCTGGCGCTCGATTCCACCCAGGCCGAGTGGATCAACACGATCTACGCCCTGGTGTTTGCGGCGCTGCTGATCACGCTCGGGCGCCTGGGCGACGTCTTCGGGCGGCGGCGGATGTACCTCGCCGGCCTGGGCCTGTTCCTGGTGGCCTCGATGCTCGCGGGCCTTGCTCCCACGGGAGACGTGCTGATCCTCGCCCGCGTCCTCCAGGGCGTCGGCGGGGCGATGATCCTGCCGGCCACGCAGGCGATCCTGAACTCCAATTTCCAGGGCCGGGATCGCGCGATCGCGTTCGGGATCTGGGGATCGGTGATCGGCGGGGTCGCGGCGATCGGGCCGCTGCTCGGCGGGTTCCTGACGACCTATGCGTCCTGGCGCTGGGCGTTCTTCGTCAACGTTCCCGTCGGGCTGTTCGCGATCGCCGGCACCCTCCACTACATCGGCGAGTCGCGCGACGAGCACGCGAAGCCGGGCTTCGACCTGCCGGGGTTCCTGCTGATCACCGGCGGGCTGGGTGCGTTCGTGTTCGGGCTGATCGAGGGACGGTCGTACGGCTGGTGGGCGCCCGACCCACGCCACCCGTTCGGGGTCCTGGGCCTTGCCTGGCCGTTGGACGGCGTCTCGGTCATCCCGTTCGCGCTCGGGCTCGGGATCGTCGCGCTGCTGATCTTCGCGGCCGTCGAGTCGCGCCGCCGGGCAGCCGGCAGCTTCTACCTGTTCGACTTCACCCTCTGGCGGTACCGGGGGTTCCGCTACGGGAACCTGGCCGGCACGATCGTGTCGCTGGGCGAGTTCGGCCTGCTGTTCGCGCTGCCGCTGTTCCTCCAGGGCGTGCTGGGCTACTCGGCGTTCGACACCGGGGCCGTGTTCCTCTCGCTCGCCGTGGGCGCCTTCTTCGCCGCACCCGGAGCCGCCACGCTCGCCCGCCGCTACGGTCCGCGCTGGGTGGTGACGACCGGGATGCTGCTGGAGGCCGTGGGCATCATCGCGACGACGCTGCTCATCTCCACCTCGGTCAACGGGCTGATGCTCGTGATCCCGCTGTTCATCTACGGCATCGGCGTCGGGTTCGCAACGGCGCAGCTGACGAGCATCGTGCTGTCGGACATCCCGGTCTCGCTGTCGGGCATCGCGTCCGGTGCCAACTCCACGCTGCGCCAGGTCGGCTCGGCGCTGGGGATCGCGATCCTCGGGACCATCCTGTTCTCGACGCTCGTCATCCGCCAGCGGCGACAACATCGCGGCCGCGCTGCCCAACGTGTCCCCGGTGTGCCGGACACTGGTCGTGGACCTGGTCGACGAGTCGGCGGGTCAGGTCCTGCCGGCCCTCAAGGACCCGTCGAAGGCGGCCGAGACCGGCTTCGGCGGTGGCACCGCGGCGCTGCCACCGGAGCAGGCGGCCTGCTTCAGCGACCCGGTGTTCCTGGCGTCGCTCCAGGCGACCGCGATCCCGGTCGAGCGGGCGTTCGTGGATGCGACGCGGCTGGCCGGTTTCTCGGCCGCCGGCTTCGTGCTCCTGGGCGTCCTGTTCTCGCTGCTGCTTCCGGCGCGGAAGCCGCACCCGGTGGAGCCGTCGCCGGCCGCGTAGCCGCCCCGCGCGGCGCGGATCGCCGTACGCTGTGGGCGATGCCCACCCAGGAGCTGCCCGTCATCGACGTCGCGCGGATCCGCGCGATCGCCGGTGCCGCGCGTGCAGCCGGCACCGCGCACCCGGGTGCCGACGCGGAGCCCGCGATGCTGCTGGAGCCGGACGGACGGGCGATCCTCGAGGCGATGGGCGTCGCGGTGCCGCGCGCGGTGTTCGTGGCGGCCGGCGACGGCGAGGGGCCGGCGCACGCGGTCGAGGCGCTCGGGAGCGATCGGGTCGTCGTGCGCGTGGTGGCGCTCGGCGATCGCCCACAAGACCGAGGCGGGCGGCGTGGCCGTCGTCCCGCGTGACACCGGGTCCGTCGCCATGGCCATCGCCGGGATGCGGCGAGCGCTCGCAGGGCACGACGTCCGCGGGTTCGTCGTCGCGGAGTTCGTGGACCACGAGCCGGGCATCGGGTGGGTCGCTGCTGGTGTCGGCGCGCTGGACCAGCGACCTCGGCCCGATCGTGAGCGTGGGCGCCGGCGGGATCGATGCCGAGGCCGTCGCCGCGGACCTGCGGCCGGGCCGCGAGATCGCGATCCTGTCGCCGCGCCTCACCTCGAGGGCCGCGATCGCCGGCGTCCTTCGGGCCTCGACCGCGGTCCGGCTTGCTACGCGAAGGCCAGCGGGGCCGGGCCCCGCGGCTGCCGATGGAGCGGCTGGTCGACGTCGTGGAGCGGTTCCTCGCCCTCGCCGACGCCTGCGTCCCGGCCGACCTGCTCGAGCTCGAGGTCAACCCGATCGTCGTCACCTCCGACGGCCTGGTCGCGCTGGACGTCCTCGCGATGCCGGGTGCCGGGCTCGACGCCGCCGCGATGGCCGTGGTCGCAGGCGCCGCCCCGCCGCGACCGGTGGCGAAGCTGCCGCGGATGCTCGAGCCCCGCTCGGTGGCGCTCATCGGCGTGTCGTCGGGGATGAACGCGGGCCACATCATCCTGCGCAACCTGCTGCGCGACGGCTTCGACCCTGCCGCCGTCACCATCATCAAGCCCGGCGCAGACGAGATCGATGGGTGCCGGTGCGTCTCCGATGTCGCCTCGCTGCCCGGCAAGGTCGACCTGTTCGTGGTCGCGGTCTCCGCCGCGCAGGCCGCGGGCGTGGTGGCCGATGTCGTGGAGCGCGATGTCGGCCGAGTCGATCCTGGTCATCCCCGGCGGCTTCGAGGAGAAGCAGGGGACCGGCGAGATCGTGGCCCGGATGCGGGCGGCGCTCGCTGAGGCCCGCGCCCGGCCGGACGGCGGGCCGCTGCTCAACGGCGGCAACTGCCTCGGGTTCCGGTCCGTGCCCGGGCGGATCGACACGATGTTCATCCCGGCCTCGAAGCTTGCCCCGCCCGATCTCGCTCCCGCCGAGGCTGGTGCCGCTGCTGCGGCCGGCGCCGGCGCCCCGCTCGCGATCGTCGCCCAGAGCGGCGCCTTCGCGATCACCCGGCTGTCCCGGCTCGCGGACCTGCATCCCCGGTACCTCGTCACCGTCGGCAACCAGATGGACCTCACGATCGGGGACCACGTCGCGCACCTCGCGGACGACCCCGCGATCGCGGTCTTCGGCGTCTATGTCGAGGGATTCAGGCCGCTCGATGCGGCCGCGTTCCTGGTGGCCGCCCGCCGGATCACCGGCCGCGGCGGGATCGTCGTCCTGTACCGGGCCGGCCGGACCACGGCTGGCGCCGCCGCCTCCGCCAGCCACACGGCGTCGATCGCCGGGCGACGTGGTGGCGAACCGCGCGCTCGCCCGGCAGGCAGGCGTGCTGGTGGCCGAGTCGCTCGACGAGTTCGACGACCTCCTCCGTGCAGCCACGCTGCTGCACGGGCGCGAGATCCGCGGGAAGCGGCTGGGCGCGATGTCGAACGCCGGGTTCGAGTGCGTCGCGATCGGGGACAACGCGGGTTCTCTGGAGCTCGGCCCGTTCGACGACGCCACGGCGGCGCGGCTGGGGGAGCTGCTGGCCGGCGTCGGGGCCGGCGGCGTGGTCGATGTCCGCAATCCGCTGGACGTCACCCCGATGACGGGTGACACGGCGTTCGCCGCGATGGCCGAGGCGGTGCTCGCGTCACCGGCGGTCGACGTCGGCGTCATCGGGATCGTCCCGCTTACCGCGGAGCTGATGACGCTCGCGCGGTGGCCCCGGCCAATCGGAGGACCTCGCCGCCCCTGACGCGGTGGCCGCCCTGCTCGTCGACCTGTGGCACCGGACCACGAAGGCCTGGGTCGCGATCGTGGATGGCGGGCCCCTGTACGACCCGCTCGTGGCCGCCCTCGAGGCCGGCGGGATCCCGGTGTTCCGGACCGCGGACCGCGCGATGCGGGCGTTGGACGCGGTGGTGCGACGCCGGCTCGCCTGAAGGCGCGTGCACCCCGCCCATTCAGAGGAACAGCCGTGGAGCCGCGGCTCGATCCGATCTCGACCTGCGGCGCGCGATCACGTGAGCGTTGCAATGTCGGCTGGCACACGTATGATCATCTGTATGCGAACGACCCTGGTGCTCGATGACGCACTGCTTCGCCAGGCAAAGCGCCGGGCGGCGGAGCGGAACCTCACCGTGAGCGACCTCGTGAACGAGGCGCTGCGGGACTCGTTCGGTCGTCCTCTGCCGGTGGCGCCGCCGTTCTCGATGGCCACGTACGGCCGGACCGGTCGCCGGGTCCGCCACGAACCGTCCGACTTCGCGACCGAGCTCGAGGACGAGGACCGGCGGCGGCTGGGCTGACGATGCTCATGCCCGATGTCAACGTGCTCGTCTACGCCCACCGGGAGGACGAGGTCTGGCACGAGTCGTACGCGGGATGGCTGAAAGCGGTCGTCGACGGGTCCGAGCCGTTTGCCCTGAGCGTGCTGGTGGCGGTCGGCTTCGTCAGGATCGTCACGAACCCACGGATCTTCGAAGACCCGACGCCGCTGCCCGTCGCGCTCGCGGTGATCGAGCAGCTGGCGAGCCATCCGCGATGCCGGCTGGCCACGCCCGGCGCCGGCCATCTCGACGACGTCGCCCGTCTCTGCCGTGCGGTGGGCGCGACCGGCAAGATGGTGGCCGACGCGCAGCACGCGGCGCTCGCCATCGCCGAGGGTTGCACGTGGGTGAGCCGGGATGCGGACTTCGCCGCGTATGAGCCCCACGGGCTTCGGTGGCAGCACCTTGCGTTCGAGCAGCCAGGTGCCGGTTGATCTCAGCATCCCGACCCCGCGTCTCCCTGGAGGCCACCGGTTGGTGCTGGAGTGATAAGGAGCATGTGGCCAAGGACAGCGGAGGTTGCGCGCCAGCAGCGGGAGGCCATCGCGAGCGTGACGATCGCGCTCATCGTGATCGGTCTCTCAGCTTTGGTCCGATCCTGGGTACCGCTGGCCGCCGGCCTGACGGTTCTCATGGTTTCAGCGGCCAGCACTGGACGGCGGGCGATGGCGTCACACGGCGCCCGGCGGCTTCTCCGCTGGACGCCCGCCGCAGCCTTCACCACGGCGTGGGGCGCCCTCGTCCTACCCACCGCGGCGGGTGCGCCGTTCGAGCTCGCCTTGCCCCTCGACCTTCTCAGCGTCGTGGCCGTCGGCGTTGGGGCTGCCTCCATGTTCCTGCCCTCGCGCCTGGTGGCACTCCTCGGCGGCCCCTCGCTGGAATGGCAGCTGCTCCGAGAGCGAGCCCGGCTCGCCTTCGTTGCCGATGAATTGTCAGCATCACCCGATCGCGAGCGCGAGGCGAAGTTCCAGCGGGACGTCACGGCGTTGGATCGGTTCCGGTGTCCGGCGACCAACAACTACATCACCCTGTTCCAGGCGTGGCATGCGGCTCCCGACGACGTGACCACGGACGCGGATCGCGCGGCGGCAGATCAGATCAGGGATCTCGAACGCGAGATCCATCGGTCACTGGGGGCCGTTCCATCCTGGCATGCGACGTTCCCGTGGCGTGACCGGCGATGCCGGCACCGTCGCCCAGACCTTCAGCTATGACGCCCTGAACAGGCTCACCGGCTCGTCGGGCCTCTCGACCGGGTCGGTCGCCTACACCTATGACCTCGACGGCAACCGCCTCAGCCGCTCGGTCGGTCCCGACACCTATGCCGCGGTCTACGACCGGACCGACGAGCTCGTCTCGATCACCAAGAACGGTGGCTTCCCGCTGGCCGCGGTCTACTCGACCACGGGTGACCTCACGACCGACCCCGAGACCGGCACGACCGGCAGCGCGATCGCCTATACCTACGACCTCGCCCACCGCCTCGTCGCGATCACCCCCGCCGGTGGCTCCACCACGACCCTCGGTCTCGACGCCCTCGGCCGCCCGGTGACCCGGACCACCGGCACGTCGGTCGACACGTACAGCTATGCAGGCTCCACCGACACCGTGGTCCGGATCGCCAACACCGGGGGATCGGGTGCGGTCACCGACTCGATCCCCGATCCCGCCGGTGACCGCCTGGGCACCAGGACCGGATCGACGGTGGCCTGGCTCACCCCCGATCTCCACGGCTCGATCGCCGCGGGCCTCGCCCAGACTCCATCCTCGGTGACCGACGCCATCCGCTATGACGGCTACGGGCAGACGGTGGCCCGTGTGGCCCACCTCGGGCTCAGCGGCCACCACCAGCTGGAAGTACCAGGGCCGGCTCGACCTCTCCCCGTCGGCGATCCCCCTGTATGCCGCGGGTGCCCGCGACTATGCCCCGGGGCTGGGCATGTTCACGAGCCTCGACACGTTCGCCGGGTCAGCGCAGCACCCGCTGTCGCATGAACCGCTTCCTGTACGCCGAGGCCAACCCGGCCACGCTCGTCGATCCAGACGGGCACACGACGATCGCGTATGACGATGTCCTGGGCACCGTGCTCACCCACGACGCGACCCACAACTGGACCACCCAGCAGACGGTCCACCAGTACACCGAGACCGAGTCCGCGGTGCTGGCTGTCGCCGCGGCGAACCGGCACGCACAGGCTGTCCGGGCCGCCGCCGCTTCCCAGATCGCGGCCACCGATACCCGCGAGAGTCGCTCGCTCGCCGCCAGCGCGGCCCGAGGGTACGGGGCAGGTGAGAGCATCTACGCGCGGGCCAATCAGGTCTATGAGAACTGCCTGGCTGCCGGACCCCAGTTCTATGGGTACTGTTCGGAGGCGTTCCGCAGTGTCATGAGGTCGGGTTCGGGCGGAAGTGCCAACGCGGCGGACGCGGCCCTCGCCGGACTGGAGCAAATCCTTGACGAGGCCGGCGGCAAGTTGTCCGGGCGAAGGGGCGCGATGATCAGCGCCGGTGGGCGTGTCGATCCGTCGGTCGCGGAATTGTACCCGATGGTCAGCGATGGCCAGGGGGCACTCATCAACGGTGGCACGAAACTCGGGGAGTCAGGCGATATTCTCGGCATGTTCGGCAAAAGCGTGTTCTTCCTGGGATCCGCACTCCAGATGAAGGACGCCCTGGACCGGGAATTCGGCGAAGGTGACGCTCGCGGCCGATCGTTGTTGGAGCAGGGGGTGCGGGGTTTCTTTCGAGGCTTCGCAGATATCGGCGGTTCGTACGGCGGGGCTGTCATTGGTGGTGCTGCCGGAGCTGCGGCCGGGGGTGCAGCCACCGGCGGAATGGGAGGGGAGTTCGTGGGCGGGTTCGGCGGCGCGTTCTTCGGCAGCATCGGAGGGTCAGAAGTTGCTGACCGTTTCTTCACCTCGGTGTTCAGTGACTAGCGCGTTGCCATGACAGCGCCATGAAGAATCTCGACCTCTTGCTCTTCTTCGGCGGGGGCGGGATCGTCTTGATCCTGTTGCGGGTGTACTACGATCGGACCGAGCGTGGCCGCAGTATGGCGAGGCGCATGTACGCGCAGAAGGCCTACCCGTTCTTCCTCCGCATGGTGCCCGCCGTCGGCCCGATCGTGGGCGTCGCCTGCCTCCTGCTCGGTTTGCTGGTTCTGCTGCCCCGGTGGCTCGCCGCCTGGGCCATGGTGCCCATCCTCACGCTGTTGTTTGCCACCTTCCTGCTCGGCTACCGCTATCCCCCACCGCTGATGCCGCGCTGGCTGCAGCAGGAGATCGACGATGGCCGGCTCGCCCGTGCCCGGCCGGACCGCATGGACTGGGCACAGTTCTGGTTCATCCTGCCGCTCGCGATCCTCGGTCCCATTGCTGGAGTGCTTCTGATCGTCCTGTTCGGCGGGGGCACGTCGTGACGCTCGGCCCCGCTGCTCTTCGCCTACGACGCCGCCAAGCGCCCGGTCAGCGCGACCGCGTCCGTCGGGGGCCGCACCCTCGCCCTCTCGCAGACCGCGCGATGACCCGGACCACGGGCAGCAGCGTCAGCCTCGACATGTATCGAGGATGACCTGGTCGAGCCATCGCTGAGCGTCCTGATCGGCGGGGCCATCCGGCGCGGGCCCCTGGTCGGTGCAGGAGCTCGTCGAGCAGACGACGCGTTCACCAGCGAACTGGAACGCAGCTGCCGGCCCAAACGTCTGGGTCATGACCGCTGACCAGACCCCGCGAAGGCCATTCGCGAGCCTGCCAACAGCGAGTCGGGGCTGCTAGCCGCGCAGGGCACGGTCCATGCTGGCGGCCACCCCCGCGCGGAGCTCCTGTGACACGTGCGAGTAGGTGCCGAGGGTCAGCGAGATCTGACTGTGGCCGAGCAGGTCCATCAGCGCCCGGGCGGGAACCCCCTGAGCCAGCAGCAGCGTCGCGCACGAGTGACGGAGATCGTGGAACCGGATGTCGGGGAGCCCGGCGTCGACGAGCTGCCGCTTGAACTGGCGCACCACGTTCCTGGCGTCCAGCGGCCGGCCGACGGCGGTCGTGAAGACGAAGTCCCCGTCTTCCCACAGCGAGCCGGCGAGCAGACGCTCGCCGTTCTGCCGCTCGCGGTGGCGACGAAGCGCCGCGACAGCGATCTCGCCAAGGTTGAAGGTTCGACGGCCCTTGGCGGACTTGGGCTCGACGAGCTGAAGCCCCCCGGTCCCGCGCTGCAGGGCGTGACGAACCGCGAGGGTCGCTTCCACGCGGACCCGGACGGGATCCGGCACTCGGACTGGCCGGACCGGGGCAGCCCACATCGCCGAAGCGATCGATCGCGCCATCGGGGCGCCACTCGGGGCCAGGCGCCATCCATGGAACGTCCGCGCATCAGCGGCCCACCGGGATCCCCCGGGGTGGACCGTCGAGCAGGCGGCTCGAGGTTCCCCGAAGCTCGACCCAGACGATCGCAGGGTCCGGGAACGCGGCGACTGGCTCGGTCAGGGTTGCCACCGCGTCGTCGGTCCGGCCCGGATACGCGGCGCGGAACAGGGCAGGGGAGGCGGCGAGGACCTCGCGCGTCGCCCGGGTCGAGCGCAGCAGGAGCAGCCGGCCGACGCCAGGCTCGCCGGACACCCACGGCCAGCCGCTCGCCGACGGCAGGGCATCCGCCTTCTGGGCCGCCCATCGGAGCTGGCGCTCGGCTCGTCGGATCTCGCTGTGCGCCTCGCCACCGACGATCTCCACGGTCCGCGGCTCGACGAGCACAAGGTCGATGACCCCCCGCACCGGCCGGTACACGGGAACCTCCAGGCGCGGCTGCCACCTGGGATGGAGGCGCGCGAGCAGCGTCTCGATCAGGCGAACCTGGATGTGATCGCGCAGCCTCGGACCCGTCGCCGGGTAGAACCGGACCGACGCCTCTGCCCCGAGCGCGGTGGCGATGCCGGCGAGGGAGTCGAGGGTGAGGTTCGCCTCGCCAGCCTCGGCCCTGGCGAGCCACGACCGATCGATGCCGGCCGCGCGGGCGACCTCGCGTTGCGAGAGCTCGCGCTCCTCCCGCAGGTCGAGGAGCTGCGCGCCCACGCTGCGTCGCAGGTCCCTGGCGCGGGAGCGGGTGAGGCGCTGCAGGGTCGTATCCGCCACGAGGTACTCCTTGCCGGCGAGGCGGGAATTGTCGTTGGTGCCGGTGTCCAGGCCGGTATCGGTGTCGTCGTCGATGCCGGTTCGTCGTTGGTGCCGGTGCTCGGGCCGGTATCGGTGTCGTCGTCGCTGCCGGTGCCCGGGCCGCTGCCGGGGCCGAGGCCGAGGCCGGCGTTGGGCCGGTGTTCAGGTTGTGCCTGAGATCATCCAGATCGCTCCATATCGGCCGCTTATCTCGGCCGTCGGTCGCGCCAGGCGGCCGGTGTCGGACATTCCTGTCGATCCTGTGCCTGGGAGTCACGAGTGGGACCGATGCGGGGCTCGCCGGGTTGGATCCTGCCCGCGGCCGGGCTGTGATGGAGCGATTTGGCCGATTCCAGGCACATTCCGGCGGAGGCCCTTGGAGCCCGGTGGCCCGGAAGGCCGGGGCCCGGCAGGGGCCGTGGGTCCTGGGGCGCCACTCGCCACCAGAACATCTGTACGAAATGACCCTCGACGCCTATACTCGCGGTCCCGTGGCCGCGCCCGTCGCCGATCCGCTCGCGCCCTTCGGGCCCGCCGTGCGGGCCTGGTTCGAGGCGACGTTCGAGGCCCCGACGCAGGCCCAGGCCGAGGGCTGGGCGGCGATCGCGCAGGGCCACAGCACGCTGATCCATGCACCAACCGGCAGCGGCAAGACACTGGCCGCGTTCCTGTGGTGCCTGGACCGGCTGGTGGAGCACCCGCGCCCCGCGCCGACGCGTGCGGAGCCGGGCACGGTCCGGGTCCTGTACATCAGCCCGCTCAAGGCGCTCACCTACGACGTGGAGCGCAACCTGCGGGCGCCGCTGGCCGGGATCGCGCTCGAGGCGCAGCGGCTGGGTGATGAGCCCCCGCGCATCACGATCGCGGCGCGAACGGGCGACACGCCCGCCGACGCCCGCCGCGATCTCGTCAGGCACCCACCGGACATCCTCGTCACGACACCGGAGAGCCTCTACCTCCTGCTCACGAGCCAGGCCCGGGAGATCCTCCGCGGCGTGGAGCACGTGATCGTGGACGAGGTTCACGCGATCGCCGGCAGCAAGCGTGGCGCGCACCTCGCGCTGAGCCTGGAGCGGCTGGAGCGGCTGCGAGCGACCGGGTCCGACGGCGCGGGAGCCGCCGACGGGAGTCGCGGCGCGGGAACCGCCGACGGGAGTCGCGGCGGTGGACGGGGTTCCAGCCGCGGCGGTGGACGCGTTTCGAGCGGTGACCGTGGACGAGGTTCGAGCGGTGACCGTGGCCGGGGCTCCGCCATGGCGCCCCTCCAGCGCATCGGGCTCAGCGCCACCCAGCGTCCCCTCGAGACCATCGCCCGGTTCCTCGGCGGCGCCGGCGAGGGGCGCGAGGTCACCATCGTCGACGCCGGCGCCCGCAAGCCGCTCGAGCTCCAGGTCGTCGTCCCGGTCGAGGACATGGCGCGCCTCGGCGAGGCTCTCCCCGCGGAGGAGCAGCCCGGCGGCCCGGTGCTGGGCGGCGAGCTCCGGACCAGCATCTGGCCCGCGATCCATCCCCGGATCCTGGAGCTGATCCGGCAGCACCGCAGCACCATCGTGTTCGTCAACAGCCGTCGCCTGGCGGAGCGCCTCGCCCAGCGCCTCAACGAGCTGGCCGGTGAGGAGCTCGTCCGGGCGCACCACGGCAGCATCGCGCGCGAGCAGCGGCTGGAGATCGAGGAGGAGCTCAAGGCCGGCCGCCTCCCCGCGCTGGTCGCGACCAGCAGCCTCGAGCTGGGCATCGACATGGGCGCGGTCGACCTCGTGATCCAGGTGGAGAGCCCCACCTCGGTCGCGCGCGGTCTCCAGCGCATCGGCCGGGCCGGCCACCATGTCGGCGAGCCGAGCAAGGGCGTGATCTTCCCCAAGTACCGCGGCGACCTGCTCGAGACCGCGGTCGTCGTCAAGGGCATGCACGACGGCTCGATCGAGACGACGACCCTTCCGCACAACCCGCTCGACGTCCTCGCCCAGCAGCTGGTCGCGATGACCATCGGCGAGCGGTTCACAGTCGACGAGCTGCTCGAGATCGTGCGGCGTGCCGCCCCGTTCGAGACGCTCGCCCGCGAGGCGCTCGAGGGCGTCCTGGGCATGCTCGCCGGCGCCTACCCGTCCGACGAGTTCGCGGAGCTCAGGCCGCGGATCACCTGGGACCGCCTGACCGACGTCATCGAGGGTCGCCGCGATGCCCGCGTGGTCGCGGTCACCAGCGGCGGCACGATCCCGGACCGCGGCCTGTACCCCGTGTTCCTGGAAGGGGAGCCCGGCACCACCGGCCGACGCGTGGGCGAGCTGGACGAGGAGATGGTCTACGAGCTCCGGGCCGGCATGCACGGCGACGTCATCGTGCTCGGTGCCAGCTCCTGGCGGGTCGCGGACATCTCGCCCAACCGGGTGACCGTGACGCCCGCCCCGGGGATCCCCGGCAAGCTGCCGTTCTGGAAAGGCGACTCCGTGGGGCGCCCCGTCGAGCTGGGGCGGCAGATCGGCGCCTTCGTGCGGGCGGCCGAGGCCGATCTCGCCGCGGGGCCGAAAGGGCGGGCGAAAGCAACGCAGCGCCTGCGGCGCGACCACGACCTGGACGGGCTCGCGGCCGAGAACCTGCTGGCCTACCTGGAGGACGAGCGCGAGGCCACCGGGGCCCTGCCGACCGACCGCCGGATCGTCATCGAGCGCTTCCGCGACGAGCTGGGCGACTGGCGGCTGGTGATCCTGACCCCGTTCGGCGGCCGGGTCCACGCGCCGTGGACGATGGCGATCGAGGCCAGGCTCCAGGAGCGGCTGGGGCTCGAGGTCCAGACGATCTGGTCCGACGACGGGATCGCCATCCGGCTGCCCGAGGGCGATGCCACGCTCGACGGGGTGGAGGAGCTGCTGTTCCCGGACCCCGAGGAGATCGAGGATCTCGTGGTCGGCCGGGTTGGTCATTCGAGCCTGTTCGCGAGCCGCTTCCGGGAGAACGCCGCCCGGGCGCTGCTCCTGCCCAGGCGCCGGCCGGGGACCCGGACGCCGCTGTGGCAGCAGCGCCAGCGGGCCGCGGACCTGCTCGCGGTCGCCTCCCGCTACGGCAGCTTCCCGATCCTCGTGGAGACGTATCGCGAGTGCCTGGCCGACGTGTTCGACCTGCCGGCGCTGCGCGAGATCCTGGACGGTGTCCGGCGGCGCGAGGTCGTCGTGCACTCGGTCGAGACCGCCCGCGCCTCGGCGTTCGCGAGCTCGCTGCTGTTCGACTACGTCGCCGCCTACATGTACGACGGCGATGCGCCGCTGGCGGAGCGGCGGGCCCAGGCCCTGACCCTGGACCGGGACCTGCTGCGCGAGCTGCTGGGCCAGGAAGAGCTCCGCGAGCTGCTGGACGCGGACGCGCTCGCGGACCTGGAGCTCAGCCTCCAGGCACTCGTGGACGAGCGGCACGCGGACAGCCCCGACCACGTCCACGACCTGCTCCGTCGGCTGGGCGACCTGTCGATCGAGGAGGTGGGCGCGCGGACGGTGGGCGGCCGGGTCGAGGGCGCGCTGCACCTGGCGGAGCTGGCGTCCACGCGACGCGCGATCCGGGCGCGGATCGGGGGCGAGGAGCGCTGGATCGCGATGGAGGACGTCGCCCGGTATCGCGATGGTGTCGGCGTGTCCGCGCCGCCCGGCGTGCCGCAGGCGTTCCTCGGGCCGACGATCGGGGCGCTGGACGGGCTGCTGGCCCGGTACGCGCGGACCCACGGCCCGTTCCTCGCTCCGGATCCGGCCCGCCGCTGGGGGCTGCCGACTGGGCGCCGTCGAGGAGGCGCTCCACCGGCTGGTCGCGGCGGGCTCGCTGCTCAGCGGGGAGTTCCGGCCCGGCGGCGCGGAGCGCGAGTACTGCGACCCCGAGGTCCTGCGGCTCCTCCGTCGCCGGTCGCTCTCCAAGCTCCGGCGCGAGGTGGAGCCGGTCGACCCGGTCACGCTCGCGCGGTTCCTGCCCGCGTGGCACGGCGTCGCCCCGTCACCCGTCGGCCACGGGGAGTGCCCCATCACCGCTCCGAGGTGCCGCCGCGCTGGAGCGCCTGGCCGAGGTCGTCGACCAGCTCGCGGGTCTGCCGATCCCGGCCTCGGTCCTCGAGCGCGACGTGCTCCCGGCCCGCCTCCCCGGCTATCAGCCGCGGCTGCTGGACGAGCTCGGCGCGATGGGCGAGATCGCCTGGGTGGGGCGGGGGAGCCTGGGTCGCGACGACGGGCGCATCGTCCTGTACCGGCCGGGCCGCGAGGTGCTGCGGCCGGACGGCGCCCAGGACGGCGTGGACCGGCCGGCCTCGGAGCTCCACCAGCGGATCCGCGCCCAGCTCGCCCGCCGCGGCGCCTCCTTCTACCGCGAGCTGTCCGCCGCGGCGGGCGGCCGCCCGGACCGGGAGGTCCTCGACGCGCTGTGGGACCTGGTCTGGGCCGGCGAGGTCACCAACGACACGTTCGCGCCGCTCCGGGCGCTGCGCTGGAAGCGACCCGCCAGGGATCACCGGCCGCGTGCGGGCCGGCTCACGGCTCTCGGGCCGCCGGAGGCGGCGGGCCGCTGGTCGCTGGTGGCCGACGACGCCGGCGCCGGGGCCGACACGGGGACGGCAGCCGCAACCGGGGCCGGGGTCGGACAGGGCCGACGGGGCCGGCGGGCGACGACACCTGCGACGGCCGGCGCGTCGTCCCGCACCGAGCGCGTCCACGCCCAGGCCCTGGTCCTCCTGGAGCGGCACGGGGTCCTCACCCGCGAGGCGGTGGCCGGCGAGGCCGTCGACGGTGGCTTCAGCGCCGTCTACCCGGTGCTCCGGGCGATGGAGGAGGCCGGCCGGATCCGCCGCGGCTACTTCGTGGACGGCCTTGGCGCGGCCCAGTTCGCTCTCCCCGGGGCCGTCGACCGGCTGCGCGCGCTGCGCGACCAGCCGGGGGAGCTGGCCGGCGAGCACGGGCGCGTCGTCCACCTGCTCGCGGCCTCCGATCCCGCCAACCCCTACGGCGCGGCTCTGCCCTGGCCCCGGCGGGGCGACGCCGACCGGCGGCCCTTCCAGCGAGCGGCCGGCGCGTACGTCGTGCTCGTCGAGGGGGCCGCCGTCCTGTACCTGGACCGCGGCGGGACGTCGATCCAGGCGCTGCCCGCGAGCCGACGACCCGGCGATGCTCGCCGCCGCGCTCCGCTCGCTGTCGGACCTCGTGGCGGACGGGCGCGTCCGCGAGCTCGTCATCAGCCGGGTCGACGGGGAGCCCGTTGCCGGATCCCCGTTCCGCGAGGCGTTGCTGGCCGCGGGGTTCGTGCCCGGCTACCGCGGCGTCGCGCTGCGGGCCGGACCCCCGGCAGAGCGCACGTATCCCCGGCCCACGCCCGTGCGCCCGGTCCGGTGACCGGCGCACATCGCCCGTAGCGGGGCGCGTCGATGCCCGAGGGCGACACCCTGGTCCGCACGGCCGTCGGCCTGCGCCCCCACCTCGTCGGGCGGCATGGTCACCGCGGCCTCCGCCCGGGCACCCGGGCCGCAGGCCGAGCGCCTCGTGGGGGCAACGGTCACCGCCGTCGAGGCCGCCGGCAAGAACCTCCTGATCCGGTTCGACAACGGGCTGGAGGTCCGGACGCACCTGCGGATGCACGGCTCCTGGCACCGCTACCGGCCCGGCGAGCGCTGGCGCCGCCCGCCGGCGCGGGCTCGGCTCGTGATCGAGGTGCCGGGCTCCGTGGTCGTGTGCTTCGACGCCCCGGTGGTCGAGCTGCTCGAGCAGCGGGCAGAGCCTCTCCACCCGCCGCTGGCCCGCCTCGGCCCGGACCTGCTCAAGGACCCGTTCGACGCCGCCGAGGCGATCAGCCGGCTCCGCGATCCCGCCCGGGCGGACGGCTCGATCGCCGCCGCGCTGCTCGACCAGCGCGCGGTCGCCGGGATCGGCAACGAGATCCGCAACGAGCTGCTGTGGGACGCCGGCCTCTCCCCGTGGATGCCGGTCCGGGACGTGGACGACGCAACGCTCGCCGGCCTGGTCGACCGGGCGCGCGTCCTCCTCCGCGAGGGGGCATCGACCGGCCGGCGTCCACGGCGGGTGTACCGGCGCGCCGGACGCCCCTGTCCGCGGTGCGGGACGCCGGTCCGCGTCGAGCACCAGGGCACGGAGCTGCCGCGCCTGACCTTCTGGTGCCCGGCCTGCCAGACGGGTGAGGCCGAAGGCGGGGGGCTATCCTCAGGGTGACGTCCCGCGTTCCGTGATGGAGCTCGACCGCTTGCCCCGAACCCCGCCCACCATTCCCATCCGCTGGCTGGCGGTCATCGTGCCGTCGGTCATCGTTGCGGTGCTCGAACTGCTCAGCGACACGGTCCTCGACGAGGCGCTCCGGTTCCCCCTCGACGCGATCGCGGTCTCGATGACCGTGCTCGTCATCGGGCTGCTGTTCGGTTCGGTGCTCTACCGGAGGATCGACGACCTGACCGGCGCGCTCCGCTCCCGGAACGCGGAGCTGGAGGTGCGCGGCGCCTCGGCGCGGGCGCTCAACCGCGTGAGCGTCGCAATCGCCTCGCTGACCGACGTCGACGATGTGCTCCAGGCCGTGGTCACGCACGCCCGGGAGCTGCTGCACGCCGACGTCGCCGTCCTGCTGCTCGAGGGTACCGACGGGCGGCTCGAGCTGCGGGCAGCTGCCGGGACGCCCGGCGCGTTCCCGTCGGCGGCCGACGACCCGGCCGGCAGCCGGCAACCGTCGACATCCGATTCCCACGACGAGCCGGGCGAGGCGAACCCGGCCGACGCCATCCTCGCGTTCGTCGCCGCCGAGCACGCCCGTGTGCGGCTGTCGGCGCCCCTCCAGCGCGGCGGCCAAACCATCGGGCTGCTCGCGATCGGCGCGGCGACCGTCGCGCGGCTTCGACGCGGACGAGGTGGAGACGCTGGCCTCGCTGGCCAACCAGGCCACGATCGCGCTGGAGCACGCGCGCCTGGAGGCGCGCCTGCGCGAGCTCGCGGTCGTCGAGGAGCGCGAGCGGATCGCCCGTGAGCTGCACGACGGCATCGCGCAGGTGCTGGGGTACGTGAACACGAAGTCGCAGGCGATCGACGGCTATCTCGCCGGGGGGCACGTGGCGGAGGCACGGACCCAGGTGGCCGAGCTCGGCTCGGCGGCGCGGGCGGTGTACGTGGACGTGCGCGAGGCGATCCTCGGCCTGCGCAGCCCGATCGAGCCCGGCCAGGGCCTGGGCGCGGCCGTCGAGGGCCACGCCCGCCGGGTCGCCGCGGACTCCCGGTTCGCGCTGGACCTCGACATCTCCGCCGACGTATTCGACCTGCGGCTGGACCCGGACGCCGAGGGCCAGGTCTACCGGATCGTCCAGGAGGCGCTGACCAACGTCCGGAAGCATGCCGGCGCCGACCGGATCCGGGTGGCGCTGGCCATCGTGGACGGCATGCTCGACCTGCTGATCGAGGACGACGGGCGCGGGCTCGGCTCGGGCGCTGTCTGCGACCGACGTGCCGCACTACGGGCTGCGGTCGATGCGCGAGCGCGCCGCGTCGATCGGGGCGGTGCTCGAGGTCGGGGAGCGGCGGGGAGGCCCGGCGTCTCGGTCAGGCTGTCGCTCCCGCTGTCCGGGCACGAGCGCGTGGCCGGCGGCATGCCATCCGGGGTGGCGGTGGCTGTCGGTGCCAGTCCCGGGTCGGCCGGCCACGAGCCGAGCGGCCGCGGGCCGAGCGGCCGCGGGCCGAGCTGACCATGCGCGTCCTGCTCGCCGACGACCACGCGCTGTTCCGGGACGGGGTGGCGTCGCTGCTCGGCGCCTGGGGGCACGAGGTCGTCGGCCAGGCGTCCGACGGCACCTCGGCCGTGGAGCTCGCCCTGCGGCTGCGGCCGGACCTCGTGCTGATGGACGTCGGCATGCCCGGCGGCGGCGGGATGGAGGCCACCCGCCGGATCGCCGCCGTGGCCCCCGATGTCGCGATCGTGATGCTGACCGCCAGCGAGGACGTGGACGACCTGTTCGCCGCCATCAAGGCCGGCGCGCGCGGCTACCTGCTCAAGAACCTGGAGTCGGTCGAGCTGCGGGGCATGCTCGAGGCCGTGGCCCGCGGCGAGGCAGCCGTCACGCCGGCCATCGCCGCCCGGATCCTGACCGAGCTCGCCCGCCCGAACGCACCGGCGGCGGATCCGGGCCGACGCGACCCGGACCGGCTCACGGATCGTGAGCTGGACGTGCTGCGGCTGGTCGTCGACGGCCTGCGCAACAAGGAGGTCGCCGGCGAGCTCGGCATCTCCGAGAACACGGTGAAGTTCCACCTGCGCAACATCCTCGACAAGCTCCACGCCCAGAGCCGCGCCGAGATGGTCGCCCGCGCCGTCCGCGAGGGCCTGCTGACCGGCGACTGACCGTCCCGCCGATCGGCCCCGCGGGCCCCCGGGGCATGCGGCCCGGGCCGTCCGGCCCCTGCGACCTACCCGATCAGGTAGGCCGCCGCCCCGCCCGATCAGGCGTGGTCCCTCCGCCGCCTCCGTCCGATGCTTGGCGGGTCACAAGGAGGCGGCGATGGGCTATCGGATCGACATCGATCACAAGGGCTGCATCACATGCGGTGTCTGCATGGATGTGTGCCCCGTCGAGGCGCTCGACATGAGCCGCCCCGAGGCACCGGGGTCGAGACGGGCCCGGGGCCCGGGCTTCCCCTGCCCTGGACGATGGAGCGACCACTCCAGGTCGGGGAGTGCATCGGGTGCGGGATCTGCATTCGCGAATGCCCGCCCAGCGTCATGACCCTGGTCACCGCTGACGGCGAGGTCCCCCTGGCGTCGCGCCAGGGCCCGATCGACCGCCCCGGTCCGGCCGTCCCCGACGATGCCTGGATCCCGCTGTCGTCGGTGACGCGCGAGGCCCTCAAGCCGAAGCACGACTCGCCGTGGGGTGACCTGTTCCGCTGGACGACCCGCTCCCGACCCAAGCCGTGGCAGGTCTGGACGACGATGGTCGACGATCCCCAGCCGACGCCGATCGCGCCCTGCCAGGAGGCCTGCCCCGCCGGCACTGACGCCGGCCGCTATGTCGGCCTCGTGGCTGCGGGCCGCTACGACGACGCCTACGCCGTCGCCGCCGAGGTCAACCCCTTCCCGTCCGTGTGCGGCTGGATCTGCACGGCGCCCTGCGAGTCCGCGTGCCGTCGCGGCGTATTGGACGAGCCGATCTCCATCCGCACGATCAAGCGCTTTGCGGTGGAGCATGGCCAGCTGCCGGCCGTCCCCAAGCCCGTCCGTCAGGCACCCCGAGAAGGTCGCCATCGTCGGTGGCGGCCCCGCCGGCATGTCGGCCGCCTACTACCTCGCCCGCCTGGGCTACCCGGTCACCGTCCTCGAGGCGATGCCGATCCCGGGCGGCATGATGGCCATCGGCATCCCCGAGTACCGCCTGCCGCGCGAGGTGCTCCAGGAGGAGATTGCGCGGATCCTCGGTCTCGGTGTCGAGCTGCGGCTGGACACGGCCATGGGCCGTGACTTCGGCCTGCCGGACCTCGAGCGCGAGGGCTTCAAGGCGATCTTCCTCGCCACCGGCGCCTCCAAGAGCCGGCGCCTCGGCGTTCCCGGCGACGAGCAGCGCGGTGTCATCCCCGCCACCCGCTTCCTCAAGGAGGTCAACCTCGGCGAGCACCCGCACCTCTCGGGCGACGTGATCGTCGTCGGCGGCGGCAGCACCGCGATGGACGCGGCTCGTTCCGCGAAGCGCAGCGGCGCGGCCACCGTCACGATCGTCTATCGCCGTGGCCGCAAGGACATGCCCGCCCAGCACGAGGAGATCGAGGACGCCGAGCGCGAGGGCGTCATCATCGCGGAAGGCCTCGCGCCGACCGAGGTGGTGGGCCGGGACGGCGCCGTCGTGGCGCTGCGCTGCGACCGGATGCGCCCGACCGGCGAGACCGGCGGCGGCGGCCGCGCCACCTGGGCGCCCACCGGTGAATCCCGGGAGCTGCCCGCCTCCGCGATCCTCGTCGCGATCGGCGAGGAGCCGGACCCGTCCATCCTTCCCGAAGGCGCGGGCATCGAGGTCAGCGGCTGGGCCGGCATCGTGGCCGACCCGCAGACCCTCGCGACCGGCCGCGCCGGGATCTTCGCCGGTGGCGACGTCGTCTCCGGACCGAAGACGATCATCGAGGCCGTCGCCGCCGGGCGGCGCGCGGCCGCATCCATCCACGAGTACCTCGCCGGCTCGAAGAACGGCGAGGCCGAGATCTTCGCGGCCGTTCGGTACGCGACTCCTCCGGAGCTGAAGCTCAACCTCGACATCGCCCAGCGGCCTCGCATCCACGCGGAGCTGCCGGTCGTCGACACGGCGTCGTTCAAGGCGATGGCGCCCGGCTTCACGGAGGCCGCCGCGCACGCGGAGGCATCCCGATGCTTCCGCTGCGACGCCGTCTACGGATGCCCGTCGGTCAGCGTTCGCGCCGGCCGGGGGCCCGCCGACAGCCGAACCCAGCCAATCCCCGTCCCGGCGGTCGGACCCGTCGGCCAGCCCACCCAGGGAGGTGCTCAGTGACAGCGGACCAGGTCTCCGGCTTCTTCGACGCCGGAGAAGCCTTCGTCGAGGGCACGATCGCCGCGGCGCTCGTGATCCTGTGGATCCTCTCGGTTGCGCTCCACCTGGCGCGGCCGTACATGGTGCGAACCACCGGGAAGTTCACGCTCCGGCTGGGCGCCGACCTGTGGTGGATCATCTACGTCGCGCTGCGCGACCTGATCCTGCTCCAGGTGTTCCTGGGCAGCTTCATCTTCCTCTACCCGGATGTCGTCAAGGCACAGGACCTTCCCATCACCGGCGGCATCGCGGCCGTGTTCGCGTTCGCCGCCCTGCTGATCAAGCTCATGAGCAAGGGTGATGCCGACCTCCGCGGCATGCGCATCCAGGTCACCCTGGTCGGGATCGGCGCGGCCCTGTACCTGGTCCCGTACTTCTTCGGCTCGCAGATGACGATGCTCAACGGCAACCTGACCGACCAGATCATGCCGTTCCTCACGTCCTCCCATAACCCCGACCTGGCGCTCCCGCTGTGCTACATCTCCGGCGCCCTGATCGGGATCATGGGCCTGGTGGCCGTGGGCTACAACCTGCGGCAGACGACCCGCCGGCCGAAGGCGGCATAGGAGACCTCCGATGTTGAACGCTGACGATCTTGCAACTGCGCTCACGACCGGCGCCTCCGGCTGGATGGTCCTGTCGGTCGCCGCAATCCTCCCGATCCTGTGGGCCTTCACCCTGTCGCTCCACTTCAGCCGGCCCTACATCATCCGGTTCCTGCAGAAGCTCACCCTCCGGTTCGGCGGCGACGTGTGGTGGCTGAGCTACGTCCTGACGCGCGACGCGCTGCTCGTGATCACGCTCGGGCTGAGCACCCTGTTCCTGATGCCCAACCTGTACCTGAGCACCGGCCTGCCCATCACGGCCCCCCTGGCCACCGTGTTCCTGCTGTGGGCGACGGTCGTCAAGCTCATCCGCGACGTCGACGACGATCCGGCCGCCTTCCGGAAGTTCAGCATCCTGCTGGTGGTTGCCTCGATCCTGTACATCGTCCCCCAGGTGTACGGCATGGAGGCCAACGACCAGGCGCTGTTCGGGCCCGGCGACAGCCCCCTGATCTCGACCGCCAACCTGATGCTTGCCCGGCCGATCCTGTGGGTCAGCCTCGGCCTGGTCGCCGTCACCGGTGGCGCCGTGTTCACCCGCTTCATGATGCGGCTCGGCCTGCCGGCCGACGGCGAGGCCTCGACGGCCGAGCCCGAGGCGAAGACCGCCTGAATCGCACCCTCCCTGTCCGTTCACCGGACGGCGTCGCCCCTCAGCGGCGCCGTCCGGTGATTCCTGCCATCCTTGGCTCGATGGAATGGGTCATCGACGTCAGCTGCCGGCCCGTCGCGGACGGCTGGAGCTGCCGGGTGACGGTGACGGAGCACGGCGCGTCGACGAACCATGACGTGTCGGTCTCGTCCGAGGTTCTCGCCCGGCTCGCCCCCGGATCTCCCGACCCTGTCGACCTCGTCCGCCGCTCGTTCGCCTTCCTGCTGGCCCGGGAGCGGAAGGAGTCGATCCTGGGCCGCTTCGAGCTTCCCCTGATCGGCCGCTACTTCCCCGAGTACGAACGCACGATCCGTCAGGGCTAGGGCCCACCAAGAGCGGGCCGATCGCTGGTCCGCGCTCGACATGGTCTCCCGGCATGAGCCAGCGCGTGGCTGGGCGGCATCCGCGCACCCATGGGCTCCCGGCCCGAGTTGCTCGCCTGAGTTGCCCGCCCGAGTTGCCCGCCTCAGTTGCCGGAACGTGCCTGACATCGACCAAATCGCTCCATCCGGGAGCGGGCGATGGCCTTCCGGAGGTCCGCAGGGAGCGATCTCGTGCGTGTGATCCGCACCATCGCTCCGTCTGGGGTTCGCGGGAAGGCCGAGCCGGGTTCGTTTGGCGCGATTTGGCTGATCCTGGGCACATCTTCGGCAGGAGCACCGGGTCCGCCCCGGTGGGAACGGCAGCAGCGCCGAACGCAGCGGCAGCACCGGGCGTCCCGATCACGGGAGCAGCGCTGACGGCAGCGGCGGGCACCGCCCCAGCGCTGACGGCAGCTGCGGGCCCCGGCCACAGCTCGACGCCGAACGCAGCGGCAGCACCGGGCGTCCCGGCCCCAGCACGAGCGCGGGGCAGCGCCAGCACCGGGCACGGCGCGGATCTCGAACCGGACGGCCGCGGAGGATGGGCGATTCCGCCCTCGCCAGCCGCAGATCGGCCGCCTATCATCCGCGCGATGTGCGGGCAGTTCGTCGCACGCCCGGCCGAGCCCTTCCGGCTCTCCCCGCTGGACCGGTCGCCGTTTTGCTGCGCCGCGCGGGGTGGCCCACGCTCTCGCGCGTCTCCAGACCACGATCGCGCCTGACGAACGAGGTCATCCCGTCGATGACGGCCCCGGCCGGCGCCCACGCACCGCCCGCGGGGCCGACCGTCCGAGGGGCGGCTGCCGCCGGGGAAGGAACCGGAGGGACGAACGTGAACGGCACCGCCACAGCGTCCCCCAACGAGGCCGGCGTGCAGCAGGGTCAGCGTCCCACGGCCCTGCTGCCGGTTCCGCAGCTGGTCCGGATCTCCGCGTACTGGCTGGGCCTGACCGCGATCGACGCCGCAGTCGGGCTGTTCATCACCAACCGCCTGGAGTTCGACAAGCTCGTGCCCACGAACGACGTCGGGACGTCGATGTTCCTCATCGGAATCGGTGCCGCCGTCGTCGGGATCCTGATCCAGCCGACCGTTGGCTACCTCAGCGACTACACGGTCAGCCGGTGGGGCCGCCGCAAGCCGTACATCGTCGTCGGGTCGCTGCTCGACCTCGTGTTCCTGATGGGGATCGCGATCGGCAGCTCGGTCCTGATGCTCGCGACGTTCATGATCCTGCTCAGCGTGAGCACGAACACTGCGCGCGGGCCCTTCCAGGGCTACGTCCCTGATCTCGTCGCGGAGCCCCAGGTCGGCCTGGCGAGCGGCATGGTCGGGCTGATGCAGGTCGTGGGCAACGTGACCGGGTTTCTGCTGGTCACGGTGTCGGTGGGCCTCGGGGTCATGCCCCTCTCGCTGGTGGGCGTCGCGCTGGTCGAGCTGGCGACGATGGCCAGCGTGGTGCTGCGCGTCGGCAAGGGCCTCCCGCCCCGGCCGCGCGAGGGCAGATCGTGGCTGCGGATCGCGGGTGGGGCATGGTCCACCGACATCCTGCAGGAGCGCTCGTTCGTCTGGCTGCTGATCTCGCGGCTGATGTTCATGACGGCCGGCGCGCTGCTCGTCAACTTCGTCCTGATCTTCCTGTCGCGCGCGTTCGGGATGAACAAGGAGGAGGCGAACTCGACCTACATCATGGTCCTGGCGGTCGTGGTCGCGGCCAACCTCATCGTGATCATGCCCGCGTCGCGCATGTCCGACCGCATCGGACGAAAGCCGGTGATCTGGGCGGCGTGTGCCGTCGGTGCCGTCGGTGTCGCGATCGTCGCGTCGGCACCGGCCGTCCCGTTCGCCCTGCTGGGCGCCTTCCTGTTCGGTGCCTCGCAGGGGACGTTCCTCGCGGTGGACTGGGCGCTGATGACCGACATCATCCCGCGGGTCTCGGCCGGCCGGTACATGGGGATCAGCAACGTCGCGACCGGCGCCTCGACGCCGATCGCGATCGCGCTCGGCGGCATCGTCCTCGACGCGGTGACCCGCGCCGGCGGCCTGGAGATCAGCCCGCGCGTCGTGTTCGTGCTCGCCATCGCGGCCTTCATCCTCGCGGCGATCACCCTGGTCCGCGTGGTCGAGCCACGCCGGGACCGCGTGACCGGCGGCATCGCCAAGGGCCTCGCGGCCGCCTGAGGGTCAGTCGCCGATCTCGGACACCGCGGCCTCCGCCCGGCGCCCGGCCGCCCGCGTGGCCGCCTGCCTGGACGCCTCGTCCAGGCCCAGGAACCGGCCACCCCAGGCGTGGACCCAGGCTCGCGCCCGTCGCATGGCCCCGGCCGGGTCCGCACGCAGCGCCCGGACCCATCCGCGCGCCACCATCGCCGCGTACGCGGTCGCCTCGCGCCACGAGACGGGACGCAGGAACGCGAATGGATCCGCGTGCCGCCACCACCAGGGCACCGCAGCCCAGATGAACACCAGGTAGTCCGCGCGGAAGGGCCGCTCGCCGAACCCGAACAGCGCCTGGAGCTGGACGATCGTGAGTGGGAGCATGGCCAGCGACAGCAGCCCGGACAGGGCGAGGAACACCAGCCCCCACGCGCGGGCGCGCGCCGGCAGCACCAGCCATAGCGGCACCGGCACCCACTTCATCCACGTCGCCAGGCCCCAGATGAGGCCGCCCGCGCGCCCGCCCATGAACTGGGCCCCGAACAGCGCGAGCGCGAGCAGGAGGTCGATGTTGCCGGTGTCGAGGTTGGCGGCGATGGGAAACGCCAGCAGGCCCACGAGGATCGCGGCCGGCAGCGGCCGGTGGGCATAGGTCCAGCGGATCGACCACAGGAGGAGCAGGATCGTCCCGCCCCGCCACGCGAACCAGGCGACGTCCCAGGGCAGCAGCGCCCACGGCACGAACAGGGGCAGCATCCACGGCGCATAGACGTAGGGCAGGAACGGGCCGGTCGGGTGATACGGGTTGCCGCCCTCGAGCCAGATCCGGACCGCCGCCCAGTAGGCCTGCGCGTCGGCTCCTGCGACATCGCCCCGGGCGGTCATGCCGGCGATCGCGAGCGCGAAGGTGATGATCAGGATCGCCATGGCGACCATGCGGCGCGGTTCGCGGATCCGCCCCGCCTCGCGGCGCAGGGCGCGCCGGATGACGCCGGCGCGGCGGGACGGGCGGCGGAGGGATGCGGCGGTCGCGCTCATCGGGCGTCATTCTCGCGCGCGGGGACCAGATCGGTCTCGGTGAACGGGGGCGTCGGTCCCGCGAACGGCGACATCGGTCGCGGCGGAAGGCGACGGGCCTCGCCCGGGACCCGCGCGCGTCCGGGCCCGCCGGCGCCGATATACTCCGCCCACCATGGCGCACGGCACGGTCATCATCATCGGCGGCGCGGAGGACAAGGTCCGCGACAGGGTCATCCTCGGCCGGTTCGTCGCGCTCGCCGGGGGCAGCAGCGCGCAGATCGCGGTGATCAGCACCGCGTCGTCGATGGGCCCCGAGGCGGGCGAGCGGTACCGCGCGGTGTTCACGGAGCTGGGCGCCGCCGGCGTTCGGCCGCTCCACGCCGTGACCCGGACCCAGGCGAACGACGAGCACGCTGCCCGGATGGTCCGCGATGCCAGCGGCATCTTCCTGACCGGCGGCAACCAGCTGCGGCTGAGCTCGACCATCGGCGGAACCCGGCTGGCGGACGCGATCGCGGCCCGGTTCGAGGCCGGCGCCGTGGTGGCCGGCACGTCCGCGGGAGCGAGCGCCATCTCCAGCCACATGATCGCCTTCGGCGCATCCGGCGCCACGCCCAAGCACCGGATGGCGCAGATCGCCGCCGGCCTGGGGCTGCTGCCCGGGGTGATCGTGGACCAGCACTTCCAGCAGCGAAACCGGCTGGGCCGGCTCCTCAGCCTGATCGCCCAGAACCCAAGCCTGCTGGGCCTGGGCGTGGACGAGGACACGGCCGGTGTCGTCGGACCCGACCAGGTCATGGAGGTCATCGGGCGGGGATCGATCACGGTCGTGGACGGCGCCGCATCCGAGACAGATGCCTGGGAGATCCGCGGCCACCGCCCGCTCATGATCAGCGGCGTCGTGCTCCACTCGCTGCCGTGCGGGCTACCGGTTCGACCTGCGGCGGCGGACACGGGTCGCGACCCCCGTCCTCCACGCGATCCAGGGCGGCGAGGCTGCCTCCATCTGACCAGCCTGAGCAGCCCGCGCGGGCGCACACCGTTCGAGGAAGGGGAGGTCAACGTGGCGGAGACAACGTCCGGGCGGCGCCGCCGCCGGTCCGCACCGGCGGCCGGAGCCGCCGCCGTCGACGGGGACGGCAGCGTGACCGGCACGACGTCACGCCGGCGGACGGCCGACCGCGCCGGCGGTCCCCGCCCCGAGCCCACGCTTCGGATCATCGAGACGCGCGTCCTGCGCGGCGCGAACTACTGGGCCCGGGAGCCGGTGATCCGCCAGGTCGTGGACCTCGGCGTGCTCGAGGAGTTCCCGAGCAACACGATCCCGGGCTTCGTCGAGGCGCTGGTCGAGCTGCTGCCCACGCTCGAGGATCACGCCTGCTCGCTGGGCCGCCGCGGCGGGTTCATCACCCGGCTGCGGGACGGCACCTGGGCCGGGCACGTGGCCGAGCACATTGCCCTGGAGCTCCAGAACCTCGCCGGCACCGACGTCCGCCACGGCAAGACGCGCAGCACGGGCGAGTACGGCCGCTACAACGTCATCTTCGAGTACCGGGAGGAGCATCTCGGTCTCGAGGCGGGGAAGCTGGCCGTCGCGCTCGTCAACCATCTCGTTGCGCCCAACGACCCGGCGTTCGCGTTCGACCTGATGGCCGAGCTGGAGAAGCTCATCAGGCTCGCAGAGCGGCTCGCCTTCGGACCCTCCACGCAGGCGCTGCTCGATGAGGCGGCCAGCCGCGACATCCCGTTCATGCGCCTCGATCGCTACAGCCTGGTCCAGCTGGGCCAGGGCGTCCACCAGCAGCGGATCCGGGCGACCATGACGTCGCGGACCAGCGGCATCGCGGTCGACATCGCGTCCGACAAGAAGCTGACCAACCGGCTGCTCGACTCCGCGGGTCTGCCCGTGCCGCGGTCCGAGGTGGTCGAGACCGAGGACGAGGCGGTGAGCGCCGCGCGTCGTCTCGGCTACCCGTGCGTCCTCAAGCCGCTCGACGGCAACCACGGCCGGGGCGTCGTGCTCGACATCCGCGACGAGGCGGACGTCCGCGCGGCGTTCCCCGTCGCCCTCCGCGAGAGCCGGTCCCGGGACGTCATCGTCGAGTCGTACATCACGGGCAACGACTACCGCTGCCTGATCATCGGCGGCAACCTGGCGGCCGTCGCCGAGCGGGTACCGGCAAGCGTGACCGGCGACGGAACGACCTCGATCCGGGAGTTGGTCGAGATCACCAACGCCGATCCCCGGCGCGGCATCGGCCACGAGAAGGTGCTCACGAAGATCAGGCTGGACGAGAGCGCCGAGGCCATCCTCGCCGATCAGGGCTTCACGCCCGACAGCGTGCCGCCCGCCGGCGCCTTCGTGAAGCTGGCCCTCACCGGCAACATGTCCACCGGCGGGACCTCGATCGACCGCACGATGGAGGCTCATCCGGACAACGTGGAGATCGCGCAGACCGCGGCCCGCGTCGTGGGTCTCGACATCGCCGGGATCGACTTCATCTGCCCCGACATCGCCACCCCCGTGCGCGAGACCGGGCGGCGGCATCGTCGAGGTCAACGCGGCCCCCGGGTTCCGGATGCACACCCACCCGACCGAGGGGGAACCCCAGTACGTCGCCAAGCCCGTGATCGACCTGCTGTTCCCGGCCGGCAGCCCCGCGCGGATCCCGATCATCGCGGTGACCGGCACCAACGGCAAGACGACGACCGTCCGGATGCTGGCCCACATCCTCAAGCTGATGGGCCGCCGGGTGGGCATGACCTCGACCGACGGCATCGTGATCGACGGACGGCTGATGAAGCGCGGCGACATGTCGGGCCCGAAGTCGGCACAGATGGTGCTCCAGAACCCGACCGTCGACACCGCCGTGTTCGAGGTCGCCCGCGGCGGGATCCTGCGCGAGGGCCTGGGCTACGACCGCAACGACGTCGCGGTGGTGACCAACGTGACCGGCGACCACCTCGGCCTGGGCGGCATCGAGACCGTCGGCCAGCTGGCCAACGTCAAGGGCGTCATCGTCGAGGCGGTGCCGCGCTCCGGGTCCGCCGTCCTCAACGCGGACGACCCGCTCGTGTACCGCATGGGCCGCCACTGCGCGGGACGGGTCGTCCTGTTCTCGATGTCCAAGACGAAGGGCGAGGACGGCTGCGATCGCGTCGATGGGCACACGTCACGTGGCAACGCGGCGTTCTGCCTCGAGGACACGCCGCAGGGCGAGCTGATGGTGCTCAGGCACGGGCCGCGGAAGATGCCGGTCCTGTACACGCACCTGATGCCCGGCACGTTCGGTGGCCGAGCGCGCATGAACGTCGCGAACGCCCTCGCCGCCGCGGCCGGTGCGTGGGCGGCCGGTGCCCACCTCCACGACATCCGCCAGGGTCTCCGGACCTTCACCACGTCGTTCTTCCAGGCGCCGGGCCGCCTGAACCTCGTGGAGGTGGCCGGCACCCGGGTGGTCATCGACTACTGCCACAACGTGGACGGGATGCGCCAGCTGGCCGACTTCGTCAACCGCATGATGTCGGAGCCGCAGACGCGGTCCGGGGTGCTGGGGGCCTCGGGCGCGGCGGTTGCGCACCCGGGCCGCACGGGACGGGCGATCGGGGTCATCGGGATCCCCGGCGATCGTCGCGACCAGGACCAGGCTGAGTACGGGGCGCTCGCCGCCTCCGCCTTCGACGAGGTCATCATCCGCGAGGACGAGAACCTTCGCGGCCGGGCGCCGGGCGAGACGGCAGCCAACGTGGCCAACGGGATCCGCGCGGTGCGCGGCGAGGGCAAGGCCAGGGCGCACAAGGTCGAGAAGATCCTCGACGAGGCGGCCGCCGTTCGGACCGCGCTGCGACGAGCGTCCCCAGGAGACCTCGTGGTCGTGTGCGCGGATGACGCCGTGGGCGTGTACCGGGAGGCGATGACGCTCGCCGGCCGTGGAGCCGGAGGGACCGCGTTCGCGGATCCGGGCGAGCTCGAGGCACCGCTCGGATGACGGGCGACCGCCGGGCATCCGTCACCGGACCGCTCGGCGAGGCCCTTGCAGCCGACCTGGCGGCGATCGAGTTCTCCGGGGTCGCGCTCGCGATGGGCCCGGACGGCGTCGTCGCCGAGGTCGCCATGGGCGATGCGGACCGGGCAAACGCACGCCCGAACACCCCGCAGACCCGGTTCGGGACCGCGTCGGTCGGCAAGCTGTTCACGGCCGTGGCGCTCGTCCGCCTGGTCGAGCGTGGACTCGTGTCGGTGTCCACGCGCGTCGTCGAGATCCTGCCGCCCGCTCTGCGTCCCTCGACGCTCGATCCGGCCGTGACCCTCGAGCACCTGCTGACCCACACGTCCGGCATCGCGGACTACGTCGACGAGGCGGGTGGAGAGGCCTACGAGACGCTCTGGCAGCGCTGGAATCCCGCCGTCATGCGGTCACCTGCGGACCTGCTGCCGCTGTTCGCCGATCTGCCCGCCCGCGCGGCACCGGGGACCGAGGTGCGCTACAACAACGCGGCCTTCGTGCTCCTGGGCCAGGTGCTCGAGATCCTGGCCGGTCGGCCGTTCGTCGATGTGATCGCGACCGAGGTGCTGGAGCCTGCCGGGATGACAGCGACGGGCTACCCCGCCCTCGACGACGTGGAACCCGACCTAGCGTTCGGCTATCTGCGGCCGGAGCGCGACGGCGATCCGTGGCGTACGAACCTGTTCATGATCCCGGCCCGTGGACAGCCCGATGGCGGCGCGTATGCCACCGCCGGCGACCTGGTCCGGTTCCTCGACGCGTTCCTGGCCGGACGCCTCGTCGGTGAGCCCTGGCGTGACGAGATGCTGCGCCCGAGGGCGTGGGACCCGCAGGAGCAGACCCACTACGGGCTGGCGTTCTGGGTGAACGGCGAGGGCCGCCGGGCGCACATCGGACATCCGGGGGGCGACCCCGGGTTCGGGGCGTACGTCGCCTGGTATCAGGCCGCCGGGCTGCGGACCGTGCTGTTGGCCAACGCGACGCCGGGACCGGGGCTGGCGCGTCGGACGCTGGAGGCCCGGCTCCTGCCCTCGACCTAGGGTCCCGAATCGCTGATCCCTGGCTGCTTGACCCGCCGCAGGTTCAGGAGCGCATCCGGCAAGCGTGGCTCGGACCCCGAGGCACCAGGTTCGTGACTGCCCTCCTGCACGCCGATCGCGCGCCGACCCCAGGGGGAGTCACGGGGCCGGGCACAGGAGCGGCGTCGCGAGCCTCGGCAACCAGCGGGCGACTCGCGAACCGGGACACTAGGGCGAGCCGCCGATCCGCGGTGCGCCGTCGCCTGGATCCCCGGCAGCGTCCACCTGGCGTGCCCCGAGGCGGTCGAGCAGCGCGAACACGGCGTCGCGCTCCGCGTGGCAGAACAGAACGATCACCCGCGACGCATCGCCGCCGTCGCCGGGGCCCGTGGTGTCTTCGGTGCCTGCCCCGCCCAGCTCCGCCTCGAGCGCCTGCGTCTCGCTCTCGTAGACGGGAGCGGCCGCCGGATCCATGCCGCCGTCACGGATCCCCTCCCGGAGCAGCGTCACGATCTCCGACCGTTCCCGCCCACGGAGGTAGGCGGGCGTCTCCTTGATCGCCACGCGCTGCGAGTGCTGGGCGGCGAGACGGCCGATCCCCCGGAGCGTGTCCTCGGGACGATCGCCCGCGGTACCGATGATGACCGTGATCGGCGCACCGCCGTCCGCGGCCCCGCCGTCCGCGGCCCCGCGGGCGAGCGCGGCGGCCACCTCGAGGATTGCGGCCGTGCCCGCCTCGTTGTGGGCGAAGTCCACGATCACGGTGCGCGTGCCGAGGCGGAACACGTTCAGGCGGCCCGGCGACATCGCGGCGGACGGCCGGAAGTCACGCAGCCCGGTGGCGACCTCGTCGAGCGTCGCGCCCAGGGCCCGGGCACCGCCCGCCGCCGCGAGGGCGTTCGCGATGTTGTAGCGGGCGATCCCGCCGAGCGAGACCGGGAGATCGGCCACGGCGAGGATCTCGCGCTCGGCGCTGCCGTCCAGCTCCACCAGGCGCCCGTTGCGCAGCCCGTAGCCGCGACCGCCCGCCCGCCGGTGGCGTCGCATGGCCGGTGACCGGTCCGGATCGAGCGAGAACAGGGCCACCTTCGCGCGAACCCGGCGCGCGACGGCCGCCACGAGGGGGTCGTCGGCGTTGAGGATCGTCCAGCCCTCCGGCCGCGTCACGCGGCAGACGGTCGCCTTGACCTCGGACAGCTCGGGCAGCGTGTGGATGCCCTGCAGGTCGAGGTGGTCCGCGGACACGTTCGTGAACACGCTGGCGTCGTTGGACTCGTAGCCCAGGCCGCGCAGGATCATGCCGCCGCGAGCCGTCTCGAGAACCGCGACGTCGACGTCGCCCCGCCTCAGGATCGCGGCCGCGCCGCCCGGGCCCGTCCAGTCACCGGCCTCGACGAGCTGCTCGTCGACCATGATGCCGTCCGACGTGGTCGTGCCCACGCGCCGCCCTGCCATGACCAGGATGTGCGTGATCAGGCGGGTGACCGTGGACTTGCCGTTGGTGCCCGTGATCGAGACCACCGGCAGGTGCCGCTCGTCGTCGCGGATCCAGGCAGGCGGCGTCGCCCCGGCGCCGGCGATGCGGTCCGCCCAGCGGGCGACGATCAGGGTCTGGGTGCCGGTCAGCCGCACCCGTCGGCCGGGAGCCACGGAGCGGGACGCGAGGTCGAAGGCAGCCTCGGCGATCGCCCGGGTCCGCTCGGCGCCGGCCCACGGCCAGGTCACGATCCAGCGGCCCGCGTCGGACGCCCGGTGGACCCTGCACGGGCCGGCGTGCTCGCCGTGATCGGCCCGGAGGCGGCGGACCCAGGAGACGAGATCCGCGACGGGATCCGGCCACTCCCTCGCAGGGACGGTGCGGCCCAGGGTGACGAGCGCTCCTCCGTCGGATGTCCGCGATCCGTGCCAGGCACGCGCCCGGCCGACCGCGACCTCGACCTTCGCCACCGGCATCAGCCGGTAGACGCTGGGTCCGTCGAGCAGTCGGATCTCAACCAGGCGCACGATCCGGCGAGGATACGCGAGCCGCATGGCCGCGTGTGGGCGCAGCCGGGCCGGATCCATCGGTAGACTGGAGGCCATGTCCAACTCCGACTCTCTCGTCCCGGGCGCCGAGCTGGCTGCCCTCCATGCCGGTCTCGAGCGCGCCCTGCCGGCCTATCTCGCCGACCTGGAGCACCTCGTCAGCATCGACTGCGGCAGCTATACGAAGGCCGGCGTGGACGAGGTCGGTCGCTGGACGGCAGACCGCCTCCGCGCCCTGGGCGCGCAGGTGACCTCGCACCCCAACGACCAGGCCCTGGGTGAGACGGTGATCGCCGACATCACGGGCGACGATCCCGACGGTCCGACGCTCCTGTGCATCGGCCACCTGGACACGGTGTTCGACCCCGGCACCGCGGCGCAGCGTCCGTTCGCGATCCGCGACGGCATCGCGACCGGTCCGGGCGTCACCGACATGAAGAGCGGGCTGCTGGCCGGGCTGTACGCGATCGCCGCCCTCCGCGAGGCTCCGGGCGGCCTGCCCGTGGCGCGCCTGGTGTTCGTCGCCAACCCGGACGAGGAGATCGGCTCTCCCGTCTCGACCCCGCACATCCGGCGCGTGGCGGCGGACGTGGACGCCTGCCTTGTCCTCGAGTGCGCCCGCGCCAACGGCGACATCGTCTCGTCGCGCAAGGGCAACCTGGGGATCACGATCACGGTCAACGGGCGCGCGGCGCATGCCGGCGTGGAGCCGGAGAAGGGTCGCAGCGCGATCCTCGAGGCCGCCCGCATCGTGACCGATCTCCATGCCCTCAACGGACGCTGGCAGGGCGTGACGGTGAACGTCGGCGTGATCGCCGGCGGGACACGGCCCAACATCGTCGCGGACCGTTGCTCGCTCGAGGTTGACGTCCGGGCGGTCACGCGCGACGCCCTGGTCGAGGTCGAGGCGGCGATCCGGGCGGCCATCGTCCCCCGGCTGGTGCAGGACATCACGGTCGACCTCGAGGAGACGGGGCGCCACTGGCCGATGGAGAAGCTCGAGCGCAGCGGACGGCTCATCGGGCACGCGGTCTCGCTGGCTGCGGAGCTGGGCATCGACCTTCACGACGCGGCGACCGGCGGGGCCTCGGATGCGAACACGACGGCCGGGATGGGCGTGCCCAGCATCGACGGGTTGGGCCCGATCGGGGGTCTCGATCACGCGCCGGACGAGTACCTGGAGGTTGCCTCGATCGTGCCCCGGACCGCGCTGCTGGCCGCCCTGATCACCGCGATCGGGCGCGATCCCGAGGTCCGCGGGTGGCGGGCGGAGCGCCTGGCGCGAACCGGGGCCGCCGCCTCCTGACCCGGCGCCGCGTCTCGAGCGGCGGCGGTCGAGGCCGACGCTCGCCGGGAGCAGGGGCTACGCGGCGCCGGCCAGCCGGGCGAGCGCGACGAGCCCCATGGCGACGATCAGGCCGAGCAGCAGGTTCCGCCGCCACGCGACGAGGACAAGGCAGGCGACCACGCCCGCCGCCTCGATGCCCAGGTGCAGCCCCGGCGTGCCGTCGGCCGCCGTCGCCACCAGGGTGTTCGACGCGGCCAGCGACGCGAGGACCGCCGGCCCGACCAGGCGCAGGTAGAGGAGCGCGCGGGGCGGCAGCCGCTCGATGCCCGGGGCAAGGATGGGCAGGCCGCGGGAGGGATAGGTGACCGCCGCCATCAGCAGGGCGAGCAGGACGAGCTGGGTGGTCACCGGCCGATCCCCGTGCCGGCGGGCGGCTCTCCGCGTGCCGGTGCTCCATCGGCCGCCGGCGTTGCGCGCGGCGGGAGTGCCTCGACCTCCGCGAGCGCTCCGTCCAGGTCGACGGCCCGCCCGGTCACGTCGGAGTCCGCCGGCGCGTGGCCGCCCCCCGCCGGAACGGCCATCCCGACCAGCGGCCCGAGGAGCCCGCCGGCCACGATCCCCAGCGCCGGCCCCACCGCGAGCGACAGGGCGATCCCGATCGCGCCACCCGCGCCGGCCGCGACCAGCTCGCGGCGGCCGGTTGTCAGCCCGACCGCGAGCCCGGCCATCGCCGCCGGGAAGACCACGTCCAGCCCGAACATCGACGGGTCGGGGATCGCCCCGCCGAGCAGCACGCCGGCCAGCGTTGCCAGGTTCCACGGGATGAACACGCCGAGGATCGCGCCGATCCAGTACCCGGGCAGGTCGACCCGCCCGAGGCGGTGGAAGTGCGCCGCTGCGAGCGCGAACGCCTCGTCGGTGAGCACGTGGGCCATCGCCGCGCGCCTCGCCAGCGGCACGCCCCGCAGCCGGGGCGCCAGCGACGCGCTGTAGAGCAGGTGGCGGGCGTTGAGGAAGAACGTGAGCACGACGATCGGGGCCCACGGCAGACCGGCGGCGACGTACCCGACAGCCGCGAACTGCGCCGCGCCCGCGAACGCGAACACGCTCATCGCGCTGGCTTCGACCACCGAGTAGCCCGCGTTTCGGGCGGCGAGCCCGAACACGAACCCGAACCCGATGACGGACACGGCGATCCCGGCCGTGTCGAGCAGGAGCTGCCGCCGGGCGGCGCGGAGCGCTGCGGGGGGATCGCCGCGAGCGGACGAAGGATCCTGGCTGGGGGCCTGGGTCGTCACGGCACGATGGCCGGACTAGCGCAGGAAGGTCTTCGCGCAGGTCCCGTCACAGACGACGTAGACGGCGTGCTTCTCGATCGCGTACCCGGCCGCGTGGAGCAGCCCGGCGCAGCCGGTGGTGGGGCACTTCCAGACCCACCAGCGGTCGTTCTCGTCGAGCGGTGTCGTCTCGCCCGTGAGCTTGTCCGCCAGTCCCTCGCGGCTGGCCACGAGGGACGCGACGCGCGACACGCGCTCGGCTTCGGATTCGCTGGTGTACGGGTAGTTCTGGCCGACGTTCGAGGTCACGCACCCCTCCGTGTGTGAACGAGAGGCCGGCGGCAGATCGGTGTGAGCGCAGCCTGCCACCGGCTGCCGGAGGATATCACCGGGCGGTCCCGCGACCGCCCCGGATCGGGCTGCGCCGCCCGCCGGGCGTCGCCAGCGACCGGCCCGTGCCGGGCGATCCGGGGCCCTCCCCGGCGGGTGTCGCCGCGCCTCAGCGGACGGCCGGGAGCCCGGCGCTCCGGGGATCGGTCACGGCCGCGAGCGTCCCCCCGGCCGCCGGTCCGCCGTCCACCAGCTCGATCGCGTGCTCGTGTCCCAGGCTTCCGTCGTACGGGACCCGTCCCACCTCGTGGCCCCGTGCCGCGAGCCCCGGCCCGACGCCCGCCGCCAGGTCGCCGTCGGCCAGGATCGCCACCGGCGGGGCGAGATAGCCGGCCGGCTCCGCGACCACCCTCGGGGCCGCCACGGCGCTCGCGATGTCCGCCCCGCCGTCCACCAGCGCGGACACCAGCTGGACGTGGATCTGCGGCTGGATGTCCCCGCCCATGGAGCCGGCCACGATCCAGGGCCGCCGTTCCCCGTCCCGGAACAGCATCCCGGGGAGCAGCGTATGGGCGGTCCGCTTGCCGGGAGCCAGTTCGTTCGGATGCGAGGGTTCGAGCGAGAACGACGCCCCGCGGTTCTGGAAATGGACGCCGGTGTCCGGGTCGAGGACGCCCGACCCGAACCCGGCCGCGTTCGACTGGATCAGGCTCACGGCGTTCCCGTCCGCGTCCACCACCGCCAGGTAGATCGTGCCGCCGACCAGCGTGCGCGCCGGCGGCGGCGCAAGGTCGGCGCGCTCCGGATCGATGCGTGCAGCGAGGCGTGCGGCGTGCGCCGCAGACAGCAGGCGCCCCACCGGCACGTCACGCGCCGCGGGGTCGGTGAGGAACGCGTCGCGATCGGCGTACACCAGCTTGGCCGCCTCGAGCTGGAGGTGCGGCCACGCGGCGTCCGTCCAGCCCCGGCTGCCGAATTGGGCACCGGCGGGCGGCTCGAACCGCTCGAGGATGCCGAGGATCTCCAGCGCGAGCAGGCCACTGCTGTTGGGCGGGTGGCTGGTCACCCGGACCCCGCGATACTCGGTCGCGATCGGGTCGCCCCACGTGCTCCGGTGGTCGCGCAGGTCGGCGACCGCGAACGGCGCGCCGGCGCCGGCCAGACCGCGGACGATCCTCGCGCCCAGGTCCCCGTCATAGAAGGCGTCGAAGCCGTCGGTGGCCAGGGTCGAGAGCGTCGCCGCGAGGGCGGGCAGCCGGATCCGCTCGCCGGGACGCCAGGCGCGACCGTCGGGTCGCCAGACGGCATGGA
This sequence comes from uncultured Chloroflexia bacterium, assembly GCA_963849495.1. Taxonomy (GTDB): domain Bacteria; phylum Chloroflexota; class Limnocylindria; order Limnocylindrales; family CSP1-4; genus CAIXZV01. The sequence continues at coordinate 66,382 of CAWKHN010000005.1, read as the reverse complement.
GCCCATCCGCCCACGGTTCGCCGCCGATGGACGCCGCCGTGCGCTCCACGGCCGCGATCAGCCCGTCCCATGCCGGGAAGCCGGCCGCCGCGTGCTCGATCGCGGCCCCCAGCACGGCGTCCCGCGACAGTCGCCCCCATCGCCGGTGGGCGTCCGCCCATGAGCGAACGGCGCCCGGCACGGTGATCCCGAGGGGTCCGCGCAGCGGAATCCGGTCCAGGCCCCGTGCCCGGAGCGCCGCGGCATCCGATCCGGACGGCGCCCGGCCGGAGCCGTTGAGCGCGACCTGCTCCTGGGCGGTCTCGTCCCACACCAGCCAGAAGGCGTCGCCGCCGACGCCGCAGCCATTGGGCATGACGACGCCGAGCACCGCGTTGGTCGCGATGGCTGCGTCCACCGCGTGTCCGCCGGCCGCCAGGACGGCCAGCCCGGCCTCGGTCGCGAGATGATGGGGGGCGACCACGGCCCCGCGCGCCCCGCGGGCCGCCCGGACCGGGGCGAGCACAGGCGCACCCGCAGGATCAGAACCGGCGTCAGGCATCAGGACTCCTGTCAGCGAACATGGCCACGGCTGCCGAACCTCCGAGCTGATGCTCGTAGCCGCGCAGATGCGACAACGGCAGCAGGGCGATCCCGAGCAGGATCAAGGACGTCACGAGGATCCCATCCAGGCCGGCGGCCTGGGCGGCCACGCCGCCGATGAGGCTGCCGGCGATCTGCCCCACGCCCAGGAACACCGAATACAGGCCCATGATCGCCCCGCGGTCGTTCGGGTACGCCTCGGTCATGTCGGCCAGGAGGCCGATCGCAGCCGGGGTCGCACCAGCCAGCACGAACAGCCCGGCGGCGGCGGCGAGCACGAGGACGGCCTCGATCGGCATCGGCGCGCCCATCGCATGGTTGATGGCCATGCCGGCCACGACCATGAGCGCCCCGCCGCCGATCCCGTACAGGATGATCGTGGTTCGCCGCAGCGCTTTGAACTTGCCGCCCCAGTAGAACAGGCCGGCGAAGAACAGCAGCCCCGCGAGGCCGAGGCCGGCGCTCACGGACAGCTCGTCGAAGCCGCCCATCAGCTGCTGCGCGGAGAACCGGGGAGCCGGCACGCGCACCAGCTGGAACAGCGTCTGGCTGGTGAACAAGCCGAGCGTGGCGTTGATCGCGATCCAGGTCGGAGCCAGCAGCCACACGTGGCTGCCGGTCAGGATCCGCCCGTAGCGCCGGAGTCCCTCGCGGCGATCGTGCGCCCTGGCGGCCGGAGCGGGCTCGGCATCGGCCGGGACGCCGTAGTGATAGATCGCGAGCGAGGCGCCGTAGACGACCGCGTTCAGCAGGAAGGCGTGTGTGCCCAGCAGCCTGAACAGCGGTCCCGCCAGCACGAAGCCGCCCACCAGCCCGGCCAGCGTGGCGGCCTCGAAGCGCGCGACCGACTTCCCGCGCCGGAGCTCGTCACCGGCCGTCGCAAACGCGATGAACCCCAGGATCGACGGCACGGACGACGCGGTCGCAAGACCCTCGAGGATCCGGGTCCCGCCCAGGAGCGGAAGCCTGACGGTCATCGCCGTCAGCACCACGGCGACGGCTCCGAACACCGGCCCGACCTGCATGATCAGCCGGTGCCCGACCCGGTCGGACAGGATGCCGAACAGCGGCGACCCGACGAGCTCGCTCGCGTAGAACAGCGCGCCGAGCACCCCGATCGTGAACGCGTCGACGGGCACGCCCCCATACCGCGGCAGGTGTGCCAGGTAGAACACCAGCATCCCGCCGGTGAGCCCGGTCGACAGCCGGAGCGTGAAGGTGCCGAGGATCACGGCGAGGACGGATCGCGCCACGTGGTGCAGCGTAGCGGGTGCACGGCCGGCGGCGCTTCCCCCGGAGGTCACGGGTCCGTATCATCGACGCCCAAGGGAGCCCACCCGCGCCGCAGCACCTCCGGGTTCGACGCCCGGTCGTGCGACACGTCGAGGTGGATCCGATGAAGGAGCCCGGACCGTGTCTCATGTCGCGATCGTCACCGACTCCGCCAGCGACCTGCCGCCCGACGTCGCGGCTCGCCAGGGGATCACCGTGGTCCCCCTGGTCGTGAGCTTCGGACCCGAGAGCTTCCGGCCCAACGTCACCCTCACCACGGACGAGTTCTGGGTCCGGATGACAGCTCCCGATGCGCCGTTCCCGACCACGGCCGCGGCCGCGCCCGGCGACTTCCTGATGGAGTTCCAGCGCGCCTTCGAGGGTGGCGCCGAGGCCGTGGTGTGCGTCAACGTGTCCGGCTCACTGTCGGGCACCCTCAAGTCGGCCGAGGTCGCGCGTGGGATGCTCGCTGACCGGGAGATCCACGTGATCGACTCGCGGACCGCGTCGATGGGTGTCGGGATGCTGGCCCAGCTCGCCGCGGAGCTTGCGGCCGAGGGCGTCGCGGCAGCAGAGATCGCCCGCGTCCTGGAGCTGCGCAAGGCGGACGTCGATCTGTTCGTCGCCCTCGACACGCTGGAGTACCTCAAGCGCGGGGGCCGGATCAGCGGCGCGCGGGCGGCGGTTGGGACGATGCTGTCGATCAAGCCGATCATCACCGTGATCGACGGAGTGGTCGAGAACGCCGGCCAGGTGCGGTCCCGGCCCAAGGTACGCGAGCGGACCCTCCAGCTCCTGACCGAGGAGCCCCTCGAACGGGCATCGATCCTGCACACGACCAACGCCGACGTGGACGAGTTCCACGCCCAGTTCCTCGAGCGCTCTGGTCTCGATCCCGCCAGGGTCCAGGTGATGACCGTCGGCCCGTCGGTTGGTCCGCATCTCGGCCCGGGTTGCGTGGGCGCGGTCGTGATGCGCCGTCACTGAGCGCCGTCCGCGACACTCGGGGATAGGCCGGACCCCCTGCCACAGGGCAGGGCCGGGACGGTGACGGAATGGTTGCGGCCGGGTGACGACCGGCACGTGGTGATCGGCGATCCGCGGCTATACTCGGGCGACAGAGGCGGCGCACCAGCCCGTCGGCCATGCCACGGCCGGGGAGTGGTTCGCGCCCCGTGGGGTCGTCCGGATGACGGCCCACCGATCGGGGACGGCGTCCACCGTCCCGCCACGAGAGGATCTTCCGTTCCATGACGACGGAACAGGTAGCGGCGCCGATCAATGCCTGGCATGTCGCTCAGCAGCAATTCGACCTTGCCGCTGACCGGCTGAACCTGGACCCCGGTCTCCGCCGCGTGCTTCGCGAGCCGAGGCGCGAGCTCACAGTGCATTTCCCGGTCCACATGGACGACGGCAGCGTGAAGGTGTTCACGGGCTTCCGCGTCCAGCACAACCTCGGGCGCGGCCCGGCCAAGGGCGGCATCCGGTACCACCAGGACGTCTCGATCGACGAGGTCAAGGCCCTCGCGATGTGGATGACCTGGAAGTGCGCGGTCGTCGGGATCCCGTACGGCGGCGGCAAGGGCGGCGTCATCGTCGATCCCAAGAAGCTGTCGATGAAGGAGCTCGAGGGCCTCAGCCGCCGGTTCTTCACCGAGATCGAGGTCCTGGTCGGCCCCGAGCGGGACATCCCCGCCCCGGACGTCAACACGACCCCCCAGATCATGGCCTGGTTCATGGACACGTACTCCATGCACGTCGGGTACACGGTCCCGGGCGTCGTGACCGGCAAGCCGATCAGCCTCGGCGGCTCCGAGGGCCGCAACGAGGCCACGGCTCGTGGCTGCGTCTACACCGTCGTCGAGGCGGCCCGCCATCTCGGCCTGGACCTCGAGACCTCGAAGACCGCCGTCCAGGGCTTCGGCAACGCCGGCGCCATCGCCGCCAGGCTGATGACCGAGGAAGGTTCGACCGTCGTGGCCGTGTCCGACTCCCAGGGCGGCATCCGCAACATGGCCGGCCTGGATATCGACCGGGTTCTCAGCTGGAAGCAGGAGCACGGGACCGTCAAGGGGTTCCCCGGCGCGGAGAACATCTCCAACGCCGAGGTCCTGGAGACCGAGTGCGACGTGCTCATCCCGGCCGCGCTCGAGAACCAGATCACGGCCCGCAACGCGGCCAAGATCAAGGCCAAGATCGTCGCCGAGGCCGCCAACGGCCCCACGACTCCCGAGGCCGACGCGATCCTCTACGAGCGCGGCGTGTTCCTCATCCCGGACATCCTGTGCAACGCCGGCGGCGTGACCGTCAGCTACTTCGAGTGGGTCCAGGACCTCAACCGGGACCACTGGACCGAGGTCGAGGTCAACGCGAAGCTCAAGACCATCATGGTCCAGGCGTTCTCCGAGGTCCTCGCCCAGTCCGTGCGCGAGAAGGTCAACATGCGGACGGGCGCATATCTCAACGCCGTCCAGCGTGTGGCCGATGCCACCGCACTGCGGGGCCTGTACCCGTAAGAATTCGCAACCATCGCTGACCGACGACGGTTGCCGCGCCCCAACCCGGGGCCGGCAGCCGTCGTTTGTTGTCGGCATGCCCCCCGATTCAGGCGTCCCTCGCGGCGTCCCCAGCTCCCGCGAGACGGTCGCCCCGGTCGCTGCGCGCCCGGCACCGCCTGCCGAGCCCCTCGGCGGGGACGCGACCGAGGGTCTCCGGACCGGCACCATCATGGATCGGCGCCGGTTCCTGCGCCTGGCCGGCGTTCTCGGCATCGGCGTCGTTGCCGAGGCCTGCGCGACCGCCCTGGTGCCGATCTCGTCGGGGCCCCGGATCAGCTCGCCGATGACCGACCCGCCGACGCGCGCTGCCGCGCTGCCGATCGTGTCCGAGCCGGGCATCCGGCCCGGTCCGCGGCGGCCGCCGGTGCGGTGGACGGCTGGGACCGTGGCGCGGGAGAACCGCCGCGCCGGCAGCCGTGCCTGGGATGACGCACGACGATCGGCCGGCGTGGAGGCATATCTGGGGGCGGCGTCCGTCGGACCCGGAGACCAGGTGTCGCTGCGGGCGACCGGCGGTGGGGTGGTCGACGTGGAGTGGTACCGGCTGGGCTGGTACGGCGGTCGAGGCGGGCGCCTTGTCGGCACCGACCGGGGAGTGCGTCTCGCGCGCCGGGACACGCCGGTCACGGATCCGCAGACGGGCATGGTCGAGGCACGCTGGCCGAGCGTGCTCGATGTGCCCGTGCCGGATGACACCCCCAGCGGGATGCTCGTCGCCGTGCTCCGGGCGGCCGATGGTTCCGCCGTCGCGAACGCGCCGGTGATCCTCCGCCCGGACACGGGCTCCGGCCAGCGCGCCCCGGTCCTGTTCGTCAGTGCTGCGGCGACGTGGCAGGCCTACAACATCTGGGGTGGCCTGAGCCTGTACGCGGACGTCGGGGCAGTGCCGGTGCCGGTGACCCATGGCCGCCGGTCGGCCGCGATCTCGTTCGACCGCCCGTACGACCTGGACGGCGGCGCCGGCTATCTGCGGCGCTGGGAGCTGCAGTTCATCCGCTGGATGGAGCGGGAGGGACGCGAGGTCGAGTACATCGCGGACATCGACCTCGAGCTCAACCCGGCCCTGGCCTCCGGACGCCGGATGATCGTCATGGCAGGGCATCCGGAGTACTGGTCACGCCCGATGCGCACGACGATCGAGGGGATGGTCGCGGCGGGCACCAACGTCGCGTTCCTGACCGGCAACGAGGTCTACTGGTCCGTGCGGCTCGGGGCCGGACCGACCGGCGTGCCCCGCATCGTGTGCTACAAGAGCGCCGCCGACGACCCGATGACCGCGATCGACCCCAGCCTGGCGACGTGCAAGTGGCGCGACTCCCCCCTGGCGGCACCGGAGGCGACGCTCGTCGGCCAGATGTATGGCCACACCGTCCGGCGACCGGCCGACTGGATCGTCGAGCAGCCTGCGCACTGGCTGTACGAGGGCACAGGGCTTGCCGCTGGCGACAGGCTGCGGAACCTCGTCGGGCAGGAGTTCGACACGTTCTTCCCGGACCTGGCGCCGGCCGGCACGACGCTCCTGGCGCGCGGGCCGGTGGAGGCGAACGTGGGCTCGGTGCCCGGCCGCGGCCCGGTGCCCGGCGTGGGGATCCATACGGCGACCTGCTATACGGCGGCGTCCGGTGCGACGGTCGTCGCAGCCGGCACATTCCAGTGGTCCTGGGCGATCGACAGATACGGATCGCGCTCCTACCACGGTGTCGCGACGCCCTTCGACCCGCGGGTCGGGCGGATGACCCGCAACGTGTTCGACCGCCTCGGAGATGGCCTGCTCGCCCCCTGATCCAGCCCAGCCTGCCTGCTACCATCCGGTCCATGCTCGACCACGAGGAGAAGTTCCTCTTCAAGGAGGAGATCCTCCACCTCTCCAACGCCCTCGCGGACCCTGGCAGCCTCGACAACGTCGAAGACCTGCTGACCGATGTCATCACCAGCCCGCGCTTCGACTCCGAGGTGTTCACGCTGGAACGCAGCCTCCAGGTGATGCTGGGCGCCCGCGCCGGGACCACCCTGGTCGGCCTGCTGACGGTCGCCCCCGACGTGTTCGAGGAGGTCGCGGAGGTCCGGATCCCGCCCGAGGTGCACGAGCGGCTGGTCGCCTGGCGCGCCCGCTTCGGGCTCGCGATCGACAACGCCCTCAACTTCCTCAACAACCCCGATGGCATTCAGGGCCACAACTTCGCCACCCAGATCGCCCACGTCGAGGAGCGCCGCGTCCTCCAGGGCCGGCTCACGATGGTCCGCTACAACAACGAGCCGCAGTTCTTCGTCGCGGACGCGGCCGTGTTCCTGGGCCTCGTCACCGACGTCATGGAGCGGCTCGGTCCGTATCTCGAGCCGGACAGCGTGGACGAGGAGGCCCTCACGCGGCTGCGCGAGGCCGTCCAGCTGATCGAGCGCAAGACCACGCCGCGGACCTGACCCCAGCGGCCGTGCTTGCCTGATGCGGCAGCTCTACCTCGCCGCGACCGGGCAGAACCGCGGCAAGACAACCGCCTCCCTGGGCCTGCTCGACGGTTTCGTCCGGCGCGGCCATCGGACGGGATTCATGAAGCCCGTGGGGCAGCGCACGGTGATCGAGGACCGGCAGCCGGCCGATGAGGACGCCGTCCTGATGCGCACGATCTTCGGGCTCGCGGAGCCGTACCCGGTGATGAGCCCGGTCCACATCCCCCGCGGGTTCACGAAGGCCTACATCGCGGGCGACGTCGTGGAGGACCTGGGCGCGCGCATCGTCGCGGCCCACCGGGAGTTCCGCGACCACGACGTGCTCCTGATCGAGGGCACGGGACACGCCGGCGTGGGGGCGGTGGTCGGTCTGTCCAACGCCGTCGTGGCGGCGATGCTGGGTGCTCCGGCGGTCATCGTGTCCGAAGGTGGCGTCGGCCGGCCGATCGACGAGATCGTGCTCAACGCGTCGCTGTTCGCCGCCCACGGGGTGCCGGTGGCCGGCGCGGTCGTCAACAAGGTGCGGATCGCCGAGCAGCCCGGCATCGCGACGACGCTGGAGCGCGGCCTTGCACGTCACGGCATCCCGCTCCTGGGCGTGCTTCCGTACCGGCCCATCCTGTCGAACCCGACGCTGGGCATGATCCTGCAGGGCGTCCACGGCAGGGTGATCCATCCCGGCCGTGACCTCGACCGGGTGATCGACGACGTGGCCATCGGCGCGATGGAGCCCCGCCACATGCTCGACCGCGTGCAGCCGGGGACTTTGGTCATCGTGCCCGGTGACCGCGAGGACGTGATCCTGACCATCACCACCGCGCACCTGACGGGCCGCGCGCGGGCCGAGGCCCTCGACCGGCTGGTGGGCGCGACGCCCGGGGCGGTGGAGGCAGGCCCGGACGGTGCCGCCGTCGGGATGATCCTCACCGGCGGCTACGAGCCGCGACCCGAGGTCCTGACCGCGATCCGCGAGTCCGGGATGTTCGCCGCCTCCGTCGAGGAGGACACCTACACGGTGGCCTCCGAGGTGCACGACCTGCTCGTCAAGACACACGCCGCGGACGGCGGCAAGATCGAGCTGATCAAGGCACTGGTGCGGGAGTTTCTCGAGATCGACCGGTTCCTGGAGGCCGCCACCGAGGCCCGGTTCGCCTAGGCCCGCTCGTTGTCGATGAGACGGACGCCGTCGATCCGGACCGCCGCCGACAGGAGTGCCCCGTCGGTGATCGCGTCGAGCTCGCGCAGGGTCTCCGGGTCGGCCACCGACACGTACTCGGGTTCGGCCAGCGGCTCGGCGGCCAGCACCGCGCGCATCGCGGCCCGCACGTCCCCCGCGTCGCGCTCGCCCGTCCGGATGCTTGCCGCCCCGGCCAGCAGCGCACGGCGGACCACCGGTGCTGCCGCCCGCCCGGTGGGGGACAGGCGCGCGTTGCGGGACGACAGGGCGAGCCCGTCCGGTTCGCGCACGGTCTCGCAGGGCACGACCTGCGTCGGCAGGGCGAGATCCAGCGCCATGCGCCGGATGACGTGCACCTGCTGGTAGTCCTTGAGCCCGAAGTACGCGCGCTCGGCGCCCACCAGCGAGAACAGGATCGCGACCACCGTCGCGACGCCGTCGAAATGGCCGGGCCGGGCCGCCCCTTCGAGGGGTTCCGCGATCGCGCCGATGGACACCACGGTATCGAAGCCCGGGACATAGACCTCGTCCACCTCGGGCGCGAACACGAGATCCACGCCCGCCGCCTCGCAGATGGCGAGATCGCGCTCCTCGTTGCGGGGGTACCGGGTGAAGTCGGACGCCTCGCCGAACTGGCGCGGGTTGACGAAGATCGACACGACGACCGTCTCGTTCTCCGATCGGGCCCGCTCGACGAGCGTCGTGTGGCCGGCGTGCAGCCAGCCCATGGTCGGGACGAAGCCGACGGGCCGGGGCATGGGTGCGAGCGCGCTGCGCAGCCCGGCGCGGGTGCGGACGACCTGCATCGGCGGCCGCAGGCTAGAGGTCGCGATCGAGCGGGATCCCCGCCAGCTCCGCGCCGCCGCCGCTGCGATCGGCTCGATCGGCTCGCGATCGCCCGAGGACCTCGTCCAGGACCTCGGGGTCCATCAGCACCGTCTCGGCATCGCCCGGGAAGGTGCCGGCCTCGACATCGGCGCGGTACTGCCCGATCGCCCCCAGGATCGTCCCTCGGAGGTCCGCGTACCTGCGTGCATGCTTCGGGGTCCAGTCGCTGAAGCCGAGCGTGTCCGTGATCACCTGGATCTGCCCCGAGCAGCCGGCACCCGCGCCGATGCCGATGGTGGGGATCCGGAGCCGGTCGGTGATCGCCGCCGCCAGCTGTCCCGGCACGAGCTCCAGGACCACCGAGAAGGCGCCCGCCTCCTGGACCGCGAGGGCGTCGTTCAGCAGCTGGCGCGCCTGGTCGCGCGACTTGCCCTGGACGCGGACCCGGCCGATCGCGTTGATGGCCTGGGGCGTGAGGCCGATGTGGGCCATGACCGGGATCCCGGCCTTGACCAGTGCCTCGATCATCCTGGCGCTCCGGACGCCGCCTTCGAGCTTGACGGCCTGCGCCCCGGCCTCCCGGAGGAACAGCCCGGCGTTCGCGATTGCGTCCGCGGTCGTGGCGTAGGACAGGAACGGAAGGTCGCCCACGATCAGGGCCCGCTTTGTGGCCCGGACCACGGCCTTGGTGTGGTGGAGCATCTCGGCCATCGACACCCGCACCGTGGTGTCGTATCCGAGCATCACCTGGCCCAGCGAGTCACCGACGAGGATCAGCGGGATGCCGGCTTCCTCGGCGAGGAGGGCAGTCGGATAGTCGTATGCGGTGATCGTGGCAATCCGCACGCCGTCCGCATACAGCTTCGCGATGTCCACCACCGAGAGGCGGCGGACGGTCTCCTGCTGGGCGCTCATCGACGGGTCTCCGTGCGTGTCCGGGCAGTGTGCGCCCGTGTGTCCCGTTCGTCCAACAGGGTGGCCACCCGGTCCAGCAACCGGTCCGCGACCTCCCGCTTGGTGAGCAGCGGGAGGTCGTCCCGGGTGCCATCCGCGGCAAGGATCGAGACGCGGTTGGTGTCCGTGCCGAATCCCGAGCCCGCCTCCGAGACGTCATTGGCGACCAGCAGGTCCGCTCCCTTCCGGCGCAGCTTCTCCGGCGCGCGATCGAGGGACCCGGTCTCGGCAGCGAAGCCGACGATCACCGGGCGAGGCGAGAGCTCTCGGGCGCGCGCCCCGACCTCCGCGAGGATGTCCTCGGTCGGCTCGAGCTCCAGGGTCGGCGACGCGTCCCGCGTCAGCTTGGCCGTGGCGACGTGCCTCGGTCGGAAGTCCGCGACGGCGGCGGCCATCACCAGCGCGTCGGCCGGGTGGTCGATGACGGCGTCGATCACGGCGGTCCGCATGGCGGCGGTGGACTCGGCGGCGACCACGCGGGCCGCGGGGGGCAGCGGTACCTCGACGCGCCCGGCCACGATCGTCACCCGGGCACCGCGGGCGAGCGCTGCGGCCGCGACCGCGACGCCCATGCGACCGCTGGACCGGTTGCCGATGTACCGGACCGGGTCGATGGCCTCGGCCGTGCCGCCGGCAGTGACGACGATGTGCCGGCCCTCCAGGTCGGGGTCCCGGGTCGGAGCGACGATCGGCGGCCTGGCGCCCGCGCCTGGCTCGCGGACGGGCCGCTGCCCGACGGCATCCACGACGGCATCCACGATCCGCTCCAGATCCGCCAGGCGGCCGATGCCGGACTGGCCGGATGCCAGCGACCCCATCTCGGGCGGGACCATCCGGTAGCCGAAGTCCTGCTGGAGGCGTTCCACGTTGGCCCGGGTCGCCGGGTGGGTCCACATGTCGCCGTCCATGGCTGGCGCGAACACGACAGGTGCAGCGGTGGCAAGGACCGCGGCCGTGACCGTATCGCTCGCGATGCCGTTGGCCATGGCGCCCAGCCAGCGGGCGGTCGCAGGGGCCACGACGATCGCGTCGGCCGTGTCCGCCACCACGATGTGCCCGATCCGCTGGTCCGGCAGCAGCCCCAGGACGTCCGTCTCGACGGGGTGGCGGGACAGGGCCTGGAAGGTGAGCGGGCCGACGAACGTGGCGGCCGCGGGCGTCAGCATCACGACGACGTCGGCGCCCTCGGCGCTCAGGAGGCGCAGCAGCTCGACCGCCTTGTAGGCCGCGATGGACCCGCAGACGCCGAGTCCGATCAGCCTGCCGGACAGGCGCTGCCCGGTCACCGGCGCCGACGGAGCTTGCCCGGTCACCGGTCCGTGCCCTCCAGCGGCTCCCCGCCCGCGACCTCGGCGTGGAGGATCGCGAGACCCTTGAGCGTGAGATCGGGGTCGATCACGTCGACGCCTTCGACGCCGTGCGCCCACGGCGCAGATGACAGCCCCCCGGTCAGGACCGTCCGCACGGCGGAGGGCGCCACTCCCGCTGCATCCGCGAGCTCTGCCCGGACGCGGGCGAGCAGGCCGGATGCCAGCGCCTGGTAGCCGAAGATCGTGCCCGCCTGCATCGCGCTCACGGTGTCGCGGCCGATGGCGCGATCCGGCGCCCGAAGCTCGATCCGGGGCAGCTTCGCGGTGCGAGCGGCAAGCGCCTCCAGGCCCAGCTCCAGTCCGGGCGCGATGGCGCCGCCGACGTAGGCCCCGTCCGCGCCCACGCAGTCCAGCGTCGTTGCCGTCCCGAAGTCCACCACGACGGCCGGCGTCCCGTAGAGACGGGCGACCGCGAGCGCGTTGACCAGCCGGTCCGCGCCGACCTCGCCCGGTCGGTCCACGCGGATCGCGAGCGGAACGCTGCCCGCCGCCGCGACGAGGATCGGGATGCCCCGGCGGGCCGCGACGGCCTCCAGGGCGTCCGCCAGGGACGGCACGACGGACGCCAGCGCGATTGCGTCAATCGCGTCCAGGGTGCTGAGATCGAGCGCCAGAAGCCCCGTGAGCTGCACCTCCACCTCGTCAGCGGTCGCGGCGCGATGCGTGCCGGCGCGACGTGTGGCCACGATCCTGCCGCCCTTGACCAGGGCGAGCGTGACGTTGGTGTTGCCGATGTCCACGGCGAGGAGCATGTGTCGATCATACGGGGTGGCCCGGCAGTCCTCGTCGAGTCGGCGCGGCCCGCGTCGGCCGCCCCCGATCCGATGTCACCCCCGCGTCCGTGTCTGCGGCCTCCGCTCAAACGTCGCCGGTCGCCTCCCGCCCATTCGGCTGCCGCCCCCGATCCGATGTCACCCCCGCGCCCGTGTCTGCGGCCCCTGGCGGCGTGCACGCTCTCGCCGAGGGCCCGCCGCGCGGGTCACGAAACGCCTCGCACCGAACCCAGCGTGCGGCCGTGGCGCGACACGAGCCCCCAGGATGCACATGAGACGAGCATCGGCCGCGGCTGCCGCCGAGCGGCCTGATGGCCGCGTCCGCGTCAAGGGAAGCTCGACTGCCCGACCAGCATCGGGCCGCGACCGCCGTCGCCTGCCGGTCGCAGACCGCTGAGCTGCCCCTGGTCCGGCATCGATGCGAACTTCACCATCCCGCAACCGACCGGGTCCGTTACGATCCGGGGTGTCGGGCCGCTCCCGGGAAGGCGGCGCGGCGCACCGCTCTGCCGCCCCTCGAGCCACTGAGGTGGGAGCCACCGTGTCGAGCGATCCGCCCGCGAAGTTCTTCGTCAACCAGGGCCTCGTGACGAGCCGGACCGATGTCCAGCATCTCCTGCGTCCGATCCTCAAGCAGACCGTCTCCTACCGGTTCTTCCGGGGCAGGGAGCTGGTCGCGCACGGGACCGGATGGGTGGAGCGCATCGTCGCGAATGAGCCCGACGTGTCGACGTACTTCACGCCGATCTCGATCACCCTCAACGTGGACTCCTTCGAGCACCTCGAGTTCGAGACGCGTCCCGATCAGCTGCTCGTCTACACCCTGGTGCAGGGCGACGAGCGGGTGGTCATCGAGTTCGTGCCCAGCGCCGCCGCCGAGGACGAGGGACCGTCGGCGCCGCGCCAGCTCGAGTTCGACACCAGCGGTTTCGTCCAGATGGAGCTCCTCGGCCTGGAGGGGTCCGAGGAGTAGGCGAGCGGGGAAGGATGGCGCCCGCGGGAGGTTCCCACGGGCCGGCGAATGAGCCGAGCACAGACACCGAGGGAGGAGCCGTACCGCCCATGAGCGCCGAATCCGAGGCAGCACTGCCGGCGGAAACGCCGCCGTCACGCGGCAACCAGATCGAGGAGTTCTTCAAGTTCGCCGAGCGCGGCACGAACTTCACGACCGAAGCCCGGGCGGGTCTGACCACGTTCATGGTCATGGCCTACATCATCTTCCTGAACCCCAGCATCCTGATGGGCGGGTTCAAGGATGTGGATCCCGCGTTCACACCGGTCGCGCTCGCGGCCGGCACGGCGCTGATCGCCGGGATCATGACCATCGCGATGGGGGTGGTCGGCAACTACCCGCTCGCCCTGGCGGCCGGGCTCGGCATCAACGGGATCGTCGCCTACTCGCTGATCGCCCAGGGTCTGTCGCCCGCAGGCGCGATGGGTGTGATCCTGCTCGAGGGCCTGCTGGTCACCTTGCTCGTCGTCGTCGGCTTCCGGGAAGCCGTCATGAATGCCGTGCCACTGACGCTCAAGCGCTCGATCGGCGCCGGCATCGGCCTGTTCATCCTGTTCATCGGCTTCGCGAACGGCGGTTTCGTGGTCGCCAACGCCCCGGCCACGCCGGTGACCTTCCACCTGCCCACGGTGCCTGCCGACTTCGTGTTCTGGGTCGGCGTCATCCTGACCGTCGTGCTGTGGGCGCTTCGTATCCGGGCAGCCCTGGTCATCAGCATCCTCGTGACGACCGTCATCGCGCTCATCGCGGGCGTGACCAGCATTCCCAGCGATCTCGTGCTCACCCCGTCGTTCAGCACGCTGGGTCAGGTCGATCCCATCCAGGTGTTCCAGAAGCTGCCGTTCATCACGGCGCTGCTGATCGTGTTCTCGATCATGCTCACAGACTTCTTCGACACGATGGGCACCGTGACCGGCGTGGCGAGCGAGGCCGGGCTGGCGGACGAGGACGGGTCGGTCCCGGGCATCGGCCGCGTGCTCCTCGTCGACTCCATCGCGGCCGCCGTCGGCGGCGCGGCCGGTGTGAGCTCGAACACCACCTACATCGAGTCCGCGGCCGGTGTGGCCGAGGGCGGCAAGACCGGGTTCGCCTCGATCGTGACCGGGATCCTGTTCCTGCTCGCGATCTTCCTGTCGCCGATCGCCAGGATCATCCCGGGGGTGGCCACCGCGCCGGCCCTGATCCTGGTCGGGTACCTCATGTTCACGCAGGTCAAGGGCATCGACATCGGTGACACTGACGAGGGCATCCCGGCGCTGCTGACGATGATCCTCATGCCCCTGACGTACGACATCAGCGTCGGCATCGGCGCCGGCTTCATCAGCTGGGTCGCGATCAAGCTCGTGCGTGGCAAGTTGTCGGCGATCCACCCGCTCATGTGGGTGGTCTCGATCGGGTTCCTGGTGTACTTCCTCCAGGACTGGATCATCGCCCTCCTGCCCAAGTAGCCCGGCTGCCCGCGGCCTCGCGGCCGCTACCTCGACCACGCAGCCCGGACCGGCGGCCATCGGCCGCCGGTCCGCCGTTTCCCGGCTACCATCCAACGGATGTTCGACCGGACCGTCCTGCCCGAAGGGCCGCGCGTGATCACCGCCCGGCTGCCCGGATCGCGCTCCGTCGCCCTTGCCGCGTACGTGCTCGCTGGATCCCGGCTCGAGGTGCCGGGCGAGGCCGGCGTCGCGCATTTCATGGAGCACCTGACGTTCAAGGGGACTGCGGGCTACCCGTCGAGCCGCCTCGTCTCGGAGGCGATCGAAGGCGTGGGCGGCTCGGCGAACGCCGCGACGGATCGCGAGTCCACGGTGTACTGGGCGCGCGTTCCGCGCCGCGAGGCGGCCCGGGCGATGGGTGTCCTGGGGGAGCTCATCTGCCGCCCCCGGCTCGCCGATGCGGACATCGAGCAGGAGCGGACGGTGATCGTCGAGGAGATCCGCTCGTACCTCGACGACCCGTCCGAGTACAGCCAGATCCTGATCCAGCAGGCGATGTTCGGTGACGGCGCACTGGGCCGCGAGATCTGCGGCGACGAGGACGGCATCCGGGGCCTGGCCACGACCGCGATCCGTGGCTTCTGGCAGACGATGTACCGGCCCGCCAACACGGTGATCGCGGTGGCCGGCGACATCGAGCACGTGGAGGTCCTCGACCTGGCCAGAGCGGCGTTCGGGTCCGGCAGCGGCCGGTCACCCCGCTTCGATTCGGCGCCGAGCCTGCCGGCTGGTCCGCGCGTCCTGACGGGCCGCCGTGCGACCTCGCAGGCGCAGCTGGCGATCGCCGTTCCGGCCCTCCGGCGCGACCATCCCGATGCCTGGACCCTGGCAGTCCTCAACGGCGTGCTGGGCGACGGCATGTCGAGCCGCCTGTTCCTCGGCGTCCGCGAGGAAAAGGGCCTTGCCTACGATGTCAGCTCCGGGGTGGCGGAGTACGCCGACGTCGGTTCCCTGGAGGTGTCCGCCGGCGTGGATCCGGCACAGCTGCCCGCGGCCATCGAGGGGATCCTCGCGGAGCTGACGCGCCTGGTCGATGAGCAGGTGCCGGACGAGGAGCTCGCCAAGGCGAAGGCGTACCTGGCCGGCGGCATGGAGCTGCGCATGGACGATACCCGCCATCTCGCCTCGTGGATCGGTGGGCAGGAGGCGCTCCACGACCGGGTTCTGACTCTCGACGAGGCGCTGGATGCGCTGGAGTCCGTGCGCGCCGAGGACGTTCGCCGCCTGGCGGAGGAGCTGTTCGTGGACGACGCTCTGCGGATGGCGGTCGTCGCCCCGGCACGCCATCTCCGGGGTCTCGAACGCCACCTCCGGCTGCGGACATGAGCGACCGGCCCCGGCCCGAGAGCGTCGACGAGCGGACCGCATCCGACGCGCCGGCGCCCGCATCCGACGCACCCGGGGCCGCATCCGATGTGCCCGCGGACGACCCGGCCGAGGCTGCGGCGACGTCGCCCGACTCGTCCACGCCGGAGACACCGGCGGCTCGTGGTCCCGGTCCGGCCCGCGCCTCCGGCCGGGCGCGTGTGCCCAGGGGGCGTTCACGCGCTGCATCCGCCGCCGATGAGGCCGTGCGGGGCCAGGACGGATCGACACGGGCAGGCGCCGTCGCAACGACCGCGGATTCTCGACCGACGGGGCTCCGGCTGGCCCGCATCCACCTTCGCATGGGATCGCTGGTGCTGGCGCGGGCCGAGCTCGAGTCCTACGCCGGGAGCGACCTGATGGACGCCGACGCCATGCTGGACCTGGCGGAGGTGCGCTGGCGGACGGGCGACCTGGCCGGCGGTGGCGAGGCGGCGCACTCGGTCCTCGCCCGCGGACGCGAGGACGCCCTCGCGCTGGCCATCGCCGCGGAGGCGGTGGCCGCACTCGGCCGTCCGGCGGAGGCACGCCGCCTTGCCGGACGCGCCCTCGCCGCGAGCGGCGGGCGCGTGGCGCCGCTGTTCGCGGGCATGCCGCGCAGCCTCATCTGGCCCGTCGATGCCGCCGCGGTGCCGGATCTCGAGGTCGTCGGTCGCGGCGAGCGGGATGTCCCGCAGCCCCGGCGAGCACACCAGGCTGACCCGATTGCGACCGGTCATGACGATGCACAGCCGGCCTCGCCCGCGGCCGCGGAGGCGTTCGCGGGCGGGCTGGCCGCTCTCGGGGGTGGCAACGCGACGACTGCGGCGCTGCGGCTCGGTGTCGCGCTGCGCCTGGAGCCGGGCTTCGCTGCCGCCGTGCTCGAGGCGATCGGCGATCGCGCGACCGACCCGCATCTCGCGCTGGTCGCCGGCGACGCCCATCGACTGCTGGGTCGCGAGTCGGACGCGCTCGCCGCATTCGACCGTGCACGAGGCCGCTCGGACGACAGGGACGGCCTCACGGGCGGCGAGACACCGGGGTAGCCGACCCGGTCGGCCGGGGGGATGTCGCCTCGGGGATCTGAGCCGGCGCGCCGCCGGGGCGCACCTCACGCTACCCTGAGCACTCGCGCAGCCCGAGCCCCGGGGCCCAGGTGGGTTCCCGGCCGTCGACGCCGCGCCGCGACCCGGACCATCACACCGCGACGTCGTCGCCGCGTCGTCGCCCACATCGAGAGGTCAGCACCTGATGGCAGAGCTCGAGCGCACACTCCTCCTGGTCAAGCCCGACGGCGTCCAGCGCCAGCTCGTCGGCCGGGTCATCGCCCGGTTCGAGGAGCGCGGTCTGAAGATCATCGGGCTCAAGCTCGTCCACGTGGACCGCGCCCTGGCCGAGCGGCATTACGCGGTGCATCGCGAGAAGCCGTTCTTCCCCGGGCTCGTCGACTTCATCACCTCCGGCCCGCTCGTGGCTGCGGCGCTCGAGGGACCGAACGCGATCGCCATCGTCCGCGCGATGAACGGTGCAACCCGGCCCCACGAGGCGGCCCCGGGCTCCGTCCGGGGGGACTTCGCGGTGGAGACGGCGCAGAACCTCGTCCACGCATCCGACAGCCCGGAGACCGCAGAGGCTGAGCTCGCCCTCTGGTTCAGCCCCGGTGAGCTGCTCGAGTACACGCGAGACATCGACCGCTGGGTGCTCGCCCCCGGCAGCTGACCGCCGCGGAACACCGCGCCGCCGGGACCTGCCGCGCCGCCGGCCCGCCGGCGGACCGAGCTGCGCGTCAGTCCGACGAAGGTCCGGAGACGATCGGCGCGGGCTCGCCTGCGGCCGCGCCGATGTTGAGCGCACCCCACGACGTGAGCGCCGCGAGGATCGCCAGGGAGAGCACGGCGGCCGATGTGAGCTCGGTCCGGTCGCGGCGAACAGCATTGCCGAGCCGCCGTCCGACCGATCCGCCGGCCCCGCCTCGGCGGGCGCGGCGAGCGCGCGCCGAGGGGGTCTCGCCGGGCATCCCGACAGTTGCCGTCGCGGTCTGCAGTGCTTCACCCGCTCCCGCCGTCCCGCCCTCTGCCGGCGCGCCCTCGACCTCGACGGCGAGCGTCTCACGGCGTCGCCACGAGCGCGTGATCCGCTCGGGTGATGCCCGATCGACCCGGCTCGAGGCCGGCCCGAGCCCGATGGACAGGATCCGCAGGTACGCGGGCAGCGTCAGGAAGCCCGCCAGGATCAGCACCGCGTCCCACGGTCCGCCTGCGGCGAGCCTGGCCAGCTCCCCCCGGGCATCGAAGACGATCCAGCCCGGCAGCCCGAACGTTGCCACCGTGGTCACGAGGAACGCAGCGGCGAGGATGGGTGAGCGACGGACCCAGCCGCGGAGGTCCGGCAGGCTGCGGGTCTCGAACCGCGCCTCCGCGACTGCGGACCACGCCGCAAGGGCCGTCTTGGATGCCGCGAGCGCCACGAGCCACACGCGGGTCGGTCCCCAGGCGCCCGGATCGAGGGCGGCGAACCCGAGCAGGACGAGGCCGCCGTCCGCGATGACCAGGTAGCCGACCGCGTGGCGCAGGTCGTCCTGGATGAAGGCGGCCAGGGCGGCGGCCCCCAGGGTGAGGACCGCGAGCGCGAGGATGATCCCGCGCTCGCCCTCGAGGGGCAGCGCCATCGGCGTGACCAGGTGGTCGATCACGTTCAGGCCCGCCACCGCCAGCGGCAACGGAAGCCAGGCGATGAGGAGCGGCACGCCGGCCGGGGTGACGACATC
This sequence comes from uncultured Chloroflexia bacterium, assembly GCA_963849495.1. GTDB lineage: Bacteria > Chloroflexota > Limnocylindria > Limnocylindrales > CSP1-4 > CAIXZV01. Next base: position 47,807 of record CAWKHN010000005.1, on the reverse strand, counting down.
CGTGACACGGGCCACCCGCATGTGGAACGGGATCGAGCCCATCCGGAGGGCGACCCCGAGGGTGATGACCAGCGCCACCAGCCCGATCACGGCGCCCGCCTCTCCGCCCGGAGAGGCAAACGGTCCGTCACCGGCGGCGCCGCCGGTTCCCGAGGCGAGCATGAGAGCCGCCGCGACCGGCGCCACCGCCATCGCGCCGAGCAGCAACGCGCCCGCGATCAGCGACACCTGCAGCTCGCGCGCAACCGCGGGGATGGCCGAGGCGCGGTCGGAGGCCAGGACGATGATGGCCGCGGTCAGCCCCGTGCCCGCTCCGGCCACGACTCCCAGCGACAGGTCCGTCGCGCCGAGCGCGATGGTGGCCACGACGATCGCCCCGAGAGTCCCCGCGAGCAGGCCGCGGAGGGCGTTCAGGCCGCCGATCAGCCACGCGAGGCCGATGACGATGGCAGCGTCGAGCGCCCACAGCGCGATGATCAGCCGGAGATAGCCGGTGACGACGAGGCCACCGCCGAACAGGCTGCCAGGCGCGCCCGCAGACGAGGTCAGGCTGTCGGTGCCGGGTGCGGAGGAAGCCAGCGAGACCACGAGGACCGCGAGCAGGGCCGCGGTTCCGGCGAGAGCACCGCCCCTGGCGGCCCGCCCGCCGCGTGCGGCACCCCAGGCGGTGACACCCGCACCGACCCCGCCCACGCCGAGGATGAGCGCGAGCATCATCGGTGCGGGTCCAGCGGGTGGGCCTCGTCGGCGCCGCGGGATCGGACTGCGACCTCGCGCATCGACGGAGCGCGCAGCGCCAGGTCGGCGTGGACGCGCAGCGACCGCCCGACGAGCCCCGCGGCGGCTGCTCCGCCGGCCGCGATCAGGAGCGCGAACCCGAGCACCACGATGTCCTCGCTGCGGCCGGCCAGGGTCGTGATCAGCCGCTCTGCGGCCCCCACCAGGAGCAGCAGGCCGAGGCCGAGCCGCAGGGCATCCCGTGCGAGCAGCACCGGGCCTGCCGCGAGGGCGGTCAGCGCGAACGCGACGCCCACGGCCGCCCGTGAGACGTTCGATCCATCGGCCAGCGCGATTGCGCCGGCGCCGATCGACGGTCCGTTGCCGGCAGGGGTCGCGAGCGCCGCGCCGATCGTCACGGCCGCCAGCCAGCCCGCGGCGAACGCCGCGATCCCGATGGCGGTGGCGCCCGGCCAGCCCATCGACGACCCTGCGGCAGGTGCCGGTGCACCCCGCAGGGCGACCCACAGCAGATAGCCACCGAGCACGGTGCCCACCAGCCGCGTGCCGAGGGCGATCGTGCCGGGCAGCGGGTCGGCGACGTAGGCGGCGGCGAGCAGCGCGACGATCATGCCCAGGGTTGCGAACCGCGGTTCGCGTCCGCTGACCGCCACCACGGCACCGCCGACCGCGACCAGCGCGAGGGCGACCTGGACGAGCGTCACCGCCATCGACCGCAGGTCATGGCGCGGCCGGAACGCCGGTGTAGGTCGGCGTCTCGATGATGGTGAAGGCGGAGAACGGCCAGTAGCGCAGGAACGCTCGCCCGATCACGTTCGAGATGCTGATCGGCCCGAAGATCCGAGAGTCGGCGGACTTCTCGCGGTGGTCACCCATCACGAACAGCTCACCCGCGGGCACCACCCAGCGGCTCTGATCCGAGGATGCGGTCGTCGGCTCGGCCACATTCTGGTCGTTCCTGTACGTGTACGGCTCGTTGAGGGGCACGCCGTTGACCCAGACCAGGCCGTCGTTCCTGATCTCGACCGTGTCGCCGGGCAGGCCGATCACGCGCTTGATGAACGGCGTCGAATTCGTGGTCCAGGAGGCGGGCGGGCTGAACACCACGATGTCGCCCCGTCCGTACGGGGCCCAGCGCGGGCTCAGCTTGTCCACCAGCACGTACTGCCCTGGTTCCAGGGTGTGCTCCATGGAATTCTGCTCGACCTGGTAGGGCTGGGCGACGAACGTCTGGATGACGAAGAAGATGATGAGCGTGAGGACGAGCGTCTCGACGACTTCGAAGAGGCACCCGAGGCTGGAGCGTCGGTCCACGAGCGGGGAGTATAGGGAGGGGCGACCGTTGCCGCCTGAGCCGGCCGATTCCAGGTCCACGCTGCATACCTCACGCCGGGACTGCATGCGATCCGGCCTGTGCCGGATCCGTTTGACCCGCCCGAGCACGGCCGCATACACTCAGCGCGCCGTCGCGCGGGTTCCCCTGCGTTCCGAACCTCGTCGGCGAAGACCACACCGTCGCGCGGGCGCCCCGTGCCCGTTCTCGCTTCAGGCCCGCGCTCCGACGAGTGACCACACCGGACAAGCGGCGTTCCGCAACCCTGCGTAGGAGGCTCTGCAAACCCCGATGGGCGACGCGCTCCCCTGGATCATCCCGATCGCCGGCCTGGTGTCGGTTCTGTTCGCGCTGTATCTCGCACGCGATGTGCTCGGCCGGGACGCGGGTCCGCAGGCCATGCAGGACGTCGCCGACATGATCCGCGAGGGGGCGGATGCCTTCGTCAGGCGGCAGTACTCGACGATCGGCATGCTTGCCCTCGTGGCCGCGGTCATCATCGGCGTCGTCATCGCGCTCGTCGAGACGCCCGACGTTGCGGATGTGCCGAAGCTTGCCGGAGCGCCCATCGGCGGTCTGACCGCACTGGCCTTCCTGGTTGGTGCCGGCTGCTCGATGCTGTCGGGCATCATCGGCATGACGATCAGCGTCCGGTCGAACGTCCGGACGGCGGCGGCGGCCCGGCGGAGCCTCGTCGAGGCGGTCCAGGTCGCGATGCGCGGGGGGGCCGTGTCGGGCTTCCTGGTCGTCGCGCTGTCGCTGCTCGGCGTCTGGTTCGTGTTCACGATGTACCACGCGGTGCTGGGCGATGTGTCCATCGACCAGGCTCCGTTCCTGATCGTCGGCTTCGGCTTCGGGGCCAGCTTCGTGGCCCTGTTCGCGCAGCTCGGCGGCGGCATCTACACCAAGGCCGCGGACGTCGGGTCCGACCTCGTCGGCAAGATCGAGGCGGGCATCCCCGAGGACGACCCCCGCAACGCGGCCGTGATCGCCGACCTCGTCGGCGACAACGTCGGCGACTGCGCCGGCCGCGGCGCGGACCTGTTCGAGTCGACCGCCGCCGAGAACATCGGCGCGATGATCCTGGGCGTCGCGGTCTACAAGATCGCGACGGACCTCGGCTGGCCCAACCCGTCGGCGTGGATCTTCTTCCCGCTCGTCGTCCGCGCGTTCGGCCTCCTGGCCACGATCGTCGCGATCTTCTTCATCCGCGGCCGCGAGGATGAGGACCCGATGAACATCCTCAACCGCGGCTACTGGGTGACGACGATCCTGTCGGTCCTCGGCATGGCCTTCGTGACCAGCCAGATGATGCAGTCCGCCGGCGACGACCCCAACGGCTTCCCGGTGTGGGTGTGGTTCTTCGGCGCCGGCGTGGTCGGCCTGGCGACGAGCGTGGCGTTCGTGTACATCACCCAGTTCTACACGGCGGGCTCGTTCCGCCCGGTGCGCGAGATCGCCGAGGCATCCAAGACCGGCCCCGCGACCAACATCATCAGCGGCACCGCGGTCGGCTTCGAGACCACCTTCGTCACCGCGATCACGATCGGCCTGGCGCTCCTCGCCAGCCACTGGCTGGGCTCGCAGGCACATCTCACCAACACCGATGGCAAGGACGTCGGCGGCATCTTCGGAACCGCCGTCGCGACCATGGGCATGCTCATGACGTGCGCCTACATCCTCGCGATGGACACGTTCGGTCCGATCACCGACAACGCCGGCGGCATCGCCGAGTTCAGCCGCTCCGAGGCGAGCGCCCGCGAGATCACCGACCGCCTGGACGCCGTCGGCAACACCACCAAGGCGCTCACCAAGGGCTACGCCATCGCATCGGCGTCGCTGGCGGCCTTCCTGCTGTTCTCGGCCTACATCGACAAGGTCAACCTGATCCTGGGCAACCAGATCGCGGCCGGCAAGCAGGGCGTGGTGCTCCTGACGTCCGTCAACCTGGCTGACGTCGGGGTGTTCGTCGCGGCCCTGATCGGCGCGATGCTTGCCTACTTCTTCAGCAGCCTCGCCATCCGGGCGGTCGGCACGACGGCCCAGGCGATCATCTTCGAGGTTCGCCGCCAGTTCCGGGAGATGCCCGGGATCATGGACTACAGCCAGCGCCCGGACTACGCCCGGGTCGTGGACATCACCACCCGCGCGGCGCTGCGCGAGATGGTCGCGCCCGGCCTCGTGGCCGTCGCGACGCCCATCGCCGTCGGCCTCCTGCTCGGCTACCAGGCCGTGGCAGGCCTGCTGATGGTCGGCACGATCGCGGGCGTCCTCCTGGCCACCGTCCTCAACAACGGCGGTGGCGCCTGGGACAACGCGAAGAAGTACATCGAGTCCGGGAACCTCAAGGACGACGACGGCAACGTCCTCGGCAAGGGCAGCCTCGCCCATGCGGCGGCCGTCGTGGGTGACACCGTCGGTGATCCGTTCAAGGACACCGCGGGCCCCTCGCTTCACGTCCTCGTGAAGCTGCTGGCGACGATCACGCTGGTGCTCGCTCCGCTGTTCATCCGGTAGGGCGAAGGAGGCTCTGGTGACCGGCCGCCACGGGCCGGTCACCGGGAACCACCCATGGATCAGATCCTCCAGGCGCTCGCCATGGGGATCGTGCAGGGCCTCACCGAGTTCCTGCCGATCTCCTCGTCCGGCCACCTTATCCTCGTCCCGTACCTGTTCGGGTGGACCGATCCGTTCCTGGACTCGCTCGCCTTCTCGGTGGTCCTCCACGGCGGCACGCTCGTCGCCCTTCTCGTCTACTTCCGGGAGGACTGGCTGCGGCTGATCCCGGCCGGCCTCGCCGCCGTCCGGGATCGCTCGTTCCACGACGACACGGACCGGCGGGTTGCCTGGCTGATCGTCGCCTCCACCGTGCCGGCCGCGGTGATCGCGGTGTTCCTCAATGACATCATCGAGAAGAACATCCGCGAGGTCGGCCTGGTCGCGCTGATGCTCGTGATCGCCGGCGTCGTCCTGTGGCTCGCCGATCGCTGGGGCCCGCGAACGCACTCCATCGAGCGGCTGACGTTCCGCGGCGCCATCGGCATCGGCACCGCGCAGGCGCTGGCGCTGATCCCGGGCGTGAGCCGCTCTGGGATCTCGATCTCCGCGGGCCTGTTCGCCGGCCTGGACCGATCGGACGCGGTTCGCTACAGCTTCCTGATGGCAACGCCGATCACCGCCCTGGCCGTCGCCTACGAGCTGTTCAAGCTGGTCCGGGGCGATGTCGGCGCGGTTGAGGTCGGGCCGCTCCTGGTCGGCGTGGTCGCAGCGTTCGTGTCCGGGATGCTCGCGATCGCCGTGCTGCTGCGCTACGTCCGGACACGGTCGTTCACCGTGTTCGTGGTGTACCGCATCGTGCTGGCGGCGGCCGTCCTCGCGTTCTTCCTGTCCCGGTAGGAGCGCGCACGGAGGCCGACGCGTGGAGGTCATGAAGCAGCTTCGCCAGCGCGCCATCCGCGATCTGGTGGAGCAGCGCGCGATCCGCACCCAGCAGGAGCTGGCGGCGGCACTTCGGGAGCGCGGCTTTCGCACGACCCAGGCGACGATCAGCCGGGACGTCGCCGAGCTCGGGCTGGTCAAGACAGGGAGGGGTGGCACCCAGACCTATGCGATCCCGGCCCGTCTTCGGGAGGCGGAGACCAGCGGCGAGGAGCGGATCCGGACCCTGCTGCACGACATGCCCGTCGAGATCCGCGAGGCAGGGACGATGCTCGTGCTGCGGACCCTCCCCGGCTCGGCGCACCCGCTGGCCGCGGCGCTCGACCGCGCCCGCTGGCCAGAGGTGGTGGGTTCCATCGCGGGAGACGACACGGTGTTCGTGGCGTTCGCGGACCGGGGCGGGCTGGGACGGGTCAGGCGTCGTCTCGGGGAGCTCGCCGAGTAGCAACCGGGCCGGGCGAGGTCATCCGACCCGTGCCGGATGCCGCGCCGGATGGTCCGGCCGTCTTTGACGAAACCGGGTCCCGCGGATACCATTCCGCCGATCTCCGAACCTCGGCGGTGCCAGTCGCGCGCCCGGGGTTCTTTTGTTCAAACCGACCGAGCGGTCGCGCCTGCGCCGGTCCGCACCTCGGGGGTCCAGCCCGCGTGAATACCAAGACCACATACATCTCCAAGGACGGCCTCGACAAGCTCCGCGTCGAGCTCGACCAGATGCTGGCGATCCGCCGACCCGAGATCGCGCAGCGGATCCACGATGCCAAGGAGCACGGCGATCTGAGCGAGAACGCCGAGTACGAGGACGCGAAGAACGAGCAGGCGTTCGTCGAGGGCCGGATCCAGACCCTCGAGTCGATGATCAAGAACGCGCAGCTGATCGACGAGAACACGTCCACCGATCACGTCCAGATCGGCTCGACGGTCAAGGTCGAAGGCGACGACGGGACCGAGACCTTCCTCATCGTCGGCTCGGCCGAGGCGAGGCCGGCCGAGGGCCGGATCTCGAACGAGTCGCCCGTCGGACGCGCCCTGCTCGGCAAGCGCCGGGGCGAGAAGGTCGTCGTGCGGGTGCCGGCCGGGGACTTCTCCTACAAGATCGTCGACATCGGCTAGGCGCGCGCCGCCGCCCCATCGCGGCCCGGGGAGGCCGCGCGCAGACAGGAGAGAGGGGTCACGCGGTGGACTGGGCAGACGAGCTGGCGGCAGGGGTCGAGGGTCCGCAGGTCGTCAACGACTCGAAGACACCGTCGGGGACCGTCCACGTCGGCAGCCTCCGCGGACCGGTGATCCTGGACGTCATCACCCGTGCCCTGCGGACGCGTGGTCTCGAGACCACCCTGCTGTACGGGGTGGACGACATGGACTCGATGGACGCCCAGGCGCTGCTCACGCCCGATGCCGTGGATCGGTTCATGGGCGTCCCGCTCGCACAAATCCCCGACCAGGCCGGCGACTGCCACGCGTCCTACGCCCGGCACCACGCGCAGACGTTCATCGACACGTTCGCCGGGCTGGGCATCGTTCCCGACCGCTACTACTGGATGAGCGACATCTACCCGACCGGGCAGATGGACCAATTCATCCGCACCGCCCTCGACCGGGCGTCCGTCGTGCGCGACATCTACCGACGCGTTGCCAACGTCCAGCATCCCGAGCACTGGCTGCCGCTCGGCGTGGTGTGCCCCAGCTGCGGCCGGGTCGGAACCACGATCGCCTCCGACTGGGACGGATCCACGGTCGCGGTCGCCTGCCGGCCGGACCTCGTGACGTGGGCGGCGGGCTGCGGCTGGACCGGGCGTATCGCGCCGTTCGGTGGCGCGGCGAAGCTGCCCTGGAACCTGGAATGGGCGGCGCAGTGGAGCCTGTTCGGGGTCACGATCGAGCCCAACGGCAAGGATCTGGCGACGGCGGGTGGCTCGCGCGATCGATCCGATGCGATCGCGCGCGAGGTGTTCGACCGCGAGCCGCCGCTCAACTTCCCCTACGAGTTCCTCAACATCGGCGGCCGCAAGATGTCGACGTCCAAGGGGCGCGGTGCGGCCGCGCACCGGTTCACCGAGGTCGTCCCGCCCGAGCAGACGCGGTTCCTGTTCGTCCGCCACCGGCCGGAGACCGTGATCGAGTTCGACCCGGAGGGCACCGACGCGGTGCCGCGCCTGTTCGACGAGTTCGACCGGCTGGCGAGCGCCACCGCCGGACGCGAGGTGAGGGGCGAGCTGCCGTCCGGCTACGAGTCGATCTTCCGGTACTCGCTCCTCGATCCGGCCGCGGACGTCGCGTCCGCGGCGGAGACGTTCCGGCCCGCGTTCGGGCACCTCGCCCTGCTGGTCCAGGTGCCCGGCGTGGATGTCGGGGCTCGGGTCGGGGCCGAGAAGGGCGGTCCGCTCACGGCGGCGGAGCAGGTTGAGCTGGACGGGCGGCTCGCGGCCGTCCGCGGCTGGCTGGAGGCCTACGCTCCGGAGAGCGCCGTCATTCGCGTCCAGCCCACGCTGCCCGATGCCGCCCGCGATCTCACCGAGGCGCAGCGCGCCTACCTGTCGACCCTCGCGGATCGGGCCGAGGACGAGCGACCGTCGTCCGGCGAGGCGTGGCAGGCCCTGATCTTCCGGACGGCGGTGGACCAGCCGATGGGCTCCAACCGGGCGGCTTTCGCGCTGCTGTATGCGGTGTTCCTGGGCCGGCCCAACGGTCCCCGTGCCGGCTGGCTGCTCGCGAGCCTCGAGAGCGAGTTTGTCATCGGCAGGCTTCGCGAGGCCGGTGCCGCAGCGGAGGCGCACGCATGAGCGTCGGCGTCCAGCGGCTCCGCGAGGAACCCGAGCGCATCCGGCAGGGCGCGATCGACAAGCGCGAGGATCCGTCGATCGTGGATCGGGCGCTGGCGGTCGATGCCAGCCGGCGGCACCTCCAATCGGAGTCCGACGGCCTCAAGGCCGAGCGCAACACCGCGTCGAAGCAGATCGGGGAGGCGATCCGCTCCGGGGCGAAGCCGGACGGCCCCGAGGTCGCGGACCTGCGAGCCGCCTCCACCCGCGCCGGTGAGCGGATCGGTGAGATCGACGCCGAGCTGGCCGCCGCCGAAGCCGAGCTCGAGGAGCTCCTGCTCCGGATCCCGAACCCGGCCGACCCCGAGGTGCCCGTGGGCGGCGAGGAGGCCAACGTCACGGTCCGCACCTGGGGCGAGCCGACTGGCCACGAGCAGTCCGGCACCGACGGCAGCGCCTGGGCACGTCGCCCGCACTGGGAGATCGGCGAGGCGCTCGACATCATCGACAACGGGCGCGGCGCCAAGATCACGGGCTCCGGGTTCCCGGTCTACAAGGGTCAGGGCTCGCGTCTGCAGCGATCGTTGATCTCCTGGTTCCTGGACGTCCACACGACGGAGAACGGGTTCACGGAGGTCTGGCCTCCCGCTGTCGTGAACACCGCGTCCGCGCGCGGGACGGGCCAGATCCCGGACAAGGAAGACCAGATGTACGTCGTCACCCGCGACGACCTGTACCTGGTTCCCACGGCCGAGGTCCCGGTCACGAACCTCCACCGTGACGAGATCCTCGAGGCGGCCGAGCTGCCGATCCGCTACGCCGCCTACACCCCGTGCTTCCGGCGGGAGGCCGGCGCGGCGGGCAAGGACACCCGCGGGATCCTGCGCGTCCACCAGTTCGACAAGGTGGAGATGGTTCTGTTCGAGAAGCCCGACGACAGCCCGGCGGCACTGGAGTGGATGACCGGCCGCGCCGAGATCCTTCTCCAGCGGCTCGGGCTGCCGTACCGGGTGCTGCTGATGAGCACCGGCGACATGGGCTTCGTCCAGCGCAAGAAGTACGACCTCGAGGTCTGGGCTCCCGGGGTGGAGCGCTGGCTGGAGGTGAGCTCCTGCTCCAACTTCGGCGACTACCAGGCACGCCGGATGGCGATCCGCTATCGGCCGGCGCCGGGCGCCAAGCCGGAGCTGGTACACACGCTGAACGGGTCCGGGCTGGCGCTTGCGCGGATCGTGGCCGCGATCCTCGAGGTGTACCAGCGGCCGGACGGCACGGTCACGGTCCCGGAGGTCCTTCGGCCCTACCTCGGCACCGATACGATTGGGGCAGTGCCGGCCGCGGGCTGAGGAATTCCGGGCGCCGGCGGGGAGCAAGAAGTCCGGGAGGGACCTGCATGAACGCCCAGCAGCCGCCGGCGCCCGCGCCGCCGCCCGTCGCATGGCAGACGCCGCCCGAGGAAGCCGGCCCGGCTCCGGGCGTCCGCTTTGCCGGGCATGGACCGCGGCTCGTCGCCTATATCGTGGACGGGATCATCATCGGCCTGATCATCGGCGTGCTCTCGCTGGTGCTCGTGGCGATCCTGGCCGGGGCCATCGCGTCGGAGTCCGGCGGTGCCGCGATCGGAGGCGTCCTGCTCTACGTGGCCCTGATCTTCCTCGTGAGCGTTGCCTACTTCCCGTGGTTCTGGACGCGTGGCGGCCAGACGCCGGGCATGCGGCTGTTCCGTCTGCGGGTCGTCCGTGACGCGGACGGCGGGCCGATCTCCGGGACGTCCGCGGCCCTGCGCCTGCTCGGCTACTGGGTGAACGGCGCGGTGTTCTACATCGGCTTCATCTGGATCTTCGTCGACAAGCGTCGCCGCGGCTGGCACGACCTCATTGCGGGCACGGTGGTCATCGAGCAGCCCTGACCGCGCGGTCGCCGTCGCCGTCGGGGGTTCGGCCTGACTGGCAGCCCAGACAACGTTCTCGTGGCTGCCCGGCTGGCGCATGACTCCGGTCGAGGCAGACTGCGGCACCCTGGGACCCGGCGCGCACACTCGAGAAGCAGCATCGGCCGCAGCGCCACCGGGGTTGCGGCCCGGCTCGGTGCAGGGCGCTGCCTGCACCTTCGCATGACCGCGAGATGCACATGAGAAGATCAGGGTCAGCCTCCGTGACGGCGTCAGACGGAGCAGGCCGAGTCGCGCGGCGACCGATGCAGGTGACGCCCAATGGGTCTGCTGGGTGAACCCGCGTCCCGCGCTGCTATCCTCGCCGCGGAGCGGTGGCCGAGTGGTTGATGGCGGCGGTCTTGAAAACCGTTGGGGCGCAAGCTCTCGTGAGTTCGAATCTCACCCGCTCCGCCAGCGACAGAGACGGCCCACCCGCAAGATCCGCCCCCGAGCCCAGGACCCAGGAGAGCACATGAGCACTGTATGCACCCACGCGGCCGGCCTGCCGTCCTTCACGCCGCCCCGTGATGTCTGCGAAACGTGCGTCGAGGAGGGGTCCGAGTGGGTCCACCTGCGACAGTGCCTGACCTGCCACCGGACCCTGTGCTGCAACGACAGCCCGAAGCAGCACATGACGCACCACTGGGAGGACACGGGGCACCCGGTGATGCGCAGCGTGGAGCCGGGCGAGACCTGGGTCTGGTGCTTCGTGGACGAGGCGACCATCCGCGAGACGGCGGACGGCTGGGAGACCTACCACCCGTTCGTCGTGCGTGGCACGGAGCTGGCGGCAGAGCACCTCGCGGCCGGAGGGTCCGTGGATCCGGGCCAGGACACCGTGGCCGAAGACGGGTTTCCGCTGGGCGACTGGTTCGAGTACGTGCGAGAGGCCCACGCGAACGACAAGCTCGATCCCCACGACGTGGCCGCGATCGAGGCGATTCCCGGCTGGCGCTGGTAGCCGGTCAGGAGCCGGGTCCGGCGCCGCGGAAGACCCACCGTCCTCCGACCGGTCGAGCCCACGCGCTGAGCGCTTGACGGGCATCGGGGTCGCCCCTAGACTCCGGCCACATCGCGAACATGGGCATTGATCGGGACGAGTACCCATCGAACGCCATTCAAGAGACCCGGCGGCTGGTGCGAGCCGGGATGGCGGCGGCGGCGAATGGACCCGGGAGCTTCCGGACCGAACGCGGGGCGGCGAGCGCGACAGCGGACGCTGCGGACGACAAGTAGGCTCCGGCGCAGAGCGCCAGCGATAACGGGCAGCGCCGATCGATCGGCCGGGTGACACCCGGCAGACCCGTCGGTCACGAGTGCGGCACACGCCGAATGAGGGTGGCACCGCGGAAGGCACGACCTTTCGTCCCGGGATGACGAAGGTCGTTTCTGATTCTCGGGCGCCGACGGCCCCCGAGCCGTCGAGCCGCCGAAGGGACCAACCGCATGACCGACCCGCTGAGCCTGGCCGAGGCCAAACGCCTCGCCGGTACCGCCGACACGATCCTCATCCGCGCGACCCGCACCGCGGACCTCGAGACGCCGATCGGCGCATTCCTGCGACTCGACGACGGCACCACGCCCGCCTACCTCCTCGAATCCGTTGAAGGGGGCGAGCGGCTCGGGCGATACAGCTTCCTCGGCGTCGGCCCCCGCCGCCTGCTGGAGGTGACCGACGGCCTGGCGCGGACCACGACCCGGCCGGTCTCCGTGGCGAGCTATGCCCCGGATCTCCCCGTCACCGAGACCCCTACCCCTGACCCGCTGGCCGCCCTGCGCGCCTTCGTCCCGCGCCGGCGCGTGCTCCCGGTGGAGGGCATGCCGCGGTTCACGGGCGGCGCGGTCGGTGCACTGTCGTACGACGCCATTGCCGCCTTCGAGCCATCGGTCCCGCGGCCGGACCGCGACCCCGTCGGCGTGCCGCTGGCCGCCTTCATCGAGACGGACCTCGTTCTCGTGTTCGACCACCTGAGCCACCAGCTGTCGGCGATCGCGTCGCTCCATACCGAGGCGCCGGACTTCGAGGGCCGCTACCGGATCGCCGAACGCGCGATCTTCGAGGCGCTGGAGCGGACGGCCCGCCCCAGCGCTGCCGAGATGGCCGCGGCCCAGGGCCGGGCAGGCACCGGCATCGACGACGGCGTGGCGCCACGCGTCGGCGAGGTCGAGACCTCCCTGGGGCGCGGTGCCTACATCGCTGCGGTGGAGCGTGCCAAGGACGCCATCGCCGCCGGCGAGGCGATCCAGGTCGTGCTCGCGCGCCGCCAGTCGTTCGACCTGCCCGCCGGTCCCGACGGCCGGCCCATCGACGGGATCGGCCTCTACCGCGCCCTCCGCCGGGTCAACCCGTCGCCCTACCTGTTCTTCACGCGGACGCCCGGCTTCGAGGTCGTAGGTGCGAGCCCGGAGCTCCTGCTCCAGGTCGTCGGTGACCGGCTGACGACGCACCCGATCGCCGGCACGCGCCCCCGTGGCGCGACGCCGGCGGAGGACGACCGCCTCGCGGACGAGCTGCGCCGGGACCCCAAGGAGCGCGCCGAGCACGTGATGCTCGTCGACCTCGGGCGCAACGATCTTGGCCGCGTCGCCCGACCCGGGACCGTGACCACGAGCCAGTACATGGAGGTGGAGCGCTACAGCCACGTCCTGCATCTCGTCAGCCACGTGGAAGCGAAGCTCCGCCCCGACCTCGACGCGCTTGACGCCCTGCGGTCCGTCTTCCCCGCCGGCACCCTCACGGGAGCTCCGAAGATCCGCGCGATGCAGCTGATCGCCGCCGCCGAGGGCGAACGCCGCGGGCTGTACGGAGGCGCCGTGGGCTACCTCGGCTACGACGGCAACCTCGACACCGCGATCACGATCCGCAGCGCCGTGCTCAAGGGCGGCATGGCCCATGTGCACACGGGCGCGGGAATCGTCGCGCGGAGCGTCCCGGAGCGGGAGTTCGAGGAGACCGAGCACAAGGCGGCCGCCATGCAGAGGGCGATCGAGCTGGCGGCGGCACCGACGGCTCCGGCGCGCGGCGCAGCCGGCGCAGGCTCGGATACCCCAGGTGCGTCCGACCCGGCTGCGCCGTCCAGGCCGGAGCCGGAGGCCGCGGCCCGATGATCCTGGTCATCGACAACTACGACTCGTTCACGTTCAACCTGGTGCAGGCGCTCCAGGCAGCCGGCGCGGAGGTGCGCGTCGTGCGCAACGACGCGCTGTCCCGGGACCAGGTCGAGGCGCTGGCCGCCGACCCGGCCCAGGACCTGCGGGGGATCGTGATCTCGCCCGGCCCGGGGGATCCCGGCACCGCCGGCGTGTCGGTCGAGACGGTTCGCATCGCCGCCGCTCGCCGGATCCCGCTGCTCGGCGTGTGTCTCGGCATGCAGTCGATGGCGGCGGCCTGGGGGGCGGCCATCGTCCGCGCACCGACGCTCGTCCACGGTGAGGCGTCGAACGTCGAGCACGACGGCCTGGGGCTCCTGGCCGGGATGCCGGCCGACTTCCCGGCCGCCCGCTACCACTCGCTGTGCGTGGATCCGGCGACCCTCCCCGGGGATCTCTACGTGACCGCGATCAGCCCGGAGGACGGTGTCGTCATGGGCCTGCGTCATCGGGACCTGCCCATCGAGGGGGTCCAGTTCCACCCGGAGTCCGTGCTCACCCCCGACGGGCCGCACCTGCTGGCGAACTTCCTCCGGCTTGCGGGCGAAGGCGAGGCCGCCCGGCTCGACGCGGCGAGCGGGTCGTTCGCGACCCACGGCATGGAGGCCATCGATACCGAGGCCGGGGACACGGACGATGGTCCGGAGGGTGCCGCGGACGCCGGCCGGGTCGCCCCGGTGCCGATCACGCCGGTCGCGGGGCCGGCCCGATGAGCGAGCAGGTCCGCGCGGCGTTGACCGCGATCGTGGACGGGCAGACGCTCACCCTCGACCAGGCGCGCCTGGCGATGGGCGCCGTGATGGACGGCGAGGCCACGCCGTCCCAGCTGGCCGCGATGCTGATGGGTCTCCGGATGCGCGGCGAGACGGTCGAGGAGCTGGCCGGGTTCGCGACCGCGATGCGCGAGCGCGTGGTCCGCGTCGATGCGCCGGAGGGCGCGATGGACGTGGTGGGCACCGGCGGCGACGGGTCCGGGACGTTCAACATCTCGACCACGGCCGCCCTGGTCGTCGCCGCGTGCGGGGTGCCGGTGGCCAAGCACGGCAACCGCGCCATCACGTCGAGGTCCGGGTCGGCCGATGTGCTCGACGCCCTCGGCGTTCGCATCGACCACGACGCAGCGTCCGCCGGACGCGCCATCCGCGAGCTCGGCTTCGCGTTCCTGTTCGCGCCCGCGTTCCACCCGGCGATGCGCTTCGCGGGCCCCACCCGCCGCGAGATCGGCGTGCGGACGGCGTTCAACCTCGTGGGTCCGCTCACCAACCCGGCCGGCGCAAAGCGCGCGCTGATCGGGGTGGGGGACGAGGCGGTGGCCCCGAAGATCGCGGAGGTGCTCCGGCTGCTGGGCACCGAGCGGGCGCTCGTCGTGCACGGCGCGGGGGTCGACGAGCTGCCGCTGGACGGTTCCGGGGTCGTGTACGACGTCACCCCGGACGCGATCACCATGCGCCGGATCGATCCCGAGCCGTTGGGTCTCCGACGGGCGAAGACGGCCGCCCTGGGCGGCAGCGATCCCGCGGCCAACGCCGCGCTGGTGGAGGGCGTCCTGCGCGGCGAGCCGGGAGCCCGCCGGGACGTGGTGCTGCTGAACGCGGGTGCCGCGCTCGTCGCCGCGGGCGTGGTTGAGACGATCGAGGACGGCATCGACCGGGCCGCCCTGACGGTGGACGCGGGCCTTGCCGCCGAGCTGCTGGGTCAGCTGCGGGCAGAGCGCCGGGCCGCGGACGCCGACGCGGAGGCCAAGCGTCGGGCCGCCGACGCGGAGTCTGAGCGCCGCGCCGCGGACGCCGACGCCCCGTTTGCTCCCGCACCCGAGGCCGGTGCCGCCTCGAGGGGGGATCCGTCATGACCCTGGCCGAGCGCCCCACCGCGACGGCCCGCTCCGGCGTCGTCGGGGAGATCGCGGCTCGCCGGCTCGCCGACCTCCGCCCCCAGCTGGACGCGCTGGGGCCCGAGGGCCTCCGACGTGCCGTGGCCGCTGCCCCCGATCCGCGCCCGATCGCGGAGACGCTGGCCGGCCCCGGCCTGCATCTCATCGCGGAGGTCAAGCGCCGTTCGCCCTCCGCCGGCACCATCGCCGCAGCCGACGACGCGGTCGCCCGGGCGCGGGCCTATGCGGCCGGTGGTGCGGCCGCGATCTCGGTCCTGTGCGAGCCACACTGGTTCGGCGGCTCGGTGGACGACCTGCGGGCCGTTCGCGCCGCGATCGCCGTGCCCGTCCTCGCCAAGGAGTTCGTCGTCGACCCCAGGCAGCTCGACCTCCTCCGCGCAGCGGGGGCCGACCTGGTGCTGCTGCTGGCCGTGCTGCACCCGGCCCGACGGCTGCAGCGGCTCGTGGCCCAGGCGCGGGACCTCGGCCTGGAGCCGCTCGTGGAGGCGCACGACTCCCGTGAGCTCGAGGCCGCGCTCGCGACCAGCGCCAGCCTGGTCGGCATCAACAACCGCGACCTGCGGACGCTGGACGTCGACCCCGAACGCGCCGTGCGCCTGCGGTCGCTGGTGCCGGACGACCGGCTGGTGGTGGCCGAATTGGGGGTCCGGGACACGGCCACGATCGCCCGCTGGCGGGCGTCGGGCATCGACGCGGCGCTCGTCGGCGAGGCGCTCATGCGTGCACCGGACCCGGCCGCCGCGGCCCGCGCGTTCGTGGCCGCAGGGAGATACCCCGACGACCCGGCCGCGGCGGCACGCGCCCCGTTCGTCAAGATCTGCGGCGTCACCGATGCGGCGGGGGTCACGGCCGCGGTCCGCGCCGGCGCCGAGGCCATCGGGCTCAACTTCGCGCCCGGGACGCCGCGCGAGCTGACGCTCGACGAGGGCGCCGCGCTCGCCGCGCAGGCGCGGGCCGCCGGCGCGCGCGGCCGGCCGCTGGTCGTCCTGGTCACCGCGAACCTCCCGTTGTCGGACCTCGCCCTCGCCATCGACGCCGTGGACCCCGACGCAGTCCAGCTGAGCGGCGACGAGCCGCCCGCCGTGCTCGCAGCCGTCGGGCGCCCGGCGTGGAAGGCGCTCCGCGTCTCGGCCGGCGACCCGGCGGAGACGGTCATCGCACGAGCCCGTGCGTACCTGGCCGCCGGCGCCACGCGCATCCTGCTCGACGCGGCCGGCGGGCCGCATCCCGGCGGCACCGGCATCCGCGTCGATCCTGCGCTCGCCGCTGCCGTCGCCCGCGAGGTGCCGGTCACCCTCGCCGGCGGGCTCAACCCCGGCAACGTGGCCGAGGCGGTCCTCGCGGTCCCGGCCGTCGGCGTGGACGTGGCCTCGGGCACCGATGCGCCGCGCGTTCCGGGGCAGCGGCCGCGGAAGGACCCGCTCCGCGTCGCCCTGTTCGTGAAGCGCGCCCGTGACGCGCGGCGCCATCGTCCCAACGTGGCCTTCGCGCCGACGCCCGTCCACCCCGGGCTGCTCGAGGTCGACGGCGGCGGCCGATGGGGCAAGGAGCGCGACTTCGGCGGCCGCTACGTGCCGGAGACGCTGGTCGGTGCGCTCGTCCAGCTGGAGGGCGCCTACGACGCGCTTCGCCACGACCCGCGCTTCTGGGCGGAGCTGGACGAGCTGCTGGCCCGATTCGCCGGCCGGCCCACGGCGCTCTACCGGGCGGACCGGCTGGCGGAGGCGGCGACCGTCGAGGCCCGCCGGATGGCGGCGGCGCACCGCGGACAGGGCGGCCCGGGAGGTCGCCGAAGGGGAGGTCGCCGTCCGGCAGGACGCCCGACCGCCGTCCCGATCCCGTCGTCGCTCCGGCTGTATCTCAAGCGTGAGGACCTCGCCCACACCGGGGCGCACAAGATCAACAACGCCCTCGGCCAGGCACTGCTCACCCGCCGCCTCGGCAAGTCACGTGTCATCGCGGAGACGGGCGCCGGCCAGCACGGGGTCGCGACCGCGACCGCCTGCGCGCTGCTCGGGCTCCCGTGCGTGGTGTTCATGGGCGAGGAGGACATCCGCCGCCAGGCGCCCAACGTGCTCCGGATGCGCGCGCTCGGGGCGGAGGTCCGGAGCGTGACGTCCGGCACGGGCACGCTCAAGGACGCCGTCAACGAGGCGATGCGCGACTGGGTCACCAACGTCGAGACCACCCACTACGTGCTGGGCTCGGCAATGGGCCCCCACCCGTACCCCACGATCGTCCGCGATCTCCAGCGCCGGATCGGCGACGAGGCCGCGGCCCAGCTGTGGGCGGTCGAAGGGCGGCTGCCCGACCTGGCCCTGGCCTGCGTGGGCGGGGGATCGAACGCGATCGGGCTCCTGGCGCGGTTCATCGGTGAGCCGGCGGTCCGGATTGCCGTCGCGGAGGCCGCGGGAGACGGCGTCGAGACGGGCCGGCATGCCGCGGCGATCGCGGGCGGCACGCCGGGGATCCTCCACGGCTCGCGCTCGTTGATGCTGCAGGATCGCGACGGACAGGTGATCGAGGCGGTGTCCGCGTCGGCGGGGCTGGACTATCCGGGCGTCGGCCCGCAGCTCGCGGCGCTCGCGGAGGGCGGACGGCTGGAGGTCGCCACGGCCACGGACCGCGAGGCGGTCGGTGCGATGAAGACCGTGACGCGCATGGAGGGGATCCTGCCGGCGCTGGAGACGTCGCACGCGGTCGCCGCGCTGCCCAAGCTCCTGGCGGGCCTCGAGGGGTCCGGTGTCCCGTTGCCGGACGACGCCCTGGTCCTGCTCGGGTTCTCCGGGCGCGGCGACAAGGACCTGGCCGCGCTGGAGCGGTTTGCGGACGTCCCGCCGTGGGAGGGCGTCGGGTGACGGACAGGGGAGGCGCCCGATGACGGCCGTGGCCACGCCTTCGCACACGAACGACACGGCAGGCGCGCGCCGGATCGCCGGGGCGTTCGAGCGGGCGCGCGCGGATGGTCGGGCCGCCCTCATCCCGTACGTCGTCGCCGGCTACCCGGACGCGGAGACGAGCTTCCGGGCGGCATGCGCGGCGATCGATGCCGGGGCGGACCTGCTGGAGGTCGGCCTCCCATACTCGGATCCCCTGGCGGATGGCGCGACGCTCCAGCGCGCGTCGCAGGGGGCGCTGGCCGCGGGCGCGACCTTCGACCGGTCGCTGGCCCTGGTTGCGCGCATCGCCGGTGCCCGTCCCGGGGTGCCGGTCGTCGCCATGGGCTACGCGAACCAGCTCATCGGCGGCGGGGACGGACGCGACCGGGCCATGGCGCTGGCGCGGGCCGGCGTCGCGGGCGTGATCGTCGCGGACCTCACCCCGGACGAGGGCGCACCGTTCGAGGTGGTGGCGGCCGAGGCGGGGATCGGCGTCGTCTATCTCGTCGCGCCGACGTCGTCGCCGGCTCGGCGCGCCGCGGTGGCCGCCCGGAGCGGCGGCTTCCTGTACTGCGTGTCGCTGGTCGGTGTGACCGGTGCGCGGACGGCTCTTCCGTCGACGGTCGCCCGGCTGGTCCGCCAGGTGAAGGCGGTCTCGCCGGTCCCGGTCGGGGTCGGCTTCGGCGTCTCGAAGCCGGCACATGTCCGGGCGATCGCGAAGGCGGGCGCCGACGGCGTCATCGTCGCCTCCGCGCTCGTGGACGCTCTCGGCCCGGACGGCCGGGATGTGCCGGCACTGGCGGCGCTGGTCGGGCGGCTGCGCGGCGCGACCGGGAGGCCGTGATGCGGGTCCGCGTCCTCGTCGAGGTCACCCCCAGGAGGAGCTTCGCCTCCGCGCTCGACTGGCCGGGCCTCAGCCGGGGTGGCAGGGACGAGGGTCAGGCGATCGCGGCCCTGCTCGCCGCCGTGCCCCGGTACGCGGCCGTGGTGCGCGAGGCCGGCATCCCGTTCGGGGCCGGCGACCGCGACGCCGGCGGCGACGCAGGCCGCGGGATCGAGGTGGGCGTCGTGGAGCGTGTCGAGGGCAATGCCAGCACCGCGTTCGGCGTCCCGGCGATGATCGCGGACGCGGACCGCGAGCCCACGGACGAGGCGGCGGCGGCGCGACTGGGCGCGCTGGTCGAGGCGGCGTGGGCCGTCTTCGACCGCGTCGCTGCCGGGGCCCCCGAGGAGCTCCGCAAGGGCCCGCGTGGCGGCGGGCGGGACCGCTCCAGGATCATCGATCACGTGACCGAGGCCGAGGCGGCATACGCGTCCGTGATGGGTCGCCGGCACCGGCCGGTGGACCACGCGGCCGTCGAGGCCATGCGCGCCGACCTCCTGGAGCTGCTCCGGCAGCCGTCCGACGGGTCGCCGATCGCCGGCCGGAAGTGGCCGCCACGCTATGCAGCCCGACGCATCGCGTGGCATGTGCTGGACCACGCCTGGGAGATCGAGGACCGGTCGAGCCCGGCCTGACGCCGACGCCGTCGCACGCCGCATGCGGGCCGCGTCGGGACCCCCGGGCCTGTCGGCCCGGTCCGGGGGCTCGCGAGGGCCTCGCACGTTCCCCAACCGGCCGATCCCCACGGGCCATTCGGCCGGTCACGCTGCCGAGCCTCTCGGGCATCCTCGACGGTGATTGGTGTCTGAGGGAGGGTCTTTGTCCCGTGGATCCGCTGATCCTTGCGCGGTGGCAGTTCGGGATCACCACCGTCTATCACTTCCTGTTCGTCCCGCTGACGATCGGCCTGTCGTTCTCGGTGGCCGGCTTCCAGACGGCGTGGTACCGGTCGGGAAACGAGAAGTACCTGCGGCTGACCCGGTTCTTCGGCGAGCTGTTCCTGATCAACTTCGCCATCGGCGTGGTCACCGGCATCGTCCAGGAGTTCCAGTTCGGGATGAACTGGAGCAGCTACAGCCGGTTCGTGGGCGACATCTTCGGTGCCCCGCTGGCGATCGAGGGCCTGCTCGCGTTCTTCCTCGAGTCAACGTTCCTCGGCCTGTGGATCTTCGGCTGGGGCCGCCTGTCGAAGAAGGTCCACCTGGCCACGATCTGGATCGCGGCCGTGGGCACCGCGATCTCCGCGTACATCATCCTGGCCGCCAACGCGTGGATGCAGCACCCGGTCGGCTACGCGCTCAACACCACGGCCGGTCGAGCCGAGCTCAAGGACTTCTTCGCGGTCCTCACCAACAGCACCGCCCTGATCACCTTCCCGCACACGATCGCAGCCGCGTTCATGACCACCGGCGCGTTCATCGCCGGCATCGCGATGTGGCGGCTCCTGCGCCACCGGGGCGAGGCTGAGGCGCCGTTCCGCACGGCCGCCAAGGCCGGTGCCTGGATGGTCCTCGTCTCCGGGCTGCTGGTCGCGGTCACCGGCGATATCCAGGGCAAGATCATGACCGACCAGCAGCCGATGAAGATGGCGGCCGCGGAGGCGCTGTGGAACACGGAGCAGCCGGCCTCGTTCTCGATCTTCACGATCGGCACGCCGGACGGCAGCCAGGACGTGTTCTCGATCCGCATCCCGGACCTCCTGTCGTTCCTGGCGACCGGGACCTTCGACGGCAAGGTCGAGGGGATCAACGACCTCCAGGCCCAGTACCAGCAGCTCTACGGGGCCGGCGACTACACGCCCAACACCCCGGTCACCTACTGGACATTCCGCTGGATGATCGGCACCGGGGCCCTGGCCGCCGCCGCGGCCCTGTGGTTCCTGTTCGCGATGCGCAAGGACAGGGTCCCCGGGCGCGGCGCCGTCGCATCCGCGATCGCGCTTCCCTTCCTGCCCCTGGCGGCGAACTCGTTCGCCTGGATGTTCACCGAGATCGGCCGCCAGCCGTGGATTGTGTTCGGGCTGATGCCGACCGCGAGCGCGGTCTCGCCCACATCCACGACCCTCGACGTGCTCCTCACGGTGGTCGGCTTCACCGTGCTCTACGGTGGGCTGGCCGTCGTGATGCTGGGCCTGGTGGTACGCCGCGTGCGCGATGGGCTGCCACCCGCGGCCGCGGACGCGGGGTTCGAGCACGAGGCCGAGCCCGAGCTCGGGCTCGGGTACTAGGAGAGCGGTGATGGAGCTCACGACCGTCTGGTTCGCGCTGATCGCCGTCCTCTGGATCGGCTACTTCGTCCTCGAGGGGTTCGACTTCGGGGTCGGCATCCTGCTGCCGCTGCTCGGCCGGGACGAGCCGGAGCGCCGCTCGATGCTGCGCACGATCGGTCCCGTGTGGGACGGCAACGAGGTGTGGGTGCTCGTCGCGGGCGGGGCCACCTTCGCGGCATTCCCGGAGTGGTACGCCACCCTGTTCTCCGGCTTCTACCTCGCCCTGTTCCTGGTCCTGGTCGCGCTCATCGTGCGCGGCATGGGCATCGAGTACCGCAACAAGCGCGGCGACGCCACCTGGCGCTGGCGCTGGGACCGCGTGATCGCGATCGGCAGCTTCCTGCCGGCGCTGCTGTGGGGCGTCGCGTTCGCAAACATCGTCCAGGGCGTTCCGATCGACGCCGACAAGCAATTTACCGGCAACCTGCTCACGCTCCTCAACCCGTTCGGGCTCCTGGGCGGGCTCACGACGCTGCTGCTGTTCGTGACCCACGGCCTGATCTTCCTGGCCCTCAAGACCGACGGGGTGATCCGGGAGCGGGCGAGCGGGCTGGTCCTCCCCGTCGGGCTCGTCACGGCCGTGGTCGCCGTCGCGTTCCTGCTGTGGGCGAACGCCATCCGCGGCGACGCCGTGTCCACGGCGGTGGCGGTCGCGGCGGCCCTCGCCTTCGTGGGGGCGCTGGTCGCCAGCCGGCTGCGGCGGGAGGCGTGGGCGTTCATCGGCTCGGCGGTGACGATCGGGCTGGCCGTGGTCAGCCTGTTCCTGGCCCTGTTTCCGGACGTCATGCCATCGTCGACCTCGGCCGCCTACAGCCTCACGACGACCAATGCCGCGTCGACCGACTACACGCTCACGATCATGACCGTGGTCGCGGTGATCTTCGTGCCCCTCGTGCTCGGCTACCAGGCGTGGTCGTACTGGGTGTTCCGCAAGCGGGTCACCGTGCCGCGGGCCTCCGTCGAGCCGTGACGAGCCGGTACTGAGCCCCCGGCCGCGTCCCCTCGGCCCGCCGTGAGCCCGAACCACCGCCGCCTCCTCGCGTCCGGCCGCACGGCACGCGCCGCGCTCGTCGAGGCGGTCGCGCTCGGCGTGCTGAGCGCGCTGCTCGCTGTCGCCCAGGCGCTGCTCCTTGCCCGGGCGATCGCGGGAGCGCTCCTCGATGGTGAGGGACCGGCCGATCTGGCGCCGGTGCTGGCCGGGCTGGCCATCGTGCTGGCCGCCCGCGCGATCCTGGCCTGGGTCGCCGAGATTCTCGCGCAGCGGATCAGCGGCACGGTCAAGGCCGAGCTGCGGGTGGCGCTCCTCACCCGGGCCGTGGCCCTGGGGCCGCGATGGGCGGCCGGCCGGGCGAGCAGCGAGGTCACGCTCCTGGCCACCCGCGGCCTCGACGCCCTCGACGCGTACTACGGGCGCTATCTGCCGCAGCTGGCCCTGGCCGCGATCGTGCCGGTCGCCGTCGTCCTGTGCCTGTTCGCGACGGACCTCGTGGCCGCGATCACGGTCGCGCTCACCGTGCCCCTGATCCCGGTGTTCATGGTCCTGATCGGGCAGATGTCGGATGCGCACCGCCGGCGGCGCTGGCTCGCGCTGAGCCGGCTCGCACACCGGTTCGGGGACGTCGTGGCGGGGTTGCCGACGCTGCGCGCCTACGGCAGGGCCGGCGCGCAGGTCGAGATCCTGCGACGCGTCACGGACGCCTACCGGTCCGCGACGATGTCCACGTTGCGGATCGCGTTCCTGTCCGCCCTCGTGCTGGAGCTGCTGGCCACGCTGTCGGTTGCGCTGGTGGCGGTCGGCATCGGGCTGCGGCTGGACGTCGGGGACATGGCGCTCGAGAGCGGCCTGTTCGTGCTCGTGCTCGCCCCGGAGGCGTACCTGCCGCTGCGGCGGCTGGGCGCCGAGTTCCATGCCAGCGAGGAGGGCCTCACGGCCGCCGCGGCGGCGTTCGCGATCATCGACGCCCCGGACCCCGTGGTGGCCGGCCGGCCGGAAATCGCGCCGCCGTCTGCGATCACGGGGCTCGTGGTCGAGGGGGTGGGCGTCGAGCAGCCCGGCCGGTCGGTCGTGGCGCCGGCCAACGTCTCGTTCGAGGTGGGTCCGGGCGAGGTGGTCGCCGTCACCGGGCCGAGCGGTGCGGGCAAGACCACGCTGCTGCAGGTGATCCTGGGCCTGGTGGCACCGACGACGGGTCGCGTCCTGCTGGTCGGCGGCGACGGGAGCCGCCTCGATGTCGGCACGCTGGATGCGGACGCGTGGCGAGTCCAGGTCGCCTGGGTTCCTCAGGCGCCGTTCCTGTTCGCGGGCACTGTCGCCGACAATGTCCGGCTGGGGGCACCGGCGGCGTCCGAGGCTGCGGTCGATGCGGCCCTCGCGGCCGTCGGGCTGGGCGGCATCGACGGTCGGACGGAGCTCGGCGAGCGGGGCCGCGGCCTCTCGAGCGGGCAGCGGCGTCGAGTGGGGATCGCCCGTGCGCTCGTCCGCGAGACACCGATCCTCCTCCTGGACGAGCCGACGGCCGGGTTGGACGAGGTCGCCGAGGCGCGGGTGATGGACGCGGTGCGCAGGGCGGCCGGCAACGGGACTGCCGTCGTGCTGGTCGCCCACCGGCCCGGTGCGGTGGCGGGCGCCGATCGGACGGTGGAGCTGGCCTGGGAGGACGTGGACCGGGTAGACGTGGACCGTGCCGCTCCCGGTCCCGCCGCGTCCGGCGCCGGGGCCGGCACGGTGACGGCCTCGTGAGCGCGCTGCTGGCCGTCCTGCGCGTGGGACGCCCGGTGTCCGCGCGACTGCTGCTCGCGGTGCTGGCCGGGGTGGGAGCCGCGGCTGCCTCGATCGGCCTGGCGGCCACGTCGGCGTGGCTGATCTCGAAAGCTGCCGAGCAGCCGCCGATGCTCACCCTGATGGTTGCCGTGACCGCGGTGCGGGCGTTCGGGATCGCCCGCGGCGTCCTGCGCTACGCCGAGCGCATCGCCGCCCACGACGCAGCCTTCCGGGTCCTCGGGGAGCTGCGGGCGACGGCCTACGGCCGCCTCGCGCGGCTGGCTCCCGCGGGGCTCGCGGAGCTGCGGTCGGGAGACCTCCTGGCCCGGCTGATCGGGGATGTCGACGGCCTTGCGGACGTCTGGCTGCGCGTGCTGTTGCCCTATGCCTCCACGGCCGTGATCGCGGTGGGGGCCGCGCTGCTCGTGGGCTGGCTGGTGCCGGGGGCCGGGCTGGTCCTCGCAGCAGGGGTGCTGGTCACCGCGATCGGGGCGCCGATCGCTGGGGGCGCATCGGCTCGATGGGCCGAGCGCGCTCTGGCACCCGGGCGCGGGGATCTCGCCGATGCGGCAATCGACCTGCTGCGGGGTGCGCCCGAGATCCTTGCCGCGGGTGCGGCACCGCGCGCGGTCGCCGTCGTGGTGGCCGTCGACGAGCGGCTGGCGGCGGCGGAGCACCGGGCGGCGTTCGGAGCCGGTGTCGGCGGGTTCGTCGCCGGGATGGCGTCCGGGATGACCACCTGGCTCGCCCTGCTGCTCGGGATCATCGCGGTCCGGGACGGGCACCTTGCGGGCGTCGCGCTCGCGGTGGTCGCCCTCACGCCGATCGCGGTCCACGAGGTCGTGGCCCCGCTGGTGCCCGGCGCGGGCCGGCTGCCCGGCCTGGTGGCGTCCGCGGTGCGGGTGATGGACGTGATCCGGCGGCCGGACCCCGTGCCCGAGCCGGCCGCCCCGCGTCCCGTGCCCGCGGGTCAGCTCGGGATCCGGGCGCGAGGTCTGCGCCTCCGCTACCCGGGCGCAACGGTCGACGCGCTCGCTGCGGTGGACCTCGATGTGCCCGCCGGCGCCCGGTTCCTGGTCACGGGGCCGAGCGGCGCCGGCAAGACCACGCTGGCGGCGGCCTGCCTGCGGTTCCTGGAGCCGGCGGGTGGCAGCCTCGAGCTGGTGGGCGCAGACGGCTCGCTGGACGTCCGGCTGGCGGACGGCGACGACGTGCGGCGGGCCGTCGGCCTGTGCGAGCAGGATCCCCACATCTTCGATGCCTCGATCGCCGACAACCTGCGCCTCGCCCGCCCGGGCGCGCCCGACGACGAGCTCGAGGCGGTCCTCGCGTCCGCCCGCCTGCTCGACTGGGTGCGGTCACTGCCCGATGGCCTGACGACGCCGGTCGGTGAGCACGGAGCGCGCCTGTCGGGCGGTCAGCGGCAGCGCCTTGCCCTTGCCCGGGCCCTCCTGGCGGACGTGCGGATCCTGATCCTCGACGAGCCGACCGAGCATCTCGACGAGCCGACCGCCCGGGCCTTCGTCGCGGACGTCGGCACGGTCACACCCGGCCGCACGCTGCTCGTCCTGACCCACCGCCCGGAGCTGTTCGACGACGGCACCTGGACGCGCGGGACGTGCCTGGCGTCCGTGGAACGCCGCTGACCCCTCTAGGCCCGGTCAGCGCTCGCGCCGGGGCGACCCACGCAGCATTGCTGCCCTCCGGGAGCCGTAGACTCGGGACCGATGGACCACGCACAGCTCTGCTTTCGCTCCGCCACCGAGCTCGCCGGCGCGATCCGCCGTCGCGAGGTCTCCTCCGTCGAGGTCGTCGAGGCCTGCCTCGCGCGGATCGCCGAGGTCAACTCCCGGATCAACGCGGTCGTGCGGCTCGCGGATGACGCGCTGGACCACGCCCGCCAGGCGGACGCGGAGCTCGCCAGGGGCCAGGCCCGCGGGCCGCTCCACGGGGTCCCATTCACGGCCAAGGATTCGCTCGACACGGCGGGCGTGATCACCACCGCGGGCACCATCGGCTGGATGAATCGCATCCCCGGGCGAGATGCGACCGTCGTCGCGCGCCTCAGGACCGCCGGCGCGATCCTGCTCGGCAAGACGAACACACCGGAGTTCACGTGGTCGGACGAGACCGACAACGATGTGTACGGCCGGACCTCGAACCCGTACGACCTCGAGCGGACGCCTGGCGGCAGCAGCGGCGGCCCGGCGGCGATCGTCGCGGCAGGCGGCTCGCCGTTCGACATCGGAAGCGACACCGGCGACAGCATCCGCCAGCCGGCGCACGTGTGCGGCATCGCGGGGATCAAGCCGACCAGCGGCCGCGTCCCGCGGACCGGGCACTGGCCGGGCTTCACCGGGATCCTGGAATCGCTGACCCAGCTGGGTCCGATGGCGCGCCGGGTGGAGGATCTTGCGCTGCTGCTGCCGATCATCGCCGGGCCGGACGGCGAGGACCCGCACGTCGTTCCGGCGCCGCTGGGCGATCCGGCCACGGTCGTGCTCGAGGGGCTCCGGGTGGTCATGTTCACCGACAACGGGATGCTCACGCCGACGCCGGAGACGATCGCCGCCGTCGAGGCCGCGGCCCGCGCGCTCGAGGCCCGGGGCGCCACGGTCGAGATCCGTGTGCCGCCCGACCTGGCGGACGCCTGGCACGCCTGGGATGGCCTGATCGGCGCCGACGGCTACGCCTGGCTCAAGCGGCTGATCACGGCGGCGGGGACGCCCGGGATGGGCTCGTACGACACGCGCGGCTGGATCTCCCCCATGGCGCCCCTGCCCGGCGACGAGATGTCACGCCTGGTGGAGCACGCCGACGACGTGAGGTCACGGATGCTTCGCTGGATGACGGGTACGGACCTGATCGTGTGCCCGGTGATGCCCCGGCCCGCGATCCTCCACGGCGACAGCAACGCTTCCTGGTTCGGCGACACCTATAGCGACGTCCACAACCTCACCGGCTGGCCGGCGGTGGTCGTGCGCGGCGGCAGCTCGCCGGAGGGCCTGCCGATCGGCGTCCAGCTGGTGGCGTCGCCGTGGCGCGAGGATGTCGCGCTGACCGCGGCCCGGGTGGTCGAGGAGGCGTCCGGGGGCTGGCAGCCGCCGGCGATCAGGTAGCGGACACGCGCCGGATTTCCCCCAGCACGTCGTCAGACCCGGAACAACGCGCTGATGGCCCCGGGCTCGACGGGGGCGGCGTCCTCGCACAGGCCCGCGAGGTGCGCGGCGAGCCCGAACAGGGAGGCCGGCGTATGCCCCGCGTCGAGCAACGACCGGACGGCGGTGTCGCCGTCTGCCTTGGACAGCTTCGCGCCCGAGACCTTGCGAACCAGCGGGTGATGGAGGAAGCGTGGTGGCGTCTCCCGCCCGAGCAGCCGGGCCAGCCGGATCTGTTCCGCCGTCGCGTGGAGGAGGTCGCGCCCGCGGATCACGAGGTCGATGTCGTGTCGCATGTCGTCGACCACCACGCACAACGCGTAGGTCCAGTTCCTCAGCCGGTCGCGCACGAGCAGGTCCCCGGACGCCGCCGGCTCGTCGGCCAAGGGCCCGGCCATCAGGTCCAGCCAGTGCTCCGACCCGGCCCCCACGGCCAGCCGGAGGCCCGTTCCCGGTTCCTCGGGGAGCGACCGGCCGCGGCATCCGCCCGGGCACCCGATGCCCGTCCAGGCCCGTCCGCGGTCCGCCTCCCAGGTCGCGAACGTCGACCGAGAGCAGTCGCAGGCGTAGACGAGGCCATCCTCGCGCAACCGCTCCACCGCGGCCGCATACGCCTCGCCCGAATCCGACTGCCGGTACGGCGTCCGGCCGGCCCGGAACGCCGCAAGCGGCGGCTCATCGGGAACCAGGCCCAGCCGCTCCAGGTCGTCCAGCAGGGCCACCTCGTATGCGGGCCGGCACCGCTGCCGGTCGTGATCCTCGACCCGCAGGATCACCCGGCCGCCTGTCGCCCGGGCGATCCCCCACGTGTACAGCGCGTTCACGAGGTGACCGAGGTGCAGGAAACCTGTCGGCGCCGGCGCGAACCGGGTCACGGGCGCCGGCGGGAGGACCCGGGGGTCCGGCCGGGCATGCTCGCCGGCCACGGGGACGCGCAGCCCGTGGACGGGGTCAGCCGTCGCGGAAACCGTCGTCGTGGCCACGGTCGCGAGACTCCAGTCCCCGGGTCGCCGACACGATCCGGCGGTAGATCGACACCAGGTCCGCCTGCGGCAGTGGTCCCGGATTGGCCATGGCCACCCGCAGCAGGACCTCGCGCTCCCGCTCCGGGTCGTGGATCGCCCGTCGCCCGGCGACCGCCTTCGCGCGGCCGGCGGCCCGGCCCAGCGAGCCGCGCTCGTTGAGCAGGGCGACGATCCGGACGTCGAGCTGGTCAATGAGGTCGCGGATCTGCTCGAGCTCGCGGGCGGCTGCCTCGCGCTCCGCGGTGGTGGGCCGTCGCTCGGGGGTCATGCCTCGCCCTCGAACCGCCGGGCGATCTCCTCGAGCGCCACGAGATAGCCCCGGCCGCCCAGCCCGACCACGGTGGCCGCCGCGATGTCGTGCAGGAAGTTGACCTGCCGGAACGGGTCTCGCGTCCACGGGTCGGACAGGTGGACCTCCCAGAACGGCAGGTCCACCGACAGGAACGCGTCCCGGAGCGACACCGAGGTGTGGGTGAGGCCGCCGGCATTGACGATGGCGACGTCGAAGTCGCGCCGGTGCAGGCGGTCGATGAGGGCACCCTCGTGGTTCGACTGGAAGAAGTCGATCGCCAGCCCCAGCTCGGCGGCCCGCGCCGCCAGGCCGGCATGGATCGCCTCGAGCGTCTCGCGCCCGTAGATCTCCGGCTGCCGCGTGCCCAGCAGGTTGAGGTTCGGGCCCTGGAGGACCAGCACCCGGGTCACGTCGCCGCCCCCGATGCGGCCGGTGTCCCGGCGAGGATCCCGTCCACGACCCCTTCGATGACGGCGACCGGCACGTCGTCGCGGATCACGACGCCTGTCGCGGCGGGCAGCACCCAGCGCAGGCGGCCGTTCGCGTGCTTCTTGTCGGTGCCGGTCGACGCGAGAACCAGGCCGGCCGGGTAGGGGAGCGGTGCCCGGCCCAGGTCCAGTCGGTCCAGCAGCGCTTCGATCCGCCCGGCCCGCTCGGGCGGTGTCACCCCGAGCGCGGTGCCGATCCGCGCCGCGGCCCGCAGCCCGTACGCGACCGCCTCGCCGTGGAGCAGCGTCTCGTAGCCGTCCGCGGCCTCGAGGGCGTGGCCCACCGTGTGCCCAAGGTTCAGCGTGATCCGCCCGCCGGCAGCGCCCTGCTCACGCTCGTCGGCGGCGACGACCTCCACCTTCGCCCACGCGGACCGCTCGACGATCTCCGCGACGACGCCCTGCTCGAAGACGGCCGCATCACCGCGGGCGATCGCCTGTCCGTGGGTCTCGAGCGTGTCGAACAGCGCCTCGTCGCCCAGCGCCGCCATCTTGCAGACCTCGCCCAGCGCAGCCCGCAGCTGTCGTTCCGGGAGCGGCCGCAACGCTGCGATATCGAGCACGATCGCCGCCGGGTGGTGGAACGCGCCCAGCAGGTTCTTGCCCTCGGGCAGGTCGACCCCGGTCTTGCCGCCGATGGCGGAGTCCACCTGCGCCACCAGCGTCGTCGGCACCTGGATCCACGGCACGCCGCGCAGGTAGACGGCCGCCAGGAACCCGGCCGGATCGCCCAGCGCCCCGCCCCCGATCGCGATCAGCGCCTCGCGCCGCTCGACGCGCAGGCGGGCCAGCTCGCGCGCCGCCTGCTCGATGACACCCGGGCGCTTGGCCGCCTCGCCGGTCGGGAGCATGACCGTCTCGACCGTCCAGCCGTCGCCGCGCAACGCATCCGCGACCCCCTCGCCGAACGCGGCCCAGGCCCCGGGCTCCGACACGATGACCGCCCGGCGGGCATCCAGCGTTCGGAGCGCGGTCGAGATCGCGGCCGGGGCAATGCCCTCCCCGATGACGACCTCGCCGATCCCGGTCGCGGCTCGCAGCAGCGTCGTCCCGCTCGACGGGCCGGCGTCGGCGAGGCGCTCCACCGCTGCGAGGACCGCTGCGACCTCCGCCACGCCGTTCACGCGGTGCGCGGCCGCGTAGTACCGCTGCCGCGAGGTCGCCAGCAGTCGGACGCGTCCCAGCGGGTCGCCGCCATGGACCAGCGGACGCACCGTCGGCGAGCGCCGCAGGCGCTGAGCGAGCACCTCGGGCCGGACGTCGAGCCACACCGGGACGCGCCCGCGGTAGAGGGACCAGCGATTGCGCGGGTCGACCACGGCGCCGCCGCCGGGCGAGATGATCCGGCGCAGCGTCGGGTCCCGGTCCGCCGGACCCAGGGACAGGATGGCGTCGTGCTCGAGGCGCCGGAAGGCCGCCTCCCCGTCCTCGGCGAAGATGGCCGGGATGCGCTTGCCTGCGATCTCCTCGACGCGGTCGTCGAGATCGATGAGCGTCGCCTGGTGGCGTGCGGCGAGCCGGCGACCGACGGCGCTCTTGCCGCTCGCGGGCAGCCCGACCAGCACGAGGTCCATGGCGCCCTCAGTCGTCGCCGCCCGAGCCGGCCTCGCCGGCGTCGGGTGTGGAGTGGTGAGCGGCGTCGTGTCCCCCGCGATCCCGGTCGACGGGCCGGGCGATCCGGTCGCGGTACCGGCGCAGGTTGTCGGTCACCTCGGCCATCGAATCGCCACCGGTCTTGTCGAGCACGAAGCGGGCGAGCGTGAGCATCACCATCGCCTCGCCGATCACCCCGGCGGCGGGCACGACCGAGATGTCACTTCGCTCGTAGTGCGCCTTCTCGACCGGCTCGCCGGTCAGGAGGTCCGCGGTGGGCAGCGGCCGGGCGAGCGTCGAGATCGGCTTCACCGCTCCACGCACCACAATCGGCTCGCCGTTGGTGACACCCCCGGTCAGGCCGCCGGCGTTGTTCGTGCGGTGGATCCACGTCCCGTCGTCCCGCCGGCCCTCGATCACGTCGTGGACCGCTGACCCGAACCGTCGCGTCTGCTCAAAGCCCAGCCCGAGCTCCACGCCCTTGACGATGTTGATGCTCATCACGGCGGCGGCCAGGGCGGCGTCCAGCCGCCGGTCCCAGTGCACGTAGCTGCCGAGCCCGATCGGCGCGCCGTGGACGACGACCTCGAACACGCCGCCCACCGTGTCGCCGTTCGACCGCGCTTCATCGATGCGGGCCATCATCGCGGTCTCGGCCTCCGGGTCCGGACAGCGGAGGGGAGAGGCATCGGCCTCGTCCCGCGTCCGGGTCGCTCGTGCCGGGTCCACGGCCACTCCCCCGACCTCCGCGGTGAACGACCAGACCTCGATCCCGAGCGCGCGAAGGAACGCGCGCGCAACGCCGCCCGCCGCGACCCGCGCGGTCGTCTCGCGGGCCGAGGAGCGCTCCAGCACGTTGCGCACGTCGTCGAAGCCGTACTTGAGAGCCCCGGCAAGGTCCGCATGACCGGGCCGCACGCGGGTGATCGGCTGCGCCCGCTTGTTGCCCTCCGCTGCCAGCCCGGCGAGCTCGGCGGCCTCCGCGTCCGACAGCGGACCCACCTGCATCACGCGCGTCCAGTTCTCCCAGTCGCGGTTGGCGACCTCGAGCAGGATCGGCGAGCCGAGCGTCGACCCGTGACGCACGCCGGACAGGATCCGGGCCCGGTCCCGCTCGATCGTCTGGCGCGCCCCGCGACCGTATCCGCGCTGGCGGCGGGCAAGGTCCACGGCCAGGTCGTCCTCGGTCAGCGCGAGCCCGGCGGGCACGCCCTCCACCACGGCGCCCAGCATGGGCCCGTGGCTCTCGCCGGCGGTGGTGAACCGGAAGCGATCCATCGCTGCGATCGGAGATCCCGTCAGCCCGCGGCGGGTTCGGACGCGGCTTCGGACGCGGCGCCAGCGTCACCGGCGTCACCGGCGGCCGGCTCCGCCGCCTGACCGGCCGGCTCGGCCGGCTCTCCCTCCGCGGACCGCAGGCCGCGTGATCGCGCCTCCTGCAGCGCCGCCTGCATCACCTCGAGCGGTGCGGGCTGGCCGGTCCACAGGGTGAATGCGGCGGCCCCCTGGTTGAGCAGCATCGTCTCGCCGTCGGCGACCGCACAGCCGGCCGCGGCGGCATCGGCGAGGAGCCGTGTCCGGGCGTAGATGAGATCGAGGACCAGGAGGTCCGCGGGCAGGATCTCGGCCGGGATGGGCGACTCGTCGGCGACCAGGCCGATCGACGTCGCGTTGACGAGCACCTTCGTCTTGGCCAGCTCGGATTCGATGATCGACTCATGCCACGGCATCGCCCGCAGCTCCATGTGGGCCGCGCTGCGCGCGAAGTGCTTGACCATTCCCTCCGCGCGATGGAGATGCCGGTTGAACACGATGACCCGCTGGAACCCCTCGCGGATCAGGCCGTAGACGACCGCCCGTGCGCCGCCGCCGGCACCCAGGACGACCGCCTGGCGCGGCATCTTCTGGCGGCCCACGAGCTGGTCCAGCGCCACCTTGAACCCGGGCACGTCGGTGTTGTGCCCCACGAGCTTCATGCCCTCGCTGGTGAGCGTGTTCACGGCCCCGGTGACGTGCGCATCATCGGTCAGGCGGTCCATCATCGGGACCACGCGCTCCTTGTGCGGGATCGTGATGTTGGCGCCCAGGAACTCGTCGCCGCGCAGCTCCGTGATGGCGTCGGCGAGCTCGATCGGCGCCCGGTCCCACAGCTCGTAGCGGGCGTCGATGCCGAGGTGGTCGAAGGCCGCCTGCTGCATCGCACCGGACAGCGAGTGGGCGACCGGGTGACCGATGAGGACGATCCGCTTCGTCATGCTCGCACCCCTTCAAGCTGGTGGTAGAAGCCGGGGTACGAGATCGCCGCCGACCCCGGTCGGCGAACGATGGTCTCGCCCTCGGCGATGAGGCCGGCGATCGCGAACGTCATCGCGAGCCGGTGATCGTCGTGCGTCTCCGTGACCGCGCCGCCGAGGCGGTGGCCACCCTGGATCTCGATGACGTCCCCCTCGACGCGCACGCGCGCGCCGAGGGCCGTGAGCCCTTCGGCGATCCCCGCGATGCGATCCGATTCCTTGTGCCGCAACTCTCCGGCACCGCGGAAGCGGGTCGTACCCGCCGCGGCGGTGGCCGCGAGCGCCAGGATCGGGATCTCGTCGATCGCCGCCGCCACCTCCGCGGGAGACAGGTCGACGGCTCGGAGCTCGCTGGACCGGACGATGAGGTCGGCGAGGGGCTCGCCGACCGATCCTCCCGGGTTCGGCCGATCGTGCTCCTCGATGTGGGCGCCCATGCGCCTGAGGATGTCGATGATGGCACGCCGGGTCGGGTTCGTGCTGACCCCATCGAGCCGGAGCTCGGCATCGGGGTGGATGGCACCCGCGACCAGCCAGAACGCGGCGGCCGACGGGTCCGCCGGCACCGCCTCGTCGATTGCCGCGACGCGGGCAGGACCCGTGAGGCGCGCCGTGTGCCGATCGTCCGGCGCCGTGTCCTCGGCGACCTCGACCCCCCGCGCGCGCAGCATCCGCTCGGTGTGATCGCGCGTCGCGATTGCCTCGGTCACGCTGGTCTCGCCGTCCGCCGCGAGGGCGGCCAGCAGGATCGCCGACTTGACCTGGGCGCTCGGCACGGGCGTCTCGTGCCGGATCGGTGACAGCGAGGTCCGCCCGCGGATCGCGAGGGGCAGCAGCGTCGCGTCGCGCCGGCCCGACACCGTCGCCCCCATCGCCCGCAGCGGCTCGACCACGCGGCCCATGGGCCGGGTGCGCAGGGACGCATCGCCGTCCAGGATCGCGAACAGCGGACGGCCCGCCAGGAGGCCGGCCGTCAGCCGGGTCGTCGTGCCCGAGTTGCCGCAGTCGAGGATCTCGTCCGGCTCGGTCAGGGCCGCGCCACCGGGCGACACGATCCTGTAGTCCACTCGTCCGTCGGTCCCGGGCGTCCGCTCCACGACGGCGCCCAGGGCCGCGATCACCCGCGCGGTCGAGCGGACATCCTCGCCGTCGCCGGCGGCCGTGATCCGGCTCGTGCCCTCCGCCAGGAGCGCCATCAGGAGGGCGCGGTGAGAGATCGACTTGTCGCCCGGGATGGCCGGCCGACCGCGCAGCCGCGCCGCCGGCCGGATGACCAGCGCGTCGTCGTCCCTCGCGCGGGTGCCGGCCGGCTCGCCCTCCGCCGGCTCCCGGCCCGCTGCCCGGACTGCCACGGCGGTCAGCCTTCGCCGGAGCCGGTGGACTGGTCGCCGTCGCGGACCAGGTCCCCGTGGAGGTCCTTCACGTAGGCGTGCACGCCCACGATCGCGGTCATCATCTGCTCGTACAGGTCGAAGGTCAGCGACTGCTCACCGTCGGAGAGCGCCTCTTCGGGACGTGGGTGCACCTCGACCATCACTCCGTCCGCGCCAACGGCGACGGCGCCGATCGCGAGCGGCTTGACCAGCCACCGCTTTCCGGTGGCATGCGACGGGTCCACGACCACCGGGAGGTGGGTCAGGTGGTGGAGCGCGGGGACCGCGGTCAGGTCCATCGTGTTGCGGGCGAAGGTCTCGAACGTCCGGATGCCGCGCTCGCACATGATGATCTGCGAGTTGCCGGCCGAGGCGATGTACTCGGCGGCCATCAGCCACTCCTCGATCGTGGATCCGAAGCCCCGCTTGAGCATGACCGGACGTCCCGCACGCCCGCAGGCGAGCAGCAGCGAGAAGTTCTGCATGTTCCGGGTACCGATCTGGAGGATGTCGGCGTACTCGGCCACGATGTCGACCTGGCTCGGCTCCATCACCTCGGTGATCACCGGCAGCCCGGTTCGCTCGCGCGCCTCGGCGAGATAGCGAAGGCCCTCCACGCCGAGTCCCTGGAAGCTGTAGGGGCTGGTTCGCGGCTTGAACGCCCCGCCGCGGATGATCGTCGCACCGTGGCTGGCGACGAAGTCGACCGTCTCCATCAGCTGCTCGCGGCTCTCGATCGCACACGGCCCGGCCATCACCGTCAGCGACCCGTCGCCGATCACCGCGTCCAGCACGCGGATCACCGTGTTCTCGGGGTGAAACTCGCGGGACACGAGCTTGTACGGCTTGGAGATCGGGGTCACGATCGCCACGCCCGGCGTGGCCTGGAGGCGCGCCATCAGCTGCGGCCGGCGGCCGCCGATCTCGCCCACCACGGCGATGACGACACGGTCACTGCCGGCGTTCTCGAACGGGGTCAGGCCCTCGGCCAGGATCAGCCCCTTCACACCGATGACCTCGGCCTCGGTGGCTCCGGTCCGCATCACCACGAACATGTCGTCAGGCTTCCTCGAAAGGTTCGTCGCGGAGGAACAAAAAAGCAGAGGTCTGCGACCTCTGCTCACCCGGCACGACCCGCGATCCCGGGTCTCAGACTCCGGGATCGGTCATGCCGGGCAGGTAAAGCGATAGACGGCGTTCATCTGTGCACGGACGGTAGCCGGTTCGGGGTCCATGCGTCAAACGTTCTAGGCCCAGCGCGGTGCATGTTGGCGGCCACCATCGCCCCGGGCCTCGTCCCGATACGATGCACGCGTGGAATCGAGCAGGTTGCAGCACGTGCTGGGTGCGCCATGACGGCGTCGCGTCCGCACGACACCGTCTCCTGGGCCGGCGATGCGATTGAGATCATCGACCAGACCCGCCTGCCGGCCTCGCTGGAGATCCGGCGCCTTGCGTCGGTCGACGCCGTGGTCGAGGCCATCCGGACCCTGGCCGTGCGCGGCGCACCCGCCATCGGCGGCTGCGGCGCGCTGGGCATGGTGGTCGGCCTGGATGAGGCCCGCCCGGCCTCGCGAGAGGAGGCCCTCGCCGTCCTCGACGAGCTCGTGGCGCGCATCGGCTCGGCGCGGCCGACTGCCGTGAACCTGTCATGGGCGGTTCGGCGTGTCCGCGACGCCGCAGCTCGCGGCGCAACCCCCGGCGCGATCCGCGAGCTGGCGCTGGTGGAGGCGCTGCAGATCATCGACGAGGACCGCGAGGCCTGCCGCCGGATCGGCGTGCTCGGACGAACCGAGCTGGCGGGCGCGAGCCGCATCCTGACCCACTGCAACGCCGGCCGCCTGGCAACGCTCGGCATGGGAACCGCCCTCGCCACTGTCTACGCGAAGGCGGCGGCCGGCGAGCCGGTCCAGGTCTTCGCCTGCGAGGCGCGCCCGCTCCTCCAGGGAGCCCGGCTGACGACCTGGGAGCTGCTCGAGGCCGGTATCGACGTGACCCTGATCGCCGACAGCGCCGCCGCGTCGCTGCTCGCCTCCGGCCGCGTCGACGCCGTGATCGTTGGAGCGGACCGGATCGCGGCCAACGGGGATACCGCCAACAAGATCGGCACCCTGTCGATTGCCATTGCCGCCCGCCATGCGGGGGTCCCGTTCTACGTGGCGGCCCCCGGCTCGACGTTCGACCCGGCGACGGCAACGGGTGGCGACATCGTCGTCGAGGAACGCTCAGCGGACGAGGTCCGGGCCTTCCACGGACGGTTCGCCGCGCCCCGGGACGTCTCGGTCTGGAACCCCGCCTTCGACGTCACCCCTCATGACCTGGTGACGGCGTTCATCACCGACGCCGGGGTGCTCCAGCCCCCGTTCACGAGCGTGCCAGGGGCTCCCCGGGAGGTGCGCTCGTGACCGCACCGGCGCCCTGGGTCGAGGCACGCGAGCGGGTCGCCCTGTTTGCTCGACGCCTGCTGGCCGAGCGACTCGTGGCGTTCACGGCCGGCAACGTGAGCATGCGCATCCCGGGCGAGCCGGACCGCGTGGCGGTGACGCCCTCGAGCACCCCGTACGACACGCTGCGGCCGGAGGACATCGTCATCGTCAGCCTCGATGGCCGGGTGATCGACGGGGCGCTGCGGCCGACCAGCGAGCTCCCTCTGCACACTCTCGCGTACGCGCAGCGGCCGGACGTGGGGGGCGTGGTCCACACCCACAGCCCTGCCGCGATGGCCGCCGCAGCCCTGGGGCTGACGATCCCGCCGATCCTGCACGGCCTCGTCTCGGCCTGCGGCGGGGCCGTCGTCACTGCTCCCTATGCCCGCGGCGGGACGGCCGAGGTGGCCGAGCTCACCGCCGAGGCGCTGCGCGGCCGGAGCGCCTGCCTGTTGCGCAACCACGGCGTGCTCGCGATCGGTCCCACCGTCGACCACGCCTATAACGCTGCTGCGGTCCTCGAGAGCGTGGCCGACGCCTACCTGCGCGCACGCGCCTTCGGTCCCGTGCCGGAGCTCGAGCCGGACGAGGTCGAGCGGATCCGGCGCGAGCAGTGGCAGCCGGCCTGGACCGGCGGCAACGCCGGACCGACCCACGGCGGCTAGGGTCAGGCGCGCCCGAGGCCAGGGCGACGACCCCAGGTCCACGCGCGGCTTCGTGGCCGATCCCCTCGGCAAACTCGTGCCGGGCGGGTAAGATGACCGCTGTTTCGGCACCCCGGGCGGCATGCCCGGGCGGCCGGGACGAGGAGGCGGACCCGCGAGGCCCGTTTCCCGTTCGCGGAGAGGTCGCATAGTGGCCTAGTGCAGCGGTTTGCTAAACCGCCGAGTGGGGTAACCTGCTCCGAGGGTTCGAATCCCTCCCTCTCCGCCACACTCCTCGTGCGCCCGTAGCTCAGTGGATAGAGCGTCAGGTTGCGGACCTGAAGGCCGTGGGTTCGAGTCCCGCCGGGCGCGCCACCTTTTCCCGATTCTCCGCACGAAGCGGACAGGCGTTCTGGTCCATGCCTGCCCGTAATTGGGCGTGGTGGTTGCGAGTACTCGCCGGACTCGGTCATGTTGGTGGGCCATTCGCCAGTGCGATGAGCGGCCATTGCAGGTGGCGGCCTCGCCAGAGGCCCGGCGCAAGCGCATGGCGCGATTGAGTATGACGGGACGTCATGACATCTCGGCCCCGTGAGCCGACCCTTCTCTGGGTCAGTGGCGAGAGTCGCTTTGCGGCACTCGGCCACCAGGTCCCCAGCAGCTGGTGGTTACTCCATGGGCATTGTCGGAATCGTCGTCGTCGTTCTCATCGTGCTGTTCGTCTTGGGTTACTTCGGCCGGGGCCGGTTTCGCGGCTAGCTCTGGTTCCCAATCAGGTTGTTGACGGTGTGAGGGGCCCCTATCGTTCGGCCGCTGGTGTTGCAAGCCACAGTCGCCACGAGGGAGCCCTCATCGCCCATGCTGGTGCCCGCCCGACCCCGCTCCCGCCGGGCGCGCTGGTGTTCACCGGACGCTGACCCTCACGGACACCCGGGCGAAGGTGCCGGCGTGGGGATCATCCCTGCCGACGCCGGGGATCAGGCATGGACTCGCGAGACGACTTCTGCCATCCACGCAATCGCGTCGGCTCGAGGCGTGTCGGCCGGCGCCCGCAGGTTGATCCGGACCTCTGCGAAGCCGAGCTCACGATAGGCGAGGAGGGTGTCAGCGATCGATGCCGGCGGGCCGCTGATCTGTAGCTCGCTGCCGTCGGCTGCAGGCTCCGGAACACCCGGGACCGCCACAGAGAACAGGTCCCGGGACCGTCGCAGCGTCGCAGCGTCTCGAAGGTCGCCTCGAAGGACGCCAGGTCATCCGGGACGATGACCAGCATCGCGGGCTCGTTGCCAACGTACGGCAGCTCGACCGCGGCCCAGCCGGTGCCGTCCGCGTCGGGCAGATGCTCGACGGTGTGCATGGTCGGGACCTGGACGGTGGAACCATCGGACAGCGTGAACGGCGCAGCCTGCGTGCGGTTTTCGGGGAAGGGAGTCAGCCAGGCGGCTTTCAGGTAGATCGCGTTCGCCAGGGCGAGGCGGGTCGCGCTGGAGAGGTCTGCGGGACCCAGGATCTCCGGGATCTGATCCTCCGTGCTGTCGGCCACCCAACACCGGCGCCGAAGCGGCCGGCCATTGTCTCGAGGAAGCCCGGCTCGAGCGTCATGCCGCGCTGGGCAAAGAGGGCGTTCGCGATGCGAAGGCTGACGTCCTGATCGAGTCCGGACACATCGGGGAAGGGCCCGCTGCGCGCGGTCAGCGCGGCGTCGAGGGCGTTCACCGCCTCCGCGTCGGCGTCGGAGCCGAGGTCGTGAAGCACCGCATCCATCTCGGTCGCGGTTGCTCTCCGGGCCCCGGCCCGGGCCATCGACAACGCGATCGCCAGGCTGGCAGGGGACACCGCCAGGTTTCCTGGCGTGGCCGCCAGCCGGGCGTACAGGTCGAGGCCGAACGCGTTGACGGCCGTGGCCGCAACCACGGCCCGTCCGGGATCCGCGGCCAGGCGCGCCGCGTCCGCCTTCGCGACCTCGATTCCGGCGAGCCCGGTCGGGCCCGGTGGCGTGGTCCCGGTGGGGGAGGCGGCGGGCGTGGCGGATGGCGCTGCGATCGGGGAGTTCCCTGGGGACGAGGGGGTGCTTCTCGCGCAGGCGGTGCAGAGAGGGATGGCGGACGCAAGGAGCGCCGACGGCCGCTTCATGTCCGTATCACGCTCCAAGCCGGGGTCGACGTAGCGGGTCGCTGGTCGCGATTCCAACGGGTCGTCCGGCTCGCGCGACGATCAGCCGGGTTGGTGATTCCCGAGGCGGTGGCCGCCGGCGGTCTCCCCGTCCACGGCCTCGGTGGCCGGTCCCGGGGGTGTCCGCTACCCTCCATGTGACTGCAGGAGGTTTGGCGTGGAGCGAATTGGGTTCGTCGGTCTGGGCACCATGGGCGCGGCGATGGCCGCCAACCTGCGCACGGCGGGGTTCGAGGTCACGGTCTGGAACCGCACGCCGGGCCGGGCCGCGGCGCTGATCGACCTCGGCGCCGTCGAGGCCCCGACGCCGGCTGCGGTCGGCCGGGCGTCCGACATCGTGGTCACCTGCGTCTCGGACACGCCCGATGTCGAGGCAGTCCTGTTCGGCCCCGACGGCGTCGCCGCCGGGCTGGCCGGCGGAGGCCTGGTCGTCGACTGTTCCACGATCTCGCCCTCGGCCACGGCCGCGTTTGCCGTGCGGCTCGGCGAGCAGGGCGTCGGCTTCGTCGATGCGCCCGTCTCAGGCGGCTCCGAGGGCGCGAAGAACGCAACCCTCACGATCTTCGTCGGCGGCGACCCGGGCGACGTGGAGCGGGCCCGTCCCGTGCTCACGGCGATGGGCAGGACCATCACCCACTTCGGGGCGGCCGGCAGCGGCCAGGCGGTCAAGGCCGTCAACCAGGTCACGATCGCGGGCGTGTACCTCGCGGTCGCGGAGGGCATGGTGCTCGCGATGAAGGCGGGCCTCGACCCGGACGCCGTCGTGTCGGCGCTCGGAGGCGGGGTTGCCGGAAGCTGGATCCTCGCCAATCGCAGCGCGAGGATGATCCAGAACGAGTATCCGCTCGGGTTCCGGACGTCGCTCCACCTCAAGGACCTCGCGATCGCGCTGGATCTCGCCCGCAGCCTGGGGGCGTCGCTGCCGGTGGCCGCGCTCGCCGCGCAGCTCGAGGCCGGCCTGCTGGCGCGCGGCTACGGCGACGAGGACATGTCCAACCTGGCGCGCGCGATCCGTTCCCTGTCCGGCCTCGAGGGCTAGCGCCGCGGGTCAGGCAGTGACGGGCCCCAGCGACGGCGTCAGCAGCAGCGGGTCCCCGAGCCGGTCCGAGTACTTGGGCCGGAACCGCTCCGTGTCGTAGGCAGCCAGGTGGACGCGCCGCGGCGGCTTGGCCGTCTCGGCCAGCGGGACGTGGGCGTACTTCCCCTCGCGGATCCCGACCATGCGGCCGCTGATGCCGTCCCGGATGAGGTCCATGGCCAGGTTGGCGAACGTGGATGCGACCATCGAGTCGAGCATGTCCGGCTCGCCGGAGCGCAGGTCGTATGTCAGCTCGGAGGAGACGGTTTCGATCCCCGTCCGCTCCTTGAGCTCGGTCGCCAGCGCATCGCCCACGTTCACCTTGTGCCGGTGGCCGAACGCGTCCGTGTCGCCGACATCCGTGAGCTGCGCGCCCTTCCAGATCGCGCCCTCGGCGGCGATCACCATCGCGTACCGGCTGGGGTTGTTGCGGTGATCCTCCTTGAGCAGGTCCGCCAGGGCGTCGAGGTCGTAGGGGAATTCCGGGATCACGCAGCGGGTCGAGGTGACGTACGCGGTGTACAGGGCGGTGAAGCCGGCGTCGCGCCCGAAGATGCGGAACACGCCGATCCGCTCGTGGCTGCCGAGGGTCGTCCGCTGCCGGTTGATGAGCTCCATGGCACGCGTGATCGCCGACGAGAAGCCGATGCAGTACTCCGTCCCCTGGACATCGTTGTCCATCGTCTTGGGGATCGCGACCACCGGGAACCCGTGCCGGTCGAGGACCGCCGAGAATGACAGCGTATCGTCGCCGCCGATCGTCACCAGGTGTGTCAGCCCGAGGTGCTCCACCGTCTGGAGCACATGCTCGGTGAGGTCGTAGACGCCATCGGAGATCTGCTTGTCGGCGATCGTCGCCGGGTCCAGCCACGCCGGCAGGGCGGCGGTCCGCATCTTGCGGGGGTTGGTCCGCGAGCTGTGGAGGATGGTGCCGCCGGTGCGGTCGATGGTGCGGGTGTTGATTCGATCGAGGACGCGGATGTACTCGGGGTCGAGCTCGGGACCGCGCCGCTGGTGCGTCAGGCCCTCCCAGCCACGCCGGATGCCGAGCACCTCGTAGCCGAGCTCGGTCGCGCGGTAGACGACGCTCTTGATGACCGCGTTCAGGCCGGGGACGTCGCCCCCGCCGGTGAGGATGCCGATTTGTCGGGTTGCAGCCATTGGGAGCTCCGCTGGGTCGCCGGCCGCGGGCCGGTCAAGGGTCGGGTGAGACCGCGTGCGCACAGCGCATCGTGCGATGCATGCCGGAACGCCGCACGGTTCGGGGTGAATCCTAGCGCGACGCCCGGTCGCTATCATCGTTTACATGAACTACGGGCTGTTCATGGGCGAGGCTCTCGCGGAGGCGCGGCTTGCCGCGGCGCGCGGCGCGCCTGCCGTCGGCGCGATTGCCGTCATGGACGAGGCGATGGTCGCCCGCAGCTCCAACCGCGTGGAGGAGGCTGGCGACCCGACCGCTCACGCGGTTGTGGGCGCGCTGCGCGAGGCCGCGCGCAAGCTCGGCACCACGCATCTCTCGGATGTCACGATCTTCACGACCGTGGAACCCTGCGCGATGTGCGTGGGCGCGATGCTCGAGTGCGATGCGGCAGCGCTCGTGTACGCGGTGCCGAATGCGGTCGACGGGGCAGCCGGCAGCGTGCTCCAGCTTGCGCAGCACCCGGGGCTCGGTCGCCGTCTCCAGGTCGTGTCGGGGATTCGCCGCGAGGAGGCGGAGGAGCTCGTGCTTCTGCAGGACGGGATGCCGTCGGGCGCCTGACGGGTGCGGCGCCGGCCGGTTGTGTCTGTGGATGCCGTGCCTCGAGGATCGAGGCGCCCGGCGGGGCCGTGTCGAGCAGGCCTGTGGCCGGTCCGCGTTGCTTTGCTATCCTCTCCCGCGGAGAGGTGTCCGAGTGGTTGATGGTGCCGCTCTCGAAAAGCGGTGTGCGAAAGCACCGCGGGTTCGAATCCCGCCCTCTCCGCCACACAGCAGGGTTCACGGCCCGGCGGGTTCACTCGCCGGGTCGTATCGTGTCCCGTGGAGAGGTCGCCTAGAGGCCTAGGGCGCCGCACTGGAAATGCGGTATGGGGCAACCCATCGCGGGTTCGAATCCCGCCCTCTCCGCCATTGCTCGCCCGGACCGTGGACGCCAGAACATCCATGATCGACGACACGGTGCGCCTGCTGCCTCGGCGATTCCGGTCCGGCTTCCCGGACGGTGCGGCGGGGTGCCCCTGCTATCATCCCCCGTGCCGTGCTAGGCGGGGAACTAGCGGTGCCCTGTAC
Source organism: uncultured Chloroflexia bacterium (assembly GCA_963849495.1). Taxonomy (GTDB): domain Bacteria; phylum Chloroflexota; class Limnocylindria; order Limnocylindrales; family CSP1-4; genus CAIXZV01. Next base: position 4,961 of record CAWKHN010000005.1, on the reverse strand, counting down.
CTGCAATCCGCTCCAGCAGGGCTGAATTCCCCCCAGAGGTCGGTGCTCTCGAGAGCCGACGACGTTGGCGACGTTGAGGACCGGGTCCCGCGCAGCGGCGACTCGTGAACCGTGTCAGGTCCGGAAGGAAGCAGCACTCAGCGGTGATCGCCGGGTGCCGCGGAACGGCCTGGTCCGAGTCGTCGACGCCGGTGGGCGCGGGAGTGTCCGGATCGACGGGGGGTGCACGGCACTTCGCCTCGTCACGCCACGTCCGCAGGAGCGCCGTTGACCGCAGAAGCGCCGTTGACCGCAGGGACTCCGCACCAGGCCCTCTATCGTCGCTGGCGGGCCCAGACGTTCTCCGAGATCGTCGGCCAGGACGCGGTGGTCGCGACGCTGCGCAACGCCGTGACGACGGGTCAGGTCGCGCACGCGATCCTGTTCACGGGCCCTCGCGGCACCGGCAAGACGTCGCTCGCCCGGATCCTCGCCAAGGCGCTCAACTGCCTCAACCTGGGCGCCAACGCCGACCCCTGTGATGTCTGCGCGTCGTGCGTCGCGATCCGCGAGGGCACGACGCTCGACCTGGTGGAGATCGACGCCGCCTCGAACCGGGGCATCGATGCCATCCGCAGCCTGCGGGAGCGCCTCAACTACCCGCCGGGCGAGCTGCGCCGGAAGGTCTACATCCTCGACGAGGCTCACCAGATCACGAAGGACGCCTGGAATGCGCTCCTCAAGTCGCTTGAGGAACCCCCCGACTTCGTGATGTTCATGTTCGCGTCGACCCATCCCCAGGAGTTCCCGCCCGCGATCCTGTCCAGGGTCCAGCGGTTCGATGTCCGCCACCTCGCGGTCGCCGAGATCAGCGGCAAGCTCCAGCGCATCCTCGCGGCGGACGGCCGCGATGCGGCGCCGGAGGCGATCCAGCTCGTGGCCAGGCTCGCCGCAGGCGGCATGCGCGACGCGGAGTCCATCCTGGATCAGCTGCTCGGGTCCACGACGGGCCGGATCGAGGCGGACGCGATCCGCGACCTGCTCGGGCTCGTAGACGCCGACATGGTGAACGGCTTCGTGGCCGCCCTGGTCAGCGGGGATGCGGCCGCCGGTGTTGCGCTGCTCGACCGGCTCGAGGAGCGGGGCCGGGATCTCCGCGTCTTCCTCGACCAGCTGGTGGACGCGATGCGCGAGCAGCTGCTCGCCGACCTGGCAGCCGGGCGCGCGACCACGGCCGAGCTCGCCGTCGCGGCCCACAGGCTGGCGGCCGTCGATCCCGCTCGGCTGGGGCCCGGTGGATTGCGCTTCCAGCTGGAGCTGCTGCTCCTGGAACCTCGATCGGCGGCGGGGCCGGCCAGGCCGGCCGTGCCCGACCGAGCCTCGACCCCGGCCGACGTGGCGCCGGCGCCCGTTGCGCGACCCCGGGCGAGCGCGGGGAACGGCGAGTCTGCCCCGGAGCGCACCGCCGGGCCGCCCGCCCCGGCATCGCCCGCCCCGGCATCGCCCGCCCCGGCATCGCCCGCCCCGGCATCGCCGGCGGCACCACCGACGATCACGGCCGCGACGACGCATCCCCGGCCCGGCACCGGCTCGCCCACCGAGCTCTCGATGACACCGTCGCCCGTTGCCCCACCCGGGCCTGCCGCCGGTCCCGCGCCGCAGCCGTCCCCGGGTCTCCGTGGCGCTCCCGACATCGCCCGACGGGACGCGGAGCCCGGCGACGATCTCGAGCGCCTGCGCGGCGGCTGGGCGACCGTCGTGACCGACATCACGGAGCGCAACCGCGCGGCGAAGCCCCTCATCGGTGCGTGCCGCCCGATCGGCGTCGAGAACAACGTGGTCACCCTCGGCTTCCCGGAGGAGCAGGGTTTCCTCAAGGATGTTGCCGAACGCCGGCGCCCCCTGCTCGAGGATTGCATCGGTGCCTTCCTCGGTCATGCCGTCGGGGTCCGGTGCGTCGCCACCAACCTCGATCTGCTGCCGCCCTTGCCCGCTGATGCGGACGCCGCACATATCCTCGCGGAGGCGCAGCGGATCTTCGCCGAGGATTTGGCCGACGTGCCCGAGGTCACCTGACACGGGCGTGCACCGGGCGGACGCATCCGCCAGACTTCATCGGTGTACGCGGCTCCCCGCGCGCACCACCAGCAACCGACCGGAGGACCGACACCAATGGGCATGGGCAACCTGCAGCGCATGGCGATGCAGATGCAGCAGGACATGGCGCGCGTCCAAGCGGAGCTCGAGACGCTGACCGTCGAGGGCACCTCCGGCGGCGGCGCCGTCAAGGCGACCGTGACGGGCAAGCAGGACCTCGTCGGCCTCGTCATCGACCGGGCCGCGGTGGATCCGGACGACGTGGACATGCTCCAGGACCTCGTGATGTCTGCCGTCAACGAGGCTCTGCGCGCGTCGCGGGAGCAGGCCGAGCAGAGGATGGGGGCGGTGACCGCAGGACTGCGCATCCCCGGCCTCGGCTGACGGGCGTCTCGTGGCCGCAACCCTCATCGAGCCCGTCGCTCGCCTCATCGAGGCGTTCTCGAGGCTGCCCGGGATCGGCCCCAAGACGGCGCAGCGGCTCACCTATCACCTGCTTCGCGCGCCCGATGCGGAGGCACGCGCGCTCGCGCGCGCCCTGGTGGCCGTCCGTGACGAGGTCGTGTTCTGCGACCGCTGCTTCAACATCAGCGACTCGCCCTTGTGCCGGATCTGCCTCGACGACGCGCGCGACAACGGGCGGCTGTGCATCGTCGAGGAGCCCCTGGACGTCCTCGCGATCGAGCGGACGGGTGAGTTCCGCGGTCGATACCACGTCCTGCACGGCGCAATCAGCCCGATCGACGGGATCGGCCCCGACCGGCTGAAGATCCGGGAGCTGCTCATCCGCGTGGACGATGCTGCCGCGGAAGGGAAGCGGATCGAGGAGGTCATCGTGGCCACCAACCCGACGCTGGAGGGCGAGGCGACCGCGATGTACCTGAACGAGCGTCTCGAGGGCCGCGTGGGCTCGGTGACGCGGATTGCACGTGGGCTCCCGGTCGGCGGCGATCTCGAGTACGCCGATGATGTGACGCTGATCCGGGCCCTCCAGGGCCGCCGGGCGCTCTAGCAAATGCGCGAGCTAGTGTTCGAGATCCTGCTGCGGCTGTCGAAGGCCGTGGCGGCTGCGCTCGTCGGCCTGGTCGTGTGGCTGGTCGCGGTCGGGGTGCTCGGCGCACCCGGCTCCGTGGAGCTGGCCCTGCTGGCATGGCTGAGCGGCGCGGCGTTCATCCTGCTCGTCGAGGAAAGCCCCATCTAGCCCGGTCCTCGCCCCGCCGCCGGCCGCCGCGGCAGCGGCTCGCAAGCCCCATTTCGGCGGCAGCGCACGCTCGGCAGAGACCCGTGCGTGACCCGTTTGACAGGCGACCGGACCCGCCATACCATCCCTCCTCGCGCCTCACGAACCCGAGGCTCGACGGTCCCGCGCCACAGCGCGGACAAACCCCGATCCAGGTTTGACACATGGAGCGGCGTGCCCCATCATTAGGGGTCCGCGTTCCGGGCGGTTTAGGCCGGGCGCTGCACCTTAACAAGTGAAGAGTGGTAGGAACTTCAGCACGAGAACGTGCCTGGACCAAGCTCTTGAGATTCAACACGATCGCGAGATCGTGTTTTCGCGGAGAGTTTGATCCTGGCTCAGGATAAACGCTGGCGGCGTGCATGAGACATGCAAGTCGAACGGACGAGCTTGCTCGTTAGTGGCGGACGGCTGAGTAACGCGTGGGTGACCTGCCCCGAAGTGGGGGATAACTGCCCGAAAGGGTGGCTAATACCGCATGTGGCGACGCTTTCATTGGCGTCATCAAAGCCGCGAGGCGCTTCGGGAGGGGCCTGCGTCCGATTAGCTCGTTGGTGGGGTAATGGCTCACCAAGGCGACGATCGGTAGGTGGTCTGAGAGGACGATCACCCAGACTGGGACTGAGACACGGCCCAGACTCCTACGGGAGGCAGCAGTCGGGAATTTTGCTCAATGGGCGCAAGCCTGAAGCAGCAACGCCGCGTGAGGGATGACGGCCTTCGGGTTGTAAACCTCTTTTGCCGGGGACGATAATGACGGTACCCGGGGAATAAGTCACGGCTAACTACGTGCCAGCAGCCGCGGTAATACGTAGGTGACCAGCGTTGTCCGGATTTACTGGGCGTAAAGAGCGCGCAGGCGGTCGTTCAAGTCGAGTGTGAAAGCCCCCGGCTCAACTGGGGAGGGTCACTCGATACTGATCGACTTGAAGGCAGGAGAGGGAAGCGGAATTCCCGGTGTAGTGGTGAAATGCGTAGATATCGGGAGGAACACCAGTGGCGAAGGCGGCTTCCTGGCCTGTTCTTGACGCTGAGGCGCGAAAGCTAGGGGAGCAAACGGGATTAGATACCCCGGTAGTCCTAGCCGTAAACGATGGACACTAGGTGTTGGTGGTATCAACCCCACCAGTGCCGAAGCTAACGCATTAAGTGTCCCGCCTGGGGAGTACGGCCGCAAGGCTAAAACTCAAAGGAATTGACGGGGCCCCGCACAAGCAGCGGAGCGTGGGGTTTAATTCGATGCAACGCGAAGAACCTTACCAGGGCTTGACATGACCAGGAATCCGGCGGAAACGTCGGCGCCCCGCAAGGGGCCTGGCCACAGGTGTTGCATGGCTGTCGTCAGCTCGTGTCGTGAGATGTTGGGTTAAGTCCCGCAACGAGCGCAACCCCTACCGTGTGTTGTATCACTCACACGGGACTGCCGAGAGAAACTCGGAGGAGGGCGGGGATGACGTCAAGTCAGCATGGCCCTTACGTCCTGGGCTACACCCACGCTACAATGGCCGGTACAACGGGCGGCGAAACCGCGAGGTGGAGCAAATCCCTTAAAGCCGGTCTCAGTTCGGATTGTAGGCTGCAACTCGCCTACATGAAGCCGGAGTTGCTAGTAACCGCCGGTCAGCATACGGCGGTGAATATGTTC
>CAWKHN010000004.1:0-46111 GCA_963849495.1 uncultured Chloroflexia bacterium | reverse complement strand
GGGCAAGCAGGCCAACGATCGCATCGCCAACGTGCCCGGCGTCCGTCGGGTCGCAGACGGCTCCCAGTGGCCCGTCGGGGTCTTCGATCACGATCCTGCGCATGGCGGGGAAGTCGCTGGCCACCACGGGGACGCCCACCGCCAGGGCCTCGAACAGCTTGTTCGGCGTCGACAGGCGGTGGTTGAGGGTCGTCGGCTGGATCGCCACCACGGCGACATCGGCCGAGGCCACCCAGCCGGGAAGCTCGCCCGGCGAAACGGCATCGAGCAGGTGGACGCGATCATCCAGCCGGGTGTCCCGGCGGACCTGCAGCGCGAGCGCCTCCCGGAGGCTGCCGTAGCCGAGCAGGACGACGCGCACGTCGTCCGGGAATGACGGTGCCGCCGCCAACAGCTGCTCGATCCCGCGCCCGGGCTCAAGGCCGCCGTGGTAGAGGACGACCCGCGTACGGGCCGGCAGTCCGAGCGCCTCGTGGAACCTGCGCGGTCGATCCGGTCCCGGCGTCCACCGCGGCGGGCAGTTCATGACGACGGCCGGACGCTCGATCCTGAGGCGCTCGGCGAGCACGTCCGCCAGCCCATCATTGACCGTGATCACCCGGGACGCCCGGCGCGCCCATGACTGCTCGCGGGCACGGATGACCGCTCGCAACGGCGAGGGCAACCGCGCCAGCGACCGGGCGTCGGCGTACAGGTCCCGCGCGTCGTAGACGACCGGCGCTGCCGATATCGCCGCCAGGCGCAGCGCCACCGGGATTCCCATGAACGCCATCCCGTGATACAGATCCGCACCCGCGTCCGCGACCGACGCGGCCCGGCCCTGGCGGCGCGTTGTGAGCGCCCGATCAACGATCCGGAACGGCAGCGGCAGCCCCGCGGCAGGCGACACGGACGCGCGCACGATCCGGTACCCGTCCACGTGCTCGTCACCGGCTGGCACGCCAGGGCCGGACCGGGCGTGAACCACGACGTCGTGGCCTCGCGCTGCCAGCGATGCGGCGATCCTCATCGTCCTCGAATCGTGGGTCCCCGGGGACGGGACGACGAGCGCCAGGCGCTGGGATCGGGCCGGAGCGGCCGGGGTCGCGCCCGGCGTCATCGGTCCGCCACCGGGTGGGTCGAAGGTCCGGGGCCCGGCGAGTCCGGAGCGCTGCCCGGCGGCTCGGTCCCGGCGAGCGGCGACGTGAGCCGCTCGTACAGCGCCAGCAGCCGGGTCCGGTCGATCTCCCATGCGTAGCGGGCATGGGCCGCGGCAAGGCACCGGCGTCGCAGGGCGGTGAAGTCCGCGGCTGGAAGGTCCAGCAGAGACCGGGCCGCGTCAGCGAGCGCAGCCGGGTCGGATGGGTCGCACACGACGCCCAGAGGACCGTCGACGTCCCCCAGCACGATGTCGCGCATAGGCCCGAAGTCGCTGGCGACGACCGGAACCCCGGCAGCCAGCGATTCGAACAGCTTGTTCGGCGTGGACAGCCGGTGGTTGAGCGTGGTCGGCTGGATCGCGACCACGTCGATATCGGCCCCGCTGATCCACTGCGGGAGCACGGCCGGCGGGACCGCATCGACCACGTGGAGCCGCCCGCGGACCGCGGGGTCGGCGGCAAGCCCGAGCAGGAGCGGGCGGAGCGGACCCAGGCCGAGGAAGATCGCGTGGGCACCCTGGAGCGCCGGGAGCGCCAGGGCCGCCGCGACCTGCTCGAAGCCCCGGTGGGGCAGGAACGAGCCGTGGCACAGCAGGAGGGGAACGTGGGCCGGCACGCCGGCGGCCGCACGCAGCAGCCCGGGGTCATCCTCGGGCGGATCCCACCTGGGCGGGCAGTTCCGGACCACGACGACCCGGCCATCCAGGCCCAGGGCGGGGCCAAGCACGGCAGCCAGGTCGTCGTTGACGGTGACCAGCGCCTCGGCCTCGGCGGCCAGCGATCGCTCCACGCGCCGGAGCGCGGCGCGGGACCGGGCCGGCCGGCGAGCGTTGGCGCCGGCCTCCACGAAGATCTCGTGGCTGTCGTAGACCACGGCTCCCCCGACGCGGGCGCGGGCCGCGATCGCCGCCGGGAGGGCCCGGAGATCATGTGCGTGGAAGACGTCCCCGGGGGGCGCGGCGCGGACGGCACCCCCAGTCCACGGAATGACGCCGAATCGCCACTGGAGGCGCCACTCCAGGTCGAGCCACGCGGGGCGCGCCGCCGGGATCCGGGCGAGCGCGAGCAGCGGGAGGCCCACGACCACCGCGCCGGCGGCGGCGAGCGGCGCTGCGATCACGAGCCCCGCGGCACCCGCGATGAGGGTGCGCCAGCCGCGCGGCCCCTCGCGCACCTGCCTGCAACCGGACCCCGCCAGGGCACGGACCAGCCGGGCAGGCCGTCGCCCGAGCAGGAGCAGGCGGGTCAGCCCGGTCGCCACCGGGACCCGGACAATGGTGAACCCCTCCTGCTGGTCCACCTCGCCGGCAGCCGCGTACGGGTCGGTCGTTCGCGCCACCACGGTCACGCTGTGGCCCGCAGCTGCGAGCGTCCCGGCCTCACGGAGCACGCGGGCATCTGTCCGGCAGTCGTTGAGGACGAACATGACCACGCGGGCCACCGGTCTTCAGCGCTCCCGGCCGGATCGCCGGAGAACCTCGTCGGCGACCCGCGCGGCGATGATTCCCCAGTCGTAGTCACGCTCGGCTGCGCGGCGACCGTTGGCGCCCAGCCGGGCCGCGAGTGCCGGGTCCTCGAGCAGGGTCAGGATGTTCGCCGCGATGTCGTCGGGTTGGTCGCTGGCGGCCACGAGCCCCGCATCGGTGCGCTCCACGATGAGCCTGGTCTCGTGGCGCGGGGTCACGACGACCGGACGGCCGGCCGCCATCGAGTCCAGGAGCTTCACGGGGACCGCCGTATCGAGGTAGGCGTTGGCCGGATGCGGGACGACCAGGACGGTCGCGGTGGCGAGCGCCGCGCCGAGCTGCGCGTACGGGACGCCCGCGACCTCGATCCAGGGGTCGGCGCGAACATCGGCGCGGATCCCGTCCACGTACGCCTCTCCGACCGGATCGCCTGCCCAGAGCCAGAGCGACAGCCGGAGGTCGGGCACGCGCGCCTGCACCCGCCGCGCCGTCTCGATCAGCAGCTCGATCCCTCGCCCAGCAGCCGCGCCCGAGACGAAGCCGATCCTGGGTACCTCCGGGAACGGTGCGGGCACGACGAGTCGCGTGTCGGTGCCGTTGGGGGCGACGATCATCCGGGCCGGATCGATCCCGGCCAACGCCGCGAACGAGGCGGACGGCACGACCTGGAGCGCGAACGAGTCCAGGTTCCGCCGGATGCGGTCCTCGAGCGAGCGCCGGTGGTAGTCCGCCGGGGGACGGCCGAGGGCCTCCGCCTGCGCGATCGGGTGGTCGTGGACGTCCAGCACGATGGGCACGAAATGACGGTTGGCCAGCACCATCGCGCCCTCGGTCAGGATCTCCGACGACCCGAGGGCGGCGCGTGGCCCGAAGCCCACGTGCCACGGAAGAGGCAGGCCGCCTGTGGCCCGGATCGCCGCCCGCACGCCGGGCCTGGCCCATCCCCGGATGGACACGGCCGATGTCCGCTCCGCCAGCGTCGCGAGGATGTGATAACGCCGGAGGTCCCCGCCCCACCTCAGCCTCTCGGTCTCGCGCAGGACGGCCCAGCGCCGGTCATGGGGTGGCGGCATGGGAGCCAGTATACGGAGGGGGACCCGCGGCTCCGGGACGGCGGCGAGCGGCCCCGCGACGGCGATCCTGCCTGGGCCGTGTGTGGCGCGGCGATTCGCCGGGCGACCGGACCGTCGCAGCCCGTGCGGCGAGGGTCATGCTAGTGTGAGCGCCGCATGAGCGCCGCCCAAGAGGCCGTCCGGCCCGCCTACAAGCCTGCCCGCCCCGGGCCCGTGGCGACCCTCCGCCAGACCGTCACGGATGTCGTGTCGCGGCGCCGGCTGATCCAGTACCTCGTCCGCGCAGACCTCAAGAAGCACGGCTCGGACACGGTGCTGGGCAACGTCTGGTGGATCCTCGATCCGCTGCTGACGATGGTCGTCTACGTCGTCCTGATCGTCGTGATCCTGCGCACGAACAAGGAGGCGTACCCGCTCTTCATCTTCTGCGCGATCCTGCCCTGGAAGTGGTTCTCCAGCACGATGGCGGACGCCACCCTGTGCGTGGTCGGCCGCGAGCGGATCATCAAGCAGGTCCACTTCCCGAAGATCGTGCTGCCCATCTCGTCGTGCGCGGGCGGCGTCGTCAGCTTCCTGTTCGGGCTGATCCCGCTGTTTGCGATGCTGCTCCTGTTCTACCCCAGCCACCTCAGCATCTGGGTGCTGGCGATCCCGCTGGTCGGCGGCGCCCAGTTCCTGCTGACGCTTGGCATTGCGATCCTGCTGTCGGGGATCACGGTCTTCTATCGCGACGTGGGTCTCCTGACCACGCACCTGCTCCGCCTGTGGTTCTACCTCTCGCCCGCGCTGTACGGTTCGGACCAGATCCAGTCGCTTGCGACGAAGCACCCCGAGATCTACACCATCTTCAACCTCAACCCGTTCGCCGGACTGTTCGAGTCCTACCGGAACCTCATCTACTATGGCCAGCCCCCGACGTGGGACCTGCTGGGCCTGGTCGTCCTGGAATCACTGGTGATCCTGGTCGCGGCCGTGCTGCTCTTCCGTCGGATCGAGCCCGCCTTCGCGAAGGTGCTCTAGTGCCGTCCGCCGTCGACGTGCGGTCCCTCGGGATCCGCTACAACCTGCGCCTCACCCGCAAGAACACCGTGTTTCAGTCGTTCAAGAACCTCGCCCGGCGGCGATCCGGTCCCACCCACTTCTGGGCCCTGCGCGACGTCTCCTTCCGTCTGAACCACGGCGAATCGCTTGCCGTCATCGGCCCCAACGGTGCCGGCAAGAGCACGCTCCTCCAGGTTCTGGCCGGGATCCTGGAGCCCACCGAGGGCCGGATCGAGGTCAACGGCAGGATCTCCAGCCTGCTCACCCTGGGAGCCGGCTTCGACATGGACCTGACCGGCCGGGACAACATCACGCTGGCCGGAGCGTTCATGGGGATGGACCACGCGGACATGATGCGTCGCCTGCCCGGGATCATCGAGTTCGCCGACATCGGCCAGTTCATCGACGCGCCGATCAAGACGTTCAGCACCGGCATGAACGCGCGGCTGGGGTTCAGCATCGCGACGGCAGTCGAGCCGGATGTGCTCCTGCTCGACGAGGTGCTCGGCACCGGCGACGCGACCTTCCGCTCCAAGAGCCAGCAGCGGGTCGAGGAGCTGATGCGCTCAGCCCGGGCCATCGTCCTGGTGACCCACGACATGACCTGGCCCGTGGAGTTCTGCAACCGCGCCGTCCTTCTCGAAAAGGGCCACATGGTCGCAGCCGGTGATCCGGCAGAGGTCGTCCGGATCCACGAGGACCGCTCGGCCCAGCGCCGGGCGGGCCAGCAGCCGGAGCCGCTGCCCCCGATCGTCGATGGCGGCCTGGAGCGCCCGCCCCGGCCGCTCGCCGGGGCCCTCCACGTTCGCTGAAGCGGGTGCCATGACGCGGACCCAGGCTCCGCGAGACGTCCTCGTCGTCGGCTGGTACCCGGGTGCCGACGATCCCATCGCCGGCCGGTTCATCGCGGACCAGGCCGCCGCGCTGCTCGGCACGGGACGCGTCCGGCCCCTGGTGGCCAGCTTCGAGCCGTTCTGGCTGCACGGCGACCGGGCGCTCCGCGGGCGCGTCGCGGAAGCATGGCCGGCCGCGATCGAGGCGGCCGTCGGAGCGGGGCTGGTCCCGGCCACGTCGGGCGCATTCGGTCCCGCCGGGGTGCCGATCGCGCGTCTGGGCGTCCCGGTCGGCCGCGCTCGCGGCATCGGGGCTGACAACGAGGCGGTTCATCGCGAGCGGACACTGCTCGCCGCCCTGGGCGGCCTCGATCGCCGCGTCGACCTGATTCATGCGCACGTCGGCTACCCCGACGGAGCAGCCGCAGCGCGGGTGGCCGCGCGGCTGGGCCTGCCGTTCGTGATGACGGAGCACGCCACCTACCTGGCGCGCCTGCTCGCCGACCCCGCGTTCCGGGCGCGCTACCGCGAGGCCGGGCTTGCTGCCAGTCGCGTGATCGCGGTCGGCCGGATGCTGGCGGACCAGCTGCAAGCGGAGCTGCCGGAGCTCGCGGACCGGCTGGTGGTCATCCCCAACACGGTCGACGTCGCGTCGTTCCCGCTCGTCGATCCGGCCTCGCGGGACGGCAACGAGCTGTTGTGGGTCGGCTACCGCCGCGAGGTCAAGGGGATGGATGTCCTGCTGCAGGCGTTCGCCCAGGTGCGGGCGGCTCGACCCGCGACCACGCTCCGGCTCGTCGGCCGGTCCACGTCGGCCGAGGAGGAGCTCGGCTGGACGTCGCTTGCCGCCGAGCTCGGGGTCTCCGATGCGGTCCACTTCGACCCGCCGACCGATCGGGCCGGGGTCGCCGCGGCGATGTCCCGGGCAGCGGTGTTCGTCCATCCCAGCCGGCGAGAGACGTTCGGGATCGTGGCGGCGGAGGCGCTCGCGACCGGGCTTCCCGTCGTCGCCGCCGATTCCGGTGGCGTGACCGAGGTGATGGGCGACGACCCGGCCGCCCTCGGAGCGCTGGTGCCGTCGGGGGCGCCCGAGGCGATGGCTCGCGCCATCCTGGACGTCCTGGATCGCCGGCGGGCCATGGATCTCGCGGGGATGCGGGCGCACGTCGAGCTGCGCTACGGCGGCCCGGCGGTCGCGGGCCGGATCGCAGACGTGTATGACGAGGCGATCGAGCGTGGTCCACGCGCGGCGTCCGGACGGCGGGGACCGGCCGTCGGGCGGGGCGGCCGAATCCCGGCACGAACCGGGTCTCCGGCAGCGGTGACCCACGGCCCGGCCTCGACGCTGGACCGACCGCTGCTGGTCGCGTTCGACCGTCCTGCTCTTGATCGCCTCCTCGGCCGGCTTCCTTCCTGGCTGCTGGCCGATCTGATCGTCGCCACGAGCGGTGCGCCGATCCAGGCAGCCGGCGCGACCGTCGTGATCCCGCCGGGGCTCGAGGCCGCGGTGGCGGAGCTGTGCTGGGTCGAGGCAGGCGGCGGGCTGCGCGGGCTGGTGCGATCACCGCTCCGCTGGTTGCGGCGCGGACGGAGGCGGGCGCAGCTCCGGGCCACCGTCCTGCCGGTGCTCGCCGGAGCGGTCGAGGAGGCCATCGCCGGGCGACGGTCGGCGGGCGCCTCGGGGACGCCCGTGATCCTGTGCCTGGGTGGCGTGGACGTCGCGGCAGCGCTCCCGGTGGTGGAGGCGGGATGGGCGATGCTCGCCCCCGGAGGGGTCCGCTGGCTGGGCGACCGGCGATGGTCGGAGTGGCTCGACGGCCACCCGGCTCCGGGTATGGCGGCCGACCCGCCGACGGCCGTCGGCCTTCCGGACGACGATCCCGATCCCGCCTGACACGGCACCGGGTCAGGCGGTGGCCAGGTCCCGGTAGAGGGCGGTCAGCCCCGCGGCCTCCGTCTCCCAGTTCCAGCGATCGTGCGCGGCCTGCAGGCACCGGGCGCGGAGCGCGGCGCGCTGCTCAGGTGGTTGATCCAGGATCGATCGGAGCGCCGCGGCGATCGAGCGGGGATCGGCGGGATCACACAACGCGCCCAGGGGGCCGGATGGGTCCTCGAGAACGATCCGGCGCATCTCCGGAAAGTCGCTGGCGACAACCGGCACTCCCGAGCCCAAGGCCTCGAACAGCTTGTTGGGCGTGGACAGCCGCAGGCTGAGCGTAGCCGGCTGAATCGCCATTACGTCGACATCGGCCCCCGCAACCCAGGGCAGCACCTCCCCCGGATCGACGGCCGCCAGGTAGTGGGCGCGCCCGTCGTATCGGCGGTCACCAAGGATCGGCTCGAGGTAGTGGCCTCGATACCCGAGGAAGACCAAATGGACCTGACGGAGACCGGGCTCCAGGATGGCCTGGGCCGTCTCCTCGAGGCCGCGGCCCGCCTGGAAGCCACCGTGACACAGGACGACCGGCGCATCGCGCGGGATGCCGGCGGCCTGCCGTATCCGGTCCTCCCGGTCATGCGGGGGCGTCCAGCGCGCGGGCGCGTTGTGGACGACGATGATTCGCGAAATACCGAACCTTGCACCCAGCACCTCGGCCAGGGACTGGTTCACGGTCACGAGTGCCGCGGCACGCCTCGCGAGCCGCCGCTCCCAGCGCGCCATCGCCCAGCGCAGCCAGCGGGGCTGGGCAAGGATCGCGCCCCACGCCGTGAAGATCTCGTGGCTGTCGTACACGACCCGGGCACCATCCCGGGCGGCTGCCCGGAATGCCGAGGGAAGCGCCTCGAAGTCGTGCGCGTGGTGCACGTCCGCGGGCGGGGCCCACTCGAGCGCGGCCTTGCCCCACCCGAGCACGTCCACCCGCCAGTGGCGGACGTACTCGAGGCCACCGACGTTGACCGGTCGCCGGAGGAGCTTGTTGACGACGGCGGTCCAGGCCGCCCGGAGGACGACCCACGGCAGCATGACCACCACCAGCGCGGCGAGGCCGACCGCGTGGCCGACACGCCGCGGCTTGGCACCGACCGCGCGCCCGATCTCCGCGAGCGCCGCCTGCTCGCTGCGCCACGGCATCCGGACGAAGGTCGTCCACCAGGTCGAACCCCTGCGATACGGGACCCGGACGATCCGGAAGCCGGCGCGCAGCTCCTCGGAGCCGGCGGGTTCCTCCGGGCCGCGGGTCACGCCCATGACCGTCACCTCGTGGCCGGCCGCGGCGAGCGTCCCGGCCTCGCGCAGGACCCGCGAGTCCCGGGTCACGTCGTTGATCACCCAGGCGACGATCCTCACCTCGCGAAACGCTCCGCGTCGAGTGATCGGGTGATCGCCTCGGCGGCGCCGGCTGGCGGCAGGTCCAGCTCGCGCGCCCGGGCATGCGCGATGCCCGCCGCGTCCTCCGGCACGAGGCGGGCAATCTCGGCCGCGGCACGCGCTCGATCGAGGCCCACGATCGCCATCCTGCCGGCGCTGCCGGCGACGGCCTCCACCCACTCGGTCCGGCTGCGCAGGACCAGGCAGGGGGTCCCGAGCCAGGCGGCCTCGCGCTGGACGCCGCCGGAATCGGTGATCACCGCGGCGGCGTGGAGCTGCAGGGCGAGCGTGGATCGATAGCCCTGTGGTCGAACGACCACCACGCCCCCGGGCAGGGACACCCCCGCCTCGCGAAGGGCGACGGCCGTGCCCGGGTGGAGGGCGAGCACCACCGGCAGGCGCCCGGCGACGTCGCCGAGGATGGCCGACCAGGCAGCCAGCGCGGATGTCAGCCGGTTCTCGGCGCGGTGGACGGTGGCGAACACGTACCCTCCCGCGTCCAGCCTCGTGCCGATGGCCGCACCGATCGGACCCAGGACCTTCGGGTCCCGCAGGTCGGCCGACACCCGGGCCGCCAGGTCCTGCATCAGGTCGCCGACCTCGACGACCCCGTCCCGGATCCCCTCCGCCGCCAGGTTCGCGACGGCGGTCGGGGTGGGAGCGAACAGCCAGTCGCGACAGATGATCGGCAACGACGCGGTTCAGCTCCTCGGGCATCGCACGGTCGAAGCTGCGAAGACCGGCCTCGACGTGCGCCACGGGGATTCCCAGCTTCGACGCGGCCAGTGCTCCTGCGAGCGTCGAGTTCGTGTCCCCGTAGACGAGGACGGCGTCCGGCCGCTCGGCCACGAGGATGGGCTCCAGCCGCTCCAGCATCCGGGCGGTCTGCTGAGCGTGCGAACCGCCTCCGACGCCAAGCGTATGGTCCGGCGCGGGCAGGCCGAGCTCGGCGAAGAACGCCCCCGCCATCGCCTCGTCGTAGTGCTGGCCCGTGTCCACGAGCAGCTCGGTGTGGCGGGTGCGCAGGACAGGCGAGAGGGCAGCCGCCTTGATGAGCTGCGGCCGTGTCCCGACGACGCTGACGATGCGCACGCTCAGGAGCGCCCGGCGGGCCCGGGCCCGCGGGCCGGCCCGCGGTCGGTCACGCCGGCTCGCCCCGGGGCGGAACCCCGACGCCCACGATGCGAGCGCCCGGCGGCGGTGTCGCGCCTGCCAGGCTGTTCCGGCCGTCGTAGACGATCGCGAGGTGCGGGAACCAGGACCAGTCCAGCGCACGCCAGCGCGGATCCCCGGTCTGGGTCACGATCGCGCGGACCGGCACGGCGGACGCCCATGTCCAGGGCTCGGCTCCCAGGGCACGGGTCTCCTCCTCGTCGAGGAGCGGGTCGAAGGCGAGCACGCGCGCGCCACGTGCTACGAGCGCAGCGATCAGCGGGACCGCGCGGCTGTATGCGAGCTCCTTGACGCCGTCGCGATAGGTGAGCCCGAGCACCAGGACCGGCATGCCGGTCGAGCGAACCGGTCGCCTCCTCGACCGCCCCGACCGCGAGGTCGACCCCGCCGTCGTTGACCTGCCGCGAGGCCGCGACCAGGGACAGCTCGGGGGCCCGGGACAGGAGGAAGTGCGGGTAGACGGGGATGCAGTGCCCGCCAACGCCGATCCCCGGCTGGTGGATGTGGCTGTAGGGCTGGCTGTTGGCTGCCGCGATGACCTCGGTGATGTCCACGTCCACGCGCTGGGCGTAGCGGGCGAACTCGGTGGCCAGGGCGATGTTCACGTCGCGGTACGTCGTGTCGGCGAGCTTGCTGAACTCGGCGGTCTCGGCGTTCGTCATCGCAACGACCTCGGCATCGAGCACCGACGCATAGAAGCGGGCAGCGCGATCCGTGGACTGCGGTCCGATACCGCCCACGAGCTTGGGGTACATCGCCAGGTTCTTGAGCGCGGCGCCCGAGTACAGTCGCTCCGGCGAGAACGCCACGAACAGGTCGCCGTCGAGCGCTGCGCCGGATGCAGCGGCAAGCCGCGGCGCGAATCGCGCACGGGTGTCGCCGACCGGGAGCGTGGTCTCGAAGATGACCAGCGACCCCGCATGGACGCCCGGTGCGATCGAGGCGACGGCCCCGTCCATGTACCGGTAGTCGGGCTGGTGCGCCGCGTCGAGCATGACCGGCACGATCAGGACGACGACGTCCGCCTCCCGGGCCGCGGAGGCCCCGTCGGCCGTGGCCCGCAGACGACCAGCTGCGTGGGCATCCGCCACGAGCTCGGCCAGGCCCGGCTCCTCGCCGACGTGCGAGCGGCCCTCGTTGATAGCAGCCACCACGTCGGGATTGATGTCCACCGCGATGACGTCCCAGCCGTGCCCCGCGAACTGGGCGCACAGAGGGAGCCCCATCTTGCCGGCACCGACGACGGCCACGATGCCGGTGGTGCCGGGCTCGCCCGTCCAGGGGTGGACCCGCCGCTGGGGACCATGCGCACAGGGCGCGATGGGCAGCTCGATCGAGCCGCCCAGCAGAGAGGTGTTGCGTGACGGCCGGGAGACGATCGTCATCGCGACGTCCCGGCCGGGCCGGCAACGTCCAGCACCACCGGGCCTGCGTCCGCGGCCGCCTGCAGCAGCGAGTTGGCGATGACCACGGCCCAGGCGCCGTCCTCGGAATCGACGTACGGCCGTTCCCCGGTCCGGATCGCCCGGACGAAGGCGTCGAGCTGGGCCTTGAGCGGCTCGTGCGTCTCGACCGGGATCTCCAGGACGTCTCCGGTGAACGTCGGCGCGTAGCCGGCGATGAGCTGCGGGTGGGCGAGGTCCGACTTGGTGAAGGTCAGCCGCTGGGTCAGGTAGTCCAGCTCGAACATCCCCTCCTCGCCGACCACCGTCAGCTGCCGCCGCTTCGCGGGCGTGAGCCAGTTCACGTCCAGCATCCCCCGGGCGCCCGACGGGAAGTGGAGCAGCCCGAACAGCAGGTCCTCGTGCGTCGCGTGCTTGCGCTGCGCGAGCTCGGCGTAGACCCGGGTCGGGCGCTCACCGGCGATCCAGCACAGCATGTCCGCGTCGTGCGTGGCGAGGTCGACCGTCACGCCCACGTCGCGGATCCGGGCCGGGAACGGGCCCGCCCGACGCGAGACGATCGCGTAGATCGTGGTCAGCCAGCCCTGCCGCAGCAGCCGGCCGAGCTCGAGGACCGCGGGGTTGTAGCGCTCGACGTGGCCGACCTGGACGGGCACGCCCCGCTCCCGACCTGCCCGGACGATGTCCCAGGCCTCGGCGGCGGTGGCCGCGAGGGGCTTCTCGACGAGGACGGCGAGACCCCGCTCGATGGCGGCGTGAGCCAGCCCGGGATGCATCGTCGTCGGGGCCGCGATGACGATCGCGTCGAGGTCCGCATCGCGGACCATCTCAAGCGGGTCCGCCCAGCCTGTGGCACCGGTCGGGCCCGTGGCGGCCGCGAGGGTCGCCTCGTCCGGGTCGGCGACCGCGGCAAGGATGGTCTCCGGGTGGGTGGAGACCACGCGCACGTGATTGCGCCCCATCGACCCCGCCCCGGCGAGACCGATCCGGATCCTTCCCTCCGTCATCGGATGCGTCCCGCGCCGGTGGGCGTCGCCACGTCCCGGACCGCCGCGACGATGGTCTCGAGATCTTCGGCAGTCAGCCTGGGATGGACCGGGATGGCCAGAACCTCGTCGGACAGCTGGTCCGTGACCGGGAGGTCGAGGTCCGCGGCGCCGGGCACGAACGCCTGCAGGTAGGCCTGCTTGTGGATCGGGACGGGGTAGTAGATCAGCGTCCCCACGCCGCGCTCCGTCAGACCTTCGATGACCCGCTGGCGCTCGCCGGGGAAGCGGATGACGTACTGGTGCCAGACGTGCTCCCGGCCGGCAGGCACCGTGGGCGTCAGGTAATCGCCCCCGAGGTGCTCCGTGAGGTACGCCGCGTTCCGGCGACGGTGCTCCGTGCGCTCGTCGAGACGTGTCAGCTGTGCCAGGCCGATGGCGGCCACGAGGTCGCTCGGCTTGTAGTTCGTGCCGAGCGATTCGTGGTAGTAGCGGACGCGCATGCCGTGGTTCCGGAACATCCTGATCCGATCCGCGACATCGTCGTCGTCGGTGGTCGCGAAGCCCCCTTCGCCGGTCATCAGGTTCTTGGTCGCATACAGGCTGAACATCGCGGGACCGAACTGGCCGGCCCGCCGGCCGGCGTACGTCGCCCCGTGAGCCTGGGCCGCATCCTCAACGATCCACAGCCCGTGTCGCGTGGCGATGTCCACCAGCGGACCCATGTCGGCCATCAGGCCGTACAGGTGGACTGGCATGATCGCCTTCGTGCGCGGCGTGATCGCCGCCTCGACCTGGGCCGGATCCATGCAGAAGTCGTCCGCCCGGATGTCGACGAACACCGGGGTGGCACCGGTCCGCAGGATCACGCTGACCGTCGCGTTGAAGCTGAACGAGACGGTGATGACCTCGTCGCCTGGGCCGATCCCCAGGGCGTGGAGGACCGCCTCCTGGGCGACCGTCCCGTTGCTCATCAGAATGGCGTGCTTCACGCCGCAGTAGTCGGCCCATGCCTCCTCGAACGCGGCGGTCTTCTTGCCCATGGCGAGCATGCCGGAGCGGAGGACCTCGAGGACGGCCTCCTCTTCGGCAGCGCCGATGTCAGGCTTGGAGATCGGGATCATCGCGATGCCTCCGTCGGTTCGGCAACGCAGGCGTCGCCGCTGATCACGAACCGTGTGCCGCACCGAGGGCAGGCAGCCGGTCCGGTATGAGTTCCAGGAATGCGCGACCCGGTCGCATCGGCGAGGCGCTGGCCGCAGAAGCACACCCACCCGAGACGGCGGGCCGGGTTGCCGACAACCAGGGCGTGGTCAGGCACGTCACGGGTCACGACCGATCCCGCGCCGACGGTGGCGAAGCGTCCCACGTCCGTGCCCGCGACCACGACGGCGCCGGCGCCGATCGCGGAACCCGTTCGCAGCACGATCGGGCTGACCTCCCAGTCGTCGGCCCTGGCGAGCTCGCCGGTTGCCGTGATCGCACGTGGGTAGCGATCGTTGGTGAGGATCGCGTTGGGACCGATGAACACGCCGTCCTCAACGGTGACGCCGTGATACACGAGGGCGGCGTTCTGGATCTTCACCCGGTCGCCGAGCGTGACCCCCTCGTCGATGAACGCATCGCGCCCGATGATGCACTCGGCCCCGATCCGCGCTCCGACCCGGATCTGGGCACGGTGCCAGACGCTCGTTCCACGACCGACGGCGACGTCGGCCTCGAGGTCCGCTGTCGGGTGGATGCGCGCGGTCGCGTCGATCACGGTCTCGGCGGGCTCCCTGGCAGGGTCGCGGCTCGCGCGAGGGGCCGCGGAACCGGGGGCCGGGCAACCGCGGCCACCTGCCGCGTCCCCGGGGACCGCGGACGAGTATACCGGTGGCCGCGCTCAGTCCCGGCCGCGCAGGAGCCGGGCGACCGCCGAGACGAGACCGAACGCGGCCCCCGCCGCGAGCGCCCCGCGCCAGTCAAGAAGCGGCCGCACGTCGCCCGAGACGTGCTGCGCGATCATCACCAGGACGCCGGTCGGGCGCGTGACGGTCACACGTTGCGCGATCAGCGTCCGGACCAGGCTCTGGTCGAGGGTCGCCTCACGCGCGGCGATCGTGCCCGCGATGCCCTGCGTCACCCGGATCTCGCTCGCGAGCGCAGCGCCCAGGCTGCCCAGCTCGACCCCGATCCGGTCCCCGCGAGCCGCGCCGATGCCGCCCCACTGGACGAACACCTCTTCGGCATCAAGGCGGCCGATGCCGCCCAACCGGACGTTCACCTCACCGGCCGTGGCCTCCGCGATCCCGCCCCGTTCGACGCTGATCACGGTCTCGCGCTCGGGGCCCGGGGTCGCTGCAGCAGGCTCCTCGATGCCCGGGGGCTGCATCCCCGGCGTGGGTGCTTCGACCACGGGAGCGCGGTCAGCGGTGTCGGCTGCGGGTGGCTTCGGCGCGCGCCGGCGCGGGCGCTTCGGGGTGGCGGGTGCTGGCTCGGTCATCGGTGGCCTCGCGTGGTGGGCGGCCTGGATGTCTCCGAGCCTAGCGCATCGGTGTCGGGGTGCCCATGGCCGGATGCCCCGTTTTCGTACATCCCGGTATCCTGCGCCCGGAGCGGCAGTGAGGGTCGGCGACCCATCCACCGCCCATCGCAGGTCATCTCCGGAGGAGCCCGACACCGTGGATCACATCGGTCGGCGCGGCATATCGGTCCCGTGAGGCGCGGTGCCGCAGCTCTGCTCGTCGCGCTCACGCTGGGCGTCGGGGTGTTCGTCGGCTCCGTCGCGGGAGGACTCCTTGCCGCGCCGTCGCCCTCACCGCTCGCCCTCGTGTCGCCGGACATCACCACATCGCCGAGCCCGACCTCGACGCCGACGCCCACCGTCGCCCCTACGGCCTCGCCGAGCCCCACCCCGAGCCCGACCCCCACACCCGAGCCGACCCCCGTGATGGTGCCGGCGCCGCTCACCGGGCTTCCGACCACCCAGGCGCTGGCATCCCGGCACGTGATCGCGGTCATGGTCGACGACCTGGCCCCGGCGCGGCCGCAATCCGGGTTCTCCGAGGCGGGCATCGTCTGGCAGGCGCCCGCGGAGGGTGGCATCCCGCGCTACATGATGCTGTTCCAGGACGGCAACCCGACGGCGGTCGGGCCCGTCCGCAGCGCCCGTTACTACTTCATCGCCTGGGCGTCGGAGTGGAACGCGGTGTACGTGCACGTTGGCGGATCCCCGCAGGCGCTGAGCACGCTCCACTCCGCCCAGGGGCGCGGGGGGCTCGTCTACGATGCGGACGAGTTCCGCTACGGCGGCAAGTACCTGTGGCGGATCAAGCAGCGCGCTGCCCCGCACAACGTGTACACCGACGGCACCCACCTCCAGGCGCTGGCGAAGGTCGTCGGTGCCAAGGCCGTTCCCGCGCAGGCGCCCATCTGGCAGTACGGTCCCGCGGCATCGCTGGCCGATCGTCCGCGCGGCGGCACGATCGTCGTCCCCTACTACGCCAACCGGATCGAGTACTCCTACGACCGCGCGTCGAACACCTACCTGCGCACCGTCACCGGCGAGGGCGCGCAGATCGACGCCGCCTCGAACGTCCGCGTGGCACCCACCAACGTCGTCGTCCTGACCATGGCGTTCGGACCCCTGAACGACGGCTCGACGAAGCACCGTCTCGAGGCGCAGCTGACCGGCAGCGGCACGGCCTGGATCGCAACCAACGGTCACACCGTCAAGGGCACCTGGCGCAAGAAGTCGGTCAATGCCCCGACGCTGTTGTACGGGCCGGACGGCAAGCCGGCCACCCTGACACCGGGCCAGACCTTCGTCAATGTCGTGCAGACCGGGACCAGGATCACGATCAAGGACGGCACCGTGCCGCCGCCGCCGAGGCCGGGCCCGGCGGCCGACTGAGCCCCGCTCCAGAGCTCGTGGCTGGCTCCCCGGCTCAGATCAGCGGTGCGGCGCGGGCGACCTCCGCCCAGACCCGGCGCGTCTCGCTCGCGACGTCCGCCCAGGTCCGATCCCGGTCGACGCGCTCACGGGTGGCGGCGACCAGCCCCGCGTGCAGGTCGTCGTCGCACCACGCCGCGCGCAGCGCGGATGCGAGCCGGGTGGGATCGCGCGGCTCGACGAGGATCCCCGCGCGACCCACGATCTCCTTCAGCGAGCCGATTGCCGAGGCAACGACCGGCACACCCGCGGAGAGGGCATCGAGCGCGGCGAAGCTCGCCGCCTCGGCGCGCACGGGGAGGACGAGGAATCGCGCCCCGGCCACGAGGGCAGCCATGCGGGCCTCGGTCAGGCTCGGTGCATAGGCCAGGGCTTCCGGGATCCCGGCCCGCATCGAGGCTCGTGACAACGCCGCTCGATCGCCGGGAGACGCCCCGATGAGGCAGACGCGTGGCGGCCACGGGACGCCGGCGGGAGCCGGCTGCGAGGCCAGCTGGGCGAGCGCCGCGAGCAGCGTCGAGAGGTCCTGGCGCGCGTCGTACCGGCCTGCGTACACGGCGTAGCGCTCGCCCAGGCCCAGCCGGTCCCGCTCCTCGGCCGCTCCCGCCGCCGCCTCGGGTCGATAGGCCGGACGCGCCGCCAGCGGGATCACGTGGAGGGTGGCGGCACGGATGCGAATGAGCCTGCGGGCCTCCGTGGCTGTGTCGCGTGCCGGAACGATCACCGCGGCCGCGTCGCGGAGCAGACGGCCGCGGAGACGCTGGCCGAACCGTGCGACCGGACCGCGCCGATAGGCGTCCGGCAGCACCCACGGCGCGAGGTCGAGCAGGGCCGCGACCGTGGGGATCCGGGACGCGACCGGCAGCGCGCCTGCGGCGGCGTGATACACGGCTCCCCGTGCGCCGTCACGTTCCGCGCGCCAACCCGCGCCGACCGAGGCTCCGCGGAGAAGGACGGGATCCACGGTGAGCGCACCTGCGCGCAGCAGCCGCGTCGGCGGCAGCAGGCGGCGGCCCACGACGGACAGGCCGGGCCAGCGGTCGGTCGGATCGTCACGATCGGAGGCGAGCAGGAACGAGAATGATTCGCCGGGCACGGGATCTGCCTCGATGGCGCCCAGCAGCCCCTCGAGATAGGCGGCCGTCAGGGGTGCGCGCTCGGGATCCTGGAGGGGGCGAACGTCCATCACCACGCGGACGCCGGGCACCGCCGGGGCGGATGCGTCGACGGCACCCGGTCGCCAGCCGGTCCGGTGCTGGCCGGTCACCGCGGGGGCCGGATCGATGCCCGTCCGCGGATCTCGTCCCAGCGCAGCCCGACCACGACGAACAGCGCCTCCACGATGATCCGCCGGCTCATCTTCGACTGGCCTGCCCGGCGGTCGCGGAAGATGATCGGCACCTCGAGGACCCGCGCCCCGAGGCGCGACGCGCGGTACGTCATCTCGATCTGGAACACGTACCCGCCGGCCCGCACGCCGTCGAGCGGGACGGTCGCGAGCGTGCCGGCGCGCCAGGCCTTGAAGCCACCGGTGAGGTCGTGGGGACCGAGCCCGAGGACGGCACGCGCGAACAGCGAGCCGCCGCGGGAGATCACGCGCCGGGCGACACCCCAGTCCTCGACGCCGCCCCCGCGGACGTAACGGGAGCCGATCACCAGATCGCCACGGTCGGCTGCGATGGGCTCGATGAGGGCGGGCAGGACAGCGGGATCGTGCGACCAGTCGGCGTCCATCTGGATGACGACGCGGGCATCGGCCCCGAGCGCGACGCGGAAACCATCGATATAGGCCCGGCCAAGGCCCTGCTTGCCCGGCCGGTGAAGGACGCGGACTCGCGGATCGGCGGTCGCCAGCTCCTCCGCAATGTCCCCCGTCCCGTCGGGCGAGCTGTCATCGACGACCAGCAGCGTTGCACCCGGGAGCGCCTCCAGGATCGCGGTCGAGATGCCGCGGACATTGTCGGCCTCGTTGTAGGTGGGCAGGATCACCCAGGCCCCGCTGCCGACATCGCCCGTCGTGGTGTCGGGAGAGGCGGCTGCGGTTGGCTCGGAGGGGATGCTGTCGGTGCTCACGGCATGTCAGTGTACGGGCCCAGGGGGCTGCTCCGGGCCGAGGTCCGGCCCCGGGTGGATCAGCGCGGCTGGAGCGCGGCGAGCTGGGTGCGCACCGCGTCGGAGACGACGCTGGGACCGCCCAGGATGACGATCGTGCGTGAGGCCAGGCGAGCGATCTCGGTCGCCGTGGAGGTGGGGACGGAGCCCTGGGCGACGAGCAGGATCGGGGCACCCATGGCCCCGGCGGCCGCGGCACCGGCGAGCGCGTCGGGGAAGTTCGCGCCGGTGGCGACGAACACGGTGCCGACACCCGGGCTGACATAGGCCTTGCTGACCGCGGCCGCGGTCGCGTACCGGTCCGTGCCGGCCAGGCGGGTGACGCTGGCGGCGTACTGCCCCAGGGCGCTGGCGACCGCGGCGGAGACGACGCCTGTCGAGCCCAGGATCACGATCTTCGCCGGATGGAGCCGCGTGAGCTCGGTCGCCGTGGCGGTGGGGACGGAGCCCTGGGCGACGAGCAGGATCGGGGCACCCATGGCCCCGGCGGCCGCGGCACCGGCGAGCGCGTCGGGGAAGTTCGCGCCGGTGGCGACGAACACGGTGCCGACACCCGGGCTGACATAGGCCTTGCTGACCGCGGCCGCGGTCGCGTACCGGTCCGTGCCGGCCAGGCGGGTGACGCTGGCGGCGTACTGCCCCAGGGCGCTGGCGACCGCGGCGGAGACGACGCCTGTCGAGCCCAGGATCACGATCTTCGCCGGATGGAGCCGCGTGAGCTCGGTCGCCGTGGCGGTGGGGACGGAGCCCTGGGCGACGAGCAGGATCGGGGCACCCATGGCCCCGGCGGCCGCGGCACCGGCGAGCGCGTCGGGGAAGTTCGCGCCGGTGGCGACGAACACGGTGCCGACACCCGGGCTGACATAGGCCTTGCTGACCGCGGCCGCGGTCGCGTACCGGTCCGTGCCGGCCAGGCGGAGCTGGATCGAGGTATCCACCGTGTCGATCGTGACCGCGTACGCCGCCACCTGCGACGGCGTGACGGGCCGCGCGGATGGAGCACTGTAGGTTGCGGAGCCCGCTCTGCCCTCGAGCTGGACGATGACCTTCCCATCGGGCAGCAGGGTTCCACCCAGACGCCCATCCCAGTCCCAGGCATGGGCGCCCGCCGCGAGGGCGGGCACGTCGCGAGAGCCGAGGAAGGTCCCGTTGGTGCGGTAGACGTTCAGCTTCAGCGCACTCATCGCGGTCGCGTTCGTCCAGCGAATGCGGAGCGTGTCCCAGACCCCGTCGCCGTTGGGCGAGAAGGTGCGACCGGTCACGGCTGCCGCTGAGGTCCCGACGCCGGTTCCGCTGGTTCCGAAGTCCATGCCGACCAGGCCGGCGACGACGTACGTCGTATTCGGGGCGTGCACGGGCAGGATGTACGTGTCCGTGGCGGAGCCGGATGCGACCCAGACCCCGCGCTCGACGAACGAGACCGGCGACCACTCGTGGATCGGCTGGGTGACCTCCCACCACGTGTAGCCGCCCGAGGAGACGGGGCCGCCCGTGACGGCCACGATGGTGCCTGCGGACAGCGTTCCGAGCTTGGCGTTCGTGGTCGCAGGACCCGTGCGATACGACAGCCCGTCAGTGCTTACCCGCCCGAAGCCTCCCACCGCGAGCGTCGGGGTCGCGGTCCATGTCGAGGTCGCGTCCCAGGAGCCCACGTTGCCGTTGGAATCGGTTGCCCGGACGCGGAACGCGTAGCCGTGCCCGTTGGACCCCAGCCAGACGTCCGAGGTTGCCGTCGTGCCGGTCAGCCAGCTCGTCCACGCGCCGCCGTCGACCGACACCTGGACGTCGTACCCGGTGACGGAGCTGATGTCGCGGCCCGACCAGTTGACGACGAAGCCCTCATCCCCCTGCGTCGCGGGCAGCGCGGTGATCCCCGCCGCCGGGGCCGTCTTGTCCGCCAGGAACGAATCGGAGATTGCCTGATACAGCTCGGCATGACCGCCGTCGTAGCCGAGCGCCCACATGCCTGCTCCCCGGAGGCCGTAGTCGTTCACCACTGCAAAGCGGAGCTTCAGGGAGTCGGCATCGTCGTAGTAGACCTGACGCCAGCTGGTCACGCAGCCGTAGGTGGTGGTGCAGTTCTGCCGCTGGTACACGAAGTACGGGCTCTGCTCGGCGCTGTCCCACCGACGGCCGTACTGGGCCACCAGGGCACCGATGTTCTCGTAGTTGACGGCGACGCTGTAGCCGTACTTCTCCCCGCTCTGGGTCTGGGCGTGGAGCGCGCTGGAAACCGTCGACCAGGCGCGGCCGTACCACGGGATCCCGAGGATGACCTGCGAGGGCGCGACACGCGCCGTATAGGAGCGGACGGTGTCGGTCAGGTCGTAGACGGGTCCCGACAGGGGGTCGATCGAGCCTGCGTACGCGGATGACGCCGTCCGATAGTCGTAGCCCATGACAAAGATCGCATCCGCGGCACCGGGGCCGACCGATGCCTCCAGCGGATAGTTGCCGATGTATCCCGTCGTGTCGTAGGTCAGCTGGTACCCGGTGTGAACCTTGTCCATCTCAGAGCGAATGGACTTGAGCAGGGCCACGAACTGGGCCTCGGAGCCGGATACGAGTGGCTCGAAGTCGAGGTTCACACCGTCCGCGCCGCGATCCCGGACGGCGGCCGCGATCTGCTGGGCCAGGTTGAGGCGAGCCGTGGCGCTGCCGAGGAGGGCCTGCTGGACGGCGGCTTCGCCGGTCGTCCATGCGAAGACGCTGATGGTGAGGACGACGCGGGTCCCGGTCTGGTGGGCCGCGTTGATGACGGCGGTCAGGTTCGCGCTCGTCCAGCCACCCCAGCCGGTGGTCGTCGTGCCGTCCGAGTTCTTCTTGCGCAGATTGCCGGCACTGTCCGCCCCCACGGAGAAGTAGGCGATCGTCGACAGGACGCCGTAGTTGAGCGTCGACGCGGCGCCGGAGAGCTCCCAGTACGGCAGGAAGCCGAAGACCTGACGACGGAGGCCCGATGCGACAGCGGGATCGGCTTGCACGGCGGCAGGTGCCTGGACCCACGAGGCACCGGCGGCCGGGATGGCCGCACCGCCTCCGGGCAGGTCGACCGGCGCGGAGGTCGGGGTTGGTGAGGCGGTGGATGCGGGTGCCGGCGTATCCGCGGGGCCGACCGCTGCCCATCTGCTTCCCTGCGGACTGGTCGCCATGTCGCGGCCGGATGCCCGGCCGCCGGGCAGGGCAACCGGTGCGTGCCCATCGACCGGCCAGCTGTCACCCGTGCGGGGCGAGAACGGCACGTCGACGCGGTCACCGGGAACGAAGTCGATCCGGTCCGCCGCATGAGCCATCGCCTGCTCGTAGGCGGTGGAGGGATGCTGGGCGGCAGTCTCGTTGGCGTCGGCCTGGTCGGCCGGGGTGACCGGCATGGCGTCCGGGAGACCGGCAATCGCGGGTGGCGCCGGATCGTGGCCCGCAGAGACCGCCGCCGGGCCGAAGAGCGTTGCGGCGACGATGGCAGCGCCGAGGATGGCCGAGGCCAGGGCACGGGAGCGCCGCTGTGAGGAGCGGGATCGGATCACGACTCTCCTGATCGACGGACTGCGTGCCCGCCTGGCCACGGTCGAATGACGCGATGCGCCTGGCCCAACCGAGGCGCGGTCGCGGCGTGGATCACCATTGTCGCTCGCCCCGGCAACCTGCCCATGACCCCATGGTCCGGGTCGGTGCCGGTACGGTGGGGACAGGGAGGGTTCAGGGTAGGGCTGCTCCAGGCCGACGAGCTGCTCCGGGCCGAGGTCCGGCCCCGGGTGGATCAGCGCGGCTGGAGCGCGGCGAGCTGGGTGCGCACCGCGTCGGAGACGACGCTGGGACCGCCCAGGATGACGATCGTGCGTGAGGCCAGGCGAGCGATCTCGGTCGCCGTGGCGGTGGGGACGGAGCCCTGGGCGACGAGCAGGATCGGGGCACCCATGGCCCCGGCGGCCGCGGCACCGGCGAGCGCGTCGGGGAAGTTCGCGCCGGTGGCGACGAACACGGTGCCGACACCCGGGCTGACATAGGCCTTGCTGACCGCGGCCGCGGTCGCGTACCGGTCCGTGCCGGCCAGGCGGGTGACGCTGGCGGCGTACTGCCCCAGGGCGCTGGCGACCGCGGCGGAGACGACGCCTGTCGAGCCCAGGATCACGATCTTCGCCGGATGGAGCCGCGTGAGCTCGGTCGCCGTGGCGGTGGGGACGGAGCCCTGGGCGACGAGCAGGATCGGGGCACCCATGGCCCCGGCGGCCGCGGCACCGGCGAGCGCGTCGGGGAAGTTCGCGCCGGTGGCGACGAACACGGTGCCGACACCCGGGCTGACATAGGCCTTGCTGACCGCGGCCGCGGTCGCGTACCGGTCCGTGCCGGCCAGGCGGGTGACGCTGGCGGCGTACTGCCCCAGGGCGCTGGCGACCGCGGCGGAGACGACGCCTGTCGAGCCCAGGATCACGATCTTCGCCGGATGGAGCCGCGTGAGCTCGGTCGCCGTGGCGGTGGGGACGGAGCCCTGGGCGACGAGCAGGATCGGGGCACCCATGGCCCCGGCGGCCGCGGCACCGGCGAGCGCGTCGGGGAAGTTCGCGCCGGTGGCGACGAACACGGTGCCGACACCCGGGCTGACATAGGCCTTGCTGACCGCGGCCGCGGTCGCGTACCGGTCCGTGCCGGCCAGGCGGAGCTGGATCGAGGTATCCACCACCACCGTCCTGGTCACCTCGAGTGGACCGTTGCCCCACGGATCCGTGGCGGTGATCTTGAGTTGATAGCTTCCGTCCGGGACGACCGCGCCGGCCGACTTGCCGTCCCAGGAGAGGATCGCCACGTTGCCGTCGCCTGAACCGGTTGCGAGAACCGCCCCGGCGGTGTTGGTCACCTTGAACGACCAGGCCACCTCCTCGGTGAAGGTCGCCCGAAGGGTGAGCGTGTCACCCTGACCGTTGCCGTTGGGTGAGAAGGTCAGCGGGCCGTCCAGGCTCCACAGCTGGGGCGGCGTGCTG
The DNA here is from genome assembly GCA_963849495.1 of uncultured Chloroflexia bacterium. Taxonomy (GTDB): domain Bacteria; phylum Chloroflexota; class Limnocylindria; order Limnocylindrales; family CSP1-4; genus CAIXZV01. The sequence continues at coordinate 22,665 of CAWKHN010000004.1, read as the reverse complement.
TCCTGGGGGACGAGCTGGTTGCCGTCAGTCCAGCCGGTGGCTGCCCCGTCGATCGCCTTCACGAGCACCGGGTCGGGCGACGCGTCGGAGGCGATGTCAGGTCCCTGCTCGACACGAACGGGAGTGTCCGCCGACAGCGACGTTGTCGGGGTGCCGGACAGGGATGAGGTCGCGTACAGGGCAGCGCCGGCGGGGGCGGTCGCGGCGCCGGGCACCTGGAGCGTGGCGGGCGCCTCGCTCGTCGAGGTCATCGATGCCCCGGTGACGTCGTCGGTCCGCAGATCGAGGCTGCCCGTGAACGAGCGGTAGTAGCCGCCCGTCGGCGAATCGGGATCCATGCTGGCCGTCATCCCCGGCGTCCGGGTCGACGCGAAGCTGAAGGTGTTGCCGTGGGCGTTGGGCATCGCCTGCCAGGCGTCGTACACCGTCTGATGGGTCGTGAACAGCGCGGTGATCAGCGGGGCGAGCGAGCCGTGGCCCTCGGCGATGACCGCCCGCGCTCCGCCCTTGAGGAAGCCGGCAGCGTAGTTGTCGACGCGCTGCTCGGCAACCGCCAGGGTCGGGTCAGCGTTCTGCGGCTCGGAGTTGCCGGAGGCATAGCACAGGTGGTTGAGCAGGACGATCGCGTTGGGCGCGTACTTGAGCGTCGAGACGGACGGCTCGCCGTAGTAGATGTGGGTGTAGTCGGAGGGCGTGCCCGTGTTGAGGCCGAAGCCGTCCTTCTGCGTGTAGGCGGGATCGTTCGGGTAGGGCGAGGGCCAGCCGTTGCCATGCCCGAGGTAGACGACGATCGAGGCACCGTTGACTGCAGCCTGGACCGCCGCCCAGGTGGCGTTCGGGCTGTACACCTTGACCACGTTCGGCGTATAGGCAAGCGCGGCCGAGGCGACCGCGTCGGCGTACGACCGATAGCTCGAGGTCGAGCTCTCGACCGGTCCGACGATGATGGCCACCTTCGGTGCAACGGCGGTGTCGGCGCGGGCACCGGGGGCGGCTGCCGGGGCGAAGGTCCCGGCGGCGACGAGGAAGACGGCGACGAGGGCGATGGCCAGGTTGCGCAATGATCGGGCTCCGGGGCGAGACGGTGCGCCCGGCCGGAGACGCCGGACGCGTGATGAGTGCCCCTACAGCCTCGTCGCGAGAGCCCTGACATCCAATCGCAGAATGGTCAGGGCAACGGTGGCCCTTTCGGTGCAGCGCTGGTGACGCGTGAGCCGGATCGGTGCGGTCGAGGGCGGTCGCCGGCGCGCGCCGGCGCACATCACGCCCGGGGCAGCGAGCGCTCCAGCGCCGGAACGGCGTCCGCGAACGCATCGCGCCAGCCGCGCATCGGCACGCGCGAGGGAAGCGGCGTCGGCTCGAGGACCCCCCAGCGGGGTGGGACGGATGCCCGGATCCATGTGTCGGCGGGCACGTCCTCGACCTCGACGTCGATGCGCAGGGCCCGCACGACCTCGCGTGCCCAGTCGGCGCGGGACGTCCACCCCGCGTTCACGATCTGGTGGACCGCGGCACGGGTCCCGGATGGAGCGAGGGCGTCCTCGGCCAGCAGCTCGCAGATGGCCTCGGCAAGATCGGGCGCATAGGTCGGAGAGCCGACCTCATCGCCCACGACCCGCAATGGCTCGCTCGCTGCCCGGGCACGCCCGGCCGCAGCGGCGATCTTGGCCGGGAAGTCGTTGCCGGGCGGACCGTGAAGCCACGACGTCCGCACGATCGCGAGACGCGGAGCCGGGGTTGCGAGGGGGTCCGAGGCTGTTCCTGATCGGCCGAAGGCCACCCCTGCCAGTCGCTCCGCCTCGGCCTTGCTGGCACCGTAGGGATTGATCGGGTTCGGAGGATCGTCGGGGGCATAGCCTCGCCGGTCGGTCCGGCGACCATCGAACACCTCGTTGGTGGAGACCAGGACGAAGTCCACCCCGAGGTCCGCGCACGCATCGGCAAGATGTCCGGCGGCCCGGGCGTTCCGGAGCATCGCCAGGTCGGGATCGCGCGCGCAGCCGTCGACATCGGTCCAGGCGGCCGCGTGGACCACGACCTCGGGTCGGTCACGCACGATGAGCCGGTCGGCCACGTCGCGCGTGACCGTGTCCAGGTCCAGCTCGGGGCGTGACCAGGCGATCGGTCCGGTCGGTCCCGTGAACGGCGCCTCTTCCAGGGCCCGGATCAGCGCACTGCCGAGCCGGCCATGCGCTCCGGTGACGGCGACCCGCACCGGTCAGCGGGCTCCGTCGACCCCGGCGGCATTCGGAGGCACGCCGCTCTCCACCTCCGCACCGGTCGTCGAGTCGTCCACGGTTCGGCCGTTCGCCAGCCGTTCCGCGTACTGGCGTGCGTAGTAGACGTCCCAGTCCGCCGTGCGCGCCTGATCCACCCACGCGCCATGATCGCGGTACCAGGCCACCGTGGCCGGCAGGCCCTCGTCGAACGACACGCGTGGCCTCCAGCCGAGCGCGGCGAGCTTCGAGCCGTCCATCGCGTACCGCCGGTCATGGCCCGGCCGGTCCGGCACCGTCCGCACCAGCGACCAGTCACGGCCGGCAGCCGCCAGCAGCCGCCGGATGACCTCGCGGTTCGGCAGCTCCGTGCCGCCCGCGACGTTGTAGGCCTCTCCCGCCTTCCCGTTTCGAAGCACGAAGTCAATCGCCGCCGCGTGGTCGGCGACGTGCAACCAGTCACGGATCTGCATCCCGTCGCCGTACATCGGCAGCTGCTCACCCGCGAGGGCGTTGGTCACGAACAGGGGGATCAGCTTCTCCGGGTGCTGGTGCGGACCGTAGGTGTTGGAGCCCCGGGTGATCACGGCATCCAGCCCGTAGGTCACCTGGTAGGCGCGGACGAGCAGCTCGCCGGCCGCCTTGGCGGCGGCATAGGGGCTGCGCGGCGCGAGGGCGTCGGTCTCGACGCTGCGTCCGGTCTCGACGGAGCCGTACACCTCGTCGGTGCTGACCTGGAGCAGCCGCGGGGCGCTCGCCCGGTCGCCCGCACGGGCACGGTCGGTCTCGCGGCGGACGGCCTCCAGCAGCACGTGCACCCCGATCACGCCGGTGCGCAGGAACGCCTCCGGGTCGAGGATCGAGCGATCGACATGGGTCTCGGCGGCGACGTTGACCACCGCGTCCGCGTCGGCGATGAGCGGCGCCACGGCGTCCGCGTCCGCGATGTCCCCGCGCACGAACGCGAACCGAGCGGCCTGCTCGGCGTCCGCCTCCACGGCCTCGAGGTTGGCGCGGTTGCCGGCGTAGGTGAGCTTGTCGAGGACGGTGATCCGCGTGCCGTCCCGGCGCGCCAGGAGATCCCGGACGAGCTGGCTTCCGATGAACCCGGCGCCCCCGGTGACCAGCAGGTGGGCCCCATCCGGGACGCTGTTCCCGCTCAACGCACGTCGTTGGGGTGCGGGGGCGGGGGCGGCAGGCGGCCGGCATCGGCATCGGCGCTGGCGATCTCGGCGGCCCGGAGCAGGGACAGGACCGTCCCGGCGTCCGCCCACTGGCCGTCGTAGACCTCCGTGAACAAGCCGCCCGCGGGAATGTAGTGGTTGAGGACGTCGGTGATCTCGAACTCGCCGCGACCGGACGGAGCCAGCGCCTCGATCACGTCGAATGCGTCCGGGCGCAGGAAGTACACGCCGATCGGGATCAGGTCGCTCTTGGGGTGCTCCGGCTTCTCCTCGAAGCCCACCACCCTGCCCTCGGCGTCCAGCTCCGCCACGCCGAACCGCTCCGGATCGGGGACGCGGTAGAGGAGGGTGCCCGCGCCCCACCGGCCCTCGTCGAACCTGCGCGCCGTGGCGGCCAGCGCGGGACCGCGCAGGATGTTGTCGCCCAGGACCACGCAGAAGGCGTCGTCGCCGATGAAATCGCGGGCAAGGCCGATCGCGTGCGCGATGCCCAGCGCGCCGCGCTGGTAGCGATACGTGAGGTCCAGCCCGAAGTGCCGCCCGTCGCCCAGCAGCTCCACGATATCGCCGACGCTCTTGCCGCCGACGATCACCAGGACCTCGCGGATCCCCATCCCGGCGAGCGTCTCCAGGGGGTAGTAGATCATCGGCCGGTCGTAGATCGGCAGCAGGTGCTTGTTGGTGACGATCGTCAGGGGGAACAGACGGCTGGCGGTGCCGCCGGCAAGGATGAGGCCCTTCATCGGCGCCAGCCTAGCAGCAGCCGACGGCGCTGGCTCCCCATCATGGCTTTGCCGATGTGGTGGGTCGCGGCGTGGCCTTCGGCACGGGCGAAGGCGTGTAGCACGGAACCTCGCCCGCCGGGACCGTCCCGGACGTGCCGCACGGTACGGGCAGCTGGTCCACGGGCGGGAGCCCGCCGGTGTAATCCGTGATGACGAGGGCCAGCTCGAACGAATCCAGGTTCGCGGCCGGGGCAAGGAACGCCGTCTGGACGACGGCATTCGCGTCCCGCTGGACGTCAACGACGCTGCCCACCAGCAGGCCCTTCGGGTACGGCGACCGGATGCCCCCGGCCAGCTCGATCCCGGCCGTGAACACCTCCTCGTCGATCCCGATCTGGACCGCCGTGTCGATGTCGCGCATGACCAGCACGCCGCCCGCCTGGCCCACGATGTCTCCGGTGGCGCCGCTGTTCACGAGCTGGCCGACGACCGTGGACGTGCTGTCGCTGATCAGCGTCACCTTGGAGAAGTTGGGGCCAATGTCCGTGATCCGCCCGACCAGCGCTCCGCCCTGGACGATGACCGAATCCCCGACCGCGAGACCGTCATCGGTTCCCTTGTCGAGGATCACCAGGCGATGGCTGTCGAGCGATTCGCGGCCGATGACGCGGGTCGCCACTGTGGCGTGATCGAAGCCGCTCTGGAGCTGGAGCAGCGCGGTGAGCTGGTCGTTCTCGCGCTTCACTGCCTGGAGCCGGGCGTTCTCGTTGGCCAGCCGCTCGTTCTCGTTACGCAGGGCGCCGTTGGCGACGCGCAGCTGGTCGATCTCACTGATCGCCCCGGCGACACCGGCCACGCCATCGGCGACACCGGCCATCGCGCCCTGGATCGGCCGAAGAGCGAAGGTCAGGCCATTCTGCAGACCCTGGACGTAGGGGTTGGACGAGAACGCCATCAGCAGCAGGGTGATGGCGACCAGGATCGTGTACACGATGCCGCGGCGGCGAGCCTGGTGATTGGCGAGGCGCGTGGTCATGGAGCGAGCTCCCGGAGCGGACCCCGGTGATCCGGGGCACGCAAACTGGCGTCAGCGCGGAGAGCGGCTGTAGGTTTCGGCAACGAGCACGCGCTCCATCGACGGGCTCGCGAGCTCCTGGAGAACGACGCCCGTGCCGCGTGCCACGCACGTGAGCGGGTCGTCGGCGACGTGGACCGGCATCTGCGTGGCCTCCGCCACGCGCCTGTCGAGGCCGGCGAGCAGAGCGCCTCCTCCGGCCAGGACGATCCCCTGGTCCATGATGTCCGCCACCAGCTCGGGCGGCGTCTCCTCGATCGTGTCCTTGATCGTGTCCACGATCTGCGCGACCGACACCTCGATCGCCTCGCGGATCTGATCGGCACCCACCTCGACCGAGCGGGGCAGGCCCGTGAGCAGGTCGCGGCCGCGGAGCTGGACCCGCTGGCCGTCCCACTCACCGGGGTACGCGGACCCGATCGCGATCTTGATCTCCTCTGCCGTGCGCTCACCGAGGAGCAGGTTGTACTCCCGTCGCGAGAACGACACGATGTCCTGGTCCATCTCGTCGCCGCCGATGCGGATCGAGCGGCTGACGACGATGCCGCCCAGCGAGATCACCGCGACCTCGGTGGTGCCGCCACCGATGTCCACGATCAGTGAGCCGGACGGCTCCGAAACGGGGAGGCCGGCCCCGATCGCGGCGGCCATCGGCTCCTCGATCAGACGTGCCCAACGGGCGCCCGCGTTGAGGGCGGCGTCGCGGACCGCGCGCTTCTCGACCTCGGTGACGCCCGAGGGAATGCCGAGCAGCATCCGCGGGCGCGGGATCAGGCCGACCCGGTCGTGCACCTTGTTCACGAAGTACTTGATCATCTGCTCGGTCACGTCGAAGTCCGAGATCACGCCGTCCCGGAGGGGGCGCACGGCGATGATCGAGGCCGGCGTGCGCCCGACCATCCGCTTCGCCTCGGCGCCGATGGCAAGGACCCGCTTGGTCTTGGCATCGATCGCGACGACCGAGGGCTCGGAGATGACGATCCCGCGGTCCCGCACGTGCACGAGCGTGTTCGCGGTGCCGAGATCGATCCCGATGTCGCGGGAGAAGAGGCCGAAGAGACGGTCGAGCATGCTGGCGGGCAGATCCTTGCTGCGTGGATACGGACGCCGTTGGGGCGCAGGCGCGGCAACCGGGGCGGTCGCGGATGGAGACGGGGTCGTGGCCGCCGCGCGATACGGGCGAGCGAGCCCGAGCAGTATACCCGCGCCCGTCCCGCGCCCCCGTGGCGGTCGGGGCGCCCGTCGGCCCGGGGTACCGGTACCAATGGGGCACCCATCCGGGTACGTTCGATTCCTGTCGGCCGGACGCTGAGGCGGGGCACGATGCCTGCGGTGCGGTGAGTGGGTCAGGAGTCCCGGTCCAAGCTCATCGGACCGACGTCTGGAGGGACGTCACGGCAACCGGCAGCCTGGGGTGCGCCCTTGCCCCGGCCGGGGATCCGTGTGCGGGCTGGAGGGCCCGCGATGGGCTCGGATCGGTCCCCCATCCGACTTGACGGTCCTGCACAGGAAGTGCCCCCTGATGGACGGCCAGACGCTCCAGTTGAGCATGGGATTCCCGGGTCTCCCCACGACCCGCCTCCGCCGCGAGCCGGAGCGCGCGACGACCGCGCCCCCACGCGGCCAGCCAGAGCCCGAGGCGCTGGCTCCCGGCGGATCCTCCCTGTACGTCTACACGGCTGCCTCGGCCCTTGCCGGCCTTGTCGCCGTCCTGTGGACGACGCTGAGCGTTCCCATCCTCCCGGCCATCGACCCCGGTCTGAAAGGCACGGCGCTGGGCGGACCCGATGGCGGCCTTCTGCTCTGGGTCGCGTTCGGGTTCATCGGCTCGCTGCGCGTCCTGCCGGTTGCGGGCAGCTCGGGCGTGTGGACGTTCCACTTCCCGTTCATCGCCGCCGCCATGGTGCTCGGCGGCCCGACAGCGGGCGGATGGGTCGCGCTGCTGGCCACCCTGGAGCGTCGCGAGCTGGAATCGCAGCCCTGGTACGGCGTCCTCGCGAATCACTCGGTGATGGCGCTCGCGGCGGTCATCGGCGGCCTCATCGTGGAGGTGATCCGTGGCGCGGCCGCCGGCTCCGGTGTGGATCCGGGACTGGCCGACATGATCGCCATCGCCGCGGGGACACTTGCCCTCGCGATGATCGCGAACGGCATCGCCGGTGGGACGATCATGCTCCGCGAACGGCTGTCGTCGCTGAGCCTGATCGACATCGTCGTGCGATCGCTCGGCCGAATGACGTTGGCCGAGGTCGGCCTCGCGTGGGTGTTCGTCGTGGCGTTCTCTGCCGTCGGCTGGTGGGCGCCGCTCGCGGTCGCCATCGTGGTGCTCCTGGTCTGGCCCGCCGACGGCGTGGAGTTCATCGATCCCCTGATGAAGCTGCCTCGCCTGCGCACCTTCGAACGTGAGCTCGACGGTGTCCTGGCCCGAACCAGGCGCGGGCTCGCGACGGGCGGCCTGTTGCTGTCGATCGACCTCGACGGGTTTGGCGAGATCAACAAGGTTCGCGGCAAGGACGTCGGCGACGAGGTCCTGACCGAGATCGGTCGACGGCTGCGCGGGATCATCCGGGCCACTGATCTCGCCGGACGCCTCGGAGGCGACGAGTTCGCGCTGTTCTTCGCCGGCGTCACCGACATCGCGATCGCGCAGCGCCTCGCCGAGCGGGTGGAATCGACGATCCGGATGCCGATGGCCCTGGCCAGAGGCGTCGTGGCGGTCGGCGTGTCCATCGGCGCCCTGATCGCGCGGCCATCGCCCGAGATCCCCGGCCGTGCGGTGCTGATGCGCTGGGCGGACCTCACCATGCAGGAGCAGAAGCGCGCCCAGAAGTCAGGCGAGTCGCGAACGGGGATCCGCTTCCACCAGTACGGGTCCGCGACCCTTGAGCTCCCGGACGTCCCGGGCAGTGCGACGGCCGACGGTCGACGCGCGGTGGCACCGAGGCCGGGCGGCGAATGATCAGGCGAGGAGGGCGGTCCACCGTCGAGGGTCGCATCCTCGGCTGAACCCCGGGCCACCTCGTCGCGTGCGGCGGAAACCACGGTCGTGCCCACGCGCGCCTCGACTACGATCTGACGGCGATGACGGAGCGAGGTGATTTCGGCCGGGCGAGCGATCAGGGGCACTTCCCGCGCCTGTTCTCACCGCTGCGTCTCGGCCCGCTGGAGATCCGCAACCGCGTCTTCTCGTCCGGCCACGACACGGTCATGGCCGAGCACGGGCGCGTCTCGGACCAGCTGATCGCCTACCAGGCGGCACGGGCGGCAGGAGGCGTGGGTTTGATCGTGGTCCAGGTCGCCGCCGTTCATCCGTCGGCGGAGTACACGTCGCATGCCCTGGGCGCCATGGACGACGGGTGCATCCCGGGCTTCAGGCGTCTCGCCGAGGCCGTTCACGCGGAGGGCGCAGGGATCATCGGCCAGGTCTTCCACGGGGGCAGGGAGATCATGGACTCGGACGACGGCACGCTGCCGGTGCCGCTCGCGCCATCCTCAGTGCCCAGCGAGCGCTTCCACACGATGCCGCGCTCGATGCCGGTGCCGCTCATCCACGAGATCGTCGATGGCTACGCGGCGGCAGCTGCTCGCCTCCGGGCGGCCGGCCTCGACGGTGTGGAGGTCGTCGCGAGCCACGGCTACCTCCCTGCGCAGTTCCTCAGCCCGCGGGTGAACCTGCGGACGGATGGCTATGGCGGCTCGCCGGCCAACCGGCTCCGGTTCCTGCGCGAGGTCATCGCGGCCGTGCGCGTGGCCCTGGACCCGGGCGCCGTCGTCGGCCTGCGGATCTCGATCGACGAGCGATCACCGGACGGCCTCACCCGGGACGAGACGCTCGAGGCGCTGGCGACGCTCGATGGCGGCGACGCTCGGCCCGACTACGTAAGCGTCGTCGCGGGAACGTCGGCCACCCTGGCCGGATCGGACCACATCGTGCCCCCGATGACGATGGCCAACGCGTACACGGCGCCACTCGCGGCCGCCGCAAAGGCGGTCGTGCACGTGCCCGTCCTGGTGGCGGGCCGGGTCAACCAGCCACAGGAGGCGGAGCACATCCTCGAGCTCGGCCAGGCGGACGCGGTGGCCATGACCCGGGCCCTCATCTCCGATCCCCTGCTGCCCGTGAAGGCGAGGGCCGGGCGCCTGGATGAGATCCGCGCGTGCGTCGGCTGCAATCAGGCCTGCATCGGGCACTTCCACGCGGGCTACCCGATCTCGTGCATCCAGTATCCGGAGAGTGGGCGCGAGCTGGAATACGGGCGGCGCGTGATCGTGTCTCCAGGCGACCGGCGGCACGTGATGGTCGTCGGGGGCGGCCCGGCCGGGCTCAAGGCGGCGGCCGTCGCAGCGGAGCGCGGCCACGAGGTCGTCCTCCATGAGACCGCACGGCGAGTCGGCGGGCAGGTGCTGCTTGCGCAGCTGCTGCCAGGTCGCGCGGAGTTCGGTGGCGTCGTCACCAACCTCGAGGGAGAGGCGGTTCGCGCCGGCGTCCGGATCGTGACGGGCTCCCGCGTGGACGCAGCTTTTGTCGCCCGCGAAGCGCCCGAGGTCGTGATCGTCGCCACCGGGGCACGCCCCTACCGGCCCGAGCTGGAGCTGGCGAACCAGCCGGTCGTGCTCGATGCGTGGGAGGTGATCCGGGGTCGGGCTGTGCCGGACGGCCGGGTGGTGGTCGTGGACTGGCGCTGCGACTGGGTGGGCCCCGGCGTCGCCCAGATGCTTGCGACGGCCGGGCACCGCGTCACCCTCGCGACCAACGGCTACACACCCGGCTTCCGGATCCAGCAGTACGTCCGGGACGCGACGATCGCGGCCCTCGCGCGGGCTCACGTCGAGGTCATCCCGCTCGTCCGTCCGTTCGGCTTCGACGGGCAGGCCGTCTTCCTCCAGCACACCCTGACCGAGGAGGCGGTGGTCGTCGAGGACGTGGCGGCCCTCGTGCTGGCGGCCGGGCACGTGCCGGAATCATCGCTGCTCGACGAGCTCACCGGCCGCGAGGACCTACGCTCGGTCTCCGGCCGGCCCATCGAGGTTCACGGCATCGGCGATTGCCTGGCACCGCGGACGGTCGAGGAGGCTGTGCTCGAGGGCCTGCGCGTCGCAGCCGCGATCTGAGCTCCCTCGCCGGCGAGCAACGTCCACGCCCCCCTCCGGCGGCCGGACCGAACCGCCTACTCCGCCGCCCGCCTGGCCGCGGTCCGGTCGAAGCTCACGCCTCGGTCGCGCAGCGAGATCCACGCCTCATGGCCGATCACGACGTGGTCGAGGACGTCAACGTCCAGGAGACGTCCGGCGGCGATCGCCTCGGCGGTGAGATGCAGGTCATCCGGGCTCGGCGTGGGATCCCCGCTTGGGTGATTGTGGGCGAGCACGACCCCCGACGCGTCCAGGCGCACGGCATCGCGGAACAGCTCCCCGACCCGGACCAGCGACGCCGACACGTTGCCCACATACACGGTCGACACCCGCTGCACGACGTTCTTCGCGTTGAGGCTCAGCACCCGCAGCTCCTCCCGCTCCAGGCGGCCCATCTCGACGCACAGGCGATCCGCGACGTCCCGCGGCGACCGGATCGTCCAACGGCCCGACGGCCAATCAGCCACCGAGCGTCGCCCGAGCTCGAACGCCGCAGCCAGCCGCGCCGCCTTCGCCGTGCCGACGCCGGGGATCGCCGCGAGCTCGACGTCCGTCGCCCGGGCGAGAGCACCCACGCTCGCGTGGCGAGCGAGCGCCTCCTCGGCCAGCTCGGTTGCGCTGCGCCCGCCCGACCCGGTCCCCCAGACGATCGCGATGAGCTCGGCCGCCGAGAGCCCCCCGGGCCCGCGCAGGGCGAGCCGCTCACGGGGACGCTCCGCGGCAGGCAGATCGCGTACCGACCTCGACGCGGTTCGGTGGACCGGAGCGGATGCCACCTGGGCGTCTGGGTCGGTCATGGCTCGCCTCCCGTGGGGATGGCGGGCACGTGCCTGGAGGTCGCGGGCGGACAGGGCGTTCCCAGGGCCCGAACGACGGAAGCCCGCCGATTTCCCCCGCCATCCGGGCCCGGGAACACGACGAAGCCTACGGACCACCGCTTACCAGTGACTCACCCGACCATCGCGGGCGGTCGCGACCGGCATCGGGCCCGGCAGACCCCGCCGCCCCGCGGGCAGTCCGTCAGCTTGCGGACGCAGCCAGGAACAGCGCAAGCACCTGGAGTGCGTTGAACGCCGCATGCAGGCCGATCGCCGCATACAGCGAGCGCCGCGCGAGGAACACCCAGCCCAGCGCGATCCCCACGGGGAGCAGGGCCACGAACGAGAACAGGGCATGTGAGGCTCCGGTCGCGAACGACGCGTCGAACAGGGTCACCACGTGGGCGACCGCAAAGAACACGGCGCCGCGCACGATCGCGCGATTCGGCCCACCCGCACGCGCCCACGCCGTCGTGGTGAAGCCGCGGAAGAACAGCTCCTCACCGGCCGGCGCGAGAATGGCAGCCGACAGCAGGTTCGCGACCAGGCCGACCGCGTCACCGGCCTGCGGCAGCGGGCTGGGGGCCGGCTCGAGAACCCGTGCCAGCAGGGCACCGAGGACGAGCGTGAAGACCAGGACCGGGACCGCCAGTGCGGCGCCGACGAGCAGATCGCGAACCGCATCGCCGGCCGGCATCACCAGGCCCATGTCGCGCCACGAGAGCGCGCCCGGCCCGACGACGAGCAACTGAACGACGGCCGCGTACATCAGCGTCGTGATCGCCAGCGACAGGGTCGTTGCCACCGGCGTCTGCGCATCCAGTCCAAGCGCCGACAGCGGTGCGAGGACCACGATGATCGCGAGCAGCGTGAGCGCGATCACCGTGACGAACGCGAGCACGGGTGACGGTCCGCGGTAGGCAAGGTCCTCGCGCTGACCGCGCTCCACCGCCTGCGAGCCGCCCGCGGCGCTCAGCCCAAGGGCGAGCACGACCAGGCCGCCCAGGAAGATCCACGGCGAGGCACCGGTTCCGGTGGCCATGAACGAGACCGCGATCACGGCCAGACCCATGACGGATCCGACCCACCCGATCAGGTACAGCGCCGGTGCCGCCCGGCCCTCGAGGCTGAAGGTGGAGATGCCCGGTGCGCCGTGGCTCGATGCCGGTCGCTGATCGGGTTCCGAGGGCGCCGTCAAGGCTCCGAGACGGTCCCCGGGGCGCTGCGCGGCCGGGGCGCCGGACGAGGTGTCTGCGTGACCGACACGGGACGTGCACCGGCGCGCATGACCGCGCGTGTCGCCGGGGGCTCCGCGAGCTCCCGGCCGGCGAGGCCACCCGAGATCGGCTCGAGCGCCGCGATGTCGGTGCGCTCGAAGTCTCGCCCGCACCAGGCGCACAGCGACCAGTCAAGGCCGACGAGCCGGCCGCAGTTCGCGCACACGCGGTTCAGGCGGGTGCGGCAGGTGGGGCAGATGATCCATTCCTCGTGGACGCGCCGGGCGCAGGCCGGGCAGGTCCTGATCGTCTCGACCTCGGCCAGCAGGGCCTCCTCGGCGAGATTCCGCTCATAGATCTCGCCGATCTTCTCCTGCGGCCGAACGATCCGGTACACCACGATGCCAAGCGGGAACACGATCGGCGTGAACAGCACGATCAGCGCCGACGCCACGTAGGGGAGCACGGGGTTGTCGCTGCGCAGCTGCATGTCCCGGAACGCCCAGTACGCTGCGGCGAGCCACAGGATGACGGCGTAGACGACGATGGCCTGGATCGTCAGCTGGACGATCGGGTTGGAGAAGAACCCGCCGATCGTGCTGCCGATCGTGTTGAGGATGTCTGTCATGCGGTGGAGCGCGGCCTCCAGGTGGGCGCGGGGCCGGGCCCGAGGGCACGCGGCGATCGGCAGTGTAGCAGGGGGCCGGACGGGTGGCCCACGCGACTCAGGGTCAGACGCGCTGCATGCCACTCAGGTGACGTCAGGCCCATGGGGGCCGCCCCAGGAGAAGGGTCCAGCCTGCGGCACGGATCGCCGCGGCCACGCCCACCAGCACGAGCCCGCCGAGCCACACGGCCACCCAGGTCGTCAGCGCAAGCAGGATCCCCGGCAGATCCTGCCCCACGAGCATCGCGTTGCTCACGTGGCCCCAGGTGGCCGCGGACGCAAGAAGCACGGGCCCGAGGAGCAGCACGAGGACGCCGAGCCCTGCCAGGGCCGTCGCCAGGACCCTGTGCGGCCGACGGACCACGTCCACCCAGCCGAGGAGCCAGGCGCCGAGCACTGGACGCCGCTCGAGCACCAGCCTGCGGACGCCGACGGCCGCCGCGGTGTCCGCCAGCAGCCACACCACGCCGACGCCGCCGATCCACCCGGGCACGTCGCGAATCACCCGGATCGGGAGTGGCGTGACCAGGTCGTCGGGCAGGATGAGCTCGTGGTATGCGGCGTCGTAGACATGCCCCCACGCCAACAGGACGGCGACCGCGACGGGCACGAGGGCGAGCAGGCGAATCAGCGCGATGCGGCCCACCCCGGGCGCCCCGGCGACATCCACGTCGCGGATCACCAGCCCCTCGCGCCGCGCCGCCTCGAGGACAGCGACGATCCCCTGCCGCTCTGCCCAGGCGCCGACCAGGGTCGCGACGACGAGCACTGCGACACCGGCCAGGAGGCCGGCTGCCGCCAGCACGAAAAGCTCGATCGACGGCGTTCCCAGCACGAGCCTGCTGACGGGCACGCCGAGGTCGTTCTGCAGGCCGGTCGGTGTCGGCAGGACCAGGATGGGCCAGGCGACGATCACGAGGCCGCCGCCCGCGAGAAACCCGAGCAGGCCGTAGGCCCATGACGCCGGGCGGATCAGCGTCATGACGACGGCAGCGGCGATCGACGTCCCGGGGCGCAGGCGGCGACCGGACCGTGTCGGGGCCCTCATCCCGTCGTCCGCACCGGCCGGGACCGGGGCGACCCGCGTCACGGCTGCGGGCTGGCTCCGGGCGAGGCAGTCAGCTCGCCGAGCCGCTGGAGAGCTGTCTGCACCTTGGCCATCTCCGCGCCGTACGTCGCGAAGTCACTGTTCCGGAGCGCCTGCTGCGCCAGCTCGAAGTGCTGGTTGGCGTAGGCGATCAGGCCGTCCACGGTCGATGGCAGCCCGGGTGACGGCGGCAGCGTGGGAAGCGGCGTCGCCGACGGTCCGGGTGTGGCCGTCGGGCCCGGCGTCGGCGTTGGTCCGGGCGACGCGCCATGTGCATTCAGCAACTGCTGGAGGGCATCGCTCAGCGTGCTCGCCCACACGATGGTTGTCGGGCTCGCGACCACGATCTTCTGGAACTCGGGGATGCTGGAGGCAGACGAGGTGGACTGGAGGTACACCGGCTGCAGGTAGATCAGCGAGTTGCCCACCGGGATCACGATCAGGTTGCCACGCACGACCTGGCTGCCGCTCTGGTTCCACAGCGTGATCTGGCCGCTGATCGTCGGATCCTGGTCGATCCGTGCCTCGATCTGGGCTGGGCCGAAGATGTTGGAGCTGTCGGGGAACTGGAACACCCTGACGGTCCCGTAGTTCGGGGCGTCATTGCGGGCGGCCACCCACGCGATCATGTTCGGGCGGCTGGCCGCGATCATCGGCTGGAGCAGCAGGAACTCCGCCTTCGGCTCTCCGGGCATGCGCATCACCACGTAGTAGGCCTCGGACGGCAGGCTCTGCTGGTTGGTCTGCGGGGCCGGCACGGTCCAGCGGTCCGTGTTGTTGAAGAAGGTGAGCGTGTCCGTGACGTGGTACTGGCCGAAGGTCCGCGTCTGGACGTTGAACAGCTCCTCGGGCGTGCGGACGTGCGCGGCGATGTCGGCCGGCATCGCGGTCTTCGGCTCGAACAGTGTCGGGAACACGCCCTGCCAGGCCCGGATGATCGGGTCGGTCGGGTCCCACACGTAGAAGTGCATCTCTCCTGTGTAGGCATCCATGGTGATCTTCACGCTGTTCCGGATGTAGTTGAAGCTGTCAGCGGCAAGCCCCGAGTTACCGCTGAGCTGGGACGTGTCGAACGGCGTCGCGTGCGGGAACTTGTCGCTGATCGTGTACGCGTCCTGCACGTACACCAGCCGCCCGCCGACCACCACCAGGTACGGGTCCTTGTCGAAGGCGAGGAAGGGCGCGATCATGCCCAGCCTGTCCGACAGGGTCCGATGGAACAGGAGCTGGCTTTGGGCCGTGATCTGGTCGGAGATCAGCAGGTCGAGGTCCTTGAACCGCAGGCCGAACAGCAAGCGGTTGAGAGTGGAATCCAGCGCGATGCCCGTCGTGCCTGTCCAGCTCGTGGTCCGGTCGGCGGTGGAGCCGCTGCCGCCCGGCAGGTCGAACTCGGCCTGACGAGCCCCGACCACCACGTAGTGGTTGTCGGTCTCGCCGAAGTAGATCCGCGGCTGGGTCACCTCCGGGGCGCCGTTGGATGACACGGGCGGCAGGTCCTTGATCCACAGCTGCGGCTGCCCCTCGGGCGTGACCTCGTTGACGGGCACCATCGCAAGCCCGATGCCGTGCGTGTAGATCACCCGCTGGTTGACCCAGCTCGTGGCCGACGGATTCTTGTCGATCGCCAGCTCGCGCGCCGACAGCATGACCTGACGCAGGCTGCCGTTGATCATGTACCGGTCGGTGTCGACGTCCGAGAAGTCGTAGTACTGGCGCACGGTCTGGAGCTGGTCGAGTGTGGTCTGCAGGGGCCGGTAGTCCCACAGCCGGGCATTGGTGAACGTGTCGGCCTCGGCGCTGATCGCCGCCTGCGTCAGCGGCTGGTTGCCCGAATACGGAGTCGACTGCCATTCGTTGAGACCGAATGCGAGCCGCGTCATGGCGATGTTGTTCGCGATGTACGGCTGCTCCTGCGCGTACGTGTTGGGATCGACGGTAAAGCGCTGGATCGCCTCGGGATAGAGACGCCCGAGCACGATCGACGCGGAGAACCACACGATGACGATCAGGCCGAGCGGCCACAGCCACCGGGTGAAGGCCCCAGCGATGAGGAGCGCTCCCGCCAGCCCGGACAGGAACGTGAGGACGTCGTAGGCCAGGAACCGGGCGTTCGCGTCCGTGAACGAGACGCCCGTGGAGACGCCCGAGCCGCTGTAGACGAGCTCGTACTTGTCCAGCTGGTAGCCGAAGGCGACCGAAAGGAGGTAGAGGCCGGCCAGCACCGCGAGGTGGACGCGCACCCGGGTGATGAACACCTCACCTCCGCGCGAGGCCGCGACGAGATACCGCGCCCCCGCGACGATCAGCGAGGCCAGCAGCAACCCATTGACCAGGGACTGGACGAGCCGATAGAACGGCAGCTCGAACAGGAAGAAGCTGATGTCCTTCCCGAACACGGGATCCGCGACCGTGCCGGTGGTCGAGAAGGGCACCCGGTTCACCCACAGCAGGAGAGTCTCCCACGCGCCGGAGACCGACCCGGCGACGCCGAGGGCCAGCAGCACCGCGAACCCTGCGATCAGCCACCTCGCCAGCGGGATGATGTCGGGCATCTCGTCCGGCTCGAACACGAAGGTCGCGTCTCCGCGTCCCCCCGGCCCCCCGGCCCCGCCGCCGAACGGGCCGCGGAACTGCCCACCGGACATCCGTGCCCCGCGCTCCGCCTGTCGCTGGGCTTCCCCCAGCCGGTCGACGATCGCGCGCAGCCGCCCCGGCCGCCCCGGGTCCACCGGTGGTGTCAGTCGCCCGGCGAGGACCAGGTTGCCGAGCAGCACGATCGATGCGATGACCAGACCGCCGACGAACAGGCCGACCTGCGCGCCCAGGCGCGTCCAGAACACGCCATCGAACCCGACGCTCTTGTACCAGATCGCGTCGGTCCAGATGTCCACGCCGGTTCCGGCGACGATAAGGAAGAACAGGACGACGACGATCGCGATCCCCAGGCCCGCCCGGCGCACGATCTCCCCGATCGAGGGCGGCTGGGCCCCGTCATGAGGACCACCGACGGGGCGCGGGGCGCGGGGCGTGCGGGGCGGTCCGCCAGCCGCACGACGGCGACGGCGACGCAGCGGGATCGGCGTGGGCTCGTCGTGGTCGGGACCGCCGTCGGAGGGTTCGTCTGCCTCGTCCTGCCCCGCGCCGGCATCGTCGGTCGTCTCGTCGGATGGCGCGGCGTGATCCTCCCCCACGGTGGACCCGTCGTCGTCGGGCGCACTGTCGTCGGCGGGCGCGGAGCCCTCGTCATCGCGGTCGCGCGCGGGTGTGCGTCCCTCCGCCTCGGCGCGGCGGCGCTCCAGCTCGCGCATGAACTCATCGAACAGGTCACTCATCCCGGATGAGTCTAGGCTGTTCGAGCGTTCCGGGCGGGCCGCCCGGGCGCTGCTCACGATGCGCACCCACGTCATGCGCCCGCCCGGCCCTTTGGCCTCGCGGTGTGATCAGGGGCGGGACAACGACTCCACGGACCGGCGGAAACCATCCAGGACGCGCTGAGCGAGCTGGTTGGCCGGCAGCGTGGCAGCCAGGGCCGGCTCCCAGCGGAATGCCGCGCGGATCGCCAGCGGCGAGCGCCACGGGCGAGCCTCGTCGTCGGGCGGGACCAGCGGCGCGAGCTTGATGGCGAGCCGCCCGTTCTCCTCGCGGATCAACCCCGACAGCGACCCGGCGAACGAAGGACCCAGGCGCAGAAGCGGGGGCTCCGCGGGTGGGCCGGCGGCCGGAGCAACCTCCCGAAAGCTCACGACGCCCTCGCCATCGGCCACCCAGAGCACGGCCAGCCACCAATCGTCGGGACCGTCGATGGGCCTGGTCATCCCGGCCTGAAGGCGACGTTCCCCAACGCGCACGTCGGTCTCGCGCAGGAATGAGGGACCGGGGAGCGGGAGGCGTTCGGGCACGCGCCCGAGCATACCGGTGACGGCGCGTCAGGTGCCGGACGCGTCCCCTGTGTCCGGCGTCTCGACCGGCGGACCCGGCTCGTCCTTCGGAGCTTCCGGCTCGTCGCCGCCCAGTGCCGAGAGGGGGATGCCGCGCTGCGCCAGCACGTCGGCCTTGAGGGCCACGGTCTCTGCCTCGAGGTCCGCACGCTCGGCCTCGATCTGCAGCCGGAGCATCTCCCGCCGAACCTCACTGGACGGTGGAGCCCACGACGCGGGATCGTCCGATCCGCCGGGCTCCGGCGTCATGTCGCCAGTGAGAAACGAGAGGATCCGACTCCGAGGTCGCGCGACCTCGGAGCGGGCCCTGATGATGGCCTGCGGATCGAGCGCGGTCACCCCAGGGAGCTGCGGCTCGGTCCCCGTCGCGCTCGTGAGCGTCGCTCCGCAGGACGGGCAACGCTCGACGTCAGGGGCGGGGAGCTCGGCCGAGCACCACTGGCAACGGGTGATCGGACCGCTCATCTGATCGGCCATGTGCGCACTGTAGACCCTTGGTCACCCATGGATATCCCCCGATCAGGCTATCCGTTACTCCCATTCGATCGTGGCGGGCGGCTTGCTGCTGATGTCGTACACGACCCGGTTGACGCCCACCACCTCATTGACGATGCGCGAGGAGATCTTGCCCAGCACGTCGTACGGCAGCTTCGCCCAGTCGGCGGTCATTCCGTCCTCGGACGTGACGGCCCGGATCGCCACCACGTTCGCATAGGTGCGCCCGTCGCCCATGACCCCGACCGAGCGCACGGGCGTCAGGATGGCAAACGACTGCCAGACGCTGCGATACAGCCCGGCCGCCTTGATCTCGTCGATCACGATCCAGTCGGCGTCCCGCAGCGTGTCGAGCCGCTCGGCCGTGACCTCGCCCAGGATGCGGATCGCGAGCCCCGGTCCCGGGAACGGCTGGCGCTGGACCATCGCGTCGGGCAGGCCCAGCTCGAGGCCAACCAGGCGCACCTCGTCCTTGAACAGGTAGCGCAGCGGCTCGATCAGCTGGAACCGCAGGTCCGCCGGCAGCCCACCCACGTTGTGGTGGGTCTTGATCTTCTGGGCCGTCTTGGTCTCGGGTGTCGTCGACTCGATGACGTCCGGGTACAGGGTTCCCTGGGTCAGGAAGTCGATGCGGCCCAGCTTTGCCGCCTCCTCCTCGAACACCCGGATGAACTCGTTGCCGATGATCCGGCGCTTCTGCTCCGGGTCGGTGACGCCCGCGAGGCGGGCCAGGAACCGCTCACGCGCATCCACCATGACCAGCCGCATGCCGAGGTTCGCCTCGAAGGTGACGCGCAGGAGCTCGGACTCCTTCTTGCGCATCAACCCGTGATCCACGTAGATGCATGTCAGCCGGTCCCCCACCGCACGATGGACGAGCGCCGCGGCGACGGCCGAATCCACCCCGCCGGACAGAGCGCAGATCACCTGACCCTGGGAGCCGGTCTCGTGCGCGTGGCGGTCCACGCGATCGCGGATCGCGCTGACCGTCGTCTCGACGAAGTTGGCCGGCGTCCAGCTGGGTTCCACGCCCGCGATGCCGGTGACGAAGTTGCGCAGGATGTCACGACCGCGAGGCGTATGAACGACCTCGGGATGGAACTGGATGCCATACAGCTGGCGATCCGGAGCGGCCAGACCCGCGCACGGCGTGGAATTGGTCTGGGCCGTGGCGTGGAAGCCCTCGGGAAGGCGCGTGATCGAGTCCCCGTGGCTCATCCAGACCGGCTGCTCGCGGTCGATTCCCGTGAACAGGCCGTCGTCCTTCGTCACCTGGACCGTGGCCGGGCCGTACTCGCGCCTGGTTGCCGGCATCACATCGCCCCCGAGCTCGAGGGCCATCAGCTGGGCGCCGTAGCAGATGCCGAGGACGGGGATCCGGCCGCTCCAGATCGAGGCGTCTGCCTTGGGAGCGCCGTCGTCATAGACGGAGTTAGGCCCGCCGGACAGGATGATCGCGCGCACCCCGCGTCGTTCGAGCTCCGCGAGCGGGGTGTCATGGGGCAGCAGCTCCGAGTAGACGTGGAGCTCACGCACGCGGCGCGCGATCAGCTGGGCGAACTGGCTGCCGAAGTCGAGGACGGCGACCGTGCCCGGCTCCGGGACGGCAGTGGCCGGCGGCCGATCCTCCGGGGTGCGCTGCGGGGCCGGGGCATCGAGGGCGACCTCGAGATACGCCTCGACCTCGGCGTCGTCCGGCGCCAGCACCCGGTGGCCGGCATTGGCCGGCTCCCCGTGAACGGTCTTGCCGCGCCGCTCGGGCGGCGATGACTCCTGCTCCGACTCGGCCAATGACCCCTCCCGCGACATCGTGCGATCGTGTTGGCAGAGTCTACCGGCCACGCTCCCTCCGAGGTGCCATCCATGACGTACTCGATCGCGGCACTCGACCCGTCAACCGGGCAGCTCGGGGTTGCCGTCCAGACCCGCTGGTTCGGCGTCGGCAGCGTGGTGCCCTGGGTCGAGGCGGGTGTGGGTGCCGTCGCGACGCAGTCGTTCACCGAGGTTGCGCACGGCTACAACGGCCTGCGCCTGATGCGCGAGGGGCGGCCCGCGCCCGAGGCGCTCCGGGCCATCCTTGACGACGATCCCGGTGAGGCCGTGCGCCAGGTGGGGATGGTCGATGCGCAGGGGCGATCAGCCGCACACACCGGCGCGCAGTGCGTCCGCTACGCCTCCCACCTGGTCCTGCCCGGGATCAGCGTCCAGGCAAACATGATGGAGCGCCCGACGGTGCCGGCCGCGATGCTCGCCGCCTTTCAGGGCGCCGGGGGCGACCTTGCGGCCCGGCTCCTCGCGGCGCTGCTGGCCGCCGAGAGTGAGGGCGGCGACGTCCGGGGCCGCCAATCGGCCGCGCTGGTCGTGGCACCGGGTGGGGATGGGTCGCCGCCGTGGGCTCGACTGTTCGACCTGCGCGTCGAGGACCACCGGGTGCCGCTCGACGAGCTCGCCAGGCTGCTCGCCATCGCACGTGCCTACGGTGTGATGGACGACGCCGAGGAGGCGACGGCCCGGGGCGACGGCGCCGCCGCGGCGGCGGCCGGCGAGCGATCGATCGAGCTGGCCCCGGAGGACGACCAGGTGGTCCTGTGGCACGCGGTCTGGCTGGCAGCAGCCGGACGAGCAGCGGAGGCGCGGGTCGAGTTCGCGAGAGCGGTGGCCATCGAGCCGCGTGCAGGCGAGCACCTGCGACAATTCGCAGAGGCCGGACACCTCCCCGGCGGGGAGGTTGCGCTCCGGATCCTCCTCGACGGCTGACATGGATCCTTGGGCGTCGTGTCCTGGATCGCGTCGACGCCGCGGTGCTCCTGCGCGTCGGGTGATCCCTTGGCGTTAGGCTGACCGCGTGGACGTGAAGCGCTACCCGATCCGAATCGGTCGTCGCTCGGCGCCCTTCCTGCGTGTCATCTTCGGCGTGACGCCCGAACGGGCGTGGGTCGGCATCGGGGACGGCGAGGTGATGGCACGCTTCGGCCGCTTCGAGCTTCGGGTGTCGGTCTCGGATGTGACGCGCTGGCGGATCGAGGGGCCGTGGCGCTGGATCACGGCGATCGGCGTCCGGCGGAGCATTCGGGGCGGTGATATCTCGTTCGCCGGGAGCCCACGCGGCGGCGTACGGCTGGACCTTCGGGCCCCGGTGCGCTGGTGGCGGCTCTCCGTGTCCACCGTCTACGTCGGGGTCGAGGACCTGGAGGCATTCGCGGGCGCGCTGGCAGCACTCGGGATCCCCGGCGAGGACGCGCGCCGGGGATGAGGTCACCGGCTCGCAATGCGTGCGGGAATGTCACCTGGTCATAGGTCCATGGGTCGGCGGCCACGCCATCAGCGATCCTGCGAGTGACAGTGCCGGACGCCTGAGCGACAATCAAGTGCAGGCGGCGGATCCATGAGGAAGCCTGGTGAACCTAGGGAGCCCGCAGCTTCAGCGAGTTCAGAGCGACAGGGGCCAACGGTCGTTGGGTTTCGCGATCGTTGTTGGCGCGCTGGGTTTCATCCTGGGGTTCGGGATGGGCAGCCGGGTCGCTCCGGGGCCCTCGCCGACGGGGTCTGCGCCGTCGGACTTTCGGGCCGCATATGTGAGTCACGAGCTCTGGACCGCGTATCTCAACCGCGGGGGACAAGGGTGGGGTATCTGCCTGATCGCAGCAGTACCGAGGTGCCAGTCCATTGCCGCCACCCCAGTGGACCTTCCGTACCCGGTTTCTACGGTCGATTGGACGCGCCTTTCCCCGACGGTCGTGCCGGGCGGGCACTACGTCTTGGCAAGCCCTCTTGGGTTGCATGAACCTCAGGTGACGCTGGCGGCAGTCAGCGTGGAAGGGACCCCAACGATCATCGGGCCGAGCGATCAGCAGGTGTGGAATACCGTGTGGTGGGCGGACTTGGGGACGCTGGGCTCAGGGCGTACATGGTGATGGCGGGCGCCTATGACTTGAGCGGGGCTGATTGCAGGGTGACCAAGTAGCCAAATGGCTGCAGTGGGGCCTGGGCATCGTGGTCGCGGGGTCAAGCTGAAGCCGGGCGGGGGGCGACCCAATCGTCCCGCTGGCATCGTGACGGAGGCGGGAGCCGGTCAAGGCCTGATGTTCACGGCGGGCAGCCGCCAGGCCG
>CAWKHN010000003.1:0-26382 GCA_963849495.1 uncultured Chloroflexia bacterium | reverse complement strand
GTGCATATCCGAAAGGTTGAACTTCCAGTTCTTGTCCGGCTCGTCGATGCGCTTCAGGAAGCGCTTCCGCTGTTCGTCCTTCGAGAGGTGGAGGAAGAACTTGATGATGCGGGTTCCGTTGCGGTGGAGATGCTCCTCGAGCTCCACGATGGACCGATATCGCTCCTTCCAGATCGTCCTCTCGTCGATCAGCTCGGGCGGAAGGCCCTGGCTGCGAAGGATCTCCGGATGCACGCGAACGACGAGCACCTCCTCGTAGTAGGACCGGTTGAAGATCCCAATTCGCCCGCGTTCGGGAAGCCGACGCGACGTGCGCCAGAGGAAGTCATGCTCCAGCTCCTCGGCGCTGGGCTGTTTGAAGCTGTACACCTCACAGCCCTGTGGATTGACCCCGGACAGGACATGGCGGATGGCCCCGTCCTTGCCGGCGCCGTCCATCCCCTGGAAGATCAGCAGCAACGCATAGTGGTTGGACGCGTAGTGGAGGCGCTGGGACGAAGCCAGCTCCGAAACGTGTTCACCGAGCAGCTTCCGATAGTGCTTCTTCGACTTGGCGACGGGGCTCACGCTGGTCGGCCACGCACTGAGGTCGACCTTGTGGCTGGGAGGCACCCGGAAGTCCTTCGAATCGATCTTCATCCCGGTCCTTTCACCGATGTCAACAACGGCGCCGCGTCCCGGTCGGGCGCAGCGATGCCTTCACAACGCCCGTGGATGCCCTCCTGCCCGCCAGTGCGCCTCGATGTCCTCGAGACTTCGTCCCTTGGTCTCGGGGACCAGCAAGAACGCAAAGACCCAGGCCCCGATGCTGACGACCCCGTACAACCAGAAGGTCGGCGCCTTGCCCAGGACCTCGGTGAGCGTGAGGAACGACAGGGCAACGATCAGGTTGGCGCCCCAGTTGGCGACCGTCCCGACGCTCATGGCCCGACCCCGCATTCGCAGCGGGTAGATCTCCGAGAGCATCAGCCAGAACACCGGTCCGAGCCCCACCGCGAATGACCCGACGTAGGTCATGAGGCCGGCCACGGCGATCCACCCCAGGCTGCCCTTCAACTGCGGAAGGGCAAACGCCAGACCCAGCACGAACAGGCTCACGGCCATCCCCGCCAGGCTCACCAGCAGCAGGGGTCGGCGTCCAACCCGGTCGATCAGCTGCATGGCCACCAACGTCAACGCGACGTTGACGAGGCCGACGCCGACGCTGGCCAGGATGGCCACCGAGGAAGAGGACAGACCCGCGAACTTCAGGATCGTCGGGGCGTAGTAGATGACGGTATTGATGCCGGTGATCTGCTGCGCGACGGCAAGCCCGATTCCCACGACCATCGCCGGTCGCAGCAGCGGACCCAGCAGCTCCGACCAGTGCCCCTGCTGCTGCGCCACGCTGTTCCGGATCTCGGTCAGCTCGCCTTCCACCTGTTCCGGCCCGCGGATCCTCGTCAGCACGGCTCGGGCCTGGTCGAGGTGTCCGCGGCCGACGAGCCACCGCGGGCTCTCCGGGATGAACACCAGGCCGACGGCAAACGCGGCCGCCGGAATGACGGCCAGCGCAAACATCCATCGCCACGCCTCGGACCCGGCGAACGCGTAGTCGATGCCGTACGAGATGACGATGCCGCTGGTGAGGGCGACCTGGTTGATCGAGACGAGCTTCCCGCGGATGGCGACCGGGGCAATCTCCGAGATGTAGAGCGGCGCCACGAACGACGCGATTCCGATCGCGGCACCGGCGACGACCCGGGCGGCAACGAGCCACACGATGGCCGGGGCCAGGGCCGCCCCGACAGCACCCGAGGCGAACACCGCCGCGGTGACGATCAACAGCCTGCGACGTCCGAGGCGGTCGGCCAGGAGCCCTCCGACGACAGCGCCCACGAGCGATCCGAGCAGGACCGAGCTGACGACGACTTCTTCCAGGCCCGGGGAAAGGGCGAAATCGCTCTTGATGAACAGGATGGCTCCGGAGATGACACCGATGTCATAGCCGAACAGCATGCCGCCCAGCGCCGAGATGGCAGTGGCGAGGTAGACGAGGCGCTTCCCGTTCGCCCCGGCCTCATTCTTCGGCACTGGCAATCCTCTCAGCAGCAGCGGGCGCATCCCGCAGCACGCGAGTCTGCAACGCGGGCGCCCGCGCAGTCATGACGGGCCGTCATCACGGCCGGGCGCCTCAGCCCGGGTCGACCGACCGCCCGGTCCGGTGCGGCGCAGGCGCGGCAAGCTGGGCGAGCGTGGACGCGGCGAACGTCCCGCGCAACGCCTCCTGTCCGGCAAGGAAGACGTTGTGGACGTCGCAGGTGCCGTCGATCCCGCACGGGCCGCCGCGGAGCACGCAGTCCCGGCGCCGGGTATCGCCCTCGACCGCCTCGATCACATCGAGCAGGCTGATCGACGCCGCGTCCCTCGCCAGGCGATAGCCGCCGGAGCGGCCGGGCGCCGCCTCCACGAGCGCGGCGCGCTGCAGATCTCCCAGGACCTGGGGCAGGAACCGGACCGGGATCGCCATGGCGTCCGCGATCCGGCGCGCCGAGAGCAGGCCGTTGCCGTGCCCCCGGGCCAGGGCGATCATGGCTCGAACGGCGTAATCCCCGCGCTTGGTGAGCTCGAGACGCATCGCCCGGAGTATGAGGCGGATCTGCGACCGACGTGTCGAATCGGGTCCGTCACCGCGGGCGCGAGGCGCGCCACGACGCGTCACGCCCGGGGGTCGGGACCCGGACACCCGGTAGACTCTCGGGCATGCCCCGCTTCAGCTACGGCGGTCAGGCGCTCATCGAAGGCGTCATGATGCGCGGCCGCGATGCCCTCGCGGTCGCCCTGCGCCACCCCGATGGCCGCATCGTGTTCGCCACCGAGCGCCTGGACTCCGGATTTCACGGCAACCGCGTTTCCCGCTGGCCGTTCGTGCGAGGCCTGGTCGTCCTGTACGAGACGCTCGTCGTCGGCACCCGCTGGCTGATCCGGTCCGCCGGGCTCCAGGCCGAGGAGGAGGGCGTCGAGATCGGCAGGGGAGCGGTCGCGCTGATGCTGGGCATCACCGCCGTGATCGGGGTCGGCCTGTTCTTCATCCTGCCGCTGGCAGTCGCGACGTTCACGGCCGGCAACATCGAGAACTCCCTCGTCCAGCACCTGGTCGAGGGACTCGTCCGGGTCGCGATCTTCCTCGGCTACCTGGCCCTGATCGCACGGACCCCGGACATCGCGCGCGTGTTCCAGTACCACGGCGCCGAGCACATGACGATCCACGCCCTCGAGCACGACGACCCGCTCGTCCCGGCGGCGATCCGCAAGTATCCGACCGCCCATCCCCGCTGCGGCACGGAATTCCTGGTCGTCGTGATCGCGTTGTCGATCATCCTGTTCGGCCTCGTCGGCCGGCAGTCCCCGGTGCTCATGGTCGGCAGCCGGATCGTGCTGATTCCCGTGATCGCGTCGGTGGGCTACGAGCTGCTCCGGGCCGGGGCCCGCCACCGCGGCAACCCGATCGTGCGGGTGATCATGTGGCCGGGGATCCTGGTCCAGATGATCACGACCAAGCAGCCCACCGACGACATGATCGAGGTCGCCATCGTCTCGATCGAGGAGGCCCTCCGGGCCGACGGCGAGGCGATCCCGGCCGGCTCCGGGACGCTGGAGCGGTCCCCGATGCCGCTCCCCGGTGAGACGGCCGCGGACGTGCGCGCCGCAGCAGACGTGCGCGCTGCCGCAGATGCCCTGGCCGCCGGGGGCGAGGTCGCGGCCCCGGTCTCGATCGATCCCCCGCTGCCCGGCTGAGCCGGTCCGGATCCGATCGTCATGTCCGACATCGACAGCCTCGACACCAAGCTCGCGGGGGTTGCCCGCCAGTACGACGAGGTGTCCGCGCAGCTCGGCACGCCCGAGGTCCTCCAGGACATGAAGCGGCTGCGCGAGCTGGGCCGCGAGCTCGCCCGCCTCGAGCCCGTCGTGGCGGCGTACCGCGAGCTCACCGACGTGCGCGCGCAGCTGGCCGGAGCGCGCCAGATGCGCGACGCGGAGACGGACGACGAGATGAAGGCGCTCGCGCGCGAGGAGATCGCCGAGCTCGAGTCACGAGAGATCGGCCTGGTCGAGGATCTCAAGGTCACGCTGCTGCCCCGGGACCCCAACGACGACCGCAACGTCATCGTGGAGATCCGCGCGGGCGCCGGCGGCGAGGAGGCGGCGCTGTTTGCGGCGGAGCTGCTGCGGATGTACTCGCGCTACGCCCTGGAGCACCGGTTCCAGACCGACCTCATGAGCCTCAACGAGACCGGCATCGGCGGCATCAAGGAGGCGATCCTCGAGGTGTCCGGCGACGGCGCGTACAGCCGGCTCAAGTTCGAGGGCGGTGTCCACCGGGTGCAGCGGGTCCCGTCCACGGAGTCCAGCGGGCGGATCCACACCAGCACCGCGACGGTCATCGTCCTGCCCGAGGCGGACGAGGTGGAGGTCCAGATCGACGAGGAGCGGGATCTCCGGATCGACGTCAAGCGATCCAGCGGGCCTGGCGGCCAGTCGGTGAACACCACGGACTCGGCCGTTCGGATCACCCACCTGCCCAGCGGCCTGGTGGTGGAGATCCAGGACGAGAAGAGCCAGCACAAGAACAAGGCCAAGGCGATGTCCGTGCTCCGCTCGCGCCTGTACGACCTGGAGCTGGCCAAGCAGCGCGAGGCCCAGAGCGCCGAGCGCCGCACGATGGTGACGGCGGGCGACCGGTCGGAGAAGATCCGGACCTACAACTTCCCCGACAACCGGGTGACGGACCACCGGATCGGCCTGACGATCCACAACGTGCCCGGGGTGCTCGAAGGCCAGATCGACCCGCTGATCGACGCGCTGGTCATGGCGGACCAGGCGGATCGCCTGCGTCATCTCACGGAGGGCGGCGATGGCCAGGACGCCGGCGCTCCATCCTGATCCCGGCTCGCTCCGCCATGGCATGCCGCCGGGGACCCGGCGCCGGATCGATGATCCCGGCGTGACGATCCGGGGATAGCCGTGCCTGACGCGGCGGTCACCGTTGCCGAGCTCCTCCGCCTCGCCGCCGCGCGCCTTGCCGCGTCCGGGTCGTCATCACCGCGCCTGGATGCGGAGCTGCTGCTGGCCCAGGCCCTGGGCATCGACCGGGTGGGCGTGCTCGCCCACCCTGAGGCACCGGTCGGCCCCGGGGCGCGGGACGCGTTCGAGGACGCCGTCGGGCGGCGCGAGCGCGGTGAGCCCGTTGCCTACATCCGCGGGTTTCGCGAGTTCCACGGGCTCGCCCTGGTCACCGACGCCCGGGCCCTGATCCCGCGTCCGGAGACGGAGCTGCTCGTGGACGCGGCGGTCGACGAGGTTGTCACCCGGCTGACCGCGGCACCGCGGCTGCCGGGGGCTCCGGCGCTGCGCGTGGCCGACGTCGGGACGGGGACGGGGGCCATCGCGATCGCCCTGGTGGCCGCCCTCCGGAGGCGGAAGATGGACGGCCAGGTGATGGTCATCGCGGTCGACTCCTCGGAGGATGCGCTCGGGCTCGCGCGCGAGAACGCCGTGGGTCACGGGGTGGCGGACCGGCTGGTGTTCGTCGCCGCCGACCTGCTGCCGCACCATGTCGATCCGCCGTACGCGCTGGTGTGCGCGAACCTCCCGTACGTGCCCACGGCGGAGCTCGAGCGGCTCGCACCGGAGCTGGCGTTCGAGCCGCGGACGGCGCTGGACGGAGGACCCGATGGCCTCGATGTCGTCCGCCGGCTGCTCGACCGGCTGCCGGAAGCCCTGACCCCCGACGGCACCGCCCTGCTGGAGATCGGGGAGGAGCAGGGCGACGCGATCGTGCGTGAGGTGGCCGCGCGACTACCCGGCTGGCGCTGCGTCGTGGCTCCCGACCTCGCGGGCCGGGCCCGCCTCGCACGTGTCGATCGTGTCGATCGCGGTCGGCGGAGCCGGCCGCGGCCGGACGAGGGACGCGCGTGAACGACCACCGCCCGGCGGCCCGCCCCGAGCCAGCATTTCCGATCCGCCTCCTGGCGCTCGACATCGACGGCACGCTGGTCGGTCACGACTTCCGGATCTCGCCGCGGACCCGGGCGGCCATCGGGGAGGCGGTTCGCCGTGGCGTGCGTGTCTCGCTCGCGACCGGCCGGATGGCGAGCTCCGCGGTCGTCTACGCGAACCAGCTGGGCCTGTCGGAGCCGATCGTCGCCCACCAGGGCGCGGTGATTCGCGAGATGCCGTCGCGCCGCGAGCGCCTGGATCCCGACGCGTTGCCCTGGCGGGGGCGGGTCGGCCGGCTTCTCCACCACGAGGCGCTGCCCGCCGCCGTCGTCCGCGACGCGATCGACTGGTGCCGCGCGCAGGGTCTGGATCCCCACGTCAACGTCCTGGAGCGGATCATCGTGTGGTCCGGCGACCCGAGCTTCGAGGACTACTCGGGGTACCTCGGGCCGGGCGCGGACGTCGTGCCGGACCTGGGCGCCGCGATCCGGCGGCCGATGACCAAGGTGATCTCGGTGGGAACCCCGCCGCGGCCGATGGAGCTGATCGAGGAGGCGCGGCGCGCCTTCGCAGGCCGCGCGGACGCGACGGTGTCACACCCCCGGTTCCTCGAGTTCGTGGCCCCGGGCGTGTCCAAGGGAGGTGCGGTGGCCTGGCTCGCGCAGCGCGCCGGCATCCCGATGGGCCAGGTGATGACGATCGGGGATGCCCTCAACGACCTGGAGATGATCGCCGATGCGGGCCACGGGGCGGCGATGGCCGCGGCGCCGGCGGCGGTCCGCCTGGGTGCGAGATACGTCGCGGAGCCGGTCGAGGAGGACGGAGCCGCCCTGCTGATCGAGGCGCTGGTCCTCGCCCCGCCGGCGGAGGCCGCCCGCAACGCGGCCCGCCTGGCCGAGGAGGCCGAGGCGGTGCGCCGGGACCTGCGCGCCGCGGCCGGGTCCGCCTGATGCCCCGGGCCCGGACCTCGGGTCGCCCGGCGCACTCCGCCCGTCCCCGCGTGGTCCCGGATGGCGACGCGGCGCGGGCCGAGGCCGTCGAGCTCCTGCGCGCGGGGGACATCGTCGCGCTGCCCACCGACACCGTGTACGGGATCGCCGCGGATCTCGCTCTCCCGGATGCCATCGTGCGGCTGTTCGCCGCCAAGCGGCGTCCGCCGGAGAAGGCCGTCGCGCTGCTCGTGGCCGACGCGGACCAGGCCGCCGTCCTCGCCGAGGTTGGTCCGGCGGCCCGGGTGCTGGCCGCCCGCTTCTGGCCCGGCGGGCTCACGCTCGTCATGCCGCGACGCCCGGACGCGGTGCTGCCGCCCGTGCTCGCCGCAGGCTCCACGGTCGGCCTCCGGATGCCGGATCATCCGGCGCCACGTGCGCTCGCCGCCGCCCTCGGCCCGCTGCCCACGACCTCCGCGAACCTGTCCGGCGGGCCTGACGCCCGGGATGCACGGGAGATCGCCGACCAGCTCGGTGGCGCCATCGCCCTCGTGCTCGACGGTGGCCCGATCCGCGGTGGCCCGGCGTCCACCGTGGTCGATTGCACCCGGGCGCGTCCGCTCATCCTCCGGGTCGGCGCGATCCCACCGGCTGCGATCGCGCGGGCGCTGACGCTGGCCGGCATCGACCACGACATCGAGGGGTAGCTGCCGCCGCCGCTCCGCTCCCCGGGCCCGGGGCAACCCCGGGCGACGTGGGAAGATATGCCCAACCGATCCGTCCCCAACCGCCCCTCCAGGAGGTCCGCAGTGTCCGATGCAGCCGTCCCATCGACCGCGTGGGCGACCATCGCCGAGGTGGACCCGGAGCTGTGGGCCGCGATGGAGGCCGAGCGCCACCGCCAGGCCGACAAGATCGAGCTGATCGCGAGCGAGAACTACGTCTACGCCGCGGTGCTCGAGGCGCAGGGCTCGTGGCTGACCAACAAGTACGCGGAAGGGCTGCCCGGCAAGCGCTACTACGGTGGCTGCGAGTACGTGGACGTCGCGGAGGACCTCGCCCGTGCCCGTGCCCTGGCCCTGTTCCCGGGCGCGGACCACGTCAACGTCCAGCCGCACTCGGGCGCCCAGGCGAACATGGCGGCCTACTTCGCGGTCCTCCAGCCGGGCGACCGGATCCTGGGCATGAGCCTGGCCCACGGCGGGCACCTGACGCACGGCTCGCCCGTGAACTTCTCCGGCCGCCTGTACGAGGTCCACGCGTACGGCGTGACCCGTGAGGATGAGCGGATCGACTACGACGCCCTCGAGGTCCAGGCCGGGGAGGTGCGCCCGAAGGTCATCGTGGCCGGCGCGTCCGCGTATCCGCGCACGTGGGACTTCGAGCGTCTCGCGCGGATCGCCCACGGCGTGGGCGCGCTGCTGTTCGTCGACATGGCCCATGTCGCGGGCCTCGTCGCGGCCGGTCTGCACCCCAGCCCGTTTCCGCACGCGGACCTCGTGACAACGACCACACACAAGACGCTTCGTGGTCCGCGTGGCGGTCTCCTGTTCAGCCGCGCAGATCTGCCACCCGGCATCGACCGCGCGGACTTCCCCGCGCTCAGGAAGAACACGCTCGCGCAGGCGATCGACAAGTCCGTGTTCCCCGGCGTCCAGGGCGGTCCGTTGATGCACGTGATCGCCGCCAAGGCGGTTGCGCTCCTGCTCGCGGCGACCGACGGGTTCCGCCACGACCAGGCCCGCACGATCGAGAACGCCCGGGTGCTGGCCGAGACGATCGCGGGCGCCGGGGCGCGCCTGGTGAGCGGCGGCACCGACAACCACCTCGCCCTCGTGGACGTGACGCCCTTGGGCGTGACCGGCCGGGAGGCCGAGGCGCTGCTCGACGACGTGGGTATCACCGTGAACAAGAACGCGATCCCGTTCGATCTCAACCCGCCCAACATTGCATCGGGCATCCGGATCGGCACCCCGGCCACGACGACGCGCGGCATGGGCCCGGACGAGATGCGCGCGATCGGGCGCTGGATCGTTGACGGCATCCGCGAACGCGACGACGCGGACGAGCACGCCCGGATCGCCGCCGAGGTGCGCGACCTGGTCGCCCGCTTCCCCGTCCCGGGCCTGCCGCGCGACCGAGAGTGACGCACGGCCGATGCGGCTGATCGCGACGTTCGGTGAGGTCCTGCCGATCCTCATCGCTGCGTTTGCCGTGTCGGCGGCGCTGGCCCTCGTCTTCACGCCGCTCGTCCGTCGCGGGTCGCTGCGGCTCGGCACGATCGACCAGCCGAACCACCGGCGCGTCAACGAGACGCCGGTCCCGCGAGGAGGCGGGATCGCGGTCGCCGTCGCGTTCCTGGCCGTCACCCTCGGGGTCATCGTCGTCAGCGGGCGGGTGGACGCGGTCCCGCTGCCGCGGTCCCTGGGGGCCTCCGAGGTCCCGGCCCTCCTGCTCGGCGGCGCGGTCGCGGTCCTGCTCGGCGCCCTGGACGATGCCCTGCAGCTCCGGGCCCGCTGGCAGCTGCTCGGCCAGGTGCTGCTGGCCCTGATCGCGGTCGGCGCAGGGGTCACGGTGACGTTGCTCAACAACCCGTTCGGCCCCGGATTCATCCCGCTGGGCACGGCCTCCGGCATCGGGTTCACGATGGTCTGGGTCATCGGGATGATCAACAGCATCAACTTCATCGACGGCCTGGACGGCCTGTCGTCCGGCATCGCGCTGATCGCCGCCGTGACGCTGGGCCTGATCTCGTTGACGACCCAGGTGGCCCAGCCGTTCGTCGGGGTGCTGTGCTTCGCGCTCGCCGGGTCGCTGCTCGGGTTCCTGCGCTGGAACTTCCACCCCGCGTCGATCTTCATCGGCACCAGCGGCGTGATGTTCGTCGGCTACACGCTGGCGCTGCTGGCGATCATGGGCTCGGCCAAGGTCGCCGTGGCGCTCCTGGTCCTGGGCGTCCCGATCATCGACACCTTCTGGATCATCGTCCGCCGCCTGGCCACCGGGCGCTCCCCGTTCACGCCGGATCGCGGTCACATCCATCACCGCCTGCTCGACCTGGGCCTGTCCCACGGCCAGACGGTGCTCGTGATCTACGCGGTGTGCATCGCGCTCGCCGTGCTGACCTTCGTGCTGTCCGGCACCGGGCAGGTGTACGCGTTCCTCGGCCTGGCCCTGGGCTTCGGGCTTGCCCTGTTCGCGGTCACCCGCGGTGAGACCGGAGGAGCGCTCGAGGCCGAGACCTACGAGGGCCCGCCGCCCGACTGAGCGGCGGGCGACCGGCCGGGCCGGGCTCGGCGCGCCGTGAGTTCGACGACCCGGACGATGACCACGGCGGGACGCGTCGCAGGAGGGTCGGCAGGGGGTCGCCCGGCCTGCCGGCGAACCAGCGACGATCCCTCTCCGACCCCCTTCTGGACCCCGGATGCCTCTGCTATAGTCTGGCCCGGTGGTCGGTCGTCCATGAGCAATGGCCTCGGGGCCTATCTCGCGCTGTTCTCCGAGATCGGGATCACGTTCTTCGTGGGAACCATTGCGGGTGTGCTCGCTGGGTGGTGGATCGACCAGCAGCTCCAGACGTTGCCCATCTTCGCCGTCGGCGGAGCGCTGGCCGGCTTCGGTCTCGGCGGGCTTGCCGTCGCCAGCTTGATCAAGCGGTTCCTCGCGAGGTTCGACTGACATGAAGACCGACCGTCCGCATCGGGCGGGGATCGAGACGAGACCAACGAGTCGCCCGTGACCACCGAGACCTCCCCTTCCCCTGCCACCGACGGCACCGGCGATGAGGCGCCCGCGCGCTCGACCCGGAGGCGGAACCTGCTGCTCGCGATCATCGCGATCATCGCGCTCGACATCGTCGCGGTGATCCTGTTCGCACCCCCCGGCTTCCCGGGCCCCCAGCAGAGCATCCGGGGCAACCTGGAGCTGATCCCGCCCACCGTTGTCTGGGACCTCGCTCCCCGTGCGGTGGAGCCGACCGGTGCGCTGGTCGTCGACTTCCACCCCAGCATCACGTCGTCGATCGTGGTGTCGTGGATGGTGATGGTCCTGATGATCGTCGTGTTCGTCGGCATCGCGCGCAGCCTGGGTCGCCTGCCGGGACCGGTGCAGAACGCCGTGGAGTTCGTGTACGAGGCGCTCGAGGGCTTCGCGATGGCGCTCGGCGGTCCGCGCGCACGGCCCTACGTCGGCATCTTCATCACCCTGTTCATGTTCATCGTCCTTGCGAACTGGACGGACCTGCTGATCTTCGGCGACAAGGTCAACTTCCTGCGCACCCCGACCAGCGATATCAACATCACCATCGGCCTCGCCCTGTTCAGCTTCGTGCTGTTCCACTTCGAGGGGATCCGCCGCCTCGGGCTGCGCGGCTACCTGGGCAAGTTCTTCAACTTCCGCGGGTTCCGGCGCAGCGTCGTTGACGGGCTCATCGACCTGTTCGTCGGCCTGACTGAGTTCCTGCTCGAGTTCTTCAAGCCCGTGACGCTCGCCTTCCGGTTGTTCGGCAACATGTACGGCGGCGGCGTCATGCTCGGCGTCTTCACGGCCCTCCTGCTTGGTATCCTGCCCCTGCCGTTCGTTGCCCTCGAGGGCTTCATCGGCTTCGTCCAGGCCCTCATCTTCAGCGTGCTGACCCTGATGTTCACGCTGCTCGCGATCGAGGGCCACGAGGAAGAGGCGCACGCTGCGCCGGAGTTTGCAGCCGATCCAGAGGGCGGCGTCGGCCCACCCATGTCACCCGCCTCGTCGCACTGAGGCGGCCCCGTCCATACGTTGTCCTGAGGAAGCGTTCACGCTGAGTGGACGCCAGTGGAGGTAGAGACTCGATGGAACTGATTGGCGCCGGCCTGGCCGCAATGGGCGTGATCGGCCCGGGCATCGGTATCGGGATCCTGACCGGCATGTCGACCAGCGCGATGGGCCGCAACCCCGACGCCGCCGGGATCATCCGCGCGACGTTCATCATCGGCGCCGCGTTCGCCGAGGGGCTGGGCGTCCTCGCGTTCGTCGTGGGCGTCCTGATCATCTTCCTGAACCCGGCCGCCAAGTAGCGCCGGGCGGACACCTCATGGACTTCCTCGCGATCGCCTCTGCCGGCGTGTCCGGGGCAGCCGTTGCCCCGGCCGCGGAGGCCACCTCCGGACTCGTCATCAACGGGTTCTGGCTGATCGTTGCCCTGCTCAACTTCGTGCTGCTGTACGTCGTGCTCCAGCTCTTTGCGTTCGGTCCGATCTCGAAGATGCTCGCCGAACGGCGGACGCGGATCGAGGAGGGCCTCAAGGACGCGGAGCAGGCACGGCGCGATCGCGAGTCGGCCGAGCAGGAGCGTCTGGCCGCCATCCAGGAGGCCCGTCGCGAGGCGAACGACATCATTGCCCGTGCCCAGAAGGCAGCGTCGGAGAGCCGGGAGCAGGACATCGCCGCAACCCGCGAAGAGCTCGGCCGGCTGCGCGAGCGGGCCGCAGCCGACATCGACTCGGAGAAGCAGCGTGCGATCGCCGAGCTGCGTTCGGAGGTCACCGACCTCGCCATCATGGCCGCCGGCCGCGTGGTCGGCGATGCGATGACCGGCGACCGGCAGCGCAAGGTGGTCGCCGACTTCCTCGCCGAGTCGGCCGGCGCCGGCGGGACCAACGCCTGATGGCCCGGAGCGTCACCGCCGCCCGCCGCTACGCGGAGGCCGCCTTCGAGGTGGCGCTCCGCGACGACCAGCTGGACCGCTGGGCCGAGGATCTCGCCGTCGCGGCGGAGATCCTGGGCAGACCGGAGGTGGATCCGATCGTCCACAGCCCTGCCGTCCCGCTGGCGCAGCGGCTGGGCCTCGTGTCGGCACTCCTCGAGCCGCGCATCCAGCCGGGCGCGCTGCGGCTCGTCAGCCTCATCGTGACGCGAGGGCGCGCAAGCATCCTGTCCGGCGTTGCGGCGGAGTACACCCGGAAGCTCAATGCCCACCGCGGCGTCGTCATGGCGACCGTCACCAGCGCCGTCCCGCTCACCGGAGCCGAGACTGCCGAGATCCGGACCCGGGTCGAGGCGATGGCCGGCTCGGCAGCGGAGATCCACACCGAGGTCGACCCGGACCTCATCGGCGGAGTCACGATCCAGATCCGCGACCAGCTCCTCGACGCATCCATTCGCGGCCGCCTCGAGCGGCTGCGCGACCAGCTTCACGCGGGGGCACGCCTCCGCTAGCCCCCGCCCGCATCGCCGGCCCCGTGCCGGCGAGAACGGGAGCCTGCGAACGCCCGAACGGAGACGCGATGGCCATCCGGTCAGACGAGATCATCAGCATCATCAAGAACCAGATCGAGTCGTTCGACTCGGCGACCGAGGCCCGCAGCGTCGGGACCGTGGTCGAGGTCGGCGACGGCATCGCGCAGGTGTATGGCCTGGACGCGGCGCTGATGTCCGAGCTGCTCGAGTTCCCCGACGGGGTGATGGGCATGGCCCTCAACCTGGAGGAGGAGACGGTCGGCGCGGTCATCCTCGGTGACGCCACCGCGATCAAGGAGGGCGACCGCGTCCGGACCACCGGCCGTGTCGTCGAGGTCCCGGTCGGAGCGGCGTTGCTCGGCCGTGTCGTCGATCCGCTGGGCAACGCGCTCGATGGCAAGGGCGACATCCCGCGCACGCTGAGCCGGCCGGTCGAGCGCATCGCGCCGGGCGTGATCACGCGCAAGTCGGTGGACACGCCCGTCCAGACGGGCATCAAGGCCATCGATGCGCTGATCCCGATCGGCCGCGGCCAGCGCGAGCTGATCATCGGCGACCGCCAGACCGGCAAGACGGCCATCGCGATCGACACCGTCATCAACCAGCGTGGCGGCGACCTGATCTGCATCTACGTCGCGATCGGGCAGAAGCTCTCGACCGTCGCCCAGACCGTCGCGACGCTCGAGAAGTACGGCGCGATGGAGCACACGATCGTCGTCGTCGCCGGCGCCGAGGATCCGGCCCCGCTCCAGTACCTCGCCCCGTACGCCGGGGTGGCGATGGGCGAGGAGATCATGGAGAACGGCGTCGAGATCGGCGGGCGCCTG
Source organism: uncultured Chloroflexia bacterium (assembly GCA_963849495.1). Lineage (GTDB taxonomy): Bacteria > Chloroflexota > Limnocylindria > Limnocylindrales > CSP1-4 > CAIXZV01. The sequence continues at coordinate 12,434 of CAWKHN010000003.1, read as the reverse complement.
ATCAAGGACGCCCTGTGCGTCTACGACGACCTGTCCAAGCACGCCTGGGCCTACCGCGAGATGTCCCTGCTGCTCCGTCGCCCGCCCGGGCGCGAAGCCTATCCGGGTGACGTCTTCTACCTCCACAGCCGCCTGCTCGAGCGGGCCGCGCGCCTCAACGACGACAACGGCGGTGGCTCGCTGACCGCGCTGCCGATCATCGAGACCCAGGCCAACGACGTCTCCGCCTACATCCCGACCAACGTGATCTCGATCACGGACGGCCAGATCTTCCTCGAGACCGACCTGTTCAACGCCGGCCAGCGGCCCGCCATGAACATCGGCGTCTCGGTCAGCCGGGTGGGCTCCGCGGCCCAGACCAAGGCAATGAAGAAGGTTGCCGGGCCCCTCAAGCTGGACCTCGCCCAGTACCGCGCCCTGGCGGCCTTCGCGCAGTTCGCGGGCGACCTCGACAAGGCCACGCGCGACCAGCTCAACCGCGGCGAGAGGCTGTCCGAGATCGTCAAGCAGCCGCAGTACCAGCCGCTGCCGGTGGAGAAGCAGGTCGTGATCCTGTACGCCGCGACCACGGGCAAGCTGGACGACGTCCCGGTGGCCCGCGTCAAGGAGTTCGAGATCCAGTTCTACCGCTTCCTCGAGACCGAGCGTCCGACGATCCTCGAGGAGCTGGCCAGGACCAAGGCGCTGTCGGACGAGATCGCGGCGTCGCTGGACGACGCGATCGACGCGTTCCGCCTGAGCTTCCTGGCGTAGGGATGCATCCCGTGACCTGCCCGCGAGCGACCCGAGCCTGCCGCGATGCCTAGCCAGCGCGAGATCCGGCGCCGCATCGTCAGCGCGCGGAACATCAAGCAGATCACCCGGGCGATGCAGTTCGTCGCGGCCTCGAAGCTGCGCCGGGCGCAGGATTCCACCCTCGCGTCACGTCCCTACCGCGAGAAGCTGGACGAGGTGATCGCGGACCTCGCCGCCGTCCTCGGTGGTGACGATCATCCGCTGCTGGCCGAGCGCAACATCAGCGAGGCGCACAGCCGGCTGCTCGTGATCATCACCAGCGACCGTGGCCTGGCCGGAGCCCTCAACACGAACACGATCCGGTTCGTGGCCCGGGAGATCACGGAGCATCCGGGCGAGCTCAAGGTCGCCACCGTGGGCCGCAAGGGGCGGGATGCGATGCGCCGGGCCAGGGTGCCGATCGCGGCCCACTTCGAGGGCTTCGGCGACCGCCCCGCGTTCGCCGACGTCCTGCCGCTCGCCCGGCTGGTGACGGACGATTTCGAGCTTGGCACCTACGACCGGGTGGACGTCGTCTACTCGCGCTTCGTGTCCACGCTCGTCCAGCGCCCGGTCATCGACCAGCTGCTGCCGGTCAAGCCGGCGGACGACACCGAGGGCATCCAGGGCCGCCAGTTCATCTTCGAGCCCAACCCCGCGGCCTTCCTCCAGGCCCTCCTCCCCCGCTATGTCGCGACCCGCCTGTTCCAGGCGGTGCTCGAGGCCAAGGCGAGCGAGGAGTCGTCCCGGATGGTCGCGATGAAGAACGCCACCGAGAACGCCGAAGAGCTCATCGAGGACCTGACGCTCTCGTACAACAAGGTCCGTCAATCCAACATCACTCGCGAGATGATCGAGATCGCGAGCGGCGCCCAGGCCCGCTAGGCCGGCGCGAACGAGGAGGCCATCCCAACCATGGCGACCGCCGCCCCTTCCGCGACCGGCCGGGTCATCCAGATCACCGGTCCGGTCGTCGACATCGAGTTCCCCGCCGGGCAGCTGCCCCGGATCTTCAACGCGGTTGAGATCATCCGCGAGGGCCAGGATCCGCTGACCTGCGAGGTCCAGCAGCACCTGGGCAACAACTGGGTCCGCGCCGTCGCGATGACCACCACGGACGGGCTCGCCCGGGGCACGCAGGTGCGCGACACGGGCGCCGCGATCACCGTCCCCGTCGGCGAGTCGACGCTCGGGCGCGTGTTCGACGTGCTCGGCCACCCGATCGACGGCAAGGGTCCCGTCGAGGCGGAGACCCACCTCCCGATCCACCGCGCGCCGCCCAGCTTCGAGGATCAGACCACCGAGGTCGAGGTCTTCGAGACCGGCCTCAAGGTCATCGACCTGGTCTGCCCGTTCCGCAAGGGCGGCAAGATCGGGATCTTCGGGGGTGCCGGCGTCGGCAAGACCGTCATCATCCAGGAGCTGATCAACAACGTCGCCAAGGAGCACGCGGGCGTGTCCGTGTTCGCCGGTGTCGGCGAGCGCTCCCGCGAGGGCAACGACCTGATCGCCGAGATGACGGAGTCGGGCGTCATCAAGAGCACCGCCTTCGTGTTCGGCCAGATGAACGAGCCGCCCGGCGCCCGCCAGCGCGTCGGCCTTACCGGCCTGACGATGGCGGAGTACTTCCGGGACGAGGAGGGCCGCGACGTCCTCCTGTTCATCGACAACATCTTCCGCTTCACCCAGGCCGGCTCCGAGGTGTCCGCCCTGCTGGGCCGCATGCCCTCGGCGGTCGGCTATCAGCCGAACCTCGCCACAGAGATGGCGGGTCTCCAGGAGCGGATCACGTCGACCCACAAGGGCTCGATCACCTCCCTCCAGGCCGTGTACGTCCCGGCGGACGACTACACGGACCCGGCACCGGCGACGACGTTCGCCCACCTGGACTCCACGATCCGCCTCGAGCGGTCCATCGCGGAGCTCGGCATCTACCCGGCCGTCGATCCGCTGACGTCCACGTCCCGCGTCCTCGACCCGCTGGTCGTGGGCAACGAGCACTACGACGTGGCGCAGGAGACGAAGCGCGTGCTGCAGCGCTACCGGGACCTGCAGGACATCATCGCGATCCTGGGAATCGACGAGCTGTCCGAGGAGGACAAGGCCACCGTCGCGCGTGCCCGCCGCCTCCAGCGGTTCATGAGCCAGCCGTTCTTCGTCGCGGAGGTCTTCACCGGCCGCCCCGGGCAGTACGTGCCGATCCGCGACACGGTCGCCTCGTTCAAGGAGATCCTGGAGGGCAAGACGGACACGCTGCCCGAACAGGCCTTCTTCCTCGCCGGTACCCTCGACGACGTCCGCGCGAATGCGGCCAAGCTGGAGGGTTGATCGCCGTGACCTCCGCTTCCGCTCCCGCCGGACGGCGCTCGGGCCGATTCCAGTCGCAGGCGACTGAGATCGGCCTCGCCCCCTCCGGCTGCGCGGAGGCGCCCTCCGCCGCCCCCTCCTCCCGCGAGGACGACGTGCGCGGGCCGCTCGCGCTCGGCTCGATGGGGGTGCGGGGAGTGGTTGCGTCACACCGCGCCGGCCGCGCAGCCCTGTGGATGGAGGGCGATCTCAGTCCGCAGGACTGGAATCGCCCCGACAGCCGCAGGGCGACAGCGGTCGACAGCCCGACGGCGACAGCGGTCGACAGCCCGACGGCGACAGCGGCCGGCACAGGGGGGATGCGCTGATGCCCCTCCACCTCGAGATCGTCACGCCCGAGCGGATGGCGTACGCGGACGAGGTCGACATGGTGCTCGTCCCGGGCGTGGACGGAGAGCTGGGCATCCTGCCCCACCACACGCCTCTCGTATCCCTGCTCGGCGTCGGCGAGCTCAAGATCCGCAAGGGTGGCAACGAGGAGAGCTTCGCGATCGTGGGCGGCTTCCTCCAGGTCCGCCCGGACAAGGTCGTGGTCATGGCGGAAACCGCCGACCTCGCCTCAGAGATCGACCTCGAGCGGGCCCAGCTGGCCCGGCGGGAAGCCGAGCGCGCCCTCGAGACCGGATACCACGAAGGGGCCGACCTGTCCGCTGCCCGCGCCGCCCTGCAGCAGGCGCTGCTGCGGATCCGCGTCGCGGAGCGCAGGTATCGAGAGGGCCCCCGGTCACGGGGCTGACCGTGACCGACGCGCGACCGTTCCACTGGGAGTACCGCCCCGAGCCGCCGCCCCCCGAGGCGTTCCGGATCGTCGGTGGCCGGCCGCTGCAGGGAACAGTCCACGTCAGCGGCGCCAAGAACGCCGCCCTCAAGCTGCTGGCGGCGGCCACGCTGACCGGTGAGCGCTGCCGGTTCCAGAACGTCCCCGAGATCGAAGACGTCCGGGTCATGGCCGAGACCCTGTCCGACCTGGGCGTCGTCGTCGACCATCCCGCGGACGGGGTGTACGAGGTCGCGTCGGGTGATGTCGAGTGGCTGTTCGTGCCGCTCGAGGCCGCTGCCAAGATGCGCGCCTCGTTCATCCTGCTCGGCCCGCTCCTGTCCCGGTTCGGTCGCGTGATCATGAGCAACCCCGGTGGCGACCGCATCGGGCGCCGGCCGGTGAACCTTCACGTCGATGCGATGCGCGCCCTCGGCGCAGAGATCCAGTATCGCAACGGCTACTACTTCGCCCAGGCGCCGGGCCGGCTCCGCGGCGGCGAGGTCAGGTTCCCGCAGGTGACCGTCATGGGCACCGAGAACGCGATGCTCGCCGCCACGCTCGCGGAAGGCGACACGGTGATCCGGCCCGCCGCCCAGGAGCCGGAGATCGACGACCTCATCGCCTTCCTGTGCAAGATGGGGGCGGATGTCGTCCGCTCCGCGCCCGACACGATCGAGGTGCACGGCCGCAAGCGGCTGCGCGGCGCGGACCACAGCGTGATCCCGGACCGCATCGAGACCGGCACGTTCCTCATCGCAGGTGCCGTCACGGGCGGCCGGCTGACGCTCGAGAACGCGGCCTGCGACCAGGTCGGGGCGCTGGTCGAGGTCCTGGGCCGGGTCGGTGTGCCGGTGGCCTGCGGCACCAGCTCGATCGAGCTCGATGCCACGGGGCTGCACGGCCCGGATCTGCGGGCCTGCGACATCGAGACGGCGCCGTACCCGGGCCTGGCGACCGACATCCAGCCGCCGTTGTGCGTGCTCCTCAGCCAGGCGACGGGCACCTCACGCGTGCACGAAGCCGTGTTCGAGGATCGAATCGAGTGGCTGGCCGAGCTGCGCAAGCTCGGGGCGCGCGTCGACATCGAGGACGCCCACCACGCCGCCATCCACGGGCCCGCGGCGCTTCACGGCGCCGAGGCCAGCATCGGCGATCTCAGGGCCGGCGCGTCGCTGATCCTGGCTGCGCTCGCGGCACAGGGCGAGTCCCTGATCCACGGTGCGCATCACGTTCACCGGGGGTATGAGAACATCGATCTCAAGTTCCAGCAGCTGGGAGCCAGCATCACCCGTTCGGCCGACAGGGCCTGACGGTCCCCCCGGTCTGCCCTGTCCATCCCGCGCAGCGGCCGCCCGGCGGCGTCGCGCGACCCCAGGAGTAGCATTCCCGCCGTCATGAAGATTGGAATCGATCTCGGCACCGCGAACGTCATCGTCTATGTCAAGGGCAAGGGCATCGTGATCACGGAGCCCTCCGTCGTCGCGGTCGGCGAGGACAACAGGATCGTCGCCGTGGGCGAGGAGGCCCGCGAGATGATCGGGCGCACGCCCGGCAACATCCAGGCCATCCGCCCGATGAAGGACGGCGTCATCGCCGACTACGTCATCACGGAGGCCATGCTCCGCTTCTTCATCGGGAAGGCGACGAAGGGCAGGATCGGCTTCTCCCGGCCGGAGGTCATGATCTCCGTCCCGGCCGGCGTGACCTCGGTCGAGAAGCGCGCGGTCCGCGACGCTGCCCTCAAGGCCGGCGCCAAGGACGCGTTCCTGATCGAGGAGCCGCTGGCCGCCGCCATCGGTGCCAACGTACCGATCAGCGGGCCGTCCGGGAACATGATCATCGACATCGGCGGCGGCACGTCCGAGATCGCGGTGATCGCGCTCGGCGGCATCGTCGTGTTCAACAGCCTGCGCGTGGGCGGCAACAAGTTCGACGAGTCGATCACGACCTACATCCGCAAGAAGTACAACCTGATGATCGGCGAGCGGACGGCGGAAGAGGTCAAGATCCAGATCGGGACGGCCCTCCCCCTGGAGCGCGAGCTGACGATGGAGGTCCGCGGCCGGGACCTGATCGCCGGCCTGCCGCGCACGATCCCCATCACGTCGTCCGAGGTGATGGAGGCCATCGAGGTCCCGCTCCAGCAGCTGGTCGCGGCCGTCCGGACGGTTCTCGAGCAGACGCCGCCGGAGCTCTCGTCGGACATCATCGACAAGGGTATGGTCATGTCGGGGGGCGGCTCGCTGCTGCGCAACGCGGACAAGCTGCTGACCCAGGTCACCGGCGTGCCGTGCCACGTTGCGGAGAACAGCCTCAACTGCGTCGCTCTCGGGACGGGCCTCGCGCTGGAGCACTTCGACTTCTTCAAGAAGTCCCTCGTCCAGCAGATCTAGCCTTGGTGGCACCGGTCGGGCCGGCGACGCGGGCATCCTCGCCGATTCCAGCCCTGCGGGCAGAGATCGCCTGCGGTAGCCCCCGCCACCGGCCCTTCCACCCCCCGATCCGTTCGATGGGGGGTTCCGCTGCTCCGCCACGTGGGCCGGGCCGGATGGGCTGCCCCATCGCAGGCGATCTCAGTCCCCGTGGGACTGGAATCGCCGAGAATGGGCAGGCCAGCAGGCCGCCGTCGCTTCGGAGGAGGGAGCGGTGAAGGCGTTCATCGACCTCCATTGCCACACCAACGCCAGCTTCGACAGCCTCGCGTCGGCGGAGAGCGTCATGCGGGCGGCGGTGAGGCGCGGCCTGACGCACCTGGCGATCACCGATCACGACCGGATCGACGGCGCGCTCCGGGCGCAGGCGGCGGCTCCGGACGGTCTCACCGTGATCGTGGGCGAGGAGATCAAGACGGCGGACGGCGATCTGATCGCCCTGTTCCTTGAGCGGCCGGTGGCCCCCGGGCAGCCGGCGAGCGACACCATCGCGCAGGTTCGGGCCCAGGGGGGCGTCGTCGGCATCCCGCATCCATTCGACCGTTTCCGGGGCTCGATGCTCAAGGATCCGCGGCTGGAAGCGATCGGAGAGCTCGTGGACTGGGTCGAGACGCACAACGCCCGGGTCGTGGGCGGCAGCGGCAATGAGCGCGCCGCAGCGTTCGCCCGGGATCTCGGGCTGCCCGGCGTCGCCGTCTCCGACGCACACAGCGCCATCGAGGTCGGGGTCGCCTACACCGTGCTCGACGGTGATCCCTCGACGCCCGCCGGGCTCCTGGCCGCCCTGTCGGCGCCGGAGCTCGTGCCCGGGCACGCCTCGTATATCGTGCGCACGTTCACGCCAATCGCCAAGCTCGTGAACCGCGTCCGGGGGAACCGTCGCGTGCCCCGCTCGCCCGCCGGCCCGGCGGGCACCGTCGCATGAGTGACCCGTTCGTGACCGACCTCGATCAGACCCCAGCGCCTGCCCAGCCCGGTCTCCCCGGCGGCGAGCCCGAGACGACCACCGACCAGGTCTCGCTCGGCGCGCGGCTGCGCCAGCCGCGGACGATCCTGTCCATCGTCGTGCCGCTGATCCTGCTCGTGCTCGTGTTCCGGGTCGCGCTCAACATCGACATCAACGAGCTCATCGACGGGGTCTCGCAATCGAACAAGCTGCTGCTGATCGCCGCATTCGTCGTCTTCTACCTCGGGTTCCCGCTCCGCGGCCTGCGCTGGGCGCTGCTGCTGCGGGGAACCGGCTTCCGGATCGGGACCAGGGACGCAACCGAGATCCTGTTCCTCTCGTGGCTCGTCAACTGCCTGGTGCCGGCCAAGCTGGGCGACGTCTATCGCGCCTACCTGCTCAAGATCAACAGCCCCGTGTCCCTGTCACGGACGTTCGGGACGGTGTTCATCGAGCGCTTCCTGGACCTGTTCGCGATCGCGATCCTGGGGCTCGGCGCGGGCTTCTGGAGCTTCCGCAACGGCTTCCCGCCGGAGATCCAGTTCGTCGTCGCGCTGGGCATCGGGGTCATCGTCGTGCTCGCCGGGCTGCTCCTGACGCTGCGCAGCTTCGGACGTCAGATCCTCACCCGGCTGCCGCTGCCCCACCGGTTCATCGAGCTCTACGACCGGTTCGAGGAGGGCGTGTTCGGCGCCGTCGGCATCCGGTCCCTGCCGCCATTGCTGGTGCTCACCGTCCTGATCTGGGCGACCGAGGGCATGCGGCTCTACCTGGTGGTCCAGGCCCTGGCCCTGCCGGGCGTCGAGCTGGGCATCTCGGGTGCGTTCTTCGTGGCCCTGATCGGCTCCCTGCTCACGGCGGTCCCGTTGAGCCCGGCCGGCCTGGGAGCGGTCGAGCTGGGGGTCGTCGGGGTCCTCACCCTCGCCTACGGGGTCGCCAACCAGCAGGCCGGGACCATCGTGATCGTCGACCGCCTGATCAGCGTGTTCTCGATCATCGTGATCGGCGGGATCCTGTACGTCGTCTCGTCGAAGCGACGCGGGGCCGGCCTGTCGCAGCCGGCCGAGGTCATCGCACCGGCCTCCTAGGAGCTCCGCCGGTCAGTGCCCGGCCGGTTGGCACGCTCCGTGGACCGAGATGCGGGACACGGCGGGACCCCTTACCCCAACCGGGTCATTCGCAGACTCTCCGCAACCGCACAACACCGCAGGGATGTGGCGGCGGGCGGGCAACGCGATGGAGTACCAACGGGGGATTGGGGGACACCCCCTCCACGACCGACACTGCGATCAATCCCGCGCACGGTCGCGGGAGCCAAGCCCAAGGCGAGGCATGACCACCCAGAACGGCCGCGCATTCAATGAATGGCTGAGGGCACAGCTCAAGGCCAAGAAGATGTCGCAGCGCCAGCTGGCGCAGCAGTCGGGCGTCGATCATTCGACGATCTCTCGGCTGATTCGCGGTGACCGGATGCCATCGCTGGGCACCGCCACGAAGCTGGCACGCGGGCTGCGGGAGATCCACGACGACGCGGACACGTCCGTCGCGCTCGGCGTGGTGTCGATGGGACCGCAGAACCCCACTGCGCGCGTCGAATACGCTCTCCGTGCCGACGACGCGCTCTCCGAGCCGCAGGTCCGCCAGATCATGGAGTACTACCTGGCCGTCCGGGTCCGCCGCTTCGGCCGCACGTACTCGCCGATCGGCAGCTCCGATGCCGGCAACGGCTCGAACGGCCCGAACGGCTCGAACGGACCCGGCGGAGGCGTGTACGGCCGACCGTATGCGGGTCCCGCCGGCGCCACGGCCGGAGCAACCGTGATGCGGGCCGCACCGCCCCGCTACGGGATGCCCCGTCCCGCCGTGCGCCAGACCGCCCGGAACACGGGCCGACCATAGAACACCACCAGGGCACGACCTGAACGTCCCTCCACGTTCGGGTCTCGGGGACAGCGAACGCCGGTCCGATGGGATCGGCGTTCGCCTTTCCATCGAACGGGCGCTTTTCCGTCGAACGGGCCCGGGCCTACGTGGCGTCCTCATCCTCCGCCGGCGCGCTGCGGCCCTTGGCGCTCCGCGTCTCGAACGCCTCTGCGGGCAGGGCTGGAAGCGGGTTGCCGGAAGCCAGGTCCAGGACGCGCCGGATGTTGACCGCGTCGTAGCCCTCGTCCATGCCGGGGGTCTCGACGATGTAGACGACGTTGCCCAGCCCCGGGTGATCGAGGAACCGACGGAGCCCGGCGGCGCCGATCCGCCCAGCGGCCACATGCTCGTGCCGGTCGGAGCGTGATCCGCAGGCGCTGCGCGAATCATTGAGGTGAACCATCCGGACGCGCGCCAGGCCGATCGACCGGTCAAACGCCGCGAGGACATCGTCCACGCCCTCGGGATCATCGATCCCGTAGCCGGCACCCCACAGGTGGGCCGTGTCGAGGCAGAACCCGATCCGGGCCGAGTCGACGCCCGCCGCGGCGAGCGCCCGGTCGATCAGCGTGAGCTCCTCGATCGAGGAGCCGAGCGTGTATCCGCTGCCCGAGCCGTTCTCGAGGACGATCATCGTGCCGCGGGCCGCGCCGTCGAGCTGCGCCTCCACCCGACGGAGCCCGTCGGCCAGGCGCGTTGCGCCGGCCTCGGGCCCCTCGCCGCGATGCGAGCCGATGTGCACGTTCACGAAGCTCGCCCCGTATGCTTCGGCGACACGGACCTCGTGCGCCAGCAGGTCCACGGAGCGCCCGAAGAAGTCGTCGTCCGGGCCGGCCAGGTTCACGAGGTAGGGCGCGTGGACCGACAGCGGCGCCACTTTCAGGGTCGCCAGCCGCTCCCGGAAGGCGCCCAGCTCACGGGGCAGCGTCGGCCGGCGCCGCCACGACGTCGGGTTGTCGGTGAACACCTGGATCGCGGAGGCACCGATTGCCGCGGCTCGATCCGCCGCCCGGACCATGCCGTGGCCGAGCGGAAGATGAGCGCCGAGCCGGCGACCATTCGGGAGCATGTCCGAAGACTAGCCGAGGGACGCGTGACCGACCCGCCGGACCCGGGAGCGCCGACCCGCCGGACCATAGACTGGGACCCATGGACGAGGATCTCCTGGCCGCCCTGCGCGCGCTCGCGGACCCGACGAGGATCCGGATCCTGGCGCGGCTTGCCACGAAGCCCGCCGACGTCGCGTCCCTCGCTGCGGAGCTCAGGATCTCCATGCCGGCCGCCAACAGGAACCTCGAGGTGCTGGCAGCGGCCGGCCTCGTCGAGCGACGAGAGGATCGCACCGGAATGTTCGGTGCGCGCCTCGATCGGGTGGGGGAGCTGGGGCGATCGCTGGCCACCCTGGAGCACGAAGGGGCGGGCGCTGTCGGCGTCGGCGGCGTCGCTGGCGGCGGCTTGGGGGTGCTGCCGGCGGGCCGGAGTCCGGCGGCGCGGCGGGTTCCGGCGACCCTCGCGGCGGGCTGCTCCGCGGTGCGTGGCCCCACGACGGCGAGACGCTTGCCGATACGATCGCCCGCCTCGCGCCGACACCCGAGGAGGCGAAGACACTGCGCGCCTACCTGGTCGACGGCCGCCTGGTCACGATCCCCGCGCAGGAGAAGAAGCGCCAGGTCGTCCTGCGCTTCCTGGTCGAGCGCGTGTTCGCCGAGGACCGGAGCTACCCAGAGAAGGAGGTCAACCAGCGGCTGGCGCTGTTCCACCCCGACGTGGCGTCACTCCGCCGGTACCTCGTCGACCGCGGCTATGTCGATCGCGAGGCCGGCCTCTACCGGCGCCGCGGCCCGCGTCCGCCGCTGCCCCAGCCTGCCGACCCCTGAGCCGCCCGTGGGCGGCTTCCGTCGTCAGCGGCGGCCGCTCTTCAGGCCCGCGCCCCTCCGGTCGGGCGTGTAGTCCCCGCCGACCATCGGCTCGATCAGGCCGAAGTCGCCGTCCTTCCGGCGGTACAGGACGCACAGCCGCTCGCTCTCGGCGTTCACGAACACGTAGAAGTCGTGCCCGAGCTCCTCCATCGCCGCGACGGCGTCCTCCTCGAACATCGGCTCGATCGCGAACCGCTTCGTCTTCACGATCTGGCGCTCGCGTCCCGGCTCGGCCGTTCCGTCCGCGATGCGGCGGAGGATCGCCTTCTCCTCCTCCGGCCGGGCGCGGACCCTCGGCTTCTCCTTGTGGTCGATCGCCTGGCGCTCGACCTTGTCCACCACGACGTCAAGGGCTGCCTGGTAGGAACCGCCCGCCGCGCGGCTGCGGAGCGTGCGCCCGTCGATCACGAGGGTGACGTCCGCGATGTGGGCGTCCGCGGCGCTGCGATGCGACTCGTTCGACAGCTCCACGATGGCGTCCGTGCGGTCATCGAGGAGCCGCTCGAGACGCGAGAACTTGCGCTCCGCGTACTGGCGGACCCGGTCCGGAACCTCGAGGTTCTTGCCCCTGACGATCGTCCTCACGGTTGACCTCCCGGCGCGCGAGCGCCTGGCTGCGGGGTCGGGCGGGGCGACGGAATTGGCCCCGCTCGGAACCCGAGTATAGACGCGCAACCCCGGTCGGCCGTCAGGGCCGCTCGTCCTGTCGGCATGACCGATCCCTCCTACCGCTCGCGCGCGACGGTGACGGCGGACACCGCGAGCGCACCGGCGTGGAGCAGCGCCTCGGCCGACGCGCACAGTGTCGCGCCCGTCGTGACGACGTCGTCCACGAGCACGATCCACCGGCCGCGGACGGCGGCTGCGCCTCCCGGCCGGACGGCAAACGCATCGGCCACGTTGTTCGCCCGATGCCGGCGATCGAGCTCGTACTGGGGTGCGGTTGCCCGGTGACGTTCCACGACGGGGAGCCACGGCAGACCGAGGGCCGTCGCCGCGGCCGCGGCAATCAGCTCCGCCTGGTCGTAGCCGCGCTCGCTCCGCCGCCGGGCGTGCACCGGAACGGGGACCAGAATCTCTCCACCGGCGCCCGCGCGTCGCCAGCGGTCCGCGATCGCCTCGCCCAGCGGTGTCGCGAGGCGTCGCTCGCCCGAGTACTTGAGCACGTGCAGCGCGCGACGCACGGTACCGCTGAAGGGCGCGCACCACTCGAGCTGCAGCAACGGGTGCGGCGGGCCCTCCGCGAGCCCCAGGGGCGTTCCTGCGGGCACTCCCTGGCGAACCCGGACCGCCGGCAGGCACCGGCGGCAGAT
>CAWKHN010000002.1:0-14376 GCA_963849495.1 uncultured Chloroflexia bacterium | reverse complement strand
GCGGAGGCGGCGAGCGCCCCGTACTCAGCCTGGTCCTGGTCGCGACGATCGCCGGGGATCCCGATGACCCCGATCGCCCGTCCCGTGCGGCCCGGGTGCGCAACCGCCGCGCCCGAGGCCCCCAGCACCCCGGACCGCGTCTGCGGCTCCGACATCATGCGGTTGACGAAGTCGGCCAGCTGGCGCATCCCGTCCACGTTGTGGCAGTAGTCGATGACCACCCGGGTGCCGGCCACCTCCACGAGGTTCAGGCGGCCCGGCGCCTGGAAGAACGACGTGGTGAAGGTCCGGAGACCCTGGCGGATGTCGTGGAGGTGGGCACCGGCCGCCCACGCACCGGCCGCGGCGGCGAGGGCGTTCGCGACGTTCATGCGCGCTCGGCCACCGAACGTGCCGGGCATCAGGTGCGTGTACAGGACCGGCATCTTCCGCGGCCCGTGCCTGAGCACCATCAGCTCGCCCTGCGGCGTGTCCTCGAGGCAGAACGCCGCGTTGCCACGTGACGTGTGCCCATCGACGCGATCGCAGCCGTCCTCGCCCTTCGTCTTGGACATCGAGAACAGGACGACCCGTCCCGCGCAGTGGCGGCCCATGCGGTACACGAGCGGGTCGTCCGCGTTGAGGACGGCGGACCCGGAGCGCGGCACCGCCTCGACGATGACGCCCTTGACGTTGGCCAGCTGGCCGACGGTCTCGATGCCGCCCAGGCCGAGGTGGTCGCCGGTCACGTTGGTCACCACCGCGACGTCGTTGCGGTCGTAGCCCAGGCCCTCGCGCAGGATCCCGCCGCGGGCGACCTCGAACACGGCGGTGTCGACGGTCGGGTTCTGGAGCACCATCTGTGCCGACTTCGGGCCCGACATGTCGCCGCGCTTCATCAGCCGTCCGTCGATCACGATGCCGTCGGTCGAGGTCATGCCCACCCGGCGGCCCATCAGCTTGAGGATGTGGGCCAGCATCCGGACGGTCGTCGTCTTGCCGTTGGTGCCGGTCACCGCGATGATCGGGATCCGCGCGGGGCTGCCGGCCGGGAACAGCAGGTCGATCACGGGCTTGGCGACGTACTGGGGTTCCCCCTCGGTCGGGTGGGTGTGCATCCGGAACCCGGGGGCCGCGTTGACCTCGACGATGCCGCCGCCCGTCTCGCGCACGGGGGTGGCGATGTCGGGGCAGATGAAGTCGATCCCGGCGATGTCGAGACCCACGACGCGGGCCGCGGTCTGCGCGATCTCCACGTTGTCCGGATGAGCCTCCATCGTGCGGTCGATCGAGGTCCCGCCGGTCGACATGTTGCCGGTGAGGGCCAGCTTCACGAAGGCGCCGGCGGGCGGCACGCTGTCGGGCGTGAAGCCCTGATCGGCGAGGATGGCCTCGGCGCTCTCGTCCAGCCTGATCTTCGTGAGCACCTTCTCGTGGCCGATGCCGCGCCGGGGATCGGCGTTGGTGATCTCGACCAACTCCCGGATCGAGGTCGTTCCGTCGCCGGTCACGCTTGCCGGTACCCGCTCGGCGACGGCCGCCAGGTTGCCGCCGATGATCAGGCAGCGGTAGTCGTTGCCCGTGATGTACGACTCGACGATGACGTCCCGGGACCGGCTCTCGCGGAGGGCGACGGGGAACGCCGCGCGGACGTCCGCCTCGTCGCGGATGTCGAGCACGACGCCCCGGCCGTGGTTGCCGTCGAGCGGCTTGAGGACGCACGGGTAGCCGAGACGACGCGCGGCGCTCACCGCCTCGTCCTCGGTCTCGACCACCTCGGACCGCGGCACGGGCAGACCCGCGGAGTCGAGCAGCCGGTTGGTCAGCTTCTTGTCGGACGCGATGTCGACCGCGATGCCGCTGGTCCGCGACGTCATGGTCGCCCGGATCCGCTGCTGGTGGACGCCCTGGCCCAGCTGGACCAGGCTGTAGCGATCGAGGCGCATGAACGGGATGTCGCGGCTGGCCGCCTCATCGAGCAGCGCCTGCGTGGAGGGTCCGAAGGCGAGCCGCTCTGCGAGCCTGATGAGCTTCTCCAGCTCGGCCATCAGGTCGAACGCGAACGCCGGGTCGTTGGGCGCAACGAGATGGTTGACGAGCGCGACGGCCAGCTTCCCCGCCTCGAGACCGAGATGCTCCTCCCGGTACTCGAAGATGACGTTGTAGCGGCCGTACTCGCCCGTGCTGCGCGTCTTGCCGTGGCGGACGTCGGTGCCGGCGAGGTTCTGGAGCTCCAGGGCAATGTGCTCGGCCACGTGCCCGGCCCAGGTGCCGTCCCGCAGCCGGGTGATGAACCCGCCGCGGCGGCCCAGCGAGCAGGCGTGATCCTCGAGCGTGGGCAGCAGCTCGACCAGCGCCTCGACGAAGCCCGGGATCGTGTTGCTCGGGAACTCCTCGAGCACGCCGAGGTCCACGACCTGGCGGATCACCGGCTCCCGGGCCCAGTAGTTCGCGCCGCGCAGGACGCGCGTCTCGATGATCCGAAGCGTGGGCTCGGGGCGGGGACCGCCGGTGCGGTCGGCCGTCCGCCGGCGTGACATCGTGCCGGTCACGCTGCCGTCCCCGTCGACGGCGGCGGCTCCGGCCGCCGGTGCGGACCGGCGGCGGCGCCGCCCGGACGTTGTCTCCGCCACGTTGACCTCCCCTTCCTCGAACGGTGTGCGCCCGCGCGGGCTGCTCAGGCTGGTCAGATGGAGGCAGCCTCGCCGCCCTGGATCGCGTGGAGGACGGGGGTCGCGACCCGTGTCCGCCGCCGCAGGTCGAACCGGTAGCCCGCAGGCAGCGAGTGGAGCACGACGCCGCTGATCATGAGCGGGCGGTGGCCGCGGATCTCCCAGGCATCTGTCTCGGATGCGGCGCCATCCACGACCGTGATCGATCCCCGCCCGATGACCTCCATGACCTGGTCGGGTCCGACGACACCGGCCGTGTCCTCGTCCACGCCCAGGCCCAGCAGGCTTGGGTTCTGGGCGATCAGGCTGAGGAGCCGGCCCAGCCGGTTTCGCTGCTGGAAGTGCTGGTCCACGATCACCCCGGGCAGCAGCCCCAGGCCGGCGGCGATCTGCGCCATCCGGTGCTTGGGCGTGGCGCCGGATGCGCCGAAGGCGATCATGTGGCTGGAGATGGCGCTCGCTCCCGCGGACGTGCCGGCCACCACGGCGCCGGCCTCGAACCGGGCCGCGATCGCGTCCGCCAGCCGGGTTCCGCCGATGGTCGAGCTCAGCCGCAGCTGGTTGCCGCCGGTCAGGAAGATGCCGCTGGCATCGCGGACCATCCGGGCAGCGTGCTCGTCGTTCGCCTGGGTCCGGGTCACGGCGTGGAGCGGCCGAACGCCGGCGGCGCCCAGCTCCGTGAACACCGCGCGGTACCGCTCGCCCGCCTCGGGGCCCATCGACGACGCGGTGCTGATCACCGCAATCTGCGCGTCGCTGCCCCCGGCGAGCGCGACGAACCGGCCGAGGATGACCCTGTCGCGGACCTTGTCCTCCGCGCCGCCGATGATGATGACCGTGCCGTGCGCCATGGTGGGCGGAGTATATCGGCGCCGGCGGGCCCGGACGCGCGCGGGTCCCGGGCGAGGCCCGTCGCCTTCCGCCGCGACCGATGTCGCCGTTCGCGGGACCGACGCCCCCCGTTCACCGAGACCGATCTGGTCCCCGCGCGCGAGAATGACGCCCGATGAGCGCGACCGCCGCATCCCTCCGCCGCCCGTCCCGCCGCGCCGGCGTCATCCGGCGCGCCCTGCGCCGCGAGGCGGGGCGGATCCGCGAACCGCGCCGCATGGTCGCCATGGCGATCCTGATCATCACCTTCGCGCTCGCGATCGCCGGCATGACCGCCCGGGGCGATGTCGCAGGAGCCGACGCGCAGGCCTACTGGGCGGCGGTCCGGATCTGGCTCGAGGGCGGCAACCCGTATCACCCGACCGGCCCGTTCCTGCCCTACGTCTATGCGCCGTGGATGCTGCCCCTGTTCGTGCCGTGGGCGCTGCTGCCCTGGGACGTCGCCTGGTTCGCGTGGCGGGGCGGGACGATCCTGCTCCTCCTGTGGTCGATCCGCTGGACCTATGCCCACCGGCCGCTGCCGGCCGCGATCCTCGTGGGCCTGCTGGCGTTTCCCATCGCCGCCAACCTCGACACCGGCAACATCGACCTCCTGCTCGCGCTCGCGCTGTTCGGGGCCCAGTTCATGGGCGGGCGCGCGGGCGGCCTCATCTGGGGCTTGGCGACGTGGATGAAGTGGGTGCCGGTGCCGCTATGGCTGGTGCTGCCGGCGCGCGCCCGCGCGTGGGGGCTGGTGTTCCTCGCCCTGTCCGGGCTGCTGTCGCTGGCCATGCTCCCACTCACGATCGTCCAGCTCCAGGCGCTGTTCGGGTTCGGCGAGCGGCCCTTCCGCGCGGACTACCTGGTGTTCATCTGGGCTGCGGTGCCCTGGTGGTGGCGGCACGCGGATCCATTCGCGTTCCTGCGTCCCGTCTCGTGGCGCGAGGCGACCGCGTACGCGGCGATGGTGGCGCGCGGATGGGTCCGGGCGCTGCGTGCGGACCCGGCCGGGGCCATGCGACGGGCGCGAGCCTGGGTCCACGCCTGGGGTGGCCGGTTCCTGGGCCTGGACGAGGCGTCCAGGCAGGCGGCCACGCGGGCGGCCGGGCGCCGGGCGGAGGCCGCGGTGTCCGAGATCGGCGACTGACCCTCAGGCGGCCGCGAGGCCCTTGGCGATGCCGCCGGTCACGCGGTCCCGGCGTGGCTCGACCACGCGGACCAGGGTGATCGCCGCGAGGATGAAGGCCGCGATGGCGAGCACGAACACGACGCGCGGGCTGATCTCCAGGCCGCCGGCGCGGGTCACCGCGTCGAGGACGATGCCGCCGAGCGCGATCGCGATCGGCGTCGAGGCGCCGGTCGCGACGTTGCTGATCCCCATGTACCGGCCGGCCGAGACCCGCGGGATGATGTCGGTCATCAGCGCCCAGTCCACCGCGAGGAACGTCCCCTGCGAGGCACCGAACAGGAAGGCGCCCAGCAGGGCGAACGGGACGGCCGGTGCCGACGCGACGATCGCGACACCGACGGCACCGACGGCACACGCCGCCCAGATCACCGGCTTTCGTCCGATGCGGTCGGACATGCGCGACGCGGGCATGATCACGATGAGGTTGGCCGCGACCACGACCGCCAGGACCATGATGTAGGTCGAGTTTGCCTCCTCCTTGTTCATCCCGAACGCGCGCGACAGGAAGATCAGGACGAAGTTGACGAGCAGCGCGCCGGCCGTCATGAACATCAGCCGCGAGATCAGCAGCCAGACGAACGAGCGCTCCTGCAGGATGTCGGTGGACCATGCCCCACCCGCGATCCGCAGCCACGATCTGCCCTCGCGCGGCCGGGGCGCGAGGCCCTTGCCGACGCGCAGCACCACGCTGGCCATCGTCGCCAGCTCGACCAGCGCGACGCCCACCAGCGAGAGGGGCATGACCCCGAGGCCCACCGACACCGTGACCAGCAGAAACCCGGTCACGTTGCCCACGACCTGCATCAGCCCGACCATGCCGCTCGCCAGGCCGACCTGGGGCTCCGCGACGAGATCAGGGACGTAGCCCTGGAAGGGCCCGCGCGCAGTGTTCGTGCTCACGCTGAGCAGGATCATGAACGTCGCGAGCATCAGGACCGAGCTGCCGATCGCGATCCCTATCAGGAACACGAGGTCGAGCAGCGACCCGACGACGATGTACGGCTTGCGGCGGCCCCACCGGCTGACCGTGTAGTCGCTGAGGTAGCCAACGGTCGGCTGGATCAGGATCCCGACGACGGCGGCACCGATTCCGATGAGGAACATCGACGTCCCGACGTCGTTCGTGGGCACGAGCTTGTCGAACTCCAGGCGGTTGGTGATGAACAGCCCGACTGCGGCGTCGATCGCGGTCAGGCCCAGCCAGTACGCGGAGATCCGGACCAGCTGCGGAACCGGCAGCAGGGCCGTGGGACGCTGACCCTGCTGCACGCCGGCCTCGTTGGGGGACGCTGTGGCGGTGCCGTTCACGTTCGTCCCTCCGGTTCCTCTCCCGGGCGGCAGCCGCCCCTCGGACGGTCGGCTCCCGCGAGCGGTGCGTGGGCGCCGGCCGGGGCCGTCATCGACGGGATGACCTCGTTCGTCAGGCGCGATCGTGGTCTGGAGACGCGCGAGAGCCCGATCGGGGGCACCCCGCGCGGCGCAGCAAAACGGCGACCGGTCCAGCGGGGAGAGCGCGGTCGACGTAGCGGAAGGGCTCGGCCGGGCGTGCGACGAACTGCCCGCACATCGCGCGGATGATAGGCGGCCGATCTGCGGCTGGCGAGGGCGGAATCGCCCATCCTCCGCGGCCGTCCGGTTCGAGATCCGCGCCGTGCCCGGTGCTGGTGCCGCGCTCGGTGCTGGCGCCGCGCCTGGGCTCCCGCCCCTGCGCTCGGCGGTCCTGCCGAAGATGTGCCCAGGATCAGCCAAATCGCGCCGAACGAACCCGGCTCGGCCTTCCCGCGAACCCCAGACGGAGCGATGTTGCGGATTACACGCACGGAATCGAACTCTGGGACCTCCGGGAGGCCATCGACCGCTCCAGATGCAGCGATCTGGTCGATGTCAGGCACGTTCCGGCGACTCATGCCGGCGACTCATGCCCCGGGTTCGGGATGCCTCGCGCCCAATCGCTGGCATAGCCGTGTGACCTGGTCGAGCCGGACCGCGATCCCTGCTCGCCCTAGCCCTGACGGATCGTGCGTTCGTACTCGGGGAAGTAGCGGCCGATCAGGGGGAGCTCGAAGCGGCCCAGGATCGACTCCTTCCGCTCCCGGGCCAGCAGGAAGGCGAACGAGCGGCGGACGAGGTCGACAGGGTCGGGAGATTCGGGGGCAAGCCGGGCGAGAACCTCGGACGAGACCGACACGTCATGGTTCGTCGACGCGCCGTGCTCCGTCACCGTCACCCGGCAGCTCCAGCCGTCCGCGACGGGCCGGCAATCAACGTCGATGATCCATTCCATCCGACCGAGGATGGCAGGAATCACCGGACGGCGCCGCTGAGGGGCGACGCCGTCCGGTGAACGGACAGGGAGGGTACGGTTCAGGCGGTCTTCGCCTCGGGCTCGGCCGTCGAGGCCTCGCCGTCGGCCGGCAGGCCGAGCCGCATCATGAAGCGGGTGAACACCGCGCCACCTGTGACGGCGACCAGACCGAGGCTGACCCACAGGATCGGCCGGGCAAGCATCAGGTTCGTGGTCGAGATCAGGGGGCTGTCACCGGCCCCGAACAGCGCCTGGTCGTTGGCCTCCATGCCGTACACCTGGGGGACGATGTACAGGATCGAGGCAACCACCAGCAGGATGCTGAAGTTCCGGAAGGCGGCCGGATCGTCGTCGACGTCGCGGATGAGCTTGACGACCGTCGCCCACAGCAGGAACACGGTGGCCAGCGGAGCCGTGATGGGCAGGCCGGTGCTCAGGTACAGGTTGGGCATCAGGAACAGGGTGCTCAGCCCGAGGGTGATCACGAGCAGCGCGTCGCGCGTCAGGACGTAGCTCAGCCACCACACGTCGCCGCCGAACCGGAGGGTGAGCTTCTGCAGGAATCGGATGATGTAGGGCCGGCTGAAGTGGAGCGACAGGGTGAAGGCCCACAGGATCGGGAGGATTGCGGCGACCGACAGGACCATCCAGCCGGAGGCGCCGGTCGTGAGCGCAGTTGCGAGATCGTCAGCGTTCAACATCGGAGGTCTCCTATGCCGCCTTCGGCCGGCGGGTCGTCTGCCGCAGGTTGTAGCCCACGGCCACCAGGCCCATGATCCCGATCAGGGCGCCGGAGATGTAGCACAGCGGGAGCGCCAGGTCGGGGTTATGGGAGGACGTGAGGAACGGCATGATCTGGTCGGTCAGGTTGCCGTTGAGCATCGTCATCTGCGAGCCGAAGAAGTACGGGACCAGGTACAGGGCCGCGCCGATCCCGACCAGGGTGACCTGGATGCGCATGCCGCGGAGGTCGGCATCACCCTTGCTCATGAGCTTGATCAGCAGGGCGGCGAACGCGAACACGGCCGCGATGCCGCCGGTGATGGGAAGGTCCTGTGCCTTGACGACATCCGGGTAGAGGAAGATGAAGCTGCCCAGGAACACCTGGAGCAGGATCAGGTCGCGCAGCGCGACGTAGATGATCCACCACAGGTCGGCGCCCAGCCGGAGCGTGAACTTCCCGGTGGTTCGCACCATGTACGGCCGCGCCAGGTGGAGCGCAACCGAGAGGATCCACAGGATCACGAGCGCCGCGGCGATCGTGCCCTCGACGAAGGCTTCTCCGGCGTCGAAGAAGCCGGAGACCTGGTCCGCTGTCACTGAGCACCTCCCTGGGTGGGCTGGCCGACGGGTCCGACCGCCGGGACGGGGATTGGCTGGGTTCGGCTGTCGGCGGGCCCCCGGCCGGCGCGAACGCTGACCGACGGGCATCCGTAGACGGCGTCGCAGCGGAAGCATCGGGATGCCTCCGCGTGCGCGGCGGCCTCCGTGAAGCCGGGCGCCATCGCCTTGAACGACGCCGTGTCGACGACCGGCAGCTCCGCGTGGATGCGAGGCCGCTGGGCGATGTCGAGGTTGAGCTTCAGCTCCGGAGGAGTCGCGTAGCGAACGGCCGCGAAGATCTCGGCCTCGCCGTTCTTCGAGCCGGCGAGGTACTCGTGGATGGATGCGGCCGCGCGCCGCCCGGCGGCGACGGCCTCGATGATCGTCTTCGGTCCGGAGACGACGTCGCCACCGGCGAAGATCCCGGCGCGGCCGGTCGCGAGAGTCTGTGGGTCGGCCACGATGCCGGCCCAGCCGCTGACCTCGATGCCCGCGCCTTCGGGAAGGATGGACGGGTCCGGCTCCTCGCCGATCGCGACGAGGATCGCTGAGGCGGGCAGCTCCCGGGATTCGCCCGTGGGCGCCCAGGTGGCGCGGCCGCCGCCGCCGGTCTCGCCGGTCGGGCGCATCCGGTCGCAGCGCAGCGCCACGACGGCGCCGTCCCGGCCCACCACCTCGGTCGGCGCGAGGCCGTCCGCGATGATGACGCCCTCGCGCTCGGCGTCCTCGATCTCCTCGTGCTGGGCGGGCATGTCCTTGCGGCCACGGCGATAGACGATCGTGACGGTGGCCGCGCCGCTGCGCTTCGCGGAGCGAGCCGCGTCCATCGCGGTGCTGCCGCCGCCGACGACGATCACGTCGCCCGAGAGGTGCGGCTTCTCGCCGAGGTTGACCTCCTTGAGGAAGCGGGTGGCGGGGATGACACCGCGCTGCTCGTCGCCGGGAACGCCGAGGCGCCGGCTCTTGGAGGCGCCGGTGGCGAGGAAGATCGCCTTGAAGCCCTCGCGCTCGAGGTCCGGCAGGCCGAAGTCACGGCCCATGGCCGTGTCCAGTCGCAGCTCGACACCGAGACCGAGGATCCGCGCAATCTCCTCCTGGAGCACCTCGCGCGGCAGGCGGTACTCGGGGATGCCGATGGCCATCATGCCGCCCGGGATCGGCATCGCCTCGAGGACGGTGACCGGGTAGCCCAGGCGGGCGAGGTAGTAGGCGGCCGACATGCCGGCGGGGCCGCCACCGACGATGGCGACCTTCTCGGGGTGCCTGACCGCGGGCTTGGGGACGGCCGGCAGCTGGCCATGCTCCACCGCAAAGCGCTTGATCGTGCGGATGGAGATCGGCTCGTCCAATACGCCGCGACGGCACGCGGACTCGCAGGGCGCCGTGCAGATCCAGCCGCACACGGACGGGAAGGGGTTGACCTCGGCGGCGACGGCGTAGGCGTCGTCGTAGCGGCCCGCAGCCACGAGGCCGACATAGCGGCCGGCGTCAGTGCCGGCGGGGCAGGCCTCCTGGCAGGGCGCGATCGGCGTCGGCTGGGGATCGTCGACCATCGTCGTCCAGACCTGCCACGGCTTGGGTCGGGAGCGGGTCGTCCAGCGGAACAGGTCACCCCACGGCGAGTCGTGCTTCGGCTTGAGGGCCTCGCGCGTCACCGACGACAGCGGGATCCAGGCATCGTCGGGGACGGCCGGACCGGGGCGGTCGATCGGGCCCTGGCGCGACGCCAGGGGAACCTCGCCGTCAGCGGTGACCAGGGTCATGACGCTGGGCGGGCACTCCCGGATGCAGATCCCGCACCCGATGCACTCCCCGACCTGGAGTGGTCGCTCCATCGTCCAGGGCAGGGGAAGACCGGGCCCCGGACCCGTCTCGACCCCTGGTGCCTCGGGGCGGCTCATGTCGAGCGCCTCGACGGGGCACACATCCATGCAGACACCGCATGTGATGCAGCCCTTGTGATCGATGTCGATCCGATAGCCCATCGCCGCCTCCTTGTGACCCGCCAAGCATCGGACGGAGGCGTCGGAGGGACCACGCCTGATCGGGCGGGGCGGCGACCTACCCGATCGGGTAGGTCGCAGGGGCCGGACGGCCCGGGCCGCGTGCCCCCGGGGCCGTATCGCCGCCCGAGCCGCACCCCCCGCGGGGGGGGACGCGGGGCCATCGGCGGGACGGTCAGTCGCCGGTCAGCAGACCCTCGCGGACGGCGCGGGCGACCATCTCGGCGCGGCTCTGGGCGTGGAGCTTGTCGAGGATGTTGCGCAGGTGGAACTTCACCGTGTTCTCGGAGATGCCGAGCTCGCCGGCGACCTCCTTGTTGCGCAGCCCGTCGACGACCAGCCGCAGCACGTCCAGCTCACGATCCGTGAGCCGGTCCGGATCGCGTCGGCCCGGATCCGCCGCCGGCGTCTCGGGGCGGGCGAGCTCGGTCAGGATCCGGGCGGCGATGGCCGGCGTGACGGCTGCCTCGCCGCGGGCCACGGCCTCGAGCATGCCCCGCAGCTCGACCGACTCCAGGTTCTTGAGCAGGTAGCCCCGAGCGCCGGCCTTGATGGCGGCGAACAGGTCGTCCACGTCCTCGCTGGCAGTCAGCATCACGATCGCGACATCGGGGGCCGCGGCGGCGATCCGGCGGGTGGCCTCCATCCCGCCGCCGCCGGGCATGCCGACGTCCATCAGCACGAGGTCCGGCCGCAGCCGCATGGCGAGCTCCACCGCAGAGGTGCCGTCGGACGCCTGGCCGACGACCTCGTGTCCCCAGGCGCCGAGCAGCGACGCCACCCCGTCCCGGAACAGCGCGTGGTCGTCGGCGAGCAGGACGCGCATGGTCAGCTCGGCCCGCGGCCGCTCGGCCCGCGGCCGCTCGGCCCGCGGCCGCTCGGCTCGTGGCCGGCCGACCCGGGACTGGCACCGACAGCCACCGCCACCCCGGATGGCATGCCGCCGGCCACGCGCTCGTGCCCGGACAGCGGGAGCGACAGCCTGACCGAGACGCCGCCTCCCCGCCGCTCCCCGATCTCGAGCACCGCCCCGATCGACGCGGCGCGCTCGCGCATCGACCGCAGCCCGTAGTGCGGCACGTCGGTCGCAGCAGCGCCCGAGCCGAGCCCGCGCCCGTCGTCCTCGATCAGCAGGTCGAGCATGCCGTCCATGATGGCCAGCGCCACCCGGATCCGGTCGGCGCCGGCATGCTTCCGGACGTTGGTCAGCGCCTCCTGGACGATCCGGTAGACCTGGCCCTCGGCGTCCGGGTCCAGCCGCAGGTCGAATACGTCGGCGGAGATGTCGAGGTCCAGCGCGAACCGGGAGTCCGCGGCGACCCGGCGGGCGTGGCCCTCGACGGCCGCCCCCAGGCCCTGGCCGGGCTCGATCGGGCTGCGCAGGCCGAGGATCGCCTCGCGCACGTCCACGTACACCGCCCGCGCCGCCGAGCCGAGCTCGGCCACCTGGGTCCGTGCCTCCGCCACGTGCCCCCCGGCGAGATAGCCGTCGATCGCCTGCGACTTCGTGTTCACGTACCCCAGCACCTGCGCGATGCCGTCGTGCAGCTCACGGGCGATCCGCTCGCGCTCCTCGACGACCGCGAGCTCGCGCAGGCGCGCCTCCAGGCGCGCGTGCTCCAGCGCGATCGTGGCCTGGTTGGCCAGCGAGGCCAGCGTCTCCACCTCGTCCGCGTCGAAGCCGCGCGCGGTCGCCGCGCCGATCGCGAGCAGCCCGATGGTTTGGCCGCCGCGCTGGAGGGGCGCCGACAGCCGCACACGGGCGTGCTCGGCGGCGACGAAGGCGAGGATGGCGTCGGCCGGGTTCGCCTCGCCCGGCTCGTCGTGGGAATCGGATGTCGACGGTTGCCGGCTGCCGGCCGGGTCGTCGGCCGCCGACGGGAACGCGCCGGGCGTCCCGGCAGCTGCCCGCAGCTCGAGCCGCCCGTCGGTACCCTCGAGCAGCAGGACGGCGACGTCGGCGTGCAGCAGCTCCCGGGCGTGCGTGACCACGGCCTGGAGCACATCGTCGACGTCGGTCAGCGAGGCGATTGCGACGCTCACGCGGTTGAGCGCCCGCGCCGAGGCGCCGCGCACCTCCAGCTCCGCGTTCCGGGAGCGGAGCGCGCCGGTCAGGTCGTCGATCCTCCGGTAGAGCACCGAACCGAACAGCAGTCCGATGACGAGCACCGTCATCGAGACCGCGATCGCGTCGAGGGGGAACCGGAGCGCCTCGTCGAGGACCGTGTCGCTGAGCAGTTCGAGCACCGCAACGATGACCGACGGCACGATGACCGCCAGCCAGCGGATGGGAATGGTGGGCGGGGTTCGGGGCAAGCGGTCGAGCTCCATCCGGAACGCGGGACGTCACCCTGAGGATAGCCCCCCGCCTTCGGCCTCACCCGTCTGGCAGGCCGGGCACCAGAAGGTCAGGCGCGGCAGCTCCGTGCCCTGGTGCTCGACGCGGACCGGCGTCCCGCACCGCGGACAGGGGCGTCCGGCGCGCCGGTACACCCGCCGTGGACGCCGGCCGGTCGATGCCCCCTCGCGGAGGAGGACGCGCGCCCGGTCGACCAGGCCGGCGAGCGTTGCGTCGTCCACGTCCCGGACCGGCATCCACGGGGAGAGGCCGGCGTCCCACAGCAGCTCGTTGCGGATCTCGTTGCCGATCCCGGCGACCGCGCGCTGGTCGAGCAGCGCGGCGGCGATCGAGCCGTCCGCCCGGGCGGGATCGCGGAGACGGTGGATCGCCTCGGCGGCGTCGAACGGGTCCTTGAGCAGGTCCGGGCCGAGGCGGGCCAGCGGCGGATGCAGCCGCTCCGCCCGCTGCTCGAGCAGCTCGACCACCGGGGCGTTGAAGCACACGACCACGGAGCCCGGCACCTCGATCACGAGCCGCGCCCGCGACGGCGGGCGGCGCCAGTGCTCGCCGGGCCGGTAGCGGTGCCACGAGCCGTGCATCCGGAGGTGCGTCCGGACCTCCAGCCCGTTGTCGAACCGGATCAGGAGGTTCTTGCCGGCGGCCTCGACGGCGGTGATCGTGGCCCCGACGAGGCGCTCGGCCTGCGGCCCGGGCGGTCGCGCGGAGGCCTCGGTGACCTGCCGCCCGACGAGGTGGGGGCGCAGGCCGTCGGCCGTCCGGACCAGGGTGTCGCCCTCGGGCATCGGCGCGCGCCCCGCTACGTGCGCCCCGCGCCGGTCACCGGACCGGGCGCACGGGGGTGGGCCGCGGATACGTGCGCTCTGCCGGGTGGCCGGCCCGCAGCGCGACGCCGCGGTAGCCGGGCACGAACCCCGCGGCCAGCAACGCTTCGCGGAACGGGGATCCGGCAACCGGCTCCCCGTCGACCCGGCTGATGAGGAGCTCCCGGACGCGCCCGTCCGCCACGAGGTCCGAGAGGGAGCGCAGCGCGGCGGCGAGCACCGCCGGGTCGTCGGCCGCGGGCAGCGCCTGGATCGACGTCCCGCCGCGGTCCAGGTACAGCACGGCGGCCCCCTCCACGAGCACGACGTACGCGCCGGCCGCTCGCTGGAAGGGGCGCCGGTCGGCGTCGCCCCGCCGGGGCCAGGGCAGGGCCGCGCCGTACGGGTTCGCGGGATCGGAGGCCGCGAGCAGGTGGACGACGCGCCCGTGCTCGCCGGCCAGCTCGCCCGGCTGGTCGCGCAGCGCGCGCAGGCGGTCGACGGCCCCGGGGAGCGCGAACTGGGCCGCGCCCAGGCCGTCCACGAAGTAGCCGCGCCGGATCCGGCCGGCCTCCTCCATCGCCCGGAGCACCGGGTAGACGGCGCTGAAGCCACCGTCGACGGCCTCGCCGGCCACCGCCTCGCGGGTGAGAACCCCGTGCCGCTCCAGGAGGACCAGGGCCTGAGCGTGGACTCGCTCGGTGCGGGACGACGCGCCGGCCGTCGCAGGTGTCGTCGGCCCGTCGGCCCTTCCGACCCCGGCCCCGGTTGCGGCTGCCGTCCCCGAATCGGCCCCGGCGCCGGCGTCGTCGGCCACCAGCGACCAGCGGCCTGCGGCCTCCGGCGGCCCGAGGGCAGTGAGCCGGCCCGGGC
>CAWKHN010000001.1:0-14573 GCA_963849495.1 uncultured Chloroflexia bacterium | reverse complement strand
GGTCCTCGCGGATGATGACCTCGTCGAACGCGGTGGCGGCAAGCGCCCCGTACTCCGCCTGGTCCTCGTCGCGACGATCACCGGGGATCCCGATGACCCCGATCGCACGCCCCGTGCGACCCGGGTGCGCAACGGCCGCGCCCGACGCCCCCAGCACCCCGGACCTCGTCTGCGGCTCCGACATCATCCGATTGACGAAATCGGCCAGCTGGCGCATCCCGTCCACGTTGTGGCAGTAGTCGATGACCACCCGGGTGCCGGCCACCTCGACCAGGTTCAGGCGGCCCGGCGCCTGGTAGAACGACGTCGTGAAGGTCCGGAGACCCTGGCGGATGTCGTGGAGGTGGGCGCCGGCCGCCCAGGCACCGGCTGCGGCGGCGAGGGAGTTCGCG
Organism: uncultured Chloroflexia bacterium; assembly: GCA_963849495.1. Lineage (GTDB taxonomy): Bacteria > Chloroflexota > Limnocylindria > Limnocylindrales > CSP1-4 > CAIXZV01. The sequence goes on along the minus strand of CAWKHN010000001.1, from coordinate 14,181 downwards.
ACGTTCATGCGCGCCCGGCCACCGAACGTGCCGGGCATCAGGTGCGTGTACAGGACCGGCATCTTCCGGGGCCCGTGCCGGAGCACCATCAGCTCGCCCTGCGGCGTGTCCTCGAGGCAGAACGCCGCATTGCCGCGTGACGTGTGCCCATCGACGCGATCGCAGCCGTCCTCGCCCTTGGTCTTGGACATCGAGAACAGGACGACCCGTCCCGCGCAGTGGCGACCCATGCGGTACACGAGCGGGTCGTCCGCGTTGAGGACGGCTGACCCGGAGCGCGGCACCGCCTCGACGATGACGCCCTTGACGTTGGCCAGCTGGCCGATGGTCTCGATCCCGCCCAGGCCGAGGTGGTCGCCGGTCACGTTGGTCACCACCGCGACGTCGTTGCGGTCGTAGCCCAGGCCCTCGCGCAGGATCCCGCCGCGGGCAACCTCGAACACGGCTGTGTCGACGGTCGGGTTCTGGAGCACCATCTGCGCCGACCTCGGGCCCGACATGTCACCGCGCTTCATCAGCCGCCCGTCGATCACGATGCCGTCGGTCGAGGTCATGCCCACCCGGCGGCCCATCAGCTTGAGGATGTGGGCCAGCATGCGGACGGTCGTCGTCTTGCCGTTGGTGCCGGTCACCGCGATGATCGGGATCCGTGCGGGGCTGCCGGCCGGGAACAGAAGGTCGATCACGGGCTTGGCGACGTACTGCGGCTCCCCCTCGGTCGGGTGGGTGTGCATCCGGAAGCCGGGGGCAGCGTTGACCTCGACGATGCCGCCCCCGGTCTCGCGCACCGGGGTGGCGATGTCGGGGCAGATGAAGTCGATCCCGGCGATGTCGAGGCCCACGACGCGGGCCGCCGTCTGGGCGATCTCCACGTTGTCCGGATGGGCCTCCATCGTGCGGTCGATGGAGGTCCCGCCGGTGGACATGTTGCCCGTCAGGGCCAGCTTCACGAAGGTGCCGGCGGGGGGCACGCTGTCGGGTGTGAAGCCCTGGTCGGCGAGGATGGCCTCGGCGTTCTCGTCCAGGCTGATCCTGGTCAGGACCTTCTCATGGCCGATGCCACGCCTCGGATCGGCGTTGGTGATCTCGACCAGCTCGCGGATCGAGGTCGTTCCGTCGCCGGTCACGCTCGCCGGCACCCGCTCGGCGACGGCCGCGAGGTTGCCACCGATGATCAGGCAGCGGTAGTCGTTGCCCGTGATGTACGACTCCACGATGACGTCCCCGGACCGGCTCTCGCGGAGGGCGACGGGGAACGCGGCGCGGACGCCGGCCTCGTCGCGGATGTCGAGCACGACGCCCCGGCCGTGGTTGCCGTCGAGCGGCTTGAGGACACACGGGTAGCCGAGGCGGCGGGCGGCGCTCACCGCCCCGTCCTCTGTCTCGACCACCTCGGACCGCGGCACGGGCAGGCCCGCCGAGTCGAGCAGCCGGTTGGTCAGCTTCTTGTCGGACGCGATGTCGACCGCGATGCCCCCGGTCCGCGAGGTCATCGTCGCCCGGATCCGCTGCTGGTGGACGCCCTGGCCCAGCTGGACCAGGCTGTAGCGGTCGAGCCGGATGAACGGGATGTCGCGGCTGGCCGCCTCGTCGAGCAGCGCCTGCGTGGACGGCCCGAAGGCGAGCCGCTCCGCGAGCCTGATGAGCCGCTCCAGCTCCGCCATCAGGTCGAACGCGAACGCCGGGTCGTTGGGCGCAACGAGATGGTTGACGAGCGCGACCGCCATCTTCCCCGCCTCGAGCCCGAGGTGCTCCTCGCGGTACTCGAAGATGACGTTGTAGCGGCCGTGCTCGCCCGTGCTGCGCGTCTTGCCGTGACGGACGTCCGTCCCGGCGAGGTTCTGGAGCTCGAGGGCGATATGCTCGGCGACGTGTCCGGCCCAGGTGCCGTCCCGGAGGCGGGTGATGAACCCGCCCCGGCGGCCCAGCGAGCAGGCGTGATCCTCGAGCGTGGGGAGCAGCTCGACGAGCGCCTCGACGAAGCCCGGGATCGTGTTGCTCGGGAACTCCTCCAGCACGCCGAGGTCCACGACCTGGCGGATGACCGGCTCCCGGGCCCAGTAGTTCGCGCCGCGCAGGACGCGCGTCTCGACGATCCGAAGGGTGGGCTCGGGGCGGGGACCGCCGGCGCTGTCGGCCGTCCGCCGGCGCGAGGTCGTGCCGCGCACGCTGCCATCCCCGTCGATGGCGGCGGCTCCGGCTTCCGATGCGGACCGGCGGCGGCGCCGCCCGGACGTTGTCTCCGCCACGTTGACCTCCCCTTCCTCGAACGGTGTGAGCCGGCGCGGGTGGTTCAGGCTGGTCAGATGGAGGCAGCCTCGCCGCCCTGGATCGCGTGGAGGACAGGCGTCGCGACCCGTGTCCGCCGCCGAAGGTCGAACCGGTAGCCCGACGGCAGCGAGTGGAGCACGACGCCGCTGATCATGAGCGGGCAGTGGCCACGGATCTCCCAGGCGTCGGTCTCGGATGCGGCGCCGTCCACGACCGTGATCGATCCCCGTCCGATGACCTCCATGACCTGGTCGGGTCCGACGACGCCGGCCGTGTCCTCGTCCACGCCCAGGCCCAGCAGGCTGGGGTTCTGGGCGATCAGGCTGAGGAGCCGCCCCAGCCGGTTTCGCTGCTGGAAATGCTGGTCCACGATCACTCCGGGCAGGAGGCCGAGGCCGGCGGCGATCTGCGCCATCCGGTGCTTGGGCGTGGCGCCGGATGCGCCGAAGGCGATCATGTGGCTGGAGACGGCGCTCGCTCCCGCGGACGTCCCGGCCACCACGGCGCCGGCCTCGAAGCGGGCCGCGATCGCCTCCGCGAGCCGGGTTCCGCCGATCGTCGAGCTCAGCCGCAGCTGGTTGCCGCCGGTCAGGAAGACGCCGCTGGCATCGCGGACCATCCGCGCAGCATGCTCGTCGTTCGCCTGGGCCCGGGTCACGGCGTGGAGCGGTCGAACGGCAGCGGCGCCCAGCTCGGTGAACACCGCGCGGTACCGCTCGCCGGCCTCGGGGCCCATCGAGGACGCGGTGCTGATCACCGTGATCTGCGCGCTGCTGCCCCCGGCGAGCGCGACGAACCGGCCGAGGATGACCCGGTCACGGACCTTGTCCTCCGCGCCGCCGATGATGATGACCGTGCCGTGCGCCATGGTGGGCGGAGTATATCGGCGCCGGCGGGCCGCGACGCGTGCGGGTCCCGGACGCGCGCGGGTTCCGATACGCGCGGGTCCCCATACGCGCGGGTGCCGATACGCGCGGGTCCGGACGCGCGGGTCCCGCGTGGGCCAGTTGCCGGACGCCGGGACCGATGTCCCTGTTCGGCGAGACCGATCCGGTCCCCGCGCGCGAGAATGACGGCCGATGAGCGCCACAGCCGCATCCCTCCGCCGCCCCTCCCGTCGCGCGGGAGTCATCCGGCGCGCCCTGCGTCGCGAGGCAGGGCGGATCCGCGAACCGCGCCGGATGCTCGCCATGGCGATCCTGATCATCACCTTCGCGCTCGCGATCGCCGGGATGACCGCACGGGGCGACCTCGCAGGAGCCGATGCGCAGGCCTACTGGGCGGCGGTCCGGATCTGGCTCGAGGGCGGCAACCCGTATCACCCGACGGGCCCGTTCCTGCCCTACGTCTACGCACCGTGGATGCTGCCCCTGTTCGTGCCCTGGGCGCTGCTGCCCTGGGACGTCGCGTGGTTCGCGTGGCGGGGCGGGACGATCCTGCTGCTCCTGTGGTCGATCCGCTGGACCTATGCCCATCGACCGCTGCCGGCCGCGGTCCTCGTCGGCCTGCTCGCGTTTCCGATCGCCGCCAACCTCGACACCGGCAACATCGACCTGCTGCTCGCCCTCGCGCTGTTCGGGGCCCAGTCCATGGGTGGTCGCGCCGGCGGGCTCATCTGGGGCCTGGCGACGTGGATGAAGTGGGTGCCGGCACCGCTGTGGCTCGTGCTCCCGGCTCGCGCCCGCTCGTGGGGTCTCGTGTTCCTCGCGCTGTCCGGTCTGCTGTCGCTGGCGATGCTCCCGCTCACCATCGTCCAGCTCCAGGCGCTGTTCGGGTTCGGCGAGCGGCCGCTCCGCGCGGACTACCTGGTGTTCATCTGGGCTGCGGTGCCCTGGTGGTGGCGGCATGCAGATCCGTTCGCGTTCCTGCGTCCCGCCTCGTGGCGCCAGGCCACCGCGTACACCGCGATGGTGGCGCGCGGATGGTTCCGGGCGCTGCGCGCGGACCCGGTCGGGGCCACGCGACGGGCGCGAGCCTGGGTCCACGCCTGGGGTGGCCGGTTCCTGGGCCTGGACGAGGCGTCGAGGCAGGCGGCCACGCGGGCGGCCGGGCCCGCGGCGGAGGCCGCGGTGTCCGAGATCGGCGACTGAACCTCAGGCGGCCGCGAGGCCCTTGGCGATGCCACCGGTCACGCGGTCCCGTCGTGGCTCGACGACACGGACCAGGGTGATCGCGGCGAGGATGAAGGCCGCGATCGCGAGCACGAACACGACGCGCGGGCTGATCTCCAGGCCGCCAGCACGGGTCACCGCGTCGAGGACGATGCCGCCGATCGCGATCGCGATCGGCGTCGAGGCGCCGGTCGCGACGTTGCTGATCCCCATGTACCGGCCGGCCGAGACGCGCGGGATGATGTCGGTCATCAGCGCCCAATCCACCGCGAGGAACGTCCCCTGGGAGGCACCGAAGAGGAAGGCACCCACGAGGGCGAACGGCACCGACGGTGCCGACGCGACGATCGCGACGCCGAGAACACCGACGGCGCACGCCGCCCAGATCACCGGCTTGCGTCCGATGCGGTCGGAGAGGCGTGAGGCGGGCATGATCACGAGGAGGTTGGCCGTGACCACGACCGCCAGGATCATGATGTAGGTCGAGTTCGCCTCCTCCTTGTTCATCGTGAACGCGCGCGACAGGAAGATCAGGACGAAGTTGACGAGCAGCGCGCCGGCCGTCATGAACATCAGCCGCGAGATCAGCAGCCAGACGAAGGAGCGCTCCTGCAGGATGTCGGTGGACCATGCCCCGCCGGCGATCCGCAGCCACGATCTGCCCTCGCGTGGCCGGGGCGGGAGTCCCTTGCCCACGCGCAGCACCACGCTGGTCATCGTCACCAGCTCGACCAGCGCGACGCCCACGAGCGAGAGGGGCATGACGCCAAGGCCGACCGACACCGTGACCAGCAGGAACCCTGTCACGTTGCCAACGACCTGCATCAGCCCGACCATGCCGCTTGCCAGGCCGACCTGGGGCTCCGCGACGAGATCCGGGACGTAGCCCTGGAAGGGTCCCCGGGCCGTGTTCGTGCTCACGCTGAGCAGGATCATGAAGGTCGCGAGCATCAGGACCGAGCTGCCCATCGCGATCCCCATCAGGAACACGAGGTCGAGCAGCGACCCGACGACGATGTACGGCTTGCGGCGGCCCCACCGGCTGACCGTGAAGTCGCTCAGGTAGCCCACGGTCGGCTGGATCAGGATCCCGACAACGGCGGCCCCGATCCCGATGATGAACATCGACGTCCCGACATCCCGGGGGAGCACGAGCTTGTCGAACTCCAGCCGGTTGGTGATGAACAGCCCCACCGCGGCGTCGATCGCGGTCAGGCCCAGCCAGTACGCGGAGATCCGGACCAGCTGCGGAACCGGCAGCAGGGCGGTGGGACGCTGACCCTGCGGCACGCCGGCCTCGTCGGGTAACGCTGTGGCGATGCCGTTCACGTTCGTCCCTCCGGTTCCTTCCCCGGTTGCAGCCGCCTCCACGGACGATCAGCCCCGCGGGCGGCGCGTCGGCGCCGACCGGGGCCGGCATCGACAGGGTGCCTTCGTTCATCAAGCGCCATCGTGGTAAGGAGACGCGCGCCACCCCGATCCGTGGCGCCTCCAGGCTCGGAGAGCCGGAAGGGCTCGGCCGCGCGTGACACGAGCTGCTCGCACATCGCGCGGATGATAGGCGGCCGATCGGCGGCCGGCGAGGGCGGAACCGCCCATCCTCCGCGGCCGTCCGGTTCGCGATCCGCGCCCCACGCGGTGCCGGCGCTGCCCTCAGCGCTCGAGCTGTGGCCGGGACGCCCGGTGCTGCCGCTGCGTTCGGCGCTCGAGCTGTGGCCGGGGCCCGCAGCTGCCGTCAGCGCTGGGGCGGTGCCCGCCGCTGCCGTCAGCGCTGCTCCCGTGATCGGGACGCCCGGTGCTGCCGCTGCGTTCGGCGCTGCTGCCGTTCCCACCGGGGCGGACCCGGTGCTCCTGCCGAAAGTGTGCCCAGGATCAGCCAAATCGCGCCAAACCAACACGGCTCGGCCTCCCCGCGAACCCCGGATGGAGCGATGGGGTGGATCAGACGCACGAGGTCCCTCCCCGCGAACCCCCGAAAGGCCGCCGCCTACTCCCGGATGGAGCGATTTGGTCGATGTCAGACACGCTCCGGCAACTGAGGCGGGCAACTCGGGCGGGCAACTCAGGCGAGCAACTCGGGCCGGGAGCCCATGCGGTGCGGCGGATGCCGGCCAGCCACGCGGCGGCTCATGCCGGGAGCCCATGCCGCGCGGCGGTCCAGGCGGTCGTCGCCCGCCCCTTGGTGGGCCCTAGCCCTGACGGATCGTGCGCTCGTACTCGGGGAAGTAGCGGCCGATCAGGGGAAGCTCGAACCGGCCGAGGATCGATTCCTTCCGCTCGCGGGCCAGCAGGAAGACGAACGAGCGGCGGACGAGGTCGACGGGGTCGGGGGATCCGGGGGCGAGCCGGGCGAGAACCTCGGACGAGACCGACACGTCATGGCTCGTCGACGCGCCGCGCTCCGTTACCGTCACCCGGCAGCTCCAGCCGTCCGCGACCGGCCGGCAGCTGACGTCGATGACCCTTTCCATCGAGCGAAGGGTGGCAGGAATCACCGGACGGCGCCGCTGAGGGGCGACGCCGTCCGGTGAACGGACAGGGAGGCTGCGACTCAGGCGATCTTCGCCTCGGGCTCGGCCGTCGAGGCCTCGCCGTCGGCCGGCAGGCCGAGCCGCATCATGAACCGGGTGAACACGGCGCCACCGGTGACGGCGACCAGGCCGAGGCTGACCCACAGGATCGGCCGGGCAAGCGCCAGGTTGGCGGTCGAGATCAGGGGGCTGTCGCCGGGCCCGAACAGCGCCTGGTCGTTGGCCTCCATGCCGTACACCTGGGGGACGATGTACAGGATCGAGGCAATCACGAGCAGGATGCTGAACGTCCGGAAGGCGGCCGGATCGTCGTCGACGTCGCGGATGAGCTTGACGACCGTCGCCCACAGCAGGAACACGGTGGCCAGGGGGGCCGTGATGGGCAGACCGGTGCTCAGGTACAGGTTGGGCATCAGGAAGATGGTGCTCAGCCCGAGCGTGATCACGAGCAGCGCGTCGCGGGTCAGGACGTAGCTGAGCCACCACACGTCACCCCCGAACCGGAGGGTGAGCTTCTGCAGGAACCGGATGATGTACGGCCGGCTGAAGTGGAGCGAGAGGGTGAAGGCCCACAGGATCGGGAGGACCGCTGCGACCGACAGGACCATCCAGCCGGACGCGCCGGTCGTGAGCGCAGTTGCAAGATCGTCAGCGTTCAACATCGGAGACTCCTATGCAGCCTTCGGCCGGCGGGTCGTCTGCCGCAGGTTGTAGCCCACGGCCACCAGGCCCATGATCCCGATCAGGGCGCCCGAGATGTAGCACAGCGGGAGCGCCAAGTCGGGGTTATGGGAGGACGTGAGGAACGGCATGATCTGGTCGGTCAGGTTGCCGTTGAGCATCGTCATCTGCGAGCCGAAGAAGTACGGGACCAGGTACAGGGCTGCGCCGATCCCGACCAGGGTCACCTGGATGCGCATGCCGCGGAGATCGGCATCGCCCTTGCTCATGAGCTTGATCAGCAGGGCGGCGAACGCGAACACCGCCGCGATGCCGCCGGTGATCGGGAGGTCCTGCGCCTTGACGACGTCCGGGTAGAGGAAGATGAAGCTGCCCAGGAACACCTGGAGCAGGATCAGGTCACGCAGGGCGACGTAGATGATCCACCACAGGTCGGCGCCCAGCCGGAGCGTGAACTTCCCGGTGGTCCGCACCATGTACGGCCGCGCCAGGTGGAGCGCAACCGAGAGGATCCACAGGATCACGAGCGCCGCGGCGATCGTGCCCTCGACGAAGGCTTCTCCGGCATCGAAGAAGCCGGAGACCTGGTCCGCTGTCACTGAGCACCTCCCTGGGTGGGCTGGCCGGCGGGTCCGGCCGCCGGGACGGGGATTGGCTGGGTCCGGCTGTCGGCGGGTCCCCGGCCGGCGCGAACGCTGACCGACGGGCACCCGTAGACGGCATCGCAGCGGAAGCATCGGGATGCCTCCGCGTGCGCGGCGGCCTCCGTGAAGCCCGGCGCCGTCGCCTTGAACGACGCCGTGTCGACGATCGGCAGCTCCGCGTGGACGCGGGGCCGCGGGGCGATGTCGAGGTTGAGCTTCAGCTCCGGGGGAGTCGCGTACCGGACGGCCGCGAAGATCTCGGCCTCGCCGTTCTTCGAGCCGGCGAGGTATTCGTGGATCGATGCGGCCGCGCGCCGCCCGGCGGCGACGGCCTCGATGATCGTCTTCGGTCCGGAGACGACGTCGCCGCCGGCGAAGATCCCGGCGCGGCCGGTGGCGAGGGTCTGCGGGTCGGCCACGATGCCGGCCCAGCCGCTGACCTCGATGCCCGCGCCCTCGGGAAGGATGGACGGATCCGGCTCCTCGCCGATCGCGACGAGGATCGCGGTGGCGGGCAGCTCCCGGGACTCACCGTTGGGCGCCCAGGTGGCGCGGCCACCGCCGCCGGTCTCACCGGTCGGGCGCATCCGGTCGCAGCGCAGCGCCACCACGGCTCCGTCACGGCCCACGACCTCGGTCGGGGCGAGACCTTCCGCGATGACGATGCCCTCGCGCTCGGCGTCCTCGATCTCCTCGTGCTGCGCCGGCATGTCCGCGCGGCCACGGCGATAGACGATCGTGACCGTGGCCGCGCCGCTGCGCTTTGCGGACCGGGCCGCGTCCATCGCGGTGCTGCCGCCACCGACGACGATCACGTCGCCGGAGAGGTGCGGGTGCTCGCCGAGGTTGACCTCCTTGAGGAACCGGGTGGCCGGGATCACGCCGCGCTGGTCGTCGCCGGGCACGCCCAGGCGCCGGCTCTTGGATGCGCCGGTGGCCAGGAAGATCGCCTTGAAGCCCTCGCGCTCGAGGTCCGGCAGGCCGAAGTCACGACCCATGGCCGTGTCCAGCCGCAGCTCGACGCCGAGGCCCAGGATCCGGGCGATCTCCTCCTGGAGCACGTCGCGCGGCAGGCGGTACTCCGGGATGCCGATGGCCATCATGCCGCCCGGGACCGGCATCGCCTCGAGGACGGTGACGGGGTAACCCAGGCGGGCGAGGTAGTAGGCGGCCGACATGCCGGCTGGGCCGCCACCGACGATGGCGACCTTCTCGGGACGCTTGACGGACGGCTTGGGGACGGCGGGCAGCTTGCCGTGCTCGGCGGCGAAACGCTTGATCGTGCGGATGGCGATGGGCTCGTCCAGCACGCCGCGACGGCAGGCCGACTCGCAGGGCGCCGTGCAGATCCAGCCGCACACGGACGGGAAGGGATTGACCTCGGCGGCAACCGCGTAGGCGTCGTCATAGCGGCCCGCGGCCACGAGGCCGACGTAGCGGCCGGCGTCCGTGCCGGCCGGGCAGGCTTCCTGACACGGCGCGATCGGCGTCGGCTGGGGATCGTCGACCATAGTCGTCCAGACCTGCCACGGCTTGGGTCGGGAGCGGGTCGTCCAGCGGAACAGGTCGCCCCACGGCGAGTCGTGCTTCGGCTTGAGGGCCTCGCGCGTCACCGCGGAGAGGGGGATCCAGGCGTCGTCGGGAATGGCCGGGCCGGGACGTTCGATCGGTCCCTGGCGGGCCGCCAGCGGGACCTCGCCGGCGGCGGTGACGAGGGTCATGACGCTGGGCGGGCATTCGCGAATGCAGATCCCGCACCCGATGCACTCCCCGACCTGGAGCGGGTGCTCCATGGTCCAGGGCAGGGGAAGCCCGGGCCCCGGGCCCGTCTCGATCCCCGGTGCCTCGGGGCGGCTCATGTCGAGCGCCTCGACGGGGCACACATCCATGCACACACCGCATGTGATGCAGCCCTTGTGATCGATGTCGATCCGATAGCCCATCGCCGCCTCCTTGTGACCCGGCCAGCATCGGACGGCAGGGGCGGCGGGACCACGCCTGATCGGGCGGGGCGGGGGCCTACCTGTTGAGGTAGGTCAGAGGGGCCGGACGGCCCGGGCCACATGCCCTGGGGGCCCGCGGGGCGATCGGCGGGGCCGTCAGTCGCCGGTCAGCAGGCCCTCGCGCACGGCGCGCGCGACCATCTCGGCACGGCTCTGGGCGTGGAGCTTGTCGAGGATGTTGCGCAGGTGGAACTTGACGGTGTTCTCGGAGATGCCGAGCTCGCCCGCGACCTCCTTGTTGCGCAGGCCGTCGACGACCAGCCGCAGCACGTCCAGCTCGCGATCCGTGAGCCGGTCGGGGTCGCGGCGACCGGGATCCGCGGCGGGTGCGTTCGGGCGGGCGAGCTCGGTCAGGATCCGGGCGGCGATGGCCGGCGTGACGGCCGCCTCGCCGCGAGCCACCGCCTCGAGCATGCCCCGCAGCTCGGCCGACTCCAGGTTCTTGAGCAGGTAGCCGCGCGCCCCGGCCTTGATGGCGGCAAACAGGTCGTCCACGTCCTCGCTGGCGGTCAGCATCACGATCGCGACCCCGGGGGCCACCGCGGCGATCCGGCGGGTCGCCTCCATCCCGCCCCCGCCGGGCATGCCGACGTCCATCAGCACGAGGTCGGGCTGCAGCCGGAGGGCGAGCTCGACGGCCGAGGTGCCGTCCGACGCCTGGCCGACGACCTCGTGCCCCCAGGCGGCGAGCAGCGATGCCACCCCGTCCCGGAACAGCGCATGGTCGTCGGCGAGCAGGACGCGCACGATCAGCCCTGCCCGCGGCCGGACGGCCCGGGACCGGCACCGGCAGCCACCCCGGACGGCGTGTTGCCGGGGGCGCGCTCATGCCCGGACAGCGGGAGCGACAGCCGGACCGAGACGCCGCGCGCCCGCCCGCGCCGCTCTCCGACCTCGAGGACCGCTCCGATCGACGCGGCGCGCTCGCGCATCGATCGCAGCCCGTAGTGCGGCACGTCGGTCGCGGACGCGCCCGAGCCGAGCCCGCGCCCGTCATCCTCGATCCGCAGGTCGAGCATCCCGTCCGCGATGGCCATCGCCACCCGGATCCGATCGGCGCCGGCGTGCTTCCGGACGTTGGTGAGCGCCTCCTGGACGATGCGGTAGACCTGGCCCTCTGTGTCGGGGTCCAGCCGCAGGGCGTGCGCGTCCGCCGGGATGTCGAGGTCCAGGGCGAACCGGGAGTCCGCGGCAACGCGCCGGGCGTGGCCCTCGACGGCCGCGCCGAGGCCCTGGCCGGGCTCGATCGGGCTGCGCAGGCCGAGGATCGCCTCGCGCACGTCCACGTACACCGCCCGTGCCGCCGACCCGAGCTCGGCAACCTGCGTCCGAGCCTCCGCCACGTGCCCCCCGGCGAGGTAGCCGTCGATCGCCTGCGATTTCGTGTTCACGTACCCCAGCACCTGCGCGATGCCGTCGTGCAGCTCACGGGCGATCCGCTCGCGCTCCTCGACCACCGCGAGCTCGCGCAGCCGCGCCTCCAGGCGCGCGTGCTCGAGAGCGATCGTGGCCTGGTTGGCCAGCGAGGCCAGCGTCTCCACCTCGTCCGCGTCGAAGCCACGCGACGTCGCCGCCCCGGTCGCGAGCAGGCCGATGGTCTGGCCGCCGCGCTGGAGGGGCGCCGACAGACGCACCCGGGCGTGCTCGGCGGCGACGAACGCGAGAATGGCGTCGGCCGGGTTGGGGACGCCCGGCTCGTCGTGAGGATCGGGGGTCGTCGCTCCCCGGCTGCCGGCCGGGTCGTCGGTCGATGGCGGGAAGGCGCCGGGCGTCCCGGCAGCCGCCCGCAGCTCGAGCCGCCCGTCGGGGCCCTCGAGCAGCAGGACGGCGACATCGGCGCGCAGCAGCTCGCGGGCGTGCGTGACCACGGCCTGGAGCACCTCGTCGACGTCGGTCAGGGAGGCGATGGCAACGCTCACGCGGTTGAGCGCCCGCGCCGAGGCACCGCGGACCTCGAGCTCCGCGTTCCGGGCGCGGAGCGTGCCGGTCAGGTCGTCGATCCTGCGGTAGAGCACCGAGCCGAACAGCAGCCCGATGACGAGGACGGTGATCGAGACCGCGATCGCGTCGAGGGGGAACCGGAGCGCCTCGTCGAGGACCGTGTCGCTGAGCAGCTCGAGCACGGCGACGATGACCGACGGCACGATGACGGCCAGCCAGCGGATGGGAACGGTGCGCGGGGTTCGGGGCAAGCGATCGAGCTCCATCCGGGACGCGGAACGCGGGACGTCAGCCTGAGGATAGCCCCCTGCCTTCAGCCGCACCCGGCTGGCAGGCCGGGCACCAGAACGTCAGGCGCGGCAGTTCCGTGCCCTGGTGGTCGACGCGGACCGGCGTCCCGCACCGTGGGCAGGGGCGGCCGGCGCGCCGGTACACCCGTCGCGGACGCCGGCCGGTCGCCGCCCCCTCGCGCAGGAGGACCCGTGCCCGGTCGACCAGGCGGGCGAGCATTGCGTCGTCCAGGTCCCGGACCGGTGTCCACGGGGAGAGGCCGGCCTCCCACAGCAGCTCGTTGCGGATCTCGTTGCCGATGCCGGCAACCGCGTGCTGGTCGAGCAACGCGGCGGCGATCGAGCCGTCCGCCCGGGCGGGATCGCGGAGCCGGCTGATCGCCTCGGCGGCGTCGAACGGGTCCCTGAGCAGGTCCGGGCCGAGGCGGGCCAGCGGCGGGTGGAGAGGCTCTGCCCGCTGCTCGAGCAGCTCGACCACCGGGGCGTCGAAGCACACGACCACGGAGCCCGGCACCTCGATCACGAGCCGAGCCCGCGCCGGCGGGCGGCGCCAGCGCTCGCCGGGCCGGTAGCGGTGCCAGGAGCCGTGCATCCGCAGGTGCGTCCGGACCTCCAGCCCGTTGTCGAACCGGATCAGGAGGTTCTTGCCGGCGGTTTCGACGGCGGTGACCGTTGCCCCCACGAGGCGCTCGGCCTGCGGCCCGGGTGCCCGGGCGGAGGCCGCGCTGACCACCCGCCCGACGAGGTGGGGGCGCAGGCCGACGGCGGTGCGGACCAGGGTGTCGCCCTCGGGCATCGACGCGCCCCGCTACGGGCAATGTGCGCCGGTTACCGGACCGGGCGCACGGGCGTGGGCCGGGGATACGTGCGCTCTGCCGGGGGTCCGGCCCGCAGCGCGACGCCGCGGTAGCCAGGCACGAACCCCGCGGCCAGCAACGCCTCGCGGAACGGGGATCCGGCAACGGGCTCCCCGTCGACCCGGCTGATGACGAGCTCGCGGACGCGCCCGTCCGCCACGAGGTCCGACAGCGAGCGGAGCGCGGCGGCGAGCATCACCGGGTCGTCGGCTCCGGGCAGCGCCTGGATCGACGTCCCGCCGCGATCCAGGTACAGGACGGCGGCCCCCTCGACGAGCACGACGTACGCGCCGGCCGCTCGCTGGAAGGGCCGCCTGTCGGCGTCGCCCCGCCGGGGCCAGGGCAGAGCCGCACCGTAGGGGTTGGCGGGATCGGAGGCCGCGAGCAGGTGGACGACGCGCCCGTGCTCGCCGGCCAGCTCCCCCGGCTGGTCGCGCAGCGCTCGCAGCCGGTCGACCGCTCCGGGGAGAGCGAACTGGGCCGCGCCAAGGCCGTCCACGAAGTAGCCGCGGCGGATCCGGCCGGCCTCCTCCATCGCCCGGAGCACCGGGTAGACGGCGCTGAAGCCACCGTCGACGGCCTCGCCGGCCACGGCCTCGCGGGTGAGGACCCCGTGCCGCTCCAGGAGGACCAGCGCCTGGGCGTGGACGCGCTCGGTGCGGGATGGCCCGCCGGCCATCGCGGGTGTCGTCGCTCCGCCGGCCCCGTCGGCCGCGGTGGCGGATGCCGCCCCCGTGTCGGCCGCGGTGGCGGCCGCCGCCCCCGTGTCGGCCCCGGCGCCCATGTCGTCGGCCACCAGCGACCAGCGTCCCGCCGCCTCCGGCGGCCCGAGAGCCGTCAGCCGGCCCGCAC